>JACPEH010000021.1 GCA_016183655.1 Rhodocyclales bacterium
GGCGACCAACCTGCTCGCCAATCTCGCCGGCCAGCAGGGATTGCCGAAGAGTGGCAGCGAACGCAGTCAGACGCTCGCGGTGATCTCCCCCGCGACGATCACGCTGACCGGTGGGGACGAAGCCAGCCGGCAGGCGGCGGCGACGCTCACCGGCCGCGACGCGGCGACCGCCAACCAGGCGCTGACCAACACGCTGACGCTGCAGGACGCGGCGCGCGTCGAGCGGAGGATGCAGACCGCGCAGCAGAACGCGCAGGCGGCGAACCTGGTCGGGCAGGTGGCGGCGGGGATGATCGGCGATCTGTCGACGGCGATGCGGAAACCGATCAACGACGCCACCCTGCGCCAGGAACTCGATGCCAAGCAGGCCAATGGCGGCACGCTCAGCAACGTCGACCGCTACGAACTCGCCCGGCTGGACCACGAGGGGATGACGAGCGAGCAGGCGGCGCGGACGCTCGCCGACCCGGCGGCGAACGCCAACTACGACAACTGGCAGGAAGGGAGCGCGAACAAGGTGATCCTGCACGGGCTGGCCGGCGTGCTGCAGGCCAGGGTCGGCAACGGCAGCGTGCTCGCGGGGGCGGCGAGCGGGGCGGTCAACGAGGCGGTGTTGCCGGCTACCTGCAGCTCGGCAGCGCGCTGCTGGGGGCCGGCATCGGGGCGCTCGCCGACGGCCAGGGCGGTGCCGCGCTGGGCGGCACGGTGGCGCATAACGCGACGACGTATAACTATCTGCGACACGACCAGATCGACAGGAAGCGGCAGGAGCTTGCGGCCTGCAAGAGTGTTGCCGAATGCAAATCTGTTGAAGACAAATGGAGGGCCATTGACCAGAAGCAAACTGCCGAAGCACAGCTTTGTCTGGCCAACGGAACCTGCGGTTCGGTGATGATGTCCGCCAACGCAATCAAGCAGATAAGGGATGAGTTGCAGAAGACCTGTACAACGTTTTGCTCGGCTGATGCTCTTGCCTCGCTCACGGAGTTGAACGGATATTTCCTGCCCAATGGCGATGTAAATCAAGACGCCTTACGTACCGGACAAGTCGACTGGGCCAGGTTGACGAAAGCAGGAATCAATTTTGCAGGGTCTGTCGCGGGAGCGGGTACAGGAGCGATCATGACGGTCGCCGGAGGCACCCTGGTCTTGGCAGAGCCTACGGGGATTTCAAAACCTGCCGGAGCACTGACTGCGGCAACGGGTATGGCCACATTGGCGGATTCCAGCTACGGCATCTACTCCAATGCCGTCAATCTTTATCGTGCGACACAGGGGAGTGTGGTTTATCTGCCGGATAGCGGCACCGGCCGCCTCGCCGAATGGCTTGCGCCGGGTAGCCAGACCGCGCAGGATTTTGCCCAGATGGGTTCTTTGGGGCTGGCGCTTCTGTCGGGACGCGTACAGGTAGGCACGACGCTGGTTTATGGAGACAGCGCGCTGGCCCACTATGCTCCGGCAACGATTGATCGGATGCTGGATGTCAACGCAGCGACGCCGACCGGCGCCCTAAGAACCGTGCTTATTCCAAATACGAATCCGGGGCAGTCGACGGCGTCGTTGCTCTTGGACAGGCTTCAGAAAGCACAGGTTGGAGCGTTGCTTCCGGATTACTCGACTCGTATTTATGAAGGCATATTCAAATAAATGAAATATTTCGCATTTGCAACAGAGGTTATTTATTGCATCGCCGTTCATGCAATTCTGGTTGTCTTTGTCGGGCTTTGGTGGAACACAGCTGTCTTATCAGGTGACGGTAATTTGGAAAGCCGCTTGTTTAGAGCGATTGCTTTTGTTGCTGTATTCGCCTTGTTTGCTGTTGATAGCTATCGCCGGCAATACCGAAGAGGGCGGAAGTTTCTTTTTTTTGCGTCCTCGCTTTCTCCTTTGGTGGTGTCTCTTGTCGGTTTCTTCTACGGACTATGTATTACCTGGGTCAGTTGAACCCAGATTATCCATTAGCCCCGCGTCAAGCCGGGAATGGCCGGCGGGTCGGAGGCGTTGGCCCAGAGTCCGGCGAACCAGGCGCGTTTTTGGCGAGGCACGGAGGAAAAAGGAAAAAGGTTCCAGGTTCAATTTCCGCAATTCAGTTAACAAGTTATTGGATGATCCTTCATTCATGAAGGGCATCCAAAAAAGCCTACGCTATTTGGGAGAAAAATCATGATTTATGCAAATGAGGCTATGAAACGACTGCTGCCTCAACATCCCAAAGCACAGCAATTACACCCAAATTTGTTGGCGCTGCTGAACGCCGGTATCTGCGTCCGAGGTGACTATGTGTTTCTTGCGAAACTCTTGTCAGAGCGTCAAATACCCACCCTAGATAGGGTAGGCGATGAAACTGGAATCGAAGTATTTGTAAATTCTTTCCACACCGACGACTACATTGAAGACGACCACCTCCCTCAGGCATTGGCATTTGCGTCAGCAGAGATTGAGTTATGGGCAGAAAAACACGATTTCGGATCGCACGAAGCCTTGTCAATTGTCATAACTGTGACTGAGTATGGAGTGAACATCAAGCTGTTCAAGAATCGACCGCAGCAGCCATATCTGTCGGACAGACTTGAGGATTATCCTGAACCGGTAATGCTCATCCGTTTTCCTTAGGATTAGCAGCGGCGGTTTCAAATCCGAAGTGCAAATTTCTATCGTGACAACAGACAAGGCTAAGGATCAGGAGCTTCGTCAGTCAGAAGCGCTGAGTCAAAATGGTCTTGCTGGACGGTGGGAGGTTTCAAGTAATACCCAGGCAACCAGAGCCGTCAAGATGCTCAATGATCTCGGAATCAGTAATATTCAAGTGAAAGTAGTTAAGCCATGAGCGATTTGTTTAATAAACACTTGATTAAGTCACTTGCCGATTTAGCTATATTTCTAGAGTTCACAAATGAGGACTTATTGGATGCAGATATTGCAGTCGGTGCTATGGAGCAGTTGGCGAAGGAACTTCAGTGTATGAGCGAAGAGGATCAGCGAATATTGGCAAGACGGCTAAGGGATCTGCGCACCGAATACCCAGATGAAAAGAAAGCGCAATTCGTTGAGAACCTGCCGGAGTCTTTGGGGCTGGCGCCGACATCGTAGTCTGGTATGACATAAGGGAAAAGGTTCCAGGTTCAATTCCTGAATTTCTGGAATTGTGTGCCCTTCATCACCCACCCGCTGGCGAAGGAATTCTGCGCAAGGCAGGCGATGGAGAAGCGAGCGTCAAAGAAATCAGGCAGCTCAAACAATAGGGGAACGAATCGGCCAAGCGTGAACGACCTATAGTTATTCATCGGTCGCCGCGAAGCGGCGCCATTGAAACATCTCCAGCCCCCGGAATCTCCGATGTCACGCCTCCCCCTGCTTGCCCTTCTCCTCGCCGCCTGCGCCACCGGCCCCACCTATCTCGGCCGTCCGGTCAGCGAGATGCCGTTCCGGGTCGATGGCGGCGTGGTGGTGACATTGCCGATGACCAGCGCCGGCGCGCTGCCCGCCGAGAATGCCCAGTACAGGATCGAGATGGCCGGGCTGCACGCGGCATTGAGCCCGGGGCAGCCGGAGCAGTCGCAGCTGACCTGGGGCTTTTCGTTCCGCATCAAGCAGGCGGAGACGGTCGAATCGGTCAGTGTCGAACGGGTGACCGAGGCCGGCGAGTTGTTGCCAGTCGTCGAGGACCGGGTCGCCGCCGTGAAGGATGGCAGCTGGATCGGCCGCTCACGGCCGCAGGAGATGACGCGGGCGGCCTCGCCCTGGCTCTACCAGCCGCTCGACTCGACCTTTCTGTTCAAGTTCACCATCCGGGCAAGCGGTAAGGTGCCGACGGTGCTGTACCAGCCCTCGCTGATCAGCCGCCAGGCCAAGGCTGCCTATCTGGCCGCGATGCGCCGGGACTGACAGGCCGGCAGGCGTTCCGGAACGCCTGCCGGGAATCCGTGGTCTGAATCATTGATGACTCTTGCAAGAGGAGGCCAGCCATGATCGATTCACCGGTTGTTTCCGTCCACATTCCACTGCCTCTGCGGGCCTTGGCGGAAGGGCACGATGAAGTCACCGTCAGCGGCGACACGGTGGGTGATGTGCTGCATGCGCTGGAGCATGCCTATCCGGGGCTGACGGGGAAAGTGCTGAGCGCCAGCGGGCATCTGGAGCCGTCGGTCGATGTCTACCTCGGGCCGACCAGCATCCGTGCCCTGAACGGCGCCGAGACGCCGATCACCACCGAGGAAACCGTCAGCATCGTGCCACGCACGACGCGGGTGGTCGACGGCGAGATCAGCGTTGGCTGAACGGCAGGTTGATCGGCAGCCGGGGTAGCTGCGGCAGGCTCAGCTTGAGTTGCGTCAGGTCGATCGCGTCGAGCATGTTCTTCACGACCAGGCCGAGTTCGGTGTCACCCTCAATGGAGAGCTCGCGGTTGAAGAACAGCGTGTCCGGGTCTTCCTGCCGCGTTGCCACCTGCAGGAAGGCGGAGAGGTTGGCGCGGAAGGCCAGGTCGGGCGAGCCGGCGGGGTTGAACAGCGGGCGGAAGAAGCCGCCGCGGTAGGTGAAGGCGGCCTGGCCGCCGGTGTCGTACACCTGCACGACGAAGGTCTTGCCCTCCATCGCGGCCAGGCTGTCCTCGGGCAGCAGCTTCAGCTTCACGGCGGCGTTGAGCGCCGTCGTCAGCGCCACGGCATGCGGCCACTGCGGCAATTTCTCGCCGATGCGGGCGACGAAGCCCGGCAGTTGGAACTTGGGAATGCTGAAGCCCTGGTTCATGTCATGCTCCTGTGAGTTCAACCCAGCGCCGCCACGGCCTGCGTGTGGCGCTGGACGATGCCGGCGTCGCCGAACCAGTAGCCGTCAACCAGGCCCTCCGGATTCCAGGCGCTGTTCTCCGAGGCGGGCTCGCCGCGGCGGGCGGCATCGAAGGCGGCAACGATCTCGGCGGTGTATTGCGGCTGCGGGCTGATGCGGATGGCGTCGACGCCCATCGCGCATAGCGTCGGTACCTCGTGCAGCAGATTGTAGCTCTGCGCCGACATCGTCTGGATGCCGTTGATGGCGAGGAAGCTCTGCCCTTCGCGCGTTTTCAGCGTCATCCCTTCCGGGTGGTCGAGGCACTTGAACTGGCAGTCGTCCTTGTTCAGGTTGTAGTGGCGCGCGGTGAAGCAGCGCGCCGAGAACGCCAGCGGCAGCTTGCCGAAGACGAAGACCTCGGTCTCCACGCCTTCCGGACGGCTGGCGTGCAGCGTCTCGACCAGCGTGCGCGTCGCCTCCAGCGGCGGCACCCAGCGCTGCAGGCCGTAGCGGGCGTAGGTCGCCAGCGTCGCCTCGTTGTAGATGTTGAGGTGCGGGCCGGCGACGAAGGGCAGCTTGCCCTGCACCAGATTCACCGCGCCGAGGTCGTTGGCCTCGATCTTGCAGCCGGCCTCGTCGATCAGGCGGCGCATCGCCTTCAGGTCGCTCTCCGATTCGAGCAGCGCCTGCGCCGACACGACGACTTCCTTGCCGGCATCGGTCAGGTCGCGCGCCAGGCCGATCCAGTCGGCGGTGCGCAGCTGCTGCCGGCGCGAGCAGACGACTTCGCCGACGTAGATGATGTCGAGCGCCTCGTTCTGCGCCATCTCGGCGTAGAACTCCATGACTTCGTTTTTCGGCCAGAAATACAGCAGGGGGCCCAGGGCCAACTTCACGCGCTTCATGTTCGTCATCCGCAATTCAGGGGAAATCACCGCCACGGGCGGTTGTAGGCGCCGAGCGTCGCCTGGTTGCCTTCCGAGACCTTGGCCAGTTCCGCCTGCCAGGTCGGCTTTACATGGAAGCGCTCACTGTCGTTGGCCAGCGCATCCAGCGCGGCACGCAGCGTGCGCGTCACCTGCGTGACGTAGGCCGGGCTGCGCTGGCGGCCTTCGACCTTGATCGCCTTGACGCCGATCTTGATGATCTCCGGCAGGATCTCCAGCACGTTCAGGCTGGTCGGCTCCTCCAGCGCATAGTAGGTCTCGCCCTGCACTTCGAAGCGTCCCTTGCACAGCGTCGGGTAGCCGGCCGGCTCGTCGTCGGCGAAACGGTCGATGAGGATGCCGTTCAGCCGCGTTTCCATCTGCCCGGGCCGGCCCGGCGCCGCCGGCGTCTTGTCCCATTTCACGTACTTGGCCGGCGAGCAGGCACCGACGGTGTTCGGCGACTCGCCGGTGGCGTAGGAGGAGAGCCAGCAGCGGCCCTCGTTCATCACGCACAAGCTGCCGAAGCCGAAGACCTCGATCTCGACCGGCGTGTTCCTGATCACGTGCTCGACCTGCGCCAGCGTCAGCACGCGCGGCAGCACCGCGCGCTGCACGCCGAATTCGCGGTGGGCGAAGTTGATCGCCTCGTAGCTGGTCGCCGAGCCCTGCACCGAGAGGTGCAGGCGCTGCTGCGGATGGCGGTTGCGCGCGTAGTCGAGCAGGCCGACGTCGGCGAGGATGATCGCATCGACGCCGAGTTCGACCGCGCCGTCGACGGCGGCGCGCCAGTCGGCGGTACGGCCCGGCTGCGGGAAGGTATTGATCGCCATCAGCACTTCGCAGCCCTTGCCGTGGGCGTAGCGGACGCCGTCGGCCATGGCCTTCGGGTCGAAGTTGAGGCCGGCGAAATTGCGGGCGTTGGTATCGTTCTTGTAGCCGAGGTAAACGGCGTCGGCGCCGTTGTCGACGGCAGCCTTCAGCGCCGGCAGGCTACCGGCGGGGCAAACGAGGTCCGGCAGGGAGGAACGGTCCATGGCTTCTGCGGAGGGAATTCTGGAAGCTGCCGAGTCTACCGCCGACCCGGGCGGCGCCCCTTGATGTGGGTCAATAGAGAATTCGGCGCGGCAATGGGCTCAAACAACGACAAGCGCATATATACTGCGCTTTCGCCGACCCCGACGGCGAGGATTCCGGCGCCGGCGAGGCGAATCCGGGAGCCCGAGAAACGCGATACGCGACAACAAGACGAGGAGACAAGACAGCCATGGCCACCACCCGCATCCTCAGCGTAGACGACGAGCCGCTCAATCTGGCGATCATCGAGGAGTACCTGTCCGAGGAAGCCGATTACCGGCTCGACACCGCCAGCAACGGCAAGGAGGCCTGGCAGGCGCTGGAAAGCACCGACGCCCCCTACGACCTGGTCATCCTCGACCGCATCATGCCGGTGCTCGACGGGCTGGAGCTGCTGCGGCGGATGAAGGCCGACCCCCGCTTCGCCGAGATCCCGGTGATCATGCAGACGGCGGCCTCGGCGCCGGAACAGGTGCGCGAGGGGCTGGCCGCCGGCGCCTATTACTACCTGACCAAGCCGTACGAGCCGGAAACGCTGTGCGCGGTGGTGCGCGCGGCGATCGGCGACCGGCGTGCGCTGCGCACCGCGGTGACCCGCGCCGACAGCATGGAGCGGGCCTTCCAGCAGCTGTCGTCGATCGAGTTCCATTTCCGCACGCTGGACGAGATCCATGCGCTCGCCGAATTCCTCGCCGGCCTGTGCCCGAGCCCGCACAGCGCGCTGTTCGGCATCACCGAGCTGATGGTCAATGCCGTCGAACACGGCAACCTCGGCATCAGCTACCGGGAAAAGACGCTGCTGTTGATGGAAAACGACTGGCAGGCCGAGATCGGCCGCCGCCTGGAGCTGCCGCAGTTCAGCGAGCGCGTCGCCCGGGTGCGCGTGGAGCGCCTGGCGGACCGCCTGCGCTTCACGATCAGCGACGAGGGCAACGGCTTCGACTGGCAGCACTACCTGGATTTCGACCCGACGCGGATCTTCGACCCGAACGGCCGCGGCATCGCCATGGCCCAGCGCACCAGCTTCTCCGCGATCGACTATCCGGGCTGCGGCAACACGGTGGTGGCGACGATCAGCCTCGACGCCCGCTGACCCCCCGCCCTCGCTCCGTCAGGGGGTGCTCTTCAGGTAGTCGCCGATGCGCCGGCTGAGTTCCTGCACCGGCATGGCGTAGGGGAAGCGGGCAAGGAAGCGGCCGTCCGGCCCGAGCAGGAACATCCCCGCCGAGTGATCCACGGTATAGCGCTCGGCCGGCGCCCCGGCCTCCCGCACCTTCTCGAAGCGCACCTTGAAATTGTCGGCGACGCCGCGCACCAGTTCCGGCGACCCCGACAGCCCGAGGATGCGGGCATCGAAAGTCGCCGTGTACTCCTTCAGCAGCGCCGGCGTGTCGCGCTCCGGGTCGACGGTGATGAACAGCGGCTGCAGGCGCCTGGCCGAGTCGCCGAGCTCCTTCAGCACCGCCGCCATCTCGGCGAGCGTGGTCGGACAGACGTCGGGGCAGGAGGTATAGCCGAAGGTCAGCAGCTGGAAGCGGCCGCGGAAATCCTGGTCGGTCACGGTGCGGCCGTGGTGGTCGGCGAGCAGGTAGCGGGTGACGATCTCGGTCGTCACCGGCGCTTCCGCGTCGGTGTGGCGGGCGGAAGGATAGGCCAGGCGCAATTCGAGCACCGCCCCGTCGATCTCGCCGGCGAGCCGCTGGCGCGCGCCGCACGGCGCCGGGGAAAGGAAGCTGCGGTTGGTCTCCGCCTCGAAACGTTCGCCGATCTCGCGCGTCTTCGGCGCCAGCGCCACCAGCGCACTCTTCGCCTGGGCGGAAAGGTCCATCTGCCGGCAGGCCAGCGCCTGTCCGTTGAGGCGGCCGAGTTTGGCGACGGCGGCCGGGCCGTCGGCCTCGGCGGCAGCTGCGGTGAACGGCGCGGCAAGCGCCGCAAGCAGCATCAGGGGCAGGAAGCGTTTCATCGCGGCAATCTCCGGATCGGTCAGGCGCGGATTATAAGGATCAAAGCCGCGGCTTGCGCGGCGCGCCGACGAAAAGGCGGTCGTAGAGCCAGTTCGGCAGCAGGCGCAGCAGCTTGGCGACGACGCCCATCTGCCACGGGATCACCGTATAGCTGGTGCCGCGCGCGATCGCCGCGGCAAAGCGCCGCGCGGCGACGTCTGCCGGCAGCATGAAGGGCATCGGATAGGGGTTGATCTCGGTCATCGGCGTGTCGATGTAGCCGGGGGCGATGGTCACCACCTTGATCCGGTACGGCCGCATTTCCAGGCGCAGGCTCTCCAGATAGGCGATCGCCGCTGCCTTCGACGCGCTGTAGGCCTCGGCCCCGGGCAGGCCGCGGATGCCGGCGACCGAGGCGATGCCGACCAGACGGCCGCCGCGAGCGGCAGCATGCATCGGGTCGATGAACGGGGCGAAGGTCGCCGCCATGCCGTAAACGTTGGTGTCCATGATGCGGCGGAACGCCGCGAGGTCCTCCGGATGCTCGGTCAGCGTGCCGGCGGAAACGCCGGCATTGGCAATGACGATGTCCGGCGGCCCGAAACGCCCGACGAAATCGGCCGCCGCCGCGGCCAGCGCCGGCGCATCGGCGACGTCGAGCGGATAGGTCGCGTGTTCGCCGGGCAGCGTCGCCGCCAGTTCGGCGAGTGCCTCGGCGCGGCGCGCGGCGAGGCCCAGGATCGCCCCCTGCGCGGCGTAGTAGCGGGCCAGCGCGGCGCCGATGCCGCTGGAGGCGCCGCTAAGAAAAACCCGCAGCGGGCTGCGGGTTTCCGGTGACGCGGGGACTGCGTGCACGCCGCTTATTTCTTCTTCTCGGCGCGCGCCTTGGCGATCACCTTGTCGGTACGCGCCAGCAGTTCCTCGTAGCTCTTGATGCCTTCGTTCAGCACCATGTAGCGGCCGTCGACGGCGATCGCCGGGACGCCCTGCACCTTGTAGGCCTGGGTCATCTGGTCGGCACGCTTCATCTTGCTCTGCACGCCGAAGGAGCCGAAGGCGTCGGCGAACTTCTTGCCGTCGACGCCCTGCTGCACGGCGAACTGCATGATCGTCGCCTCGTCGTAGAGCTTGACGCCCTTCTCGTGGATCGCCTGGAAGGCGGCGCCGTCGAGGCGGCCGAGCTCGCCGATGGCCTCGGCGGCGTAGTACAGCTTGCCGATGTTGGCCCACTGCGCGCGGCCGAAGGACACCGGCACCCGCTTGAAGACGACGTCGGCCGGCAGCTTGGCGGCCCACTTGCTGATCAGCGGATGGAAGTCGTTGCAGTGCGGGCAGCCGTAGGAGAAGAACTCGATCACCTCGATCTTCGCCGGCGTCTCGCCCGGCTGCGGCGGATCGATCGGCACGTAGTCGCGACCGGCGGCGACCTGCGCCTGCGCCGAGCCGAGCATCAGAACAGCCGCCGCGAGGCCGGCCACCAGCGAAATGAAAGTGCGCTTCTGCATCGTTTTCTCCTTCTTAGTCCTTCTTGGCCACGGCCGCCTCGATGCCCTGCTTGGCGAGTTCGGAACGGACCCGGTTGACGTCGTCGATCTTCGCATACGGCCCGAGGCGGACGCGGTACCAGACCTTGTCGTGCACCATCACCTGCTGGACGGCAGCCTCCATGCCCAATAACGCGAGTTTCGCCTTCTGGTTGTCCGCATCGTCGGGATTCTGGAACGAGCCGGCCTGCAGGAAGATCGTTTCCTTGCCGGCCGCGTCGCTTTCCTTGGCCTCCTTGGCGTCCTTGCCCTTGGCTTCCCTGGGCTCCGGCGCGGCGACGCCGTCCACCTTGGCCTCGGCCTTGCCCGGCAGGATGTCGTAGAACTGGAAGCGCTTTTCCGGGATCGGATCGCCCGGCTTGCCCGGCAGCGGCGCCGGCCCGGCGTTGGCGGCGGGCGCCGCCTTGCCGCCGTTGGTCGTTGCGGCCGGCTGTGCGACCTGCGGCTTGAACGGGGTCGGCATCTTGTTGATGTACCAGACCACCGCCGCCGCTCCGACGATGCCGAGGACGAGGCCGACGAACAGCCCGACCAGCGTGCCGCCGGCCGACTTCTTCCGGGCCGGGGCGCGTTTGGGTTTCATGTCACGGCTCATTGCGCTTGTTTTCCCCTGGCTGCGAAGTTACATCGACGCGGGGCAGGATACCCCGAGGATGGCCATGCCGTTGCGGATCGTCTGGCGCACGGCGGCGGCCAGCGCGACGCGCGCATCCTTCAGCGCGACATCGTCGACCAGCATGCGTTCGGCGTTGTACCAGCTGTGGAACTCGGCGGCGAGGTCCTTCAGGTAGAAGGCAACGGCGTGCGGCGCCAGGTCGGCGGCGGCGGCGGCGATGATTTCCGGAAACTCGGCGAGCTTGGCGGCGATCGCCAGTTCGCGCGGGTTGTCGAGGCGGGCCAGGTCGGCCTGGGCGAGCGCCGCTTCGTCGCCGCCGGCTTCCGTCCAGGTGTTGAGCACCGAGCAGATGCGGGCGTGCGCGTACTGGATGTAATAAACCGGGTTCTCGTTCGACTGGCTCTTCGCCAGGTCGAGGTCGAAGTCGAGATGCTGGTCCGACTTCCGGAGCACGTAGAAGAAGCGGCAGGCGTCGTTGCCGACTTCGCGGCGCAGGTCGCGCAGCGTGACGAACTCGCCGGAACGCGTCGACATCGAGGCCTTCTGGCCGTTGCGGTAGAGCACGGCGAACTGGACCAGCGCCACGTGCAGCTTGTCGGCGTCGAGGTCGAGCGCCTTCAGCGCGCCGCTGACGCGCGGGATGTAGCCGTGGTGGTCGGCGCCCCAGATGTTGATGACCTTGTCGAAGCCGCGCTCGAACTTGTTCAGGTGGTAGGCAATGTCCGACGCGAAGTACGTGAACAGGCCGTTCTCGCGCTGCACGACGCGGTCCTTCTCGTCGCCGAAGGCGGTCGAGCGGAACCACTTGGCGCCGTCCTGCAGGTAGATGTGGCCGGCCTGCTCCATGCGCTCGATGCAGCGGGCAACGAGGCCGGTATCGTAGAGCGCCTTCTCCGAGAACCAGACCTCGAAATGCACACCGAACTCTTCGAGGTCGTCGCGGCAGTCGGCCAGCTGCTCGGTCAGCGCGTGGTTGTGCACGTAGGCCCAGTCCTCGCCGAGCAGCGCCTTGGCGTTGGCGATCAGCGCGTCGAGGTGCAGCTCGCGCTGGTTCTTCGCCTCGTCGTCGGCGCGTTCGGTGTCGGGCAGGCCGGGCGTGCCGGCGAGCACGTCAGCGGCCGATTTCACGTACTTGTCGCGGTGCGCCAACTGCATCTGCCTAGCCATGTCGCGCACGTAGTCGCCCTGATAGGCGTTCGGCGGGAAGGGCACCTGCTCGCCGTGCAATTCCAGATAGCGCAGCCAGGTGGAGAGGCCGAGGATGTCCATCTGCCGGCCGGCGTCGTTCACATAGTATTCGCGGGTCACGTCCCAGCCGGCAAAGGCCAGCAGGCTGGACAGCGAGGCGCCGTAGGCGGCGCCGCGGCCGTGGCCGACGTGCAGCGGGCCGGTCGGGTTGGCCGAGACGAACTCGACCTGGACCTTCTGTTTCTTCCCCGCCGTCGAGCGGCCGAAGCCGGCGCCGGCGGCAAGCACGTCGCTCACCACCTTCAGCTTGGCGGCAGGCTGCAGCGTGAAGTTGATGAAGCCGGGGCCGGCGATCTCGGCCTTCGCCAACCAGGGCGAAGCCGGCAGTTCGGCGAGCAGCTGCTGCGCGACGTCGCGCGGCGCGCGCTTCAGGCCTTTCGCGATCTGCAGCGCGAGATTGCTGGCGAAGTCGCCGTGCGCCGCCTGTTTCGGGCGATCGAGGACGATAGTCGTGTCGGCTGCGTCGGGGGCAACGCTCGCCAGCGCGGTGTGCAGCAGGTCGGCGAGGTGGGTACGGATGTCCTGGGTCATGAATCGGGCGGCAAGGTTAAGAATGCGCGGCAAAAAACCGAAACGGCGATTATACGATACGAAGCGCGGCAGCCGGCCGCGGTCGTCAACGCCGCTCGGCCAACCACGCGGCGAGCGCGGCGCCCATCGCCTCGGCGACCGAAGCGCCGATGGCATGGGCAACCGGCGTAGCGCTCTGGCCGGCCGCCGACCGGGCAGGCGACGATCGCACAGTCGGTCCCGGTGCTGGTGATGCCGCCCGGCCCGCGCTCCAGCAGCAGCCAGCGCGGCTCAAGGTCGAGCGAAAACGGCAGGTTCGGCGGCAGGGAAGCGAACGGGTCCATGAAGCGGGGCGGAGGAAAGCGCACCGGGCGGCGTCCGGGCCGACGCAGCGCAGCATTGCGGTTAGCGCCTCAGCATAATTACGTTGTCAAATGCTGATAGAATCGCCGGGGCAAAAAAACATACGGGGAGAAATTGCATGCATCGAACGCCGAGCATTCCGGCTGCTGTCAGCATCGTTGGCGCAGCCGCCCGGCGACCCGGAAAGATCCTCGCTGCGCTCATTTGCGCCACCTTCGCCGGCGGCTGTGCCACTACTCAGGGCGACAAGAATTTCCTCCAGGAAACGTTTGCCAGCGACGATCCCTGCGCCAACAACGCTCGCAACATCGGTATCGTCGGTGGCGCCATCGTGGGCGGCATCGTCGGCAACCAAATCAAACACTCCAATCTCAGCAGAACAATCGGCATGGCTGCAGGCGCTGCACTCGGCGGCCTGATTGGCGCCGATATTGACCGACGTCGTTGCGAACTTTCCAAAATCGCCAAGGCGAATGGTCTCGACATGCTGGTCGAGAAGATCGAAACTCCGCCGTCGCCCAGCCCAAACCAGACGGAGGCGTCAAGAACAAGTACGCAAACAGTCGGCCTGCGAGTCGCTATCCGCGACAACGAGCGCCAGTTCCGGAGCGGGTCCGCAGAACTGACCCCAGAAGCAGAAAGCTACTTCCGCCAGATCGCCGATCAGTATTCATTCACCCAACAGAAACGGGGGCTATCTCCGAAGGCCGCTCAGAACGACCGCGAGACGGTGGACAGCCTTAAATCCAAGCGCATCCTGCTCGTCGGCCATACCGACGACATCGGTAATTCTCACGCCAATGCCGACTTGTCAGAACGCCGCGCCCAAGCAGTGGCGAAGGTTTTTCTGGAACGAGGCATTTCCGCGGAACAGCTATTTTTCCAGGGGGCCGGCGAAACCTTGCCGATCGCCGACAACCGTGATGAGGCGGGGCGGGCACGTAACCGCCGCGTTGAAATCATCGACCTGAGCGACGACGAGGCCTTCCGCACCTATCTCCGTAGCCGCACCCCCAACCTCGCTTACTACCGCCCCACAGCGCCCACGGCCAAAAGTCAGCCGACCCCTGCTGCGGGGAACGAAAAGCCATCGATCGGCACACCCGCCGAAAGCAAGCGCCCAACATCCGAGACCGGCAAGGCCAAATCGGTTTCAGCCGCCCCCGTAGCAGGCGCCGGCAATGCTCCAACGACCATCGGCGGTACGTTACCCACGACATCCGGTAATCCCTCGGCCAATCCGGCAGCGCTCGATTTTGGCGGGCATCCGGTAGGAAGCAGTCCGCCCGCGGTCGACATCGGAAAGCTGTCCGTTTCCAGGTCGTTCAGCATCATCTCGAACGCTAACGCCGACGAACCCTTTATCGGCAACTGCACTCACGACCGGCCACGCATCGGCCACGGGGTGAAGTCGATGAAGGACGGCAAGGAATATGCCACTTCGGACTACCTGCCCGGCGTCTATGACAGTTCGTGGGCGGCGCAAGTGAATGGTCACCTCGTTGCTTTGACCCACGTTGCCGTTCTGCGCGATGGCGGGGCGCCAGCGCGTAAACCGACCCTGCTCGTGTATCGCAACTACACCGGGGAAGTAACGGCAAAACCAAGCCATAGCGACGCCCCGGAGGTCAATACATACCAAGGCGACAAAGCGCTGCTCTATCGAGTTTTCAACAGCGGACCGATCCGCTGCATGGACGTTGTCATTCCCAACGACAACCCCAGGGAAGCCCCACGCTCGGCGCTGTTCTACGAACGATCCGGCGCGCTCTATACCGTTGCCTTCAATCCTAAACTTGCCAAGTAACTACTGGAAAACCGACCATGCTCGAATCCATCAGCAGTTTCGCTTCCGAATACGCCCGGCTGCTCTGGAGCGTCGTTGCAATTTCCCTCGCCATAGTCGCTTTCTCACAGCAACGCATTCGATTCTGGGTCCGCGATTTCTGGGTGACGTTCCCCCTCCTTGGCGACATTGCCCAGCTGGCAAAAGACAATACACGGGGCAATCCGGGCTGGATGAATGCGGAGGAAAAACTCTGTGCGATCTACAAGCCTTATATCGTGCTGCTCAACGAGAGCAAATTCAACGAGCGCATTGAGTACATGCGCAAAGCGGCGGACCTTGGGCGCACGCCGACGCCGGCATGGGTGTGGATTTTACTGGTCGTCCTGGTAATCGCCGAAGGTCTCGGGTTTTCCTATCTCCTCGGTAGCTGGATGGCCCGTGAAGGTAGCGCCAATACCCATACCCTGCTGATGTTTGCGATCGTGCTGGTCCTGTGCGTCATCCTGGTTGCGCTGACGCATACCGCTGGCCATCAGTATTACCGAACTTCCCTGCTGCGCGCATGCTTCAAGCGCTACAAGGACGTAGCAGGCAAGGAATATACGTCGCAACAGCTGGCGCTCAAGGACAAGCAGTCCATCGACGATCATCAGCCCGATTACATTCAAACAGCCAACCGGGTTGCAAAACACTCGCACGACAAGGGCAGCTACGCCGCAGGAATCATTGCCATCATCGCCATTGCTTTCATTGCCGTCACCTCCACCGTGATGCGCTGGCAAAATCTCGAAGGCGAACTGATTCGCGAAACGACACAACAGTCGCAAGCGTCGGCCGGCAATCCGTTTGGTAACCTGCCGCTTCCCACCGAGATTAGCGCCCCGCAGAAAAAGGCTGACGAAAAAGCCGGTTCCGAAGCGTCGAGAGCAACGGAAAAAGAAGGGCTCACCGCTTTCGCCATGCTGGCTTTCATTTTCGTGATTACACAGATTGTCGGCATGGGCGCCGGTTACAAATATGGTTTTGTTGGCCGCGAAACGCTTGAGGCCTTCAAAGCCACCGGCGGATATTCCACCTACGACGCGTACTGGGCACGTTTTGAACCGATCATGGATCTGATCAACGCCCGTTTGAAGGATCTTCAGCAGCGGATGGAAGAGCATTCCCACCAGAAGCTCTCGCTGAGCAAGACTTTCCGCGACTATCTCGTCGAGCATCAGGAAAGCAGTCATAGAGCGCGTGCTGCAATCGACAAAACCCCAGCCAGCCTGCCGACCGCGAGCGCCTCGGTCGCGCCATCGGCGGACTCAAACGAAAGCACCGTCACGGTAGAGCAGGCGAAATCTACGCTCGAAAGTCTTGCCGACAGGCAGGCACAGCAGGACTACTTCCTCTCCCTCCCAACCGGCCTTCAGAACGAACTGAAACCGTGGCTCAAACAACGCAAGGAGGAAGAAAAGGCGCGCCTGGAGGCTGAAGCCAAGGCTCGCGAGCAAGCCGAACTGGCCGACCTGTTCTGACGAGATTTCCATGTTCAAATTGATACACGTGATTGCGCTTGCTCTGACGGCCAGCCTTGTCACCAATATTGCGCACGCCGGCATCGCCAACGATATTCCCAGTTGCTACGCTGCGAACAAGATTCCTGCCCAATCCGCGCTCGATCGGGAATTATTCGTTCTCGTCGATCAAACCACCCCCCTCGACACCGGACTACAAAATCTGGTGCGCGAAAACGTCGGCCGTCTCATCCAACCCGGGACGGCATTTGTCTTTGGCAGTTTCTCTTCCTTTGGGCAAGGCCGATACCTCGAAATCCTAACCGCCGGCACGCTCGAAAGCCCAATCGCCGACAAGGCGAGGGACGACATCAGCGTCAAGCTCCTGCGCAACTTCGATACCTGCATGCAAAGCCAACTTGGCTTTGGCCTGAAAGTGGCGGCGGCGGCGCTGGACAAGGCGCTGGCTGGGAGCAGTTCCGACCTGGCACGCTCGGATGTGATGGCCAGCCTGAAAGAGCTATCGGGTCGCGTACGGCTGTCCCCCGCGCGCGACAAAGTCGTTTTGGTTGTTTCTGACATGCTCGAAAACTCAAGCATCAGCAGCTTCTACGCAAAACGGAATGTGCGTCTACTCGACCCGACAAAGGAAATGAAGTCCGCCGAAAACGCGCAGCAACTCGGTGATTTCGGCGGCGCGCGAATTTTCGTGATTGGTGCCGGCCTGGTTCAGGACAACGCAGGAGGGCGCAACAAGGACAGCGGCGTATATCGCGACCCCAAGACCCTCGGTGCGCTCCGGCAGTTCTGGGAACAATATTTCTCCCGCAGCAACGCGCAACTCGTGGAATTCGGCGCTCCAGCGCTGCTTGCTCCCGTCCGTTAACTATCTCCCGCCGGAAGCGGGGCAACCCAACTTCCGGCCAGTCCGCGCTGGCCGGCTCTGCCCGGCCTTGGCGCTGCCTCTCACCCACGCCCCTGCCTGCCCCGGCGCTGGCCACCCGATATGCCAACATGATCGGCGTGCTATATTGCACCGCAACAAAACAATACGTCGCCACCCCCACAACTTACCTCGGAGAAGCCCGTGATCGCCAAGCTCCCCATCCGCCACCGCCTGTGGTTGCTCATCGCCGGCGCCCTCGTCTTCTGGTCGGCCGCCTCTCTTTATTCCCTGTCGGTGTTCCGCGCCGACATGCTCGAAGCGCGCCGGGCGAAGACCCGCGCCCAGGTCGAGCAGGCCTACAGCATAGCCGACTACTACGGCCGCCAAGCCAAGGAAGGCAAGATGGAGGAAGCCGCCGCGCGCGACATGGCGCAGACGCCGATCGCCAACCTGCGCTACGACGGCGACAACTATTTCAGCCAGTACGACACCGAATACCGCATGCTGCGCCACCCGTTCAAACCCGAAATGAACGGCAAGGACCAGTCCCAGTTGAAGGACAAGCAGGGCACCCCGATCGTCGTCGCCATCGTCGATGCGGCCAAGCGCAGCCAGGGCGAGTTCGTGCATTACCTGTGGCCGCGGCCGGGCCAGCAGACGCCGGTGGAGAAGCTGGCGCTGGGCAAGCTCTATGCGCCGTGGGGCATGATCATCGCCTCGGGCATCTACATCGACGACCTCGACCAGGAAATCCGGCGCCAGGCCGCCACCATCGGCGGCGCCATCGGCGTCTGCCTGCTGGTGCTGCTGCTTTTCTCGTGGCGCGTGGCGCACGGCATCAGTCATCCGCTCGAATCCTTGCGCGAGACCATCGTCGCCATCGCCCGCGAGGGCGACCTGCGCCGCCGCGCCGCGGTGCGTGGCGGCGGCGAGATCGGCGACATCGCCGCGGCTTTCGATTCGCTGATCGAGCGGCTGCAGGCGATCCTGCGCGAAGTCGCCAGCAGCAAGGGCGCGGTCGAGTCGGCAACGAGCCGCCTGGTGGCGGCGACCAGTGCCGTCGAGCAGGGTTCGGCGGCGCAGAGCGAGGCGGCCAGCGCCGGCGCCAGCGCCGCCGAAGAGATCAGCGTCAGCGTAAACCAGGTCAGCCAGGACATCGGCGAGGTGGCCGAGGTGGCCGCAGAGACGCGCGACCAGACGCGCTCCGGCCGCGAAGTGGTCGGCCAGGCCGGCAGCGAGATGGCCGAAATCTCGCGCCAGATCGGCGACACCGCGCATCTGGTGCTGCAGCTCGGGGAGGAGTCGCAGCGCATTTCCGACATCGTCCAGGCCATCCGCGGCATCGCCGACCAGACCAACCTGCTGGCGCTCAATGCCGCCATCGAGGCGGCGCGCGCCGGCGAGGCCGGGCGCGGCTTCGCCGTGGTCGCCGACGAGGTGAGGAAGCTGGCCGAGCGGACCAGCCTGTCGACACAGGAAATCACCACGATGATCGAAGCCATCCAGAGCGGCACCGGCGCCGCGGTGGAGCGCATCCGTACGCTCAGCGAGCAGGCGCAGCAGGGCGTGGCGCTGGCCAATGCCGCGGCCGAGTCGGTCGGCCGCATCGACGACGGCAGCGCCCGCGTCAGCACGGTGATCGCCGACATTGCCGCCGCCGCGCGCGAGCAGAACCGCGCCACCGAGGACATCGCGCGCAGCATCGAGCGCATTTCGCGGATGTCGGACGAAAATGCCGCCGCGGTGACCCAGGCGGCTGCCATCGTGCGCGAACTGGAAGCAACCTCCGGACAACTGGCGCAGTCGATGCAGCAGTTCCAACTGTAGGCCGGGAACCGGGTCCGGCCGCCGCGATGTCTCGGCGGCGACCCCGATCCACCGTTCTTTTCCGGCCGATCGGCTCGGCAAGCGGCTAGCGGACGGGATAAACTCACGCCTTTAACCTGCCGGCCCGCCGCTCGCCTCATGCGTCTTTTCCGCCTCGCCAAGATCCTCGCCGTCGCCAGCCGCTACGGGCTGGACGAAATGCTGCTCGAACACGAGCCCTCCGGCCGGCTGGCGGCGCTCTCCCGCGCCTTCCATTTCTGGCGCCGTTTCGACGAGCCGGAAGCGGTGCGCCTGCGCAAGGCGCTGGAAGCCCTCGGCCCGATCTTCGTCAAGTTCGGCCAGGTGCTGTCGACGCGGCGCGACCTGCTGCCGCCGGACATCGCCGACGAGCTGGCCAAGCTGCAGGATCAGGTGCCGCCTTTCTCGTCGGCGGCAGCCCTGGCCGAGATCGAGAAGGCCTACGGCCGGCCGGCGAGCGAGGTTTTCGCCGAATTCAGCGTCGCGCCGGTGGCCAGCGCCTCGGTGGCGCAGGTGCATCTGGCCCGCCTGCGGGAAGAGGATGGCGGCCGCGACGTCGCGGTGAAGATCCTGCGCCCGAACATGCGCGGCGTCATCGACCACGACCTGGCGCTGCTCGACACGCTGGCCGGGCTGGTCGAAAAGGTGTGGTCGGACGGCAAGCGGCTGAAGCCGCGCGAAGTCGTCGCCGAGTTCGCCAAGTACCTGCGCGACGAGCTCGACCTGATGCGCGAGGCGTCCAACTGCTCGCAGCTGCGGCGCAACTTCGAGGGTTCGACGCTGCTCGTCGTGCCCGAGGTCTACTGGGATTGGTGCACCTCGTCGGTGATGGTCATGGAGCGCATGCGCGGCATCCCGATCAGCCAGAAGGAGGCGCTGGTCGACGCCGGCGTCGACCTGAAGGCGCTGTCGGTCGCCGGCGTCGAGATCTTCTTCACGCAGGTGTTCCGCGACGGCTTCTTCCACGCCGACATGCACCCTGGCAACATCTTCGTCGCCACCTCGGGTGAAAAGCACGGCCGCTACATCGCGCTCGACTTCGGCATCGTCGGCACGCTCACCGACACCGACAAGAACTACCTGGCGCAGAACTTCCTCGCCTTCTTCCAGCGCGACTACAAGCGCGTCGCCCGCGCCCACATCGAGGCCGGCTGGGCCCCGCCGGACACCCGCGAGGATGAGTTCGAGGCCGCCATCCGCGCCGTCTGCGAGCCGATCTTCGACCGGCCGCTGAAGGAAATCTCGTTCGGCAAGGTGCTCCTGCGCCTGTTCCAGACCTCGCGCCGCTTCAACGTCGAGATCCAGCCGCAGCTGGTGATGCTGCAGAAGACGCTGCTCAACATCGAGGGCCTCGGCCGCCAGCTCGACCCCGACCTCGACCTGTGGAAGACGGCGAAGCCTTTCCTCGAACGCTGGATGAGCGAGCAGCTCGGCTGGCGCGGACTGAAGAAGGCATTGCAGCAGGAGGCGCCGAACTGGGCGCACACGCTGCCGCAGCTGCCGCGCCTGGTGCATCAGACGCTGTCGCGGCCGCCGGCCGCCGACCTCGCACCGCTGCTGGCGGCGATCGCCGCCGGGCAACGGCGGCTGAACTGGCTGCTGGCGGCAATCGCCGTGCTGCTGGCGGCGGCGACGGCGCTGCCCTACCTGTAATCCGCGCCGCCGGCGAGACTGCGCCGGCCCTGGGCCGCCACTACCCGAGCCCCCGCTGCGGAGGGAGTCGCCGCCGGGCGACGCCTGTGCTATCTTCGCCGTCACATAATTTAAACGGTCGTTTGATATGCATCCTGTCGTCATCAGCGGCAGCGGCCTGTGGGTCGCGCCGGAAGTCATCGGCAACGAGGAACTGGTCCTCGCCTTCAACGCCTACGCCAGGCGCTTCAACGAGGAAAACGCCGCGGCCATCGCCGCCGGTACGCTGGCCGCAGTGCCCGAATCCTCGGCCGACTTCATCGAGAAGGCCTCCGGCATCAAGCGCCGCCATGTCATCGACAAGGCCGGCGTACTCGACCCGCAGCGGATGCGCCCGAAATTCGCCCCGCGGCCGGACGACGCGCTTTCGCTGCAGGCCGAGATCGGCGTTGCCGCAGCCAGGGAAGCGCTGGCCAGCGCCGGCCGCAGCGCCGCCGACATCGACCTGGTGATCTGCGCCGCCTCGAACATGCAGCGCCCCTACCCAGCCATGGCCGTGGAGATCCAGGGCGCGCTCGGTGCCGGCGGCTACGCCTTCGACATGAACGTCGCCTGCTCGTCGGCGACCTTCGGCCTGGAACAGGCGATCAACGCGGTGAAGACCGGTTCCGCCCGCGCCGCGCTGGTGATCAGCCCGGAAATCTGCTCGGCACACCTCGCCTGGCAGGACCGCGACTGCCACTTCATCTTCGGCGACGTGTGCACGGCGCTGCTGGTCGAGCGCGCCGATACGGCCGTCTCGGACGAGTGCTGGGAAGTGCTCGGCACCCGGCTGGCCACCAGCTTCTCCAACAACATCCGCAACAACGGCGGCTTCCTGTCGCGCTGCGAGGACCGCGCCCCGGACGAGCGCGACCTGCTGTTCCGCCAGGAAGGGCGCAAGGTGTTCAAGGAAGTGTGCCCGATGGCCGCCGAGCACATCGCCGGCCACCTGCAGTCGCTCGACCTGCAGCCCGCCGGCGTACGCCGCTTCTGGCTGCACCAGGCCAACCTGGCGATGAACCAGCTGATCGGCAAGCGCCTGCTCGGCCACGAGGCGTCGGCCGACGAAGCCCCGGTGATCCTCGACGAATTCGCCAATACCGCCTCGGCCGGCTCGATCATCGCCTTCCACCGCCACCGCAACGATCTCGCGACCGGCGACGTCGGCGTCATCTGCTCGTTCGGCGCCGGCTACTCGATCGGCAGCCTGGTGGTCAGAAAAGCCGCCTAGCCCCGCGCTCAGGCGCACCATCAAGGTGCAAAAAAGCGTTAAGAACTAGGGGCTTGTCGCATATATAATCGCCCCCGTTCGGAAGGGGCGGCCACCGGGGTGCCGCCTGCACTCATGGGGGAACGCCAGACCATGCTGATCTGGTTCGTAGTGATCTATCTGATGGTGTCGATCGGCATCGGCCTCTATGCCGCGACGCGGGTGCACAACGTCAAGGATTTCGCCGTCGCCGGCCGCCACCTGCCGCTGCCGGTGGTCACTGCCACCGTCTTCGCCACCTGGTTCGGCGCCGAGGCGGTCTTCGGCGTCTCCGCCACCTTCGTCAAGGAAGGCCTCTCCGGCGTCGTCGCCGACCCCTTCGGCTCGTCGATGTGCCTGATCATCGCCGGCTTCTTCTTCGCCACCAAGCTATACAAGCTGAACATCCTGACGCTGGGCGACTTCTTCCGCATGCGCTACGACCGCTCGGTCGAAGTGCTGACGACGATCTGCATCGTCGCCTCCTACCTCGGCTGGGTCGCGGCGCAGATCAAGGCACTCGGTCTGGTCTTCTCGGTCGTCACCGACGGCGCCATCGGCGAAACCGCCGGCATGATCCTCGGCGCCGCCATCGTCCTCACCTACACCACCTTCGGCGGCATGCTCTCGGTGGCCATTCTCGACTTCGTGCAGATGGGCGTGATCATGGGCGGCATGCTGTTCATCGCGTATTTCATCTCCGGCAGCACCGGCGGCGTCATGCCGGTGATCGAGCACGCCGCGGCGGCCGGCAAGTTCGAGTTCTTCCCCGAGCCCGACCCGTGGAAGTGGCTGACCTTCATCGGCGCCTGGGTGACCATGATGCTCGGCTCGATCCCGCAGCAGGACGTGTTCCAGCGCATCACCTCGGCGAAGACGGCGAAGATCGCCATCTGGGGCTCGGTCCTCGGCGGCTCGATCTATTTCTGCTTCACCTTCGTGCCGATGTTCATCGCCTACTCGGCGACCATCATCGACCCGGCCACCTTCAACGAGATGGTGCAGACCGACCACCAGCGCGTGCTGCCGACGCTGGTGCTGTCGCATACGCCGGTGTTCGCGCAGGCGATCTTCTTCGGCGCGGTGCTCGCCGCGATCATGAGCTGCTCGTCGGCGACGCTGCTGGCGCCGTCGGTGGCCTTCTCGGAAAACATCGTCCGCGGCTTCTTCCCGGGCATCGGCGACCACGCTTTCCTGCGCGTGATGCGCATCACCATCGTCTGCTTCGCCTGCATCGTGCTCGGCTTCGCGCTGTGGTCGAACGCCTCGATCTTCAAGATGGTCGAGAACGCCTACAAGGTGACGCTCGCCGGCGCCTTCGTGCCGCTCTTCTTCGGCGCCTTCTGGAAGCGGGCGACGACGCAGGGGGCGCTGTGCGCGATCTTCGGCGGCCTGCTGTCGTGGCTCCTCGTGGAATTCCTGGTCGGCGAGGCCAGCCTGGTGCCGCCGCAGCTGATCGGCCTCGGCGTGTCGATGCTCGGCATGGTGGCCGGCTCGCTGCTGCCGCAATGGATCGGCCGGCCGACCCCGCAGCCCGACCTGCACGCCGAGATCCACCACCACGCCGCGGCGCAGACGCACCACGCCGAACCGGTGCACCGCCACCCCGAACATTGAGCCGGGAACGCCGGGCTGCGCTAGACTGAAAGCGCCATGGCGATCCTAGAAATCCGCAATGTCACGCGTCGCTTCGGCGAGCTGAACGCCGTCGACGACGTCTCGCTGGCCATCGAGGCCGGGGAATTCTTTACGCTGCTCGGCCCCTCCGGCTGCGGCAAGACGACGCTGCTGCGGATGATCGCCGGCTTTGACGAGCCGGACGAGGGGGCGCTGTTCCTCGACGGCCAGCCGCTCGCCGGCATCCCGCCGGAACGGCGGCCGGTGCACACCGTGTTCCAGAGCTACGCGCTGTTTCCGCACATGACGGTGGCCGAGAACGTCGCCTTCCCGCTGCAGATGGTGAGGCTGGCGGACGACGAAATCCGCCGCCGGCTGCGGGAAACGCTCGACCTGGTGCACCTCGCCGACAAGGCCGGACAATACCCGCACGAACTCTCCGGCGGCCAGAAGCAGCGCGTCGCACTGGCGCGCGGGCTGATCAACCGACCGCGCCTGCTGCTGCTCGACGAGCCGCTCGGCGCGCTCGACGCCAAGCTGCGCGAGCAGATGGAGCGCGAGCTGATCGCGCTGCAGCGCGAGGTCGGCATCACCTTCGTCTTCGTCACCCACTCGCAGCAGGAAGCGCTGGCGCTGTCGCACCGCATCGCGGTGATGAACGCCGGCCGCGTCGAGCAGGTGGACGTCCCCGAACGGCTCTACGGCTTCCCGAAGAACCGCTTCGTCGCCGACTTCATCGGCACCATCAACCTGATCGAGGTCGCCGTCGCCGCGGCCGACGCCCACCATCTGCGGTTGACGGCCCCCGGCCTCGGCGACATCTTCGCGCCGCCGCTGGCCGGCATCCGCGCCGGCGAACGCGGCGCCTTCGCGCTGCGCCCGGAGCAGGTGCGGGTGCTCAGCAGCAAGGCCGCGGCCGACCTGAAGAACCACTTTCCGGGGCAAGTCCGCGACTACCTGTACCTCGGCGACGTCACCGTCTACAAGGTGGCGCTGGAGAACGGCGCGGTGCTCGAGGCCCTGGAGGCCAACGCCGCCCCGGGCTGCGCGAAATTCCACGAGATCGGCGACGTCGTCGACGTCGGCTGGCGCCATGATGCCGGGCTCTACCTCCCGGGCTGAAAGCCGTTCGCACGCCGACCGGGCGACCAAGTGGGCGGTCAGCCTGCCGCCCAGCCTGTTCCTGATCGCCTTCTTCCTGCTGCCGTCGCTGCTGATGGTCGCGGCGTCGTTCCGCCACCCCGGCGAATTCGGCGGGCTGGCTCCGCTGTTTCTCGACGGCCGGCTGCAACTGACGCTGGAAACCTACCGCTTCTTCGCCGGCGACTTCATCTACGCCGAGATCTTCCTGCGCTCCTTCGTCGTCGCCGGGCTGACAACGCTGCTCTGCCTGCTGCTCGCCTACCCGCTGGCGCTGCTCATCGCCAGGAGCCCGAAGCGGCGACGCGACCTGCTGGTGCTGCTGGTGATCCTGCCGTTTGCCAGCAACTTCCTGATCCGCGTCTACGCCTGGATCATGCTGCTCGGCCCGGCCGGCCTGCTGTATACGCCGTTCGCGGTGATCGTCGGAATGGTCTATGTGCACCTGCCGTTCATGATCCTGCCGCTGTACACCAACCTCGAAAAGCACGACCCGGCACTGCTCGAAGCTGCGCAGGACCTCGGCGCCGGCGCCTGGACGCGCTTCTGGCGGATCACCTTGCCGCTGTCGCTGCCCGGCATCTGGTCGGGGACGGCGCTGGTCTTCATCCCGGTGCTCGGCATGTTCGCGGTGCCCGAGCTGCTCGGCGGCACCCGCGACATCCTGATCGGCAACCTGATCAAGGAGCAGTTCCTCGACAACCGCGACTGGCCGCTCGGCGCCACGCTGTCGATCCTGCTCACCGTCGCCGTGCTGGCGCTGGCAGCCCTCGCCGCGCGCGCCGGCCGCCTGCGGGGGAAGACGTCATGAGACGCGGCCCCTGGCTGTGGGCGGCGGCGCTCGCCGTCTATGCCTTCCTCTACATGCCGCTGGCAGTGGTCGTGCTCTTCTCGTTCAACGACTCGACGCTCAACGCCGAGTGGGTCGGCTTCACCACGCGCTGGTACGGCAAGCTGCTGGACGACGACGAGATGCTGCGCGCCGCCGGCAACTCGCTCGGCATCGCGCTGGCCGCCAGCGCCGTCGCCACGCTGCTCGGCACGATGGCCGGCATCGCCATGCACCGCTGGCAAAGCGGCAGCCTCCGCCTCTTGCCCTTCCTCGTGCTGACGCCGGTGGCGATGCCGGAGATCCTGCTCGGCGTTTCGCTGCTGATCTTCTTCCGCCAGGTGCTCGATCTGACGCTCGGCCTCTTTTCGATCCTCGCCGCGCACGTCACCTTTTCGATCGGCTTCGTCGCCATCATCGTCCGCGCCCGGCTGGCCGGCATGGACGAGAGCATCTTCGAGGCCGCCCGCGACCTCGGCGCGAGCCCTTGGCAGACTTTTCGCCGCGTCACGCTGCCGCTGATCCTGCCCGGCGTGCTGGCCGGCTTCCTGATGAGCTTCACGCTGTCGATCGACGACTTCGTGATCACTTTCTTCGTCGCCGGCGTCGGCGTCAGCACGCTGCCGCTGCAGATCTACTCGATGATCAAGGTCGCCGTGACGCCGGAAGTGAACGCCGTGTCGACGCTGCTGATGGCGCTGACGCTGACGATGATCGCGCTCGCCTCGCGGCTGGCGCCGGACCTGCTCAAGGCCAGGCAGCAATGAGGCGGCTGCTCGCGCTCCTGCTGCTGACGCTGGCCGGCCTGGCCGAGGCCGAGCCGACGCTCTACCTGTACAACTGGAACAACTACATCAGCGACGAGACGCTGGCGCGCTTCGAGGCGCACTGCCACTGCCGCGTGAAGCAGGATTACTACTCCGACAACGAGGAGATGCTGGCCAAGCTGGAGGCCGGCGCCGCCGGCTACGACCTGATCGTGCCGACCGGCAACGCCGTCGAGTCGCTGCTCCGGCGCCACGCGTTGCGCCCGCTCGATAAGACGAAGCTGCCGCACCTCGCCAACCTCAAGCCGGAATTCACCGACCTCTGGTTCGACCGCGGCAACCGCTTCGCCGTGCCCTACGCCACCTCGGTCACGCTGCTCGGCTACAACGCCACCCGGCTCGCCGAGCTCGGCCTGCCGACCGACAGCTGGGCGCTGATCTTCGAGCCGGCATACCTGGCGAAGATCAAGGGCCGCGTCACCGTGCTCAACAGCCAGCGCGAGCTGATGGCGGCGGCAATGCGCTACCTCGGCCATTCGGTGCAGGACACCGATCCGGCCAAGTGGGACGCCGCCAAGCGCCTGATCCTCCGCGCCAAGCCGTACTGGGCGACCTTCTCCAACAGCACCTACATCAAGGACCTGGCGATCGGCAACATCTGGGTCGCCCACGGCTACTCGAACGACATGTTCCGCGCACAGCAGGACGCCGCCGCGGCGCGCCGCCCGTTCGCGATCGGCTTCACGACGCCGAAGGAGGGGGCGGTGCTGGCGGTCGACAGCTTCGTCATCCACCAATCCGGGAGGAACCCGGAACTGGCGCACGCCTTCATCGATTTCATGCTCGACGGCAGGAACGCCGCCGACGTCTCCAACCTGATCGGCGCCGGCAACCCGAACGCCGCCGCCACGCCCTTCCTCGACGCCGCCGTCGCCGGCAATCCGGCGATCTTCCCCGGAGCGCAGGAAATGAAGCGACTGGAGATGCTGCGCGACTTCGACGCCACCTTGCGCCGTACGCTGTCGCGCATGTGGACGGAGATCAAGGTACGCTGAGCGAGGGGCTTGCGGTAAGATTTGGCAAAGGAAAACAACGCACCTGGGGAGGTTGCCATGATCGATACTGCGCTGATCGATGCCGCTCGCATTCTCGACGGTAGCCCCGTCCCTACTTTCGTCATCGATGCCAGCCACGTCGTCGTCTATTGGAACGAGGCGCTGGCGAGAATCTCCAAGGTGCCGGCTGCCGAGGTGCTGGGCACGCACCACCAGTGGCGCGCCTTCTATCCGGCGCACCGCCCGGTGATGGCCGACCTGGTGGTCGACGGCAGCGACCTGAGCCTGATCGAGAAGTTCTATCGCGGCCGCTACCGCCGCTCGCCGCACAACCCGGATGCCTGGGAGTCCGAGGATTTCTTTCCGCACTTCGGCGAAACGGGGCGCTGGCTCGCCTTCTCCGCGGCGCCGATCCGCAACGCCGACGGCCGGATCGTCGGCTGCGTCGAGACCCTGCAGGACATCAGCGAGCGCAAGGAAGCCGAACTCGCCCGGCGCGAGGCGGAACGCCGGCTGAACGAGATCGTCGCCGGCAGCCCGGTGGCCACCTTCGTCATCGACACGCAATGCCGCGTCACACACTGGAACCGCGCCTGCGAGGCGCTGACCGGAGTCAGCAAGGAGGAGATGATGGGGCGCGACGACGTCTGGCGCGCCTTCTACCCCTATGAGACGCGCCGTGTCGTGCTCGCCGAAATGATCGTCCGCGGCGCCCGCGAGAAGGAGGTCAGCGAACGCTACACCGGCCATGCCCGACCGTCGAAGCTGGTTCCCGACGCCTTCGAGGCGCGCGACTTCTTCCCCAGCTTCGGCCCGCAAGGCCAGTGGCTGCACTTCATGGCGGCGCCGCTGCACAACCTCGCCGGCGACGTCGTCGGCGCCATCGAAACCCTGGTCGAACTCGGCGGGGAGGCTCCGGCAGCGTCCTGAGCCTCCCGTCGCACGCCCGCCGCCCGTCATCCATTCGCCATGTCCGCTGCCCGCACCCCGCTGCAACCCTTCCTAGAACCGCGCTCGATCGCCATCTTCGGCGCCAGCCCGCAAGCCGGGACGCTCGGCCATGGTCTGGTGCGCAATCTGCGCGACGGCGGCTTTTCCGGAAAGCTGTACCTGATCTCCAACCGCCATGCCGAGATCGACGGCACGCCTTGCCTGGGCAGCCTGGACGCCGTGCCGCAGCCGGTCTCGCTGGCGGTGATCGCGACCCCGGCGGCGAGCGTTCCCGGGATCATCGAAGCCTGCGGGCAACGCGGTATCCGTGCGGCGGTGATCCACTCCGCCGGCCTGCGCGAAGACGATGCGCGCAGCGCCGAACTGGCGCAGCGCATCAAGGCCGCCGCCACCCGCTACGGCATCCGCCTGTTCGGCCCGAAGGCCTTCGGCTACATGCTGCCGCATGCCGGCCTCAACGTCTCGCCGCTGGTTAAGACGGTGCCGGCCGGCAACCTGGCGCTGGTCACGCAGTCGGCCGCCGTCTGCTCGCACATCCTCGACTGGAACCAGAACGACGAATTCGGCTTCTCGGCGATCTTCGCCCCGGGCGAATCGGCAGACATCGAGCTGCCGGAAATCCTCGACTACCTCGCCGGCGACCCGAAGACCGAGAGCATCCTGCTCTACCTCGAAGGCCTGCGCGACGCACGCGGCTTCCTCAGCGCGCTGCGCGCCGCTGCTGCGGTCAAGCCGGTGATCGCGGTGAAGGCCGGCAACTACCCGATTTCGGCGCGGATCGCCGAAATGCACAGCGGCGCCCGCGTCGGCCGCGACGACGCCTTCGACGCCGCACTGCGGCGCTGCGGTGTGCTGCGCGTGCGCGCCGTCGGCGACATGTTCTCGGCGGCGCGCGCGCTGACCACGCCCAGGAAGCCGCGCGGCAACCGCCTGGCGATCGTCGCCAACGGCGGCGGTCCGATGGTGATGGCCGCCGACCAGGCCGCCGAGCTCGGCATCGCGCTCGCCGAACCGACGCCGGAGACCTGCGCACGACTGCGTCGCATCGACCCGCTCAGCTGGTCGAACGGCAGCCCGCTCGACGTCGGCTTCGACGCGACGCCGGACCGCTTCGTCACCGCGATCAGCACCTGCCTCGACGACCCGCAGGTCGACGGCGTGCTCGCCGTACTGACGCCGAACAGCTTCGCCGACCCGCTGGCGGTGGCCGAGGCGACCATCGCCGCCGCCGCGCAGGCGGAAAAGCCGGTACTCGCCTGCTGGCTGGGCGAAGTAGAGGCGCGCGCGCCGCGCGGCAGCTTCGCCCGCGCCCGCTTCCCGGTCTTCCGCACGCCGGAAAACGCGGTCGCCGCCTTCGCCTTCATGGTGAACTGGGTGCACAACCAGGCGCTGCTGCTGGAAACGCCGGCAGCGCTGTCGTCCTACACCGCGCCCGACACGCGGGCCGCACGCGGCATCATCGAGAATGCGCTCGACGCCGGGCGGCGCAACCTGACGCCGTCGGAAGCGAAGGCGGTACTCGGCACCTTCCACATCCCGGTGTCGCCGACGCTGTCCGCGGACACGCCGACCGAGGCGGTCAATGTCGCCAACCACCTCGGCTACCCGGTGGCGATGAAGACCGCCGGCGGCGAAACCCGGCTGCACCTGCGCTCGGCGCCCGAAGTCGCGCTCGCCTTCCGCGAGCTCTCCGCCCGCGCCAGCGGTATGCCGGCGCTGCTCGAACCGCACATCAGCAAGCCGCAGGGGCGGCAGCTGTCGATCGCGATCCGTCCGGACCGGGTATTCGGGCCGATGATCACGCTCTCCGAGGGCGGCATCGCACCGGAAATCTACAATGCCCGCTCAATCGGCCTGCCGCCGCTGAATCCGCGGCTGGTCGGGGCGATGATCGGCGTCCCGCACGTCGCCCGCCTGCTCGGCCCGCTGCGCGGCAAGGAAGCGGTCGCCGAGGCGCCGCTGCGCGAGATCCTGCTGCGCGTCTCCGAGCTGGCCAGCGAACTGCCCTGGCTGGTGGCCCTCGACATCAGCTCGCTGATCGCCGACGCCGACGGGGCGATCGCCGTCGACGCGGCGATCGAGATCCAGCCGCTGCCCGCCGAATGCAGCCAGGACCGCTACGGGCACATGGCGATCTGTCCCTACCCGGCACAGCTCGAACAGGAATGGACGCTGAAGGACGGCAGCCGCTGCAACATCCGGCCGATCCGCCCCGAGGACGCGCTGCCGTTGCAGGAGTTCGTGCGCGGGCTGTCCTCGCGCAGCAAGTATTTCCGCTTCTTCAACACCGTCAGCGAACTGTCGCGCCACCAGCTCGCCCGCTACACGCAGATCGATTATGGCCGCGAGCTGACGCTGGTGGTCAGCGCCGATCGCGGCAACGGCAACCTCCTGCTCGGCGAGGCACACTACGCCGTGCTGCCCGACGGCGAGACCGGCGACTTCGCGGTGGTGATCGCCGACGACATGGCCGGCAAGGGCCTCGGCTCGCGGCTGATGCGCTGCCTGATCGACGCCGCCCGCGAGCACGGGCTGAAGCGCCTGCGCGGACAGGTGCTGGCCGACAACGAGCCGATGCTCGGCCTGATGGAATCTCTCGACTTCGTCGTCAGTCTTACCGACGACGAGAGCACGGTGGAAGTCACCCGCCTGCTCTGAGAACGGCAACCGCAGGAAGACACTGGACCCCATGCCGAAGACCCCGATCGACCGCCTGCAACCCGGCGTTTTCATCTCGCTGACCGAGGTCGGCTGGATTCGCCACCCGTTCATGTTCAACGAGTTCCGCCTGGCCAGCGACAAGCAGATCCAGGCGCTGAAGGCGATGGGCCTGAGCGAGATCGTCTGGGACCCGGCGCGCAGCACCGCCGAACCGCTGCCGGAAGCCGCCGCCGCGTCCGAGGAGGATTTCGGCAGCCTCGCGCTGTCCGGCATGCTCGACGAGAAGAAGCTGCGCATCGCACGGGTGCGCCAGCGCCGCGAGCAATTCGCCCGCCGCGAACGCGAGTACGAGAAGGACGCGGCCGCCGCCGGCGAGATCCTGAAGACCATCGCCGGTCGCCCGAACGACATGCACCCGCAGGCGCGCAGCCTGGTCGGACGCATCGTCGGCGGCCTGATCGGCGCCGAAAGCGACATCATCCAGCTGGTCAACAGCAAGAGCAAGGACGCCGGGCTGGCCTTCCATTCGATGAACGTGATGGTCCTCTCACTGCTGCTCGGCAAGGCGATGGGACTGGGCGAGGAGGAGCTGAAGGCACTCGGCCTGGGCGCGCTGCTGCACGATGTCGGCAAGTCGGAAGTGCCGCCGCGCATCCTGCGCGCGACCCACCGCACGCCGCCGGAAGAGGAGTTCTACCGCGCCCACGTCGGCTACGGGATCAAGGCAGTGGCCGGCGTGCGCGACCTGCCGTTGCCGGTGAAGAACGTGATCGCCTGCCACCACGAGCATTTCGACGGCAGCGGTTTCCCCAACAAGCTGGCCGGCGAGAAGATTCCGCGGCTGGCGCGGCTGGTGGCCATCGCCAACCGCTACGACAACCTCTGCAACCCCTTCGACCTCAAGCTGGCGAAGACCCCGGCCGAGGCGATCGGGCAATTGTTCAAGAACGAGGCGGCGCGCTTCCAGCCGGAGGCGCTGCAGCTGTTCGTGAAGACGCTCGGCGTCTATCCGCCCGGCAGCTTCGTCGCCCTCTCCAACGGCGCCGTCGGCTTGGTCATCGAGGCCAATTCGCGCGATCTGCTGCGGCCGACGCTGATGCTGCACGACCCCGACGTGCCGCGCGCCGAAGCGATCCTGCTCGACCTGAGCGACACGGACCTCAGGATCGCCAGCGCCGTCAGCCCGGCGGCGCTGCCGGTGGCGGTGGTCGAATACCTGGCGCCGCGCGGGCGCATCGACTATTTCGTCGAAGGTGCCGGCTGAAGCCGGCACGCGGCACCGGCCACGCGGTCACATGCCGCCGGCCGGGCCGCCGATCGCCTGCGGGTTGAACGGCCGGCCGTTCACCGTCATCCGGCCCTTGCTGAACGCCAGCTTCGTGCGCAGCAGGCCGCCCTCGCGCACGACGAAGCCCTGTGCCGCGAGATCGGCAACCCGCTGGCGCATCGTTTCGGCCCGCGCCGCAGCGCTTTCAGCGGGATCGGGGGCCTCGCCGACGACGATTCCCTCGGCCTGGGGCATGCCGCTCGTCGCCGGCGCCGGCGCACCGGTGCCGGCGACGGCCAGCTCGCCGAGCAGGGCTTCCGGCACCGAAATCTCGGCGCTCGCATCGAGCTTGGCGAGCAGCAGCAGCGGTGTCGAAAAGTCGCCGGCGTCCACGTTCGCCAGCTTCATGCGCGCGGCCAGCGCGGCATCGCCGTGCGGACTGCGGAAGCTGAGGCGGTCGATGCTGATCTCGGGACCATGCTGCAGCAGCGCCAGCGCCGGCTTGGCCAGCGGGGCGAACATCGTCGCCGGCTCGGCCTGGGCCGCGGCCTGCAGCTCGACATCGGACGAAACCCGCAGCATTTCCCGGTAGAGGGCGGCGGCGGTGCGGGCATGCACATGGCGCAGCGAGAAGTCGTAGTGCACCGGGCCGTAATCCTTGCCGCCAACGCGCAGCGATTCGCTGCCAAGCCGCCCGATCAGGTCGATGAAGTCGCCGTTGACCGGGATCTCGGCCTCGTAGGCGATCCGCCGCGCTTCGACCGGCTCGCTGCCTTCCTCGCCACTGCCGGCGCTGAAGCGTGCCACGGTCAGCTTCTGCACGCCGGAATAGAGCAGCGGGTCGTCGTCGAACAGGCGCTGCTGCGTCCCCTCCAGACGCATCTCGGCGAACGTCAGCTGCCCGCCCCGGCTCTGCTTCATTTCCAGCCTGGGCGCCTCAGCGCGGATGCTGTAGCGCCGCATTCCCGGCTCGAAATCGACGTTCATCGTCAGCCCGCCCCAGGCCAGCGTGTTCTGTCCGGCGCCTTCGGCCGCCTGCCAGTGGGTCGAGAACGCCGGGCTGCTCAGCGTCGACACGCCGCCGCCGTCGAAACGGTATTCGCTGTGCACCTGCAGCGGCTTGCCGTCGCCGAGAATCCCTTCCACCTGTTTCTGCAGTTCGCCCTGCAGCAGCAGCTCGCTGTCCACGACCGCTGCCGCCAGCTTGTTCAGCGCCGGTAAGGGGCCATGCTTGATCCGCGAGCGGATGGTGACGCGGATCGGCTGTACCGGCGGCAGCTTGAGTCCGGGGTTGGCGGCCATCACCTCCTGCTGCTGACGCGCCATCGCCTGCGTGACGTTGCCGAGCAGTTCGATGGTCAGCGTTTCGGTAGCGGAGAACAACCCGCGCTGATAGTCGCGCTCGACGATCTTCAGCGACGGATTCTCGTCGAGCAGCCGGTAGTTCCCGGCGATCGCCGCTTCCACGCGCTTGCCGACGATCCACGCGCTCGCGGGATAGGCCAGGGCCAGCGCCAACGGTACGGCGGCGAGCGCAATTTTTGTCTTGTTGTTCATCGGTGCCGATCTCCTTTTTCTGAATGGCGTCCGTTTCTGATCGCGGCGGCGCAGCCCAGCGGAAATGGCGGCGTGGACACGAATCCCGTGCGGCAACGGTGGCCGACGAGACCGCCGACCTCCCCGCGCCCTGCCCCTCCCATGGGCCTGCCGGCCCGGCTTCTTGTTCTTGCGAAACGTCCGAGTGCAGGACTCTACGGCGCGCACCGGCGCCGGTCAATATGACTTTCGTATAAATCAGAAAATCATGAAGCGCTTGTGTTACGCAGATTCCAGCCAGCCTCGCCATGCCGTATCACTTCCCGACCCACCCGTCATCGGCACCGGGCAGAACAAAAAACACGCCCGCCGGTCTATATTGATAGCGGAGATCCCGCGGAACGGGAGGTTGCGATGTCTGCCACAAGCCAGGTGTTCGCGCTCAATCCGATGTTGCGCTTCATCGGCGTCGCCAGTGCGCTCGGCGCGCCGTTTTCCGATCCGAAGCATGGCCCGGCCGCGCTGCGCACGATGGGAATCGTCGCCGCGGTACGCCGCGCCGGCCTCGACAGCGGCTGGGGCGCCAGCATCGAAGCGCCGGCCGGCCCACGCTTCGCGGCCCTCGGCGCGCTGCTCGACGAGGTCGCGCACGAAGTGTCGGCCAGCGTCATCACCGGCCATCTCCCGGTCGTCCTCGGCGGCGACCACAGCATCGCCGCCGGCACGTGGCGCGGCGTCGGCCGCGCGCTGGGACGCGCCCCCGGCCTGCTCTGGATCGACGCCCATCTCGATGCGCACACACCGGAAAGCAGCCCGTCGCACAACGCGCACGGCATGCCGCTGGCCGCGCTGCTCGGCGCCGGCGCACCGGAAATGACCGAGGTCGAGGGTCCGCCGCTCGACGCAAGGCGGGTTGCCGTGATCGGCGTCCGCAGTTATGAGCCCGCCGAGATGCAGCTGCTCGCCACCTACGGCGTGCAGGTCTACGGCATGGCGGAGATCCGCCACCGCGGGCTGCGCACGGTGTTCGCCGAGGCGCTCGACATCGTCGGCGGCGACGGCCGCCCGTTCGGCATCAGCATCGACCTCGACGCGCTCGACCCGGCTGCGGTACCGGGCGTCAGCACTCCCGTCGCCGACGGCCTGGCGGTCGCCGAACTGTCCGCCGCACTCGCCGGATTGATCCGCGACGGCCGCTGCTGCGCCTTCGAAATCGCCGAGTACTGCCCCGAGCGGGACGTCAGCGGCCTCTCCGCACGCGCCGCGATCGAATTGCTGGAGGCGGCCTGCCGTCCGGACAGCGCCGGCCTGCGCCGGTGGGAAGCGACGCGCGGCGCGGCCAACTACGCGCCGCTGCCGGTGATGCTCGCCACCGGCAGCGGCTGCTGGCTGACCGACGGCGACGGCAGGCACTATCTCGACCTGATGTCGGCCTATTCGGCAGTGAGCTTCGGCCACGCCAACCCGCGTCTGGTCGCCACGCTGTCGGCACAGGCGGCGCGGCTGGCGGTGACTTCGCGCGCCTATTCGAACGACCGCCTGCCGCTGTTCCTCAAGCGCCTCACCGACATCACCGGCTACGACCGCGCGCTGCCGGTGAACACCGGGCTGGAAGCGGTGGAGACGGCGATCAAGGCAGCCCGCAAGTGGGGCCACCGGATCAAGGGCATTGCCGACGACGAGGCCGAGATCATCGCCTGCGCCGGCAATTTCCACGGCCGCTCGACGACCATCGTCGGCTTCTCGTCGGAAGCGCAGTACCGCGACGGTTTCGGCCCCTTCGCCCCCGGTTTCCGGCTGATCCCCTACGGCGACGCGGCGGCGCTGGCGGCGGCGATCACGCCGAACACCGCCGCCTTCCTGGTCGAGCCGATCCAGGGCGAGGGCGGCATCATCGTCCCGCCCGAGGGCTACCTCGCCACCTGCGCCGAGATTTGCCGCCGCCACGACGTGCTGCTGATCGCCGACGAGGTGCAGACCGGACTCGGCCGCACCGGCTACCTGCTGGCCAGCGAGCACGACGGCGTCCGCCCCGACGGCGTGATCCTCGGCAAGGCGCTCGGCGGCGGCCTGCTGCCGGTTTCCGCCTTCCTCGCCGACGAGCGCGTGATGCAGGTGTTCACGCCCGGCGACCACGGCTCGACCTTCGGCGGCAACGCGCTCTCCGCCGCCGTCGCCGCCGAGGCGCTGGAAATCCTCTGCGACGAACGCCTGGTCGAACGCTCGGCCGAACTCGGCCAGCTGCTGCTGCAACGGCTGGCCGAAATCGCCCGCGGCACGCCGCTGATCCGCGCCGTGCGCGGCCGCGGGCTGTTCGCCGGGATCGAGGTCGACGCGGCACTGACCGACGCCCGTGCGCTCGCCGAGGCGCTGCTGGCCCGCGGCGTGCTGACCAAGGACACGCACGGCACCGTGCTGCGCATCGCGCCGCCGCTGACGATCAGCGAGGACGAACTGGCTTGGGGCCTCGACCGCATCGCCGAGGTCTTCGCCGATGCCGGAAAATCCGTGCCGCGACTACCGCAGGCCGCCTGACGGCGGCGCCCGGGAGAAAGGGGAATAGCACGCCATGCCGCACCGCACCGAAAGCGAAGCCCTGCTCGAACGCCTCGGCATCGAGGAGCTGAATCCGGCCACCGCCCTCGGCGACGGTTCCTGGCGCGCCGGCATCGGCGGCTTCGCCTCGATCGACCCGGCGGTCGGCGAGCCGCTGGCGATGGTGCAGCGCGCCATGCCGGACGACCTAGAAATGGCGGTCGCCGCCGCCGGCCGCGTCTTCCGCCACTGGCGCGAAGTGCCGGCGCCGCGCCGCGGGCTGTTCGTGCGCGACCTGGCCGATGCGCTGCGCGAAAAGAAGGACGACCTGGGGACGCTGATCGCGCTGGAAACCGGCAAGATCAAGGCCGAGGCCGACGGCGAAGTGCAGGAGATGGTCGACATCGCCGACTTCGCGGTCGGCCTGTCGCGCCGCCTCGAAGGCGCGGTATTCGCCTCCGAGCGCCCGCAGCACCGCATGTTCGAACAATGGCAGCCGCTCGGCCCGGTGGCGGTGATCACCGCCTTCAACTTCCCGGCTGCGGTCTGGGCGTGGAACGCGATGATCGCCGCCGTCTGCGGCGACACGGTGATCTGGAAACCGAGCCCGAAAGCGCCGCTGACCGCGATCGCCGTGCAGCGCATCGCCGACGAGGTCGCTTCCCGCCACGAAGCCGGCGGCGTCTTCTCGCTGCTGCTCTCCGACGAGACCTGGCCGGTCGAGGGACTGGCCGCGGACGGACGGGTGCCGCTGCTGTCCTTTACCGGTTCGTCGGCGGTCGGCCGCCGCATCGCGCCGGTGGTCGCCGAGCGTTTCGGCCGCTGCCTGCTCGAATGCTCGGGCAACAACGCGGTGATCGTCGACGAATCGGCCGACCTCGACCTCGCGCTGCCGGCGATCCTGTTCGGCGCCGTCGGCACCGCCGGCCAGCGCTGCACGACGACGCGGCGCCTGTTCATCCACGAGAAGCGCTGGGATGAAACCGTCGAACGCCTGCTGCACGCCTGGCAGCAGGTACGCATCGGCGACCCGCTCGACCCGCAGACCCTGCTCGGACCGCTGATCGACGAGGACGCGCGGCGCGCCTTCGTCGCCGCGGTCGCCGAAGCGCGTGCCGCCGGCGGTAGATTGCTGCACGGCGGCAATCCGCTCCCCGGCCACGGCTTCTACGTCGAACCGACGCTGCTCTGCGCTGACAACGGGTGGCCGGTGGTGCAGCGCGAAACCTTCGCGCCGCTGCTCTACCTGATGTCCTTCGATCGCCTCGACGAGGCCATCCGGCAACAGAACGCGGTGCCGCAGGGCCTGTCGTCGGCGCTGTTTACCAACGACCTGCGCCACGCCGAGCGTTTCGTCGCGGCGGCGGGCAGCGACTGCGGCATCGCCAACGTCAACCTCGGCACCTCGGGCGCCGAGGTGGGCGGCGCCTTCGGCGGCGAGAAGGAAACCGGCGGCGGCCGCGAGGCCGGCTCGGATGCGTGGAAGGCCTACATGCGCCGGCAGACGTCGACGGTCAACTGGGGCAGCACGCTGCCGCTGGCACAGGGAATAAATTTCAGAGTGCCGTCAACCAGAAGGGCCACTGATCCGTAAAAAACCTTGAGCGTCCTAAACTTTCTCACGGAGACCTGTCCAAAGAGTAGAGTCGAGCAACACGCTGCCGATCCACCAAAGGAGGTGCACCATGTCGATTTTCGCCCGCTACCAGAGCCGCTACGAGGCGGCACAGGAAGAGGAGATGTCGGTCCAGGAATACCTGGAGCTGTGCAGGAAGGATCCCACCGCCTACGCCAGCATCGCCGAGCGCATGCTGATGGCGATCGGCGAGCCGCAGCTGGTCGATACGCGTCTCGACCACCGCCTGTCGCGCATCTTCGCCAACAAGATGATGAAGCTCTACCCCGCCTTCCGCGAGTTCTACGGGATGGAGGAGGTGATCGAGAACATCGTCTCGTATTTCCGCCACGCCGCGCAGGGGCTGGAAGAGAAGAAGCAGGTGCTGTATCTGCTCGGCCCGGTCGGCGGCGGCAAGAGTTCGCTGGCCGAACGCCTCAAGTACCTGATCGAGAAGGTACCGTTCTACGCGATCAAGGATTCGCCGGTGCACGAATCGCCGCTCGGCCTGTTCAACCCCGAGGAAGACGGCTCGATCCTCGAAGAGGACTACGGCATCCCGCACCGCTACCTGTCGACGATCATGAGCCCGTGGGCGGTGAAGCGGCTGCACGAGTTCGGCGGCGACATCTCGAAGTTCCGCGTGGTCAAGCTGCGCCCGTCGGTGCTGCAGCAGATCGCCGTGACCAAGACCGAGCCGGGCGACGAGAACAACCAGGACATCTCCTCGCTGGTCGGCAAGGTCGACATCCGCAAGCTGGAAACCTTCTCGCAGAACGACCCCGACTGCTACAGCTACTCCGGCGGCCTGTGCCTGGCCAACCGCGGCGTGCTCGAATTCGTTGAGATGTTCAAGGCACCGATCAAGGTGCTGCACCCGCTGCTGACGGCAACGCAGGAACAGAACTACAAGGGCACCGAGGGCTTCGGCGCGATCCCCTTCGACGGGCTGATCCTCGCCCACTCGAACGAGGCCGAATGGCAGGCCTTCAAGAACAACCGCAACAACGAGGCCTTCCTCGACCGCATCTACATCGTCAAGGTACCGTACAGCCTGCGCGTCACCGACGAGATGCACATCTACGAGAAGCTGCTGTTCAATTCCTCGCTGTCGCAGGCGCCGTGCGCGCCGGACACGCTGCGCATGATGGCGCAGTTCTCGGTGCTGTCGCGGCTGAAGGAACCGGAGAATTCGTCGCTGTTCTCGAAGATGCGCGTCTACGACGGCGAGAACCTCAAGGACACCGATCCGAAGGCCAAGAGCTACCAGGAATACCGCGACTTCGCCGGCGTCGACGAGGGAATGACCGGGCTGTCCACGCGCTTTGCCTTCAAGATCCTGTCCAAGGTGTTCAACTTCGACCACCGCGAGGTCGCCGCCAACCCGGTGCACCTGATGTACGTGCTCGAACAGCAGATCGAGCAGGAGCAGTTCCCGCCCGAGATCGAGGACAAGTACCGCCGCTTCATCAAGGAGTTCCTGTCGCCGCGCTACGCCGAGTTCATCGGCAAGGAGATCCAGACCGCGTACCTGGAGTCGTACAGCGAGTACGGCCAGAACATCTTCGACCGCTACGTCACCTACGCCGACTTCTGGATCCAGGACCAGGAGTTCCGCGATCCGAACACCGGCGAGATCCTCGACCGCGGCGCCTTGAACGACGAACTGGAGAAGATCGAGAAGCCGGCCGGCATCAGCAACCCGAAGGACTTCCGCAACGAGGTGGTGAACTTCGTGCTGCGTGCGCGCGCCAAGCACGACGGCAAGAACCCGTCGTGGACCTCGTACGAGAAGCTGCGCGCGGTGATCGAGAAGAAGATGTTCTCGAACACCGAGGAGCTGCTGCCGGTCATCTCGTTCAACGCCAAGGCCAGCGCCGACGAGCAGAAGAAGCACCAGGACTTCGTCAACCGCATGATCAGCAAGGGCTACACCGAGAAGCAGGTACGGCTGCTGTGCGAATGGTATCTGCGCGTCAGGAAATCGTCGTGAGGGACTAGGGGAGAGGGACTGGCGACCAGTCCCTCTCCCCAGCCGAGCAAAGGGAGGCTCCATGACCGTCCGCATCATCGACCGCCGCTTCGACAGCCGCAACAAGAGTTCGGTCAACCGCAGCCGTTTCATCCGCCGCTTCAAGGGGCAGATCCGCAAGGCCGTTGCCGATGCGATCTCGAAGCGCGGCATCCGCGATCTCGACAACGGCGAGAAGATCAGCATTCCCGGCCGCGACATCGCCGAGCCGCAGTTCTCGCTGGGCAAGGGCGGCGTCTGGGAACAGGTGCATCCGGGCAACGACCGCTTCGTCAGTGGCGACGAGGTCGACCGGCCGCTCGGCGGCGGCCGCGGCCAGGGCAAGGGGGCAGCGAGCAACGAGGGCGAGGGCATCGACGACTTCGCCTTCACGCTGACGCGCGAGGAATTCCTCGACATCTTCTTCGACGAGCTGGCCTTGCCCAACCTGATCAAGCGCCAGCTGGCCAAGGTCGAGGAATACAAGCGGGTGCGCGCCGGCTTCACCTCGACCGGGGTGCCGACCAACATCAACCTGCCGCGCACGATGCGCGGCGCCGCCGGCCGCCGCATCGCGATCGGCGGCCCGTACGGGGCGAAGCTGCGCGAGCTGGAAGAGGAACTGGAGCGCCTGTTGCTGTCCCACCGGGACGGCGACCCGGAAGTCGAAGCGCTGCAGCGCGAAATCGCCAAGCTGCGCGCGAAGATCGGCGCGATCCCCTTCATCGACGCCTTCGACCTGCGCTACAGCAACCGCATCCGCATCCCGCAGCCGACGACGCAGGCGGTGATGTTCTGCGTGATGGACGTTTCCGGCTCGATGGACGAGGAGAAGAAGAACATCGCCAAGCGCTTCTTCATGCTGCTCTACCTGTTCCTCGACCGCAACTACGAACGGATCGACGTCGTCTTCATCCGCCACCACACGACGGCGCAGGAAGTCGACGAGCAGGAGTTCTTCAACTCGCGCGAGACCGGCGGCACGGTGGTTTCGTCGGCGCTGGAGATGATGCGCGACATCATCCGCGAGCGTTACGCCAGCGGCAACTGGAACATCTACGGCGCGCAGGCCTCCGACGGCGACAACTGGAACGACGACTCGCCGAAATGCCGCGACCTGCTTGCCGAGTCCATCCTGCCCGCCTGCCAGTACTTCGCCTACATCGAAGTGACCGATGCCGAGCCGCAGAACCTGTGGCACGAATACGAGAAACTGACGACCAGCCACCCCGGCCATTTCGTCATGCAGCGGATTGCCGCGGTGACCGACATCTACCCGGTGTTCCGCGAATTGTTCAGGAAGCGGGCCTGACCATGACCCGCGCCAAAAAGAAACGACTGCTTCCCGAAGGCTCCGAGTGGAGCACCGGCGCCATCGCCGAATACGATGCCGCGATCGGCGAGGTGGCCCGCCGCTACGGGCTCGACTGCTACCGGCACCAGCTGGAGATCATCAGCTCCGAGCAGATGATGGACGCCTACGCGTCGATCGGGATGCCGGTCTATTACCACCACTGGTCGTTCGGCAAGCACTTCCTGTCGACGGAGAACCGCTACAAGCGCGGGCAGATGGGGCTGGCCTACGAGATCGTGATCAATTCCGATCCGTGCATCGCCTACCTGATGGAGGAGAACACGCTGCCGATGCAGGCGCTGGTGATCGCCCACGCGGCCTACGGCCACAACTCCTTCTTCAAGAGCAACCACCTGTTCAAGCAGTGGACCAGCGCCGATGCGATCATCGACTACCTGGTCTTCGCCCGCAACTACATCGCCCAGTGCGAGGAGCGGCACGGCGTCGATGCCGTCGAACAGCTGATCGACGCCTGCCACGCGCTGATGAACCTCGGCGTCGACCGCTACAAGCGTTCGCCGCGGCTGTCGCTGGAGAAGGAAACGCTGCGCCAGAAGGACCGCGAGGCCTACCTGCAGGCGCAGGTGAACGACCTCTGGCGGACGCTGCCGCCGTCGCTGGCGAAGGCCGAGGCGCCGCAGGAAAAGCGCTTTCCCGAGGAGCCGGAAGAGAACCTGCTCTACTTCGTCGAGAAGAACGCGCCGCTGCTCGAACCCTGGCAGCGCGAGATCATCCGCATCATCCGCAAGATCGGCCAGTACTTCTACCCGCAGCGGCAGACGCAGGTGATGAACGAGGGCTGGGCCTGTTTCTGGCACTACACGCTGCTCAACACGCTGTACGAGGACGGCCGGCTCGCCGACGGCTTCATGCTCGAATTCCTGCAGTCGCACACCAACGTCGTCTACCAGCCGCCGTACAACAGCAACTGGTATTCGGGGATCAACCCGTACGCGCTCGGCTTCGCCCTGTGGCGCGACATCCGCCGCATCTGCGAGGATCCGAGCGACGAGGACCGCGCCTGGTTTCCCGATATCGCCGGTTCCGACTGGCGGCAGACCTTCGATTTCGCGGTGAAGAATTTCAAGGACGAAAGCTTCATCGCGCAGTATCTGTCGCCGCGGCTGATGCGCGAGTTCCGCTTCTTCGCCGTGCTCGACGACGACCAGAAGAGCAAGCTGAAGATCGACGCCATCCACGACGACCGCGGTTACCGCGCGCTGCGCCAGCTGCTCTCCGACCAGTACAACCTGGGCAGCCGCGAGCCGAACATCCAGGTCTGGAACGTCGATTTCTCCGGCGACCGTTCGCTGACGGTGCGCCTCTTCACCTACCAGCGGCGGCCGCTGCACGAGTCCTACGAGGCGGTGCTCGAACACCTCGCGACGCTGTGGGGATTCACGGTGCGGCTGGAACAGCAGGATGCGGACGGCTCGGTCGAGCTGATCGCCGAGCGCAAGGCGGAAAAGCGGCGGCACGGTTAAGGGCGCGCCGCCGCGCCACGACGCTAGCCGGCGTCGACGTCCTCGTCCCGGCACCGGTCGGCGTCGCGTGCGGCCAGGTCCGGATAGGTGGCGAGGCGCTTCCACAACGTCGTCCGGGAAATTCCCAGGCGGCGGGCCGCTTCGGCCTTGTTCCCGCCCGCGGCAAGCAACGCATCGCGGATCAGCGTCTTCTCGTCCTCGACGGAGGCCGGCGGCACGTAGTAGCGCGTCAGCCGCCTTCCGGCATCGGCAACAGCGTCGGAGGACACGGCGGCCTTCGCCAGTTCCGGCGGCAGGTGTTCCGGCAGGATCAGCGGGCCGTCGGACTGCACCACCGCGTACTCCAGTGCGTTGAACAGCTGTCGCGCATTGCCCGGCCAGTTGTAGGCTTCCAGTGACTTCAGGGCCTCCGGGGAGAGGCGCAGCTGCGGGCGCTCGTAGCGCGTCGCCAGGTTGCCGAGCAGCTTGCTGACCAGCAGCGGAATGTCCTCCTGCCGGTCGCGCAGCGCCGGCACATGCAGCGGCAGGACGCGCAAGCGATAGTACAGATCCTCGCGGAACAGCCCCTGCGCAACCATCGCCGCGAGATCACGGTGCGTCGCGGCAAGGATCCGGACGTCCACCTTGCGCGGCTCGTTTTCCCCGACGCGGACGATCTCGCGCTCCTGCAGGACGCGCAGCAGCTTGACCTGGGTGCTCGGCGAAATCTCGCCGATCTCGTCGAGCAACAGCGTGCCGCCGCTGGCCGCCTCGAACCGCCCGACACGTGCCGCCGCCGCGCCGGAAAAGGCGCCGCGCGAATGGCCGAAGAGTTCCGCTTCCTGCAAGCTTTCCGGCAGCGCTGCGCAATGGACGGCGACGTAGGGACCGTTGGCGCGCGGCGAATTGTCGTGCAGCGCCCGCGCCGCCAGCTCCTTGCCAACGCCGCTTTCACCGGTGATCAGCACGCTGGCGTCGCTGGCGGCAGCACGCAGGATCTTCTGGTAGAGATCCTGCATCGCCTGGCTGCGCCCGGTCAGGCCGCCGAGCTGCCACTGTTCGCGGACCTCGGCTTCCAGCTCGATCTCGCGCGAGCAGTCGCGCAGGATGATGGCGCAGTGCACTCCGGCCTTGTTCTGCGGAATGAGCATCGCCCACATGCGCAGCGCACGCTCCCGGCCATCCCCCCCCTTCAAAACGATATCCTGAATCTTGCGGTCGGCGCCGTCCGCCGGCGTCAGCGAGCAGACACCCCGCATCTCGCAACTCCGCGCACAGGCAGACCCGGGGAACAGGGAGGGGCAAAGCCGCCCGACCAGGGCCGCACTGTGCTGCTGGACCATCGACGCCGCGGCCTTGTTGATCGCCAGGATCCGGCGACCGGCATCGAGGAACAGCACACCCTCCTCGAGGGCGTCCAGGAACCCCTCGTACATCGTCAAATCGGCCATTGGGAACATTTCGACAGTCTCGATCGGCACAGCCTAGCACGCGTTCATTCTAAACGACAAGCTAAACGTTCATTGTGGACGTTTAACGCAAATAAAATCTATAAAACCGTATTACAACTTAAAAATCAATGCGATTAACGCTTGGCACGTAAATAGCTTATCTAGCTTTGTCCGCACGCTCTCGTGTCGGCAACAACCCCACCCTCAAAGGACGAAACATGAAACCGAAACTGCTGCTGATCCCCGCCATCCTGCTCTCCATGCTGGCGTTGACGCCGGCCCACGCGAAACCGGCAACCTCGCTGAAGGAAGTCACGGTCGGCAACGAGCGCGTCGTCGAACTGACCAACGACGGGCAACTGACCCTCAAGATCGTGGCCCGCCCGGGCTATGACCGTGCCGGCGAACACGACCTGACCGACAACGGCATTGTCGAGTTCCTGGTCGCTCCGGGCAAATCGGTACTGATCAAGGGGCCCTACAACGTCTACGAGTACGTCACCACGCCGGCCAAGGCAGACCCGACGATGTACATCGGCGGTTCCTGAACCGGCCCGCTCACCGGACTGGCCGGCAGCGTGCCTCACCGCAGCGCACCCCAAGCGGGCCGGCCCAACCCATGAAAATCCCAAGCCCATTCATTCGCGCAGGAGCAAACATTATGAACCGCAAACACCTCACTTTCCCGCTACTGGCGTGCGCCCTGGCCATGAGTCTCCCGGCTGGCGCCGACTCGCCTGCCGCTGCCGACCCGGTACGCGCCGCGTTCGAGCGGCTGCTCACTCCCGCCCCGACAGCGAGCGCATCGATTCCGCCGCCCGCCCCCCACCTCGACCCGCTGCTGCAACACCTGATGACCGCGCTCCGCCACGACACCGAGCAGCGCCAAGCGCTCCCCGCGCCCACTGCAGCCGAGAAGATCGCCGCCGCGACGCCGGCCGATCCGCTGCTTGCCAGCTTCGAGCGCATGCTGGGCCACGAACCGACCAGCGCCTCCGAACAAGCCGCCACCACCGACGACCCGCTCACCCGGCAGCTTGCAGCCAGCCTGTGGCGCGGGCAGGACGAGCACGCGTCGCCGCAGCGCAGGCCGTAGCACCGGGCCGGCAAGCGCTGCCCACCAACACGGGAACAACAGGGAATTCGGAGGAACCATGCTGCAACAAATCGTCTGGGCATTGTCGCTGGCGCTGATGATGTTCGTCGGCTTCGGCTGGGCTTACGCGCTGCTCAAATCGGGGCGGCGCGAAGAGGACTACACGCCGCTGCAAAAGCGCGCCTACCGCATCCGGACCCGCCTGTTCTGGCTGCTCGTCGCGCTTTTCGGTACGCCGATGGTGCTGACGCTGATCGACCTGCCCTACGACGCAGTCCGCCCGGCAATCGGCGCCGGTAGCGTGCAGGAAATTCGGGCTACCGGCTACATGTGGCGCTGGGAGCTCAGCGCAGACCGCATCGAAGCTCGGCGCCCGGTCGAATTCCGCGTCACCAGCGGCGACGTCAATCATGGTTTCGGCATCTACGACCCGGACATGAAGATCGTCGCCCAGGTGCAGGCGATGCCGGGCATCACCAACACCCTCCGCCATACCTTCGATCGCGAAGGCGTCTACAAGATCATGTGCCTCGAATACTGCGGCCTCGCCCATCACAACATGGTCGCCGAATTCACCGTCGGCACCCGGAGCTGACCCATGGCCAAAAACACTTACCTCCCCGCCCCCGACCACGGCGCCAAGACCGGCGTCCTCGCCTACCTGCTCACCACCGCCGCCGTCCTGCTGCTGATGATGGTCGCCGGCCTGCTGATGCGCCTGGAACAGGCGCAGATGATCTCGATCGGCGCCAACGGCTTCTACCAGCTGATGACCGTGCACGGCGCCGGCATGGTCGGCATCGCCGGCATCGCCGGTGCCGCCATCATGTGGCACTTCCTCAACCAGTACGCGGCGCTGTCGGTGCGCGTCCTCGTCGGCAACCTTGCGCTCTTCGTGATCGGCGTGGCGATGGTGCTCGGCAGCGTCTTCGTCGGCAACTTCCACGGCGCGTGGACCTTCCTCTTCCCGCTCCCCGGTAATTCGCTCGGCCTGTGGAGCCGGGAAGCGGCCGCCTGGTTCATGGGCGGCATGCTAGTGATCGGCACCGGCTTCCTGCTGCTGCAGCTCGACATTGCCCGCGCCATCATCGCCGGCTACGGCGGCTTCGCCCGCGCCCTCGGCTGGCCGCAGCTGTTCGGCCGCGACGACGGCCAGGCGCCGCCGCCGACCGTCGTCGCCAGCACCATGGTCACCATCGTCAACCTGATCGCCCTCGTCGTCGGCGCCAGCATCCTGGCGATGATGCTGGTGAACCTGTATCACCCGGAGTTCGCCATCGACCCGCTGCTGGCCAAGGCGATGATCTATTTCTTCGGCCACGTCTTCATCAACGCGACGATCTACATGGCGGTGATCGCGGTCTACGAGATCCTGCCGCGCTACACGCGGCGGCCGTGGAAGTCGAACAAGGTCTTCCTCGCCTCGTGGACCTGCTCGACGCTGATGGTGATGTTCATCTTCCCGCACCACCTGTTGATGGATTTCGGCTTCCCGAAGTGGATGCTGGTGATGGGCCACGTCATCGGCTACCTGAACACCGTGCCGATCCTCGCCGTTACCGGCTACGGCGCGCTGATGATCGTCTTCCGCTCCGGCATCCGCTGGGACATGGGTTCGCGCCTGCTGTTCCTGTCGATGTTCGGCTGGGCCGCCGGCGCGATGCCCGCGTTCATCGACGGCACCATCCGCGTGAACTACGTGATGCACAACACCCTCTGGGTGCCCGGCCACTTCCATACCTACCTGCTGCTCGGCCTGGTCTCGATGGTCTTCGGCTTCATGTACTACCTCGGCAAGCCGGCACGGCAGGCGCGCGATCCGTTCATCGACCGCGCCGCCTTCTGGGCCTACCTGGTCGGCTCGCTCGGCTTCGTGCTCGCCTTCCTCTACGCCGGCAAGGAAAGCGTCGCCCGCCGCTACGCCGAACATCTGCCGCAGTGGGTGCCCTACGACCGGGTCGCCTCGTATTTCGCCGTGCTGATCATTGCCGCCACGCTGGTCTTCGTCGCCCGTTTCATCGGCCACCTGGCACACGCCGGCGGCCACCACACGCGGGCCACCGTGCCGTTCGGAGCGGTTGTGGCATGAAGGCGACCCGCCGCCGTTTCCTCCCGCTGTTGTCGATCGCCCTGCTCGGGACGGCCACCCTGTGGTGGGGCAGCGACGGCTTCACCGCCTTCACCGCCGAAGCCGCGCGCCGCCAGAGCGTGCTCGCCGAACCGCGACCGCTGCCAATGGTCGGTCTGGAAGACCAGGACGGCCGCCGCTTCACGCTCGGCGATTACGCCGGCCGGCTGCTCGCCATCGAATTCATCTACACGCAGTGCAATTCGATCTGCTACAGCCTGGGCACGACCTTCCGGCAGCTTCACGACAGCGTGCCAACAGCAGCGCTCGGTCGCGACCTGGCATTGCTCAGCATCAGCTTCGACCCGCAGCACGACGGCCCGGAGCAACTGCGCGAATACGGACAACGCTTCGGCGCCGACGGCGCCAACTGGCGTATTGCACGACCGCTTGCCGCGGCCGAACTGCCGGCGCTGCTCGCCGCCTTCGGCGTCGTCGCCATCCCCGACCGGCTCGGCGGCTTCGAACACAACGCAGCGATTCATCTCGTCGGCCGCGACAATCGTCTGCGGCAAATCAGCGACATCGATGCCGCGGCGCCCTTCGTCGCCGCCATCCGGGAACAGCTATGAAACAACCGCGACGCTCCGGCCGGCATGCCCTCGGTGCCGGCGCCGCCTATCTGCTGCTGACGCTGCCGCCCGTCCGGCATTGGCTGGAAGCCTCGATGGCCAGCCACATGCTCGTGCAGATGCCGCTGCTCGTCGCGCTCGGCATGGTTGCCGTCCGCCTCCTCCCGGCCGGCCGGCGCCGGCGCCTGCGCAACGGATTCGGCGGGCCGCTCGCCTGCCTCACCGCCGCCACCTTCGCCTCGGCCTACTGGATGCTACCGCGCGCCCTCGACGCCGCCATCGGCGAGCCGCTGGCCGAGTTCGCCAAGTTCGTCTCGCTGCCGCTGCTGGTCGGCCTGCCGCTGGCGCTGGCCTGGGAAAGCTTCGGCCTGATCGGCCGCGGCTTCGTCTGGACCAACCTGATCAGCATGCAGGTCTTCCTCGGCTGGCTCTACGTGGCGGCACCGCTGCGCGTCTGCAACAATTATCTGGTCGACGATCAGCTGCGCGTCGGCTGGCTGCTGATCACGCTCGCCGGCCTGCTGTTCGCCGGCTGGCTTGGCGCATTGTTCCGCGGCGCCCCTGCGTCGCGTACGGAAGCGCCAATGTATAAAACAGCGTAGCCGCCCCCAGACCCTGCCCGGAGAAGCCCAGGCATGACCAAGAAATTTCCGCTGCACCCCAAGCACCCCGAGCGTATCTGCTGGGGCTGCGACAAGTACTGCCCGGCCGAGGCGCTGCAGTGCGGCAACGGGTCCGGCCGGACCCCGCATCCGGCCGAGCTGCTCGGCGACGACTGGTACCAGTGGGGCGACTGGGGACTCGACAGCGAAGCCGGGGGCGAAGCGAAGGTCGCACGAGAGCCGCCCCCGGGCGACCATCGTTGAACTGACGGCGACGATTGCCAGCAGCGGGCCGCGTCGGGTAAGGTCGGCCTCTGTGACCCCCGCCACCACCTCTCCGCTGCCGCGCTACCTCGCCCTCGCCTATGCGGCGCTGGTCGTCTACGCCAGCCTGCACCCGTTTTCCGGCTGGCGCGACCTCGGCATCTCGCCGCTGGCCTTCCTCGACGCCGGCTGGCCGCGCTGGTGGACCGGCTTCGACCTGGCCACCAACGTGCTCGTCTATGTGCCGCTCGGCTATCTGCTGACGCTGGCACTCGGCCGGCAGACGGGGAGGATCCTGCCGGCACTGGCCGGCGCGCTGCTGGCGACGCTGCTCAGCTTCTGCCTGGAAGCGGTGCAGACCTGGCTGCCGACGCGGGTGCCATCCAACGTCGACTTCTCCTGCAACGCGCTCGGCAGCCTGCTCGGCGCGCTCGCCGCGTGGCGCGGCGGCAGCCGCGCACTGACCTGGCTGGCGCGCATCGAGCGCCGCATCGTCGCACCGGTGCCGCACGCCGAGTTCGGCCTGGTCGTGCTCGGCCTGTGGCTGCTGACGCAGCTGTCGCCGGAGACGCTGCTCTTCGGCGCCGGCGACTTCCGCCAGTTGCTCGGCCTGGTGCCGGCGATCGCCTATGGCGCACCGACCTTCTTCGCGCTGGAGCTGGCGATCATCGCCTGCAACACCGTCGCCATCGGCCTGATCGCACGCACGCTGCTGGCCGGCCGGCCATCGCCGCTGGCCGTGCTGCTCGCCTTTTTCCTTTTCGCGCTGCTGGTGCGCGCGCTCAGTGCGGCGATCCTGGTCGGCCCGCGCGAGGCGATGGCCTGGCTGACGCCGGGCGCCGGCCTCGGCCTGGCCATCGGCGGCGCGCTGCTGATACTGTGCCTGCTGGCGCCGCCGCCCTGGCGCGTGGCGCTGGCCGGGCTGGCGCTGATGGCCGGCACCGTGCTGGTCAACCTGGCGCCGGCCAACCCCTACTCGGCGGCGGCGCTGGCCACCTGGTGGCAGGGCCATTTCCTCAACTTCAACGGGCTGACGCGGCTGGTCGCCAGCCTGTGGCCCTTCCTCGCACTGCCCTATCTGACGCTGCTCGGGCGACGGCTGTAATCCCGGATTGTTCATTCGGCGGCCCTGCGGGGACTACGCCTCGCGTCCCAATGAACAATCCGGGATAATCCGGGCTTGTCCACGGAGATGAGCCGATGAGCCACTTCAAGCACCACGTTTTCTTCTGCTGCAACCAACGCGAACCCGGCGAGACCTGCTGCGCGGCGCGCGGCGCCGTCGAGGCGCAAACCTACGCCAAGGACCGCATCGCCAAGCTCGGCCTCAAGGGCAAGGGCAAGATCCGCATCAACAAGGCCGGCTGCATGGACCGCTGCGACGAGGGCCCGGTGCTCGTCGTCTACCCCGAAGCCGTCTGGTACACCTACGTCGACAAGGACGACATCGAGGAGATCATCCAGGAGCACCTGGTGCATGGCCGCGTCGTCGAACGACTGAAGATTTAAGGACGGAACGATGCGTGCCCCCGAGGAAAAAATCCTGATCGACGGCCCGGCCGGCAAGATCGAGGTCATCGTCGAGAACCCCGGCGCGCCGAAGGGCATCGCGCTGGTCGGCCACCCGCACCCGCTGTTCGGCGGCGCCAACACCAACAAGGTGGCGCATTCGCTGGCGCGCACCTTCGTCGCCATGGGCTACTGCGCGCTGCGCCCGAATTTCCGCGGCGTCGGCCACAGCGAAGGCACGCACGACGAAGGCCGCGGCGAGACCGAGGACATGCTGGCCGTGCTGGCGGAAGCGAAGCGCCGCTGCGGCGACCTGCCGGTGGTGCTCGCCGGTTTTTCCTTCGGCGGCTTCGTGCAGACGCGCGTCGCCAAGGCGCTGGCCGAGGCCGGCCACCCGGCGCAACGACTGGTGCTGGTCGGCACCGCCGCCGGCTTCGTCGAGGGCACGCGCAGCTACGACACCGAAGCCGTCCCCAACGACACCATCGTCATCCACGGCTCGGCCGACGAGACGGTGCCGCTGGCCAACGTGCTGAAATGGGCCGAACCGCTGGAACTGCCGGTGGTCGTCGTGCCCGGCGCCGACCACTTCTTCCACCGCCGGCTGCACGTCATCCGCGAGATCATCACCCGCGGCTGGCGGCACTGAGGGCGGCCGCGCCGCCGCAACCATGCCGCAGCCTGCGCCCGCATCGCCGATGCGCGCCGCCACCCCGCTGGCGGTCGACGGCCTGCGCAAGTCCTACGCCGGCAACGAGGTCGTCGCCGGGCTGTCGTTCGCCGTGCCGCCGGGCACCTGCTTCGGCCTGCTCGGCCCGAACGGCGCCGGCAAAACGACGACGCTGCGCTGCTGCCTCGGCCTGACCGCGCCCGACGCCGGCGACATCCGCCTGGCCGGCCTGCCGGTGCCGCGAGAGGCCGATGCGGCGCGCCGCCGCGTCGGCGTCGTCGCCCAGACCGACAACCTCGACCCGGATTTTACCGTCGCCGAGAACCTGCTCGTCTATGGCCGCTATTTCGGCCTGAGCAAGGCCGAGATCGGCGCCCGCATCCCCGAGCTGCTCGACTTTGCCGGCCTGGCCGGCAAGGCCGACGCGCGCGTGCCCTCGCTCTCCGGCGGCATGAAGCGGCGGCTGACGCTGGCGCGGGCGCTTGTCAACGACCCGGACATCGTCTTCCTCGACGAGCCGACCACCGGCCTCGACCCGCAGGCCCGGCACCTGATCTGGGAACGGCTGAAGGCGCTCTTGGCGCGCGGCAAGACGATCGTGCTCACCACGCACTTCATGGACGAGGCCGAACGCCTCTGCTCGCGGCTGATGGTCATCGACCACGGCCGCGCCGTCGCCGAGGGGGCGCCGCGCGAACTGATCCGGCGCGAGATCGAACCGGCGGTGGTCGAAGTGTTTGCCGAGTTCGGCGAGGCGCCGCCGGTACCGGAATGGGCGCGGCTGCACGACAACCTCGCCGAACGCCTGGAGATCGTCGGCGAAACGGCATTCTTTTACTGCCGCGACGCGGCGCCGCTGCTGGCTGCGCTGGCCGGCGCGCCGGGGCTGGCCTACGCGCACCGCGCCGCCAACCTCGAAGACGTGTTCCTCAAACTGACCGGTCGCGAGTTACGCGACTGAGCCCCGACCATGGCGCGCCCCTACAGCCTCGCCCTCCCCCGCCCGAGCCGCCTGTGGCTGCCGGTCTGGCAGCGCAACGCGCTGGTCTGGCGGAAGCTGGCCTGGACTTCGATCCTCGGCAACCTGGCCGACCCGCTGATCTACATGCTCGGTTTGGGCTACGGCCTCGGCGCCTTGCTGCCGGCGGTCGACGGCGTGCCCTACATCCTCTTCCTCGCCGCCGGCACGGTCTGCGCCAGCACGATGAACACCGCCACCTTCGAGGCGCTGTACTCGGCCTTCTCGCGCATGCACGTGCAGAAGACCTGGGAGGCGATCCTGAACACGCCGGCGCGGCTCGACGACGTGCTCTTCGGCGAGCTGATGTGGGCGGCGACGAAGAGCCTGCTGTCGGGCGTCGCCATCCTGCTGGTGCTGCTCGCGCTCGGATTGATCTCGTCGCCGCTGGCGCTGTGGGTGCTGCCGGTGATCCTGCTCACCGGCCTGACCTTCGCCGCGCTCGGGCTGATCGTGAACGCGCTGGCGCCGTCCTACGATTTCTTCATGTACTACTTCACGCTGGTGGTCACGCCGATGCTGCTGCTCTCCGGCGTCTTCTTCCCGACGGCGCAACTGCCGCCAGCGCTGCAGGCCGTTTCCGGCAGCCTGCCGCTGGCGCACGCGGTGGCACTGGTGCGACCGCTATTGCAGGGCGAACTGCCGGCGGCGCCGGGCACCCACCTGCTGGCGCTGCTGGCGACCGCCGCCGCGGCCTTCTGGACCGCCACCATCCTCACCCGGCGCCGGCTGCTGCGCTGAGCGCCGCACTCAAGCGCTCCCCGAGGGGATTTGAGCCAGAGGCCCCATCGCTCAGGCTACGCGGAAACGCGCCACCTCGTTCTGCAGGTCGCGCGCCAGCTGTTCCAGTTGCGCCACCGTGGCGTGGTTCTCGCCGACCGCCGCCGAATTCTGCTCGGCCATCTGGGCGATGGTCTCGACGTTGCGGGCGATGTCGGCGCTGGCCGAACTCTGCTCGGCCAGCGCTTCCGAGATTTCGCGCACGACCTCGACCACCTGCGCCGCACCGGCGCTGATTTCCGCCATCGAATCGCCGGCGCGACTGCTCAGCTCGACACCGCGCGCGACACGGTCGACACCGATCTTCATGTTGTCGACCGCGAGCCGCGTCTCGCCCTGGATCGAAGCGATCATCTCGCCGATCTCCTGCGTCGACTGGCCGGTGCGTTCAGCCAGCTTGCGCACCTCGTCGGCCACCACGGCAAAGCCGCGCCCCTGCTCGCCGGCGCGCGCCGCCTCGATCGCCGCGTTCAGCGCGAGCAGGTTGGTCTGGTCGGCAATCTCGCGGATCACGCCGACAATCGCCGAAATCTCGTCGGAACGCCGGCCCAGATCCTCGACCGACTGCGCCGAGGCGCTCACCGCCGTCGAAATCTCGCGCATCTCGGCGACCACCGTCTGCACCAGCTTGCCGCCATCGGCCGACAGCTCGCCTGAGCGGCGGGAAATTTCGCGCGCATCGTGCGCATTACGGGTGATGTGGTCGATGCCCACCGTCGTCTGCTCAACCGCCGCCGCCATGCTCGATGCCGACTGGCTCTGGCTGTCGCTGGAAATCGCGATCTGGCTGGACGACTCGGCGGTGCGGCGCGCCGCGTCGAGCACCCGGTCGGCGTTGCCGCGCACGTTGCGCACCGTTTCGTTGACTGCCTCCGCCATGCGGTTGAAGCTGTCGGCGACCCGCAGCAGCTCGTCGCGCGCAGTGATGCGGATGCGCGCGGTCAGGTCGCCGGCGGCGATGCGGCCGGCCCCCTCGCTGAGCAGGCCGACGTTTTCGACGATGGCGAAGTACATGCCCGCAGCCAGGTAGATGGTCAGCAGCAGGACGATCGCGATGACCGCAACGTTGAGGCGCAGGTTGGCGTTCAGTCGATCGATGCGCTCCTGCACCAGCCGGCCCAGCGTCGGCAGCATCGCATCGTAGAGCTGCCGGTAGCCGGCGTCGATGGCCTGCGTCGCCCGCTGGTAATACTGCTGCGACGGCGTTGCGAAGCGCTCGCTGAGGATGTCGTCGCGGACAACGCCGCCGAGATCGCGCATCGCGGCGCCCAGCTCGCCGGCCGAAGCCTTCAGCACCTGCCCCGCCGCCGGATTGGCGTTGGCCGTCTTGTCGAGATTGAGTTCGTAATCGGCACGTGTCTTGTCGAGTTCGGCGAGGAAGATGTTGAGCGAGATCGCCTGCTTCGGATCGAGGCGATGTGCCGCCAGCACGCCGCTGCCCATTGCTCGCATCCGCCCCAGCGTTTCGAGCATCGTCGGCAGCTTGAAGATGGCGGTATCCATCAGGTAGTAGGAGCCGGCCTCGGGGTCGAGGGTCAGCTCGAATTCATCGGCCACCTGGATCAGGAAGCGCAGCAGGCGACCGATCAGCGCCGTATGCGCGGCGACATTGGCCGAGACGTCGAGTTGCAAGCCGTCCGTCTCGATGCGCGCCCAGTCGGCGCGCGCGGCCTGCCACGCCTCGCCGCGTCGCAGCGACTCGGTCAGCAAGGGTTCGACCACCTGCAGCAACTGCGCCACCTCGCGCGCCTTGGCCTCGCGCGATGACGCCATGCCGGTGTTGCCGCCGACCACGGCCGCCGACAGGCCGCGATGCTGCTGCGTCATCTGCACCGCCTGCAACAACGGCTTGACGACGACGATGGCGTCGAGCTCCCGCTGCGAACTGACGATGGTCACATTCAGCGCCCGGTACAACGAGGTCACGAGCAGGCCGATCGATAGCGACAGGACCAGCAGCATCAAGGCGAATTTGCCGGTGAAGCGCAAACGGTTCATCAGGCCGATGGCCGGCAGCAGGAAGGTTCTCATCGCGGCGATCCTTCGCTTGTTATGGGCGGCCTCCTCCTTGCGACTGTCGCCCCGGGAGGGCAATCGGGGGGAACGCCGGTTCGCCCCGCCGCCCGGCAACTCCGGTGGCGAACGAAGATAGGGCCGCTCAGCCTTCGGAAAGTTCCGCCAGCAAGAGTTCCAGTTCCTGCCTGCCTGCCGGGCTGGACATGATGATGATGGCCTGCCCGCGGCGCAGCGTGTAGTCCTTGCCCGGGTTGAAGACCCAGTCCCGCTCCTCGCGCACGGCCAGCAGCACGTATTCAAGGCTGCGCAGCTTGATCCTCTCCAGCAGCGTATCCGGGAAATTCTCCGGCACCGGCACCTCCTCGACGCGCAGCCGGTTTTCCGACTTGAGCATCTCGTCGAGGAAATTGACCACCTGTGGCCGCACCATCGCCGAGGCGATACGCATGCCACCGGTGAAGTCGGGCGAGACGATGGCGTCGGCGCCGGCCTTGGTCATCTTCTGGATGTTGCGGACCTCCTGGCTGCGGGCAACGACGCGCACGTCCGGATTGAGCTGCTTGGCGGTAATGACGATCATCAGGTTGCGCGAGTCGTCGCCGGTCACCGCGAACACGCCCTTGGCCTCGCTGATGTTCGCCGCCGCCAGGTGGTCGTCGTCGCTGGCGTCGCCATGCAGCCAGAGCAGCCCGGGAAAGCGCTCCTGGTTGTCGGTGAAGCGCGCCTCCTCGATGTCGATGGCGACGAAATGGCGGTTGGTGTTCATCAGTTCGGTGGCCACGTTGCGTCCGACCCGGCCGAAGCCGCAGACGATGTAGTGGCCCTGCAGCTTGCGCACCTGCTTTTCCATGCGCCGTCTCCTGAGGGTGTAGTCGAGGTCGTTTTCGAGGAAGAAAACGCTGAGGCTGGTAAACAGAAAGGTGATCGTACCGAAGCCGAGCAGTGCCACGAGGCCGGCCAGCAGGCGCATGCCGAAGCTGTCGAGCGGCACCGCCTCGCCGTAGCCGACCGTGGTCACGGTGATCAGCGTCATGTGGAACGCATCCGACCAGCTGGCCCGCCCGTCGGCGAAATAATGGAAGGCGCCGGTGGCGATCGCCATGCCGGTCACCAGCACGGCCACCGCGACGTAGATGCGGACGAGAATCCGCGGCAGCTGCGAGCGGCGCCCAAGCAAGCGCGGCGCGGCGATCGGCGCCGGCGCCTCGTGGCGCCTCAGTTTCTGCATGGTCCGGTCATGCCCTATCCCCCTGTCGTCATCATAAACCGCGCGACCGATTGCCGCACCTGCACGACAGCAGAGCGGTAGCGGTTGATATCGTCGGCCGTCGGCAGGACAATTCAACTTTTCCGGTTGCCCAGCCATGTCCGCGACGTCCACGCTGCTCGTGTTCACCAACTGCCCCGACCCGGCCAGCGCCGACGCGCTTGCCGCGGCGCTGGTCGAGCTGCGCCTGGCCGCCTGCGTGAACGTGCTGGCGCCATGCCGCTCGCTCTATCGCTGGCAGGGCAAGGTCGAGCAGGCGAGCGAGGTGCCGCTGCTGATCAAGACGACGGCCGGGCGCTACGCGGCGGTGGAAGCGGAGATCCGCGCCCGCCACCCCTATGAACTTCCGGAGATCGTGGCCGTTCCAATCGAGGCCGGCCTGCCGGCCTACCTGCAATGGGTGCAGGACGAGACCCGGCCCGACTGAACCAATGAAGACATCGACGATGCTGCGCTACCTGCTTCCCCTGTTGCTGTTCCTGAGCGCGCTCGCGCACGGCGAGGAATTCCTCGACCCGATGGTCGCCTTCAAGCCGACGGCGAAGGCGCTCGACGGCCAGACCGCCGAGGTTCGCTTCGCGATCGCCAAGGGCTACTACCTCTACCGCGACAAGTTCCGCTTCAAGCCCGAGCCGGAAGCCGTCGTCCTCGGCCAGGCGCAGTACGCGCCGGGCAAGATGAAGAAGGACGACCTGTTCGGCGACGTCGAGGTCTATTTCAAGGAAGCGGTGATCCGCGTGCCGGTCGAGCGCAACAGCTCGGGCGCGCTGCCGCTGACGCTGAAGGTGACCTCGCAGGGCTGCGCCGACGGCGGCATCTGCTACCCGCCGCAGGTGCAGACGGTGAGCCTGTCGCTACCCGATCCGGCGACCACCCCGGCAGCGAAGCCGATGGCCGCGTCCGCCGGCGCCGCAGCCGGCAGCGGCGATGAAAGCGGCCAGATCGCGCAACTGCTGAAGGACGCCAGCTTCTGGGTGGTCATCGCCAGCTTCTTCGGCTTCGGCCTCTTGCTGTCGCTGACCCCCTGCGTCTTTCCGATGATCCCGATCCTCTCCGGCATCATCGTCGGCAGCGGCCACAAGGTCTCGCACGGCCGCGCTTTCCTGCTCTCGCTCGCCTACGTGCTGGGCATGGCGCTGACCTACGCCGTCGCCGGCATCGCCGCCGGCATGACCGGCACGCTGCTCTCGGCGTCGCTGCAGAATGCCTGGGTGCTGGGCAGCTTCGCGCTGGTCTTCGTCGTGCTGTCGTTCTCGATGTTCGGCTTCTACGAGCTGCAGCTGCCGACCTTCCTGCAGAGCAAGATGTCGGAGGAAGCGAGCCATCTGAAGGGCGGCTCGCTGCCCGGCGTTACCGCGATGGGCGCGCTGTCGGCGCTGATCGTCGGCCCCTGCGTCGCCGCGCCGCTGGCCGGCGCGCTGCTCTACATCGGCCAGACCGGCGACGCCGTGCTCGGCGGCATGGCGCTGTTCGTCATGGCGCTGGGCATGGGGGTACCGCTGCTGGTCGTCGGCGCCACCGCCAAGAGCGCGCTGCCGCACAGCGGCCCGTGGATGGAGGCGGTGAAGAAGGCGTTCGGCGTCATCCTGCTCGCCACCGCCGTCTGGCTGGTCTCGCCGGTGATCCCGGCGGTCGTGCAGATGCTGGCCTGGGCCTTGCTGCTGATCGTGCCGGCGATCTACATGCACGCCCTCGACCCGCTGCCAGCGCATGCGACCGGCTGGCACCGGCTGTGGAAGGGCGTCGGCTTGGTCATGGTGGTCGCCGGCGCGGCGATGGTGGTCGGCGCGCTGTCCGGCGCCAGGGACCCGCTGCAACCGCTCGGCGGGCTGCGCGGCGGCACTGCCACGGGCGAAGCGAAACATCTGAATTTCGAGCGCGTGCCGACCGTGGCTGCGCTGGAAGAGCGCATCCGCACCGCCGGCCGCCCGGTGATGCTCGATTTCTATGCCGACTGGTGCGTCTCGTGCAAGGAGATGGAGCGCTTCACCTTCGCCGATGCGCGCGTGCAGCAGAAGCTGGCCAACACGCTGCTGCTGCAGGTCGACGTCACCGCCAACTCGGACGAGGACAAGGCGCTGCTGAAGCGCTTCAACCTGTTCGGGCCGCCGGGAATCATCTTCTTCGACCGCAACGGCCGGGAAATCGACGGCCTGCGCGTGGTCGGCTTCCAGAACGCCGACGCCTTCCTGCAGACGCTCGGCCGCGCCGGCTGACGCCTTTCCGGCGTCGCTCAGGCGGCGCTGGCGAGCTGCACGTCGTGCAGCAGATCCTCGATCAGGTCGTCGAGCTCGTCGTCGGCCAGCCCGAAGAACGCCCCGACCCGGCTGCGCGCCGCCAGCCACTGCCCTTCCTCGCGCGTGCGCAGATGCAGGCCGGCGACGTGGTCGGCGATCGCGCTCAGGGCGATCAGCGCGCAGACCTCGTCGGGCAGACGGGCCGGCGCCCGCGGATCGAGGACCTGGTAGTTGTGGTGGGCGCGGATCGCCTCGCAGAGGACCTCGGACAGGCCCCAGGTGCGGCCGAGCAGGTAGCCGACGACGGCATGGTTGGTGCCGTGGCGGGCCTCCTCGACGGCGAGCAGCGCCAGGCCGCTTTCGGCGTTGGCCGCCTGCAGCGTTTCGCGATAGTCGGGGAAGCGCCGCATCAGCAGCGGAATCCCGCAGTCGTGGAAAAGGCCGAAGCAGTAAGCCGTCTCGCGCGTCGTTCCGGGCAGGCGGCCGGCCAGCGCGGCACAGATTTCGGCGCTGCAGGCAGCGTTCTCCCAGTAGCGGTCGAGACGCAAGCCGCCGCCGCTGGCCAGCGACTTCTTCAGCAACTCGCCGACGACCAGGTCGAACACCCGCCCGAAGCCGAGGATGCGCAGCGCGTCGTCGATCGAGGCGACCTCGCGGCCGGGCCGGAACGCCGGCGAATTGACCAGGCGCATGACGGCTCCGGCGAGGCCGACGTCGCGGCTGATCAGGCGGGCAAGCTTGCCGGCACTGGCGTTGTCCTTGCGCAGTTCGGCCTGCAGTTCGCTGACGATGGCAGGACAGGGGGGGACATCGAAACGCTTGATCAGCGTATCGAGTTCGGGGGCGGCAGGGGCGGCGGTGGTCATCATTTCGGCTCGGCAGTGCGGACGGCGACGGAGCCCCGAACGTACCATGCCGCATGGTCGCCGCGAAATATGCCGAAAGTCATAGAGCGCCCGTCGGCGCCCCGATCAGAGACCGGTGATGATCAGCATCTCCGCCTCGTGCGCGGCGACCGGGCGCGAATAGAGAAAACCCTGGCTGTACTCGACGTCCATGCCGGCGAGGATCTCCGCCTGCACCGCCTGCTCGACCCCTTCGCAGATGATGTCGAGGCCCAGCTTGTGCGCGAGGTGCACGATGGTCTCGACGAAGTGGCGATCGTTCGGGTTGGCGTGCAGGTTGGTGATGAAGGAGCGGTCGATCTTGAGCGTGTCGATCGGCAGGCGATGCAGATAGCTGAGTGAGGAGTAGCCGGTGCCGAAATCGTCGAGCAGCAGACGGATGCCCATCTCGCGCAGGCGGCCGAGCACCGCGATCGCCTGCCTTTCGTTGCCCATCATCGCGCTCTCGGTGATTTCCAGCTTGAGCAGCGTCGACGGCAGGCCGGTCTCGGCGAGGATCGCCGCGACGTCGCTCAGCAGGTCGGGGTGCGCGAGCTGCCGGGCGGACAGGTTGACGCTGACCGACAGTGGCGGCCGGTCGGCAAAGCGCAGCTGCCAGGCGCGCGCCTGCCGGCACGCCTCGCGCAGGATCCAGCGGCCGAGCGGAACGATCAGGCCGGTTTCCTCGGCCACCGGGATGAATTCGACCGGCGACACCAGTCCCTTGCCCGGGTGCCGCCAGCGCGCCAGCGCCTCGAACCCGTGCAGGCGGCGATCGGCGAGGCCGACGATCGGCTGGAAGTAGGCTTCCAGCTGGCCGCGGTCGACGGCGTGGCGGAGGTCGAGTTCGAGTTCGAGGCGATGCACCGCCTGGTCGTGCAGCTGCTTGTCGAAGAGGACGTAGTTGCCGCCGCCGTGCGCCTTCGCCTGCACCATCGACAGGTTCGCGTCGCGCAGGATGTCCTCCGGGCTTCGCGGCGTATCGCCGCTGAAGACGATACCGAAGGAGACGGTGACGAAGACCTCGTGGCCGTCGAGTTGGAAGGGCATCACCAGCTTCTGCTGGATGCGGCTGACCACCAGCAGCGTCGCGCTGACGTCGCGGATGTCTTCGAGCAGGATGCCGAATTCGTCACCGGCCAGCCGCGCCACCATGTCGGTCGGGCGGACGGTGTCGCGCAGCACGCCGGCGACGCTCATCAGCAGCAGGTCGCCCATGCGGTGGCCGAGGCTGTGGTTGACCACCTTGAAGCGGTCGATGCCGCAATGCAGGACGGCGAACATCAGCTCCTTGCGCCGCTCGCGGCGGCGCAACGTGTGTTCGAGCCGGTCGAGGAAGAGGCTGCGGTTGGGCAGGCCGGTCAGGCCGTCGACAAAGGTGTCGGGCAGGTGGGCGTCGCTGCCGTTCAGATGCACGGCCGTTTCGTGCGCCGAGGCATAGTAGAGCCGGCGCTCGGCGTCGAAGCTGATGTTCCAGACGACGCCGAGGCAGGAACCGTCGACGCGGCGGCAGCGTGCCGAGAAGCGCAGCGTCGGGTTGTCGCTGCCCATGGTGGCGATCTTGTCCCGGCTCGCCGCCTGGTCATCGGCGTGCAGCAGGTCGAGGAAGTTGGCGGGGGGCGTCGCCTCCTGGTCGTAGCCCAGCGTCGCCAGCCAGGCGTCGCTGATCAGGTGCAGCCGCAGCCCCTCGTCGAAGACCAGCAGAAAGGTGTCCGGAAGCTTGAAGAAGAAGCTTTCGAAAGGAGTGTCATCCCGCCGGATCCGGTACATGCCCTTGATGTTTCTGGTAGTAATGAGGTTGGTAGGGTTGCCCGACGGCCGGCCGTCGGCTGCCGACGCGGGGCGATGACGCTTCCCCGCCGGCGATATTCCGCAATCATACACCCGGCCAGGTGGCGGCGACGGCGGCCGGCCCCGGCTGGCTGGCTCCGGAGCTTACTCGTCCTCGTCGTGCGCCTGGTACTGCGCCGTCAGCTGCTGCTGCACGTTCGGCGGCACTTGCGCATAGTGGCTGAACGCCAGGCTATAGCTGCCCTGGCCGCCGGTCAGCGACTTCAGGCGCGACTGGTAGTCGTTCAGCTCGGCCAGCGGCACCTGTCCGCTGATCGCCGTCATGCCGCCGCGCTGGCCGGTACCGGTGACGTGGCCGCGCTTGCCCGAGAGGTCGCCGGTGAGATCGCCGATTGCCGCTTCCGGCGCCAGGATCTCGATGTCGACGATCGGTTCGAGGACGATCGGCCGCGCATTGCGGACCACTTCCATGGTCGCCTTGCGGCCGGCGGTGAAGAAGGCGACTTCCTTGCCATCGACCGAGTGCGTCTTGCCGTCGAACACGGTGACGCGGACATCATCGACCGGGAAACCGGCAATGACGCCGTCGGCCAGCGCCTGGCGCACGCCTTTCTCGACCGCCGGCATGAAGGTGCCGGGAATGGCACCGCCCTTGACGATGTCGACGAACTCGAAGCCGGCGCCGCGCCCGAGCGGCTCGATCCGCAGCGCCACCTCGCCGAACTGGCCGGCGCCGCCGCTCTGCTTCTTGTGCCGGTAGGTGGTCTCGGCCTGGCCGGTGATCGTCTCGCGGTAGGGAATGCGCGGCGGCTTGGTGTCGAGTTCGAGCTTGTACTGCTGCATCATCTTCGCCAGCTTGGCCTTCAGGTGCATGTCGCCGAGGCCGCGGATCACCGTCTCGTTGGTCGTCGGGTGGCGTTCGACCTGGAAGGTCGGGTCTTCCGCCGCCAGTTTGCCGAGGATGTCGAACAGGCGCTGCTCGTCGCCCTTCTTCTTCGTCTCGACCGCCAGCCCAGCCATCGGCAGCGGGAATTCGAGCGCCTTCAGGTGGATGTGGTCCTCGTCGTGCGAGTCGTGCAGCACGCTGTCGAACTCGATCTCCTCGACCTTGGCGACGGCACCGATCTCGCCCGGCAGCAACTCGTTCACCTCGACCGTCTCGGCCCCCTGCAGGCGATACAGATGCGCCACCTTGAACGGGCGCTTGCCGTCGCCGACGAACAGCTGCTGGTCCTTCCGCACCGTCCCCTGATGCACGCGGAAGATGCCGATCTTGCCCATGTAGGGGTCGATGACGACCTTGAAGACGTGCGCCAGCACGTGCTTCGCCGGATCGGGTTCGGCGGCGAAGCTTTCGCTCTGCCCGCCGGCCTCGCCGCGCCAGAACGGCGGCGGATTGCCCTCGGCCGGGTTCGGCGCCAGCTTCGCCAGCACGTTCAGCAGCTCGCCGATGCCGGCCCCGGTCTTCGCCGAAACGAACAGGATCGGGATCAGGTGGCCGGCGCGCAGCGCCTTCTCGAACGGCGCATGCAACTCGGCCGAACTCGGGTCGGTACCATCCTCCAGATAGCGCGCCAGCAGGTCCTCGTCCTCCTCGACCACCTGGTCGATCAGCGCCCGGTGCGCCGCAGCGACCGATTCGAAGTCGCGATCGAAGTCCGACTCGCCGGGATCGCGGCCCAGCACCTCGACCACGTCGCGACGGTCGTGTGCCGGCAGGTCGAGCAACATGCACTGCTTGCCGAAGCGCTCCCGGATTTCGCCGACCAGTTTCGGCAGGTCGAGGTTGTCGCAGTCGATCTTGTTGACCACGATCATCCGGCACAGGCCGCGCTCGCCCGCCCATTTCATCATGCGCTCGGTATTGAGCTCGACACCGGTCTGCGCGTTGATCACCACCAGCGCCGTATCGACCGCCGCCAGCGCGCCGATTGCCTGCCCGGCGAAATCGGGATAGCCGGGGGTATCGGCGAAGTGGATGCGCACGCCCTGCCACTCGAAGCTGGCCAGCGCGCTGTTCAGCGAGTGCCCAAGCTCCTTCTCCAGCGGATCGGCGTCGCAGACGGTGCTGCCCTTGTCGATGCTGCCCTTGCCGGTAATCGCGCCGCCGGCCGCGAGCAGCGCTTCGGCCAGCGTGGTCTTGCCGGCAGCACCGTGGCCGACCAGGGCGATGGTGCGGATGTTTTCGGGGGTCAGGCTGGCCATGAATTTCTCCCTGCGATGCGGTTCATCGATCAATCGGCCACGGCGAATGCGAGCAAGGGCAGATCGGTCCATCGCCTCGTCGCACACCTCGTGGCGCCGTATTCAATATACGGTCCGTATATCCAGCTGGAGTTCCTGCACCGATTCTACTCCCGCTCCGACAGGGCGTGCGGCAGCACGCCATGCTAGAATTTTCGGCCCATCATCGAGTGATTCCCGCCCTATGTTTTCCGGCATTGTCGCGGCCATCGGCCGCATCTCGCACCTCACCGCCCGCGAAGCCGGCGTCCGCCTCACCGTCGAAGCCGGCGCGCTCGACCTCGACGACGTCGCGCTCGGCGACTCGATCGCCTGCAACGGCGTCTGCCTGACCGTGGTCGAGAAAGAGGCGACGCGCTTCCGCGTCGACGTTTCGCCGGAGACGCTGTCCTGCACCGTCGGCCTCGACGCTCCCGGGGAAATCAACATGGAAAAGGCGCTGCGGCTCGCCGACCGGCTCGGCGGACACCTGGTTTCCGGGCACGTCGACGGCGTCGGCGAGGTACTGCGTTTCGACGCCATCGGCGACAACCGGCTGCTCGAAATCCGCGCGCCGCAAGCGCTGGCCAAGTACATCGCGAAGAAGGGCTCGGTCACCGTCAACGGCACCAGCCTGACCACCAACGAAGTGAACGGTCGCGACTTCACCATCAACCTGATCCCGCACACCCTGCAGAACACGACGCTGCACCTGCTGGCGCCGGGCGCCAGGGTCAACCTCGAAGTGGACCTGATCGCCCGCTATTGCGAGCGACTGCTCAGCGAAAGCGCCGCCCGCTGACGCAGCGCCGGCAGCGTCTGCTGCCGCCCGGCAAATGACAACCGGGGCGCAAGGCCCCGGATCGCTATCGCTGTGGGCGCCCATCAGGCGCCCAGCCCCCTCCCTACGACGCAAACGACTCCGGTGCTTCGGTAGCGCCCGAGCCGCGATCTGGCGCGCGCCATCCGCAGCGGGAAAGTTATTAAATTTTTTCATGGTGCTACGTCGCGCGAGACGCTGGTGAATCATTTGCGAACCGGTGTAGCGTATCCCGCTGTGGAAACCCCGCCAGTGCGGGCGTCCACGAATTGCTGAAGGCAGGATTGGGATAGGCGGCTGGACAATAACCTTATTCTAAATAAGGTCTTTACAGCCTGTTCCGACTTCGCTACATTGCCGCCGGCGTCGCCCCGGCACCTGCGGCATCGGTTCGTGCGGGGCGGCAAAGAAACCAATAAAGGTGAGATATATGAAGAACGGGCGTATTGCGATCATTACCGCAGCGATGCTGGGCACGGTCTTTTCGGCAACGGCTTTGGCCGCCGCCGACGCTGAGGCGGCCAAAAAGTACATGAAGAAGAACGACTGCTTCAAGTGCCATGCCGAAGACAAGACCAAGAAGGGGCCGTCGTACAAGAAGATTGCCGACAAGTACAAGGACAAGGCCGACGCCGACGCCAAGATGTACGAGCACATGACGTCGAGCAAGAAGGTCAAGCTCGAGGACGGCTCGGAGGAGGAGCACAAGGCGCTCGACAAGTCCGAAGACAAGGACATCAAGAACATCATCATGTGGATTCGCGAGCGCTAACAGCGTTCGCCGACGAAGCCGGGGATGCCGCGTCGGAGCGGCATCCAATAACGGCAGTTTCAGGGGAAGGGAAAACGTGAACAGACTGCGACTCATCGCCGCAGCCGTGGGGCTTTGTGCCGGGCTGCTGATCAACACTGCACCGGCCGTCGCGGCCGACGCCAAGGGCGGCGACACCAAGCCGCCGGCCAAGGATCTGGTGCTCAAGGGCGATGCCAAGTGCACGGCCTGCCACGACGAGGCGGACTCGCCGGAAGCGCTGGCCATCGGCAAGACCAAACATGGCACCCGCGCCGACCAGCGCACGCCGAGCTGTACCAACTGCCACGGCGAGAGCGTCAAGCACGAGAAGGAAGCCGGCCGCGGCAGCGGCAAGGGGCCGGCACCGGACTTCGCCTTCGGCAAGAAGACGAAGAACAGCGCGGAAGAGCGCAACCAGCAGTGCCTGAACTGCCACCAGGGTGGCAAGCGCATCCACTGGCAATCCGGCGTGCATGCCAACCGCGACGTGACCTGCGCCTCCTGCCACAAGATCCATGACGGCCACGACAAAGTGCGCAGCAAGGACCAGCAAACCGAGGTCTGCTTCAACTGCCACAAGGAACAGCGCAACCAGGCCAACCGCCCGTCGCACCACCCGGTAATCGAAGGCAAGATGACCTGCTCCTCGTGCCACGACGTGCATAGCGACAACCCGAAGATGATGGTGCGCGGCTCGACGAACGACACCTGCTACACCTGCCACATGGAAAAACGCGGGCCATTCCTGCACAGCCACCAGCCAGTGACCGAAGACTGTGCGATCTGCCACAACCCGCACGGGACGACAGCCGCCAATCTGCTCAAGTCCCGCCCACCATTCCTGTGCCAGTCCTGCCATGACGGTTCGGGTCACCATGGCCAGTCGGCCGGACTGCCGCCCTCAAGCCGAGCCAGCAACACCGGTTTCAGCAACATGGGTACGGTTGCACGGGGCTGCTTGAACTGCCACACGAACATCCACGGCAGCAACAGCACCGAAAACGCTACGGCCGGCACCCGGTTCACGCGCTGATTGGGGGACATCATGAGCGAGAAAAACAAAATGGGCTTTCAGCGCACGCTGCTTGCAACCGCGATGCTGTGTGCTTTTGGAGGCGCGTACGGCGGCGATGATGAGGTCGCAATGCTGACGACGCCGGACAGCAGCATTTCCGCCGGCGTTGGCAACTGGTCGTCGGATCGGGCGCAGCAGGGGGCCTACGACGGAATGCGCGACAACGGCGCCTACGGCCTCGTCGATATCAACGTCTCTCGGCGCAACGAGGCGGACGGTACCTGGCTGAATGTCGTCGGGCGGAATCTCGGCCTCGATCCACGAGACCTGAGTGTCGATTACACCCGCCAAGGCGATTTTGGCATTGGCTTGGATTACAGCCGCATCGTGCGTGAGAACCCGCTCGACTTCAATTCCGGCCTGCAAGGGAAGGGCGATGAAGCCCAGCGGTTGGTCAATATCACGCCGGGTCGTGGCGCCGATCTCGACCTGAAAATCAAGCGGGACATGACTGGAGTTCGTTTCTTCAAGAACTTGATGCCGGGACTGGACTTCAACGCCAGCTTCAAGAACGAGGAAAAGAACGGCGAGCGGAACTGGGGAGCGCGCACGGCAACCACCAGCGTGCCGTCATTCCTGACCGAACCGATCGACAGCACCACTCGCCAACTCGATGCGCGATTTGACTACGCCAAGGACAAACTGCAGCTCAGTGCCGGCTATTACGGCAGTTGGTATACGAACCACAACGACCTCGTCACGCTGACGGCCTTCTCCAACGCCGGCGTGGCGAACACGACGTACCTGTCCTTGCCCTTGGACAACCATGCGCACCAGATCTTCGTCGAGGGCGGCTATCAGTTCACGCCGACCACGCGCGGTACCTTCAAGGCCTCGTACGGCAGGGCGGAACAGGATGACACGCTGCCGACCCGCAGGATTACCGGGCTTTCCGCGGCAGTCGCTCCGTATTCGCTGGATGGCCGGATCGACACCAAGCGGGCGCAATTGGGCCTGACCTCTCGTCCGATCAAGGATCTTTCGATCGTGGCAAACCTCCGCTACGACGATCTGGACGAAAAAACCCCACAGGCAATCATCACTGCCGGCGGGGTAAAGGTCACACCTCAGGACTACCGCACGATCGCCGGCAAGCTCGAAGGCACGTATCGCCTGCCTTACGGCTATAGCGTCACCGCCGGCGTCGACCACAAGGATCAGAAGCGCAGCATTCCGTTCGGTAGTCTCAGCGACCAAGGCTACGATGCCCAGCGCGCCGTTCCGATGCGGAAGAGCGTGGAAGAGACGACCTACAGGATCGAAGGTCGCAAGAGCATGTCCGAGACCATCAACGGCACCGTGGCCTACTCGCGTAGCGACCGGGATGGCTCGTCCTACAACGTGATCGACAACGTCGCCGGTTTGGCATCGGCGAATGCCCGCAACTTGGTTAATCCGATGCACATTTCGGATCGCGTGCGGGACAAATGGCGCATGGCGCTTGACTGGGCTCCGGTTGAAAAATTCTCTGCCCAGTTTTCCGTCGACTATGCCAATGACGACTACTCGACCAAGTCCGGCCGCCCCTATGGCCTGATTGATGGGTCGGCAATGATCTACGCCGTCGATGCCAACTACGCGCTGACGGACGAGTGGTCGCTGACCGCCTGGTATTCGCACGACGACACCAAGGCCAGGAATCGGCTCGGAACAACCTTGAACACGGCGGCCGCCAGCACCAAAACGGCTGATTTGCGTGAGCGCGGCGATAGTATCGGCCTCGGCCTTCGCGGGGAAATCTCCTCGCGCTTGGCGATCGGCGCAGACTACCAATGGTCGAAGACAAAAAGCGAGTACCCTCAGGAACTTGGCACCGGAGCAGTCGCCGCGACGTCGCCGATGTCGCCGCTGTCCGATATCAACAACCGTCTGACACGCCTTAGCCTGTTTGGTAAATACAAGCTCGACAAGGTTTCCGAACTACGCTTCGACTACATCTTCGAGCGCTGGAAGACCGATGACTGGACCTGGCAGTTCTCGGATGGCTCACCGTTCGTTTATGGCGTGAATACCGACGGCACCCGGGTAAGCTTCGACGATCATCAGACCTCGCATTTTGTTGGTGCGCGGTACATCTATCGCTTCCAGTAACGTGTTGTCAGTCTGAACAGAAGAGCGGCAAATGCCGCTCTTCTGCATTCTGGAGACCAGTTCTCTCAGGTATGCCCAATGCCGTCGCGGCCGCCCCGATTCACACCAGCCGGCCAACATGCGAAAATGGCAGCCTGTCCAGCCAGCTACGGCTAGTTTTCCTTCCATATGGCGAAGCTGCCGGGCGGCAGCTAGACGATCGAAACACCTTCCACGACCGACGCCCTTATCGGCGTCGCTTCCACCGGAGTCCACAGCATGGCACCCACCCTGGCGGGCATTTCCCCGATCGAGGACATCCTCGCCGATATCAAGGCGGGGAAGATGGTCATCCTCGTCGACGAGGAAGACCGCGAAAACGAGGGCGACCTGGTCATGGCCGCCGAACACGTCACGCCCGAGGCGATCAACTTCATGGCCAAATGGGGCCGCGGGCTGATCTGCCTGACCTTGACCGAGAAGCGCTGTCGCCAGCTCAACCTGCCGCTGATGGTGCGCGACAACAAGACCCCGCACGGCACCGCCTTCACCGTCTCGATCGAGGCCGCCGAGGGCGTCACCACCGGCATCTCGGCCGGCGACCGGGCGCGCACCGTGCAGGCGGCGGTGGCGCCAAATGCAACGCAGCACGACATCGTCCAGCCCGGCCACATCTTCCCGCTGATGGCGCAGAACGGCGGCGTGCTGGTACGTGCCGGCCACACCGAAGCCGGCTGCGACCTCGCGGCGCTGACCGGGCACGAAGCGGCGGCGGTGATCTGCGAGATCATGAACGACGACGGCACGATGGCCCGCCTGCCCGAGCTGATCGAATTCGGCCGCCAGCACGGGCTGAAGATCGGCACCATCGCCGACCTGATCCACTACCGCGCCAAATCGGAGACGCTGGTCGAACGCGTCATGTCCAAGCCGGTCGCCACCGCGCACGGCGATTTCACGCTGCACGCCTTTGCCGACCGCGTCGGCGGCTCGACCCATCTGGCGCTGGTCAAGGGCGAAATCCGCGCCGACGTCGAGACGCTGGTACGCGTGCACGAGCCGCTGTCGGTACTCGACTTCCTCGACCCGGGCAGCCGCCGCGCCGCATTTACGCTGGACCAGGCGCAGGAAGCGCTGGCCCGCCACGGCCACGGCGTGATCGTGCTGCTGCACCGTCCGGAAAGCGGCGCCGACCTGCTCGCTCGGCTGACCGCCGAACCCGACAGCAGCCGCCCGGCCGTCAAGTGGGATCCGCGCATCTACGGCATCGGCGCGCAGATCCTCAAGAACCTCGGCGTCGGCCGCATGAAGCTGCTCGCCAGCCCGCGCAAGATGCCGTCCATGACCGGCTTCGATCTCGAAGTCACCGGCTACGCCGCCACCCCCACCGAGCTCAAATAACATGCCCCGCTACGACGACATTTACGAAATCGACCAGAATCTGAACGGCGCCGGCCTGCGCGTCGGCGTGGTCATGGCCCGCTTCAACCTCGACATCTGCGAGGGCCTGCTCTCGTCCTGCACCGCCGAGCTGAAAAAACTCGGCGTTGCCGCCTCCGACATCACCATCACCACCGTTCCCGGCGCGCTGGAGATCCCGCTGGTGCTGCAGACGATGGCGCAGAGCGGCACCTTCGATGCGCTGGTCGCACTCGGCGCAGTGATCCGCGGCGAGACCTACCACTTCGAGGTGGTCTCCAACGATTCCTGCCGCGCCGTGATGGAAGTGCAGCTCGACACCGGCATCCCGGTCGCCAACGGCATCCTCACCTGCGAGGACGACGACCAGGCGCTGTCGCGCATGCAGCAGAAGGGCGCCGACTGTGCCCAGGCGGCGGTGGAAATGGCCAACCTGCTGCGTGCACTGACGGAGTGAACATGAGCGAAACCACGGACAAGGGCGCCCCCAAGCCCGCCAAGAAACCGGCCGGCAAGCCGGCCACCGGCAGCAGCAAGTCGCCGCGCCGACGCGCCCGCGAGTTCGCACTGCAGGGCCTCTACCAATGGCGCATCGGCGGTGCCGACGAGGCCGCCATCGAAGCGCACGTGCATGAGATTCCGGGCTTCGACAAGGCCGACCGCAACTTCTTCCTCGGCCTGCTGCGCGGCGTGCTGAAGGAACGCGGCGCGCTGTGCGAGGCGATCCAGCCCTACCTCGACCGCAAGTTCGACGAGCTGTCGCCGATCGAGGCCTGCATCCTGCTGGTCGGCGGCTACGAGCTCTACGCCCATCCGGAAACGCCGTACCGCGTGGTGATCAACGAGGCGATCGAGCTGGCCAAGTCCTACGGCGGCACCGATGGCCACAAGTACGTGAATGGCGTGCTCGACAAGCTGGCGGCGAAGCTGCGGCCGGTCGAGGTCGAGGCCCGCCAGCGCGGCCGCTGACGCCGTTCCGGCCGTGCCTTCCGAGTTCGACCTGATCGCGCGCCATTTCACGCGCGCCACGCCGTCGGCGCTGCTCGGGCCGGGTGACGACTGCGCGCTGGTCGCCCCGTCGCCGGGCATGGAACTGGCGATTACCACCGACATGCTGGTCGAGGGCACGCATTTCCTGTCCGACACCGACCCCCGGCAGCTCGGCTGGAAGACGCTCGCCGTCAATCTCTCCGACCTCGCTGCGATGGGCGCGACGCCGCGCTGGGTGCTGCTCGCCGGCGCGCTGCCGGCAGCCGACGAAGCCTGGATCGCCGCGTTCGCCGACGGCTTCTTTGCCTGCGCCAGACGCTACGGCGCCGACGTCATCGGCGGCGACACCACGCGCGGACCGCGCAACCTGTGCGTCACCGCCATCGGCGAGCTGCCCGCCGGCACGGCGCTGCGCCGCGACGGCGCCCAGGCCGACGACGACATCTGGGTCTCCGGCCAGCCGGGCCTCGCCGCGCTCGGCCTCGCCCGGCTGCAGGGCCGGACGACGCTGCCCGAAGCGCTGGCGACACGCTGCATCACCGCGCTGCAGCGCCCGCTGCCGCGCATCGAACTCGGCCTGCGGCTGCGCGGCCTCGCCTCGGCCGCGATCGACGTGTCCGACGGGCTGCTCGCCGACCTCGGCCACATCCTCGAACGCTCCGGCCTCGCTGCCGAGCTGTTCGAAGGCCAGTTGCCGCTGATACCGCCGGGCAGCGAACCGAAGCTCGCGCGCGAATGCCAGCTCGCCGGCGGCGACGACTACGAACTCTGCTTCACGACGCCGATCGCCGCCCGCCAGCAGGTGGTTATGCTCGCCGCCGAACTCGACCTGCCGCTGTGGCGCATCGGCTACACGGTCGCCGCCGGCGAGCGGCCGGCCGCCGACATCCGCCTGCTCGACGCCGACGGCCAGGCCCTCCCCATCACGCACAAGGGATTCGACCACTTTGGCTAAATCGACGCCGCCGCCCGTTGCCTTCCTCTTCCGCCACCCCGCCCACCTGATCGCCTGCGGCTTCGGCAGCGGCCTCTCGCCGTGGGCGCCGGGCACCATCGGCACGCTCTTCGCATGGGCCTCGTATCCGCTGCTGCGGCCGTGGTTCGACGAACTCGGCTTCATTCTGCTGTTGATCACCTGCTACATCGGCGGCGTGCTCGCCTGCCACCGCACCGGCAAGAACCTCGGCGAGGCCGACCACGGCAGCATCGTCTGGGATGAGATCGTGCCCTTCTGGGCCGTGCTGTTCCTCTGTCCCGAGGGCTGGCTGTGGCAGACGACGGCCTTCTTCCTGTTCCGCTTCTTCGACATCGTCAAGCCGCCGCCGGCCTGCAACTTCGACCGCATCAAGAACGGCTTCGGCGTGATGACCGACGACGTCTTCGCCGCCGCCTACACGGTGCTGGTGCTGGCGCTGCTCAAGTTCATCCTCGGCTGATGGACCCGGAGCTGGAGACTCTCGCCGCCGAACTCGGTGCCCGCCTGCAGGAACGCGGGGAAGTGCTCGCCACCGCCGAATCCTGCACCGGCGGCTGGGTTGCGCAGTGCATCACCACCGTCGCCGGCAGCTCGGCCTGGTTCGACCGCGGCTTCGTCACCTACTCGAACACGGCCAAAGCCGAGATGCTGGGCGTCGGCAAGAAGACGCTGGTCCGCCACGGCGCGGTCAGCGAGCCGGTCGTCATCGAAATGGCGCGGGGTGCGCTGCAGCGCAGTCCGGCGCAGTGGGCACTCGCCATCTCCGGCGTCGCCGGTCCCAGCGGCGGTTCGCCGGAGAAGCCGGTGGGTACCGTGTGCTTCGCCTGGGCGAACCGCGACGGTCGGGCCGAATGCGAGACCTGCCATTTCCCGGGCGACCGCGAGGCCGTCCGCCGCGCCTCGGTGGTGCACGCGCTGCAGGGCTTGCTGGCCCGCCTGGCACCCTTGCTCGCCTGACCGCTGCTAGACAAGCACGAAATACTGTATATACTTACACTGTATAGAATCACAGTAACTGTCACACAAGGGCGTTTCGGCGCCATGCGATAATCCGCGCAACCTCTGACAAGGACCTCAAATGGACGACAACAAGGCAAAGGCACTGGCGGCCGCGCTGGCGCAGATCGAAAAGCAGTTCGGCAAGGGCTCGATCATGAAGATGGGCGAGGGCAGCGTCGAGCACGACATCCAGGTGGTGTCCACCGGCTCGCTCGGCCTCGACATCGCCCTCGGCATCGGCGGCCTGCCGCGCGGCCGCGTGGTCGAGATCTACGGTCCGGAATCCTCGGGCAAGACGACGCTGACGCTGCAGGTGGTCGCCGAAATGCAGAAGATGGGCGGCACCGCCGCCTTCATCGACGCCGAACACGCGCTCGACCCGTCCTACGCGCAAAAGCTGGGCGTGAACATGAACGACCTGCTGATTTCTCAGCCGGATACCGGCGAGCAGGCGCTGGAGATCGCCGACATGCTGGTCCGTTCCGGCGGCGTCGACGTGATCGTCATCGACTCGGTCGCCGCACTGACGCCGCGCGCCGAGATCGAGGGCGAGATGGGCGACCAGATGGTCGGCCTGCACGCCCGCCTGATGAGCCAGGCGCTGCGGAAACTGACCGCCAACATCAAGAAGACGAACACGCTGGTCATCTTCATCAACCAGATTCGGATGAAGATCGGCGTCATGTTCGGCTCGCCGGAGACCACCACCGGCGGCAACGCACTCAAGTTCTACGCCTCGGTCCGCCTCGACATCCGCCGCATCGGCTCGATCAAGAAGGGCGACGAGGTGATCGGCAACGAAACCCGCGTCAAGGTGGTCAAGAACAAGGTGGCGCCGCCGTTCAAGGAGGCCATCTTCGACATCCTCTACGGTGAGGGCACCTCGCGCGAAGGCGAGATCATCGAGCTCGGCGTCACCCACAAGCTGGTCGACAAGTCCGGCGCCTGGTACGCCTACAAGGGCGAGAAGATCGGCCAGGGCAAGGACAACGCCCGCGAGTTCCTCAAGGCCAACCCGGCCATCGCGCAGGAGATCGAGGCACGCGTCCGCGAAGCGGTCGGTGTCGCCTCGCCGCAACCGCTGGTAGCCGCCGAAGCCTGAGCCGATGAACGAGTTGCGCCAGCGCGCCCTGCGCCTGCTGGCGCGGCGGGACCATGCCCGCGCCGAGCTTAGGAAAAAGCTGGCGCCGCACGCCGAATCCGAAGAAACCCTCGACGCCCTGCTGGATGATCTGGCCGGGCGTCGTCTACTTTCGGACGCACGCTATGCAGAAATGCGCGTTTCCAGCCGCAGCAACCGTTACGGCAACGCCCGGCTGGCCCAGGAGCTGAAGGCGCAGGGAGTTGCCGAGGACGTCGCCGGCCAGGCGCTGGCCGCCGCCGGCGACGAACTGGCGCGCGCACACGCGATTTGGCGGCGGAAGTTCGGTACACTCCCGGCTGAGGCCGCCGAGCGGGCCAGACAGACCCGCTACCTGCTGTACCGGGGATTTTCCGGCGACGTCATCCGCCGTGTCCTGCGCGGCGAGGGAAACGAACAGGAAGAAGAATAGAACATGCCGGACCACGACCAGACCACGCTGACCGCCCATAACCTGAACAAGCGCTACAAGAAGCGCACCGTCGTGCACGACGTTTCCTTCGCGGTCGGCAGCGGCGAGGTCGTTGGCCTGCTCGGGCCCAACGGCGCCGGCAAGACCACGACGTTCTATATGATCGTCGGCTTGGTTGCCTCCGACGGCGGCGACGTCTATATCGACGACACCAAGATCACCCACTTCCCGATCCACCGCCGGGCGCACATGGGGGTTTCCTACCTGCCGCAGGAAGCCTCGGTGTTCCGCAAGCTGAGCGTCACCGAGAACATCCAGGCGGTGCTCGAACTGCAGGACCTGCCCAAGGACGAAATCCAGCGCCGACTGGAAAACCTGCTCGAAGAGCTGCACATCACTCACATCCGCAACAACTCGGCCGCCTCGCTGTCCGGCGGCGAGCGCCGCCGCGTCGAGATCGCCCGCGCGCTGGCAACGCAGCCGCGTTTCATCCTGCTCGACGAACCCTTCGCCGGCGTCGATCCGATCGCCGTGCTGGAAATCCAGAAGATCATCCGCTTCCTCAAGGAGCGCAACATCGGCGTGCTGATCACCGATCACAACGTGCGCGAGACGCTGGGCATCTGCGACCGAGCCTTCATCATCAACGAAGGCTCCGTACTCGCCGCGGGCCAGCCGGACGAAATCATCTATAATGAAGCTGTCCGAAAAGTCTATCTGGGCGAGAACTTCCGCCTCTGATCCGAAAACAGAAACAGCAACTCCGGCCGTCCCGCGCCGCGCATGAGACCCGCTCTCCAGCTCAAGCTTTCGCAGCACCTTGCGTTGACCCCGCAACTGCAGCAGTCGATCCGTCTGTTGCAGCTGTCGACGCTTGAACTCAATCAGGAGCTGGAGAAGTTCCTGCTGGAAAACCCCTTGCTCGAACGCGAGGACGAGGATAATTTCGTTCCCGCGCCGTCACCGAGCAACAACAGCAGCGAACGCGAACAAGCCGAGGAAGCGAGCGGTGATTCCGACACGAAGGTCGCCGACGACAATCGCCCGAACACCGACGACGAAGGTTGGCCCGGCGACGGCAGCCCCGGCACGGCGTCGTCCGGCAGCGGCAGCAACGATGACGATAGCGACTACCAGGACATCCAGGCGGCAACCACCTCGCTCTCCGACCACCTGATCTGGCAGCTCGGCCTGACGCCCTTGCCGGACCGCGACCGGATGCTGGTGCGCGTGCTGATCGAGGCGCTCGACGAAGACGGCTACCTCTCGCAGACGCTCGACGAGCTGGCCGAGATCATGCCGCTGGAGCTGGAAATCGAGCCGGAGGAGCTGCAGATCGCGCTGATGCACCTGCAACACTTCGACCCGACCGGCGTCGGCGCGCGCAACGCGCAGGAATGCCTGGCACTGCAACTGGTGACGCTGCCCGCCGATGCCGTGCGCGACGTGGCGCTGGTGATCGTCCGCCAGCACCTGGAACTGCTCGCCGCCCGCGATTTCGCCCGCATCAAGAAGCTCACCGGCTGCGACGACGACATGCTGCGTGCCGCGCACACGCTGATCAAGAGCCTGAACCCGCGCCCCGGCGCCCAGTTCGCCCCGCTCGACGCCCGCTACATCATTCCCGACGTGATCGTGAAGAAGACGCGCAACCAGTGGCGCGCCAGCATCAATCCGGATGCCTATCCGCGCCTGCGCATCAACCGACTCTATGCCGAAGTCCTCGCCGGCCAACGCGGCTCGGGCCTTTCCGGCCAGCTGCAGGAAGCCCGCTGGCTGATCAAGAACGTGCAGCAGCGCTTCGACACCATCCAGCGCGTCTCGCAGACGATTGTTGACCGCCAGCGCCAGTTCTTCGAACATGGTGAGGTGGCGATGCGGCCCTTGGTGCTGCGCGAGATTGCAGACATCCTCGGCCTGCACGAATCGACCGTATCGCGCGTAACGACGCAGAAGTACATGGCCACACCGCGCGGCATTTTTGAACTGAAGTATTTTTTCGGCAGCCACGTCGCCACCGATACCGGGGGCGCCTGCTCGGCAACCGCCATCCGCGCCTTGATCAAGCAGCTGGTGGGCGCCGAGGACCCGAAAAAACCGTTGTCTGACAGTCAGATAGCGGAAATCCTTGGCCAGCAGGGGATTGTCGTGGCGCGGCGAACGATAGCAAAATATCGTGAAGCGCTGAACATCCCGCCGGTCAATCTACGCAAGAGCCTGTGAAAGGAGTCTCACCATGAACCTGCAGATCAGTGGACACCACCTCGAAGTGACGCCGGCGATCCGCGACTATGTGACGGGCAAACTGGAGCGCGTCACACGACACTTCGACCACGTGATCGACGTGAACGTGATCCTCACCGTGGAGAAGCTGAAGCAGAAAGCGGAAGTCACGGTGCACGTCCGGGGCAAGGACATTTACGTCGAAGCCGACGACGGCGACCTCTACGCAGCCATCGACGATCTGGTCGACAAGCTCGACCGCCAGGTCCAGAAGTACAAGCAGAAGGTCCAGGATCATCATCGCAGCGACAAGGTAGCCGCCCGCACGCTCGCCGAATGAGATAATCGACGCTTCCCGGGTGGGCCGGGGAACCCCGAGTTCCCCGCTCTGCCCATTCCCCAACCCACCGTTCCCGCCGCCTGAAAGCTCCCCGCAGCATGAGCCTCATAGCCAACCTCTTGCCCGCCGAGAACATCCTTCTCGATCTCGACGCCGGCAGCAAGAAACGCGTCTTCGAGCAGGCCGGCCTGATTTTCGAGAACCACCACGGCATTGCCCGCGCCACCGTCTTCGACAGCCTGTTCGCCCGGGAAAAACTCGGTTCGACCGGCCTCGGCCAGGGCGTCGCCATTCCGCACGGCCGCATCAAGGGCCTGAAGGACGCCCGCGGCGCCTTCCTGCGCCTGACCACACCGGTTGCCTTCGATTCTCCGGATGGCAAGCCGGTCTCGCTGCTGTTCGTCCTGCTCGTACCGGAACAGGCCAACGAGCTGCACCTGCAGATCCTCTCCGAACTCGCCCAGCGCTTTTCCGACCGCGAGTTTCGCGAAGCCTTGCTGGCGGCGCCCGATGCCGAAGCCGCCCGGCAATTGTTCATCGGCTGAAGCCCTCTCCACCACCATGCGCCAGTTCAGCATCGCCCAGCTCTACGAAGACCATCGCGAGACACTGCAGCTGAACTGGATTGCCGCGATCGGCGCCGATCGCCAGCTGGAGCTCAAGGAGTCGGGCAACTACGGTGCCGACATCGTCGGCCACCTCAACCTGATCCACTCCGAGCGCCTGCAGGTGCTGGGCCAGGCCGAGTACGACTGGGCCAACCGGGTCAGTCCGAAGCGCCTGACGACGCAGATCTCCGAACTGATCGCCGACAACCCGCCGGGCATCATCTGCGCAGACGGCCTGGAAATCCTGCCGGTCATCCAGGAGGCCTGCGAGGACAGCGGCACGCCGCTGTTCACCAGCCCCAAGCCCTGCTCGGCGGTGATCGACCTCTTGCGCATCTATCTCGCCCGCCGTCTTGCCGACACCACCTCGATCCACGGCGTGTTCATGGATGTCCTCGGCATGGGTGTGCTGATCACCGGCGACTCCGGTGTCGGCAAGTCCGAGCTGGCGCTCGAACTGATCTCGCGCGGGCATGGGCTAGTTGCCGACGACGTCGTCGAGCTGGCACGGCTGGCACCGACGACCATCGAAGGCCGTTGTCCGGGCATGCTGCGCGACTACCTGGAAGTGCGCGGCCTCGGCCTCTTGAACATCCGCACCATCTTCGGCGAGACCGCGTCGCGGCGGAAGATGAAGCTGAAACTGATCGTGCACCTGCAGAAGCCGCTCGCCGGCGTCGATGCGCCGCGCCTGCCGCTCGACGCGCAAACCCAGGAGATCCTTGGCGTGCCGATCCGCAAGGTGATCGTGCCCGTGGCGGCCGGACGCAACCTGGCGGTGCTGCTCGAAGCCGCGGTACGCAACACCATCCTGCAGCTGCGCGGCATCGACAGCATGCAGGAGTTCGTCAACCGCCAGCAGCGCGCGCTGCTTGACGATGACGTTTGAATCGCGCCTATAATCATCGGACCGTAGCCACCCCACTTCAGGAGGAAACACCGATGAAACTCGCTGTCGCTCTGATTTCGCTGGCCCTCGCCACCGGCGCCGCGCTCGCCGCCGAGGAGAAGAAAACCGACGCACCGAAGAAGGAACCCTCCGCCGCGCAAAAGGCGCAGCAGACCAGGATGAAGGAATGCAACGCGCAGGCGACCGGCAAGACGGGCGACGCGCGCAAGGCCTTCATGAAGGAATGCCTGTCCGGCGGCCAGGCCGCCGCATCCGGCTCCGGCTGCGACGCCCAGGCCACCGAGAAGAAACTGGCGGGAGCCGCCAAGTCGAGCTTCATGAAGAAGTGCGAAGCCGACGCACAGGCCGCCAAGTAGTCCGCCAGAACACAGCAAACGACGAGATGCCGGCCGATTGTGAACCGGCATTTTTTTGACCACGCGTCGAGCGCAAGCCCCGGCATTCATGCCGGGGTGAGCGAGACGAAGACACAACCAGGGCGCGCACCGCGCGCCCGCCCTGTATCGTGGGAAGCCCCGGACCTTCAGGTCGGGGAGCTTCACAGAATCAACCGGTTCTCCGTCACCTGCGGACCTTATTCCATGCGCGCCTCGGCTTCCCGGATCATCCTTTCGCTGCTGCTGTTCACGCTGACACCGGCGGCGCTGGCCGCCTTCAGTTTTTCCGAGGAAGAGGAGAAGCAGAAAGCCGGCGAGGCGACGAAAAAGGGGGGCGGCCCCGCCGTCACCGGCGTCTGCCGCGATTCGCTGAGGAACCGCAAGGTGATGGTCGTCGTCGGCCAGCGCAGCGCGCGTGGCACCGATGCCACCCAGGGCACCTACAGCCCGCACTTCCAGGCGATCAACAAGCGCCTGAAGAAATTCGGTTTCAACACCTATACTCAGGAAGAAATCACCGCTCAGATCGCGCAGGCCGAAATCGACGCCTATTTCCGCAACGATCCGGACGCGGCCATCAGCGCCTCGAAAAAGATGGGCGCCGACTTCATCCTGCGCGGCCTGATTTCCAGTCGTTCGGCGATCAATCCGGTGCTGCGCATTCCCGAGGTGTACGTGAATATGGGCTTCACGCTGACCGCGGCGGATGGCAGGACGATTTCCGACGCCTCGGCCAGTGCCGATTCCTATTCCGGTACCGACACGCTGGGCATGGCGCTGACCTTGGTCAACGAGCAAGCCGACGGCGTCGTCGCCCGCCTGGTCAACGATTACTGCCGACACGCCGCCCCGGCCGCGAAGGGCAAGGGCAAATGAACCGCAAGGAGATCTGCATGAAACGCCTCGTTCCGCTGTTCGCCGCCGGACTGCTGGCCGGCACCGCTGCCGCCCAACCGACCTTCGACAACCCGTCGCCGACGGCCGGCAGCGGCACCTCGGAAACCGCCAACACGATGGCCGACAAGGGCATGTACAAGCCGATCGAGTACACCAATGCGGCCAAGCCCGGCCCGGCGCTGGTGGTCATTCCGGGCGAGATCAAGAGCAACAATGCCAGCTTCACGCAGAAGTTCGGCCCGAACAACATCGCCGACTACGCCGAACTCGAACTGGGCAAGGCCAACTTCAAGATCCTTGAACGCGCCGACCTCGGCCCGCTGCTCAACGAGTTCCAGCTCGCCTACACGATGGGCGACCCGCAGGCGGCACGCAAGATCCTGCAGAAGGGCAAGTTCAAGACGACCAAATGGGTGGTCAAGTTCGACGTGCTCAAGGCCGAGCAGGTCGCGCAGGCCGAGTCCGGCTTCGACGGCCGTGCCGTCGGCGCGCTGATCGGCATCTTCGGCGGCGGCCGCGGCGGCTCCGCCGGCAACGTCGTCGCCAGCTCGGTGCAGACCGGCGAATCGACCGGCGTGTGGATCATCGGCATGCGCTACAAGATCATCGACGCCAACACCACCGAGCAGGTGGCGACCGGCTACAGCGAGGAGAAGATGGAACTCGGCGCCAAGTCGACCTCGGTGCTCGGCCTCTCCTCCGGCGCCGCCGGCGGCCTGACGCTCGATTCGCTGGTGCAGCGGCTGGTGCAGAAGACCGTCTGGGAAATCGACAGCAAGCATAAGTGATCCGTCGCCGCGACAGGGAGGAGGACGCCATGGCAGAGTCGCCGCAGCAGCTGGGCAAGTACGAGATCCGCCGGGAGCTGGGCCGCGGCGCGATGGGCGTCGTCTATGAAGGCTGGGACGCCGGCATCGGCCGCCGCGTCGCGCTGAAGACCGTCCGCCGCGACCAGCTCGACGGCAGCGAAGCGGGCGAGCTGCTGTCGCGCTTCAAGCGCGAGGCGCAGGCCGCCGGCCGCCTCAACCACCCGGGGATCGTCGCCGTCTACGAATACGGCGAGGACGCGGGTACTGCCTTCATCGCCATGGAATACGTCGAAGGCCGTGAGCTGAAGGACATTTTCGACCAGAGCGAACGCTTGCCGCTGCCGGAAGTGGTGCGCGTCATGTGCCAGCTGCTGGAGGCAATCGGCCACGCGCACGCGCACGGCATCGTGCACCGCGACATCAAGCCAGCCAACGTCTTCCTGCTCGCCGACGGCCGCATCAAGGTCGGCGACTTCGGCATCGCCCGCCTCGAATCGTCGAACCTGACGCAGGCCGGGTCGGTGCTCGGCACCCCGGCCTATATGTCGCCGGAGCAGTTCATGGGGCAGACCATAGACGGCCGCTCCGACCTGTTCTCCGCCGGTGTCATCCTCTACCAGTTCCTCACTGGCGAAAAGCCGTTCATCGGCCAGCTGACGACGATCATGCACAAGGTGCTGAAGGAGGATCCGGTCGCGCCCTCCGAACTCAACGTGCAGGTGCCGCCGGAATTCGATGCGCTGGTGAAGAAAGCGCTGGCGAAGCGTCCGGACGAGCGTTTCCAGAACGCCGAGGCCTTCATTTCCGCGCTACGCACCGTCGGCGCCCGATCAGCCGCCGCCGACGGTACGCTGGTCGGCAGCGCGGCCAGCGAGGCAACGGTCGTCATCGACGCCGAAGCGACGCTTGCTACCCAACGCCCCACCGCTGCGTCCGCCCCAGCCACGCCTCGCGCCGTAGCGACGCCCGCAGCCGAGCCACCGGTTGCCGGCAAGCGTTCGCCGGCCCTCGCCCTGGCCATCGCCGGCGGCCTCGCCGCGGTCGGTCTCGGCACCGGGGCCTGGCTGATGCTGGGGCAAACCCCATCCTCCGCGCCGGCCCCCACCGTCGCTGCGGCCGCACCGCCGGCCGCTGCGTCGGCGGCGGCCGGCAACGACATGGTGATCACCGCGGTCGGCTACGCCGACCCAAGCGATCCGCGCTTTACCAGCGACCCCGGGCTGCTCAAGACCGTACTGCGCGAGGATGTCCGTCGGCGCCTGGTCGAGAAGGCTTTGTCGCTCTATGTGCAGAAGCAGTCGCTGGCGGACAACTACGAGCTGCTCCGCACCAAGTTGCTGCCGCGCAGCGGCGACTTCATCTCCGCGGTGATTCAGGAAGATCCGCCGCAGACCGGCAAGGACGGCATCGCCTCGGTGACGACGCGCGCCCGCGTGAATGTCCGCGAAGTACAGAAATCGCTGAACCAGATGTCGCGCGACGAACGCGTCGAATTCATCCGCAACAACGGCGACCCGAAGATTTCGGTGGCGATCACGACCCGCGCCGAGGACGGGGCGGCGACCCGCTCGCCGGTCGCCGAGAACCTGCTCAAGGAGCACATCCAGTCCTTCGGTTTCCGCACTTGGAGCGACGAAGGGCAGAAGGATGCCGACTTCGCCGTCAGCGGCGAAGCCCGGTTCAAGAAACTCTCGGCCAAGCTCGCCGCCTCCGGTATCACCGTCGAGAAGACCGTGCTCACCTCGTGGACGGTGAAGGCCGTGGACAAGGCGAGCGGCGAGGAAATCTACTTCAACACGCAGATTCCAGAACGGATGAGCTGGGCGACCGAAGACCAGGCCTTGCGCGACATCGGCAAGCTGATCGGCGACGAGTTCTCGAAAGGCTTCTTCCTCTCGCACTTCCGCTTCGCCGGTCAGAAGGCGCGGCTGAAGCTGTCCGGGCTGCCGGGCAAGGATTCGGTGATGCAGCTGCAGCGCGAGATCAGCGGCCTGCTCAACGTGCTCGACCTGAAGCCGGCCGGCGACGCGCTCTTCGACGTGCAACTGGCGGGCTCCGGCAATCCGGCGGACCAGGTCGCAGCGAGCATCGTCCAGCCGCTCAATGCCAAACTCGGGCGCACCTGCTTCTCCGTCCTCGGCGGCAATGGCGGCGAGATCACGCTCGCGCTCGACCCGACCTGCAGCGACCCAGCGACCCTCACCCGCCTTGACACGCTGCCGCCGGCGGCCCTGTACGACGCGCCGGAAGCGCGACGCAAAGCGATCGTCAAGAATCCGGAAACGCTGAAGAAGCTGGCCATCTGAAAACGCAACGGGCGGCCGGGATCGCTCCCGGCCGCCCGTCCGCGGATTCTTCTCGTTCAGAGGTGCTCGAACTCGGCGATGTCGGCCCCTTCGCTGGCGGCCGACGCGGCGAAGGAGATCTTGCCGCTGCCGTGCAGCACCAGCTCCTCGCGACGCAGGAAGAATTCCGGCTCGCCGCTGAAAGTGACGTAGGTGCCGTTGGTCGAGATGTCGGAGAGGACGAACTTGTCGCCGCGGCGTTCGATCTTGCCGTGGTTGCGCGAGGCGCGTCGGTCGCGGATCACCAGCTCGCAGCCGGCATCGCGGCCGAGCGCCACGCCCGGGTTCTTGTCGTCGACGACGATCACCTTGCCGGCATAGCGCAAGCACAGCCGGGGGCCGCCGGCCCCCGCTTTCGTGTTGAGCGAGGGCGTCAGCGTCGTCAACTCCTCGCCGTCGTGCCAGAGGACCTCGAAGACGTGCAGGCCTTCGACCTTGCCCTTCACCGACATCTGCTCCAGGTCGCGCGTCGACAACTGCAGCAGTTCCGGCAGGCGCGCCACGGTGTCGCCGCTGGTCAGCGCCTGGCCGGCCTTGGCCAGGCCGGCCAGGCGGGCAGCGGTGTTCACGGTATCGCCGAAGTAATCGCCCTTTTCCTCGATCACCGAGCCGTGGTGGAAGCCGAGACGGATCGCCAGCTTGACGCCGGACACCGGCGGCAGGTCGGTCACCCGCTGCTGCATGTCGCTGGCCGCGTGGAAGGCATCCTCGGCCGATTCGAACACCGCCATCACCTCGTCACCGATCGTCTTCACGATGCGGCCGCGGAAGCCCTCGACCGAGCGCTCCATGCGCTTGATGCAGCGATCGACGGCGTGCAGTGCCTCCGTATCGCCAAGTTTCTCGTACAGTCGCGTACTTCCGGAAACATCGGCGAACAAGATCGAAAGTTCACGCTCCTTGCCACTCATCCAGTTATCCTCTCGTCGTGCCGAAGGCCGGCACAGCCCAACGATTCTATCAAGATTCAGTCACTTAACCGATCCTCATGCAGCCTAGCCGGCGGCTTCGGACATTGCCACCGGAATCGGGAAGGGTTCCGGCAAGCTCAGCTCGACGCCGAATTGCGGACCGTCGAAGGCGGTGTCGCCCTCCTCCACCGCATCGCCCAACTTCAACCCGCGGAAGTCGAAGAGCTTGTTGTCGGCCAGGTGCGAGGGCACGACGTTCTGCAGTGCGGTGAACACCGCTTCGGTACGGCCGGGATAGCGGCGGTCCCAGTCCTGCATCATCTCGCGGATCTTCTTGCGCTGCATGTTCTCCTGCGAGCCGCACAGGTTGCAGGGGATGATCGGGTATTCCATGCCGCGCGCGAAGCGGGCGATGTCGGCCTCGGCACAATAGGCCAACGGCCGGATGACGACGTGCGCGCCGTCGTCGGTGACCAGCTTCGGCGGCATCGCCTTGATCTTGCCGCCGAAGAGCAGGTTGAGGAACAGCGTGTGCACCATGTCGTCGCGGTGGTGGCCGAGCGCGATCTTGTTCGCCCCGAGTTCCTTCGCCGTGCGGTAGATGATGCCGCGGCGCAAGCGCGAGCAGAGCGAGCAGGTGGTCTTGCCCTCGGGAATCTTCTCCTTGACCACCGAATAGGTGTCGGCCTCGACGATGCGGAAGTCGACACCGATCTTCGCGAAATAGCCGGGCAGCACCTCCTCCGGGAAACCCGGCTGCTTCTGGTCGAGGTTCATCGCCACCAGCTTGAAGTCCACCGGCGCCCGCTCGCGCAGCGCCATCAGGATGGAAAGCAGCGTGTATGAATCCTTGCCGCCGGAGACGCAGACGAGCACGGTGTCGCCGTGCTCGATCATGTTGTAGTCGGCGATCGCGCGGCCGACGTTGCCGGTCAGGCGCCTGAAGAGTTTCTGCAGGGTATTCGAAGTTTGCGAGGTTTCCACGATTTGGCTTCTTACAAATAGGCGGTGCGACCGCCATCGACGTTGATCACTTGCCCCGTGACGTAGGGCGCGGCCAGCAGGTAGGCGACCGCCCCGGCGATGTCGTCGGGGCTGCCTTCCCGCTGCAGCAGCGTATGGCGGACGATGTCGACGCGCGCGGCATCGTCCAGCTGGCCATCGTCCGGCCACAGGATCGGCCCCGGCGCCACCGCGTTCACCCGCACCGCAGGCGCCAACTCGACGGCAAGCGCCCGCGTCAGCGTCAGCAGCGCGCCTTTCGCCGCGCTGTACAGCGGGTAGCCCTTGAGCGGCCGCTCGGCGTGGATATCGGTGATATTCACGATGGCGCCGCCGCTGGCGCGCAGCGCCGGTGCCGCCGCTTGGCTGAGGAACAGCGGCGCCTTGAAGTTGCTGCCGACGAGGTCGTCCCAATCCACCTCGTCGATCTCGCCGAGCGCCGTCGGAAAGAAGCTGGAGGCATTGTTCACCAAGCCGTCGAGGCGGCCGAAGCAGGCCAGCGACTCGGCGACCAGCAGCGGCAGCGACGCGGTGTCGCGCAGATCCGCCTGCACCGCCAGCGCCGAGCGCGGCCGCGCCGCGTTAAAGGTCGCCACCTGCGCCTCGGCGTCGGCGACGGCTGCCCGGTAGTGCAGCACGACGCTGGCGCCGCGCTGGTGCAGATGGCGCGCGATGACGCTGCCGACGCGGCGGGCGGCACCGGTCACCAGCACGACCTTGCCGTGCAGCGAGGGGGAAGCTTCGCTGTCCATCGACGGCTCCTGTCCCGAAAAGCGCGAGTTTACCGGACTTGGCCCCGCCGTCGCAGCAAGGCAAGCATCCGGGCGACACGGAAGGCCGTAAAATGACGGTTTTTCGCCCCATCTCAGCCATGGCCCTGCCTACCCCCGACGCCGATGCGATGGCGCACAGCCAACGCCTGCACCAACACATCGCCGCCGCCATCACTGCCGCCGGGGGCTGGATCAGCTTTGCCCGCTTCATGGAGCTGGCGCTTTACGCGCCGGGACTGGGCTACTACTCGGGCGGCGCACGCAAATTCGGCGCCGCCGGCGATTTCGTCACGGCCCCCGAGCTGACGCCGGCCTTCGCCCGGACGCTGGCGACACAGGCCGTGCAAGTCATGGCTGCCAGCGCCCCGAACATCCTCGAAGCCGGCGCCGGTTCCGGCCGGCTGGCCGCCGACCTGCTGCAGGAACTGGAAACGCGCGGCGCGCTGCCGCAGTCCTACGCCATCCTCGAACTGTCCGGCGAACTGCGCGAACGCCAGCGCGAAACACTGGCGGCAACGGTGCCGCATCTGCTCGACCGCGTGCGCTGGCTCGATCGCCTGCCGGAACAATTCGACGGCCTGGTGCTCGCCAACGAACTGCTCGACGCGCTGCCGGTGCACCTCGTGCGCTGGAACGGGGACGGCATCGTCGAGCGCGGCGTCGCCTGTGATAGTGACGTTTTCAGCTGGCAGGAACGCCCCGCCGCCGGCGCCGTGCTGGCGCGCGCGCAGACGCTGGCCGGCGCGGGGGTGCCGGGCGACGGCTACCTCTCCGAAATCGGCCTTGCCGCCGCCGCGTGGCTCGCGTCGTGGGCGGACATCCTCGGCCGCGGCGCGCTGCTGCTGATCGACTACGGTTTCCCGCGCCGCGAGTTCTACCATCCGCAACGCGGTGAAGGCACGCTGATGTGCCATTACCGCCATCACGCCCACCCCGACCCGTTCTACCTGCCGGGGTTGCAGGACATCACCGCACACGTTGATTTCACCGCCGTCGCCGAAGCCGGCACCGAGGCCGGGCTGGATTTCCTCGGCTACACCACGCAAGCGGTATTCCTCTTCAATTGCGGCCTCACCGAGGTGCTGGCACGAACGCCGGCCGACGACCCACGCCGCTACCTGCCGCAGGCCAACGCGGCGCAGAAGCTGATCTCGCCGGCGGAGATGGGCGAGCTGTTCAAGGTCATCGCGCTTGGGCGCGGCATCGCCGAGCCGCTCGTTGGCTTCATCACCGGCGACCGCAGCGCCACGTTGTAGCGCACAAGGCCCGCCGCACCGGCGCGGGCGTTTCATCGGCGTGCAACATTGAGGGCTTGTAATGCGCGCATTACAACTCAAGGCACGCCAACCCCGATGAAGAACGCGCTCGCTGCCGCCCTGCTCGTCTGTACGTTGCTCGCCCCGGTCGCCCAGGGCGCTCCTGCCGCCGCCCCCGGCATCACGCAGGACATCGCCAACGCCGGCGAACTGCGCCTGCAATCGCAGCGTCTCGCCAAGTTGTGGCTGCAGACCGGTCTCGGCATCCATGCCGGTGCCGCCAGCCGGCATCTGGCCGACGGCGTCGGCCGCTTCGAGCGCAGCCTTGGCGGCCTCGGTCACCATGCCCGGAACGAGAATACGCACCGGATAGTGCACCGTATAGCGGAACTCTGGGGGGAATATCGCCTGCTCCTGCTGCTCCCCTACGGTACGGCAAACCTCGAAGCAGTGAATCGTCTCGCCGACGAACTGATGCTCGCCACCGGCCGCCTCTCGGCACGCATCGAAGCCGACGCGGAGGGCGCCACCGCCCGCTTGCTCGATCTGTCGCTGCGGCAGAACATGCTGGTCCAGCGCCTCGCCCGGCTGACGCTGATGGCGCAGACCGGCGACCGCTCGCGCGGGCGCCTGGTCGACATCGAGCAGGCGCGCAGGGAATTCGCCAGCGCGCTCAACGAACTGGCAACGGCGCGCGAGAACACGCCAGCCAACCGCGAAGCGCTGGAACTGGCGCGCGTGCAGTGGATGTTCTTCGACCGTGCCATCGTTGACATCGGCAAACACGACAGCCGCCCGGAACACGTGGCGACGACCAGCGAACGCATCCGGGAAGTGCTCGACGCGGTCAGCCGCCAATATGCCGCCGAGCAGCCGGATACCCGCCTGGCGACGGCAGGGACGCCACCCCGCCGCAACTAGCGGCCGACCATGCCTTGGGCGGCATAGAGCCGCGCCAGATACCCATCGACGTCGACGTCCGGTTCGTGGCGCGCAATCACCACTTCCTGCAGTCGCGGCGCAACGCGCGGCACTTCGGCCCAGCCGGCATTCAACACCTCGTCGTCGTAGACGACCCTCTGCTCCGCTATCAGCTTGCCCGAATCCATTTCCATGATGATCACCATGCTGACCTCCCTTCGAGGCGTTCATGAATGAATCAACGGACGAGACGACAAAAGGTTGAGGCGAAATCGCCAGCGGTTTTGCCCCTGGTTTCGCCACCGGTTTACTTCGCGGGGAATCGGGCGATAATGAAACGTAGCCGAGGAGTCAAAACATGGATACTTCCGCCGTCGCAAGCGCCGCTTCCGCCCTCTCCGCCAGCCAGACCGGCGACGCCGTCAGCACGCTGGTACTGAAGAAGGCGCTCGACCTCCAGGCGCAGAACGCCGCGCAACTGATCGAGGCACTGCCACAGCCGCAGCAGTACAACAACCCGCCGAACCTCGGCGGCGGCGTCGACATCTTCGCCTAGACGGCAACCTCCGCCAGCCAGTCGCGGATCGTCTCCGCGACGTGCTGCCAGTCCTTTTCCAGCATCACGCCGTGGCCGAGGCCGCGGAAAATCCTGTCCGGAACGCCGTAGGTGCGCGCCGTCGACTGCACCAGGAAGGCCGGGATCAGCACGTCCTTCTCGGCGCCGAGCACCAGCAGCGGCGGCCGGTGCATCGCCTTCAGGTTGGGCAACCCGAACATCGACATGTCCCAGATCGCGCGCTGCGACTCCGGCTGCATCAGCCGGTAGTAGCGGCGCAGCGTCTCGTCGCTGACTTCCTGCGCGAACAGCGCCTCGCGCAGCACGTCGAGGGCGACATTGCCGCCGCCAAGCAGGCGGTTGATCTCGACCATCAGCCCGGGCTTGTCGAAGAGCAGCGAGAACTGCGCGGCGACCAGCCCCTGCGGCGGCACCGAACACATCAGCACGGCCGCCGGTGCGTCGTGGTGTTCGAGATATTTCTGCACGACGAAGCCGCCCATCGAGTGGCCGATCAGCACCGGCGCCACGCCGAGGTCGGCGACCACCGCCGCCACATCCTCGACGTAGTCGTGCACGCTGCACCAGTCGATGCGCTCGTGTCCGGCGCTGCCGCCATGGCCGCGCAGCGACAGCGCGTGGGCGCTGAAGCCCTGCGCCGCAAACCACGGCAGGAAATGCTCGTCCCACACCCAGGCGCCGGCGAAGGCGCCATGCACGAAGAGCAGCGGCGGCGCCTGCCGGCGCTGTTGCGGCTCGCAGGACAGGACTTCGAGGTCACCGACGCGACGGGCGATCATGCCGGCACCGCCATGCCGCGCTGCACCGCCGGGCGGCAGCCAACGTCGTCGAACCAGCGCCGAACGTGCGGGAAATCGCCGAGATCGACCTGCTGCCACTGATGCCGGGCAACCCACGGGAAGGTCGCCATGTCGGCGATCGAATAATCGCCGGCGAGGTAATCGGTCCCGGCCAGACGGGCATCGAGCACCCCGTAGAGGCGCCGCACCTCCTCGCCGTAGCGCCCGATCGCATAGGGCACGGGTTCCGGCGCGAAGCGCAGGAAGTGGTGCGCCTGCCCGAACATCGGTCCGATGCCGCCCATCTGGAACATCAGCCACTGCATCGCCGCATAGCGGCCCGGCCCGGCCGGCGGCAGGAAACGCCCGGTCTTTTCGGCGAGATAGACGAGGATGGCGCCGGACTCGAAAACAGTCAGCGGCCCCTCGTCATCGACGATGGCCGGAATCTTCGCATTCGGGTTGAGGGCGACGAAGTCGGCGGCGAACTGTTCGCCGCGGGTGATATCGACCGGCCGGACCACGTAGGGGAGCGCGCACTCCTCCAGCATGATCGAGACCTTGCGGCCGTTGGGGGTGGCCCACGTAAAAAGGGTGATCATGTGATGGATTTTCACCGTCCGGCCCGCTTTGCGGAATCAAATGCTGCGCCCGGCACGGGCCCACGGAAAGCTTCGTTGCTTCGTCACAACACTTCTTCCCAAGATTTATCCCCGACCAAGGTTTTTTCCAATGAAACACAATAATTCAGTAAGATAAGCGATATACATAAAGCCATTTCTGAGAATATGACGCAATGATTCCGATGATGCGCAAAAATCTCTGCGGCATGCTGCTCGCGGCCCTGCTCGGCCACGGAATGGTTGGTCCCGCCGGCGCCGAAGAGCTGTTCGAGATCCGGCGGATCGAAGTTCGCGGCAACACGCTGCTCGCTGACGAGGCCATCGGCCGCCTGACCGCGCCGTTCGTCGGCCAGGACAAGGGCTTCCGCGACATCCAGATGGCGCTGGAGGCCCTCGAAGGCGCCTACCGTGAAGCCGGCTATACCGCCGTGCAGGTGATCACACCGGAACAGGAGCTCACCGGCGGCACGCTGCGCCTCGACGTCCGGGAAACGCCGGTGGCCCGCATCACCGTTTCCGGCAACCAGCATTTCAGCGAGGCCAACATCCGCGCCACGCTGCCGTCGCTGCAGGAAGGCAAGACCCCGAACGCGCGCGAGCTGTCGGAAAACATCCAGCTCGCCAACGAGAACCCGGCGAAGCAGATCGATGTCGTGCTGGCTGTGTCCGAACAGCAGCCGGGCAAGCTCGACGCAACGATCAACGTCGAGGACGAGCGCCCCTTCCGCGGCTTCGTCAACGCCGACAATACCGGCACCAGCATCACCGGCCGCCACCGCCTCGGCGTCGGCCTGCGCCACTCGAACCTGTGGGACCGCGACCATACCGCGACCTTCGCCTACACCGGTTCGCCCGACAAGCCGGACGGGACCAAGGTCGACATCTACAGCCTCGGCTACCGCTTCCCGCTCTACGGCATCGGCGACAGCATCGACCTCTTCTACGCCAAATCGAACATCGACACGCCGGCCGCCGCCTTCACGCTTGGCGCCTTCGAAAACCTGACCGGCAAGGGCGAGCTCTACGGCGTGCGCTGGAACCACTACTTCCAGCGCCGCGGCGAATGGTCGACCAAGCTGATCGTCGGCTGGGACATCAAGTCGATCGCCACCACCTGCACCGGCCCCGGCGGCGAGAAGGACTACCTGAAGGGGCAGTCGGCCGGCTGCACGCCGTACACCACGCGCCCGTTCGGCGCCACCTACGCCGGCACCTGGCAGCGCCCGGGCATGGCCGCCGACTTCAACGCCGGCATCGCCTACAACGTCGCCACCGGCCGGCATAACGAATACAGCACCGTCGACAACCGGACCGGCAACGACCGCTACTCGCTGGTCGCCGGCAACCGCAGCACCCGCGACGACTTCACCGTACTCAGGCTCGGCGGCAGCTACTCGCAACTGCTGCCGGCGAGCTGGATGGCGCGCGTCGCCGGCGCGCTGCAGTCCAGCCTCGGCTACCCGCTGCCGCCGTCGGAGCAGCTCGGCCTCTCCGGCGCCCAGTCGGTGCGCGGCTTCCACGAGCGCACCGTCGCCGCCGATGCCGGCTACGTGCTCAACGTCGAGCTCTATGCGCCGGACGTGGCGCCGCTGCTGACGCTACCGGGCAACCTGCGGCCGCTCGCCTTCGTCGATACCGCGCGCGGCTACAGCTACGGCATGCCGGCGCGCCAGGCCGGCAAGACCGGCACCGAGCCGGCCGGGATCATGAGCGCCGGCCTCGGCCTGCGCTACAACTACAAGAAGGACGTGCAGGTCCGCCTCGACGTCGCCAGCGTCCTCGACGCCGGACCGGCGGAAGACCTCACCGACTCGTCGAAGACGCGCAACGGCGACTGGCAGGGGCATTTCAACATCGTCGTCGGCTTTTGAATACCGGTCGTCGGCCGCGGCTTGCCGCCGCCCGCCGATCGTCCTAGCCTGAAAACTTGATCGAGCGAACTCGGGGGAAACATGGCCCGTAACCTACCCGGCCGATGGCCACGCAAGCTGATCTGCGCCGCGCTGGCGGCCTGCTTCGCCCAAGGCACACTGGCGCTGCCGAGCGGTGGCAACGTCGCCAGCGGCACGGCGACGTTCTCGCAGAACGGCAATGTGCTGACGGTCACCAACACCAACCGCGCCATCATCAACTGGGGCAGCTTCTCGATCGGCAGCGGCGAGACGGTGATCTTCAACCAGGCCACCAGCAGCAGCGTGCTCAACCGGGTCGTCGGCGTCACCGTCGACGGCCGGCTGGTCGTCGCCCCGTCGGAAATCCTCGGCTTGCTGCAGTCGCCGGGCAAGGTTTTCCTGATCAACCCCGCCGGCACGCTGATCGGCGCCGGCGCGGTGATCGACGTCGGCGGCTTCGTCGCCTCGTCGCTGATGCTCTCGGACGCCGATTTCCTCGCCAACCGGCTCAACTTCACCGACGTCGCCGGCGCCGGCGACGTCAAGAACTTCGGCACGATCACCAGCACCTCCGGCGGCAACGTCTACCTGATCGCGCCGAACGTCGACAACCACGGCATCATCCAGGCACCGAACGGCGAGGTCATCCTCGCCGCCGGACGCAGCGTCGAGCTGCTCGACTCCGGTACGCCGGGCGTCAAGGTCGTGGTCAACGCCGGCGGCCAGGCGCTCAACGTCGGCCAGCTGCTGGCCGAGTCCGGCCGCGTCGGCATGGTCGGCGCCGTCGTCAGGCAGCAGGGAACGGCCAGCACCAGCAGCATCGTGCGCGAGGGCGGGCGGATCTTCCTGCGGGCGACGCAGTCCGCTGAACTGGCCGCCGGCTCGGCAACCCGCGCCGACGGCACGCAGGGCGGCACGGTCGAGGTCGACGGCGGCAGCATGACGACGGTCGCCGGTACGGTCTCGACCACCGCCAGCGCCGGCAGCGGCGGCCGCATCGAACTGCTCGGCGACAAGGTTGGCGTGCTCGACGGTGCGCTGGTCGATGCCTCCGGCACCGGCGGCGGTGGCACCGTACTCGTTGGCGGCGACTATCAGGGCAAGAACGCCGCCGTGCGCAACGCGCAGGTCAGCTACCTCGCCGCGGGCGCGACGCTGAAGGCGGATGCGATCGATAGCGGCAACGGCGGCAAGATCATCGTCTGGGCCGACGACACGACGCGCGCCTACGGCCGGATTTCCGCACGCGGCGGCGCCAGCGGCGGCGACGGCGGCTTCGTCGAGGTCTCCGGCAAGCAGTCGCTCGATTTCGATGCCCGCGTCGACACCTCGGCGCCACTCGGCCGGACGGGCACCCTGCTGCTCGACCCGTTCTCGGTGACGATCACCGGCGGCGGCGGCACGCCGATCGGCGGCGCCAGCTGGACCGAGAGCAGCACGGCATCGACGCTGAGCTGGAGTTCGATCAACACGCAGCTGGCCAGCACCAACGTCACGATCACGACCACCGACTCCGGGGGCTCGACCGACAACATCACCTTCGACAACGCCTACAGCTACAGCTCGGCGGCGACGAACAAGCTGATCCTCAACGCCAACGACGACATCTCGTTCGCCAACCTGACGCTGCAGGGCGCGCTCGACGCCACCGCCGGCAACGCCATCTATGCCGGCTATTACGCGGTGACGACGAACGGCGACATGAAGCTGACCGCCGGTGCCGGCGGCATTAGCGCCAACGCCGGTGGCGGCACCGGCGATGCCGGCTTCTTCATGCTCAAGCCCGGCGGCAGCCAGATCGTCAGCACCACCGGCGCGCTGTCGCTGACCGGCGGTTCCAACACGGGCAACAACGGCGCCTACCTGAAATCGGCCGGCAGCCAGAGCGTCACTGCCGGGCAGATCGCGATCGCCGGCGGCACCGGCACTGGCGACTCCGGCGCGTTCGTCGAAGCCCAGGGCGCGCAGACGGTCACTGCAGGCGCCGGCGGCATCACGCTGACCGGCGGCAACGGGTCGCTCAACAACGAGGCCGGCATCGCCAGCGACACCTCGCAAATCATCACCATCACCGGCGGCGGCAACCTGCAGCTGACCGGCGGCGGCGGCGGCGCCTCGCCGGCCGGATCGGCGATGATCACGGCGCCGACGCAGAGCATCACCGTCGGCGGCAACACCACGCTGACCGCCGGCAACAGCAACGCCACCGGCACCTACGGCATGGGCGCCGGCGCGGCGATCGGTTGGGATGCCGGCTCCAACGTCCTCCTAAAGGTCACCGGAGCGCTGTCGCTGAGCGGCACCAACGCCGCCAACCAGGCGGTGATCGGCAGCGCGGTCGGCAGCGCCTCGGTCGACATCGAGGCGAGCGCGATCACCACCACCGCCAACACCACGCTCGGCAACTGGGACGGCTCGATGGGCGGCTCGGTCAAGCTGAAAGCAACAAGCGGCGCCATCTCGCTGCCGGCCAACAGCACGCTGCGCACCGGTTCGCTGACAGCCATCGCCGGCAGCAGCATCAGCATGCTCGGCAAGCATTACGCCGACTTCGTCGCCCTCAGCGCAAGCGGTCCGGTCAGCTACCACACGGCAAACGGCAATACGACGCACATCACGACGATCAACGCCACCGGCGCCATCGACGTCGTCGGCGACGCCGGCAGCACCTCGATCGCCCTCGGCGCGCTGACCACCACCGGCACCTCGAACATTTCCGTCAGCGCGCTGGGGCAGATCCTCGACGACAACGGCAGCGGCACCGCCAACCTGACCTCCGGCTCCGGCAACATCGCACTGACCAGCCAGGTCGGCACGCCGATCGCCGGCACGCTGGCGATCAGCGCCGACGTGGCTACCAGCGGCCAGATCACCGCCAATGTCAGCGGCGGCCCCTACGGCAGCATCTCGATTCGCGACGTCGGCGCCACCGCGGTCAATTACGCAGGGCTCAACGCCAGCGCGGCAACGGCCGAAGGCAACGTCAGTTACTTCCGCTACGGCGACCTCAACATCGGCGGCACCACGACGCTGATGCTGACGCCGAAGACCCTGGCCGGCGCCGCGATCGGCGCCAGCGGCAACATCCAGGTGTCGAGTTCGCTGTCGATGACCGGCGCCAAGGACCTGCTCGTCGCCGGCGGCGACCTGACCTTCGCCGGTGGCACGCTGACGATGAGCGGCGACGGCACCATCGGCGCCGGCGGCGACCTCAGCCTGACCGGCGGCAACGTCTCGATGCAGGGGGCAGACAACACCGTGTTCGCCGGCGGCCTGCTGAACATCGGCTCCGGCAAGACGATCACGGCGGGAATGGGCGGACTCAAGGTCGGGGCCGGATCGATCGTGGTCAGCGGCACCCTGTCCGGGTTCGGCGACACCTACGTCTACACCCCGGGGACGCTGGCCATCAACGGCGGCAACCTGCTCAGCACGGCCGGCAACCTCGGCTTCATCGCCGAGGGGCCGATGAGCGTCATCGGCAGCGTCAGCGCCGCCCAAGGCATCGTCGGCAAGGCGCTCGGCGGGCTGACCCTCGGATCGACGCTGGCTGCCGGCAGCGGCGGCTCGATCAGCGCCAACAATGGTGTGCTCGATCTGGTGATCGGTGGTACCGGCATCGAAATGTATGGCGGTTCCTACCTCGCCTCCACTGACGCTACACAAGCCAACGGCGGCCTCATTAAGCTGTTCTTCCCCGGGCTTGGCGCCGGCGGCTCGCTGATCGACGGCGTCGCCACCTTCGACGGTGGCTACAAGGTCGGCGGCGCCTTCACGACGCTCGGCGCCGGGCTGGAGGTAACGTACGGCATCGTCAGTCCCCCGGTCGCCAACGCACTCATCGCCGCGACGACTTCGACCACTTCATCCGCCGGCGGCACCAGCCAGACCAGCGACTCGATTGCCCTCGTCAGCACGACGCCGTCGGATTTCGGCGGCGCGCCGACCGCCACAAGCGGTACGCAGACCATCGGCGACACCACCGGTACCTTCGGCGGCGAAACGACGACCGACGGCGACGGCTCATCGACCGCCACGCAGACCAGCCAGGACACCGGCAGCAAGCAGGAAGAGAAGAATGCGAAGAAGAAACCCGCCCAGTGCAGCGCCTAAGCTGCTGACCGCGATCGCGCTGCTGCTCGCGGCCTCGCTTGCTGCGGCAGCACCGGCCGGCACGATCACCCACCTGTCCGGAACGGTGTCGGCGAAGCGCGCCGACGGCAGCAGCAAGCTGCTGTCGATCAGCTCGGAGATCCAGGAAGGCGACGAGCTGACGACCCAGCGCGATACCTATGCCCGGATCAAGTTCGCCGACGGCGGCGAGGTGGTTATGCGGCCGGAGACGGAGCTGAAGATCAACAGCTACGCCTACGACGAGAACAAGCCGGGTAGCGACAACGTCGTCCTCGGCCTGCTCCGCGGCGGCCTGCGCGCGATCACCGGCCTCATCGGCAAGCGCAACCGCGACGCCTACAAGGTGCAGACGACCACCGCCACCATCGGCATCCGCGGCACGCACTTCGGTGCGTTGCTCTGCTCGGACAACTGCCTCGGCGTGCCGACGGTGTCCGGGCAGGCGCCCGACAACGGCCTGCACGTGGACGTCGCCAACGGCGCCATCGTCGTCACCAACAGCGCCGGCCAGCAGCTGATCAGTGCCGGCCAGTTCGGTTTCGTCAGGGACAGCGTCACGCTGCCGGTGCTGCGGCCGCCGCAGGAAGGCATCCGCGTCACCATGCCGCAGGCGGTCAGCCAGAACAACGCCAGCGGCGCCGGCATCGGCCGCAACGAGCAGACGCAATGCGCGATCCAGTAGGCGGCATCGCCGCTGCCCTTCTGCTGCTGGCGCTGCTCGTTGGCGGCACAGCGAACGCCGCGCCGGCAGCCGCCTTTGCCGACCTCACCGGCCCACTGGAAATCGTCGTCGAGCGCGACCCGTCGCGCGTGGCAGCGGCCATGCGGCTGGCGCGGCTGCACGCCGAAGCGCGCGACTGGGCAGCGGCATGGCGCGTACTCGAACGCTCGCTGCCGCATGCCGGCCGGGACGCCGGCTACCAGGGTTTCGCCGGCACCGTGCTGCGCCAGCTGAAGCGCGCACCGGAAGCGGCGGACGCCTACCGCCGCGCCATCGCGCTGCAGCCCGACGAGGGCCGCTGGTGGGTCGGGCTCGGACTGGCACTGGACGATTCCGGAAAGAAGCAGGAAGCGCGGCAGGCCTTCGCCGCCGCCCGCGAGCATGGCGAGACGCTGCCGCCGGTGCTGCAGAAGCTCGCCGAACGGCGCGGCCGCTGATGCTGAAGTGGCTGCTGACAATCGTCATCGTCGTGCTCGTGCTCGGCCTGCTGACGCCGGCACTGCGCCAGCGGCTGCCGGCGCGCCGTCTGCCGGGCGACCTCACGCTGCGCTGGCGGGCGCGCGACTACTTTTTCCCGTTCACCACGACAATTCTGCTGTCGCTGCTCTTCGTCGCCATCAGCCGGCTGCTTTGAGCGCGGCCAACGCGGCCACGCGGGCGACGCGGATGCGCTCGGGAATCTGCGCCGGATCGGCGGCGCAGGATTTCGCGATGTCGCCGGCCGGCACCGCCTGCACCGCCGCCAGCGCGCGCTGCAGGATTTCCGCCGCTGCGTAAGGCTTCTCCTCCCACCCCAGCCGGCCGTTGAAGTCGGCGGCGCAGGCTTCAAGCAATTGCGCGAAACGCTGCGGCCGGCGCAAGGCGTCGCACTTTTCAAACAGGCGCACGACGGTTTCCGGGCGCAGCTCGGCGGCGCGATGGATGTCGCCGTGATAACGGGCGGCGAGCACGGCGAGGTCGCGGCAATCAGCCGGCGCACGCAGGCGGGCGCAGACCGCTTCGGCCAGCTTGACGCTGCGCTGCTCATGGGCGATGTGGCGCGGCCATTCGTCCTCGGGTGTCGTGCCCTTGCCGAGGTCGTGCAGCAGCGCCGCGAAACGCACCGGCAGCGCCTGGCCGCGGCGGGCGGCGGTATCGACCACCATCATCACGTGCACGCCGGTATCGATTTCCGGATGGTAGTCGGCACGCTGCGGCACGCCCCACAGCCGGTCGAGCTCGGGCAGCAGGCGGGCGAGCGCACCGCAATCGCGCAGCAGCGCGAACATCCGCGACGGCCGCGCCTCCATCAGCCCGCGCGACAGTTCCTGCCAGACGCGCTCGGGGACCAGCGCATCGACTTCGCCGTTGCCCACCATCTCGCGCATCAGCGCCTGCGTTTCCGGCGCCACCGAGAAATCGGCAAAGCGCGCGGCGAAGCGCGCGACGCGCAGGATGCGCACCGGATCCTCGACGAAGGCCGGGCCGACGTGGCGGAACAGCTTCGCATCGAGGTCGCGGCGGCCGCCGTAGGGATCGACCAGCACGCCGTCGTCGCCCAGCGCCATGGCATTGATGGTCAGGTCACGGCGGGCCAGGTCGTCCTCCAGCGTGACGTCCGGCGCCGCGTGGAAGGCGAAGCCGGTGTAACCCGGCGCCGTCTTGCGCTCGGTGCGGGCGAGCGCGTACTCCTCGTTGGTTGCCGGGTGCAGGAAGACGGGAAAATCCTTGCCCACCGGGCGGAAGCCGCGCGCCAGCATCTCCGCCGGCGTGGCGCCGACGACGACATGGTCGCGGTCCTGCACCGGCAGGCCGAGCAAGGCATCGCGCACGGCGCCGCCGACGACGTAGCTGCACAGCGGCGGCAGGTCCTTTTTCGGGCGCGGGGTCACGCGGGAAACGGAAGAATCAGGCCGGCCGGGCGGCCAGTTCGGCGGCGGCACCGGCCCGCCATTCCTGCATCGCCGGCAAGGCCAGCATCGCGTCCATCCAGGCGCGGACCAGCGGCGGCACGTCGACGGCGTAGGTGACGAAGCGCCAGACGACCGGCGCGTACATCGCGTCGGCGATCGAGAAGGCGCCGAAGAGGAAGGGACCGCCGGCGCCGTGACGGACGCGGCAGGCTTCCCACAGCGACAGCAGGCGCGCGATGTCGGCGTCGACCTCGGGCGTGCGGCCCTCGCCCGGCTTCGTCGCGCAGACGTTCATCGGCATGTTCTGGCGCAGCGCGGTGAACCCGGAATGCATCTCGGCGCTGACCGCGCGCGCCTCGGCGCGGGCCGCCGGGTCCGCCGGCCACAGCGCCGGCGCCAGTTCGGCGGCGTATTCGCAGATCGCCAGCGAATCCCAGACCACGGTCTTCCCGTCGATCAAACACGGCACCTTGCCCGACGGCGAATGACGGAGGATCTCGCGCTTCGTTTCCGGCCGGTCGAGGCGGATATTGATCTCGGCGAAATCGAGGCCGGCGACGGAGAGCGCCAGCCACGGCCGCAGCGACCACGAGGAAAGGTTCTTGTCACCGATGACGAGCTGGCGCATGGTTCCCCTCCTCTCCGGGACGAACAGACAGACTCAGCGGCCGGCGTGGTAGCGGAAGTCGTCGAGCTTCGACTTCGGCGCCACCTTGCCGAGGTAGGTCGGGGCGACCGCTTCCAGCGCGGTCGGCTGCCAGCCCGGATAGGTCTGGCCGTCGGCGCTGGCGACGTTGTCGACGTCCATCGAGCGCAGGTTGTCCGGCGACATCGGCGGGTTCGGCAGCAGCCAGAGGACGCCGGCCTGCAGATAGGCCCACAGGTCGGAGAGTTCCTTGACCTTCTTGTGCTGGTTGCCGGTCAGGTCGCGCACGTACTCGACCAGCTGACGCAGCGTGTAGACCTTCGGTCCGCACAGCTCGTAGCGCTGGCCGAAGGTGCTGATGTCCTCGATGCAGGAAACGAAGGCGTTGGCGACATCACCGACAAACACCGGCTGGAACTTCGCTTTCATGCCGCCGGAGGCGAAGAACGGCGCCAGCTTGAACACCTTGGCAAAGGTGTTGAGGAACTTGTCGCCGATGCCGAAGATCACCGACGGGCGGAACACGGTGACGTCGAGATCCTTGGCGGCGGCCATGACGATCGCCTCGCCCTCGCCCTTCGAGCGGAGGTATTCGGAGCAGCCGGCCGGATCGGCGCCGAGCGCGCTCATATGCACCAGGCGGCGGACGCCGGCCTGCTTCATCGCGGCGACGATCGTCTGCGGCAGCGCAACATGCGCGGCAGCGAAGCCCTTGCCGTAGGGCAGCCGCGAATCGTGGTCGTGCAGGATGCCGACCAGGTTGATCACCACGTCCTGGCCGCGCATCAGTTCGACCAGCGTTGCCTCGTCGTGGATGTTGGCTTCGACCACGTCGACCGTCGGCAGCATGATGTTGGCCTTGTTGCGCTCGCGGCGGCGGGTCGGAATGGTGACGCGAACCCCGGCCTGCGACAGGCGGTTGGCAATCCACGTACCGACGAAACCGCTTCCTCCCAGAAGCAATGCATTCTTGATCATGATCGAATCCGACTTATTGGTGGCGTAAAGGGCCGTATTTTAAGGCAAATCCCGCTTCGACGGGGCATTTGCGCATGATCGGCAATGCCGGCACAGGCCGTCGGCCGGCGCTTGAACTTCGCGCATAAACATCACGTCTTGATATATCATGCGGAACGTTCAAAATGCCGGACGACGGCAATCGACACCCCGTCCCCGCGATCCAGGAAACAAGGCAGTGAAGCATCAGCATCCCGACCGGAGCGGCAGGCCCGGCAACTTTCTCGGCGTCCCCGCCGCCTCCCCACCCCGCAGCGAGCAATGGGTCGCCGCACTCGGCGCGCTGCTCGGCATGGCCGTCGTGCTACTGGCGACGCACGCGCTGCTCGGGCAGCAGGCCGCGGTCTTCGTCGTCCCCTCGCTCGGCGCCACCGCCGTCCTCGTCTTTGCCGCACCGCACAGCGTCTTCGCGCAGCCGTGGTCGGTGCTCGCCGGCAACCTGCTGTCGGCGCTGGTCGGCGTCGCCTGCCAGCGCCTGCTGCCCGACCCGACGCTGGCGGCGGCGGCGGCCGTCGCGCTGGCGATCGCGGTGATGCACGCGGCGCGCTGCATCCACCCGCCGGGCGGCGCCACCGCGCTGGCCGCGGTGATCGGCGGCCCCGAGATCCACCAGCTCGGCTTCGCCTACGCGATGTATCCGGTCGGCGTGAACTGCCTGCTGCTGATCGGCACCGGGATCGCCTTCAACACCCCCTTCGCCTGGCGGCGCTACCCAGCCAGCCTGATGCGCTACGTCCATGTCGAGGCGGCGCACGGCGCCGGCGAGGTGGTTCCGGACGCGTCGCACGTGCGTCGCGCGCTGGCGCGGCTGAACGTCGTCGTCGACGTCGGCCCGGAGGAATTGCAGGAAGTGATCGAACAGTCGCTGGCGCTGGCGCGGGAGGAACAGGCGGTACCGCCGGCGTTTGCCGTCGGTCGCTGCTACGGCAGCCGCCGTCCGGGACGGCACTGGTCGGTACGGCAGATCGTCGCCCGGCACCCGGGCGAACGGCCGGAGCACGACGTGCTGGTCTACCGCGTCGTCGACGGCAAGGGCCGGCACCGGCTGGGCAGCTGCACGCGCTCCGAGTTCGCGCGCTGGGCCGGGCGCGAACTGCGCCCGCAGAAAGCGGCGCGCTGAGGCGGCGGCCTCAGCGCAGCAGCCCCTCGCTCAGGGCAACTCCTCGCCCTTCGCCACCGCCACGCGCGGGCCGATCATGCCGAGCTTCGGCTTCAGCGTCTGCGGCTTGCCCTCGAACAGCGCGGCGTAATAAACCGAGTTGCTCATCACCTTCTTCACGTAGTCGCGGGTTTCGTTGAAGGGAATGGTCTCGGCGTAGATGGCGCCTTCCAGCGGCTGCTCGGCGCGCCACTTGCGGGCACGGCCGGGACCGGCGTTGTAGGCGGCGGACGCCAGCACCGGGTGGTTGTCGAGGCTTTCCATGACCATGCGCATGTAGTTGGTGCCGAGCAGCACGTTGGTCTCGGTGTCGTTCACGTTGCCGTGCTTGTAGTTGGCCAGCCCGATCTTCTTCGCCACCCACTTGGCGGTCGCCGGCATCAGCTGCATCAGGCCGGAGGCGCCGACGGTGGACTTGGCGTTGGTGATGAAGCGGCTCTCCTGGCGCATCAGGCCGTAGACCCAGGCGTCGTCGAGCGCTTGCCGCTGCGCTGCCGGGCGCACCTGGTCGCCGAAGGGGGCGAGGTAGCGCAGGCTGTAGTCGTGCTCGTCCCGGGTGCGGTCGGCGGCGGCGATGGCGCGGTCGTAGACGTCGTTGCGCTTGGCCAGCTCGGCGGCGGCGAGCAGCTGGCGGTCGCTCATGCCGCGCAGCGTCCAGTTCCACTCGCGCACGCCCTCCACCCGCATGTTCAGGCGCAGCAGCGCCAGCGCCCGCTTCAGGCCCGGGTTGCCGGCGGCGCCGACGATCTCGTCGCGGGTCAGCGCAACGGCCGGCGGCGGCACCTTGATCGGTCGCTCAAGTTCATCGTCGGCGAGGTTGCCGTAGAAGTTCGGCTGCCCGGAAATCTTCCTGAACAGCGCGTGCGCCTCGGTCAGCTGGCCACCGGCGAGGTGCGCGCGACCGAGCCAGTAGGTCCATTCCGGCAGCGCGGCGAGCGCCGGCGGCATCCGTTCGATGGTGGCGTGCACCAGGCCCCAGTCGTGCGCGCGCAGCGCGGCGCGCACCTTCCACTGCGCCACCTCGTCGGAGAGCGGCGCATTGCCGGCCTGGCGGTACCAGCCGACCGCTTCCGGCAAGTGACGCGTCGCCGCCTGCCAGCCGATCTGCGCCCAGGCCCAGCCGCGCTGCGCCTCGTCCAGCTTCGGCGCCAGCTTCTCCAGCTGCTCGGCGGCCTGGCGCGGGTCGTTCTTGGCGATGCGCTGGATCGCCAGCACCGCCAGCTCGCGGCCGAGGCGTTTCTCCGCCCAGTTCGCCGGCTGCTTGACCAGCAGCGGCAGCGGCCGCTCGATCGCCGCGTCGAGCTGCGCCGGCGTCGGCGTCTGCGACGGCGGCAGGTAGTTGGCGCTGTAGCGCGCGGCGGCAAGCTTGTTCGCCTCGAACTGGCGGCGCACGCGCGCCCAGACGTCGTCGGCGAGCACGCGCTTCTCCCAGATCAGCGCCTCCAGCACCGGGTAGCAGGGGTCCGGCGGTTCGAGCAAGGACAGCCACAGCGGCATCGCCTCGTCGAGCATGCCCGCGTCGCCGCGTGCGCGGCGGTTCTGCAGCGCGTAGCAGACGAGCTCCTGGTCGGGCGTGGCGAGCTTGCCGTATTCGGCGTCGAACTCGCGCCACTGCTGCTGCTTGCCGAGCACCTTCAGCCAGTCGCCGCGCAGCTTCTCGGCGACGTAGGTCTGCTCGTGGCGGGCGAGGAATTCGCGCGCGGTGGCGGCGTCGAGCTGGTCCGGCAGACGGCCGACGAGCAGCCAGTAATCGACCCAGGCTTCGAGGTCGTGGCCGCGCAGTTCCGGCGCCAGGCGCTCAAGCTTGGCGCGGTCGCCGACGCGGAACGCGTCGCGCGCCGCCAGCAGGCGCTCGTCCGCTGGCGCAGCGGGCGCGGCGACGCCGGCGGCGGAGACGAACAGGAGGCAGCAAAGCAGTGCGGCGGAGCGGGAAAACGTCATGTGATAAGCTGCGGAAAATCGTCGGCGTCCCTTGGGAACAGGGCCTCGGCGGGGTTCAACGAGGTGCCTGAGCATAGCACAATGACGACAGAGACACGCCCCGATGACCGCGAGTTTCGGCAGAAACTGCGCCGCGAGATGATCGCCCGCCGCCAGGCGCTGGCGGTGGCGGAACTGGCGACGCGCTCGGCGGCGATCCGCGGGCATCTCGACGCCGCGTTTCCGGCGCTGGCGGAACGGATCGTCGGCTTCTGCTGGCCGGTGCAGAACGAGCCGGACCTGCTGCCCTTCGTCGCCGCGCTGCGGGCACGCGGCGGCCGCGTCGTGCTGCCGGTGGTGGTGCGCCCCGGCGAGCCGCTGGCCTTCCGCGAATGGTGGCCGGAACAGCCGCTGCAACCCGACCGCTACGACATCCCGACGCCGACCGACGGCGACTTCCTGACGCCGCAGGCGCTGCTGCTGCCGGTCAATGCCTTCGATGCCGGCAACCATCGCCTGGGCTACGGCGGCGGCTTCTTCGACCGCACGCTGGCAACGCTGGCGCCGCGCCCGCTGGCGATCGGCGTCGGCTTCGACTTCCAGCGCGTAGACAGCATCCGCCCGGCGGCGCACGACCTGCCGCTCGACGCGATGGTGACCGAGTCCGGTTGCCACCGTGCAAATCGCGCCAACGACTGAGTAGCGCCGGATCGCCCGTGAACAGGGCGTCGACTTAATAACCGTGCAAATTGCGCCAGACCGGCTTCAGGCCGCGGCGACGCCGGCGGCGAGACGGCGCAGCGCCTCCTCCAGCGTCGCCAGCGGGCAGCCGAAGTTGAGGCGCAGCCAGCCCGGCGCGCCGAAGTCGGCACCGTCGGACAGCCCCAGCCCGTGCATTTCTAAGTGCCGCTGCGGATGCAGCAGCGAGAGGCCGCGGACGTCGATCCACGCCAGGTAGGTGGCCTCGACGTGGGTCATCCTGAGCGGCGGCAGCGTGGCGACCGCCGCCTCGACGCGGTCGCGGTTGCGGCGCAGCACGGCGAGCAGCGCCGCATGCCAGTCGGCCGAATCGCCCAGCGCCGCCTCGCAGGCGGCCAGCCCGAGCACGTTCACATGCGGCACGATGCCGGCCATCGCGCGCGTGAAGGCGCGGCGCAGCCCGGCGTCGGGGATCACCGCGAAGGCGCAGCCGAGGCCGGGGATGTTGAAGGTCTTCGACGGCGCCATCAGCGTGATGCTGCGTGCGGCGAGGTCGTCGCCGAGCATGGCGAAGGGCCGGTGCCGGCGGGCGTCGAGGATCAGGTCGCAGTGGATCTCGTCGGAGCAGACGATCAGCTCGTGCCGGCGGCAGAAGTCGGCGAGCGCCGCCAGCTCGCCGTCGTCCCAGGCGCGGCCGACCGGGTTGTGCGGGTGGCAGAGCAGCAGCAGGCGGGTGTCCGGCGTCAGCGCCGCGGCCATTGCCGGCCAATCCCAGCGCCAGCGGCCGTCGTCCTGCAGCAGCGGCACGGTGGCGAGCGCGCGGCCGGAAAAGCGCGGCGCCGACATGAACGGCGGGTAGACCGGCGTCGCCGTCAGCACCCCGCCATCGACGGCGCGGCAGGCGACGTTGAGCCCGCTGACCAGCCCCGGCAGCCAGACCAGCCAGTCGGCGGCGATGCGCCAGCCGTAGCTGCGGTCGAGGTGGCCGAGCAGCGCCGCGGTCAGCGCCGGCGACGGTTCGGCATAGCCGAAGACGCCGTGTGCGACGCGGCGCTGCAGCGCGGCGATGACCGCCGGCGGCGCCGCGAAGTCCATGTCGGCAACCCACAGCGGCAGCACGTCGGGCTGCGCGGAAGCGGCGTAGCGGCTCCACTTGAGCGAGTCGCTGCCGCGGCGGTCGATGACCCGGTCGAAACCGAAGGGATCGCCGCCGCCCACCGGCTTACACCTCGAGGTGGGAATAGAGCGCGGTCGACAGGTAGCGCTCGCCGAACGACGGGATGACGACCACCGTCAGCTTGCCGGCGTTCTCGGGCCGCCGCGCCACCTCCAGCGCGGCCTGCACGGCGGCGCCGGAGGAGATGCCGACGAGCAGGCCTTCCTCGGTCGCCATGCGGCGGGCCATGGTGAAGGCGTCGTCGTTCTTCACGCGCAGCACTTCGTCGTAGATCGCGGTGTTGAGCACCTTCGGCACGAAACCGGCGCCGATGCCCTGGATCGGGTGCGGGCCCTTCTGGCCGCCGGACAGCACCGGCGAGGCATCGGGTTCGACGGCGACGATCTGCACGCCGGGCTTCTTCTCCTTCAGCACCTCGCCGACGCCGGTCACGGTGCCGCCGGTGCCGACGCCGCAGACGACGATGTCCACGGCGCCGTCGGTGTCGCGCCAGATCTCCTCGGCGGTGGTGCGGCGGTGCACCTCCGGGTTGGCCGGGTTCTCGAACTGCTGCGGGATGAAGTAGCGCGGGTCGGCCGCCGCCAGCTCCTCGGCCTTCCTGATCGCGCCGCCCATGCCGTCCGGCCCCGGCGTCAGGATCAGCTCGGCGCCGTAGGCCTTCAGCAGCAGGCGGCGCTCGCGGCTCATCGTCTCCGGCATGACGAAGGCGCACTTGATGCCGCGCGCGGCGCAGACCATCGCCAGGCCGATGCCGGTGTTGCCCGAGGTCGGCTCCAGCACGACGGTGTCCGGGCCGATCTTCCCGGCCGCCTGCGCCGCGTCGATCATCGCCGCCGCGATGCGGTCCTTGACGCTGTGCGCCGGGTTGAAGAATTCGAGCTTGGCGACCACGGTGCCGTCGATGCCGGCGGTGACGCGGTTGAGCTTGACCAGCGGCGTGTTGCCGATGAGGGCAGTGACGTTGTCGGCGATCTTCATCTCTCTCTCCTTCGTTGCGGCATCAGCCGAGGAACAGCTTGTAGGCGGGGTTGTGCGTCTCTTCCCAGTGCGCGTAACCGAGGTTCTGCAGGAACTCCTTGAAGGCGCCGTTCTCCTGCGCCGGCACCTGCATGCCGACCAGCACGCGGCCGTAGTCGGCGCCGTGGTTGCGGTAGTGGAACAGCGTGATGTTCCAGCCAGCGCTCATGTTGTTCAGGAAGTTCATCAGCGCCCCCGGCCGCTCCGGGAACTCGAAGCGGTAGAGGATCTCGTTCTCGATCCCCGGCACGTGGCCGCCGACCAGGTGGCGCACGTGCAGCTTGGCCATCTCGTCGTCGGTCAGGTCGAGCGTCGGGTAGCCATGCTTCTGCAGGCTGTCGACCAGCTTCAGCGACTCGGCGCGGTTGGCGACCTGGATGCCGACGAAGACGTGCGCCTCGTTGCGGTCGTTGTAGCGGTAGTTGAACTCGGTGATGTTGTGCGAGCCGATCAGCGCGACGAACTTCTTGTAGGCGCCGGGCTTCTCCGGCAGCGTCACGGCGAGCACCGCCTCGCGCTGCTCGCCGATCTCGGCGCGCTCGGCGACGAAGCGCAGGCGGTCGAAGTTGGTGTTGGCGCCGGAGGCCACCGCCACCAGCGCCTTGTCCTTCAGCCGGTGCTGCGCGGCGTAGGCCTTGGCGCCGGCGATCGCCAGCGCGCCCGAGGGTTCGAGGATCGAGCGCGTGTCCTCGAAGACGTCCTTGATCGCCGCGCAGATGGCGTCGGTGTCGACCAGGATGACCTCGTCGAGCACTTCCTTGCAGACGCGGAAGGTCTCCTCGCCGACGAACTTGACCGCGGTGCCGTCGGCGAACAGGCCGACCTGGTCCAGCCGCACGCGCTTGCCGGCGGCGAGCGACTTCGCCATCGCATCGGCGTCGAAAGTCTCGACGCCGATCACCTTGGTCTCCGGGCGCAGCCGCTTGATGTAGGCGCCGACGCCGGCCGCCAGCCCGCCGCCGCCGATGGCGACGAACACGGCGTGGATCGGCTTCGGGTGCTGGCGCAGGATCTCCATGCCGATCGTGCCCTGGCCGGCGATCACCTCGGGATCGTCGAAGGGGTGCACGAAGGTCAGCTTCTCCGCCTTCTCCAGTTCCAGCGCGTGCGCGTAGGCCTCGTCGTAGGAGAGGCCGGCGAGCACCACCTCGCCGCCGCGGCTCCGCACCGCCTGCACCTTGATCTGCGGCGTCGTCGTCGGCATCACGATCACCGCCCGGCAGCCGATCTTCGCCGCGGACAGCGCCACGCCCTGCGCGTGGTTGCCGGCCGAGGCGCAGATGACGCCGCGCTTCAGCTTCTCCGGCGAGAGGTGGACGATCTTGTTGTAGGCGCCGCGCAGCTTGAACGAGAACACCGGCTGCATGTCCTCGCGCTTGAGGTAGATGCGGTTGCCGACGCGCCCCGACAGGTTGGGGGCGAGATCGAGCGGCGACTCGATGGCGACGTCGTAGACCTGCGCGTTGAGGATCTTTTCCAGGTAATCCGGGTGCATGGTGCGCTTCTTTCCTTGAACGAACGCGGAATTCTATCACCCGCCTCCCCCCCGGCCATGGCGCGGAATCCGGACGACGAGCGCACGCCGGCACGCCGAAACCTGCGCAAAGTGTGAAATTGTGCGCTGCATAACCCGCTGCGCCACGCTACGATGCACGGTTTTATCGATCCTCCCGTACCGAGCGCGGATTCCGCGATAACACGTCGTGACCATGAAACGCTGGCTGACCGTCTTGCTGCTGCTGATCTGCCTGTTGCCCGCCAAGAGCGCGCTGACAGCGCCGGCGGTCGCCCTCTTCTACGGCAAGGAGGCGCCGCTGGCCGAGCTGAAGGCCTTCGACATCGTCGTCGTCGACCCCGATCACGGGCACGACCCGCAGCGCTTCCGCAAACCCTACAGCGAACTGTACGCCTACGTCGCGGTCGGCGAGGCGCACCCGGGCCGCGGCTATTTCCGGGAGATTCCGGCGGCCGCCCGCCTCGCGCAGAACCGGGACTGGGGATCGCTGGTCATCGACCTGGCGCACCCCGACTGGCCCGAATTCGTCGCCGGGCGCATCGTCGGCCCGCTGTGGGAGCAAGGCTACCGCGGCTTCTTCCTCGACACGCTCGACTCCTACCGGCTCGCCGACCGCTTCGACGAAACGGCGCAGCAGGCCGGCCTGGTCGCCGTCATCGACACGCTGCACCGGCGCTTTCCCGGCATCCGCCTGATCCTCAACCGCGGCTTCGAGATCGTGCCGAAGGTGCGCGACAAGGTGCAGATGGTCGCCGCCGAATCGCTGTTCCAGGGCTGGGATGCGGCCAACAAGCGCTATGTCGCGGTGCGCGCGGAGGACCGCGACTGGCTGCTCGGGCAGCTGCGCGCGGTGCGCGACCAATACGGCCTGCCGGTGCTGGCGATCGACTACGTGGCGGCGCAGGACCGCGCGCTGACGCGGGCCACCGCGGAACGCATCAAGGCGCTCGGCATCGTGCCCTGGGTCAGCGACGCGGCGCTCGCCACCCTCGGCATCGGCCAGCGCGAGGTGGTGCCGCGGCGCATGCTGATGCTCTACGACGGCCGCGAGACCCCGTCGCTCGGCCTCACCTCGCTCGTCCGCTTCGCCGCGATGCCGGTCAACCATCTCGGCTACGCGACCGACTTCCACGACATCAACCAGCCGCTGCCCGACGGCGTGCTGACCGCGCGCTACGCCGGCGCCGTGCTGTGGACCAACCGCGACGCGCTGCGCGAGCGCGCCTTCGCCGCCTGGCTGCGGCGACAGATCGACGACGGCCTGCGCATCGCCATCTTCGGCCACTTCGGCTTCCCGCTCGACGCGGCGACGGCCCGTCCGCTCGGCCTGACCCCGGTGGCGGCGCCGGCGGCACCGGGGAAGCTGTCGATCGCGCTGCAGGACCCGCTGATCGGCTTCGAGGAGCAGCCGCGTCCCGACCGCCGCGCGCTGCCGCCGCTCCGCGTCGCCGACGGACAGGGCCAGCCGTTGCTGCAGTTGGTCGACGCGCAGGGGACGCGCTACGACGCCGCGGCATTCACCCGCTGGGGCGGCTACGTCCTCGACCCCTACGCCGTCATCGACCTGCCGGGCACCGAACAGGCGCGCTGGATCGTCGATCCGTTCGCCTTCCTGCAGCGCGCACTGGCGCTGCCCGACCTGCCGCTGCCCGACACGACGACGGAGAACGGCCGCCGGCTGATGTTCATCCACATCGACGGCGACGGCTACCCGTCGCGCGCCGAACTGCCCGGCGCGCCGATCGCCGGGCGCGTGCTGCACGAACAGGTGATCGCCAGGTACAAACTGCCGACGACGATGTCGGTGATCGAGGGCGAGGTCGCAGCGCACGGCCTCTTCCCGAAACTGTCGGCGGAACTGGAGGAGACCGCGCGGCGCACCTTCGCGCTGCCCTACGTCGAGATCGCCAGCCACAGCTACAGCCACCCCTTCGCCTGGCACCGGGCCGAACGGAAGGCGGCGGGCCGCGCGGACGACGCCGGCTACCACCTCGACCTCCCCGGCTACACGCTCGACCTGCAGCGGGAAATCGTCGGCTCGGCGGACTACATCCGCGAGCGCCTCGCCCCGCGCGGCAAGCCGGTGCGCATCATGCTCTGGAGCGGCGACGCCGAGCCGCAGGAGAACGCGCTGCGCATCGCCGAGGCCGCCGGCCTGCTCAACATGAACGGCGGCAACACCGTGATCACCCGCAGCTATCCCAGCCTGACCGCCGTCTCGCCGCTCGGGCTGACGAAGGGCGGCGTCTTCCAGACCTATGCGCCGGTGATGAACGAGAACGTGTTCACCAACTTGTGGACGGGGCCGTTCTACGGCTTCGAACGCGTCGTCGAGACCTTCGCGATGACCGAGCGGCCGCGCCGCCTGAAGCCGATCAACATCTACTACCACAGCTACTCGGCCAGCAAGCGGGCGTCGCTGAACGCGCTGCACAAGGTCTACGCCTGGTCGCTGGCGCAGTCGCCGCACCTCGTCTTCGCCTCCGACTACATCCGCAAGGCGCGCGATTTCAACGCCCTCGTCATCGCCCGCGACGGCGCCGGCTGGCGCATCCGCGGCGACGGCGAGCTGCGCACGCTGCGCGTGCCGGCCGCGCTCGGCCGCCCCGACCCCGCCGCCTCGCGCGCCGTCGCCGGCCATGTCGCCGGTGCCGAAGGAAACTATGTCCATCTCGCCGGCGGCGACGCGCTGCTCATCCTGTCCGCCGCGCCGGCCGCCCACCCCTACCTGCGCGACGCCAACGCCCGCCTCGCCGACTGGCAACCGGCCGACGGCAAGCTGCGCTTCGCGCTGCAGGGACACCAGCCGCTGGAGTTCTCGCTGGGCGGCAGCCGCGCCTGCCAGGTCAGCGCCAACGGCAAACTCCTCGCCCCCCGCCGCAGCGACGGCGACACCCTGAGCTTCCGCCTCGACGATGCTGCTGCAACGATCGAAACTCGCTGCCACGGCCGTTGAGCGCCCGCGCCTGGCGCCGCCCTGGTCGATCGCCGTGCTCGGTGCCGGCGTGCTGGTCCTGCTCGCCGCGATCTATCCGCAGGAGACGCTGATCAAGCGCATGTTGAAGGCGCCGCCGGACCACGTCACCGGGACCTACCTCGTCAATCTGCTGCGCACCGAACCCGGCAACCCGCAATTGCGCCTGCTGCTCGCCCGCAACCAGCTGCAGTCGGGGCTGCACGAGCGCGTTCGGCAGACGCTGGAGCCGGCGCTGACGGCGGCGGAACCGACGCTCCGCGAAGAAGCCCGCTGGCTGCTCTGGCAAAGCGAGGAACAGCAGTACCAGCGGCTCGCCGAAGGCTCGGCGCCGCGGGCGGCGGCGCACGATGCGCTGCGCCGGCGGCTGGTCGAGCTGGCCGGGCTGGAATGGAGCGATGCCGTGCTCGCCGAAATCGCCCGCAAGGCGATCACCTTCGGCGAGACCGGCGTCGGGCTGCAGCTGTTCGAACGGCTGGCGACGCGCGGCAGCGGCAGGAATTATTTCTGGTACGCCGATGCCGCGCGCACTGCGCTCGCCAACAGCGAATACCGGGCCGCCGCCGAGTTCTACCTGATCGCACGGGCGCAGGCGGTAACGCAGGCGGAGCAGCGCCGCTACTTCATCGACGCGATGCGCGCGTTGCGTGCCGGCAACCGCGTCGACGAAGCGCTGGCGCTGGCCGAACGGGAAATCGCCGCGGCACCGCACCTGGCCGACGACGCCGAAACGCTGGAACTGCTGGTGCGCATGGCGCGCGCGGCGCGCCGGCCGGACCTCGCCGACAAGTACGCGCGCCGCCTGCTGCGCCTGTCGCTGCTCGACCAGTGGCGGCGCGAACAACTGGCGGCGGCGGGTTTCGACGCGCGCCCGCGGCGCGTCAGCACCGACGCCGACGAGCCCCGCGGCGGACCGCAACTGCCCTTCGACGACCGCATCTACACCCTCGGCTTCGAAGCCTTTCTCGACAACCGCAAGCTGGAAGACGCATGGAAGGTGGCCGCCTCGGCCGTCCGCCAGGCGCCGGACAGCATCGTCTGGCGCGAGCGGCTGGCCCGCGTCTCGGAGTGGACCGGGCGCCCGCGGGCCGGCCTCGACCACTGGCTGTACATCGCCCGCGCCACCGGCCGCGACGACGCCTGGCAGGCGGTCCTCCGGCTCGCCCCGGGACTGTTCGACGACGAGGCGCTGCGCCCGGCGCTGCACTATCAACTGACCCGGCATCCCGGCGACCCGCGCCTGATCCGCGAGCTGGCCGCCACCTACGAGCGCCTCGGCGATCCGCAGGGCGGCCTGCGCTTCCTCGAACAGACCTACGCCCGGATGCGCCAGCCGTGGCTGCTCGAACAGATGGCCGAGCTGGCGGAACGCGCCGGCGACGAGGGACGGGCGCTGCACTGGTGGCAGCGCTACCTCGCCGAAGGCGAACTGACCCCGGCGCGGGCGATGCGCGTGGCCACCCTGCTGCTGCTGCGCGGACAGGCCGAAGCCGGCCTGCGCCTGCTCGAACAGGCGCAGGGCCAGGCCGGCGACGGCGAAGTCGGCTTCTGGCGCCTGACCGCTGAAGTCGCCGGCCTGGCGCAGCAGGAGGCAACGGCGATCGCCGCTTACCGGCGGCTGCTCGGCAGCGCCGCCGCCGAAGCCGGCGACTACGAAGCCCTGCGCCTGCTGCTGGCGGACGACTACCCGCTCGAAGCCGCCCACGTCGCGGCCGCCGCCTGGCGCCGCTTCCGGCAGCCGCCGCAGCTGCTGCAGGCGCTTGGCCATTACGCCAGCCGGCAGCGCTGGAGCGACATCGGCCGGCTGCTCGCCGAAGTCGACGGCGAGCAGCTCGGCCAGCTGCGCCGGCAGCCGGATTTCCTGCAGCTGTCGGCGCAGTATCAGCTGCAGCGCGGCCAGCCGCTGCTCGCCCGGCGCGACCTGGAGGCCGCGCTGCAGATCGCGCCGGCCGCCCGCGAAGTGCGGCAGACCCTGCTCTGGCTGCTGATCGACAGCGGTGACGCGGCGCCGCTGCGCCGCGCGCTGGCGACCTGGGAGCGCAGCTGGCACGACGACCCGGCGCTGCACGACGCGCTCGGCGCCGCCTACCTGGCGCTGTCGCTACCGGAAATCGCGCTGCGCCGCTACCTGACGCCACACCTCGCCGAGCATCGCGACGACTTCCTCTGGCTGATGAACTACGCCGACGCGCTGGAGCAGAACCAGGACAGCGACCGTGCCTGGCGGCTGCGCCAGCACCTGTTGCAGGAGCAGCGGCAGCAGGCTGATCGCCGCCGCTGGCTGAGCGAGCCGGGCGCCGCCGAAACAGCCGACGCCGCCAGCCTGCGCCGCGTCGCGCGCGCGCGGCTGGCGATCAGCCAGCGCGGCGGCGACACCGGCTTCGCCGTGCTCCGCGAACTGCTGCGCCTCGACCGCGACCGCGAGCGCCAGCTGTCGCCGGCGGCCAAGGACGTCGCCCTCGGCTGGCTGCTGGACCAGGGCCAGCACCCGGCGGCGCGCGGCTGGCTGTGGCAGCAGTACGCGCGCACCGCGGCCCGCCCGCTGTGGGCGGAGATCTCGCTGGCGCTGGCGGAAAACGACCGCGCGCGGGCCGGCGAGCTGCTCGACCGCCACGGCGAGCGCCTGCCGCGCTACGACCGGATCAATGCCGCGCGGCTGGCGGACGACCTGCGCCTCGCCCAGAGCGACGCCTTCGCCGCGCAGTCGGCGCAGGAGCACGACGAACCGCTGCAGTTGCAGCTGACCGAAGCGCTGCTCGACCATTCCGACCACCTCGGCGGCGCCGTCATCCAGCGCGCCATCGCCAGCGTCGACGAGCGCGAGCAGGCGCTGCGCTGGCATGTCGCGATCTCGCCGCGGCTGACGCTCGACCTGGCGCTCGGCAGCATCGCCCGCAGCAACCACGACCGGCGGCAGATCGGCAGCACGCCGGACGAGAGCTACCGCAGCGCCCGCCTGGTCTGGCGCCACGCCGACGGCGAAACCCGGCTCGGCGTCGACAGCCGCGACAGCTTCGCCCGCTACACGCCGCTGCTGCTCGAACACGAGCAGCGCCTCGACGACCGGCTGAGCGCCGTCGCCGCGCTCGGCAGCGAGCTGCCGGCGAGCGAATCGACGGCGCTGCGCGTCGCCGGGATGAAGGATCAGGCGCGGATCGGCCTGCGCTACCGGCCGACGCAGCGCGACCAGTGGCAGATCGAGCACCTGTGGGAGGACTTCTCGACGCAGACCGGCAGCCGCGTCGGCCGCGGCCGGGTACTCCAGGTCGAAGCCGCGCATGCGCTGCGCGTGGCGCCGCGCGACCTGGAGGTCAGCGTCTTCTGGTCGCAGCACCGTTACGACCGGCGCAGCGACATCGCCGACCCGCGCCTGCGCGCGCTGCTGCCAGAGGGCGCGACGGCGGCCGCCGACCTCGGGCCGGACTTCTTCCTGCCGGAAAAATTCCGCTACTACGGCCTGCGCCTGTCCACCGACAGCCGTTTCGAACGCGAGTACACCCGCGGCTGGCGCCCCTTCGCCTCGATTGCCAAGACCTGGCACAGCGAAACCGGGCAAGGCTACGACCTCAGCGCCGGCATCGCCGGCAGCGTGGTCGGCGGCGACCATCTCTTCGCCGGCTGGAAGCTCGGCCGCGGCGGCACGACCACCGGCGGCCACGTCCGCGAAGTCGGCCTGACCTATCGCTTACACTACTGACCCTGTTCGGGAGAACCCCATGACTCGTCTCGCCACCCGCCTGATCCTGCTCGCTTCGGTGCTGCTGCTCACCGCCTGCTCGACCCTCGACCGCAGCGAAGCCCCCCCGCTCAGCAGCAAGGCCCTGTGGGTCGTGCTGCCGTTTGCCAACAACACCGAAACACCGCTGGCCGGCAGCCGCGCCGAGGCGATCGCCGAAGGCCTGCTGCGCAGCAACGGCATCAGCCGGCTGCGCCGCTATCCGGCGTCGCTGCAGCAGGACGCGTTGTTCGAACCGGGCGGCCGCAAAGAGGCCGACGCCGCGCTGGCCTGGGCGCGCGAGCAGGGCGCCCGATACGCGCTGAGCGGCAGCGTCGACGAATGGCGCTACAAGGTCGGCGTCGATGGCGAACCGGCCGTCGGCATCGCCCTCTCGATCGTCGATGTCGCCAGCGGCGAGACGCTGTGGAGCGGCGTCGGCGGCAAGAGCGGCTGGAGCCGGGAGGCGCTGTCGGCGGTCGCCCAGCAACTGATGCGCAGCCTGCTCGGCGCCGGCCTCGCCGCGCGGCAGGACTGAGCGCGAGCCGGAGTCGCCGAGTTGAAACGCAAGCTGTACCGGTATTTGCTGCCGTTCGGCAACCCGTGGGCGGTCGCCGGCGAGGCGGTGATGCTGCCGCTCTTCGCGGTCGGCATCGGCATCTGGGTCAATCCGCTCGACCCGTTGTGGACGCAGGCCGGCTTTCCGTGGATCTGGTTCGCGCCGGTCATCCTGGCCATGCGCTACGGCCCGTTCCCCGGGCTGACCGGCGCCGCGGTGCTGCTCTTCGCGTGGATCGCTTTCCGCGCGTCGGGCTGGGTGCCGGCCGAGTTTCCCAAACTCAACTTTCTCGGCGGGCTGATCCTGGTCATGCTCGCCGGCGAGTTCTCCAGCCTGTGGCTGGCGCGGGCGCGCCGCGCCGAGGGCATCCAGCTCTACCTCGACCAGCGTCTCGAATACCTGACGCACCAGTACTACCTGCTGCGGCTGTCGCACGACCGCCTTGAGCAGGATCTGATCGGCCGGCCGATGGCGATGCGCGACGCGCTTGCCGCGCTGCACGACCTGGCGCGCGAGGCCGACGACAACGGCGACAGCCTGCCCGGCGCCGCCGGGCTGCTGCGGCTGTTCGCCCAGTATTGCCAGGTGGAGGCGGCGGCGCTCTACGCGACGGCCGGCGACGGCTTTGCGCCGACGCCGGTGGCGGCGATGGGTCGGCTCGCCGACGACGGCCGCCTCGCCGCCGCCGACCCGCTGCTGGCACACGCGCGCGAAAACGGCTGCCTGTCGCATATCGCCACGGCGCAGGAGCCGGGCGACCAGCCCAGCCGCTACGTCATCGTCGCGCCGCTGACCACCTTCGACGGCAGGACGCTGGGGCTGCTCGCGGTCGAGCGCGTGCCCTTCTTCGCGCTGCACGAGGAAATGCTGCAGACGCTCAACCTGCTGCTCGGCTACTACACCGACGGCCTCTCCGCGCGGCGCCTGGCGAGCCAGGTGCAGGCCGCCTTCCCCACCTGTCCGACCGAGTTCGCCGCCGAATTGCAGCGCCTGTGGCGCGTGCGCGAGGAGTCGCAGGTACGCAGCGTGATCGTCGCCCTCGAATTCCAGGCGCGCCCGGATTACCAGGACCTGGCCAGCCAGATCCGCCGCCAGCGCCGCGCGCTCGACGTCAACTGGCTGATCGAGAGTCCGCAGCAGGAGATTCTGGTGACGCTGATGCCGCTTGCCGGCAGCGCCGCGGCCGAAGGCTACATCGCCCGCATCGAGGAGTGGATTCGCCAGAAGACCGGCCATCCGCTCGACGAGGTCGGCGTCTTCGCCCATGTCCTGCGCGTCGAGGACGAGGCGCCGGTGCCGCTGCTCAACCGTCTGCTGAAGATCTGCAATGTACCTGCCGAAGCTTGAACTGTTCGCGCTGGCGCTCGAGGCGGCCGCCTGGGCCGGCTTCACCGCCGGCGGCAGCAGCGACGGCGCGCTGGCGCTGTATCTGCTCGCACACGGGGCCGGCAGCGCGATTCTGGCGCTGGCCGTGGTCAGCCTGCTGCCGCGGCGCTTCACGCAGGCGCGGCTGCCGATGGCGCTGCTGATATTCGGCACCAGCTTCGCCATCCCGGCGCTCGGCTTCATCGCCGTGCTCGGCGGCATCTTCCTGCTGCACGTGCTGCCGGGGCGTCGGCGCGAGGACAGCTTCACCGCCGTCGAGCTGCCCGAGATCGACGTACACCAGCGTTCCGGAACCGGCTTCCGGCAGGCCGGCATGCGCTCCTTCCTGGCCAACGCCAAGGCGCCGGTCGCCACCCGCCTGCGCGCGCTGGTGGCGCTGCAGAACGTCTCCGGGCGCGTCGCCTCGCCGCTGCTGCGCGACGTGCTCAGCGATCCGTCCGACGATATCCGCCTGCTCGCCTACGGCATGCTCGACAGCAAGGAAAAGCGCCTGAACGGCGCCATCCACCAGGAATCCCAGCGCCTGCAGGCGGCGGCGCCGGACAGCGCCAACTACGCCGACGCGGCGCGGAAGCTGGCCGACCTCTACTGGGAGCTGGTGTACCAGGAGCTGGTGCAGGGCGACCTGCGCATCCACGCGCTGCAGCAGTCGCTCGCCTACACGCGCATCCCGCTCGCCCGGACGCCGGACAACGCCGCGCTGCACCTGCGCCACGGCCGCCTGCTGCAGTCGCTCGGCGAACCGGCGGCGGCCCGCGACGCCTACCAGCGGGCGCTGGCGCTGGGCATGCCGAAGACGCGGATCGTTCCCTATCTGGCCGAAGTCGCCTACGACCTCGGCGAGTTCGGCGTGGTGCGCCGGCTGATGGGCGAACTCGACGACTGGCAGTCGCTGCCACGCCTGAAGCCGGTGATCGGCTACTGGAACCGGACATGAGCCTGCCCCGCGCACAAGAAGCCGACGTCGCCCTGCTCCTCGAAGGCACCTTCCCGTATGTCAGCGGCGGCGTCTCCAGCTGGGTCAACCAGATCATCCGCGCCTTTCCGGAGATCCGTTTCGCCATCGTCTTCCTCGGCAGCCGCCGCGAGGACTACGGCGAGATGAAGTACGAGCTGCCGGCGAACGTCGTCCATCTCGAAACGCATTACCTGTACGAGTTCGGCACGCAGGAAATGAAGCCGCAGCCGCGCCACGGCGACGCCGAGGCCTTTGCGCGCTCGCAGAAGCTGCACGACGAGATGCGCGGCGACCCGGCCAACGGCGAGGCGCTGCGCGCCTTCCGCGACGTCGTGCACGAGCTGTTTCCCGGCGGCAAACTGCCCGCCGCCGATTTCCTGCACAGCGAGGAAGCCTGGCGCGTGGTCAGCGACAGCTACCGCAGTTACTGCACCGACCCCTCCTTCGTCGACTATTTCTGGACGGTGCGCATCATGCATGCGCCGCTGTGGACGCTGACGCGGATCGCCCACGAGCTGATCCCGGCGCGCGCCTACCACAGCGTGTCCACCGGCTACGCCGGCTTTCTCGGCGCGATGCTGCACCGCGCGCGCAAGCGGCCGCTGATCCTCTCCGAACACGGCATCTACACCAAGGAACGCAAGATCGACCTGTTCAAGAGCGAGTGGATCCGCGACAACCGCAACGTCTTCCAGCGCGACCCGACCGAGCTCTCGTATTTCCGCCAGATGTGGATCCGCTTCTTCGAGTGGATGGGGCGTTTCTGCTACGACGCCGCCGACCCGATCATCGCGCTCTACGAGGCCAACCGGCTGCGCCAGGTCGCCGACGGCGCACCGGCGGAACGCACCTGCAACGTGCCCAACGGCATCAGCCTGCGGCGTTTCGCGCCGCTGCGCGCGCTCCGCCCGCCGCCGCCGGCGGCGCCGCCACCGGTGCTCTGCCTGATCGGGCGCGTGGTGCCGATCAAGGACGTGAAGACCTTCATCCGCGCGATGCGCAGCGTGGTGAACCGGCTGCCGCAGGCGGAAGGCTGGATCGCCGGCCCGGAGGACGAGGATCCCGCCTACGCCGAAGAGTGCCGCAACCTGGCCGAGAGCCTCGGCGTCGCGCAACACGTCAGGTTCCTCGGCTTCCGGAAGGTCGAGGACCTGCTGCCGCAGGTCGGCCTGACCATCCTCTCCTCGATCAGCGAGGCGCTGCCGCTGGTCATCCTCGAAGGCTACGCCGCCGGCGTGCCGACGGTGTCCACCGACGTCGGCTCGTGCCGCCAGCTGGTCGAGGGACTGGACGCCGAGGACCGGGCGCTCGGCAGCTCCGGCGCCGTGGTCAACATCGCCGACCCGCAGGGGCTGGCCGACGCGGCGCTGGCGCTGCTCGACGACGCCGCCGCCTGGCACGCCGCCAGCCGCGCCGGCATCGCCCGCGTCGAGCGCTACTACAGCGACGAACGGATGTTCGGCGAATACCGCCGGGTCTACGACGCCGCGCTCGCGGCGGGAGACGGCTGATGGCCGGCATCGGCTTCGAACTGCGCAAGCTGCTGCAGAAGGACACGCTGGTCGGCCTGCTGCAGGCCTACACCTTCGCCGGCATCATCGGCTCCGGCCCGTGGGTGCTGTCGATCCTCGGCATCCTGATCATCGGTCTGCTCAGCAGCACGGTGGTCGTCCCCTCCTACCTCGTCACCCAGTTCCAGACCTCGGTGACCTACCTGATCGCCAGCAGCCTGATCCTCACCGGCGGCCTGCAGCTGGCCTTCACGCGTTTCGTCTCGGACCGGATGTTCGAAGCGCGCCACGAAATCGTCATGCCCAACCTCAACGGGCTGCTGATGCTGGTCATCCTCGCCGCCTCGGCGCTCGGCGTGGCCTGCCTGTTCCTGCTCTTTCCGGGATTGGGCGTGATCTACCGGATCCTGATGCTGGCCGGCTTCGTGCTGATGTGCGCAATCTGGGTGGTGACCATCTTCCTGTCCGGGATGAAGCGCTACAAGACCATCGTCGGGCTGTTCGCGCTCGGCTACGGCGTCACCGTCGTTGCCGCGCTGTTCCTGCGCGGCTTCGGCCTGGAAGGACTGATGACCGGCTTCGTGCTCGGCCACTGCGTGCTGCTCTGCGGCATGCTGCTGCTGACCAACTGGGATTTCCGCCCGCAGCAGCTGATCGCCTTCGACTTCACGCAACGCGCGCTGATCCACCCCAGCCTGCTGGCGATCGGCCTGCTCTACAACCTCGGCATCTGGATCGACAAGTTCATGTTCTGGTTCTTTCCGGACACCTCGGAGCCGATCATCGGCGCGCTGCGGGCGTCGATCATCTACGACCTGCCGGTGTTCCTCGCCTACCTGTCGATCATCCCGGGCATGGCGGTGTTCATGGTGCGCATCGAGACCGACTTCGTCGAGTACTACGACAAGTTCTACAACGCCGTGCGCAGCGGCGGTTCGCTCGAATACATCGAGGACATGCGCGACGAGATGGTGTATTCGATCAAGCAGGGGCTGGCCGAGATCGGCAAGATCCAGACGCTGGCGGTGCTCGTCACCTTCGTCGCCGGCCCCAGCCTGCTCGAACTGCTCGACATCTCCGAGCTCTACCTGCCGCTGCTCTACATCCAGGTCATCGGCGCCAGCCTGCAGGTGGTCTTGCTGTCGGTGCTCAACGTCTTCTTCTATCTCGACCAGCGGCGGATCATCCTCGTCCTCTGCGCCGGCTTCGTCGGCCTCAACGTCGCCTTCACCGCGCTCTCGCTGTGGAAGGGGGCGGCCTTCTACGGCTATGGCTTCGCGCTGGCGGTGCTGGTCACGCTAATCGCCGCGCTGGCGCTGCTCGACCGCAAACTGAATCGTCTCGAATACGAAACCTTCATGCTGCAATAGGGTCTGACGCCTTCCGCAACAGCGTCCGCCGCTCCCGGTTGCCCCGCCGCCGCAGTAGGACCGGTCCCTGTTTCCGGGTAAAATTCCCTTTTGGCAGAAGTACGCTTGGACTGCACATGACCGCCCGCCTGCGCGAAATCCCCTACAACTACACCTCGTTTTCCGACCGCGAGATCGTCATCCGCCTGCTCGGCCAGGAGAACTGGGCGATCCTCGACGAACTGCGCAGCGAGCGCGTCACCGGCCGCTCGGCGCGCATGCTCTACGAGGTGCTCGGCGACATCTGGGTGGTGCAGCGCAACCCCTATCTGGAAGACGACCTCCTGGCCAACGGCGACCGCCGCCGGGCGCTGATCGACGCGCTGCGCCACCGCCTCGGCGAAGTCGACAAGCGCCGCCAGGGCAACGACAAGGTGCTGAAGCTGGTCGACGCGGCGCAAACCGCGATCGACGCCTTCGAGCGCCATTTCGAGGAAACCGCGAAACTGCGAGCCAGGGCGCTGAAAGTGTTGTCCCGCCACACGCGCAGGGACAACATCGCCTTCGACGGACTGGCCCGCGTCTCGCACGTGACCGATGCCACCGACTGGCGCGTCGAATACCCCTTCGTCGTCCTCTGCCCGGACACCGAGGAGGAAATGGCGCCGCTGGTGAAGGCCTGCATCGAGCTCGGCCTGACCATCATCCCGCGCGGCGGCGGCACCGGCTACACCGGCGGCGCCGTGCCGCTGACGCCGCTGTCGGCGGTGATCAACACCGAAAAGCTGCTCGCCATCGGCCCGGTCGAGGAGCTGGTGCTGCCCGGCCGCACCGATACCTACGCGACCATCCGCACCGGCGCCGGCGTCGTCACCGCCCGCGTCTCGGAAGCGGCGGCGGCGGCCGGCCGCGTCTTCGCGGTCGACCCGACCTCGGCCGAAGCCTCCTGCGTCGGCGGCAACGTGGCGATGAACGCCGGCGGCAAGAAGGCCGTGCTGTGGGGCACCGCGCTCGACAACCTGGCCTGGTGGAAGATGGTCGACCCGGACGGCAACTGGCTGGAAGTCGATCGGCTGGACCACAACTTCGGCAAGATCCACGAGCAGCACACGGTGCGCTTCCGCATCCGCCGCTTCGACCCGACCGGCAGGAAGCTGTTGTCGGAAGAGGAGCTGGCCATGCCCGGCGCGCATTGCCGCAAGGACGGGCTGGGCAAGGACGTCACCGACAAGTTCCTCGGCGGCGTGCCGGGCGTGCAGAAGGAAGGCACCGACGGCCTGATCGTCGCCGCGCGCTGGGTGCTGCACAAGATGCCGCCGGTGACACGCACCGTCTGCCTCGAATTCTTCGGCCAGGTTCGCGAAGCGGTGCCGGCGATCGTCGAGATCACCGACTACTTCAAGCCGGGCGGCGAAGGAAATCAATCCGGCGTGCTGCTCGCCGGCCTCGAACACCTCGACGAGCGCTACGTGAAGGCCGTCGGCTACGCGACCAAGGCCAAGCGCCATGGCCGGCCGAAGATGGTGCTGATCGGCGACATCGTCGGCCACGACGAGACGGCGGTGATGAACGCCGCCTCGGCGGTGATCCGCATGACCAACGCCCGCGGCGCCGAGGGCTTCATCGCCGTCTCCGCCGAGCAGCGCAAGAAGTTCTGGCTCGACCGCTCGCGCACCGCGGCGATCTCCAAGCACACCAACGCCTTCAAGGTGAACGAGGACGTCGTCATCCCGCTGCCGCGCATGGGCGACTACTGCGACGGCATCGAGCGCATCAACATCGAGCTGTCGACGCAGAACAAGCTGGCGCTGTGCGACGCGCTCGCCGAGTTCCTGCAGGGCGATACGAACGCCTGGCCGCTCGACACCGGCGACGCCGAAGTCGGCAAGCTTGAGCTGATCGGCGACCGCCGTCAGGCCGCGCTCGATTACGTGAATGGCGTGCGCCGCCGCTGGCAGTGGCTGCTCGACAACCTCGACCTGCCGCTGGCCGAAGCCGAAGCGCAGTTCGCCGCCTACGGCATCACCGCCGGCGGGCTCTCCAACCGCGCCGCCAATCCGACGCTGTTCCATCGCCTGCAGGACTACTCGATCCGCATCTCGTGGAAGAGCGAGCTGAAGCCGCGGCTGGACAAGATCTTCGACGGCACGGTGTTCCATCCGGTGCTGGAGCGGATCAACGGCATCCATCAGGAAGTGCTGCGCGGCCGCGTCTTCGTCGCGCTACACATGCACGCCGGCGACGGCAACGTGCACACCAACATCCCGGTCAACTCGGACAACTACGAGATGCTGCAGACCGCCAACCGCGCGGTCGACCGCATCATGGCGCTGGCCCGCTCGCTCGACGGCGTCATCTCCGGCGAGCACGGCATCGGCATCACCAAGCTCGACTACCTGACCGACGACGAAATGGCGGCGTTCTGGGCCTACAAGGCGAAGGTCGACCCGCAGGGCCGCTTCAACCGCGGCAAGCTGCTGCGCGGCAATGCGGCGAAGGCTTTCGCCGACGCCCGCCAGGCCAACCTCGACGACGCCTATACGCCCAGCTTCAACCTGATGGGCCACGAGTCGATCATCATGGAGCAGACCGAGATCGGCGAGATCTCGCACGACATCAAGGACTGCCTGCGCTGCGGCAAGTGCAAGCCGGTCTGCTCGACGCACGTGCCGAAGGCCAACCTGCTCTACTCGCCGCGCAACAAGATCCTCGGCACCTCGCTCTTGATCGAGGCCTTCCTCTACGAGGAGCAGACCCGCCGCGGCGTCTCGCTGGCGCACTGGGCCGAGTTCGAGGACGTCGCCGACCACTGCACGATCTGCCACAAGTGCGAGAAGCCGTGCCCGGTCGACATCGACTTCGGCGACGTCTCGATCAAGATGCGCAACCTGCTGCGCAAGCAGGGCAAGAAGTCGTTCAACCCGGGCAAGGCGGCGGCGATGGCCTTCCTCACCGCCAAGGACCCGGCGACGATCAAACTCATCCGCAAGGGCATGATCGAGTGGGGCTACCAGGCGCAGCGCCTCGCCTACCGGGTCGCCAAGTCGCTCGGCCTGATCCAGGGCCAGGTCAAGGCACCGCCTGCGACGCTCGGCAAGGCGACGGTGAAGGCGCAGATCATCCACTTCATCAACAAGCCGATGCCCGGCGGGCTGCCCAAGCGCACCTCTCGCGCGCTGCTCGACATCGAGGACGACACCGTCGTGCCGGTGATCCGCGACCCGCAGAAGTTCAAGGAAGACTCGGACGCCGTCTTCTACTTCCCCGGCTGCGGCTCGGAGCGCCTGTTCTCGCAGGTCGGCCTGGCGACGCAGGCGATGCTCTACGAGCTGGGCACCGCCACCGTGCTGCCGCCCGGCTACCTGTGCTGCGGCTACCCGCAGACGGCCGCCGGCGAGGAGGACTCCGGACAGAAGATCATCACCGACAACCGCGTGCTCTTCCACCGCGTCGCCAACACGCTGAACTACCTCGACATCAAGACGGTGATCGTCTCCTGCGGCACCTGCATGGACCAGCTGCTGAAGTACCAGTTCGACAAGATCTTCCCCGGCTGCCGGCTGCTCGACATCCACGAGTACCTGATCGAGAAGGGGGTCCATCTCGACGGCGTCGAGGGCGTACGCTACATGTACCACGAGCCCTGCCACGCGCCGATGAAGACGATGTCGGGGATCAAGGTGGTCAACGAGCTGATGGGCCAGCCGGTCGACCTGTCCGACCGCTGCTGCGGCGAATCCGGCACGCTGGCCGTAGCCCGCCCGGACATCTCGACCCAGGTCCGCTCGCGCAAGCAGGAGGAGATCGAGAAGGGCGCCGCCAAGCTGCGCGCCGACGGCTTCCACGGCGAGGTGAAGATGCTGACCTCCTGCCCGTCCTGCCTGCAGGGCCTGTCTCGCTACAACGACGACGCCGACATGAAGTCGGACTACATCGTCGTCGAGATGGCGAAGCACCTGCTCGGCCAGGACTGGATGGAAAAGTACGTGCAGAAAGCCAACAGCGGCGGCATCGAGCGCGTTCTGCTCTGACCGCCGGCGCCCCGGGACTGCGGCCCCGGGGCGCTCACGTCGTGACTTTTTCCCGGCGTTGCGCCATGCTGCGCGCTTAGGAAAATAACAAGCGGCATAAGAGCGGGAGGGAATGCGGCTGTGCGCCCGGAAAACAGACAGCTCGACCAGCTGAGCGACTATCTCGCGCAGAAGGCCGACGAATGCGAGTTGTGCCATACGCCCGGCGGCGAAGTCCTGTGGGAGGACAGCCTGTGCCGCGTGGTGGCCGTGGCGGACGCCGACTATCCCGGATTCTGTCGCGTCATCCTCAACCGCCACGTCAAGGAGATGACCGACCTCGACGCAACCGAGCAGCTGGCGCTGATGCGCGTGGTGCTGGCGGTCGAGGAGGTCGTCCGCCACCTGTACCGACCGGACAAGATCAACCTGGCCAGTTTCGGCAACGTCGTCCCGCACATCCATTGGCACGTCATCCCGCGCTGGCACGACGACCGGCACTTTCCGCAGCCGGTGTGGGGAACCCCGCAGCGAACCGGCAGCCCGTCGCACCCGATCGTCCCCCCGCAGCAACTGGCCCGCGCCCTGGCCCACCGCCTGGGGGCCCCGCACGGAGCGAGCAGCGCACGATGAGTGCCTCCGGGTTCCCGCCGCTCGCCGGTGTGACTCGCCCGGCCGTCATCGACCTTGAAGCAGGACTCGGCTTCCTCTCGCGCCTACCGCTGGCCAATCCGCTGCAGGCGGAAGCTGCGCTGGAGACCTTCCTCGACGAACTGGCCGGCACCCCGCCGGCGGCGCCGGTCTACCTCAACCTTCTCGAACAGGCCCGCATCCCGCTCTGTTTCGTCGAGGAGGAGCTGGCAAACCGCTATGTGAACAAGCCGCTGCCGCTCGGCGAGGTCGAGCAGCAGGCTTTCCGCCAGGTGACCGGGATCTGGCGCAAGGTGACGCGTGCCTACGCCCAGTGTGCCCAGCTCGACGCCGACACCGACGATGCCGAGCATCCGCGGCGCGTCGCGCTGATCCTGCATCGCTGCCTCTACTACACGGGCATGCTGATCGTCGAACACCACCGGGCGCGACGGGAGATCCCGGCCGGCGCCTGGCTCGACCTGCACGGCTATTACGCCAGCGCCGAGGAATGGGGCGTGGCGACAATGCCGATCACCGACGCGCTCGACCCGCACGGCCGGCCCACGCACTGCGCGGCGGCCTACGCATCGACACTGCTGCTCGATATCGCCGGCCCGTACAGCCTGTCGATTGGCGACTACGGACTGATCCGCCGCTGGGCGGTGCAGTGGTCATCGCTGGTCGGCGTCGCCGCCGTACCGCCCGACGAGGCACTGCCGGCCTTCGTCATCGACCTGATGCAGGACGCCGGCCTGAAGCCGGCGACCGACAGCGCGATCCCCGAGAACATCCGCAAGCTCGATACGTCGCGGCTGGCGATCACGCTGACGCAAGTCCGGCGGCAGCTTGCCCAGCGCATTCCCCCGGGCCAGATCGGGCTCGGCGACGATTGCTCCGCCGGCCAGTGCCGCAAGCTGCTGGAACTGGTGGCGCGGCCGTGGACACAGGCGCGTGCGGTGCGCAAGTTCCGGCGGCACGCGAGTTCTGGAGTGGCCCGGCTGGCGGCCGGCTTCGAGTCGGTGCATTACCTGATTTCCGGCGGCGAATTCGCACAGCCGGAGAGCACGCGCATGTATTGCCGGCAGGAGTTCGACAGCCTGTTCGTCTTCCGTCACATGGAACATCCGAACGCCAAGCTGCAGATCCGGCAGCCCGGCCCGTCGCAGCGGCCGGACGACTGGCAGGTGGTCAACCAGTCGGCGAACGGTTTCCGGCTGATGCGCTCGATCGCCGGCAACAAGGTGGCGCATGGACAGCTGCTGGGGGTCTGCCCGCCGGATGGCGAACGCTACTTCCTCGCCCAGGTGACCTGGCTGATGCAGGACCGGGGCGAGCAACTGGTCGCCGGCATCGCCGCGCTGCCGGGAGCCCCCCGCGCCATCGCGGCGCGGCCGCTGACCGGCGCCGGCGGCGCAGCCGAATTGTTCAGCCGCGCCTTCCTGCTGCCGGCGACCAGCATGGTCAGCGACGAAGCGTCGCTGGTGCTGCCGCAAGGCTGGTTCCAGGCCGGCCGGATTCTTGAAGTGAACGATGAAGGCGAATCGGCGCAGGTAATGCTGCTGCACGTTCTGCAGGACGGCCCCGATTTCGAGCGCGTAAGCTTCCGTCGCGAGGGCTGAACAGGCCCCGGACACCCCGAAAAGACCGCTTCTCGGCTATGATTACGGGTTCACAAAGCACCTTGGGATCGCACCATGGCCGGACTTGGCAACGACACGCCTGTTCCCACCGAAATCAAGCTGCACCAGAAATCGCGCGTCCTTGAAATCGCCTTCGCCGACGGCGAGCGCTTCGAGCTGCCCTACGAATACCTGCGGGTGTTCACGCCGTCGGCCGAAGCCCGCGGGCACGGTCCGGGCCAGGAAACGCTGCAAGTCGGCAAGCGCGACGTCGGTATCGAGCGCGTCGAACCGGTCGGCAATTACGCGATCAAGCCGGTCTTTACCGATGGCCACGACAGCGGCCTGTACTCTTGGGATCTGCTCTACAACCTGGGCAAGCACCGGGACGAACTGTGGCAGACCTATCTCGACCGTCTGGCCGCGGAAGGCAAGAGCCGCGACCCGGCCGATCCGGTCAACATCCCGCCGGCGCCGGCCAAGGCCAAGGCCAAGGGCGGCTGCGGACACCACTGAGCGGAACACCATGAACGACAAGACCACCCATTTCGGCTACGAGCATGTCCAGGAAGCGGAGAAGGCACGCCGCGTCGCCGACGTTTTCGACTCGGTCGCGCAACGCTACGACCTGATGAACGACGTCATGTCCGGCGGCATGCACCGGCTGTGGAAGGCCTTCACGATCGCCAAGAGCGGCGTCCGCGAGGGTTCGCGCGTGCTCGACGTCGCCGGCGGCACCGGCGACCTGTCGCTGGCCTTCAGCAAGCGCGTCGGCCGGACCGGCCAGGTCTGGCTCACCGACATCAACAACGCGATGCTGACGCGCGGCCGCGACCGGCTCTGCGACAAGGGCTTCATCACGCCGGTGGCGCAGTGCGACGCCGAGAAGCTGCCCTTCCCGGACGACTACTTCGACTGCGTGACGGTGGCCTTCGGCCTGCGCAACATGACGCACAAGGATGCCGCGCTCGGCGAGATGCGCCGCGTGCTGCGCCCGGGCGGCCGCCTGCTCGTCCTCGAATTTTCGCAGGTCTGGAAACCGCTGGCGCCGGCCTACGATTTCTACTCCTTCAACATCATTCCGCGCATCGGGCAGCTGCTGGTCAAGGACGAGGACAGCTACCGCTACCTCGCCGAGTCGATCCGCGTGCACCCGGACCAGGAGACGATGAAGTCGATGATGGAACAGGCCGGCCTGGAACGCGTCGAGTACTTCAACCTGACGCTCGGCGTGGTCGCGCTGCATCGCGGCTTCAAGTTCTGAACGGCGACAGCGGAGCGGCCATGAAGAAACTCGTATTGACGCTGTGCGCCGGCATCTTCGCCCTTGCGCTGAGCACCGGCGACGCCGAGGCCAAGCGGCTGGGCGGCGCCAGGTCGTCCGGCCTACAACGCGATACTGTGACGCAGAAACAGGCGGCACCGGCGCAGCCGGCCGCCCCGACGCAACAGAACACGGCCACCCCGGCCGCGGCCCCGCAGCCGGCGGTGCCCCCGGCCACCCCGCCGAAGCGCAACTGGCTCGGCCCGATCGCCGGCCTTGCCGCCGGTCTCGGTATTGCCGCCCTGCTCTCGCACTTCGGCCTTGGCGAAGGCGTCGCCAACTTCCTGATGCTGGCGCTGCTGGCCTTGGCGGCGGTCTTTGTCGTCCGCCTCCTGTTCGCACGCAAGCGGGCGCCGGCGGCGACGGCCGAGCCGATGCAGTACGCCGGCGTCGGCGGTCCCGCGCTGGCGCCGATGCCCGCGCCGGCGGAGCTGGCAAGTAGCGGAACCGCGACGACGCCCCCGGCCGGCGGGCAGCTTCCGGCCCGCAACATTCCTGCCGATTTCGACGGCGACGCCTTCCTGCGCGTGGCGAAGCTCAATTTCATCCGCCTGCAGGCAGCCAACGACACCTGCAATATCGCCGACCTGCGCGAATTCCTGACCCCCGAGCTGTTCGCCGAGGTGAAGATGCAGATCGACGAACGCGGCGTCGAGCAGCAGACAACCGACGTCGTCACGCTGAACGCGGAACTGCTGGAATTCGTCACCGAGGGCCATCGCCATATCGCCAGCGTCCGCTTCAGCGGCATGATGCGCGAGGACGCCGGCGGCATCGCGGCGCCCTTTGACGAGGTCTGGAATCTGGTCAAGCCGGCGGCCGGCGGCCACGGCTGGCAAGTAGGCGGCATCCAGCAGCTGTCCTGATGCTGCGCCGGACCGCCTTCAACTTCCTCAACCATCTGCTGGCCGCGGAAGGCTGGGCGTTGTCGCGCCTGAAACCGTTTGCCGGACAGCATGCCCGTTTCGAATTCGGCCCGTTCGGGCAATCCTTTGCCGTCGCCGGCGACGGCAGCCTCGCCGCCGGCGATGACGGCCATGCCGCCGCGGTCACCATCCGCCTTCCCGACGACGCGCCGCTGCGCTTCCTGACCGATCGCGCCTCGCTGCTGGCCAGCGCGCGCATCTCCGGTTCGGCAGACTTCGCCGAGGCGCTCGGTTTCGTTGCGCGCAACCTGCGCTGGGACATCGAGGCCGATCTGGCGGCCGTCGTCGGCGATGTCCCGGCGCGACGGCTGGCCGGCGCCGGCCGCCACCTGCTGTCTGCTGGCGAGGCCCAGGCGCGACGGCTCGGCGCCAACCTCGGCGAATATGTCGTCGACGAGGCTGGCTGGGTGGTGCGCAGCGCCGAAGCAGCTGCCGTCGCCCGCGAGATCGCCGCATTGAGCGAGGCGCTTGGCCGACTGGAAGTGCGCGTGACGAAGCTGGCGAAGACTTAGGCGCTGCGGGCGCGGCAAAAGAAAAAGGCAGCCGAGGCTGCCTTTTTCGTTCTGCGGTACGGCCGCTCAGTGACGATTCTTGAGCTTCTTGATCGCCTGCAGCTGAGCAACGGCCTGGGCCAGCTCGGCTTCCGCCGTGGCGTAGTCCATCTCCGCGTTGCGGTTGGAAAGTGCTTCTTCCGCACGCTTCTTGGCTTCCAGCGCCTTGGCTTCGTCCAGGTCGTGGGCACGGATCGCGGTGTCAGCGAGAACGGTGATCATGTTCGGCTGCACTTCGAGCATGCCGCCCGATACGTAGACCAGCTCGTAGTCGGCCTGAGCAGGCACCTTCAGGCGGATCGTGCCGGGCTTGATCCGGGTCAGCAGCGGCGTGTGGTGCGGATACACCCCCAGCTCGCCCGCTTCGCCCGGGAACACGCCAAACTCGACGATGCCCGAGAAGATCTGCTCTTCAGCGCTCACCACGTCGCAATGTACGGTAATTGCCATTGCCGGGTCTCCCATTTTCATTCAACGGCCGCAGATTACTGCAGCGACTTGGCCTTCTCGAAAACTTCCTCGATGCCGCCAACCATGTAGAACGCCTGCTCCGGCAGCGCATCGCATTCGCCGGAAACGATCATCTTGAAGCCCTTGATCGTGTCCTTCAGCGAGACGAACTTGCCCGGCGAGCCGGTGAACACTTCGGCCACGTGGAACGGCTGCGACAGGAAGCGCTGGATCTTGCGGGCGCGCGACACGGCCAGCTTGTCGTCCGGCGACAGTTCGTCCATACCCAGAATGGCGATGATGTCGCGCAGTTCCTTGTACTTCTGCAGGGTCATCTGCACGGCACGGGCGGTGGCGTAGTGCTCTTCGCCGACGACCTGCGGGTCGAGCTGGCGCGAGGTGGAGTCGAGCGGGTCGACGGCCGGGTAGATACCCAGGGCGGCGATGTCACGCGACAGCACGACGGTCGAGTCGAGGTGCAGGAAGGTGGTGGCGGGCGACGGGTCGGTCAAGTCGTCGGCAGGCACATACACGGCCTGGATCGAGGTGATCGAGCCGACCTTGGTCGAGGTGATGCGCTCCTGCAGACGGCCCATTTCTTCGGCCAGCGTCGGCTGGTAGCCGACGGCGGAAGGCATCCGGCCGAGCAGCGCGGACACTTCGGTACCGGCCAGCGTGTAGCGGTAGATGTTGTCGATGAAGAGCAGGATGTCGCGGCCATCGTCACGGAAACGCTCGGCCATCGTCAGGCCGGTCAGCGCCACGCGCAGACGGTTGCCGGGAGGCTCGTTCATCTGGCCGAACACCATCGCGACCTTGTCGAGAACGTTGGAGTCCTTCATCTCGTGGTAGAAGTCGTTGCCCTCACGGGTACGCTCACCCACGCCAGCAAACACGGACAGGCCGGAGTGCTGCTTGGCGATGTTGTTGATCAGCTCCATCATGTTGACGGTCTTGCCGACGCCGGCGCCGCCGAACAGGCCGACCTTGCCGCCCTTGGCGAACGGGCAGACGAGGTCGATAACCTTGATGCCCGTTTCGAGCAGGTCGACCGACGGCGACAGCTCGTCGAACTTCGGCGCAGCCGCGTGAATCGGGCGCTTCTCGTCACCGGCGATCGGGCCGGCTTCGTCGATCGGGCGACCGAGCACGTCCATGATGCGGCCCAGCGTACCGTGGCCGACCGGCACCGAGATCGGGGCGCCGGTGTTGTTGACCTTCATGCCGCGGCGCAGGCCATCGGACGAACCCATGGCGATGGTACGGACGACGCCGTCGCCGATTTCCTGCTGCACTTCGAACGTCAGGCCGGTTTCGACGTTGCCGTGCTCTTCGCTCTTGTCGAGCATCAGGGCGTCGTAGACCTTCGGCATCGCTGCGCGCGGGAACTGGATGTCCACAACGGCGCCGATGCACTGAACAATGGAACCTTGACTCATGTTGAATCCCTCAATGATTGAAACCTGTTACACCGCCGCGGCGCCGCCGACGATCTCGGACAGCTCTTTGGTGATCGCTGCCTGGCGCGCCTTGTTGTAGACGAGCTTGAGTTCGCCGATCACGTTCTTGGCGTTATCCGATGCCGACTTCATCGCCACCATCCGTGCGCTCTGCTCGGAGGCCATATTCTCGGCCACCGCTTGGTAAATCAGCGCTTCGACGTAGCGGATCAGCAGGTCGTCGACGACTTCCTTGGCATCCGGCTCGTAGACATAGTCCCACTTGGTTTCGGCGGAACCGACCGCTTCTCCGGACAGGGGCAGCAACTGCTCGAGCACCGGCTCCTGCTTCATCGTGTTGATGAAGCGGGTGTAGCCGATGAACAGCTGGTCGATGTCGCCCTTGACGAAGGCGTCGAGCTGGACCTTGACCGGTCCGATCAGCTTTTCCAGATGCGGCGTGTCGCCCATCCCGGTCGCGTGCGAAACGAGCTGCGCACCGGCGCGCTGCATGAAGCCGAAGCCCTTGTTACCGATGGCAGTCACCTGGATGGCGGTGCCCTGGGCGTCCCATTCCTTCATGCGCTGCACGGCGAGGCGCAGTACGTTCGAGTTCAAACCACCGCACAGACCCTTGTCGGACGTGACAAGGATCAGGCCGACCTTCTTCACCGGCTCGCGCTTGGCGAGGAAGGGGTGGCGGTACTCGGCGATCGCGTGCGAGAGGTTGGCTGCTACGCGGCGGATCTTGTCGCCGTAGGGGCGGGCAGCCCGCATCCGGTCCTGCGCCTTGCGCATTTTGGATGCGGCCACCATCTCCATGGCCTTGGTGATCTTGCGCGTGTTCTCGACGCTCTTGATCTTGTTGCGAATTTCCTTGCCGCTAGGCATGGCGTTCTCCTAGCCGGTCAGGCCCACGAGCCCTTGAAAGCCTGGATACCGGCGACGAGTTGCTTCTCGCTTTCAGCGTCCAGTTCCGCGGTCGACTCCATCTTGTTCATGAGGTCGGAGCAATTCGCCTTCAGGTAGCCGATCATCGCCTTTTCGCATTCCAGGGCGCGCTTCACTTCGACGTCGTCGAAGTAGCCCTTGTCGGCCGCGTACAGCGTCACGGCCATCTCGGAAATGCTCATCGGCGAGTACTGCGCCTGCTTCATCAGCTCGGTCACCAGGCGGCCACGCTCCAGCTGCTTGCGGGTGGCTTCGTCGAGGTCGGAAGCAAACTGCGCAAAGGCAGCCAGTTCGCGGTACTGGGCCAGAGCCAGACGAACACCGCCGCCGAGCTTCTTGATCAGCTTGGTCTGGGCGGCGCCGCCGACGCGGGACACCGAGATACCGGCGTTGATGGCGGGACGGATACCGGCGTTGAACAGGTCGGATTCCAGGAAGATCTGGCCGTCGGTAATCGAGATGACGTTGGTCGGAACGAAGGCGGACACGTCGCCGGCCTGGGTTTCGATCACCGGCAGCGCGGTCAGCGAACCGGTCTTGCCCTTGACTTCACCGTTGGTGCACTTCTCGACCCACTCTTCCGAGACGCGAGCGGCACGCTCGAGCAGGCGGGAGTGCAGATAGAAGACGTCGCCCGGGTAGGCTTCACGGCCCGGCGGACGGCGCAGCAGCAGGGAAACCTGACGGTAGCCCCAGGCCTGCTTGGTCAGATCGTCATAAATGATCAGGGCGTCCTGGCCGCGGTCGCGGAAGTACTCGCCCATCGTGCAACCGGCGTACGGGGCGATGAACTGCAGCGCGGCGGACTCGGAAGCGGTGGCGGCAACGACGATGGTGTATTCCATCGCGCCGTTCTCTTCCAGCTTGCGCACCACGTTGGCGACGGTCGAGGCCTTCTGGCCGATCGCGACGTAGATACAGAAGAGGTCCTTGCCCTTCTGGTTGATGATCGCATCGACGGCGACGGCGGTCTTGCCCGTCTGGCGGTCGCCGATGATCAGCTCGCGCTGGCCGCGGCCGACCGGAACCATCGAGTCGACGCACTTCAGACCGGTCTGCACCGGCTGCGACACCGACTTACGCCAAATCACGCCCGGCGCGACCTTTTCGATCTTGTCGGTCAACTTGGCGTTGATCGGGCCCTTGCCGTCGATCGGCTGGCCCAGCGAGTTCACGACGCGGCCGAGCAGCTCGGGGCCGACCGGCACTTCGAGAATGCGGCCCGTGCACTTGACGGTGTCGCCTTCGACGATATGCTCGTATTCGCCGAGAACCACGGCGCCGACGGAGTCGCGCTCAAGGTTCAGCGCCATGCCGAACGTGTTGTTCGGGAATTCCAGCATCTCGCCCTGCATGACGTCCTGAAGGCCATGAACACGGCAGATACCGTCGGTCACGGAAACGACCGTGCCCTGGGTGCGAACTTCACTGGTCGATTGCAGATTCGAGATCTTGCTCTTGATCAGTTCGCTAATTTCGGATGGATTCAACTGCATGGAAATCTCCTAGTTTTTCAGCGCCACGGCCATCGCCGCGAGCTTGCCGCGCACAGAGGCGTCGAGCGTCTGGTCGCCGACGGTCACCACGATGCCGCCGATCAGGGTCTCATCGACCTTGACCGTCAGGTTGAGCTTGCACTTGAAGTGCTTTTCCAGCTCGGGGGTGACTTCGCGGACCTGCGCATCGGACATCGCGAAGGCGGATACGATCTCGCCATCACGGGTGCCTTCTTCGGCGCGCTTGTAGGTCTCGTAGAGACCGGCAATCTCGGGGAGAACAGTCAGCCGGTCGTTCTGGGCCAACAGCTTCAGCAGGTTGGTCAGACCGTCATCCGCCTTGCCGCATGCCGCGGAGAACAGCTCGACGAGCTGCTCCTGGCGCACATTCGGGTTGTCGATGACAGCGGCCACCTCGGCGTTGCCGGCGAACTTCGCCAGCGCTTCGAGACGGTCGGACCACTGCGCCAGCGCGCCTTTGTCGCGCGCCAGCGAGAACACCGCTTCGGCGTACGGCCGGGCAATGGTGACGGTTTCAGCCATATGCGTTACAGACCTTGCTTGAGCGAACCGAGGATGTCGGCGTGCGCGGCGGCGTTGATTTCCTTCTTCAGGATCTTTTCCGCACCGGCAACGGCCAGCTCGGCAACCCGCTCACGCAGTTGCTGCTTGGCCCGCTCGACTTCCTGCTCGATCTCGGCCTTGGCGTTGACGACCACCTTGTCCGCTTCGACTTTGGCTTGACCCTTGGCATCCTCGACGATCAGCTGCGCGCGCTTTTCGGCGGCGGCGATCACGTCGGAGGCCTTTTCCTTGGCCTCGCGCAGAGCATCGGCAGAACGCTTGGCAGCGATCTCCTGCTCCTGCTTGCCGCGCTCGGCGGCGGCAAGGCCCTCGGCAATCTGCTTCTGGCGGTCGGCCATCGCCTTTTGCAGCGGCGGCCAGACGTACTTCATCGTGATGAAGATGAAGAGCGCGAACCAGATCGCCTGACCAAACAGAGTAGCGTTAATGCTCACGCCAGACTCCTTTCTGTTAGGGACCGGGGATTACTTGACCAGGGCCAGGAACGGGTTGGCGAAGAGGAGGAACAGGGCGATACCGACACCGATCATGGTGACGGCGTCGAGCAGACCGGCGACGATGAACATCTTGACCTGCAGCGTCGGGATCATTTCCGGCTGACGGGCAGCGCCTTCCAGGAAGCGGCCACCGAGGATGCCGAAGCCGATGGCGGTGCCGAGTGCGCCGGCGCCGATCAGGATGGCCACAGCGATAGCGGTGTTGGAGAGGACGGTTGCGAGTTCCATGTTGACTCCTAAGTTTGAAAAGTAGCGGTTAATCGAAAAACAGTTTGTGAAACGTAATCTTTAGTGCCGAGCTCAGTGGGACTCGGCGGCCATCGACATGTAGACGATGGTCAGCATCATGAACACGAACGCCTGCAGCGTGATGATCAGGATGTGGAACAGTTCCCAGGGCAGCGCCAGCGGCAGCTGGTAGAGGCCGAGCAGCGCGATCAGGATGAACACCATTTCGCCGGCGTACATGTTGCCGAAGAGACGCAGCGCCAGCGAGATCGGCTTGGCGATGTCTTCAACGACGCGGAACAGGAAATTGACCGGGGCCAGCTTCGGGCCGAACGGGGCGGAGAAGACTTCATGCATGAAGCCGCCGAAGCCCTTCACCTTGAAGTTCATCCACAGCATGATGCAGAACACCGAAATCGACATGGCGAAGGTCAGGTTGGGGTCGGTGGTCGGCACGAACTTGAACGGCATATGGCTGTCGCCGGTCACCGTGGCCAGCACGACCGGCCCGAAGTCGACCGGAATCAGGTCCATCGCGTTCATCACGAAGACCCAGACGAAGATGGTGATGGCCAGCGGCGTGACCAGTGCGCTCTTGCCGTGGAAGGTGTCGCGCACCTGCTGGTCGACGAGGCCGACGACCATTTCGATGAAGTTCTGCACGCCGCTCGGCACGCCGGCGGTGGCCTTGCTCGCGGTCTTCGCCATCAGGCCGAAGACGAGGAGGCCGAGGATGCCCGAAACGAGCAGGGTGTCGAGGTGAAAAGTCCAGAAGCCGGTGCAATGACCGTCAACCTTGGCCGCATCGGCGCAAATCGCCAGATTGGTCAGGTGGTGTTGGATATAACTTGCGGTAGTCAGGCCGCCTTCTGCGCTCATGATTGTCCCTCAATCCCCTAGAACCGTTTCGGATCAGCGCCGTCTGACGAGCGCCAACCAATAAATAACGAAGGTCGATGCGTACCCAACGAACAACGGGATGGGCGCAACGCTCTTGTAGCTGACAAACACCAGGGAGAACCCTGCGAGCGTCGCCGCGAACTTGATCGCTTCCCCCGCCGCCTGCCCTCGGTATGCCCGCATCGGATCGGTGTTGCCGGCCTCGTCGACCGACAGGCGCATCGCCCTCCAGACGTAGAGGAGATTCGCCACCACCCCGATGCCGCCCCCGGCGAGAGCCGACAACGCAGCGTTCGTGCCTCCCTGCACCGCCGCAACGGCTGCCACGATCAGCGTCAGCGCTGCCTGCCAGCCTATGATCCAGCGGACTTGCGGGTGCAAAGGATGCTCCGACCAAAACCGCAGCAGTCTACCCCGGTCTTCTACAAGAGTCAAATTTTGCTGCGGTGCACATAGTACTTATACGTAAGTAGCCGGCTATCGTAGACGAGACAGCAAGCCTTCTAACTGATCCAGATCAGAAAATTCGACGGTCAGCTTGCCGGCACCCTTGCGGTTGGTCTTGATCGCGACGCTGGCGCCGAGCAGATCGGAGAGCTCCTCCTGCAGCCGCAGCAGGTCGCGGTCCGGCTTCGGCGGCAGCTTCGCCGACGGCGGCGACATTTCGCGCTGCACCAGACGCTCGGCCTCGCGCACCGACAACCCCTTCTGCGCGATGCGCTGCGCCAGCGCCACCTGCAGTCCATTGGCCAGCGGCAGCAGCGCGCGGGCGTGGCCCATGTCGATGGCGCCGGCCATCAGCATGTCCTGCACCGGCGCCGCCAGTTGCAGCAGGCGCAGCAGGTTCGATGCCGCCGGCCGCGAGCGGCCGACGGCATCGGCCGCCTGCTGGTGCGTCAGGCTGAATTCGTCGACCAAGCGCTGCAGGCCGAGCGCCTCTTCGAGCGGATTGAGGTTCTCGCGCTGGATGTTCTCGATCAGCGCCATCGCCAGCGCGTTCTCGTCCGGGATGTCGCGGATCAGCGTCGGCACGTCGGCCAGGCCGGCGAGCTGCGCCGCGCGCCAGCGACGTTCGCCGGCGATGATCTCGTAGCGGTCGGCAGCCACCGGCCGCACCAGGATCGGCTGCATCAGCCCCTGCGCCCGGATCGACGCCGCCAGCTCCTCCAGCGAGGCCGGGTCCATCTGCGTGCGCGGCTGGTACTTGCCCGGTTGCAGCGCGGTCACCGGCAGCGAGCGCTGCACTTCCTTCTTCGCCGAGTCGTCGCCGGCGAGCAGCGCATCGAGGCCGCGGCCCAAACCCCTCATCTTGGTGATCATGCCAATGCTCCTTGTTCGCTGGTCGCCAGCCTGCCGTCGCGGCGGTCGAGCATCTCCTGCGCCAGCTGCAGGTAGGCCTGCGCGCCCCTCGACTGGCGGTCGAAGGCGATCACCGGCTTGCCGTACGACGGCGCCTCGGCGAGGCGCACGTTGCGCGGGATGATGCTGCGGTAGACCTTGTCGCCGAAATGGCTCTCCAACTCGCCCGAGACCTGCTGCGTCAGCGTCGAGCGCGGGTCGTACATGGTCCGCAGCAGCCCTTCGATCTGCAGCACCGAGTTGAGGTTGGCGCGCACCTTCCTGAGCGTCGTCACCAGGTCGGTCAGGCCCTCCAGCGCGTAGTACTCGCACTGCATCGGGATCATCACCGCCTCGGCGGCGACGAGGCCGTTGACCGTCAGCATGTTCAGCGCCGGCGGGCAATCCATCAGCACGAAGTCGTACTCGTCGCCGGCGGCGGCGAGCGCGTCGCGCAGACGGTATTCGCGGTTTTCCAGCTCGATCAGCTCGACCTCGGCGCCGGCCAGTTCGCGGTTGGCGGGCAGGATGTCGAAGCCGAACTCGGTGCGGATGCGCGACTGCGCCAGCGTCGAGCGCCCGATCAGGATCTGGTAGACGGTCGGCAGCGCCTCGCGCTTCATCACGCCGCAACCGGTGGTGGCGTTGCCCTGCGGGTCAAGGTCGATCATCAGCACGCGCTGGCCGAGAGCGGCTAGGCTCGCCGAGAGGTTCACCGCGGTCGTCGTCTTGCCCACGCCGCCCTTCTGATTGGTCACCGCCAGCACTTTGGCCACGTCATCGCTCCCTGATTACGACCAGATGGCGTTCGCCATCGACGCCCGGCACAGCGAGCCGGTGCACCGCCATTACCGAAACCCCGGCCGGCAGTTTATTCATTTCTTCGTCCGGGCGCTGCCCTTTCATCGCCAGCCACTCCCCGCCGGGCGCCAGCAGGTGCCGCGTCAGCCTGACGAAATCGGCCAGTTCGGCGAAGGCGCGCGAGGTGATCGCCGCGAAACCGTTGGCCGGGCGGAAGTCCTCGACCCGCGCCGTCACCACCTGCACGTTCTTCAGCCCCAGCTCGATCGCCGCCTGCTGCAGGAAGGCCGTCTTCTTGCCGTTGCTGTCGAGCAGCGTCACCGCCAGCTCCGGCCGCGCGATCGCCAGCGGGATGCCCGGCTGGCCGCCGCCGCTGCCGACGTCGAGCAGGTTCGCTGCGCTCACGTGGGGCAGGATCGCCAGCGAGTCGAGCAGGTGGTGACTGACCGCCCGCGCCGGATCGCGCAGCGCGGTCAGGCTGTAGGTGCGGTTCCATTTTTCGAGGAAGGCGGCGTAGGCCAGCAGCTTCGTCTGCACCTCGGCCGGCAATTCGATCGCGAGGGCCTGCAGCCCCGCCGACAATTGCGCCGCGCGCGTCATGCCGACCGCTTCTCGTGCGGGCCCGCATGGGGCCCGATCCGTTTCAGGTGCACCAGCAGCAGCGAGATCGCCGCCGGCGTGATGCCCTGGATGCGCGAGGCCTGGCCGATCGTCTGCGGCCGGTGCTGCGCCAACTTCTGCTGCACTTCCTTGGACAGCCCCGGCACCATCGCATAGTCGAGGCCCTCGGGCAGCGCCGTCTCTTCCTGCGTCAGCGTGCGCGCCACTTCGTCCTGCTGGCGGTCGATGTAGCCCTGGTACTTGGCCTGGATCTCGATCTGTTCGATCACCTGCGGGTCGGTCAGCAGCACGTCGCCAGCGGCGCCGGGCAGCGTCAGCAGCGCGGCGTAACTAACGTCGGGGCGGCGCAGCAGGTCGAACAGCGTGTATTCGCGCTCGATGCCCTTGCCGAGCACGCGCTCGGCCTCCGCTTGCGGCAGCGTCTGCGGCCGCACCCAGGTGGATTTCAGGCGCTGTTGCTCGGAGGCAATCGCGTCGCGCTTGCGGTTGAAGGCGTCCCAGCGTGCATCGTCGACCAGACCGATCGCCCTGCCCTGCTCGGTCAGGCGCAGGTCGGCGTTGTCCTCGCGCAGCGACAGGCGGTATTCGGCGCGGCTGGTGAACATCCGGTACGGTTCGGAGACGCCGCGCGTGATCAGGTCGTCAACCAGCACGCCGAGGTAGGCCTCGTCGCGGCGCGGGCTCCACGTCGCCTTGTCCTGCGCGTACAGCGCGGCGTTGGCGCCGGCGAGCAGGCCCTGCGCGGCAGCCTCCTCGTAGCCGGTGGTACCGTTGATCTGGCCGGCAAAGAACAGGCCGCGGATCGCTTTCGTCTCGAACGAGGATTTCAGCCCGCGCGGGTCGAAGTAGTCGTATTCGATGGCGTAGCCGGGGCGCAGGATGTGGCAGTTTTCCATGCCCTTGATCGAGCGCACAATCTGCAGCTGGACGTCGAAGGGCAGCGAGGTCGAGATGCCGTTCGGGTAGATCTCGTGCGTCGTCAGGCCTTCCGGTTCGAGGAAGATGTTGTGGCTGTCCTTGGCCGCGAAGCGGTGGATCTTGTCCTCGATCGACGGACAGTAGCGCGGGCCGACGCCCTCGATGACGCCGGTGTACATCGGCGAGCGGTCGAGGTTGTCGCGGATGATCTGGTGCGTGCGTGCGTTGGTCTGCGTCACCCAGCACGGCAACTGTTGCGGATGCTGGCTGGCCGAACCGAGGTAGGAGAATACCGGCAGCGGATCGTCCGAGTGCTGCTCCTCCATCACCGAGAAGTCGATCGTCTTGCCGTCCAGCCGCGGCGGCGTACCAGTCTTCAGCCGGCCGACCGGCAACTGCAGTTCGCGCAGCCGCGCCGCCAGCGACACCGACGGTGGATCGCCCATGCGGCCGCCGGTGTAGTTCTGCAGGCCGACGTGGATCAGGCCGTTGAGGAAGGTGCCGGCGGTCAGCACTACGGCGCGCGCCTCGAAGCGGATGCCGAGCTGAGTCACCGCGCCGGCGACGCGCTCGCCATCGAGGATCAGGTCGTCACAGGCCTGGGCGAAGATGGTCAGGTTGGCCTGGTTCTCCAGCCGCGTGCGGATCGCCTGCTTGTACAGCACGCGGTCGGCCTGCGCGCGCGTCGCGCGCACCGCTGGGCCCTTCGACGAATTGAGGATGCGGAACTGGATGCCGGCCTCGTCGGTCGCTGCCGCCATCGCCCCGCCCAGCGCGTCGACTTCCTTGACCAGATGGCCCTTGCCGATGCCGCCGATCGACGGGTTGCAGCTCATCGCGCCGAGCGTGTCCATGTTGTGCGTCAGCAGCAGCGTGCGCTGCCCCATGCGCGCCGCGGCCAGCGCCGCCTCGGTGCCGGCATGGCCGCCACCGACGACAATCACGTCGAAACGCTCGGGATACAACATGGGGTTCGGAACCTGAAAGAAAACGCGGGAAAGGGTCGCGATTCTACGCCAGTTCGCTGAAAAATAACAGGTTTCCGGCATTTGCCGGGTCCGTGGCATGCTGGCGGAAAATAACCCGCGAGCCGCCATGCGCACCCGCCGCCTCTATCTCAACCGCCTCGACCCGGAGCACACCGATGGCGACGACGTCGTCGTCGTCATCGACGTGCTGCGCTCCTTCTCAACCGCAGCCTATGCCTTCGCCGCCGGCGCCCGCGCGATCCACCCGGTGGAGACGGTGGCCGAGGCCTTCGCGCTGCAGCGCCAGTTGCCGCACGCCATCACCACCGGCGCCATCGCCGGCGGCGACCCGGTTCCCGGCTTCGACTTCGGCAACTCGCCGTCACGGCTTGCTGGCGCGGACCTGCGCGGCAAGGAACTGATCCAGACGACGGCCGCCGGAGTGCGCGGCCTGCTGCGTTTCGCGCACGCACGCGCGGCGTTCGCCGGCAGCCTGGTCTGCGCCCGCGCCACGGCGGCGGCGATCCGTCGGCTGTCGCCGCAGCAGGTGACGCTGCTGGTCACCGGCGAGTGGGTGGACCGCGACGGCGACGAGGACGCGGCCTGCGCCGACTACCTGGAAGCCCTGCTCCACGGCGAGACGCCCGATCCGCAGCGGTTCGAGCAGCGCGTCCGCGACTCCGACTTCGGCCGCCGCTTCGCCGCCGGCAACAACCCCAGCCTGCCGCCCGCCGACCTCGATTTGTGCGCGTGCGCGGACCGTTTCGACTTTTCCATGCCGGTGGTCCGCCGCGGCGAGCACTTCGTGCTGCTGGCGGAAACCCCGTAGCCGCCGGTCGACGCCAACGCCGCTCAGAGCTTGTGAAGAAATCGTAGCGAGCGGTCCGAGTGCGAGGCGGACGGAGCGCAGCGACGAGACATATCAATCGGATAGGCGAGGAGCGAGCACCGCCCAACGAAGCAATCGGATCGCGCAGTAGATTTATTCACAAGCCGGATCAGGTGGTCGAAGGCGCTGAGCGAGGCAGTCGCTCCCGCCCCCATGGCGATGATGATCTGCTTGTACGGCACCGTCGTCGCATCGCCGGCGGCGAAGACGCCCGGCAGCGAGGTCCGGCCGCGCGCGTCGATCTCGATTTCGCCGTGCTTCGACAACGCCAGCGTCCCCTTCAGCCAGTCGGTGTTCGGCAACAGGCCGATCTGCACGAAGACGCCGTCGAGCTCGATACGTTCCGCTTCGCCGCTGGTGCGGTCCAGGTACGAGAGCGCGTTCACCTTCCCCCCGTCGCCATGCACCTCGGTCGTCTGCGCGTTCTTGATGACGGTGACGTTGGCCAGGCCGTACAGCTTCTTCTGCAGCACGGCGTCGGCGCGCAACTCGCTGGCGAATTCGAGCAGCGTCACCTGGCCGACGATGCCGGCGAGGTCGATCGCCGCCTCGACGCCGGAGTTGCCGCCGCCGATCACCGCCACGCGCTTGCCCTTGAACAGCGGGCCGTCGCAGTGCGGGCAGTAGGCCACGCCCTGGCCGCGGTATTCGCGCTCGCCGGGGACGTTCATCTCGCGCCAGCGCGCGCCGGTGGCGATGATCACGCTCTTCGCCTTCAGCACCGCGCCGCTCGCCGTGCGGATTTCATGGAAGCGTTCGCCGGGGATCAAGGCCTCGGCGCGCTGCAGGTTCATGATATCGACCTCGTACTCGCGGACATGCTGCTCCAGGCCGGCGGCGAGCTTCGGGCCATCGGTCGCCTTGACCGAGATGAAGTTCTCGATCGCCATCGTGTCCAGCACCTGGCCGCCGAAGCGCTCGGCGAGCACGCCGGTGCGGATGCCCTTGCGTGCTGCGTAGATCGCCGCCGCGGCGCCGGCCGGACCGCCGCCGACGACGAGCACGTCGAAGGCTTCCTTGGCGCCGAGTTTCTCGGCGGCGCGCTTCTCGGCGCCGACGTCGAGCTTCGCGACGATCTCCTCGATCGTCATCCGCCCCTGGCCGAAGGGTTCGCCGTTGAGGAACACCGTCGGTACGGCCATGATCCGGCGCGCCTCGACCTCGCCCTGGAACAGCGCACCGTCGATCATCACGCTGCTGGCACCGGGATTGAGCATGGCAATCAGGTTCAACGCCTGCACGACGTCCGGGCAGTTGTGGCAGGACAGCGAGATAAAGGTCTCGAATTTGAATTCGCCCTGGAGTGCCCGAATCTGTTCGATCACTTCCGGCGCCACCTTGGGCGGGTGGCCGCCTGTCTGCAGCAGCGCCAACACCAACGAGGTGAATTCATGACCCATCGGGATGCCGGCGAACTCGATCCGTGCCGCCTCGCCCGGGCGGCCGACGGCGAACGAAGGCTTCAGCCGCGCCGTCCCGTCCTCGCGTACGCTGACCTTGGCCGACACGGAAGCGATGTCGTGCAGCAGTTCGCGCGTCTCCTGCGCCGCGGCGCTGTCGTCCAGCGAGGCGACCAGTTCGATCGGCTGCTGCAGGCGTTCGAGGTAGGCGGCGAGTTGCTGCTTGATGGCGGCGTCGAGCATGGGGTTCTCCCTTCGAGGTGTCGTTCTCTGTCGGATGCGGACTGCAGGGCAAAGGCGCCGACGGACGGTGCGGCAGTCGGAGGGGTTGGGGTTGCCCGCCGGCGCCTTTGCGCTGCACTCCCGGCCGCAGCCGGGAGCAATTGTTACGACTGGTTTAGATCTTGCCGACCAGGTCCAGCGACGGGGCCAGGGTCTTCTCGCCCGGCGTCCACTTGGCCGGGCAGACTTCGCCCGGGTGCGACGCGACGTACTGGGCGGCCTGGATCTTGCGCTTCAGTTCCTTGGCGTCGCGGCCGATGCCGAGGTCGTGGATCTCGCAGACCTTGATCACGCCTTCCGGGTTGATGACGAAGGTGCCGCGCAGCGCCAGGCCCTCTTCCTCGATCATCACGCCGAAGTTGCGGGTGATCGCGCCGGTCGGGTCGCCGATCATCGGGTAGCGGATCTTCTTGATCGTCTCCGACGCGTCGTGCCAGGCCTTGTGCGTGAAGTGGGTGTCGGTCGACACCGAGTACACCTCGACGCCCATGTCCTTCAGCGCGGCGTATTCGTCGGCGAGGTCGCCCAGTTCGGTCGGGCAGACGAAGGTGAAGTCGGCCGGGTAGAAGAAGACCACGGACCACTTGCCCTTCAGGTCGGCCTCGCTGACCGGGACGAACTTGCCGTTGTGGTAGGCGGTGGCCTTGAAGGGCTTGATTTCGGTGTTGATCAGGGAAACGCTCATGTTTATCTCCTTGGGTTGAAGTGGAAGCTACGGTGCCCATGGTAGGGAGTTGGACGCAATAGCTCCAATTGATATTTACCATATATATGATAGTCATACGCTATAGTTCGTCGCAGGCTTGCGGACTTGGGCGGGCCGGTCGCCTGCTCTATCATGTCGCCGACCACACCTGCCACCGGCAGGTTGTTTTCGTTCGGGGGGAGCGATGGCGGTATTGCTTGCGTGGGCACTGCTCGCCACCGCCGTGGCCGGCTGGGCGCTGCTGCGCCTGCGGCAGACCAGGGAGACGCTGGCGCAACGCACGCGCGAAGCCGCCAGCGCCCAGGAGGCGCTGCGCAAGCTGTCGCAGGCGATCGAACAGACCGAGACCTCGGTGGTCATCACCGACGCCGCCGGCCGCATCGAATACGTCAATCCCTGCTTCACCCGGGTCACCGGCTACCAACTCGACGAGGCGCGCGGCCACACGCCGGCACTGATCCAGTCCGGCACGACGCCCCGAGAAACCTATGCCGCGCTGTGGCAGACCATCCTCGGCGGCGGCACCTGGCGCGGCGAGTTCGTGAACCGGCGCAAGGACGGCTCGTTGTTTTCCGAGTTCGCGATCATCTCGCCGGTGCGCGACGAGCGCGGCACGATCACCCACTTCGTCGCGGTGAAGGAGGAAATCAGCGAGCTGCGCCGCACCGAGAAAGCCCTGCGCGAAAGCGAGCGCATCCTGCGTGCGGCAATCGACGCCATCGACGAGGCCTTCGTCGTCTACGACGCCGACGACAGGCTGATCTTCTGCAACGAAAAGTACCGCGAAACCTATGCGCTCTCGGCCGACCTGATCGAGCCCGGGCGCAGCTTCGAGGAGATCCTGCGCATCGGCGCCGAACGCGGGCAGTACGCCGAGGCCAAGGGTCGCGTCGCGGCGTGGGTGGCGGAACGCATCGCGGCACACCGCGCGGGCAACGCCACCGTCGAACAGAAACTCAGCGACGGCCGCTGGTTGCGCATCGTCGAACGCAAGACACCGGACGGCTACACCGTCGGCTTCCGCGTCGACGTCACCGAGCTAAAGCTGGCGCAGCAAGCCGCCGAGGCCGCCAGCCGCGCCAAGGGCGAGTTTCTCGCCAACATGAGCCACGAGATCCGCACGCCGATGAACGCCATCCTCGGCATGATGCAGCTGGCGCTGGACAGCGAAGAGCCGGCGCGCATGCAGGACTTCCTGCGCAAGGCCAACCAGGCGGCGATGTCGCTGCTGGAGATCATCAACGATGCGCTCGATTACTCGAAGATCGAGGCCGGCCGGCTCGACCTCGACCACACCCCGTTCGCGCTCGATGAGGTCCTGCGCGCGATCACCGACGTCGCCGGCACCCATGTGTCGACGCGCGAACTGGAACTGCTGTTCGACCTTTCCCCGGAGTTGCCGCGCACGCTGGTCGGCGATTCGCTGCGCCTGCGCCAGGTACTGGTCAACCTCGTCGGCAATGCCGCCAAATTCACCGAGCGCGGCGAGATCACCGTGCACGTCGAACCGCTGCTGCGTGTCGCCGGCGACATCGTGCTGCGTTTCTCGGTACGCGACACCGGCATCGGCATCGGCCCGGAACAGCAGGCCCGCCTGTTCCAGCCCTTCACCCAGGCCGACTCGTCGACGACGCGCCAGTACGGCGGCACCGGCCTCGGCCTGGCGATCTCCCGGCGCCTGGTCGAACTGATGGGCGGCAACATCGGCGTCGTCAGCGAACCCGGCCAGGGCAGCACCTTCTGGTTCACCGCACGCTTTGCGATCGGCGGCGCCGCCGAAGCCGGTGCCGACGCCATTCCGGCGCCTGCTGCCGGGCTGCGTGCGCTGGTTGCCGTCGCCAATGCGCAGGCGCGCGAAATACTGGCGGAGCAACTGCGGCAGCGCGCGATGACGGTGACTGCGGTCGCCGACGGCGCCGAGGCGCTGGCCGCGATCGATCGCGCCCCTGCCTTCGACCTGCTGCTCGTCGACAGCGCGCTGCCGGGCATCAGCGGGCTCGCCTGCGCCGAGCGCATCGCCGCCGGCCGGCGGCCGTGCACGATCCTGCTCACCGCGTTCGACGATCTGGTGCGCGGCGAGGACATCCGCCGGGCCGCAATCGCCGGTGTGCTGCACAAGCCGTTCACCCCCGGGCAGCTGGACGAGGCCGTCGCACGCGCCTTGAGCGGCGTACCGACGGCGGCCGCCGAACATCTCGGCGACCGGATCGCGGACGCGATAGACCGGAGCGAACCCGTGCGCGGCGCCCGCGTCCTGCTGGTCGAGGACAACCGGCTGAACCAGGAGGTGGCGATCAATTTTCTCAAGCGCGGCGGCGTCTGCGTCGAGCTGGCCGAGAACGGGCGGGAAGCGATCGAACGGCTGGCCGCCGGGCACTACGACGCGGTACTGATGGATTGCCAGATGCCGGTGATGGACGGCTACGAGGCGACGCGGAAAATACGCGCGATGCCCGGCCTGGAGGCGCTGCCGGTGATCGCGATGACGGCGCACGCGATGGGCGGCGACCGCGAACGCTCGCTGGCCGCCGGCATGAGCGATCACCTGACGAAACCGATCGACCTGCGCGAGCTGTACCGGACGCTCAGCCGCTGGATTCACCGCGGCGGCGAAGCGGTCGCCGCGGTGACGCCTGCGCCCGCTGCCGGCGGCTCGCCGCTGGATCTGCTGCGCGACTTCGACACGCGCGGGGCGCTTGCCCGCACCGGCGGCGATCTGGAAACCTACCGGATGATCCTCGACGTCTTCGCCAACGACGAGGCGGACTTCGGCGCGCGCTTCGCCGCCGCCCAGGCTGCCGGCGACCGCGACGGCTGCACGCGGCTCGCGCACACGCTCAAGGGCCTCGCCGCCACCGCCGGCGCCGGGCGCCTGACCGAGCGGGCCGCCCGCCTCGAACAGGCCTGTCGCAGGGGCGACGACGACACCATCGCCACGCTGCGGCAGGAAGTCGTCGCCCGGCTGCAGGAAGCGATCGCCGCGATCCGGACCTATCTCGCCGCCGGCTGAACCAGCGCCGACCGGGGCCGGGGGGCCCGCCTGACCGCCGCATCGCGCTTGTCACCGCGGGGCGCATCGCTTACCTTTGGGTCATGGCCACCCTGGACGACATCGGCACCGACGAACTTTCGCAGCGCCTGCAGAAGGAACTGCCGCGCAAGCGCGTGCTGATCGTCGACCGCCATCCGGCGGCGCGCGACTCGCTGCGGCTGATGCTCTCGGCGCTGGCGATCACCAACGTCACCGGCGCCGGCAGTTCGGCGGAAGTGCTGCGGCAGGTGAAGACGACGCCCTTCGACATCATCCTGTCCGACTACGTCCTCGACGACGGCCGCGACGGCCAGCAGCTGCTCGAAGAGCTGCGCCAGCAACACCTGATTCCGCTCGGCACGGTATTCATGGTGATCACCAGCGAGCGCGCCTACCACAACGTGATCTCGGTGGCCGAGCTGGCGCCGGACGACTACGTGATCAAGCCCTTCACCTCCGAGCAGCTGCAGGGGCGCATCCTGAAGGCGGTGTTCAAGAAGAATTTCTTCGCGCCGGTCTACCAGAAGCTCGACCAGGGCGCCTACATCGGCGCGCTCAATGCCTGCGACCGCCTGCTCGCCAACACCTCGCCCTTCGAACTCGACGTGCTGCGGCTGAAAGGCGAGATCCTCAATGCCCTTGGCCGCCATGACGAGGCCGAAGCGATCTACCGCGACGTGATGGCGCGCAAGTCGGTGCCGTGGGCACGGATGGGGCTGGCGCTCGCGCTGCGCGGACGCAAGTCGCTCGACGAAGCCGAGTCGCTGGCGCAGCAGGTGGTCGACGAGTTTCCGGAGTACCTCTCGGCCTACGACTTCCTCGCCGGCGTGCAGGAGGAGAAGGGGCAGCTGGAGGCGGCGCAGACCGTGCTGCAGCAGGCGGCGGCGATCTCCCCGAACAACGCCGGGCGGCAGCGCATCGTCGGTGACGTGGCGATGCGCAACGGCGACCTCGACGCCGCCGAAAAGGCTTACGGCAAGGTACTCGAACGACACCGCGGCTCGTCGCTGCGGCAGGTGGACGACTACGCCAACCTGTCGCGGGTAATGCTCGACAAGGGGCAGACCGCCGGCGCACGGCAGATCATCCAGGAGCTGAAACGCGACTGGCGCGGCAGCAAGCAGGGCGAGTTCGCGGCAGCGGTGATGGACAGCCTGTGCCTGCAGGCCGAGGGCGAGCCGGAAAAGGCGCGGGCGGCGGTCGAGGAGGCCTTGCGCCTGCACGAATCGCTGGTGCGCGACAGCGACCCGACCCGACCGGTCTCGCACAAGGTCGCCGTCGACCTGGCGCAGGCCTGCCTGGCAACCGGCAACAGCGACGCGGCGCAGATGATCATGAAGAAGGTCGCGGCCGAGCACAACGAGAACAAGCATGTCATTGCCCGCATCGAGGGCGTCTTCGCGCGCACCGGCAACGAGGACGCCGGCCGCGCGCTGCTCGACCAGGTCGGCCGCGAGATCGTCGAACTCAACAACCGCGGCGTGCTCGCCGCGCGCAGCGGCAACCTGGAAGAATCGGTGCGCCTGCTGGTCGATGCCGCCGAGACCGTGCCCAGCCTGCAGTTTCTGGTGAACGCGACGAAGGCGATCTGTGCGCTGATGGACCAGCAAGGCTGGCGCGACGACCTCGCCGAACAGGCGCAGCGCTACCTGCAACAGGCGCGCGCGCGCGATGCCAAGGACTGGCGCGTGCTGTCCGGCAAGGAAGCGCTGCAGCGCGTCGCCGGCAAGTACGGCAAGAAGCTCAGCTGAACGTATCCCAGGCGAACTTCAGGATCAGCAGCGAGACGACGACCAGGAAAACCTGGCGGACGAAGCCGCTGCCGTGTTTCAGCGCGAGATGCGTGCCGGCGAGCGAGCCGCCGACGTTGGCCAGCGCCATCACCACCGCCAGCTGCCAGAGCAGATGCCCGTTCGGCGCGAAGTAGGCGAGCGCGGCGAGATTGGTCGCGACGTTCACCACCTTGGCCGCGGCCGACGCATGCAGGAAGTCGAAGCCGAAGAAGCGGATGAACAGGAAGATCAGGAAGCTGCCGGTGCCCGGCCCGAAGAAGCCGTCGTAGAAGCCGATGACGCCGCCGAGCAGGACTGCGTAGGCGAGTTCCCGGTGGCCGGAATGCTGCGGTCCGTGGATGGCACCGAAATCCTTCTTCACGAACGTGTAGATCGCGGCGCCGACCAGCAGCACGAGGATCAGCGGCCGCAGCAGTTCGCGCGGCAGCCAGGCCACCGCCATTGCGCCGAGGTAGGAACAGGCGAAGGCGGCCAGCGCCGCCGGCAGCGTCGTCCGCCACGGCATGGCGACGCGGCGCGCGTAGCGCCAGGCGGCGTTGGTCGTGCCGAAGACGCTGGCGAACTTGTTGGTGCCGAACAGCGTCGCCGGTATTTCCTTCGGCAGCAGCGTAAACAGCGCCGGAATCTGGATCAGGCCGCCGCCGCCGACCACCGCATCGATGAAGCCGGCGGTGCCGGCCGCCAGCACCAGCATCAGCAGCAGGCCGGGGGCGACTTCGGCCATCAGCCGCCGGCGCCTTGCCCGCGCCAGGCCAGGTACCAGGCGACGAAGCGGGCGATGCCTTCCTGCAGCGGCGTGTGCGGCGCAAAGCCGACCCAGTCGGCGAGCCGCTGCGTGTCGGCGTAGGTCGCATGCACGTCGCCCGGCTGCATCGGCAGGAAGTTCTTCATCGCCGTCCGGCCGAGCGCCTGTTCGATGGTTTCGATGAATTCGAGCAGCGCCACCGGCTGGTGGTTGCCGATGTTGAAGACGCGGTGCTGCGCATGCGGCGGCGTCGCGTCGGCGGTCGGCGGCTTGTCGAGCACGCGCACGATGCCTTCGACGATGTCGTCGATGTAGGTGAAGTCGCGCTGCAGCTGGCCGTGGTTGTAGACGTCGATGCTGCGGCCTTCCAGGATGGCCTTGGTGAAACCGAAGTAGGCCATGTCCGGGCGGCCCCACGGGCCGTAGACGGTGAAGAAGCGCAGGCCGGTGGCCGGGAAGCCGTAGAGGTGGCTGTAGGCGTGAGCCATCAGTTCGTTGGCCTTCTTCGTCGCCGCGTAGAGGCTGACCGGGCGGTCGACGCTGTCGTCCTCGGCAAACGGGATCTTGCGGTTATCGCCGTAGACGCTGGAGCTGGAGGCATAGACCAGGTGCTCGACGCCGGTCTGCCGGCAGCCTTCGAGGATGTCGAGGAAGCCGACCAGGTTGCTGTCGGCGTAGGCCTGCGGATTCTGCAACGAGTAGCGGACGCCGGCCTGCGCGCCGAGATGCACGACGCGCTGCGGCCGCTCGTCGACGAACAGTTTGGCCATGCCGGCGCGGTCGGCAAGGTCGAGCTTCGCGAAGCGGAAGCCGGCCAGCGGCATCAGCCGCGCCAGCCGTGCCTCCTTCAGCGCGACGTCGTAGTAGTCGTTGAGGTTGTCGATGCCGACGACTTCGTCGCCGCGCGCCAGAAGGCGCTCGCAGACGTGCATGCCGATGAAGCCGGCGGCGCCGGTGACGAGGACTTTCATGGTCATGGCTGGCGGCGGCCGATCGGGTAGTAGTCGAGGCCGGCCGCGTGCGGCTGCTCGGGCGGATACAGGTTGCGGCCGTCGAAGATCACCGGCGACTTCAGCGCGGCCTTGATCGCGGCGAAGTCGGGGCTGCGGAACTCCTTCCACTCGGTGACGATGATCAGCGCGTCGGTGCCTTCCAGCGCCGCCATCGGGTTGGTGGCGTAGGCGATGCGCGCATCGTCGCCGAAGATGCGCCTGGCCTCGCGCATCGCTTCCGGATCGTAGGCCTGTACCGTCGCGCCGGCGGCGAGCAGGTCGGCGACCAGCTCGCGGCTGGGGGCCTCGCGCATGTCGTCGGTGTCCGGCTTGAAGGCCAGTCCCCACAGCGCGAAGCGGCGGCCGGTGAGGTCGGCACCGAAACGCGCCTTCACCTTCGCCGTCAGCACGTGCTTCTGCGCCTGGTTGGCGGCCTCGACGGCGCTCAGCACCTGCATTTCGATGCCGGCATCGTCGGCGGCGGTGCGGATCAGCGCCTTGACGTCCTTCGGGAAGCAGGAGCCTCCGTAGCCGCAGCCGGGGTAGAGGAAGTGATAGCCGATGCGCGGATCGGAACCGATGCCCTGGCGCACCATCTCGATGTCGGCACCAAGCGCTTCAGCCAGGTTGGCGAGCTCGTTCATGAAGCTGATCCGCGTCGCCAGCATCGCGTTGGCCGCGTACTTGATCAGCTCGGCACTCTTCACGTCGGTGACCAGCAGACGCTCGTGGTTGCGCTGGAACGGCGCGTAGAGCGCACGCATCAGCTGCACCGCGCGCTCGTCGGCGGCGCCGACGACGATGCGGTCGGGGCGCATGAAGTCGTCGACGGCGGCGCCCTGCTTCAGGAATTCCGGGTTGGAGACGACGCTGAACGGCAGCGCGGCAGCGCGCTTCGCCAGTTCGTCGGCAACTGCCGCCTGTACCTTGTCGGCGGTGCCGACCGGCACCGTGCTCTTGTCGACGATGAGCTTGTAGTCGTTCATCAGGCGGCCGATGTTGCGCGCCGCGGCGAGCACGTACTGCAGGTCGGCCGAGCCGTCCTCGTCCGGCGGCGTGCCGACGGCGATGAACTGGATCGTGCCGTGCGCCACTGCCCGCTCGACGTCCAGCGTGAAGCGGAGGCGGCCGGCCTCGGCATTGCGGCGGACCATTTCCGGCAGGCCGGGCTCGAAGATCGGGATGCCGCCCTCGTTGAGGATGCGGATCTTCTCCGGGTCGACGTCCAGGCAGAGGACGTCGTTGCCGACATCGGCGAGGCAGGCGCCGGTGACCAGACCGACATAGCCGGTTCCCACGACGGTGATCTTCATGATTGGCTTTTCTCCCTATTCCTTGGCTGTCGGCGCCAGCAAGGCCAGCGCCGTTGGTGCGTCAAGCAGCGCCGCGACGCCGCCCAGGTAGCGCTGCATGGCGATCGGCTGCACGCCCAGCAGGCGCTTGCCGTCCTTGAAGTAGACCACGGCGCGGGCCTCCGGGTGGTCGCGCAGCCAGCCGGACAGATCCACCGTTTCGTCGAAGGCGACCAGCGGCTGGCGCAGGCGGCCGGCGAAATGGTACTGGTCGTGGTAGTAGTCGCCGTTGGCGACCAGCCGGCCGGACTCCTGCGCCTGACGGATGGCGGTCGCCAGCGGCGTGACGTCGTAATCGGCACGGATCGCGCCGGCGAGCGACAGCTGCACCAACGCCGCCAGCGCCGCACCGAGCAGGGCCAGCGCCGGTAGCGGATCCCGCCAGCGCCGCGCCAGCCCCCAGGCGGCGCAGGCCAGCGCGATCAGCGCGAGTGCCGGCCACAAGGTCGGCTGCACCGCCAGGTCGTTCTTCGGCAGGCGGACCCAGCCGAGTGCCAGCACCGCCAGCAGCACACCGATGGCGACGGCCACCAGCGTCGGCAGCCAGGCAGCGCCGGCGCGCGGATTGGCTGCCGTGGCGCGCGCAACGAGCAGCGCAAAGGCGGGGAAGACCGGAATCAGGTAATGCATCTGCTTGCCGCTGATCAGCGAGAAGGCGATGAACACCGGCAGCAACCAGGCCAGGCAGAAGCGTACTCCGCGATCGGCCTCCTCTCCGGCAAGGCGGCGGCAGCCGCGCCACAGCGCCGGCCACAGCAGCCACGGGAAAAACATCACCGGCAGCAGCGGCAGGTACCACCACAACGGCCGCTTGTGCGCGAAGGACTGGACCATGCGATCGGCGGTCTGGCCCCAGAAGATCGCCCGGCGGTACTCGTCGCCGCCGGCGAAGCCGGCCGGGATCGCCCAGGCCAGCGCGATCGCCGCACCGAGCAGGACGGCGGCGACGATGCCGGGGAACCAGCGACGCCAGCGCAGGCCGGGGTGCCACCAGGGCGCGAGCGCGGCGACCGGCAGCGTGTGCAGCAGGATCACCGGGCCCTTGGCCAGCACGCCGAGGCCGATCGCCAGGCCGAGCAGCGCGAAGCCGCGCGTCATCCTGCCCTCGGCGGCGGTGAGGATGCCGTGCATGCCGACCAGCGTGAAGCAGGCAAGCATCACGTCGAACATCGCCGAGGTCGAGAAGAAGACCCACAACAGGCAGCTGGCCAGCACCAGCACGGCCGCCCCGCCGAGCCCGGTGCAGCGCGGCCAGAGGCGGCCCGCCAGCCTCAGCGTCAGCAGCAGCCCGGCCGCCGAGAACAGCGGCGAGACCAGGCGCGGCCACCATTCATTGACGCCGAAGACGGCCCAGCCGACCTGGTACAGCCACATCAGCAGCGGCGGCTTGTGGCTGTAGGGGGCGCCGTTCTTGAACGGCACCAGATAGTCGCCGCGCAGCCACATCTCCCAGGCAACGCTGATGTAGCGCGTCTCGTCGATCGGCGTCAGCGGCCGCGAGACGATGCCGACCACACTCATCAGGGCGAGCAGGATGAGGGCCAGCGCGAGCATCGTCCGCTCGTCGCGCACGTCGCTGTTTCCGTTGAGGTTCATGGATTGGCCGATTCCCCGAGCGCGGCATCGACATCGTCGTCGATGGAGAGGCCGTGCCGATGGCGGTGGTAGAGATAGGCGCCGAGCACGCCGGACAGCAGGAAGAGCGCCGCGGCCAGGCCCACGCGCAGCGCCGGGGCGACGTTGATGCCGCTGCCGACGAGGGCGAAGACCAGCGTCTGCGGCACGAAGCCGGCAAAGCTGGCGGACAGGAACGGGGTCGCACGGATGCTGGAGATGCCGGCCGCCAGGTTGGTCAGGACATTGCTGCCAACCGGCAGCAGGCGGATCAGCAGCGTCATCGTGAACGGATGGTCGTGGATGAAGCGGTCGAAACGCGCCGCCCGTGCGCCGAGCCGCCCGCGCAGCAGCCCCTGGCCGAACAGCCGGGCATAGATGAAGGTGACGGCGCAGCCGGCCAGCGCAGCGAGTGCGCCGTACAGCGTGCCTTCGAGCAGGCCGAAGGCGTAGCCGGCGAGAAAGGCGATGATCTGCCGCGGCAGGCCGACGGCGGTAAACAGTGCGCCCATGGCCAGGAACAGCGCGGTCCCCTGCAGCCCGCGGTCGCGGATATGCTCGTCGATCCAGGCTTCGTTGATGGCATTGCCGAGGTCACTGCTCTCGAACAGGTATCCGAACAGCGCCAGGCTGAAGATCAGTCCCAGCCCCTTGAGCAGCACCCGGGGATTCATTGGAATTCGGAGTCCTGCTCGATTACCGGCAGGCGGACGCGGCGCTGCAGCCAGGCGACGCCGAACAGGTCGACGATGCCGACCCACAGCCGGTTGTGCAATCCGTACTTGGAGGTGCCGCGCTCGCGCGAACGGTGGTTGACCGGCACCGAGACGACGGCGCCGCCGCCGCGGATCACCAGTGCCGGCAGGAAGCGGTGGATGTGGTCGAAATTGGGCAGCTGGAGGAAGGTCTCGCGGGCGAAGACCTTGAGCCCGCAGCCGGTATCCGGGGTGTTGTCCTTGAGCATGCGCGAACGCACGCCGTTGGCCACCTTCGACGACAGACGGCGCAGGAAGGTGTCGTTGCGCCGCGTGCGCCAGCCGGCGAGCAGTTCGAGGTTCGCCGGCTGCTTCGGGTCGGCGAGCGCGGCCAGCAGCGCCGGAATGTCGGCAGGGTCGTTCTGGCCGTCGCCGTCGAGGGTGGCAATCCATTCGTAGCGTGCCGCGCGCACGCCGCTGGTGACGGCCTGGCTCTGTCCGCAGGAAGCGCGATGACGGATCACGCGCAGCATCGGGAACTCGCGCCGGAGCCCGTCGAGCACGGCCTGCGTCCGGTCGGTGCTGCCGTCGTTGATGTAGAGGATCTCGAACTCGGTGTTGCCGGAGAGTGCGGCGGCGATCTCGCGCACCAGCGGTTCGACGTTGTCCTGCTCGTTCTTGACCGGGACGACCACGGACAGCCGGCCGTGGTAAGGGTATTTGGGCATGATCAACCTATGGCGTTTATGGGTTGGCGCGCTCATCGGGCGCGGCGCGCCTCCTCCGACAGAGCGCGATTTTAATTGATTGCGGACGGAGAAGACTTAATCGTGGCTTAAGGCGTCTACTTTCCGATGCAGAAACGGCCGAAGATCTCGCCGAGCAGATCGTCGGCGGTGAATTCGCCGGTGATGCGGTTCAGGGCCTGCTGCGCGAGGCGCATCTCCTCGGCGAACAGTTCGAGCTGCGGCAGCTGCGCCTCGGCGGCGATAAGGTGGCTGGCGGCCGCGCGCAGCGCTTCGAGGTGGCGCTCGCGGGCAATGAAGACGTCCTCGGCCTGGTGCCAGCCGGCGACTGCCAGCAATTCGCGCTGCAGCAGGTCGATGCCCAGCCCTTCCCGCGCCGACAGCGCAATGGCCACGCCGTCCGCGGTTTCCCGCCGCTCGGGGGCTCGGCCGGCGAGGTCGATCTTGTTGTCGACGGTGATGCGCCGGATCGCCGCCGGCAGGCGCGCGAGAATGGCGCGCTCGGCGTCGCCGATGCCGTGCTGGGCGTCGGTCAGCAGCAGTACGACGTCGGCGCGTTCGATCTCGCGCCAGGTGCGCTCGATGCCGATCTTCTCGACCTCGTCCTCGGTCTCGCGCAGACCGGCGGTGTCGATCACATGCAGCGGAATGCCCTCGATCTGGATGCTGCCCTTCAACGCGTCGCGCGTGGTGCCGGCGACCGGCGTGACGATCGCCAGCTCGTCGCCGGCGAGGCGGTTCAACAGGCTGGACTTGCCGACGTTGGGCTGGCCGACGAGGACGACATGCAGCCCGCCCTGCAGCAGGCGGCCCTGCTGCGCACGCTCGAAGACCGCGGCCAGCCGCTGGCGCAGGCGGGCCAGGCGGCCGAAGGCGTCGGCGGACTGCAGGAAATCGATCTCCTCGTCGGGAAAATCGAGGGTCGCTTCGGTCAGCGCGCGCAGCTCGACCAGCTGCCCGGTCAACGCGTGGATCTCCTTCGAGAATTCGCCCTGCAGCGAGCGCACCGCCGAGCGCGCCGCGCTTGCCGTGGCGGCGTCGATCAGGTCGGCGACGGCTTCCGCCTGGGCCAGATCGAGCTTGTCGTTCTCGAACGCGCGGCGGGTGAATTCGCCCGGCTCGGCAAGGCGCGCGCCGAGTTCGACGCAGCGCGCGAGCAGCAGCTGCATGACCACCGGCCCGCCGTGCCCCTGCAGTTCGATGACGTCGTCGCCGGTGAAGGAATGCGGGGCCGGAAAATAGAGGAGGATGCCGCTGTCGATGGCGCAGCCGGCAGCATCGCGGAATTCGGCGAGCGTCGCGCGTCGCGCTTGCGGCGTCTTGCCGGTCAGCGCCAGCGCAAAGGGCGCCAGCGCGGCGCCCGAAACGCGAACGACGCCGATGCCGCCGCGGCCCGGCGCCGTCGCAATGGCGGCGATCGGCTCGGCTGGCTTAGGCAGCCTTCTTGCCACCACCCTCGATCATCCGCGTGATCTGCCACTGCTGGGCGATCGACAGGATGTTGTTCACCACCCAGTAGAGGACCAGACCGGACGGGAACCAGAAGAACATGACGCCGAAGATGAAGGGCATGGCCATCATCACCTTGGCCTGCATCGGATCCGGCGGCGTCGGGTTGAGTTTGGTCTGGATGATCATCGAGACGACCATGATCACCGGCAGCACGTAATACGGGTCGGCCGACGAGAGGTCGGTGATCCAGCCCAGCCACGGCGCATCGCGCATCTCGACGGCGCCGAGCAGCACCCAGTAGAGCGCGATGAACACCGGGATCTGCACGACGATCGGCAGGCAGCCGCCGAGCGGGTTGATCTTCTCGGTCTGGTACAGCTTCATCATTTCCTGGTTGAGGCGCTGGCGGTCGTCGCCGAAGCGTTCCTTCAACTGCTGCAGGCGCGGCGTGACCGTGCGCATCTTGGCCATCGACTTGTAGCTGGCGGCAGACAGGGGGAAGAAGATCAGCTTGATGCCGATGGTCAGGAAGATGATCGCCCAGCCCCAGTTGCCGAGCAGCGAGTGGATTGCCTGCAGCACCCAGAAGATCGGCACGGCAACCACCGTCAGCCAGCCGTAGTCGACAACCAGTTCGAGGCCGTCGGCGAGTTTCTTCAGCGTCGCCTGTTCCTGCGGGCCGGCGTAGAGCGTGATCGACTGCCGGCCGGTGCCGCCCGGGGCGATCTGCTCGACCGGCATGATCAGGCCGGTGGCGGTGACCAGCGGGCTGCCGTTGCCGCCGTCGATCTTGCGCGCATAGAACTCGCGCTTGTCCTTGCCTTGCGGCACCCAGGCGGAAACGAAGTAATGCTGGACCATCGCCAGCCAGCCGTTGTCGGCGGTCTTGGCGAATTTGGCCTTGTCCTTGCCGATATCCTCGAAGCTGATCTTCTGGTATTTCTCTTCGCCGGTGTAGACCGCCGGACCGGTGAAGGTGCTGACCATCTTGCTTTCGCCTTCCGGCTTGACGTCGTCGCGCTGGAACTGGTAGTAGGCGTGCGTCGTCAGCGGCTGCTGGCCGGGGTTGCCGATCTCGTAGTCGACGTTGATCAGATAGCTGCCGCGGCTGAAGGTGTAAATCTTGGCAACCTTGACGCCGTTGGCGCCGGTCGCTTCGAGGCGCAACTGCAGCTTGTCGTCCTTGCCGCCGTCCTTGGCCATTTCGCGCGGGCCACTGGTGGCGGCGAAAACGGTGCGGTGATTGGGCAGGCCGTCCCCGATCAGCCCCGACTGGGCGACGTAGCGATGCTTCGGATCGAACAGCTTGAAGGTCTTGCTCTTGTCCTCGGTGGCCGTGTACCGGGTCAGTTCGAGACGGGTCAGGTCGCCGCCGAGCGTCGACACGTCGGCAGTGAAGAGATCGGTCTTGATCGTGATCGTTTCGCCACCGGCGCTCGCTGCCGCTGCCGGCGCGGCGGCCGGCGCGGCCGGCGCCGTCGGTGCAGCGGCAGCGCCGGGCTGCAGGCTGGCGGACGGCTGCGGCGTGGCCGCGGCGGCTTGCGTCGCGGCCGGGACCGGCGCCTTCGGCTGGTTGTACTTCTGCCAGGCATCCCACAGCATAACCAGCGAGATGGAGAAGATCATCAGGAGAATCAGGCGTCGGTTGTCCATTAACGGCTCAAGTCTTCTTGGTTGTCAGGGTACGGGATCGTAACCGCCGGGATGCCAGGGATGGCAGCGCGAAACGCGCTTCGCTCCCAGCCTCGCGCCTTTCCAGACCCCGTGTTTCTGGATGGCTTCGGCGGTGTATTCCGAGCAACTGGGGAAGAAACGACAGCGCCGGCCAAGCAGCGGGCTGATCGCCAACTGGTAGAAGCGGATCAGCAGCAGCAGCAGTTTCCTCATTGCCCTTGCCTCTACCGTGCCGGCGCCGTCAGCTTCAGCAGCAGCTTCGCGATCTCTGCCGCAACGGCCTTGCGGTCGAACGGCTGCAGCTTGCTGTTGAGGCGCAGTACCAGATCCCGCGCCGGCAGTTGCGGCCGCAGCAGGCGGAACTGTTCGCGACCGAGACGCTTGATCAGGTTGCGCAGAACGGCAGCCTTGACCAGACGCTTGGGAACCACGACGCCAAGACGGGCGGTAATCCCGTTTTCGCCCACTTCCTCCGCACGCGGCCGGTAATGTAACAGGAAGTGGGGACTTTTCAGGGCCCTTCTAAAACCAAAAACGGATGAGTACTCATCCGTTTTGGTCAATCGGTAGCGCTTGGGGAAGCCGAATCCGCTTGTCGTTCCGGCCAATTCAGCGCAACCGGTTCCAGCGTTGTTGTCCGTGCTCAAACGCCCAGACGGTGGCGGCCCTTGGCGCGGCGCGCAGCGATGACCTTGCGGCCACCCTTGGTGCGCATGCGGACCAGGAAACCGTGCGTGCGCTTGCGGCGGACAACCGAGGGTTGATAAGTGCGTTTCATGATTTATGCCCTTGATTTTGATGCAAAGATAAACGCGCAATTAGACCGAAAGCAGCCTCCGCTGTCAAGGTCAATTTTTTTCACAGGCTGTGGATAACTCGCCGGCAGGCGCGGTAGAATGCTCATCAAAGCGGCGCTTCACGACCGCTTTTTTGCTTGTTAGTCTATCATAAACAAGAAGTTAAGGCTTGTTCCGGCGGCTGGGGATATCCCGGACGGCGTCTACGCCCCGAACGGGGTTCCGCATCTTGACGATGCCTCGCAGCATGCCGGAAAAATCTGCATATGAGTTCTTTCTGGAATTCCTGCCTCAGCCAGTTCGAACAGGAACTGCCGCTACAGCAATTCAATACCTGGATCCGCCCGCTGCGCCTGGAGGGTGAGGACGACGTCGGCAACGGCCTGCGCCTGGTCGCCCCCAACGGCTTCATCCTGAAGTGGGTCAAGGAACGCTATCTGAGCCGCATCGAGGAACTGGGCCGTGCCTATTTCGATGCGCCGGTGAACATCGCGCTGACGCTGGGCGAGCGCAAGGCAAGCACGCCGCCGCGCAGCGAACCGCGGAGCAGCGCCCTTCCCGCAGCGGCCGTCGAAGCGGTCGCGCCGCCGCCGGTCATCGTGCGCAACAGCAATCCGTACGAAAAAACGCGGCTGATCAGTTCCTTCACCTTCGACAACCTGGTCGTCGGCAAGGCCAACGACCTCGCCCGCGCGGCCGCCATGCAGGTCGCCCAGAACCCCGGCGGCGCCTACAACCCGTTGTTCATCTACGGCGGCGCCGGCCTCGGCAAGACGCACCTGATCCACGCCATCGGCAATGCCATCCTCGCCCACCAGCCGGGCAAGATCGTCCGTTACGTGCACGCCGAGGACTACTATTCCGACGTAGTGCGTGCTTACCAGCAAAAATCGTTCGATGTCTTCAAGCGCTACTATCGCTCGCTCGACGTGTTGCTGGTCGACGACGTGCAGTTCTTCAACGGCAAGAACCGGACGCAGGAGGAATTCTTCTATGCGTTCAACGCGCTGATCGAGGCCAGGAAGCAGATCGTGATCAGCTGCGATACCTACCCGAAGGACATCTCGGGCCTTGAGGACCGGCTGATCACGCGCTTCGACTGGGGCCTGACGGTGCAGATCGAGCCGCCGGAGACGGAAATGCGCGTCGCCATCCTGAAGAAGAAGGCGGAAGCCGAAGGCGTCGCGCTCAGCGACGAAGTCGCCTTCGTCATCGCCAAGCACCTGCGCTCGAACGTCCGCGAGCTGGAAGGCGCGCTGAAGAAGGTGCTCGCCTATTCGTCCTTCCACGGACGCGAGATCGAGCTCGACCTGGCCAAGGAAGCGCTGAAGGACATCATCGGTGCCGTCAACCGGCAGATCACCGTCGACAACATCCAGAAGACCGTCGCCGACTACTACAAGATCAAGGTCGCCGATCTTTTCTCGCCGAAACGCACGCGCGCCATCGCCCGTCCGCGCCAGGTGGCGATGTGGCTGGCCAAGGACCTGACCGCGCACAGCTACCCGATGATCGGCGATGCCTTCGGCGGACGCGACCACACGACGGTGCTGCACGCGGTGCGCACGATCGATTCGCTGCGCACCAAGGACAATGAACTCAACCATGACCTGCATGTGCTGCTGCAAGTATTAAAGGGTTGAACAAGTCTGTGGACAAACTGGGGGGGGATTGTGGAGAACTCCCGATTTATTCACCTGTGGATAAATCATCCAGTTTTCATCAACAGGCAAGCAACAGGCTTTTCAAGTGCCATTTTTTTAATGCAACGTACTGTAGAATAAGTGGTTTTCTGAACTATCCACAGAGTTGACCGGCAGCTTATATTTATAGGAATTAGATATATGGTCCTTATTAAAACCCAACGCGACACGCTGCTAGCGCCGCTGCAGTCGGTTTCCGGCATCGTCGAGAAGCGGCATACGCTCCCCATCCTTTCCAACGTGCTGCTGGAAAAGAAGGGCGATTCGCTGACGCTGCTGGCCACCGACATCGAGATCCAGATCACCACCAGCACGCAAGGCGCCCTCGGCGACGGCGATGGTGCAGTCACGGTCGGTGCCCGCAAGCTGCAGGACATCCTGCGTTCGCTGCCGGACTCTGCCGAAGTCAGCCTGATCCTTGAGGACAAGCGCCTGCAGTTGCGCGCCGGGAAAAGCCGTTTCAGCCTGCAGACGCTGCCGGCGGACGATTTCCCGCGGATGGCGATCGCCGAAGGCGAGGCCAGGCGAATCTCGGTGACGCAGAAGCAGTTCCGCCAGCTGCTGGCGCAGACACAGTTCGCGATGGCGGCACAGGATGTCCGCTACTACCTGAACGGACTGTTGCTGCTGGTCGATGGCGGCGAACTGCGCGCCGTCGCCACCGACGGTCATCGCCTGGCCTTCGCCAGCATGCCGATCGAAGGCGAACTGCCGCGCCAGGAACTGATCCTGCCGCGCAAGACCGTTCTCGAGCTGAACCGCCTGCTTTCCGACACCGACGAACCGCTGCTGATCGAGGCGGCGCCGAACCAGATCCGTTTCCAGTTCGGCCATATCAATCTCGTTTCCAAGCTGATCGACGGAAAGTTCCCGGATTATGAGCGTGTCATACCGGCGACCTTGCGCAATTCGCTGCAGATCAACCGTGCCGCGCTGCTCTCGTCGATGAGCCGCGCCGCAATCCTGACCAACGAGAAGTTCCGCGGCGTGCGCCTGGTGCTGTCCCCGGGCAGCCTGAAGATCATGGCCGCCAACGCCGAGCAGGAAGAAGCGCAGGAAGAGCTGGAAGTCGAGTACAGTGGCGACGCCATCGACATCGGCTTCAACGTCGGCTATCTGCTCGACGTGCTCAACAACAGTTCCGCGGAAACGGTGCAGTGGGGCCTCAACGACTCGAATTCGAGCGCGCTGGTGACGATCCCCGGCAACGAGCGCTTCAAGTACGTCGTGATGCCGATGCGCATCTGATTTTGCATACAAGCAGTTGATGTTCCACCAGAAACAGGGAAATAAACAGTGAGCGAACAGAACAACGCCCCGGCCTACGGCGAGTCGAGTATCCAGATTCTTGAAGGCCTGGAGGCGGTGCGCAAGCGCCCCGGCATGTACATCGGCGATACCTCCGACGGTACCGGCCTGCATCACCTGGTCTTCGAGGTCGTCGACAATTCGATCGACGAGGCGCTGGCCGGTCATTGCGACGACATCGTCGTCACCATCCATGCCGACAACTCGATCTCGGTGACCGACAACGGCCGCGGCATCCCGACCGGCGTCAAGATGGACGACAAGCACGAACCGAAGCGTTCCGCCGCCGAAATCGCCCTCACCGAACTGCACGCCGGCGGCAAGTTCAACCAGAATTCGTACAAGGTCTCCGGGGGCCTGCACGGCGTCGGCGTATCCTGCGTCAACGCGCTGTCGAAGAGTTTGCGCCTGACCATCCGCCGCGACGGCCAGAAGCACTTCATGGAGTTCGCCCGCGGCGTGCCGGTCGATCGCGTGCTGGAAATGCGCGACGGCTTCGAAGTCTCGCCGCTGAAGGTGCTCGGCGAAACCGAGAAGCGCGGCACGGAAGTCCATTTCCTCGCCGACGAGGAGATCTTCGGCACCGTCGAGTTCCACTACGAAATCCTCGCCAAGCGCCTGCGCGAACTGTCTTTCCTGAACAATGGCGTGCGTATCCGCCTGATCGACCAGCGTTCGGGCAAGGAAGAGGATTTCGCCTTTGCCGGCGGCGTCAAGAGCTTCGTCGAATATATCAACCGGACGAAGTCGGTCCTGCATCCGAACATCTTCTATTCGGCAGGCGAAGCCAAGGTCGGCGATACCGGCGTGACCATCGGCGTCGAGGTGGCGATGCAATGGAACGATTCCTATCAGGAACAGGTCCTCTGCTTCACCAACAACATTCCGCAGTCGGACGGCGGCACGCACCTGACCGGCCTGCGTGCGGCGATGACCCGGGTGATCAACAAGTACATCGACGAGAACGACATCGCCAAGAAGGCGAAGGTCGAAATCTCGGGTGACGACATGCGCGAAGGCCTGGCCTGCGTGCTGTCGGTGAAGATGCCGGACCCGAAGTTCGCTTCGCAGACGAAGATGAAGCTGGTCTCGTCCGAAGCCCGCCCGGCCGTCGAGGAAGTCGTTGCCCAGAAATTGGCGGACTTCCTGCTCGAGCGCCCGGCCGACGCCAAGGTCATCACCGGCAAGATCGTCGAGGCCTCGCGTGCCCGCGAAGCCGCACGCAAGGCGCGCGAAATGACGCGCAGGAAGGGCGTGCTCGACGGCGTCGGCCTGCCCGGCAAGCTGGCTGATTGCCAGGAGAAGGATCCCTCCCTGTGCGAGATCTATCTGGTCGAGGGCGACTCCGCCGGCGGTTCGGCCAAGCAGGGTCGCGACCGCAAGTTCCAGGCGATCCTGCCGCTGAAGGGCAAGATCCTCAACGTCGAGAAGGCGCGTTTCGACAAGCTGATCTCGTCGCAGGAAATCGCCACGCTGATCACCGCACTCGGCACCGGCATCGGCAAGGACGAATACAAGCCGGAGAAGCTGCGCTACCACCGCATCATCATCATGACCGACGCCGACGTGGACGGCGCGCACATCCGCACGCTGCTGCTGACCTTCTTCTACCGGCAGATGCCGGAGCTGGTCGAGCGCGGCCACATCTACATCGCCCAGCCGCCGCTGTACAAGGTCAAGGTTGGCAAGACCGAGCGCTACATCAAGGACGACCACGAGCTGAACCAGTTCCTGCTGCGCATGGCGTTGGACGAGGCCGCGCTGACGCCGAAGGCCGGTGCCGAAGTAATTGCCGGAGCGGCGCTGGAAACGATGGCGCACGAGTACCTGCTCGCCGAGGCGATCATCAACCGCCTCAACCATCTGATCAACCCGGAAGTGCTGCACGCCATCGTCGATGCCAACGCCAAGCTCGACGTGTCGACCGAAGCGGCGGCACAGGCCTCGGCGGCAACCTTGTCGAAGCTGGTGAACCACGGCATCCAGATCCGTGCCCGTTACGACGACGTGCACGAGCGCTGGCAGTTGCGCATCGAGAAGATGCACCACGGCAACCTCAAGGTCAGCGTCATCGATGACGACCTGCTGCTCTCCGGCGACTGGACGCAACTGATGAAGACGGCCGACATGCTTTCCGGCCTGTTCGGCGCCGGCGGATTCATCCAGCGCGGCGAGAAGAAGGCGCCGGTGGCCGGGTTTGCGCCGGCGATGAACTGGCTGCTCGCCGAAGTCGAGCGCACCGTCAGCAAGCAGCGCTACAAGGGTCTCGGCGAGATGAACCCGGAGCAGCTGTGGGAAACGACGATGGACCCGAAGGTCCGCCGCCTGCTCAAGGTGCAGATCGAGGACGCCATCGGCGCCGACGAGATCTTCACGACGCTGATGGGCGAACTGGTCGAGCCGCGCCGCAACTTCATCGAAAGCAACGCGCTGGCGGCACGCAACATCGACGTCTGAGCGTTCGGCGCTGCGCGCAAACGACGACGAAGGCCCCGCCGGGGCCTTCGTCCGTCAAGCGACTACTTTTCTACAGGCGGCGGGAAAAGCGCGCGCGGTCGGCATCGGCCATCAGATCGAGGAAGGCGTCCATCTGCATGTGGATCAAATCCTCGTGGTTGCCGGCTTCGAAGTAGATATCCCGCTCGTTCGCCAAGTCCTCGTCCATCACCGTGCGGATGCCGTAGGCCGGCCCCATCGGCGGAATGGCGCCGAGTTCGCAATCCTGGAACAGCTCTTCCAGCTCCCATTCCTCGGCCAGTTGCAGGTGGCGACCGAGGCGCTTGTTCAATGCCGCGATGCCGACATGGCAGGTCGATGGCAGCACCGCCATCACGTAGCCGAGGTCGTCCCGGAACATCACCGGCTTGGCCAGCCGATCGCCGGGTACATGCGCCATGGCCGCGGTTTCCATGCTGCAGCTGCTGTGCGCGTGGTGCTTCATATCGAAGCGGGCGTGGTGGCGCTGGAGAAAGTCCTGCAGGGTATTGGCCATGGACATGATCGTCTCCTCAACGCAAATAGGGAAAAACCCTTCTTCTCTCCTCCCCGTTTTCCACTATAGACCGCGGTGGCAGGCTTCGCGAGGCAGGCTCACGCAGTACGCCAGAGCCCGGTCGAGACGTAGCGCTCCCCGGTATCGCTGAACAGCGTGACGATGCGCCGGAAGCGGCCGCTCGCCGCCAGTTGCAACGCGACGTGCAGGAAGGCGCCGGACGACGGGCCGACGTAGAGGCCGCAGCGCGCCAGCCGGCGGCAGGCGGCGGCGGCCTGGTCGAGGCTGACCGGGCTGCGCCGGTCGATCAGCGCTTCGTCGAGGATGGCCGGGACGATGTCGCCCGGATGGCCGAGCGGCTTCAGCCCCTCGATGCCGGGAAAGGTTTCCGGGATCGCGGCGGCGACGAACAAGGCAGGGTCGGCTTGGCGCAGGCGCCGGGCGATGCCGGTCAGCGTGCCGCCGGTGCCGACGCCGGCCACCAGCGCGTCGGGCGGGGGCAGGCCACGCTCGGCGAATTGGCTGAGGATCTCGGCGGCGGTGCCGTCGAAATGGGCGCGCCAGTTGTCGGCGTTGGCGTACTGGTCGCACAGCCAGTAGCGCTCGGGCTGTTCGTCGGCGAGCCGGTGCGCGGTGCGCAGCGCGTGGTCGTAGCCCTCGATCGGGTCGGTCAGCACCAGTTCGGCGCCGTGCGCGCGCATGCGGTCGAGGCGTTCGCTGCTGGCGTTGCCCGGCACCACCAGCGTCACCGGCACGCCCAGCGCGGCGCCGAACATGGCGTAGGAGATGCCGGCGTTGCCCGACGACGAGTCGAGCAGCCGCCGCCCGCCGGCGAAGCGTCCGGCGGCCACGGCGCGGGTCAGCATGCGCGCGACCGGGCGGTCCTTGATCGAACCGCCGGGGTTGACGCTTTCCAGCTTGGCGAACAGGCGGACACCGGCCGCCGCTTCGGCAGCAAGCGGAATTTCGACCAGCGGCGTGTGGCCGACCGCTGCCAGCAGCGCCGCGCCGTCGCCAGCCGCGGCCGAGGCGGGCGAACTCATGCGGCGGCCCGGCAGAAGGCGGCGTAGTCGACGTAGCCGGGGAAGGACCGTCCCTCGCCGCAATAGGTGCACTGCGGGTCGGCGGCCAGCGCGTATTCGCTGAAGCGGCCGGCCAGTGCGTCGTAGCAGAGCAGCCGGCCGACCAGCGGGTCGCCGAGGTCGAGCACGAGCTTGATCGTCTCGACCGCTTCGAGCAGGCCGATGACGCCCGGCAGCACGCCGAGCACGCCGGCCTCGGCGCAGGACGGGGCCAGCTCGGGCGGCGGCGGCTCGGGGTAGAGGCAGCGGTAGCACGGGCCGCGGCGCTTGCTGTAGGCCGGCCAGAAGACGCTGACCTGGCCCTCGAAACGATAGACCGAACCGTGCACGTTGGGCAGGCTGAGGCGGACGCAGGCGTCGTTGACCAGATAGCGCGTCTGGAAGTTGTCGGAACCGTCGACGATCACGTCGTAGCCGGCAAAAATCGCCTCGACGTTGTCGCGCGTCAGCCGCTCGGCGTAGGTGTCGATGCGGATCGCCGGGTTCAGCGCGGCGAGGCTCGTGCGCGCCGAATCGACCTTCAGCTGGCCGACGCGGCCGTCGCCGTGCAGCACCTGACGCTGCAGGTTGCTGCGGTCGACGCGGTCGTCGTCGACCAGGCCGATCGTGCCGACACCGGCCGCCGCCAGATACAGCGCCGCCGGGCAGCCGAGTCCGCCGGCGCCGATCAGCAGCACCCGGCTGGCGAGCAGCTTCGCCTGGCCGCTCTCGCCGACCTCGGGAATGCTCAGATGGCGGCTGTAGCGCTCGCGTTCGTCGCGGCTCAGCATAGACGGCATGTCCCACGGCAGGCCTTCGGCTTTCCAGCGCGCGAACCCGCCCTGCAGCGAATGGACCCGGCGATAGCCGAGCCGCGCCAGGCTTTCGGCGGCGAACAGCGAGCGCACGCCGCCGCCGCACATCGTGATCAGTGGCCGCTCGTAGTCGGGAACGGCGTCCTCGATCTTCAGTTCGAGGAAACCGCGGCCGAGGCGCAAGGCGCCGACGGCGCTGCCCTGGGCGATTTCGTCCGCCTCGCGCACGTCCACCAGCACGGCTCCCTGCGCCTGCAGCGCCAGTGCTTCGCTCGGGCTGAGTTCGCCGATCGTGCCGCGCAGTTCCTGCAGCCGCCGGTCCTTGGCGCGCGGCGCGCCGCCGGCCACCGCCGGAATGATCGCCAGCACTTCGCCGGCGGCGAGCGGCGTCGCCAGCCCTTGCCGTACGCGGACGTTGTCGGCGCCGAGATAGATGTTCACAAACTGGCGCGGTTCGCCGTCCGGCGCCAGCACGCGTTCCAGGATGCCCGGATGGGCCCTGCCGAGCGCCTGCAACGCCTCGCCGACGGTCGCGGCGACGACCGCGACGCTGTCGGCGCCAGCGGTGAAGCCGCGCAGCGGCGTTGGAATGCGGATCGTCACCGGAACCTTGCCGTTCAGTTTTTCGCGATCAGGCATGACGCACCTCCTCTTCGACGAAGCGGTCGCCGGCCAGGCGCCACGAGCGCAACTCGGCGACGCCGCCGCTGCCGACCGAGAGAATGAGGTAGGACCAGCCCGGCCAGGCCATCTCCAGATCGGTTGCGCTCGGTCGCGCCGGGTGGTCCGGGTGGCTGTGCCAGACGCCGACGATCGCCAGTCCGGCCGCTGCGGCGGCGTTTTCGGCGCCGAGGTAATCCTCCGGGTCGACTTCGAAACGGTCGCGTGCCCGCTCGCGGTTCAGGTTGCGGGCCGGCCGCTGGCTGGCGACGCGGCAGCAACCGTCGCTACGGTCGCCGAGCAGCAGACCGCAGGTTTCGCACGGGTAGCCGGCCTGGACCAGGGATTCAAGCTCGGCACGGACCCCGCCGGGGAGCGCAAGGAGAGGAGCCATGGCAAGTCGCCGATACGGTACGAACGCAATCGTTCACTCCGTAAGACTGTCCCCCGGCGGTGCGGTTCGCATGCCGCCGGAGCCTCGCCGGGGTCAGTGCGCGATGTCGCCAGCGAGCAGCGTGCGGATGACGCGGACGGTTTCGATGTCCGATTCGTGGTACGCGGACTTGACGTATTCCGCGTAGGCGGCGTCTTCGTCGTTGGCCGATTCGCCAAGCGTGGTGGCGTAGGCGAAGCGCAGGAAGAGGTGGTCCTCCTCCGGCTCCTCGATGGTGATGGTCAGCGTGCCACCGGCGTGCGTCGGGGTCGCGGCGACCTCGAAGCACATCCATTCGAAGCGCGACCAGGTGACGCGGTCCTCGATCGCCGCCTTGCCGAAGTCGAGCCGGCGCTGCAGCGTGCAGTTGCCGCGTTCGAGGATGACGCAGGCGTCGAGGCCGGGCAGGAAGCGGGTGGCATCCTCGGCACGGAACATTAGCCCCTGCCATAGCTGATCGCGCGTCAGCAGTGGGATCAGCGGGTTGCCCGGATCGTTGATTTCAACCAAGTGTTCGAATTTCATGCCGCCATTTTCGCCCCGATTCCGGCCGTCTGTCACGCCGGATGGTAGGATGCGCGCCATGCAACTTGAGCGACTTCTCCACTCGCAGGGTTTCGGCAGCCGCAAGGAATGCCGCGCCCTGATCCGCCACGGCCGCATTGCCATCGCCGGCGAGGAGGTCGACGACCCGTTTGTCGACCTGGACCCGACCGGGCTGGTGTTTTCGTTCGACGGCGAGGACTGGATCTACCAGGCCAAGGCCTACCTGATGCTCAACAAGCCCGCCGGCTACGAGTGCTCGCACCAGCCGAAGCACCACGCCAGCATCTACAGCCTGTTGCCGCCGCCGCTCAACGGGCGTGGCGTGCAGTCGCTGGGGCGGCTCGACGAGGACACCACCGGCCTGCTGCTGTTCTCCGACGACGGCCAGTTCATCCACGCGATCAGTTCGGGCAAGCGCAAGGTGCCGAAAACCTATCGGGTGACGGCGAAGCATCCGCTCGGCGACGAGCAGATCGCGGCGCTGCTCGCCGGCGTCCGTCTCGACGACGAACCGGCGCCGGTCGCCGCCGCCGGCTGCGAGCGCCTCGGCGAGCGGGAGATCCTGCTCACCGTCACCGAAGGCAAGTACCACCAGGTCAAGCGCATGGTTGCCGCGATCGGCAACCGGGTCGAGGCGCTGTGCCGGGTCGCGGTCGGCGGCTTGGCCTTGCCCGAGGATCTGGCGGTCGGCCGCTGGCGCTGGCTGAGCGAGGACGACCTGGCCCGCCTGCGGGCTTGATTTCCCCGGCCCGGCAGGTTCATCATAGCCTCGTTCAATCGGGAGGCTAGGATGCAGAAAATTCTGATGATTGTTCACGCGCCGCCGTACGGCAGCGAGCGCGTCCTTTCCGCGCTGCGGCTGGCGACGGCGCTGGTGGCGCAGGAGGACGAGCGGGTCGACCTGGCGATCTTCATGATGTCCGACGCGGTGACTGCCGGCCTGCCCAAGCAAGCCGCTGCCGAGTCCGGCGGCGGCCTGCAGCAGATGATCGAGCATCTGCTCGGGCAAGGCGCGAGCGTCCGCCTGTGCCGCACCTGCGCCGTGGCGCGCGGCGTGGCCGAGCTGGAGCTGATTCCCGGCGTGGCCATCGGCACGCTGGTGGATATGGCGGCCGCCGCGGTCGAGGCGGACAAGGTCATCACTTTCTGAGTCCCGCTCCGGCCCATGACCCTGACCGAACTGCGCTACATCGTCACGCTCGCCCGCGAGCGACATTTCGGCCGTGCCGCCGACAAATGCCACGTCAGCCAGCCGACGCTGTCGGTAGCGCTGAAGAAGGTCGAGCAACGCATCGGCGCGCTGCTGTTCGAGCGCTCGTCCGCCGACGTGCGCCTGACGCCGCTCGGCGAGCAGGTGTCGGCGCAGGCCGAGCGCGTGCTGGAGGAAGCGGCCAAGCTCGACGAGATCGCGGTGCGCGGCAAGGACCCGCTGGTCGGGCCGCTGCGCCTCGGCGTCATCTACACCATCGCCCCCTACCTGCTGCCGCGCCTGATCCCGGCACTGCACGCGCGGGCGCCGCAGATGCCGCTGTACCTGCAGGAGAACTTCACGGTGCGGCTGGCCGAGCAGTTGCGACGCGGCGAGCTGGATGTCGCGGTGCTCGCCCTGCCCTTTGCCGAACCCGGGATACTTACCCGCGCCGTCTACGATGAGCCGTTCCGCGTGGCGCTGCCGGCCGGGCACCCGCTGTGCAAGCGAAAGACGATCGCCAGCGACGAGCTGACCGCCGAGCACCTGTTGCTGCTCGGCCAGGGCAACTGCTTCCGCGACCAGGTGGTGCAGGCCTGCCCGCAGCTGTCCGAGCCCGGCGGGCTGGAGCGTGCGCTGGAAGGCAGCTCGCTGGAGACCCTGCGGCACATGGTGGCCAGCGGCGCCGGGCTGTCGGTGGTGCCGGCCTCGGCGGTCGAGACCTGGCCGCGCGACGAGAGCCTGCTGTCGATCCGTCCGTTTGCCGAACCGGTGCCGACCCGCCGCGTCGTGATTGCCTGGCGCGTCACCTTTCCCCGGCCACAGGCGATCGACGTGCTGCGCGAGGCGATCCTGGCCTCGCCGCCTCCGGGCGTACAGCCGAGCGCATAGGACGCGGCTATCGGAATCATTGCCGAAGGCAACTGGCCGAAGCCGGTGGCCGGCGTTATCCTGCGGGCATGGATGGCATTCAATCGACGCGATGAAGGAGCAAACCATGGCAACCAAGATCGACATCGGCATCACCGAGAAGGACCGCAAGAAGATCGCCGACGGGCTTTCCCGCCTGCTGGCGGACAGCTACACGCTGTACCTGAAGACCCACAATTTCCACTGGAACGTCACCGGGCCGATGTTCCAGACCCTGCATGTGATGTTCATGGGCCAATATACCGAGATCTGGAACGCGCTGGACCTGATCGCCGAGCGCATCCGTTCGCTCGGCTACCCGGCGCCGGGTTCGTACAAGCAGTTCGTGGCGCTGTCCTCGATTCCCGAGGAGGAAGGAGTGCCCAAGGCCAAGGATATGATCCGTCAGCTGGTGGCGGGGCAGGAAGCGGTGACGCGGACGGCACGCGAGGTGTTCAAGGTGGTCGAGAAGGCCAACGACCAGCCGACCGCCGATCTGCTGACGCAGCGCATGGAAGTGCACGAGAAGAATGCCTGGATGCTGCGCAGCCTGCTTGAGGAGTAAGCAGGCACTGACAACGCGTAGAGCGCAAGCCCCGGACCTTCAGGTTGGGGAGCTTCACGTTTCACGTGAAACAAAAAGGGCCACCCGTAGGTGGCCCTTGTCTTTCCGACATGGCGACCGTCAGGAAGCCTTCTTGCGCGTTGCCGCCGCTTTCTTTGCCGGTGCCTTCGCCGCCGCTGCCGGTTTCGCGGCCTTGGCGGGGGGTGCTGCCTCCGCCTCCGTTTCTGCCTTCTTCGCGGCGCCCTTGGCCGGTGCCTTGGGTTCGCGCTTCTCGAACTCGAAGCCGACCTTGCCGTCTTTGCCGCGGACGAGGAAGGCGGAGAATTTGCGCCGGGTCTTGTTCGAGACGAAATTCTTGAGCAGGTCGGTGCGGCCCGTTTCAAGCAGCTTCTGCATCTGCTCGTGCTCGATCGGCTGCTGCAGGATGACCTTGCCCGAGCGGAAATCGCAGCTGCGCTCCGGTCCGACCGACTTCTCGCAGACGTAGGCCATGCCGTGCTCGAAGACCCGGGCCTGGCACTTCGGGCAGGCGCCGAGCGGCTGCCGGTCGGAGAAATCGACGGCCTCGGCGGCACCGTCCTCGCCGCCGCTGCCCTGGCCGAAATCGAATTCCGGCGCGTGCTCGGCGTTGAGCTTGATCATGGCGTTGAACGGCCGCCCCATCTTGTTGCGGAAACCGGTCAGCGGCCCGATGACGCGGGCGGTGAGCAGGGTCTCGATCTCCTCCGGCTCGAACTGACGGCCGGCAACGATCTTCCATAGCGAATAATCGCAGTCGCCGCACTGGAATTTCTTGTAGGTCTCGCGGATCAGGCCGCCGCACTTCGGGCAGGGGGCCTTGAGCAGGCCGAAGTCGCCGGGGATGGTGTCGCTGTCGTAGCTCTTGGCGCGGTCGACGATGTGCTGCGTCATCGCCGCGATCTCCTGCATGAACGCACTGCGCGAGAGTTCGCCCTTCTCCATGCGCGCCAGCTTCCATTCCCAGTCGCCGGTCAGCTCCGGGTGGGTCAGTTCGGGGATGCCGAGGCCGTTCAGCAGCGTCATCAGCGAAAAGCCCTTGGCGGTCGGGATCAGCTCGCGGCCCTCGCGGTGGATGTACTGCTCGATGATCAGGTTCTCGATGATCTGCGCCCGCGTCGCCGGCGTACCGAGGCCGCGGCCGGCCATCGCCGCGCGCAGCTCCTCGTCGTCGACCATCTTGCCGGCACCTTCCATCGCCGAGAGCAGCGTCGCTTCCGAGTAGCGCGCCGGCGGCCGGGTTTCGTTGGCGTTGACGCGGACGTCGGCGGTCTTCACCTTCTCCTTCGCCTGCACGACGACCAGGTTGGCCTCCTCGTCCTGCGCTTCGCGGCCATAGACGGCGAGCCAGCCCGGATTGACCAGCACCTTGCCCTCGGTCTTGAACGGCTCGCCGGCGACGCGCGTGATGCGCGTCGTCACCAGGTATTCGGCGGCCGGGTAGAACACCGCCAGGAAGCGTTTGACGACCAGGTCGTAGAGCTTCTGTTCCGGCTCCGACAGCGACTTCGGTGCCTGCAGCGTCGGGATGATGGCGAAGTGGTCGGAAATCTTGGCGTTGTTGAAGATGCGCTTGTTCGGCACGACCCAGTTCTTCTTCTGGATCTCGGCGGCGAAGATGCCGTAGCGGTTGGCGATCGAGGGGTCGGCCCCCTTCTGCAGGTCGCGGCCGGCGAGCATGTCGAGCGTCGCGTTGACGGTGCCGAGGTAGTCCTCGGGCAGCGCGCGGGCGTCGGTTCGCGGGTAGGTCAGCACCTTGTGCTTCTCATAGAGCGCCTGGGCGAGGCCGAGCGTGGCCTTGGCCGAGAAGCCGAAGCGGCCGTTCGCCTCGCGCTGCAGGCTGGTGAGGTCGTAGAGCAGCGGCGACAGCTGCGTCGACGGCTTGGCCTCCTCGGTCACCTCGCCCGGCTGGCCGAGGCACTTGGCACGCAGCGCGTCGGCCCGGGCCTGGTCCCACAGGCGGTCGGCGCGGGCGTGCTCGTCGTCTTCCTTGCCCTTGAACTTCTCGTCGAACCACTTGCCCTTGTACTCGCCGGCGGCGGCGCCGAAGATGCCCTCGACCTCCCAGTAGGCGCGCGGCTTGAACTTCTTGATCTTCTCCTCGCGCTCGACCAGGATCGCCAGCGTCGGCGTCTGCACGCGACCGACCGTGGTCAGGTGGAAGCCGCCGGTCTTCGAGTTGAAGGCGGTCATCGCCCGCGTGCCGTTGATGCCGACCAGCCAGTCCGATTCCGAGCGGCAGACCGCGGCGTCGGCCAGCCCCTGCATTTCCGCGCCCTGGCGCAGGCGGGCAAAGCCGTCGCGGATGGCGGCCGGGGTCATCGACTGCAGCCACAGCCGCTCGACCGGCTTGCCGCTCTTCGCGTGCTGGGCGATGTAGTTGAAGATCAGCTCGCCCTCGCGGCCCGCGTCACAGGCGTTCACCAGGCCGGTGACTTCCTTGCGCTTGATCAGCTTGGTCAGCAGCTTCAGCCGCGACTCGGTCTTCTCGATCGGACGCAGGTCGAAATGCGGCGGGATCACCGGCAGGTGGGCGAAGGACCATTTGCCGCGCTTGACCTCGTAGGCTTCCGGGCAGGCCAGTTCGAGCAGGTGGCCGATCGCCGAGGAGAGCACGTACTCGTCGCTCTCGAAATAGTCGTCGTGCTTGGTGAAGCCACCCAGCGCCCGCGCGATGTCGGCGGCGACGGAAGGTTTTTCGGCGATGATCAGCTTCTTGCTCATGGCGGGGGCGCTCTGGGATGGCCGATCGGCGGGCGATCGAGGATTGCGACGGATGATAAGAGGGTTCGCCCGCCGCATGCAAGCAGCGTGCATGCCGGTGTCAGGCGGGGTCAGTGCAGCAGAACGTCATCCGGCGTGTTCAGCAGTTCCTCGACGATCAGCGGTTCGAGATCCTGTTCCTGACTCCACAGCACCATCAGAACGATGATCTTCAGCTTCTCCAGCGGCACCGGATCGTCGTCCAGGCTCATCGCGCGGTCGAGGATCAGTTCGCGCAGCGGCGGCGTGACGACCCCGGCCGATTCGAGGAAGAGCACGAAATCGATGCAGTCGGTGTCCAGCTTCGCCTGCTCGTCGGGGGTGTAGACGCGGCTGGCCCGCGGGTTGCCGGCGAAGGCGGCCGGGCGGGCCGATTTCAGCTCGTCCAGCCAGTCGAGCGCCAGCGAGATTTCGTCCGGGTCGAAACCGGCTGCGGACAGCTTCCGCACCAGAGCGTCGGGTGCCGGATGGGTGCTGATGTCGAAATAGTTTTCGAAGAGGAAGACGAGGACGTCGATCATTGACTTACGTGTTATTCCGCCAACCGCTGATAGCGGCCTCCCGGCAGACTGGCAACCCGACCGTCGAGTTCCAGTTGCAACAGGATCACGGAAAGCGCATCGGCCGTCAAGCCAGAGCGGCCGACCAGGTCGTCGATGGTGACCGGGTCGAAGCCGGCGTGGTCCAGCAGCCGGATCGCCGCGTCGGACTCCTGCGGTGCTGCCGCTTGCCGCGAGCGACCCCGCGTGTGCTCGACCGGATTGCCCAGTTCCTCAAGGATGTCGCGCGCCGTCTCGACCAGCTTGGCGCCCTGCCGGAGCAGGCGGTGGCAGCCGCGGGACTGCGGCGAGTGGATCGATCCGGGAATCGCGAAGACCTCCCTGCCCTGCTCGCCGGCGAGGCGGGCGGTGATCAGCGAACCGCTCTCGACGGCGGCCTCGACCACCAGCACGCCGCGGGAAAGCCCGGAAATGATGCGGTTACGGCGCGGGAAATTGGCTGCGGCAGCGGGGGTGCCGAGCGGAAATTCGGAGACGATCGCGCCTCTTTCAGCGATTTCCAGCGCCAGCACCTGGTTGCGCGCCGGATAGAGGCGGTCGGCACCGGTGCCGATGACGGCGATGGTCGTGCCGCCGGCCTCCAGCGCCCCGCGGTGGGCGGCGGCATCGATGCCGAGCGCCAGCCCGCTGACCACTGCCAGCCCTTCGGCCGCCAGCGCTGCGGCGAAGGCACGGGCGTTGCCCTCACCCTGCGGCGTCGCGTTGCGGCTGCCGACGATGGCCAGTGCGGGCTGCGCCAGCAATTCGGCGCGCCCCCGAACATAGAGCAGCGTCGGCGGGTCGGGGATGTCGAGCAGGGCCTGCGGGTAGGCGGCGTCGGCCAGGTTCAGGATCTGCTGGCCGGGCTGTGCGGCCCAGGCCAGGGCCGCGTCGACGGCGGCCCGGTTATCGGTGTCCAGCAGCAGCTGGGTGGCTTTGTTGCCGATGACGCCGCTCAGCGCGCTTCTGCCGGCGGCGAAGATGTTCTCCGGCAGGCCGAAGGCGGCGAGAAGCTTGCGCTGGGTTTCGCCGCCGATGCCCGGGATCAGCGTCAGGCGCAGCCAGTCCGCGACGGCCTCGGCGTGCATCGGTCAGGAGTCGCGATCGGGCGGAGGGGGGCTTACCCTCAGGGCTTGCGCAGCACGTCGTTGATGTTGACCGCCCCCGCCGAATTGAGCACCAGCGCATAGGCGACGCGTTCGAAGGTGCGGAAGACGAAGACCAGCCCGTAGCGCTGCTGCGGCAGCTCGACCGTCGTCGTCCGCTCGGTCATGTCGTCGCGGAAGGTGTCGGCGCGGTTGCGGTGCAGCGCCAGCACGTGGCCGACCTCAAGGCCGTCGCGGCTGCCGCGGTTGAGCGTGATCACCGAATTGCGGCCGGCGGTGCCGACGCCGCCATAGACCGAGGCGACGCGGCCCTCGACCTCCTGCTCCGGGCGATGCGGCGCGTAATTGATCAGTTGCGGCCGGTTTGCCGGCAGCAGGCGGTCGCCGCGGCCGATTTCCTGCTTGGCGGTGGCGATGGTGAAGACCCCGGGTTCGCCGGGCTGTTGCTGCTTGGCAGTACCCAGGTAGAAAGCTTCGTGGCCGAGCACTTCCTTGGTCTCCGGGTCACGCAGCGGCTTCGCCGGGCGGAAGACCTGCCAGGTTTCCTGCTGCGGCCGGTCGCTGGCGCCGGTGACGAAGGCGGTATCGCCGGGGCCGAGGAAGACCCGCTCCTCCTGCATGGCGACGATGCGCGCGCCGTTGTTGACGGTGATGTCTTCGACGATCAGCGGCTCGGAGAGGAAGGGTTCGATGACGTTCGGCGGGATGCTGGGGATCGTCTGCTCGACCGCTTCGCTGTAGATCTTCGGCTGCAGCTTGTTGCTGCCGGCGACGCGCAGCAGCGGCTTGCCGTTGGCGTCGCGGTCGAGCACGATCACGTCGCCGGGATAGATGCGGTGCGGGTTCTTGATCTGGTCCTGGTTCATCCGCCAGATCTCCGGCCAGCGCCAGGGCTCGCTCAGAAACTTGGCGGAGATGCCCCACAGCGTGTCGCCGGGAACGACGATGTGGCGGTCGGGGGCGTTGTCGGCGATCTTCAGCGGGGCCGGCTCGGCGGCGTGGGCGAAGCTGGCGGCCAAGGCCAGCAGGAGCGCGGATATAATGCGGGTCATCGTGCTATCCTCATGCGAGCGCCCGGAACAACCGGTGCCTGGATCGTGTCATACGGGCCGGATGGCTGCGAAGCACTTGCGCAGACAACCACTACTTTCGTCCCGAGTCAAGACTTTGCGTTAGATTCTGCACGTAATTACTTCTTCGAGCAAGCTTTTTCATGGCACTCCTTCCCATTCTCCGCTTCCCCGACCCGCGTCTGCGCAAAGTCGCCGCGCCGGTCACGAAAGTTGACGACGGCATTCGCCGGCTGGCCGCCGACATGGCCGAAACCATGTACGAAGCGCCCGGCATCGGCCTCGCCGCGACCCAGGTCGATGTACACAAGCAGCTGATCGTCATCGACGTCTCGGAAACCAAGGACCAGCTGCTGGTGCTGATCAATCCGCAGCTGCTCTCGCTCGAAGGCGAACAGGTCGGCGAGGAAGGCTGCCTGTCCGTTCCCGGCATCTACGACAAGGTCGAGCGCGCCGAGAAGGTCAGCGTCCGCTACCTCGACCAGCAGGGCGAGCAGCAGACCCTGGACGCCGACGGCCTGCTCGCCGTGTGCATCCAGCACGAAATGGATCACCTGCAGGGCAAGGTCTTCGTCGACCACCTGTCGCAGCTGAAGCAAACCCGCATCAAATCCAAGCTTGCCAAGCAGGCGCGAATCACCGCTTGAGGGGCGCTGCATGAAGCTGATTTTCGCCGGTACGCCGGAATTCGCGGCGGCGGCATTGGCGGCGCTCGTCGACGCCGGCCACGAGGTGGCGCTGGTCCTCACCCAGCCCGACCGGCCGGCCGGACGCGGCATGGCGCTGCAGGCCTCTCCGGTCAAGCAGCTGGCGCTGGCGCGCGGCCTGCCGGTATTCCAGCCGACGACGCTGAAGGATCCCGCCGCGCAGGAAACGCTGGCGGCCGTCGCTGCCGAGGCGATGGTGGTCGCCGCCTACGGGCTGATCCTGCCGCAGGCGGTGCTCGACCTGCCGCGCTTCGGTTGCCTTAACATCCATGCCTCGCTGTTGCCGCGCTGGCGCGGTGCGGCGCCGATCCAGCGGGCGCTGCTGGCCGGCGACGCCGAGACCGGGGTCTGCATCATGCAGATGGAGGCCGGGCTCGATACCGGCCCGGTGCTGCTCGCCGAGGCGACGCCGATTGCCGCCGCCGACACCGCGGCGACATTGCACGACCGCCTCGCCGCCATCGGTGCCCGCCTGATCGTCGACGCGCTCGCCCGCCTGCCGTTGCCGGCCAAGCCGCAGCCGGCGGCGGGCGTCACCTACGCGGCGAAGATCGACAAGGCGGAAAGCGCGATCGACTGGACCCAGCCGGCGGCCGTGATCGACCGCCACATCCGTGCCTTCAACCCGTTTCCCGGCGCCCATTCGACCCTGGCCGGCGTGCCGGTGAAGGTCTGGCGCGCCGTACCGACAGCCGGCGCCGGCGCCCCCGGCGAAGTGCTGGCGGCCAATCGCGAGGGGATCGTCGTCGCCTGCGGCGATGGCGCGCTGTGCATCGTCGAACTGCAGAAGGCCGGCGGCAAGCGCCTGCCGGCAGCGCAGTTCCTCGCCGGCCATGCCCTGGCCGCCGGCGGGCGCTTCGGCGCCGCCGCTTGAAGCGGCGGCCGGCAGCCCCCATCTAGCTAACCGGAAGGAATCCGGGCGAGGCCGTCGAGTCCGGCCTCGCCGCCGGAGCTGCGCAGCGAGAGTTCCGGCTTCCTGGAAGCAACATATCAAGGAGTACGACATGTTCGGCAACTGGCTGAAGACTGCCGTCCTGATGGCCGGCATCCTCGCCCTCTTCGGCGTCGTCGGCGCGGCCGTCGGCGGCGCGCAGGGAATGACCATCGCCTTCCTGATCGGCGTCGGCATGAATTTCTTCGCCTACTGGTTCTCGGACAGGATGGTGTTGAAGATGTACAACGCGCGCGAGGTCGACGCGGTCTCGGCGCCGCAGTTCTACGCCATGGTCCGCGAGCTGGCCGGGCGCGCCGGATTGCCGATGCCGCGCGTCTACCTCATCGACGAGGCGCAGCCGAATGCCTTCGCCACCGGTCGCAACCCCGAGAACGCTGCTGTCGCTGCCACCACTGGCATCCTGCAGCTGCTCTCGGCGCGCGAGATCCGCGGTGTCATGGCGCACGAGCTGGCACATGTGCGGCACCGCGACATCCTGATCTCGACGGTCTCGGCGACGATGGCCGGCGCCATCTCGATGCTCGCCAACTTCGCGATGCTCTTCGGCGGCCGCGACGAGAACGGGCGGCCGGCGAACCCGCTCGCCGGCATCCTCGTCATGTTCCTGGCCCCGCTCGCCGCCTCGCTGATCCAGATGGCGATCTCACGTGCCCGCGAATACGAGGCCGACCGCGGCGGTGCCGAGATCAGCGGTGATCCGCTGGCTCTGGCCGACGCGCTGGCCAAGATCGACGCCTACGCCCGCAGTATTCCGATGGCTGCAGCCGAGGCACACCCGGAGACGGCGCAGATGATGATCATGAACCCGCTGGCCGGCGGCGGCATTGCCGGTCTCTTCTCGACCCATCCGCCGACCGCCGAGCGGATTGCCCGGTTGCGCGCGTTTGGACGCTGACGGCGCGGTGCCGCAAACGAAAAGGCTGCCTGTGGCAGCCTTTCTTATTTGTAGGGGCGGGACGGCTCCCGGTTTCCGTGAAACTCCCCGACCTGAAGGCCCGGGGTTTCCCCACGATACAGAGCGGGCGCGTGGTTAGCGCCCTGTTTCACGTGAAACATCGTCGCCGCCGAGCAGCGTCTCCAGCAGCCGCGCCAGCCGTTGCCCGGCGAGCCCGATCCGGGCCTTCGTCGTGCGCAGTGCGCGTTCGTGGTAGTGCTCGTCGATGACCGGCGCTTCGCCGTCGAGGTCGGCATAGGCCACGCTCCGTGCCAGCTCCCGGCTTTCGGCGATCCAGCCGGCGGCGTCGGTCGCCACCTCCCCCGCCCGTCCGCCGGCGGGGGCGGCACGGCGCAAAGCCGTCGCCGCCGCTTCCAGCCGTTCGCCGCGTAGCCAGGGCGGACCGGGCAGGTCGTCCCAGTAGGCGTGCAACGTCATCTCGCGCAGCCGCGGGTGATGCGGCGTCTCCACCCACAGGCCGTTGCCGCCGTCGTCGCTGTCGCCGGCGTCGTTATGACGGCTGGCGACGTGCAGCGGCTGGTGCGCGTCGGCGACCAGGTGGATCAGCCAGGGCAGCGCGTAGCTGCGTTCCGGCATCGGCGCCCGGCGTTGCCCCACTGTCCGCATCAGGCGCGGCAGGCGGCTGTCGAGCTCGCCGTTGCCGGTGCGCCGGCCGTCGTCGAGACGGTGGTCGGCATGGTGCCAGCGGCGATGCCGGGCCATGTCGGGGAAACCTGCCAGCCCGGCAGTTGCCGCCTCGTCGTCATCGTGGAAGCGCTTGTCGCGCTTGATGTCGTCCGCCCAGGTCGCAGCGGCGAGGAAAGCGGCATAGTCGGCGTCGCCTTCCCTGGCGCGGGCGATCCATCGCGCGTGGTCGGGGTGGGCGGCGAGTAGGCGGCCGACCGCCGCCCGCGTCGAGGCGCCCATTTCGCGCCAGGCAATCGCCGCCGTCAGGCGGTGGCCGGCAGCGTTCCACGCACTCGCCGGCGCACTCGCGGCGAGCAGCAGGAGACAGAGAAGGCCGGCGCGCAGCCGGCGGCGGCAGATGGGCATCGGTGGCGTCAGGGGCGCTGCGCGCCGCGGTCGAGTTCGATGTCGTGCGTCGAGACCGGGTCTTCCAGCGGTTCCAGGTGGGTCAACACCGACGCGTACGGCACTGCGTTGCGGATCTTCGCCTCGACCTCTTCGAGCAGGTCGTGCCCCTGCTGCACGCTCCAGGCGCCCGGCACCAGCACATGCACGGTGATGAAGCTGCGGGCGCCGGCCTGGCGGGTGCGCAATGCGTGGTAGTCGATGCCCTGCCCGCGGTAGGTTTCCAGTACGGCGACGACGGCGGCGTGCTGCTCCGGCGGCAGCGCGACGTCCATCAGCCCGGAGGCGGAGCGGTGTACCAGCCGCCAGCCGGTCCACACGATGTTCGCCGCAACCAGTAGCGCCAGCAGCGGGTCCAGCCACAGCCAGCCGGTCAGCGCGACGGCGCCGACGCCGACGATGACGCCGGCCGAGGTCCACACGTCGGTCATCAGGTGGTGGGCATCGGCCTCCAGCGTGATCGAGCGGTGCTCGCGGCCGGCGGCGAGCAGCACACGGGCGGTGCCGAGGTTGATCAGCGAGGCGAGCAGCGAGACGACCAGGCCGACGCCGACCTGGTCGAGCGGCTGCGGATGCAGCAGGCGCCCGATCGCGGCGACGGCGATGCCGACTGCCGCGGCGAGAATCAGGAAGCCCTCGAAGCCGCTGGCGAAATATTCCGCCTTGCCGTGGCCGAAGGCGTGCTCGTCGTCCGGCGGCTGCGCGGCGATCGTCAGCATGGCCAGCGCCATCAGCGCACCGGCGAGGTTGACGCCCGATTCGAGCGCGTCCGAGAGCAGGCCGACCGAACCGGTCAGCCACCAAGCGGCGGTCTTCAGCGCGATGGTGGCGAGCGCCGCGGCGATCGACAGCCAGGCGAAGCGTTTCAGCGAAGGCGGAACCATCCTGACATTATGCCGGAACACTGTTGTAGCCATGCTACACTTCAGCATAATTTCCTTGAGCTACAGTCGCTTGCGTACCACGTCCAGCCCCTCGCCCCTGCCCGTCGACTCGCTTGGCTATTCGCTGCTGCTGGCCGCCCGCGCCGTCACCGCCGTGATCGGCGGCTGCAACCTGCCCGAGGCGCTGGCGGCGCATGCCCGCGAGCCGGCGGCAACCCGGGCCGCGGCGCAGGATCTGGCCTACGGCGCGCTGCGCCGCTTCGGCCGCGGCGATGCGCTGCTCGCCGCACTGATTTCCCGGCCGCTGGCCCAGCCCGAGCCGCGGGCGCTGCTGCTGTGCGCGCTGTACCGCCTGGAAACCCGACCGGAAGCCAGCCACACCGTCGTCGATCAGGCCGTCGAGGCGGCCGGCCGGCTGGCCAACGGCGCCTTCCGCGGGCTGGTCAACGGCGTGCTGCGCAACTACCTGCGCCGCCGCGACGAACTCCTCGCCGGCCTGACCGGCGACGAGGCGCGCTACTGGCATCCGGCCTGGTGGCTCGGCCGCCTGCGTGACGCCTATCCGGCCGACTGGCAAGCGATTGTCGATGCCGGCAATACGCAGCCGCCGATGGCCTTGCGCGTCAATCGCCGCCGTTGCGAGCGTGACGACTATCTGGCCCGGCTCGCCGGCGTCGGTATCGCGGCGCGCGCCAGCGGCAGCGTGGGCATCCTGCTTGACCGGCCGCAGCCGGTCGACGCCCTGCCCGGCTTCTTCGACGGGCTGGCCTCGGTGCAGGATCTCGGTGCGCAGCGGGCGGCCGAACTGCTCGACGTCGCCGCCGGCCAGCGCGTGCTCGATGCCTGCGCCGCTCCCGGCGGCAAGGCGGCGCACGTTCTCGAACTGGCCGATGTCGCGCTGACGGCGCTGGAGCTCGATGCCCGCCGCGCCGAACGCATCGGCGAGAACCTCGACCGGCTCGGCCTGGCCGCCGAGGTGCGCGTCGCCGACTGCCGGCGCGTGTCGAAGTGGTGGGACGGCAAGCCCTTCGAGCGCATCCTCGCCGATGTGCCCTGCTCCGCCTCCGGCGTCGTGCGCCGCCATCCGGACGCCAAATGGCTGCGCCGCGAGGAGGACATCGCCGGCTTCGCCAGGACACAGCGGCAGATCCTCGGTGCGCTGTGGCCGACGCTGGCGCCGGGGGGGAAACTGCTCTACGTCACCTGTTCGGTGTTTCCGGAAGAGAACCGCGAGCAGGTGGCCGGCTTTGTCGCAGCGCAGGCCCAGGCGGAACTGGTCGCCGAAGAACAACTGCTGCCGCAGGGGGATCATGACGGCTTCTATTACGCGCTGCTGCAGAAGGCTCGCTGAGGCGCTGTTCGTCCTCTGCCTGGCTGCGGCGACGGCGTTCGCCGCCGACATCGACCTGCGCGACATCCGGCTGCAGCCGGCCGAGGAAGGCGGGCTCGCACTGTCCGCCGATTTCGGCCTCGAGCTCAGCCCGCGCCTCGAAGAAGCCGTCGGCAAGGGGCTGGCGCTCTATTTCGTCGCCGAGTTCGAGTTGATCCGGCCGCGCTGGTACTGGTTCGACGAGAAGGTGGCAAAGGCCAGCCAGACCTGGCGCCTCACCTATCACGCGCTGACCCGCCAGTACCGCTTGTCCACCGGCGTCCTGCACCAGAGCTTCCCCTCGCTCGACGAGGCATTGCGCGTGCTGGCACGGGTCCGCCACTGGCAGGTCGTCGAGCGCGACCGGGTGCAGGCCGGCGAGCGCTTCGACGCCATGCTGCGCATGCGCCTCGACGTCTCGCAGCTACCCAAGCCCTTCCAGGTCGAGGCCTTGTCGAACAAGGACTGGGTACTCGATTCGGACTGGAAGCGCTGGACCGTCACCGTGCCGGCGACGCCGGTGTCCGCGGGGGACGGCAAATGAAGGTACTGCTCGTCGTCGCCGCCGCCTTCGGCGCCATCCTGCTCTTCCTGCTGGCCACGGCGAGCGCCAACACGGCGCTGTTCGCGCGCAACTATCCGTGGCTGATCGCGCTCAACGTCATCGTCGCTCTGGCGCTGCTGTCGCTGGTCGGCTGGCAGCTCCGCCAGCTGTGGCAGGAGCACCGGCAGCAGGTGTTCGGCTCGCGCCTGAAGCTGCGCCTGATGCTTTTCTTCGGGCTGATGGCGGTGCTGCCGGGGGCGCTGATCTATGGCGTTTCGGTGCAGTTCCTGACCACGAGCATCGAGAGCTGGTTCGACGTGCGCGTCGAGAAGGCCCTTGAGTCCGGCCTCAACCTCGGCCGCAGCGCGCTCGATGCGCAGCTTGCCGAACTGATGGACAAGGCGCAGGGAGCCGCGCTCGAACTCGCCGATCTGCCCGAGTCCCAGCACCGCGCGCAGCTCAACCGCCTGCGCGAACAGGCCGGTTCGGAGACCGCGGCCTTATTTACGCTCTCCGGCCAGCTGCTCGGCAGCGCCACCAGCGGTCTCGGCGTGCTGATGCCGCCGCTGCCCTCGCCGACGCAGTTGCAGCAGGCGCGCGTCGGACGCGGCGTCGGCGCCGTCGAGGGCGAGTCCGATCACCTCTATCTGCGCGCGCTGTTGCCGGTGGTGGTGCGCAAGCTCGGCGCCGAACCGCGGCTGCTGCAGTTGACGCATGCGGTGCCGGCCGGCGTCGCGCAGAATGCCGAGGCGGTGCAGGAGGTCTATCGCGACTACCAGGAACTGTCGCTGGGACGACGGGGGCTGACGCAGATCTACGCACTGACGCTGACGCTGACCGTGCTGCTCGCGCTGTTTGCCGCCTTCGCGCTGGCCTTCGTCATGGCGCGGCGGCTGTCGGCACCGCTGTCGATCCTCGCCGAGGGCACGCAGGCGGTCGCCGCCGGCGACTACACGCCGCGCCAGGCGATCTACAGCCGCGACGAGCTCGGCGTGCTCACGCAGTCCTTCAGCCAGATGACGCGCCAGCTCGACGACGCACGCAAGGAGGCCGAGCGTCACCGCGCCGAGGTCGAGGCCGGCCACGCCTACCTCGAATCGATCCTCGCCAACCTCTCTGCCGGCGTCCTCGTCTTCGACCGCGGCTTTCGCCTGAACAACATGAACGCCGGCGCGCTGTCGATCCTCGACGACGATTTCCACGGCCTGATCGGCGCGCCGGTGGACGTCTGGCCGCGCCAGCAGGTGCTCGGCGACGCCATCCGCGCCGGCTTCGCCGGCCGCGCCGGCGACGAATGGCATACCCAGCTCGAACTGGAGCGGCCGAACGGGATGCCGCAGGTGCTGCTGCTGCGCGGCTCGAAACTGCCGGATGCCAGCGGCGGCGGCCACGTCGTCGTCTTCGACGACGTCACCCGGCTGATCGCCGCGCAGCGCAGCGCGGCCTGGGGCGAAGTGGCGCGGCGGCTGGCGCACGAGATCAAGAACCCGCTGACGCCGATCCAGCTCTCCGCCGAGCGCCTGCAGATGAAGCTCGCCGACAAGCTCGGCAACGGCGACGTCGAATTCCTCAACCGCGGCACGCAGACGATCATCAACCAGGTACAGGCGATGAAGCGCATGGTCGACGACTTCCGCGACTACGCGCGGATGCCGGCGCCGGAGGTGGCGCCGCTCGACCTCAACGGCCTGGTCGGCGAGGTGCTCGGCCTCTACGAGACCTCGCACGCGCAGGTCGAGGTGGCGCTCGCCGGCGACCTGCCGCCGGTGCTCGGCGACGCCACGCAGATGCGGCAGATCATCCACAACCTGCTGCGCAACGCCGAGGATGCGCAGGAAGGCCGCGCCGAGGCGCGGATCGAGATCGCCACGCGGCGTGCCGGCCGCTTTGCCGAGCTGCGCGTCGCCGACGCCGGCCCCGGTTTCCCGGCCGACATCATGGCCCGCGTCTTCGAACCCTACGTCACCACCAAGGCCAAGGGCACCGGCCTCGGCCTGGCGATCGTGAAGAAGATCGTGGACGAGCATCACGGCAGCATCGACATCACCAACCGGCAACCGACCGGCGCGCAGGTTTCCATCCGCCTGCCGCTGGTTGCCCAGGAGCAATGAGGAAATGGCACAGATACTGGTCGTAGACGACGAAGTCGGCATTCGCGAACTGCTTTCGGAAATCCTCGCCGACGAGGGGCACACCGTCTGGCTGGCGGAAAACGCCACCGCCGCGCGCAAGGTGCGCAGCGAGAAGCGCCCTGACCTCGTCCTGCTCGACATCTGGATGCCCGACACCGACGGCATCTCGCTGCTCAAGGAATGGTCCGCTGCCGGCCTGCTGACGATGCCGGTGGTGATGATGTCCGGCCACGGCACGATCGACACCGCGGTCGAGGCGACGCGCATCGGCGCCGCCGACTTCCTGGAGAAGCCGATCGCGTTGCAGAAGCTGCTGGGCACGGTGAAGAAGGCCTTGAAGCACGAGATGGTGCCGGCGAAGGCGCCGCTGACGCTGGACGCCTTCGCCCGTTCGCCGCTGATCAAGGACTTGAAGAAACGTCTGGAGCAGGCGGCGGCGAAGACGCCGGTGCTACTGCTCAAGTCGGCGTCGAGCGCGATTGCCGAACTGTGCGCGCGCTCGCTGCTGGCGCCGCATGCGCCGTGGCTCGACCTGGCGGCGGCGAGCGGGCCGCTGACCCAGGAAATGCTGCAGAAAGCCTCCGGCGGCATCCTCTTCGCCGCCGATCTGGGAGCGATGGGCAAGCTGCAGCAGATGAACCTCGCCTTTGCGCTGGAGCGCCTCGAAAAGAACAATGTCATGTTGGTCTGCGGCACCACCAAGGCCGTTCCGGCGCTCGCCGAGAACGGCTGGGACGTGGCCGTGCTGGCGCGGGTCGCCGAAGTCTGGGTGGCGCTGCCGCAGCTCTCGGCGCACGCCGACGAGGTGCCGGAGATCGCCTCGCTGCTGCTGACGCAGCTGGCCGAGCGAGGCGAAGTGCCGCCGCGCCGCTTCGCCGTCGGCGCGCTGAACGCGCTGCGCATGCACCGCTGGCAGGGCGACTGGCCGGAGCTGCAGGCGGCGGTGAAAAACCTGGCGCTGACCTCGCTGGAGGAGGAGATCGTCGCCGAGGACGTGACCCGCATCCTGCAGACCGAGCTGCGCGAGAACAGCGACACGCCGTCGCTGCTGCCCTTCTTCGAGCAGCCGCTGCGCGACGCGCGCGACGCTTTCGAGCGCCTCTACTTCGAGCACCAGCTGCGGCTGGAGGGCGGCAACATGACGCGCGTCGCCGAAAAGTCCGGCCTCGAACGCACCCATCTCTATCGCAAGCTGAAGCAGCTCGGCATCCAGATCGGCCGCCGCGGCGAGGAATAACGCACGCCACCGCCAACGCGGGAACAAGGGGGAAACGCATGAAGATCGTCATCCTCGGCGCCGGCCAGGTCGGTGCCAGCGTCGCCGAAAGCCTGGTCTCGGAAGAGAACGACATCACCATCGTTGATACCGATGCGGCACGGCTGGCCTACCTGCAGGACCGGCTCGACCTGCGCACCGTCGTCGGCAACGCCTCGTGGCCTTCGGTACTGGCCGACGCCGGCGCCGATGACGCCGACATGATCATTGCGGTGACGCAGAGCGACCAGACCAACCTGGTTGCCTGCAAGGTGGCGAAGAGCCTGTTCAACGTGCCGACGCGGATCGCCCGGCTGCGTTCGGCCGACTTCCTCGACAGCGAAGCGCTGCTGGCGCCGGAGAACTTCGCCGTCGATTTCGCGATCTGCCCGGAGGAGGTCGTTACCGAGCACATCCGTCGCCTGGTCGAATTTCCCGAGGCCCTGCAAGTGCTGTCGTTCGGCTATGGCCGCGTGGCGCTGGTCGCCGTCCGCGCCTATGCCGGCGGCCTCCTAGTCGACAAGCCGATCCGCGAGATGCCGCAGCATCTTTCCGGCGAGGTCGACGCGCGGATCGTCGCCATCTTCCGCCACGACCGGCCGTTGCCGCCGGCTGGCGACACCGTCATTCAGGACGGTGACGAGGTGTTTGTGCTTGCCGCCGAAGAGCACATTCGTCGCGTCATGCGCGAAATGCGCCGAATGACGATGCCCGTGCAGCGCATCATGATTGCCGGCGGCGGGAACATCGGCCAGCGCGTTGCCCGTGCGCTTAGCGGCCACTACGAGGTCAAGCTGATCGAGCGCAGTCCGTCGCGCTGCGAGGCGATTGCCAACACCATCGACCGTACGCTGGTGTTGCATGGCGATGCCACCGACGAGGATTTGCTGCATCAGGAGGCGATCGATGCGATGGACTTGTTCCTCGCGCTGACCAACGACGACGAGGACAACATCATGGCCGCGTCGCTGGCCAAGCGGCTTGGCTGCAAGCGCGTGCTGGCATTGATCAACCGCAAGGTCTATGCCGATCTGGTGCAGGGTGGGCCGATCGACATCGCCATCTCGCCGGCGCAGGTGTCGATCGGCACGCTGTTGACCAAGGTGCGCCGTGGCGACGTGGCGCAGGTGCATAGCTTGCGGCGTGGCGCCGCCGAGGCGCTGGAGATCGTCGCCCACGGCGACGAAGCGCATTCCAGGGTGATCGGCCGCCGTATCGGCGACCTGCCGGTGATCGAAGGGGCCTACATCGCCGCCATCGTTCGCGACTTCGACAAGTACGAGGACATTCGCCGCGAAGGCTTCGCGATGATCAAGCGCCAGGGCCACGTCGTAATCGCCCACAAGGAGGTGGTGATCCAGCCCGCCGACCATGTGATCGTTTTCTGCCAGAACAAGAAGGTGATCAAGAAGGTCGAGCAGCTGTTCGCGGTCGAGGCCGGCTTCCTGTGAGATACCGCCTATTCCCGATCCTGCACGTGATGGGCATGCTGCTCATCTTCTTCGGGCTGACCTATCTGCTGCCGATCGCCACCAGCCTGATCTACGCCGACGGCACCGTCCTCGACTTCGTCGACGCGCTGGTCTTCTGCCTGGCCAGCGGTGCCGCGCTGTGGTTGCCGACGCGCCGCTACCGGCGTGAGTTGCAGCCGCGCGACGGCTTCCTGTTGGTTACGCTGGCCTGGGTGCTGATGGCGGCGATCGCCACGGCGCCGCTGCTGCTGGTCATCCCCGGCCTGTCGTTTACCGACGCCTTGTTCGAAACGATGTCGGGGCTGACCACCACCGGGGCGACGGTGCTGACCGGGCTGGAGCAATTGCCGCCAGCGATCAACCTGTGGCGCCACGAGCTCAACTGGCTCGGCGGTATGGGCATCATCGTGCTCGCGGTGGCCATCCTGCCGCTGCTCGGCGTCGGCGGCATGCAGCTCTACAAGGCGGAGACGCCGGGGCCGATGAAGGATGCCAAGCTGACGCCGCGCATCGCCAGCACCGCCAAGGCGCTGTGGCTGGTTTACTTTGGCATCACCGCCGCCTGCATCGTTAGCCTCAGGCTGGCGGGCATGAACTGGTTCGACGCCGTCTGCCATGCCTTCGCCGCACTGTCCCTGGGGGGCTTCTCGACCTACGACGCCTCGGTCGGCCACTTCGACTCGCCGCTGATCGAGGCGGTGCTGATCTTCTTCATGCTGGTTGCCGGCATCAACTTCGCAACGCATTTCGTCGCCTGGCGTGGCCGCTCGCTCAGGGCCTACTGGTTCGATGCCGAAGCCAAGTCATTCATAGCGCTGATCGTGTCGAGTACGCTCGTGTGCACGATTTATCTCAGCGTTCTGGAGGTCTACCCGGAGTGGTGGACGACGCTGCGTCACGTCGCCTTCAACCTGGTATCAATTGCCACCGATTGCGGCTTCGCCAGCGTCGATTACGGCCAATGGCCGATCTTCGTGCCGCTGTGGATGCTGTTCCTGTCCTGCATAGCGGTCAGCTCGGGTTCGACCGGCGGCGGCATCAAGATGATCCGCACGCTGATCCTCGGCCAGCAAGCACTGCGCGAAATGCAGAAGTTGATCCATCCGGCGGTAGTCAACCCGATCCGTATCGGCGACAACCCGATTCCGCAGAACATTGCCGGCGCAGTGCTCGGCTTCATCTTCCTCTACGCGCTGACAGTCGGCGAATTGACCTTCTTCCTCGTCGCCTCCGGGCTCGATTTCGTCTCGGCGTTTACAGCCATCATCGCCTGCATCAACAACGCCGGTCCAGGCCTCAACGTGGTCGGTCCGGCGCAGAATTACCAGGCGCTCTCCGATTTCCAGACCTGGATCTGCGCGCTGGCGATGCTTGCCGGGCGCTTGGAGATATTCTCGCTGTTCGTGCTGTTTACGCCGTATTTCTGGCGGCGGTGAACGGTCACCTGTCGTCGGAAAAGGCCTTCTTCGCCAGTGCCGCCTCGTCCACGCCGGCCCAGCCGGTGCCGCTGGCCTTCGCCGCGAAGCCGTAGGCGCTGTGCGCGGAGGACAGGCGGAAGACCTCCATCGCCACGTCGGGCGGGAAGCCGGCACGGTTGGGGCGGTCCGACACCATCAGGCTGTCCAGGTAGCGGTCGGCTTCGCGGGTGCCCCATAGGTCGGCCAGCCGCGCCAGCACGTGCGGGAATCGCTGCTCGATCTGCGCCGGATAGCAGGCGGCGTTGTCGCCCAACTTGGCCAGCAGCTTCTCCTTGATTGCCGGAATGTCCAGATCCTCGTTCGACTGGCCCATCTTCGCCTCCATTGCCGCTTGCGAAATATGACGATTCTAGACTAGCACCATCGCCTGCCGATGGTCGACCGCCGCGTTGGCGGCGGTCGTCGAAAAGGCGGATAATTCCGCCTTTCCGCAATCTTCCGGCGCCCTCGATCATGACCCGACCCCGCAACGACAATTTTCTCCGTGCCCTGTTGAAGGAGCCGACCGACCATACGCCGGTGTGGCTGATGCGCCAGGCCGGCCGCTACCTGCCGGAGTATTGCGAGACCAGGAAGCGCGCCGGCAGTTTCCTGCAACTGTGCAAGAGCCCGGCGATGGCCTGCGAGGTGACGCTGCAGCCGCTGGCGCGCTACGACCTCGACGCCGCGATCCTCTTTTCCGACATCCTTACCGTCCCCGACGCGATGGGCTTGGGCCTCTACTTCGCCGAAGGCGAGGGGCCGAAGTTCGAGCGCCCGCTGACCGAGGAATGGGCCATCCGCGACCTCGCCGCGCCGGATCCCTACGACCACCTGCGCTACGTGATGGACGGCGTCTCCGAGATCCGCCGCGCGCTCGACAATTCGGTGCCGCTGATCGGCTTCTCCGGCAGCCCGTGGACGCTGGCCTGCTACATGGTCGAAGGCGGCTCGTCGGACGACTACCGCAAGGTCAAGGCGATGATGTACGACCGCCCGGACCTGATGCACCACATCCTGTCGGTGACCGCCGACGCCGTCACCAGCTACCTCAACGCGCAGATCGACTCCGGCGCGCAAGCGGTGATGATCTTCGACTCGTGGGGCGGTGCGCTGTCGGCGGCGGCCTACCAGGAATTCTCGCTGGCCTACATGCGGAAGATCGTCGCCGGCCTGAAGAAGGAAAAGGACGGCGAGAAGATCCCGAACATCGTGTTCACCAAGGGCGGCGGCCTGTGGCTCGAATCCATTGCGGACATCGGCTGTACCGGCATCGGCCTCGACTGGACGATCGACATCGGCGAAGCCCGCCGTCGCGTCGGCGACAAGGTCGCGCTGCAGGGCAACCTCGACCCGAACGTGTTGTTCGCCTCGCCGGACAAGATCGCCGCCGAAACGAAGAAGGTGCTCGACAGCTACGGCCAGGGCAATACCGGCCACGTCTTCAACCTGGGCCACGGCATCTCGCAATTCACGCCGGCCGACCATGTGACGACGCTGGTCGATACCGTCCACGCCTACAGCCGCGAACTGCGCAAATAAGCTCAGGCCGGCCCCAAAAAAACGGGGCCGGCGTGGCAAATTCCGGTTGACTTATGCACAGAATTTTCCGCCGCGCGGAGGTGGCGGAAAATTCCCTAGAAAAATCAGCGGCATCTTTTCAATTGTTTGATTTTTAACGGTTTTACATTTGCCTTATTTTACGGCAAAGTGACAAAACTCCTTGTGTGGAAGGCAGTTAGCCGGGTTTCCCGCAAGCAATCCACAAAGTTATCCACAGAAATTGTGAACAACAAAAAAATGCTTGTCCGAGCAATGGCTTGCGGGTGATTTCAAGAAGCTGGACGAACAAAGCAATCTAACTGGAATCCGCGCCAATGCTGCGTTGCAGCGAAATTCGGTCGCGAACGTCATGACCCGACCCTCAGCCGGACCTCGCCGCCCGTGACCATCGTCCGCGTCGCCCTCGACCTTCCCCTCCACCGCTGCTTCGACTACCTCGCCCCGGCGGCGAGCGCGGCCGACATCGGCCGCCGGGTGCGCGTTCCCTTCGGCCGCCGCGCGGTGATCGGCATCATCGTCGAGCTGCCGGCAGCCAGCGAATTCGCGCCCGAGCAGCTGAAGCCGGTCGAGGCCATCCTGCCCGAGCCGGTCCTGCCGGCGGACTGGTTCCGCCTCTGCGAATTCTGTTCCGCCTACTATCAGGCGCCGCTCGGCGAGGTCATGCTGTCCACGCTGCCGGCGGGCCTCAAGCGCCTCGATCCGCCGCAGGCGCGGACGCCGAAGCCGGCGAAAGCGTTGCCGCCGCCCTCCCCGGCCCCGGAACTCACCGCCGAGCAGGCCGCCGCGCTGGCGACCGTGCGCGCCGCCGGCCCCGGCTTCCACCCCTTCCTGCTGTTCGGCGTCACCGGCAGCGGCAAGACCGAGGTCTACTTGCGCCTAGTCGCCGACGCCCTGGAAAAAGGCGGGCAGGCGCTGCTGCTGGTGCCCGAGATCAACCTGACGCCGCAGCTGGAGGCCCGCGTCGCCGCGCGTTTCCCCGGCGCCGGGCTGGTCAGCTTGCACAGCGAGTTGACCGAGGCGGCGCGGCTGAGGAACTGGCAGGCCGCCCACAGCGGCCGCGCGCGCATCGTGCTCGGCACGCGGCTGGCGGTGTTCGCGCCGCTGCCCGAGCTGGCACTGATCATCGTCGACGAGGAGCACGATCCCTCGTTCAAGCAGCAGGACGGCATGCGCTACTCGGCGCGCGACGTCGCCGTCTTCCGTGCGCACCAGCGCCAGATGCCGATCGTCCTCGGCTCGGCGACGCCGTCGCTGGAGAGCTGGGCGAACGCCACGGCGAAGGAGATGCGCGGCCGCTACCAGCTGCTCGAACTGAAGGCGCGCGCGGTCGAGCAGGCGCGGCTGCCGGCGGTGCAGCGCGTCGACCTGCGCAAGGAAAAGGCCGAGGAAGGCCTCTCCGGCATCCTGCTCGAAGCGATCGAGAAGCGGCTGGTGCGCGGCGAGCAGAGCCTGGTCTTCCTCAACCGCCGCGGCTACGCGCCGGTGCTGGCGTGCACCGCCTGCGGCTGGATCTCCCGTTGCACGCGCTGTGCCGCCAACCTCGTGCTGCACCTCAAGGACCGTCGCCTGCGCTGCCACCATTGCGGCTACGAGAACCGCATCCCGCGGGCCTGCCCGACCTGCGGCAACCAGGACATCCATCCCTTCGGTCGCGGCACGCAGCGGCTGGAGGAGTTCCTCGCCGAGCGCTTCCCGCAGGCGCGCATCCTGCGCGCCGACCGCGATGCGGCGAGGAGCCGCAAGCAGTGGGAGGCGCTGGTCGACAAGATCCACGCCGGCGAGGCCGACATCCTGGTCGGCACGCAGATGCTGGCCAAGGGGCACGATTTCCCGAAGCTGACGCTGGTCGGCGTGGTCGGCGCCGACGCCGCGCTGTTCGCCGCCGACTGCCGGGCGCCGGAGCGCCTCTTCGCGCAGCTGATGCAGGTCGCCGGCCGCGCCGGCCGCGCCGAGCTGCCGGGCGAGGTGCTGGTCCAGACGCAGTTTCCGGAGCACCCGCTGTACGCCGCGGTGGTGAACCATGACTATCCCGCCTTCGCCGCGACGCAGCTGGCCGAGCGCAAGGTCGCCGGCTTCCCGCCCTATGGCCACCAGGCGATGCTGCGCGCCGAGGCGCCGCAGATGGCCGACGCCATCGCCTTCCTCGCCACCGCCCGCGCCTGGCCCGGCGCCGAGCAGCATCCCGCAGTCACCCTCTACGACCCGGTGCCGATGCGTATGGCGCGGCTGGCCAGCCTGGAGCGCGGCCAGTTGCTGGCCGAATCGTCGTCGCGGCCGGCGCTGCAGGCCTTCCTCGGCGAATGGCGGGAAGCCGTCGAAGGCATCAAGGCGCCGTCGCGCCTGCGCTGGCACCTTGAGGTCGATCCGCTGGAGTTCTGAGCCGGCGGCCGGCCCGCGCCGGCCTCAGGAGGCGGTGCTTGCCGCCATCCGCCAGGTCCCGCGGCCGGCGGCCTTGGCTTCGTACATCGCCTCGTCCGACGCCTTGAGCAGCGCTTCGCGATTGGCGCCGTGGCCGGGGTGCAGCGCGATGCCGATCGAGGTGCCGATCCGCGTCTCGCACGAACTCAGCGTGAATGGTTGCGCCACACGGCCGATGATCTCGTCGGCGATGCGCAGCGGCACCGTCTCGTTCTCGATGTCGCGCAGCAGCAGCACGAACTCGTCGCCGCCCAGCCGGGCGACCGTGTCCGTTTCGCGGACCGCCTCCCGGAGCCGTCGCGCCACCTGGATCAGCAGCTCGTCGCCGGTGTCGTGGCCGAGCGAATCGTTCACGGTCTTGAAACCGTCGAGGTCGAGGAACAGCAGCGCGAACGATTCGCCCTTCTCCTGCGCCCGCCGGAGCGCCGCCTCGATCTGGTCGTTCAGGCTGATCCGGTTCGGCAGTCTGGTCAGCGCGTCCTGCAGCGCCATCGTACGGATCTGCTCCTCGGCGCGCCTGCGTTCGGTGATGTCGATGTAGATGGTGACGAAGCCGCCACCGGGAATCGGCGCGCCGATGATCTCCAGCGCCTGCCCGTTCGGGCGCACGCGCTCGATCTTGTGCGGCTGGAAATTGCGCGCCCGCGCCATGATCGCCGCCACCTGCTCCTGCGGGTCGCCGGCGCCGTACTCGCCGCGGTTGGCGTTGTAGCGGATGAAATCCTCGAAATAGGCGTTGTCGCGGTCGACCAGGTCCGCCGGCAGGTCGAGCAGGCTCTTGAACAGCGGATTGCTGGCGACCAGCCGCAGGTTGGCGTCGAACAGCGAGATGGCGCCGGGAAAGTTATCGATGATCGCCTTCAGCATCTGGTTCTGGTGGACGATCTGCTCGGCGTTGTGCTTCTGCTCGGTGATGTCGGTATAGGTGGTGACGAAGCCGGAAATCCGGCCGCCGAAGCGGAACGGATAGCCGTCGACGAGCAGCGTGCGGCCGTCGCGCGCCGCGCGCTCGAAGCGGTGCGGCTCGAACTTGCGCGCCAGCACCGCCCGCTGCGCCACCAGTTCCTCCGGGTCGCCCGGGCCGTACTCGCCGCGCCGCGCCGGGTAGCGGATCAGATCCTCGAAGCGCACGTACTTGTAGACGGCTCCCTGCGGCAGCCCGAGGATGTCGTAGATGTGGTCGTTCCAGAACAGCAGCCGCAGGTCTTCGTCGAACACCGTGACGCCGACCGGCAGCCCGCCGATCACCGCGTGCAGCTGGCTGAGCACCTCCTCGCGCTCGATCTCGACCCGCTTCTCGTGCGTGATGTCGTGGAAGGTGCCGGCGAAGCGGTAGCCGTCGCCTTGCGCCAGCGGAACGCCCTTGACCACGATCGTCGCGTTGTGTCCGCGGAAGCCGGCCAGCTGCAGCTCCAGATGCAGTTCCAGGTGGCCTTTCACCGCCAGTTCCAGCGCGTTCAGGAAGCGCCGGCGTTCGGCGTCGGACATCACGTCGCGCAGCTGCGGCGTCGCCTCGCGCGCGCAGCCGATCAGCGAGGACAGCAACTCTCGCGAATGCGGCGGCAGCGAAAAGGAATGGGTCGCCGGGTCGTATTCCCAATAGCCGATGCGCCCGAGGCGCTGGATCAATTCAAGCTGCGCCAGTTCGGGCGACTTTTGCGTGGCGCCGGAATCCATGTCTCCTCCCCTGCACTGTGCGGGACTCGCCGGCCCCGCTGCGACTTCAGGCGAAGTTCAGGCTACTCCCGGTTCATGCCGGAGGCAATCTGCAGCGCGGCATGGCACACGCCTTGCAGGGATCGCCTCCCGAACCCCTGGAGGCAGATCATGAAAATCGAGGAATCCGGTGTCCGTCTGGACGCCAGGCACGAGCTTTCGCAGCAGTACCGCATCGAATCCGAGTCCAGCTTCAGCTTCCGCGGCGTGCTCAGCGAGATGCGCGCGCTGGCCCCGGCCGAGCAGGCTGCGGTGGCGGACGACGGCAAGCGCGTGCGCCTGATGCTGCAGCAGCTGATCGCGTCGATGATGGAGCTGCTGACGGGCGAAAAATGCCGCTGCCGGGTGGACGGGATTGCCGCCTTGCCGGAACGGAATGCCGCTGCCCCGGAGCTTCAGGTCGGGGAGCTTCACGAACCGGGCGCTGCGCCGGTGCGAACGCGTGCCGTCGAATGGAGCCGGCGCGTCGTCGAACACATCGCCGAAAGCGAACGCACCGAGTTCTCCGCCGGCGGCAAGGTGCGCACCGCCGACGGCCGCGAGATCGACTTCGACCTGTCGCTGGCGATGTGCCGCGAGTTCGAATGCACGCGCGAATACGAGGAGAGCGGCCGGGTCGAATTCCGCGACCCGCTGGTGATCAACTACGACGGCAAGGCTGCCGACCTCACCGACCTGCGTTTCGATTTCGACCTCGATGCCGACGGCAGTAGCGAGTCGCTGCCGGTGCTCGCCCGCGGCAGCGGCTACCTGGCGCTAGACGCCGACCGCAACGGCCGCATCGATAACGGCCGCGAGCTGTTCGGCGCCCTCTCCGGCAATGGCTTCGACGACCTGAAGCAGCTCGACGGCGACGGCAACGGCTGGCTCGACGACGCCGATCCGGCCTTCGCCGCGCTCGGCGTCTGGTTCCCCGACGGCGAACTGAAACCGTTGAAGGACACCGGCGTCGGCGCGCTGCATCTGGACAGCGCGTGGACCCCCTTCGCGCTGAAGGACGCCGACAACAACGCGCGCGGCCAGGTCTGGCGCAGCGGCGTCTACCTCGCCGAGGACGGCCGGGCCGGCACGCTGCAGCAGATCGACCTCGGCGTGGCGGAGCCCGTGGCCGAAGCCGTCGCTGCCGCCCCCGTCGTCGGGACTGCCGCCGCCTGACGGCAGCGGTCGCAGGATGCGCAGCGCGCCGCCGAGGCCGCTGCGCTGCAGCCAGGCGAACACCGAATCGGCGGTGACGGTGTCGATGCGGCCGGCCATGCGCCGGTCGAAGGGGTGGTCGTCGAAGGCGATGTGCGCGCTGCCGATGCGCGCGCCGAGCCGCTTCATCGCCGAGATGCGGATGGTGTCCGGGCGGTAGTCACGGCTGCGCAGCCAGGCCCGCGCCTGGGCCCGGCTGCGCACCGCCGGTTCGGCGAGCAGTGCCAACGTCTCGATCGCCCACTGGTTGCTCTGCTGGTACGGCCCCGACCACGGGTAGGCGAGCATGTTGTAGTGCGGCTCGTGCAGACGCGTCAGCAGCCGGTCGTCCTTCAGCTGCGCGGCGACGCGCGCGCGCAGCGGCGGCGCCAGCGCGACGACGCCGGCCTTGTGCGCGAACAGCCCGTCGGAGAAGAACTCGGCCAGCCCCTGCCGGTGCAGCGTGCTGCGGTCGCTGCCGCACTGGTTGAGCTTGTGCACCACGCGCCAGGCGCCGCGACCGGCGAGCGCCTCGCGGTCGCGGTAGGCGATGCCGAGGTGCGACCAGCGCAGCCCGTACTCGGAGAGATCCTGCCCGGCGCGGGCGAGCAGTACGACCTCGGCGCCCTCCTTCGCCGCCAGCGCGTCGAGCTGGGCGGCGACGCTCACCGCCAGCGCCAGGTCGCGCGCCATCGAGTCGACGGTCGGCCGCCGCGCCTCGCAGGTCTGCCCGGCCAGCGCGCCGCCGGCCGCGCCGATGGCGGTCGCGGCCAACACCAGCGCCAGAAATCCGTTTCTCAGCGCGCGCATGGTCAGCGGATCCGTTCGTTGTAGAGCAGCGACTCGCCGAGCGTGTTCGGCACCAGGCAGAGTACCTCGCCCGCCGCCGACAGCAGCCAGCCGGCGGCGACCGCGGTCACCGACAGCGCGGTGCCGACGCCGACCGCTGACGCGGCGGCGACTTCGCCGGAGAACTCCAGGCTGGCCGTGGCGCCGTCGGAGGCGCGGCGCACCACCCAGACGGTGCCGGTGGCCGAGGCGTCGACGGCGACCACCGTCAGCATGACGCCGGCCGAGAGGAACATCACCGGTGCCGCGACCAGTGCCGCTACCGGCAGCGACAGCGACAGGCTCGATGCGGCGCTGGCCTCCGGCGCGCCGGGGTGGGCTTGCGCCGGCAGCGGCGCCGTCAGTGCGAGCGGCAGCAGCATCGCTGCGCAGAAAGTGGCCAGCGCGCGGCGGCGCAGCGGGGCGGTTTGGGTTTTCATCGTCGTTCTCCTGTTCAGATAGCGGTTCAGCGTTCCTGGTCGTTGGTGTTCGGGCGCTCCAGGCGGTCGGCCTCGAAGGCGTCGCGCAGCGTCTTCGCCAGCGTGAAGGCCGACGAGATCAGGTACAGCCAGCTGACCACCAAGTAGGCTTTCCAGGTCGGGTTGATCTCCATCCGCCACAGCCCCCAGCCGGTCAGTGCCATCGCCAGCGCGAAACCGCCCCAGACCACCAGCGACCACAGCGGCGTGTCCGTCGGCCGTGCGGCGTTGTCGCGGACGAATTTGGCGAGGGCGAAGGCGGTCGACAGGCAGAACACGTAGCCCATCACCATGAAGGCGCGGTCGAGGTCGGCGCCCGGCAGCCAGGCCAGCCCGCTGCCGCAGACGAGCAGCGCCAGACCGAAGGAGACCCACACCTGCAGGCGCCAGGCACGGGTGTCGCGTTGCACGATGCGGACGGGGGTGGGAACGGTGCTTTCCATGGTCGATACTCCTTGCGCGTGGTGTCGGATGACGAACCCATGATCGGCAAGGGAATGCCGCGGTACAAGGAAAAGCGCCGTCGTGTAATGGTTGCGGACCTGTAGTATCGTTCGTGGATACTTTTTCGCCGGAGACCCCTACGCATGAGCACCACTGCCGACCTCATCGCCCTGCTCAAGGGCGAACTCAAGACTGCCGGCATCACCTACGCCGCGCTCGCCACGCGGCTGGGGATGGCCGAATCGAGCGTCAAGCGCATGTTCTCGAAGAGCGGCGACATGCCGGTGTCGCGCATCGACGAGATCTGCCGCGTGCTCAACCTGGATTTCGCCGACCTCGCCCGCCGCGTCGCCGACACCCAGCCGCTGCTGCTCGAACTGACGCTGGCGCAGGAGAAGGCGGTGGTCGCCGACCGCCAGCTGCTGATCGTCGCCATCTGCGCGCTGAGCCAGCTGCCGGCCGAGGAGATCGTCGCCACCTACCGCCTGTCCGAGGCCGAGCTGGTGCGCTGCCTGACCCAGCTCGACCGCCTCGGCATCATCGATCTGCGCCCCGGCAACCGCTACCGGCTGAAAGTGGCGAAGGGGTTCCGCTGGCGCCCGCAGGGGCCGGTGATGGACTTCTTCCGCAAGGAAGTGCTCGACGACTACTTTGCCGGCGGCTTCGACGGCGAGTCGGAGATGCTGATGGTGGTGCACGGCGAGATCGGCCGCGGGCTGGCCAACTCCTTCCGCGAGCGGCTGGCGCGCATCGGCCAGGACTTCTCCAATCAGCACCTCGCCGACCAGAAGCTGCCGCCCGAGCAGCGCCGGCCCTACACCATCGTCATCGGCATGCGCTCATGGCTGATGGCGGCGCTGGCGGACATGCAGCGGAAAGAGGAGCGGTCGTAGGGGGCTGCCCGCGGCCGGTGTCGGCGCCGCTTCCCGCGGCCGGCGCGGCCGTCGGGCCGACCGTTGCCGCGTCAGCGTTCGACGCGGTTGCGCCCGCCCTGCTTGGCCTTGTACAGCGCCGCGTCGGCCTGCGCCAGCAGGGCTTCGAGGTCGGCCGGGTCGTTCTCGTCGCCGCTGGCAACGGCAACCCCGAGGCTGACGGTGTACGGTGGCAGTGCCTTGTCCTTGCGTTTCTCGATCTCCTGCCGGATGCGCTCGGCGACGCGGCAGGCGTCCTTGAGGCCGGTCTCCGGCAGCAGGATGACGAACTCCTCGCCGCCGAAGCGGGCGAGGATGTCGGGCAGGCGCAGCATGCTCCCCGAGCGTCGCGCGAAATCCTTGATCACCAGATCGCCGACGTGGTGGCCGTAGGTGTCGTTCACCTTCTTGAAGAAGTCGATGTCGGAGGCGATTGCCGCCAGCGGCCGTTTCGATCGCGCCGCCCGTGCCCACTCGACCTCGGCGCGGGCGAAGAAGGCGCGGCGGTTGAAGGCGCCGGTCATCGGGTCGCGCGTGGCGAGGTACTCCAGCTCGTCGCGCAGGCGCTCGTTGGCGATCAGGATGAAGCCGATCGACAGGCCGAGGATGCCGAGCGAGAAGGCGCCGAGGTAGACCTGCTGGATCAGGTCGCGGTCGAAGACCTCGTCGGCGTCGGAGAAGTCGGTCGACAGCGTGGCGATGCGCAGGACGGCGATGATCACGCCGAGGACGAAGGTGGCGGCGAGCAGCCGGCTGCCGAAGCCGGCCGGCTTGGCCTGCCGCGCCAGCCAGGCGCCGAGCGAGAAGAAGGCGATGTGCGCCAGCGACATGATGAAGATGCGGCCCGGGTAGCTCGGGCTGCCCCAGGTCAGCCAGCCGACCAGCAGCGTCAGCCCGAGCACGGCGTCGAGCGCCGGGCGCCACTGCGGCGTGCGTCCGGTGTAGCGCAAAAGGCCGATCACCAGCAGCAGCTCGCCGAAAAGCAGCAGCGCGGCGGCGAGGACGATGGCGAAGGCGTCGGGGAGGATGCCGCGCAGCGAGGCCAGCCCCGAGGCGCAGCCCATCAGCACGACCGCCCGTGCCCAGTCGCGCAGGCCGCCGATGTCGGCCGGGAAGCTCTTCGCCTGCACCCAGAGGACGAGCGCGCAGAGCAGGCCGAGCAGGTTGGCGACGATCAGGAAGGTGCGCGGGTTGATCAGTTCCATCGCGCGCGGCAGTCGGCGGAGTGAGAGGACAAGGGCAGGCGTCGGCTGGTTGGCGGGGCTGCGCTATTAGAGCAGATTTCGCCGCCGCGGCGAGCGCCGTCCGGCGGCGGCGAACGGTCAGCGCGGCGTCGCTGCGAGCCGCCGCCCGGCCAGCACGAATACCGCATAGGCCGCGACCTGCAGCGCCAGCAGCACGCCGAACACCGTACGCAGCGCGTCGGCCGGGCTGCGGCCTAGGCCGCCCAGCAGGTCGATCAGCAGGCCCATCCCCCACTGCGCGCAGAACGCGCCGGCAAAGACCAGCAGGTTGTAGGTGGTCGTCGCGCGGCCGGCCAGCGCCAGCGGAAAACCGGCCGCGGTCTGCGAGTAGCCGAGCGTGCCGAAGCCGGCGCAGACGCCGTAGGCGACCCACAGCGCGCGCGTCCATGGCAGCGCTTCGCTCGTGATCAGCGCCAGCATCGCGATCGACAGGCCGACGCCGCCGGCGAGCAGGCGCACCGGCGGGATGCCGCGGCGCGCCAGCCGCGTCGACAACAGGCCGATGCCGACGTAGGTGAACAGCATGGCGAAGCTCATCGCCGCCAGATGGTCGGCCGCCTCGGCCCGCGAATAGCCATTCACCTGCATCAGCCAGGCGATCGACCACAGGCCCTGCACCGCCATGAAGCCGCCGGTCATGGTCAGGCCGAGCGGGGCGAAGCGCCAGAAGTGGCGGCTGGCGAAGATCTGCCGCACGCCGCGCCACTGTGCCGCCAGCCCCTCCGTCGCGTGCGCGGCGGCCGGCTTGTCGGCGACGCCGAAGAACAGCCAGGCCGCCGCGGTGACGGTGGCCGCCGCCAGCAGCGCGAAGATCTGGCGCCAGCCGGCGAGCGCCAGCAGCGCCTCCAGCGGCGCCGTCGCCGCCAGCGCGCCGAGGCCGCCGGCGGTCATCATCCAGCCGGTCAGCGAGGCCTGCCGGTCGGGCGGATACCACTGCGAGAAGGCCTTGAAGGCGGCCATCAGGCAGGCCGAGACGCCGAGGCCGATCACCGCCCGCGCCGCCGCCAGTCCGGGCAGGCCGTCGGCCAGCGCGAAGGCCGCCGCGCCGGCGGCGGCGACGAGCAGCAGCGCCGACTCGACGCGGCGCGCGCCGAAGCGGTCAAGCAGCATGCCCAGCGGCAGCTGGGCGAGACAGAAGGCAAGCAGGTAGGTGCTGGTCAAGAGGCCGAGGTCGCCGGCGGAGAGGTCCAGCTCGCGGGCGAGCTCGGGGCCGATCACGGCATTGGCCGAGCGGAAGAAATAGGAAAGGAAATAGGCCGCCGCGAAGGGCAGCAGCAGGCGGGTGAGCGGCATCAGCCTTTGACTGCCGGGCCGGCGGAGGTTCCCGGCCCCGTCTCTGCCGTCGCCGGGTTCGCCGCCAGCCAGTCGAGCCGGTCGCCGATCTTTTTCACCCAGGCCGGCGTCAGGCCGGGCGCGGCGGCGATCGCGGCGAGGCGTTCCACATCCGGGCGATGGCGGTGCCAGGCGGTCCACAAGGTCTCCAGCGGGACGGCGCCGGGCGGCCGCTCGGCGTGTACGAAGGCGTCGCCGGGGCGGGCTTCGCCCTCCTCCAGCACGCGGTAGTACCAGCCGGTCAGTCCGGAGTCGACGATGTGCGCGGTGATCCCGGTGGCACCGTAGCGGGCGTCGATCTTCCAGCACGGCCGGCGCGGCTGGCAGACCTGCAGCACCGCCGTGCCGACACGAAAGACGTCGCCGATGCAGACCGTGCTTTCGTCCAGGCCGAAGGTCGAGATGTTCTCGCCGATGCTGCCGACGACGAGCGCGTCGGCAAGCTGCGGGAAGCGCGCGGCGAGCTTCGCGTAGTTCTCGCCGGCGTAGTGGTGCACCGCCTTTTCCGGCCCGCCGTGCACGCGCCGGTCGGCCTGCGCGTCGCCGGCGAGACCTTCGCGGGTGATGCGCACCGGGCCGGCGACCGGCTGCTTCCAGATGGCGCTGAACTGGCCCGCGTCGCCGATGTAGCGCGGGGTGCCGGTGAACAGGGTGACGGTCGGTGTGTTCATGAGGTCGTTTCGGGCCACAGCCAGGCGGCGCCGCGCACGCCGGACGAGTCGCCGTGCGCGTGTTTCGCCAGGCGGGTGGCGATGTCGTCGGAGAAGACATGCGGCGCCCACAGGCGCGGTACGTTGGTGTACAGCCGGTCAAGGTTCGAGAGGCCGCCACCGAGCACGATCACGTCCGGATCGACGACGTTGATCACCGTTGCCAGCGCCTTCGCCAGCCTTGCCTCGTAGCGTGCAAGCGTCGCTTCGCAGGCGGCGTCGCCGGCGGCAGCGCGCGTGGCGATCAGTTCCGGGGTCAGCGTCTCGCCGGCCGTGGCCGCATGGTCGCGCGCCAGCGCCGGCCCCGACAGCCAGGTCTCGATGCAGCCGGCGCGGCCGCAATAGCACGGCGGCGGCGGCAATTCACCGGCATCCGGCGCCGGCAGTGGATTGTGCCCCCATTCGCCGGCGATCGAATTGGCGCCGGCGAGCACCTGGCCGCGGACGACGATGCCGCCGCCGACGCCGGTGCCGAGGATGACGCCGAAGACGACTTCGGCGCCGGTGCCGGCGCCGTCCACGGCTTCTGACAACGCGAAGCAGTTGGCGTCGTTGGCCAGCCGTACCGGGCGCTGCAGCAGCGCCTGCAGGTCGCGCTGCAGCGGCTGGCCGATCAGGCAGGTGGAGTTGGCGTTCTTGATGCGGCCGGTCAGCGCCGATTCGGCGCCGGGGGTGCCGACGCCGACGCTGCCGCGCCGGCCGAGCTGGTTTTCCAGCGCCTCGACCAGCGCGGCGACGGCGCCTACCGTCGCCCGATAGTCGCCGGCCGGGGTGGCGATGCGCCGGCGCGCAAGTTCGGCGCGGCCGTCAAAGGCTGCCGCCTCGATCTTGCTGCCGCCGAGATCGACGCCGATGCGCACGGGGTTCAGGCGGTGGCTGCGTCGAGCGCAGCGAGGGCCTTCTCGTAGATCGCCTGCACGTTGCCCGGCGTGTCGATGGAGATGCCGAGGTCGCGCACGAGGCCGTCGGTAAGGCCGAAGATCCAACCGTGGATGGTCAGCTCCTGGCCGCGGTTCCAGGCTTCCTGGACGACCGTCGTCTGGCAGACGTTCAGCACCTGTTCGACGACGTTGAGCTCGCAGAGACGGTCGATGAGCGCTTTTTCGTCGCCGATCGCCGCCAGTTTCGCAGCGTGCTTCTGCTTCACGTCCTGGATGTGGCGCAGCCAGTTGTCGACCAGGCCGAGGCGCAGGTTCTGGTGCGCCGCCTTGACGCCGCCGCAGCCATAGTGGCCGACGACGAGGATGTGCTTGACGCGCAGCGCGTCGACGCCGTACTGCAGCACCGACAGGCAGTTGAGGTCGCTGTGCACGACCTGGTTGGCGACGTTGCGGTGGACGAAAACCTCGCCCGGCAACAGCCCGGCGATCTGGTTGGCTGGTACGCGCGAGTCGGAGCAGCCGATCCACAGGTATTCGGGAGACTGCAGGTGCGACAGGCGCTGGAAGAATTCCGGGTCGTCCTTGCGGATCGATTCGGACCATTCGCGATTCTTTTCGAACAGGTGCTGGAGGTCGGACATGGGGGGCCGTGGAGATTGCGACGCGACAATTCTACCGCAGTCGCGCCGCCGGCCTTGCCGGGGCGTTCTTCCGGGGTCAGACGCGGGCGGCGATGCCGCGCACGTGGCCGAGTGCGCTGGTCGAGGTCTTGATCACCGCGCCGCCGGCTTCCATCAGCAGCGAGAAGAGATTGCGTTCGGAGTAGAGGCAGACCGGGCCGGGCAATCCGTAGCGCTCGGCCAGCGCCGGGGCGAGCGGCGCGAAGCGATCGTTCACCAGCTTGCTGCCGTCGGCATAGTGATCGCCGAGTTCGGAGTGGATGCCGTAAAGCGAGATGAACAGCTTGCCGCCGATCTTCAGGCGCTGCATCAGACGGCGCAATTTCCGCCGCGCTTCCTCGTAGCGCAGGCCGCACAGCGTGCGCTGGCTGAGGATGATGTCGAAGGGCTCCCGCGGCAGCGGTTCGTCGCTGTCGGCGTTGCCGGCAAACGGCAGGCGGCTGACTTCGGGGTGGGCGTCGACCGGCTTGTCCGAGAGCAGCAGCACGCGCGCGCCGGCCCCGGCCATGCGCAGGGCCTGCGTCTCGGCACCGACGCCGGCGAGCATGGCGCTGACGGCTTCGCCGCTGCGCCGGCGTTTGCCGACTTCGACCAGCACCCATTGCTCCAGCTCGCAGCTTGCCTTGGGCACATCCCTCTGTTCGGACATGGTCCCCCTCCCTTCGCCTGCATTGTTGTCTACTCGCCGCTTTATGACAATAGCGCCTACTGCCCGGCTGCCGGCACGCGGACATGCACCACTGCGGTGGCGTCGGTGTGCAGGCGCCGCCAGCCGGGCAGCCGGTCGAGTGCGGCGACTGCCGGCAGCTGCGGCTGCAGCAGCGTCCAGCCGATGCGGTGCTGGTCCAGCAGCTGCGGCAGCAGCTCCGGCGGGTCCACCGTCACGGCGCGGTAGAAGCGAGCGACGAAGGCGTCGCCGTAGAAGTCGGCGCGGGCGTCGATGAAGGGCGGGATGCCGGCGAAAATCAGGTAGCCGCCGAATTCGTAGGCGTTGAACACCGGCCCCGGCGCCGCCGCGGCGCGGGCCGCCTGTACCGCTGCCGCCGGCGTCGCCGCGGCGGCCGGGCGTACGGCGTCGAGGCGGTGGGCGAGGACGGCGGCGCCGAGCATCAGGGCCAGGACGGCGGCCGTCGCGGCCCGGCCGGCCGGCGGTGCCAGCGACAGGAAGCAGCGGTCGATGCCGTTTTCCGGCTCGGTTGAACTCGCCAGCTGCGCGGCGAAGGGCTGGGCGACGATCACCGGCGCCAGCAGGCCGAGCAGCTCGCCGTGGCGGACGTGCTGCAGCGCCAGATGCAGCAGGCCGAGCAGCAGCGCGATGCGCAGCGGCGGCAGGCGCAGTCCGCGCACCAAGGCCAGCGCCGCGCCGGCGAGCAGCCAGATCTCCAGCGGCTGCAGGCGCTGGAAGTCTGGCGAGCGCCATTCGCCGAGCCGGCTTAGGCTGAACGACAGGCGCTGGAAATCGGCGGCGAAGCGCCAGCCGTCGAATCCATGCGGTGTCAGCAATGTGACGGCGAACGCGACGGCGAGGAACAGGCCCCAGCGCCGGAGCGTCGGTCGGCGCGCCTTCGCCGGCGCCGCCAGCACGGCCTCGCCGGCGAAGGCGCCGGCCAGCAGCAGCGCCAGCGGAAAGCTGCCGTGCAGGTTGGCCCACAGCAGCAGCGCGGCCAGCGCCAGCGGGCCGGGGGTTCGCTCCGCCTCGCGCGCGCGGACGAGCGCGATGGCCCAGAGGACGACCAGTGGCGCCGCCAGCGCATGCGGCCGGGCGAGCAGGTGCGGCAGCATCAGGCCGGCGCCCAGCGCGACGAAAAGCAGCGCGTGGATCGGCGCGAGATGGCGGAGCAGGTAACGCGTCAGCAGCGCTAGCGTCGTCGCGGCGGCCGCGGCGGTCAGCGCGAGCACGCCGCTCCAGCCGGCGGCGGCATGGGCGGCGGCGAAGAACAGCTCGGCCAGCCATTCGTGCGCGGTCCATGGGGCGCCGGGGAAGGTGTGCGAAAAGGGGTCGCTCGCCGGCACCGCGCCGTGCGCGAAGATCCAGCGGCCGGTGGCGATGTGCCACCAGGTGTCGCCGTCGTTGAGCAGCTCCGGCCGCGTCAGCAGCAGCAGGAAAGTCGCGGCGCCGACCAGCAGTGGCCACGACAGGCCGGCGGGCGCTGCCGTGACGGTCGGGCCCGGCGCGCCGGGCCGGGCGGGGCGGAGAGGATCGTGGCTCATGAAATTTTCATGATCCTCCTGTCGAACCGCCAGTCAACCCCGCTCCGTCGTGCGCGCTCTCGCGAAAATGGCGGACAATTGAAGCGGCCGACACCCGTAGCGGTCGTCGTGCGCCTTGGGGAGAAGGAACATGCTAGTCAAATTCGATTCGAACGTTGCCGGCGAGATGATCATGTTCGCCGACGTTGCCCGGCGCCTGTTGCAGCTCGCCGGCAAGGAATGCACGGCGCGCGGCGTGATCCTCGCCGAGCAGGTGCCGGAGATCGTCGCCCGCCTGCGCCGGGCGGTGGATGCGGAAAAGGTCGCGGACCAGGCGACGGAAGCCGCGCAGGACCCCGCCGACGATGCCGAGGAGAAGCCGCAACACGTCAGCCTCGGGCGGCGCGCGCAGCCGTTCATCGAGCTCCTTGAGCTGACCGCGCGCGAAAAGGACGGCTTCGTCCTCTGGGAAGCGCCGCGCGATTTCACGTAAGCGGTTTGGCGGAACGAAGTACTGGTAGCCAGTCAACTCGAATCCGGTTGATGTAACCCCCGTCATTCCGGGCTTGACCCGGAATCCAGGTGGCAGGCTCGTACGCTGGCGGGGCAAGTGTTTGCGGGTTTTTCCTGGATTCCGGCGCGGGCGTAGCCCGGCCTGCCCTGAGTTTGCCGAAGCCTGTCCTGAGCTTGTCGAAGGGGACCGGAATGACGAACCTATCCATCCGTTCCAACATGATTGACTACTAGACGCTCGGGTATGCCGCCTGGCGGTGCCGCAGCCAGGCCACCAGTTCATCGAGCGGCATCGGCTTCGCGTAGAGGAAGCCCTGTGCTGCCGGGCACGCCAGTCCGCGCAGGAAGGCCGCCTGCTCGGGGGTCTCGACGCCTTCCGCGACGATGCTGACGCCGAGTTTCTGGCCGAGCGCGACGATCGTTTCGGCAAACATCCCGCCCTCGCCGCCGGCAATTTCGCCGATGAAGCTGCGGTCGATCTTCAGGCAGTCGATCGGCAGTTCGCGCAGCTGCGAGAGCGACGAGTAGCCGGTGCCGAAGTCGTCGATGGCGATGCGCAGCCCGATCTTCTTCAGCTTCTGCAGGCAGCCGAGCACCACCTTCGGTTCGTCCATCGCCAGCGTCTCGGTGATCTCCAGTTCGAGTGCCTCCGGCGGCAGGTCGTTGCGCGCGAGCGCCGACTCGATCTGGTGCAGGAAGCGGGGGCTGCGGAACTGCGGCATGCTGACATTGACCGCGACGCGGCTGGGGGCGCCGGGCAGGCTGCGGATGTCGCGGAAGGCGGCGCAGGCGGCGTCGAGGACCCAGTCGCCGATATCGACGATCAGCCCGGAATATTCGGCGAGCGGGATGAACACGCTCGGCGGCTGCACGAAGCCGGATTCGCCGGGCCAGCGCAACAAGGCCTCGATGCCGGCGACCCGGCCGGTGGCCAGCGAGACCTGCGGCTGGTACCACACCGTCAGGCCGCTGCGGCTGAAGTCGCTGCGCAGCTGGCGGATGATCTGCAGGCGCCAGCGCGTGCTGTCCTCCATTTCCGGAATGAAATACTCGTAGCTGCCGTGCAGGTTGCGCTTGGCGCGGTTGAGCGCGATGTTGGCGCGCTTGAGCAGCACGATGCCGCTGCAACCGGCTTCCAGCAGGCGGCAGAAGCCGAGCGTGACGGCCACCGGCAGCAGGTGCTCGCCGGCGGCGCAGGGCGCGGCGAACAGGTCGAACAGGCTGTCCGGGTTGAGCTTGGCCTCCGGTCCGATCAGGCCGAAGACGTCGGCGCCGATGCGGGCGACGTGTCCGCTCTCGCCCAGATGCTGCTGCAGGCGCTCGGCGACGGCCACCAGCAGCGCGTTGCCGACCTCGTGGCTGAGCCCGTCGTTGAGGTCGGCGAAATGCTGCAGGTCGAGCAGGGCGACCACCCGGTCGGCGTCGTTGCCGCGGGCGACGGCGTCGAGATCGAGGATGAAGCGGGTGCGGTTCGGCAGCTTCGTCAGCGGGTCGTGGTAGGCGGTGTGGTGCAGCCGCTCGACCAGGCGGACGTTGCCGAAGCAGGCGGCGATGTTGGCGGCGAAGACTTCGATCAGCTGCCGGTCGCCGGCCGATACCGGTGACGGTGTGTTGAGGAAGACGGCGGCTTCCTGGTCGCCGCTCTTCAGGTAGATGGCGGTGTGGCGCTCGCCGAAAATGTGTTGCTGGCGGGCGATGCAGGTTTCGATGGCGGCGATCAGTGCCGGGTCGTCCAGGTGCGACAGCGGCTGCGCGATGTGGCGGACCAGCCGGCCGGTGGCGCCGACGATGTACAGCCCGTCGGGATCGCCGGCGCACGGCGAGCCGCGCTGCGCGCAGACGATGCCGTCGAGCGGCAGCTTGAGCAGCGCGGCGAGCTGGGTGAGGACGCCTTCGGCGAAGCCGGTGATGGCGCGCATTTCGAGCAGGTCGGCGGCGGCATGGACGATCATTTCCAGCCCGCGCCGGTTCTCGGCGATCGTGCGGATCTGCTCGTACGAACGCAGCGCCGCGGTGATCGCGGTGATCAGCCGCGTCCGCGTCAGCTCGGCCTTGGTCCGGTAGTCGTTGATGTCGAAGGCGTTGAACACCGACAGCTCCGGCGCGTAGCCGGGTTGGCCGGTGCGCAGGATGATGCGGCATTCGTGCATCTGCAGCGTGTCGCGGATGTAGCCGACCATGCTCAACCCCGCGTCCTCGGTCTCCATCACCACGTCGAGCAGCACCACCGCAAAATCGCGGTCGGCGGCGAGCATGGCGCGGGCTTCCTGCGCCGATGCGGCGTGGGCGATGGCCAGCGGGCGGCCGAGGATGCGTATGCCGTGCAATGCGAAATCGGTGGCGGTGTGCACCTCGCTGTCGTCGTCCACGACCAGCAGGCGCCAGGGCCGGTCGTGCCGCTGCGGCGCCGTACCGACCACGTCGTCGATCAGCGGAATGAACTCTTCGCTGTCCATCATGGCGCTTCTCCCTGTTCGGTGAGGCACGGCGCCGTCTTCGGCAGCACCAGGTCGAACTGCGCCCCCTCCCCGGCCGCGCTGTGCAGCGTGATGCTGCCGCCGAGCACCGCCGTCGTCAGGTTGTAGACGATGTACAGGCCCAGCCCGCTGCCGCCCTTGCCGAGCTTGGTCGTGAAGAAGGGATCGAAGGCCTGCTGCACGGTCTCGTCGCTCATGCCGGAGCCGTTGTCGCTGTAGCGCAGGCGGACTTCGTCGTCGCCGGCTTCCGCCGTCAGCTTGATGCGCCCCTCGGCGACATGCTCGAAACCGTGCAGCAGCGAGTTCATGATCAGGTTGCCGAGGATCTGTTCGAGCGGACCCGGGTAGCTGTCGAGCATGATGCCGGGCGGCACCTCGACGCTGATTTCGTGCGCCGTCTTGCGCAAGGTCGGCTGCAGCGTCGCCAGCAGCTCGTCGACCACTTCGCGCAGGTCGAAGCGCCGCCGCCGCGTGCTGGTCTGGTCGACCGCCACTTCCTTGAAGTTGCCGATCAGGTCGGCCGCCCGCTGCGCATTGCGTTCGACGATGCGCGCCGCCTCCAGGCAGCCGCTGGTGTAGTCGTTGATCGTCGACCGGCGCAGCCCCTCGCTGCCGGAGAGCGCCGCGACGAATTCCTCGGTCCGGTCGCGCAGCGTGGTGGCGACGGTGAGCACGTTGCCGAGCGGCGTGTTCAGTTCGTGTGCGACGCCGGCGACCAGGCTGCCGAGCGAGGCGAGTTTTTCCGTCTGCACCAGCTGCCGCATCGCCAGCCGCAATTCCTCGTTGGCCCGCGCCAGGTCCTGCGTCCGTTGCAGGACGCGGGCCTCCAGCCGTTCGTTCAGCTCGCGCGCCTCTTCCTCGGCGCGCTTGCGCTCGGTGATGTCGAGCAGGGTTTCGATCGCGCCGACCACCTTGCCGGTCGAATCACGCAGCGGCGAGGCGGTAAAGAACAGCCAGCGTCCGCCGTCGCCGAGGTGCGGAAAGAAATCCTCCGCCTCAAACGCTTCCGGATTCACCGGCGAGCGACGGTAGCGGTTTTCGTAATAGCGGGCGACGTCGGGTTCGCGGCCGCCTTCGAGCACGATGTCGGCCATCACCGGCCGCTCGGTCGGATAGAACGGCGCCCACTGCCGGTGCGTGCCGAGGATCTCCGCCGCGGTGACGCCGAAGGTCCGCTCGCAGGCCGGATTCCAGACGACGACCCGGTGCTCGGCGTCGATCACGAAGATCGGCAGCGGGCTGTTCTCCAGGATCTGCTCCAGTTCCGCCCGGCTTTCACGCAGCGCGCGGTCCGCCGCTTCGCGCTCGGTGACGTCGAGCACGGTGCCGACGAGGCCGGCCACCTTTCCCTGGTGATCGTGGAAGACGGCCTTCGTGAACACGACGTCGCGCAGCCCGTTCGCTTTCGTCGCCACCTGTGCCGCGTAGACCTGGGTCATCTCGGGGTGGGCGTAGAGCTCGTCGTCGGCGGCCTGGTAGCCGGCGGCCAGTTCGCGCGGGGCAATTTCCCAAGCGGTCTTGCCGACGAAATGGTCGCGGCTGGCGCCGAAGAAGGTGAGGAAGGCGTCGTTCAGGCCGAGGTAGCGGCCGTCGCGGTCCTTGTAGAAAACCGGCAGCGGCAAGGCTTCGAGCAGCGATTCGCGGAAGTGGCGCTGGCTGAGCAGTTCCATTTCCGCCTTGACCTGGTCGCCGAGGTCGCGCGCGACGACCAGGCGTGCCTGGCGGCCGGCGTAGTGGGTCGGCTGCGAGAAGATCTCGACCGGAAAGCCTTCGCCGCCCTTGCGCAGGTGCAGCCAGCGGCGCTTGTATTGGCCGTCGCCGCTGCTGGCGAGGCGCGCGATCGTCTGGCGCACCGCCTCGCGCTCGATCTCCGCGTGCAGCGTCAGCACCGACTTGCCGATCAGCTCGTCGGCCGTGGCGTAGCCGTAATGGGCGAGCAGCGTGTTGTTGACCGCGAGCAGTTCGAGGGAATTGACGTCATAGACGTACATCGGATTCGGATTGCTGTCGAACAGCATCCGGTAGTGCTCCGCGTTCGCCGCCAGGTCGTCGGCGAGGCGGCGCCGGCGCCGGTTCTCCAGGCCCAGCGCGGCGAGCACCAGTGCCAGTGCGAGCGCGCCGATCACGATCACCATCCACCCGTCGAGCGGGGGCGACAACGCGAGGACGGTCTGACCAGGATCGCTCATGGAATGATTCTTTGCCCGGGCCCGGTGACTGTCAAGCCGGCGGGTCGATCATCACGTAGCGCTTGCGCACGGCTTCGAGCACTTCGAAGCGGCCGCGGAATCCGGCGGGGATGACGCAGGCGTCGCCCGGGCCGAATTCGCGCGCATGGCCGGCTTCGTCAACGATGCGCAGGCGGCCGGCGAGCACCTGGAAGAATTCGTGGCGACGGTCGTGGAAGGCGATCGTCCAGGCCCCCGGTTCGCACTCCCACTCGCCGATCGACAGGCCTTCGGTGCCGACGGCATAGGCTTCGCGCGTCGTCCGCAGCGGCGGCGGACCGATCGCGCGTTCGGCCGCCGGCCGGTCGGTGGTCGGCGCCGGCAGCGGATCGGCGAAATGAACGAGACGGGGCGGCATGGTTTAATTCCGGCGATGATGCGACGAATGTTCATTGTAGCCGCGGTGCTGGCGGCGACCGCCATTTCCGCTGCGGAAGTCGCCCTCGACGTCGGCCACGGCGTCGCCGACCCGGGCGCGATCAGCGCGCGCGGCCGCGCCGAATTCGCCTTCAACCGCGATTTCGCGCAGGTGCTGCAGGCGGCGTTGACGGCGCGCGGCATCGCCGTGCGGCCGATCAATGTCGACGGCGACATCGGCAGCCTTGCCGCACGCCCGCAGGCGGCGGCCGGGGCCGACTTCTTCCTCTCGCTGCACCACGACTCGGTCAGCGAGGAGCTGCTGCAGGAATGGCCGTGGCAAGGCGAGACGCGGACCTACAGCGACGCGCACGCCGGCTTCTCGCTCTACGTCTCGCGCGACAATCCGGCGCCGGAATTCAGCGGCCGCTGCGCCTCGGCGATCGGCGCCATGCTGCGCCGCGCCGGCTTCGTACCGAGCCGGCACCATTTCCCGAAGCGGGCCTGGGCCGACGAGACCAACGCCGTGCATTTCTACGACAACCTGGTCGTGCTCTACCGCACGGCGCTGCCGGCGGTGCTGTTCGAGGCCGGCGTGATCAAGCACCGCGACGAGGAGCTGCTGCTGCGCAATCCGCGGCGCCAGGCGCGGATGGCCGATGCCGTCGCCACCGGCATCGCCGCCTGCCTCTACGCCGGAAAGTAGATCGGTTCGGGTTCCAGGCGCACGCCGAAGCGCGCCTGCACGTCGGCCTGCACCGCCTGCGCCAGCAGGCGCACGTCGGCGCCGGTGGCGCCGCCGCGGTTGACCAGGATCAGCGCCTGCTTCTCGTACATGCCGACCGGGCCGAGGTCGCGCCCCTTCCAGCCGGCCTGCTCGATCAGCCAGCCGGCGGCGAGCTTCACCCGGCCGTCGGGCTGCGCGTAGGTCGGCAGCGCCGGGTGCGCCGCCATCAGTTGCGCCGCCTGTCCGGAACTCACCACCGGGTTCTGGAAGAAGCTGCCGGCGTTCGGGATCTGCGCCGGGTCGGGCAGCTTGCGCCGGCGGATTGCGGTGACCGCCGCCGCGACGTCCTGCGCACGGGGCTGCGCGATGCCGGCCGCGGCGAGTTCGCCGGCGACGTCGGCGTAGCGCGTCAGCGGCGCCCACTTTTTTGGCAGGCGGAAGGTGACGGCGGTGATCAGGTAGTGGCCGGACAGGTGCCAGCCTTCCTGCTTGAAGACGCTGTCGCGGTAGCCGAAGCGGCAGGCGGCGGCGTCGAAGCGGCGCAGCTCGCCGCAGTCGAGGTCGAGCGCGTCGAGAAAGGCGAAGCGCTCGGCGACCTCCAGCCCGTAGGCGCCGATGTTCTGGATCGGCGCGGCGCCGACCATGCCCGGAATCAGCGACAGGTTTTCCAGCCCCGGGTAGCCGGCGGCCAGCGTCCACTGCACGAAGTCGTGCCAATTCTCGCCGGCGCCGGCGCTGATGTACCAGGCGTCGGCGTCCTCGCCGGCGAGCGCGCGGCCGGGCAGCGCCGCCTGCAGCACCAGTCCGGTGAAGTCGCCGCACAGCACCAGGTTGCTGCCGCCGCCGAGCACGAAGCGCGGCACGCCGCGCCAGCGCGGGTCGGCGGCGAGCGCCCGCGCCTCGTCCGCGCTGCGGATCGTCGCCAACTGCGCGGCGCGCGCCGGCAGCGCCAGCGTGTTGCGCGGGCGCAGGTCGGCGTCGGCTTCGATGGAGAGGGTCGTCATGCGGGCGGGCGCGTGATGGGATGGCGAGGAATGGATCGGACGGCGCGCGGGCGCCGGTTCGTGTCGCTGCGGAGGGCATTGTAACCGAGCGCGCCGGGTGCCCATCTCGACTACAATGGCCGCGCCCCCCATTCCTGTTTGCCTGTCCGCCCGACGATGCGCCTGCCTGCCGACGGCCCCCTCTCCCTCCGCTGCCACCCGGCGACGCCGGCGCTCGGCCTGCGTACGGTGAGCGTGCAGGTCGCAGCGGCGGCCGACGGCGGCCTGCGGCTGGCCTTCCGCCTGGGCGGCGACCTGGCCCGGCTGCGCGTGCCGGCGGCGGGCATCCCGGCCCGCTCCGACGAACTGTGGCGGCACACCTGCGGCGAAGCCTTCGTCGCCGCCGAGGGCGACCCGGCCTATCGCGAATTCAACTTCTCGCCATCCGGCGCATGGGCGGCCTACGCCTTTGCCGCCTACCGCCAGCCGGCGCTGCCGCCGGGCGGCCCGCCGCCGGCGGTCATCTGCCGCCGCGACGGCGACGATCTGCTGCTCGACGTCATGCTGGCGGGCGCCTGGCTGCCCGCCGGCAGCGCCCGCGAACTGGGACTGACGCTGGTCGCCGAGGAAAGCGGCGACGACGGCGCCGCCAGCCTCTCCTACTGGGCCTTGCGCCACACCGCCGAGCGTCCCGATTTCCACCGCCGCGACAGCTTCGCCGTGACGCTGCCGGCCCTGCCCTGACCGCCATGACTGCCACCCTCCGCTTCGGTCTCGACCGCCTGCTCGCCGACCCCGCGCTGCGCCGCCCGCTCGCCGGCCGGCGCATCGCGCTGCTCGCCCATCCCGCGTCGGTAACACGCGGGCTGACGCATTCGCTCGATGCGCTGGCGGCTCTTCCCGATCTGAAACTGACGGCCGCCTTCGGCCCGCAACACGGTCTCAGGGGCGACAAGCAGGACAACATGGTCGAGTCGCCGGACTACGTCGACCCGCTGCTCGGCATTCCGGTGTTCAGCCTCTACGGCGAGGTGCGCCGGCCGACCGCCGCGATGCTGGAGACCTTCGACGTGCTGCTGGTCGACCTGCAGGACCTCGGTTGCCGCATCTATACCTTCATCACCACGCTGCGCTACGTGCTCGAAGCGGCGGCGCAGCACGGCAAGACGGTGTGGGTGCTCGACCGGCCGAACCCGGTCGGCCGCCCGGTCGAGGGGCTGACGCTGCGCGCCGGCTGGGAGAGCTTCGTCGGCGCCGGCCAGCTGCCGATGCGGCACGGCCTGACCATGGGCGAGCTGGCGCGCTGGTTCGTCGCCACGCTCAAGCTCGACGTCGACTGCGAGGTGATCACGATGGACGGCTGGCAGCCCGACGCCGCGCCCGGCTACGGCTGGCCGCTCGGCGAGCGCAGCTGGGTGAACCCGAGCCCGAACGCGCCCAATCTGTCGATGGCGCGCGCCTACGCCGGCACGGTCATGCTCGAAGGCACGACGCTGTCCGAAGGGCGGGGCACGACGCGGCCGCTCGAATTGTTCGGCGCGCCGCCCGAGACTGGCTTCGACGCCCGCGCCGTCATCGCCGAGATGCGCGCGCTGGCGCCGCAATGGCTGAAGGGCTGCGTGTTGCGCGACTGCTGGTTCGAGCCGACCTTCCACAAGCACGCCGGCCGGCTGTGCCACGGCGTGCAGATCCACGTCGAGGACCCGCTGCATTACGACCACGCCGCGTTCCGTCCGTGGCGCGTGCAGGCGCTGGCCTTCAAGGCGCTGCGCCGGCTGCAGCCGGACTATCCGCTGTGGCGCGATTTCGCCTACGAATACGAGCACGAGCGGCTGGCAATCGACCTGATCAACGGCTCGCCCTTGCTGCGCGAATGGGTCGACGACCCGGCGGCGGTGCCGGCCGACCTCGCCGCGATCGCCACGCGCGACGAGGCCGAATGGGCGCGGGTGCGCCAGGATTACCTGCTCTACTGATCCGGCGCCAGGCACCAGAAAAGACGGCCGGGACGGGCAACCCGTTCCGGCCGTTGTTCGCAGCAGCAGGCTGCGGCGCCTACACCGCCAGTCCGGTCGCCTCGTCGACGCCGAGCATGATGTTCATGCACTGGATCGCGGCACCCGAGGCGCCCTTGCCGAGGTTGTCGAAGCGGGCGGCGAGCAGGATCTGCTCGCCGTGGCCGAAGACGAAGATTTCCGCGCGGTTGGTGTCGTTGCAGGCGGTCGCCGGCAGGAAACCGTTGTCGAGCAGCGGTGCGGCGTCGAGCGGCATGACCTTGACGAAGACCTCGCCGGCGTAATACTCGGCAAAGTACGCCTGCACGTCGGCGGGCGTCACCTTCTTCGCCAGCAGGCGCGGCAGCAGCGGCACGGCGACGACCATGCCCTGCGCGAAGTTGCCGACGATCGGCGTGAACAGCGGCGCGTGTGCAAGGCCGGTCTGCGCCTGCATTTCCGGCAGGTGCTTGTGGGCCAGCCCGAGCGCGTAGAAGCGCGGGCTCTTCATCGCCTCGGGCAAGGTTGCCGGCGTCTCGTAGCTGGCGATCATTTCCTTGCCGCCGCCGCTGTAGCCGGTGATCGAGTAGGTGCTGACCGGGTAATCCCTGGGCACGATGCCGCCGGCGACCAGCGGCGCCATCAGCATGATGAAGCCGCTGGCGTGGCAGCCGGGGACGGCGACCTTCTGCGCGCGGCGCACGCGTTCGCGCTGGCCGCCGTTCAGCTCGGGCAGGCCGTACACCCAGTCGGGGTGGGTGCGGTGCGCGGTCGAGGCGTCGAGGAAACGGGTGCGGGTATTGTCCGGGCGCAGCAGCGCGACCGATTCCTTCGACGCCGCGTCGGGCAGGCAGAGGAAGACGGCGTCGGCGGCGTTGATGTACTCGGCCTTGACCGCCGGGTCCTTGCGCTGGGCCTCGGGGATGGCGAGGATTTCGATTTCCGGGCGGATCGAGAGCCGCTCGTCGATCTTCAGGCCGGTGGTGCCGTGCCGGCCGTCGATGAATACCTTGAAAGTCATGGCTGCGTCCGTGTGCGTGCTGGGTGTGGGCGGACCGCCATTATCGCCGGCCCGGCCCGTTTTGCGGTAGGTGTGCTGTGCGCCGTCGGTGCCTTTGCTTAGAGGATCGGCGCCAGCCAGCGTTCCGCTTCGGCGACGCTCATGCCCTTGCGCGCCGCCCAGTCTTCCAGCTGGTCGCGGCCGATCTTCTGCACCGCGAAGTACTGCGCCTCGGGGTGGGCGAAGTACCAGCCGGAAACGGCGGCGGCCGGCGTCATCGCGTAGGACTCGGTGAGCTCCATGCCGGCGTTCCTCGGCGCGTCGAGCAGCGCGAAGATGGTGCCCTTCTCGGTGTGGTCCGGGCACGCCGGGTAGCCGGGCGCCGGACGGATGCCGCGGTATTCCTCGCGGATCAGCGCGTCGTTCGACAGCGTCTCGTCGGCGGCGTAGCCCCAGTAGTCCTTGCGCACCCGTTCGTGCAGCCACTCGGCGCAGGCTTCGGCGAGACGGTCGGCGAGCGACTTGAGCATGATCGCGTGGTAGTCGTCGTGCGTCGCCTCGAACTCGGCGAGCTTCTGCTCGATGCCGAGGCCGGTGGTGACGGCGAAGGCGCCGGTCCAGTCGGCCGTGCCTTTAGGAGCGACAAAGTCGGCCAGGCAGTAGTGGGGCTTGCCCGACGGGCGTTCGTGCTGCTGGCGCAGGTGATGCGTCGTCGCCAGCACCGTCGTGCGCGACTCGTCGGTGTACAGCTCGACGTCGTCACCGACGCGGTTGGCCGGCCACAGGCCGAACACGGCATTCGCCGTCAGCCACTTCTCGGCGATCAGCTTTTCCAGCATCGCCTGCCCGTCCTTGAAGACGTTGCGCGCGGCTTCGCCGACCGTCGCGTCGTCGAGGATCTTCGGGTAGGCGCCGGCGAGGTCCCAGGTCTGGAAGAACGGGCCCCAGTCGATGTACTTCGCCAGCGTCGCCAGGTCGATATCCTTGAGCACGGTGACGCCGGCCTGCTTCGGTTGCATCGGGAGCGTTTTGTCTGCCGAGAACGGCAGCGCATTGGCGCGCGCCGCTTCCAGCGAAACCAGCGTCACGCCCTTCTTGTTGGCGTGCTGCGCGCGCACCTTCTCGTAGTCGGCGGCGACCTCGGCCTTGAAATCGGCGGCGTGGTCGATCGACAGCAGCTTGGTGACGACGCCGACGGCGCGCGACGCGTCCGGCACATAGACTACCGGCGACGCGTAGTTCGGCGCGATCTTGATCGCGGTGTGCGCGCGGCTGGTGGTGGCGCCGCCGATCAGCAAGGGAACGTCGAAGCCCTGCCGCTGCATCTCGGCGGCGACGTGGCTCATCTCTTCCAGCGACGGCGTGATCAGGCCGGACAGGCCGATCGCCTGCGCGCCGTGCTCCTTCGCGGCGTGCAGGATCTTGTCGCAGGGCACCATGACGCCGAGGTCCACGACGTCGTAGCCGTTGCAGCCGAGCACGACGCCGACGATGTTCTTGCCGATGTCGTGCACGTCGCCCTTGACCGTGGCGACGACGATCTTGCCCTTCGAGGCGGCGCCGGTGCGCAGCTTCTCCTCCTCGATGTACGGGATCAGGTGGGCGACCGCCTGCTTCATCACGCGCGCCGACTTCACCACCTGCGGCAGGAACATCTTGCCGGCGCCGAACAGGTCGCCGACGACGTTCATGCCGTTCATCAGCGGGCCTTCGATCACCGACAGCGGCGGCTTGCCGGCGGCGGCCAGCGCGGCGCGGCATTCCTCGGTATCGGCGACGACGAAGTCGGTGATGCCCTTCACCAGCGCGTGCGACAGCCGCTCCTCGACCGGCAGCTGGCGCCACGAGAGATCCGGGCCGGTGTCCTTGGCCTTGCCTTCCTTCACCGTCTGCGCGAACTCGACCAGCGCCTCGCCGGCGCCGGGGTTGCGATTGAGCACGACATCCTCGACCTTCTCGCGCAGCGCCGATTCAAGGTCGTCATAGACGCCGAGCATGCCGGCGTTGACGATGCCCATCGACAGCCCGGCCTGGATCGCGTGGTAGAGGAAGACGGTGTGGATCGCCTCGCGCACCGCGTCGTTGCCGCGGAACGAGAAGGAGACGTTGGAGACGCCGCCGGAAATCTGCGCATGCGGCAGGTGGGCGCGGATCCAGCGGCAGGCCTCGATGAAGTCGACCGCGTAGTTGTCGTGCTCGGCGATGCCGGTGGCGATGGCGAAGATGTTCGGGTCGAAGATGATGTCTTCGGGCGGGAAGCCGATCCCTACGAGCAGGTCATACGCGCGCTGGCAGATCTCGGTTTTGCGCTTGAAGGTGTCGGCCTGGCCGGTCTCGTCGAAGGCCATGACGACGACAGCGGCGCCGTAGCGGCGCGCCAGTTTCGCCTGCTGCAGGAAGGCGGCCTCGCCCTCCTTCATCGAGATCGAGTTGACGATGCCCTTGCCCTGGATGCACTTGAGGCCGGCCTCGATCACTTCCCACTTCGACGAGTCGATCATGATCGGCACGCGGGCGATGTCCGGCTCCGAGGCGATCAGTTTCAGGAAGCGATCCATCGCCGCCTTGGAATCGAGCATCGCCTCGTCCATGTTGATGTCGATCACCTGCGCGCCGTTCTCGACCTGCTGGCGGGCCACCGCCAGCGCATCGTCGAGGCGGCCTTCGAGGATCATCCGGGCGAAGGCCTTGGAGCCGGTGACGTTGGTGCGCTCGCCGACGTTCACGAACAGCGAATCCTGGCCGACGTTGAACGGCTCCAGCCCCGACAGGCGCAGCTTCTTTTCGACTTCGGGGATGGCACGCGGCTTGACGCCGTCCACGTACTTGGCGATGGCGGCGATGTGGTCGGGCGAGGTGCCGCAGCAGCCGCCGACGATGTTCACGAAGCCATGCTTCGCCCAGTCGGCGACTTCCTCGGCCAGCTGCTCCGGCGTCTCGTCGTAGCCGCCGAAGGCATTCGGCAGGCCGGCGTTGGGGTGCGCCGAGACGAAGCAATCGCAGACGCGCGACAGCTCTTCCACGTACTGGCGCAGCTCCTTGGCGCCGAGCGCGCAGTTCAGGCCGAAGGACAGCGGGCGGATGTGGTTCAGCGAATTCCAGAAGGCCTCGGCGGTCTGGCCCGAGAGCGTGCGGCCGGAGGCGTCGGTGATCGTGCCCGAGATCATCACCGGCCAGCGGCGGCCGGCGTTCTCGAAGAACTGTTCGATGGCGAACAGTGCGGCCTTGGCGTTGAGCGTGTCGAACACCGTCTCGACCAGCAGCAGGTCGGCGCCGCCATCGGTGAGGCCGCGGATCGCTTCGGTGTAGGTCTCGACCAGCTCGTCGAAAGTGACGTTGCGGTAGCCGGGGTCGTTCACGTCCGGCGAGATCGAGCCGGTGCGCGAGGTCGGGCCGAGGACGCCGGCGACGAAGCGCGGCTTGGCCGGATTCTTCGCGGTGAATTCGTCGCAGGCTTCGCGCGCCAGTCTGGCGCCGGCGACGTTCAGTTCATAGACGATCGGCTCCAGCTTGTAGTCGGCCTGCGAGATTGCCGTCGCGTTGAAGGTATTCGTTTCGAGGATGTCGGCGCCGGCGGCCAGATACTCGGCGTGGATGCCCTTGATGACCTCTGGCTTCGTCAGCAGCAGCAGGTCGTTGTTGCCCTTGAGGTCGTGCGCATGGTCGGCGAAGCGCGTGCCGCGATAGTCCTTCTCGGTCAGCCCGTGGCGCTGGATCATCGTGCCCATCGCCCCGTCGAGGACGAGGATGCGCTGCTTCAGGAGGGCGGAGAGTTCAACGGTACGGTCGGGCTGCATGGCATTACCTCAAAACGAAAAACCCGCTTAGCCGCAAGTGAAATGCGGGCAATAAGCGGGTTCAGCAGAACGGAACGCGCTTTAGCCGTATTTGTAGCGCGCCCGCAAGCTGGTCTTCAAATCGGCGCGAGGCACGGATTCTAACGCCAAGCGGCTGATAATCCAACAATTTGGCCGTTTCAAGGCGACCCGCCGCGGGTTCGGCGAAGCCGCGATCGGGACGCGTCGCCCGCGCATTCCGGGCCGGCGAGCGAGCGCGGGCGAAGGCGATTGGCGCCGACGGGGCGCCCGGCCGCAGGTCCGCCGCGCAAAGCACGTATGATGGGGCGTCTTGAAGCAGCATCGCGGCCACGGCCGTCAACCGGAGCCCCTATGACTGCAGACCTCGCCGCATCGTTCCCGCCCGCCGATCCTTCGACCGCTTCCTTGGTCGATTCCCTGCACGCCGCCCTCGTCGCACGGGCGCCGCTGATCGCGCAGATGGCGGCCGAACGGACCGACGCCTATCGCCTCTTCCACGGCAGTGTCGAGGGCGAGAGCGGCCTGACCGTCGACCGCTACGGCGAGGTGCTGCTGATCCAGAGCTTCCATCGTTCGCTCGCCGCCGGCGAGCTGGCCGCGATCGACGGCTTCTACCATCGTCAATTGCCCGATCTGCTGCCGTTCTACAACGACCGTAGCCAACCCCATTCGCGCATCGCCAACCGGCTCGACGCGGCGCAGGCCGCGCTGGCCGAACAGCCGCGGCAGATCAGCGAGCTGGGCGTCAACTATCGCTTCCGGGTGCGCCATGGCGGCCAGGACCCCTGGCTGTTCCTCGACCTGCGCGCCGGCCGCCGCCGCGTGATGCGGGAAGCGGCGGGCAAGACGGTGCTCAACATGTTCGCCTACACCTGCGGCGTCGGCATTGCGGCGGCTGCCGCCGGTGCCCGGCAGGTGGTCAATGTCGACTTCGCCGAATCCAGCCTCGCGGTCGGCAAGGAAAACGCCGGCCTGAACACGCTGCCGATCAGCGTCCGCTTCATCAAGTGCGACGCCTTCGCCGCGCTGCGCCAGTATTCCGGCATCGGCCAGCCGACGGTCGTGCGGCACAAGCGGCTGCCCGCTTTCCCGAAGCTGGAGGCGCAGCAGTTCGACCTGGTCTTTCTCGATCCGCCGCGCTACGCCAAGAGCCCGTTCGGCGTGGTCGACCTGATCAACGACTATGCCGCGCTGTTCAAGCCGGCGCTGCTGGCGACCGCCGAGGGCGGCACGCTGATCTGCTGCAACAACGTCGCCCAGGTCGACCGGGAAGCCTGGCGCGACCAGCTGGAGCGCAGCGCCCGCAAGGCCGGGCGGGCGATCCGCGCGAGCGAGTGGATCGCGCCCGAGGCCGACTTCCCCAGCCCGGACGGACGGCCGCCGCTGAAGATGCTGCTGCTGCGGGTGTGAGCGGAAGGCGCGCAGTTTCCGTCGCTGGCGGAACGATACCCCTGACCGGCGGTCGATGGATTCGATGACGTTCTGCCGGCCCCGTCTCGGCCCGTCGCCAGGTCCGCGATAGCGCCGCCGGGCGGCGTGCCGTCGTCGCCCGAAAGGCGCCGCTGCCGGCGATCCGTGCCAGAATCCGCAAAAATCGTTTGCCGAGAAAGTAGCCTTCGCCGCCGCCCCATGCCGAGAGCCGCCCCCGATCCGCAGCAACTGCAGCAACTGCTCGCCAGTGTCGCGCTCGGCGACCGGGTGGCGTTCCGGCGTCTCTACGATTTGTGCGCACCGTCTCTGTTCGGCGTCGCGCTACGTATATTGAGACAGCGGGATGCGGCCGAAGACGTGCTGCAGGAGGTCTTCGTCAATGTCTGGAACCGCGCCGCCAGCTACAGCGCCGGCGCCAGCCGGCCGATGACCTGGCTGACCGCGATCGTGCGCAACCGCGCGCTCGATCATCTGCGCAGCGGCGCCGGGCAGCGGGCGCAGCAGACGGACTCACTTGAGGACAGCGACGGCAACACCGTGGAACCGACCGACGACGGACCCTCGCCGCTGGCGCTGCTGGAGCAGGCGGCGGATGCGCTGCAGGTGCGCGACTGCCTGGCGGCGGTCGACGGCGCCCAGCGGCAGTGCCTGGCGCTGGCCTATTACCAGGGGCTGTCGCATTCGGAGGTCGCCGCCCATCTCGGCGCGCCGATCGGCAGCGTCAAGGTCTGGCTGCGGCGCGGGCTGGACAAGATCAAGCGCTGCCTGGACAAGCTGACATGAACTACGACCGCCCGGAACTCCTCGACCGGCTGGCCGCCGCCTACGTTGTCGGCACGCTCGGCAGCCGCGCACGGCGGCGCTTCGCGCGGCTGTGCCGGACGCTGCCGGCGGCGTCCGCGGCGGTCCGGCAGTGGGAGGCGCGCCTATCGCCGCTCGCCGCCAGCGTGCCGCCGGTTGCGCCTTCGCCGCGCGTCTGGGAGAACGTCGCCCGCCGCCTCGGGCACGGCGACGTCGTCGTTTCCCGGCGCCGCCGCTGGTGGCAGCCGACGCTGGCGTTCGCCTTCGGCGTCTTGGCGACGGTCGGCGTCTTGCGCCTCTACCCCGAGCTGACGCCGGGACGGCCGGCGCCACAGCAGGCACAGCTGCAGGCGCTGCCGGCCAGCTACGTCGGCCTGCTGCTCGACGCCGCCGGCCAGCCGGCGGCGCTCGCCAGCACGACCCGCCACGGCCGGCGCATGGACCTCAAGATCCTGCAGCCGGTCGCGCTGCCGGCAGGCAAGGTGCTGCAGCTGTGGGCGCTGCCGACGGACGGCGCGCCCTTCCCGCTCGGTGTCGTGCCGGCGCAGGGCAAGGGCAGCTTCGAGATGGCGGACACCGCCGAGGCGCTGCTGTCGCGCGTGACCCGGCTCGCGGTCTCGGTCGAGGACGCGCCGCGGACGGCCGGCGCGACGCCGGCGCCGTTCGTCCTCAGCGGCCACTGCGTCAAGCTCTGGTAAAAATTTCGCGCCAACCTGTCTCCGCTCGCCGTCGGTCTCCGTATATCCCTCCTGAGAGCGTTTTTGCTTTCGTTACCTCACGGAGACCCGACACCATGAAAACCAAGATCCTCGCCGCCCTGCTCGTCGCCAGCCTGCCCGGCCTCGCACAGGCGCAGGCTGTTGCCGAGAACAACGGCCTGCTGACCAACGCCGCCGGCCAGACGCTGTACACCTTCGACAAGGACGCGGCGGACAAGAGCCACTGCAACGGCCCCTGCGCCGCCATCTGGCCGCCGTTCGCCGCCCAGCCCGGGGCGCAGGCCAGGGGCGACTACAGCCTCGTCCGACGCGAGGACGGCAGCCTGCAGTGGGCGCTCAAGGGCAAGCCGCTCTATCTCTATGCCGCCGACGGCAAACCGGGCGAGGCGCAGGGCGACGGCAAGGGCGGCGTCTGGCATGTCGTCAAGACGGGCAGCGCCGCGCCCGTGGCGGCGACGGCGCCGGCCGGCTACAACTCAGGCTATTGAGCTTGTGCCGCAGCCCGGCGACGCCGGGTTGCGCTTCGTCGCATGGCGGGCCGCCGGGGCCGGCGCCCCGCTTTGCCGACAATATTTTCTCCGTTCATGCGGTTTGCGCGCGCGCTATGCTGGCGGGCACAAAACCACCGAAGGAGGAGACCGATGAAGATGCGCGCCGCGGTGCTCGACCGCATGCAGCAACCCGCCCCCTATGCGCAGTCGCGACCGGTCTCGGTCGAAACGATCGAGCTTGGCGATCCCGGCCCCGGCGAAGTGCGCGTGCGCATCACCGCCGCCGGCCTGTGCCATTCCGACCTGTCGATCATCAACGGCGACCGGCCGCGGCCGCTGCCGATGGTGCTCGGCCACGAGGCGGCCGGCGTCGTCGAGGAGTGCGGGCCGGGCGTCAGCGACCTCGTGCGCGGCGACGCGGTGGCGCTGGTCTTCGTCCCCTCCTGCGGCCACTGCCTGCCCTGCCAGGAAGGGCGGCCGGCGCTGTGCGAACCGGGGGCGGCGGCGAACGGCGCCGGCACGCTGATCGGCGGTCATCGCCTGCTGTCGCGGCCCGACGGACAGCTGCTCAACCACCAGGTCGGCGTCTCCTGCTTCGCCGAGTACGCGGTGGTCAATCGCGGCTCATTGGTGAAAGTGCGGCCCGACCTGCCGCCGGAGGTGGCGGCGGTGTTCGGCTGCGCGGTGCTGACCGGCGTCGGCGCTGCGCTCAACTCGGCGCAGGTCCGCCTCGGGCAGTCGGTGGCGGTGCTCGGCCTCGGCGGCGTCGGCCTCTCCGCCGTGCTCGGCGCGCTGGCCGCCGGCGCGCGCGAGGTGGTGGCGATCGACGTGCTGCCGGAGAAGCTGGAACTGGCGCTGGCGCTCGGCGCGACGCGGGCGTTGCGCGCCGATGACCCGGACCTCGTCGCGCAGCTGAAGGCGGCGATTCCCGGCGGCGTCGACGTCGCCATCGAAGCGGCGAGCGCGGTGCCGGCGCTCGAACTGGCCTGGCAGCTGACGCGGCGCGGCGGCACGACGGTGACCTGCAGCCTGCCCAATCCGGCGCACCGGCTGCAGCTGCCGGTGGTGCAGCTGACCGCCGAGGAACGCACGCTGAAGGGCAGCTACCTCGGCTCGGCGGTGCCGACGCGCGACATCCCGCGCTACATCGAGCTGTACCAATCGGGGCGGCTGCCGGTCGACCGGCTGATCACGCACCGGCTGTCGCTCGACCAGATCAACGAGGGTTTCGACCGCCTCGCCGCCGGGTTGGCGGTGCGGCAGGTGATCGTTTTCTAGCCGCCGCGCTGCAGCATCATCTTCGTCGTATTGACCAGCAGGCCGCTGTCGACGCTGAAGTGCGCGTAGAAATGCCACTCTTCCGTCGGCGGCGTGCCCTCGACGCGCCAGTCCCAGACCTCCTCGCGCTTCATCGGGAAGGTCGTCGTGCTGCCCGGCTTGCCGAGGATGCGCTGCACCTGCTCCTTGCTCATGCCGTTCGCCAGCCTGGCGTAGTTTTCGTCGGTCAGCACCTGCTCGATGCGCAGCAGCACCCGGTCGGCGCCGAAGGTCAGCATGTGCGTGTGCGCGCCCTGCGGCTGGCGGTTGTATTCCCAGGTGACGCTGCCGTCGGCGTTGGCGTATTCGGCCGCCGGCGGCCCCAGGCGCCGCTCGACCTCGGTAGCAGTGCTGATACCCGGTTTGAACTGGTCGGGATAAATTGCGTCACATCCGGACAGGAGGGCCGCTGCCAGGGAGACGAGACCGGCGACGAGGCGCTTGAACATGAGGCTTCCTTGTAGAATCGTCCGACCCATTGACCGGGACCCGCAAAGTATAAACAAATGGAACGGCCGACCCCGGCCGCTACCGGGAGCTGAGTTGAACGAACAACACCAATATCCGCCGGCGGCGCTGGCCTGGAGCGTCTGGGGCCTGGGTGCCCTGCTCTACCTGATCGGCTTTTACCAGCGCGTGGCGCCGGCAGTGATCACCGACCGGCTGATGACCGACTTCGCGCTCGGTGCGGCCGCGCTCGGCAACCTCTCCGCGTTCTATTTCTATTCCTACGTCGCGATGCAGATTCCGACCGGGATCATCGCCGACCGCTGGGGCCCGCGCCGCCTGCTCGCCGTCGGCGCCGGCGTCGCCGCGCTCGGCACGGCGCTGTTCGCCTTTGCGCCGACGATCTTCTGGGCCAACGCCGGCCGGCTGCTGATCGGCGCCTCGGTGGCGGTGGCCTTCGTCTCGATGCTGAAGCTGGCGACGCGCTGGTTCAAGCCGAGCCAGTTCGCGCTGGCTTCCGGCGTCGCGCTGTTCTGCGGCGTCGTCGGCGGCGTCGTTGCCGGCGTGCCGCTGCGCATGCTGGTCGAGTCCTTCGGCTGGCGGCCGGTGATGATGGTCACCGCGGCGGTCACCGCGGCGCTGTGCGTCGCCATCTGGCTGTTCGTCCGCGACGACCCGGCCGAGCGCGGCTACCTGAGCCACGCCCCGGCGCCGGCGGCGCATGCCGCGCATCACGCCTCGGTCTGGCACGGGCTGATGCAGGTGCTGTCCTACCGCAACACCTGGATCCTGGTGATCGTGCCGATCGGCGTCGCCGGCTCCATCCTCACCTTCGCCGGCCTGTGGGGCGTGCCCTACCTGAAGCAGGTGCACGGGCTCGATACCAAGACGGCGGCGGCAATCACCTCGACGCTGCTGGTCGCCTGGGCGCTCGGCGGGCCGATCCTCGGTTCGCTGTCCGAGCGTATCGGCAGGCGCAAGCCGCTCTACGTGGTCACCACGGTGATCGCGCTGATCGGCTGGGGCATCGTCATCTACCTGCCGTTGCCGGTGTGGGTGCTGGTCGGCGTACTCATCGTTTCCGGCTTCGCCTGCGGCAACCTGATCATCGGCTTCGCCTTCGCCAAGGAGTCGGTGCCGGTGCGGCTGATGGGCACCGCCTCCGGCGTCTGCAACATGGGGCCGCTGATGGGCGGCATGTTCCTGCAGCCGGGGGTGGGCTGGCTGCTCGACCGCAACTGGCTCGGCAACACCGTCGGCGGCGCGCGGGTGTACGACGCCGCCGCCTACCAGGCCGGCTTCAGCCTGATCTTCGGCGCCATCGCGCTGTCGCTGGTGCTCATTCTCCTGGCGCGCGAGACGCACTGCCGGCAGACGCCCTGAGCGCTGCCCGCCGGCTCAACCCGGGCGGCGGCGGGTGGTGCGCAGATAGACGGCGGTGGCGCCGGCACCGAGCAGCGCGAAGCCGGCCATGCCGAAGGCCAGCGTCTGCGTGCTTCCCCACAGCAGCGGCACGATCAGACCGGCGACCAGGCCGTTGGTGCTCGACTGGAGAAAGGTCTGGCACGATGCGGCCAGCCCGCGCTCGCCGGCGAAGGGGTCGAGCGCGAGGACGGTCAGCGCCGACATCGCCAGCGCCATCCCCGTCGTGTACACGAACAGCGGCAGCACGCTCCACGGCAGCCCCGGTGGCAGCGCCTGGCTGAGCGCCAGGTTGAGCATCACCGCCGCCGCCATCAGCGCAAAGCCGCGGCCGATGCACTGCTGCGGCGAGCATTTGCCGGCCAGCCGCCCGGACAGCCAGCTGCCGAGCATCAGCCCGGCCATCGCCGGCCCGAACAGCCAGAGGAACTCGCGTTCGGAAACGCCGAGATGGGTGAGCAGGAAGATCGGCGCCGACAGCACATAGATGAAGAAGCCGCAGAAGTTGAAGGCCAGTGCCGCAGTGGCGGCGAGGAAGCTCGGCCGCGTCAGCACCTTCCAGTAGGTGCGCGCCAGATAGGCCGGGTGCAGCGAGCGGCGCTTGTCCGCCGGCAACGTCTCCGGCAGCCAGCGCCAGCTGACCAGCCACAACGTCGCGGTGAGCAGCGTCAGGAAGACGAACACCGAGCGCCAGCCGAACCACGAGTGCAGCCAGCCGCCGATCACCGGCGCGATCGCCGGCGCCAGCGCGAAGGTGATCGCCACGTGCGACATCAGCCGCTGCGCGGCGGCGCCGTCGTAGAGGTCGCGCACGATGGCGCGGCCGATGACGATGCCGGCGCCGGCGCTGATCCCCTGCGCCGCGCGCAAGAGCCAGAGGTGCTCGATCTTCGTCGCGAAGGCGCAGCCGGCCGAGGCGAGCGCGAACAGGCCGAGCGCCCAGAGGATCACGCGGCGGCGGCCGAGTGCGTCGGAGATCGCGCCGTGCCACAGCGCCATCGCGGCGAACGGGATCAGGTAGGCGGTGAGCGTCTGCTGCACCTGCAGCGGCGAGGCATTGAGCCGCTCGCCGATCTCCGGGAACGACGGCAGGTAGGTGTCGATCGAGAACGGGCCGAGCGCCGACAGCGCGGCGAGCAGCAGCGCGAAGCCGCGGTCGGAGAGGCGGCGGGTCATCGGACGGCCTGCCGGCGGCGGGAATCGCGCCCGGCGGCGGGAATGGCGCTCACCCGCGTCTACTCCGGCGCCTGGTGCCGGCGCAATTGCACGGCTTCTGCGACGTGGGCGACGGCGATCCGCTCGGCGCCGGCGAGGTCGGCGATCGTCCGTGCCACCTTCTGCACGCGATGGAAGGCGCGGGCGGACAGGCCGAGGCGGCCCACCGCCTGTTTCAGCAGGGCCGTGCCGGCGGGTTCGGGCTGGCAGTGCGCGTCGATTTCCGTGGTCGTCAGGCGGGCGTTCGGCTTGCCCTGGCGGGCCTGCTGACGCGCGAGCGCCGCGACGACGCGGGCGCGCACCGCTGCCGACGACTCGCCGTCCGGGGCTTGTTGCAGCGCCTCGGCCGGGACTGCCGGCACGTCGACGCAGAGGTCGATGCGGTCGAGCAGCGGGCCGGACAGCCGGCCACGGTATCGTGCCACCTGGTCCGGCGTGCACCGGCAGCGGCCGGAAGGCGCGCCGTGGAAACCGCAGGGACAGGGATTCATCGCCGCGACGAGCTGGAAGCGTGCCGGAAACTCGGCCTGCCGCGCCGCGCGCGAAATGTGGATGCGGCCGCTCTCCAGCGGTTCGCGCAGCGATTCGAGCACGCGCCGGTCGAATTCGGGGAGTTCGTCGAGGAACAGGATGCCGTGGTGGGCGAGCGAGATTTCGCCGGGGCGCGGCGTGCTGCCGCCGCCGACCAGCGCCGCCGCGGAGGCCGTGTGGTGCGGGCTGCGCAGTACGCGGCGGCCGAATTGTGCCGGGCGGAACTGCCCGGCGAGCGAGAGCACCGCCGCCGATTCCAGCGCGGCGGCGGTTTCCAGTGGCGGCAACAGCCCGGGCAGGCGCGCTGCCAGCATCGACTTGCCGCTGCCCGGCGGCCCGGACATCAACAGCGAATGGCCGCCAGCTGCCGCGATTTCGAGGGCGCGCTTGACCTGCGCCTGGCCGCGTACCTCGGCCAGGTCGGGGGGCGGCGTCAGCGTTTCGGCACGTGCGGCGGCGGCGGCCGGCAATGCGGTCTCGCCGCGCAGGTGGGCGCAGACGGCGAGCAGGCTGTCCGCGGCGAAGACGCCGTCGGGGCGCGCCAGTGCCGCCTCGGCGGCGCTTTCCGTCGGCAGCACGAAGTCGCGTGCCTCGCCGTCGGCCGCCAGCACCATCGCCAGCGCGCCGCGCACCGGGCGCAGCTCGCCCGAGAGCGACAGTTCGCCGGCGAATTCATGCGCGTCAAGCTTTTCGGCTGGAAGCTGCCCGGAGGCGGCGAGGATGCCGAGCGCGATCGGCAGGTCGAAGCGGCCGGATTCCTTGGGCAGGTCGGCCGGGGCGAGGTTGATGGTGATGCGGCGGGCGGGGAATTCGAAGCCGGAATTGACGATCGCGGCGCGCACGCGGTCGCGCGCTTCCTTGACTTCGGTGTCGGGCAGGCCGACCAGCGTCACCGAGGGCAGGCCGCCGGCGAGATGCACCTCGACCGCCACCGCCGGTGCGGCGAGGCCGTCGAGACCCCGGCTGCGGACGATGGCCAGCGGCATGCGGCGCTTACTTTTGCGCGGCCGCTTTTTCCAGTTCGGCGACGCGTGCTTCCAGCGCCGTCAGCTTCTCGCGCGTGCGCGCCAGCAGCTGCATCTGGATGTCGAATTCCTCGCGCGTGACCAGATCCATCTTCTCGAAGACGCTGGCCAGCAAGGCCTTGACGTTCTTCTCGATGTCCCTGGCCGGACTGGCGGCGATCAGTGCCGAAAGACGGCTGTTGAGTTCCTCGAAAAGTTTCGGGTCGAGCATCGCGCTGGTTCCTCTCTGCCCTGTCTGGCAACGATTCCGGAGCAGTCGAGTTTAGCACAGCGTGTTGTTGTGCCCGGCCTGCACCGCACTGGAGCATTGACCTCCCGCTGCGCACCGAAGCGGTGCGAAATGCCAGGGTGTGATTTTGTGCGATACGGTAAGTCATTGCTTTTAAATACCGAAAATTCTGGCATGGCTGATGCTAAGAATGGACGCAAGCTATTTATTTATTAAAGATCAACTAACAAGGAGTCGCTCCATGAAGAAACTGCTGCTCGCATCCGCGCTGGCCTCCGCCTTCTCGCTGCCGGCCTTTGCCCAGACCGCCGCTCCGGCGGCCGAGGCGGCCCCGGCCAGCCCGCACACGCTGACCGCCAACGTCGGCCTGTTCTCCAGCTACCGTTTCCGCGGCATCGACCAGACCTACGGCAAGCCGGCGCTGCAGGGCGGCTTCGACTACGCCCACGAGAGCGGCCTCTACGCCGGCAACTGGAACTCCAACGTCAGCTCCGGCGCCGGCTTCCCCGACGGCAACCTGGAAATGGACTTCTACGGCGGCTGGAAGAAGACCTGGGGCGACTGGGGCCTCGACGTCGGCGGCATCGTCTACTACTACCCGGGTTCGGAAGGCCGCGGCCTCGGCTTCAAGGCCGACAAGGGCGCCGTCACCAACAAGGAACTCTACATCGGCGGTTCGTGGAAGACCGTCTCGCTGAAGTACTACCACTCGGTGGACGACTACTTCTCGCTGCGCGGCTGGGATTCGACCGGCACGACCACCGGCAAGAGCACCAAGGGCACGCACTACCTCGACCTGTCGGCCTCCTACGACCTGGGCGACGGCTGGGGCATCAACGGCCACGTCGGCCACCTGTCGGCGAAGAACCAGCACAACGGCAGCTACACCGACTGGAAGGTCGGCGTGACCAAGGATCTCAGCGGCTGGGTGGTCGGCCTGGCGTACGTCGGCACCAACGCCGAGGGCAGCTGCTCGGGTGCGTCGAGCTGGCAGCCGTACTGCTTCGCCAAGTCGATCCAGGACGACAACGGTACGCTTGATTTCAGCAACAGCAACAAGGACGCCGGCCGCGGCATCGCCGTTCTGTCGGTCTCCCGTACGTTCTAAGACCAACCCCGATCCTGACAGAGGACCATCATGAAACTCGTAACCGCAATCATCAAGCCGTTCAAGCTCGACGAGGTGCGCGAGGCGCTGTCCGCCATCGGCGTGCAGGGCATCACCGTCACCGAGGTCAAGGGGTTCGGTCGGCAGAAAGGCCATACCGAGCTCTACCGCGGCGCCGAATATGTCGTCGATTTCCTGCCCAAGGTAAAGATCGAGGCCGCGATCAAGGACGACGTCGTCGACCAGGTGATCGAAGCCATCGAGAAGTCCGCCAGCACCGGCAAGATCGGTGACGGCAAGATTTTCGTCTTCCCCCTTGAACAAGTGATCCGCATCCGCACCGGCGAAACCGGTGAGGACGCCCTCTGAGGAGCGACATTATGAAGCGTATCTTTGCAACGCTGGCCCTGCTGGGCGCCGTGCTCGTCGGTAGCGCGGGCACCGCGGCCTGGGCCGAGGAGAAGCCGGCGGCGGACGCCAAACCCGCCGCCGCAGCGGTAGCCGAGGCGCCGGCTGCGGCCGCCGCCCCGGCCGCAGCAGCCGCCGAAGCCGCTCCGGCCGCGGCTGCTGCCGCGCCGGTGGCGAACAAGGGCGACAACGCCTGGGTGATGGTCAGCGCGGCGCTGGTCATCCTGATGTCGATCCCCGGCCTGGCGCTGTTCTACGGCGGTCTCGTCCGCACCAAGAACATGCTCTCGGTGCTGATGCAGGTCTTCGTCACCTTCTCGCTGATCAGCGTGCTGTGGGCGGTGTACGGCTACTCCGTGGCCTTCACCGAGGGCGGCGCGTTCTTCGGCACGCTCGACAAGCTGTTCCTCAAGGGCATCACCGTCGACTCGGTGGCAGCGACCTTCAGCAAGGGCGTGGTCATCTCCGAGCTCGCCTACGTCATCTTCCAGGGCGCCTTCGCGGCGATCACCTGCGCGCTGATCGTCGGCGCCTTCGCCGAGCGCGTGAAGTTCTCGGCGGTGCTGGTGTTCATGGTCATCTGGTTCACCCTGTCCTACCTGCCGATGGCGCACATGGTCTGGTACTGGGCGGGTCCGGACGCCTACGTCGATGCCGCCGCGGGTGAAGCCGCGGGCAAGACCGCCGGCTTCCTGTTCCAGAAGGGCGCGCTCGACTTCGCCGGCGGCACCGTGGTGCACATCAACGCCGCCGTCGCCGGCCTCGTCGGTGCCTTCCTGATCGGCAAGCGGATCGGCTACGGCCGCGAATCGATGGCCCCGCACAGCCTGACCTTCACGATGATCGGCGCCTCGCTGCTGTGGTTCGGCTGGTTCGGCTTCAACGCCGGCTCGGCGCTCGAAGCCTCCGGCGGCGCTGCCCTGGCGATGGTCAACACCTGGCTGGCCACGGCCTGCGCGGCGATGTCCTGGATGTTCGCGGAGTGGATGCTGAAGGGCAAGCCGTCGATGCTCGGTGCCGCGTCGGGTGCCGTCGCCGGCCTCGTCGCGATCACCCCGGCAGCCGGCTTCGTCGGCGTCGTCGGCGCCATCGTCATCGGCCTCCTGGCCGGCGTGATCTGCCTGTGGGGCGTCAATGGCCTGAAGCGCATGCTCGGCGCCGACGACTCGCTCGACGTGTTCGGCGTGCATGGCGTCGGCGGCATCCTCGGCGCCATCCTGACCGGCGTGTTTACCGCGCCGTCGCTCGGCGGCACCGGGGTGTACGACTACGTCGCCAACAAGGTCGGCGACTACGACATGACGGCGCAGGTGATCTCCCAGCTGTGGGGCGTCGGCACCGTCGTCGTCTGGTCGGCCGTGGTCTCGCTGGTGGCCTTCAAGCTGGTCGATGTCGTGATCGGTCTGCGCGTTCCGGAAGAGGAAGAGCGCGAGGGCCTGGACATCACCGCCCACGGCGAATCGGCCTACCACCACTGATCCACCTTTTGCAGCATTCTCGCGGGCGCCTTCGGGCGCCCGTTTTTTTTTTGCCGGCCGCCATCATCTCGCGTCCCAATGAACAATCCGGGATAATCGTGCATCACAGTCGAACCGGCGGCGCCGCGCGGCGCCTTCCGACAGCAACGAAGGAATCACCCGTGGCGTTGTTTATCTCACCCGAACGGCGGCAGTTTCTTGAAGCCAGCCACCTCGGCAATTTCGACGAAGCGTGGGCGTATCGTGCCGAGTGGTTCGAGGAGCCCAATGCCCGCCGCGGCGGCTGGAGCGGCGTCTGTCGCCTCGGCCTGCCGCTGCCCGCCGGCGGCGAGCTGGGCGTCTTCCTCAAGCGGCAGGAGAACCACCAGCGCCGCACCTGGCGCCACCCGCTCTCCGGCGAGCCGAGTTTTTCCTGCGAATTCCGCATGCTGCGCTACGCCGAGGCGCACGACATTCCGGCGCCGCGGCCGCTGTTCTTCGGCAGCGAGGTCGTCGACGGCAAGCCGCGCGGCATCCTGATGACCGAGGAGCTGGCCGGCTACCGGCCGCTCGAAGCCGTCGTCCGCGACCTGTTCGCCAACGGCCGGCCGCCGCTCGCCGAGCAGCGCCGCTTGCTGCGCGCCGTCGCCATTGTCGTGCGCAAGCTGCACGAGGCGCGCGTGCAGCACCGCTCGCTCTATCCCAAGCACCTCTTCGTCCGCCGGCGCGATGACGGCGACTACGACGTCGCCGTGATCGACCTGGAGAAATCGCGGACGACGCTGATTTCCGCGGTGCGCACGGTCTACGACCTGGCCACGCTGAACCGCCATTCCGCCCACTGGAGCTGCAGCCGCCGGCTGTATTTCCTGCTCCAGTACCTTGGCCTGCCGCGGCTGACGCCGTGGGCCCGCCTGCTCTGCCGCTGGATCGACAAGCGCTCGCGGCGCAAGCGCGGCGCCTGATTCCCCGATTGGCTCGCATGGCCCGCATTGTCCAGCTCAGCGACCTGCACCTGCGCGCCCCCGGCCAGCTGCTCTACCGGCAGATCAACACCGCCGATGCGCTCGCCCGGGCCATCGCCCGCATCAACGCACTGACGCCGCGCCCCGACCTGGTGGTGCTCTCCGGTGACCTGGCGAACGCCGGCGCGGCCGACGAATACGCGCATCTGCGTACGCTGCTGACCGCGCTGGAAATTCCGTATGCGCTGATGCCCGGCAACCACGACGAGCGCGCCGCGCTGCGCGCAGCCTTTCCCGAGCAGCCGTGGAACGGCGAGGTGCTTGCCCAGCAGCGCCGGGAGACCGATGCCGGCGACCTGCTGCTGCTCGATACCGTCGTGCCGGGCGAGGAAGGCGGTGCCGTCGGCACCGCCCAGCTCGACCGGCTCGATGCGCAGGTCCGCGACGACCGCGACGCCCTGCTCTTCCTGCATCACCCGCCGGTGCGCACCGGCATCGCCGGCATGGACGCGATCGGGCTGGCCGGCGCCGAGCTGCTCGCCGACTGGCTCGGCCGCCACCCGCGCGTGCGCGCCACGTTCTGCGGCCACGTGCACCGTACGATCTTCACCGCCTTCGCCGGCCGCCCGCTGGCCATCGCGCCGGCGCCGGCGCACCAGATCGCCCTCGACCTCTCCGGTGATCCCGCGGGGCTGGCATGGACGATGGAGCCCGGCGGCATGCTGTTGATCGACTGGCCGGTGGGCAGCGAGCCGGTCATCCACCTGCTGCCGGTCGACGCGGCGCCGGTGCATCGCTACGCCGACTGAAGGAGAACCGGAATGAAAACCTTCGACCACCTGCTCGACACGCTCAACGCCGCCGCCCCCGAGGACAAGGCCGAGATCGAGGCGCTCATCCGCAAGAGCTTCCAGGTACAGCGCACGGCGCTAGTGCTCGACATGACCGACTTCTCGATCTCGGTCCGCCGCACCGGCATCCTTGCCCACCTGGCGCTGATCCGGCGCATGCAGGTGCTCTGCCACCCGCCGGTCGCGCGCGCCGGCGGCGAAGTGGTGAAGCACGACGCCGACAACGTCTTCGCCGTTTTCCCCACCGCCGCGCAGGCGCTGCAGGCGGCCGAGGAGATCCAGCGCCAGCTTGCCGGCCGCGGCCTGGAAACCGCCGACGGCCGCAGCGTCGGCGCCAGCATCGGTATCGACAGCGGCGACATCCTGCTGATCCGCGAAACCGACTTCTTCGGCGATGCGGTGAACATCGCCGCCAAGCTCGGCGAAGACCTCGCCGGCCGCGGCGAGATCCTGCTCAGCGCCCGCGCCTACGAAGAGGCCGGGCGGCCGGCGGACTACGAGGCGGTGGAATATGCAGTGTCGGGGATGCCGCTCGCCGTCTGGCGGCGGCGCTTCGACTGAATGGCCCCGCCCGCTGCCAGTTGTACCTTGTTGTCATGGTCAGTTAGGATTCCGGAATCTTCCGGGAGAACCGCATGGTCGCCGCTCGCCACATGTTCCGCTCGCTGCTCCTCGCTTGCGGGCTAATCGTCCTTTCTTCGCCGTCGCGAGCCTCGTTCGACGAGGCGCTGAAATCCTATCAGGCGAAGGATTTTCCGAACGCTCTCGAAACGGCGTGGCGGGCCTCGGAGGCCGGCGATGCGCGTGCGACGTATCTGCTTGGCGTGATGCATCAGGGTGGGCAGGGTGTGCCGGCGAACCCGGCAGAAGCCGTCGCGCTGTACGAAAAGGCGGCACGCGGCGGAATTGCCGTCGCGCTGTCCAAGCTCGCCCAGGCCTACGCACGCGGCGATGGCGTCGCCAAAGACCGCGAGAAGGCCTTGTTCTTGGCGCGGGCCGCCGACCGGGCGGGCGATGCCGAGGGTGCCTTGTTCCTCTCCGTCATGCTGAGCAGCGGAGAACTGGGCTACCTCAATGCGACTGGGAAGCCCGACCCTGAGAAATACCGCCGGCTGGCAATGCGACCGCTGGCTGAGCGGGCGCTCGATGGCGAGGCGCGCGATGCGCTTTATCGCGCCGCTGGAAAAGAGCATCCGATGGCGCTCGCGTCGCTCGCGCTAACGCTCGGCGGGTCGGTTGGCGACGGCAACCGGCAGCAGATGCAGGCCATCGTCGCTCGCCTCGGCCGGCTCGCGATCCCGGCGCTGCAGAACTACGAGCGGATCGCCCGGCACATGGACAGTTTGGGCGACAGCTATGCCAGCCCGCAGCTATTTGCCGACAGCCAGTTGTCGCAAACGATGGCCGGCATGATTGCCACGTGCGGCTTGCGTGAGCGGCAGGAGGGGAGCCAGTCGGAAGCCGCCAGGCTGGTCCGGACCGAAGTGCTGCGCCCAGTGCAAGATGGCGTCTATCTGCCCAGCGCCCTGCCGGCCTACCGGAAGACCTACCTGATCGCCGGTGAGTGGGAAGAGGCGTGGACCTATGAAGGATGCGGTCGCAGTGCGGTCGTCAAGGTACGTTTTGCGGCGGACGGCCTGGGCGGCGCGCGCGTGCAGTCGGCGCCGTCCGTCCTAGCCCCGGCCGATCGCGCAGACTGATTCCGTTCCGCGGCGACCGTCAGCGGAAGACGACGGTCTTGTTGCCGTGCACCAGCACGCGGTCTTCCAGGTGGTAGCGCAGGCCGCGCGCCAGCACCGTCTTCTCGATGTCCTTGCCGTAGCGGACCATGTCCTCGATCGAGTCGGAGTGGTCGATGCGGATCACGTCCTGCTCGATGATCGGCCCCTGGTCGAGTTCCTCGGTGACGTAGTGGCAGGTGGCGCCGATCAGCTTGACGCCGCGCTCGTAGGCCTGGTGGTAGGGCTTGGCGCCGACGAACGAGGGCAGGAAGGAATGGTGGATGTTGATGATGCGGCCGGGGTACTTGGCGCACAGGTCGGACGACAGCACCTGCATGTAGCGCGCCAGCACCATGCAGTCGCCGCGCACGTCCTCGAAGATGCGCTGCACTTCGGCGTAGGCGGCGGCCTTGTTGTCCGGCTGCACCGGCACGTGGTGGAAGGGGATGCCGTGCCACTCGACGAAGCCGCGGAAGGCGTCGTGGTTGGAGACGACGCAGGGAATCTCGATGTCGAGCTCCTTCGCCTGCCAGCGCGCCAAGAGGTCGTACAGGCAATGCTCCTGCTTCGAGACGAGCACGACCAGGCGCTTCTTCACCGCCGAATCGTTGATCTGCCAGTTCATCGACAGCGGCTCGGCAACGGCGACGCGGAAGCGTTCGCGGAACTCGGCGAGCATGAACGGCAGCGACGCAGCCTTGATCTCGATGCGCATGAAGTAGCGGCTGGTCAGGTCGTCGGCGTGGTAGCTCGACTCCAGGATCCAGCCGCCATGTTCGGCGATGAAGCCGGCGACGCGGGCGATGATGCCGACCTGGTCGGGGCAGGAGGCGGTCAGCGTGTAGAAGCGTTCACGGTGCATTTTAGGGACCAGGGGCTAGGGATTAGGGGCTAGGGAAAGGCGAAGGGCGAGCGGTTTTGCTGGCCCCTGGCCGCCAGTCTCTAGACCCGCGCAAAAGCGCTGTCGATCTCGGCACGCAGCGCGTCGTAGTCGCGCACCACCGGGAACTGCGGGAATTCGCGGATGACGTTCTCCGGCGGGTGGAAGAGGATGCCGCCGTGGGCCTCGCCGAGCATCGCCGTGTCGTTGTACGAATCGCCGGCGGCGACGATCGTGAACTTCAGTTCCTTGAAGCGCTTCACCGCTTCCTGCTTCTGGTTCGGCATGCGCAGGTGGTAGTTGACCAGCATGCCGGCCGCGTCGGCTTCGAGCGAGTGGCAGAACAGCGTTGGCCAGCCGAGCTGGCGCATCAGCGGGTGGGCGAACTCGTAGAAGGTGTCGGAGAGGATCACCACCTGGTAGTCCTCGCGCAGCGCGTCGAGGAAGTCGCGGGCGCCGGCCATCGGGCCCATCTCGGCGATCACCTTCTGGATGTCCGGCAGGCCCAGCTGGTGCTGGCGCAGGATGTCCAGGCGGTACTTCATCAGCACGTCGTAGTCCGGCTCGTCGCGGGTGGTGCGGCGCAGTTCCGGAATCTTCGTGCGCTCGGCAAACTCGATCCAGATTTCGGGGACGAGGACACCCTCGAGGTCAAGGCAAACGATTCTCACCGGAATTCTCCTGCGTTAGGTCAGCAAACGGTCTCGCCGCGCTGCCGGCAGCGCGGGAAAAGCGGCGATTTTACCACCGCCGTCAGCCAGCGCCGGCGGCGGCGATGCGGTTGCGGCCGATGCGCTTGGCCGAGTACATCGCCTGGTCGGCGGCATTGAGCAGGCGCTGGGGGGTGTCGCCGTGCTCCGGCCAGAGGGCGATGCCGACGCTGGCGCCGATGGTCACCTCCCCCTCGTTGATGACGACCGGCCGGCGCAGCGCGCCGACGATCTTCTCGGCCAGGGCCTTCACGGTGTCGCGGTCGCCGCACTCCTCGACCAGCACGACGAATTCGTCGCCGCCGATGCGCGCCACCGTGTCGGCGGCACGCACGCAGTCGTTCAGGCGCCGGGCGACGGCGATCAGCAGGTGGTCGCCGGCGTCGTGGCCGAGCGTGTCGTTCACCGTCTTGAAGCCGTCGAGGTCGATCAGCAGCACGGCGAAGCCGGTGCCGTGACGCCTCGCCCACTGTTGCGCGTGGCCGATGCGGTCGAACAGCGGGATGCGGTTGGCCAGTCCGGTGAGCGCGTCGTGGTGGGCCATGTCGCGCAGGCGCGTCTCGCTGGCGACGAGCCGGGCGTTGGCGTCGGCCAGTTCGCGCGTGCGTTCCTCGACGCGGGCCTCCAGCTCGCGCTCGTTGTGTTCCAGCAATTCGCTGCGCGCCCGCTCCGCCAGCAGCGCTGCGGCTTGCGCCGCCTCCTTCTCGCGGCGCAGGTGGTGGATGCGGTCGGCGAGCGCGAACGACAGCAGCAGTATTTCCAGCGCCGAACCGAGCTGGATGCCGTTGGCGGTGATGAAATTGGTCGGCAGCAGCGCCATGTTGCGCAGGCCCATGGTCGCCACGCCGACCAGCAGCAGCGTCCACGCCGCGAGGAAGAAGCGGGCGCCGGCGTCGCCGCGGCGCAGGCAGGCGATCGCGCTGAGCACGGCCACCGCCGAAAAGCTGACGCCGAGCAGCGAGGTGGCGATCGCCGCCAGGCGATAGGGCAAGGCCAGCGGGGCCAGCGCGGCGGCGGCGAAGCCGGCGGCGAGCACGACGATGATGCGGTCGAGCAGCGGGTGATGCCGGCGCGTGTCGAGGAAGATGCGCGTGAACAGCGCGCCGAAGAAGCCGGTGGCGGCGTAGCCGGAGCTGAACGCCATCGCTTCCCAGCCGCGCCAGTCGGGCCACAGGTACTGGTAGCCGAGCCCGCCCTGCGCCAGCTGGCCGACCGCCATGGCGGCGACGAAGGCGACGTAGGCAAGGTAGCTGCGGTCCCGGAGGGAGAACCACAGCAGCAGGTTGTAGAGGCCGAGCGCCAGCAGCATGCCGTAATAGAGCGCGTGCGCGCCGTAGGCCTCCTGGTCGGCGGCATGCAGCGCCTGCGGCTGCCACAGCGTCAGCGGGATCGTCAGCGAGCCGGAGGACTGCACGCGCAGATACAAGGTCTGCGGCGCGCCGGCCGACAGCGCGACGGGGAAGACGAAATGCCGATGGCGCAACGGGCGCGCCGCGAACGGCAGTTCGTCGCCGGCGACGACGGCGGTGCTGCTGCCGGGAGCGAAGAACGCGACCCGGTCGAGCGTCGGGAAGGCGACTTCGAGCAGCCAGTCGCCGGCTGCCACGGCCTCCGGCTGGACGCTGATCCGCAGCCACCAGGCGGACGCCGAATAGCCGAGGTTGATGTCGCCGCCGTGCGCATGCGCCGTGAAGCGGCCGGCGTGCTCCGGGCGGCGCACGTCGTCGATGCCCAGCCGACCGTCCGGGTCCTCCAGGATGTCGACGTGCGCGGCCAGCGGAATGCCCGCGCTGGCCGCGCGCAGCGGCAGCGGCTCGGCGGCGAACAGCGGCGCGCACAGCAGGAGGCAGAGGACGAGCCAGACGGCAGTCAGTCGACGCATGCGGAAGATGCAGGAAGAATAATGCCGCGATTCTAGCCGAGCGCTTCGAGCTCGGTATGGACTTCCAGCCAGCGCTCCTCGGCGCCGTCGATCGCACTGGCCAGTTCCGCCTGGCGCCGCAACTGGCTCTCCAGCGCGCTGCGGTCGGACGACGCGTAGACCGCCGGGTCGGCCAGCGCCGCGTCGAGCTGCGCCTTCTCCTCCTGCCAGCCGGCGATCTGCTTTTCCAGCCGCTCGGATTCCTTGAGCAGCGGCCGTCGCTTCGCCAGCATCGCCTGCCGGTCGGCGGCGGCCTGCTCGCGCGCGGCAATGCGTGCCGCCTTGTCGGCGGCGCGGTCGGCGGCGACGTCGCCGGTCGGCGCCTTGGCCGCCTCGCGCTGGGCGGCGAGCCAGCCGGCGTAGTCGTCGAGGTCGCCGTCGAAGGGCGCGGCCTTGCCGTCGGCGACCAGCAGCAGCGTGTCGGCGGTGGTGCGCAGCAGATGCCGGTCGTGCGAGACGAGGACGACGCCGCCCTCGTACTCGTTCAGCGCCAGCGTCAGCGCCTCGCGCATCTCCAGGTCGAGGTGGTTGGTCGGCTCGTCGAGCAGCAGCAGGTTCGGTTTCTTCCAGATCAGCAGCGCCAGTGCCAGCCGCGACTTCTCGCCGCCGGAGAACCTGCCGCAGGGGGCGGTGGCCATGTCGCCGCGGAAGTCGAAGCCGCCGAGGTAGTCGCGCAGCTCCTGTTCGCGGGTTTGCGGGTCGAGGCGCGCCATGTGCTGCAGCGGCGATTCGTCCGGGCGCAGGTGCTCCAGCTGGTGCTGCGCGAAATAGCCGATCGACAGGCCCTTGCCTTCGGTGCGCTGGCCGGCCAGCGGTGCCAGTTCGCCAGCGAGCAGCTTGACCAACGTCGATTTGCCGGCGCCGTTGCGGCCGAGCAGCGCAATGCGCTCGCCGGGGCGCAGCGTCAGCTCGATGCCGTCGAGGATGATCTTCTGGCCGGCATGCGTTTCGTATCCGCCGCGCGCCTGGTGCAGCACCAGCAGCGGGTCGGGCGCCGCCGCCGGGTCGCGGAAGCGGAAGGTGAAGGGCGTGTCGACGTGCGCCGCGGCCACCTCCTCCATCCGTTCGAGCGCCTTCATCCGGCTCTGCGCCTGCCGAGCCTTGGTCGCCTTGGCGCGGAAGCGGTCGATGAAGCGGTGCAGGTGCGCGATCTCGCGCTGCTGCTTTTCGAACATCGACTGCTGCAATGCCAGCTGCGCCGCGCGCTGGCGTTCGAAGGCGCTGTAGTTGCCGGAATAGAGCTTCATGCCGCCCTGCTCGATGTGCAGGATGTTGCCGACCACGGCGTCGAGGAAGTCGCGGTCATGCGAGATCATCAACAGCGTGCCGCGGTACGAGCGCAGCCAGGCTTCTAGCCAGAACACCGCGTCGAGGTCGAGGTGGTTGGTCGGCTCGTCGAGCAGCAGCAGGTCGGAACGGCACATCAGCGCCCGCGCCAGGTTCAGGCGCACGCGCCAGCCGCCGGAGAACTCGGCCACCGGCCGCGCCATGTCGGCGTCGGAAAAGCCGAGGCCGTGCAGCAGCTCGGCGGCGCGGGCGCGCGCCGCGTAGCCGCCGATCTCGGCCAGCCGCGCATGCAGCGCACCGATCTTCTCGCCGTCGTGCGCGGCTTCGGCGGCGACCAGCGCGCGTTCGACCTGGCGCAGCTCGGCGTCGCCGTCGAGCGTGAATTCCAGCGCGGCGTCCGGCAGCGCCGGCGTTTCCTGCGCGACGTGGGCGATCACCCACGAGGCCGGCAGGTCGAGGTCGCCGCGCTCGGCGTGCAGCGCGCCGGTGAGCAGCGCGAAGAACGAGGACTTGCCGCAGCCGTTGCCGCCGGTGAGGCCGATCTTCCAGCCGGGGCCGATCTGCAGCGAGGCGTTGTCGACGAGGACCTTGGCGGCGCGGGCGAAGCAGAGATTGCGGAGGACGATCATGCGATGGGCGGAGAGGTCGAGAGAGGGCCGGCAGGCGGCGCGTGAGCGGGTAAAATCGGCATTTTACCGGCTTCGAACCGCGAGACCGCCATGCGCCCGACGATTGTTCCGTTCATTTTCCTGTTTCTGCCCGCCGTCGCCCTCGCCCAGGTCGACTCGCGCCCGCTGTCGGAGGCCGAGCGCAGCGAGCGATTGGGCCGGGCGAGCCAGCTGCAGGACGAGTCGGCGCGCTTGCAAAAGGAAGCCGACGCGCGCCTGAAGGCCGCCAGCGACGCCTGCTACAAGAAATTCCTGGTCAGCGCCTGTCTGGAGGACGCGAAGAAGGTGCATACGCAGGAGACGCGCGTCGCCAAGCGGATGGAGCTGGAGGGGAGCGAAATCGAGCGCGACGTGAAGCGCCGCGATCTCGCCGCGAAGGACGCGCAACGCGCCGTCGAGGCGCCGCAGCGCGCAGCCGAGCAGAAGGCGCAGGGCGAGGCCTACCGCGCCGAGGAGGCGCGGCGCGCCGACGAGCGCGCGGCGAAGGTGGCGGACAAGGAGCGGCAGGCCGCCGCCGGCCGGCAAAAGGCTGCCGAGGAGCAGGCGAAACGCCAGAAGAAGCTGGCGGCGCAGGCGAAGAAGGAAGCGAAGGCCGCCGAGAAGCGGCGCGCCCGCGAGGCCAAGGAAGCCGAGCGCGCGGCGCGCAAGGCGGAGAAGGCGGCCGCCGGTGCTGCGGCAGCGCCGCCGCCGGCCAATCCCTGAAACGGATCTCGCCCGCCTGCTGCGGCGCTTACTGCAGGCCCTGGCTGGCCAGGTATTCCTCGTAGTTGCCGCGGTAGTCGATCACCTTGCCGCCCTTGATTTCCCAGATGCGGGTGGCCAGCGACGAGACGAACTCGCGGTCGTGCGAGACGAAGAGCAGCGTGCCCTTGAACTTCTCCAGCGCGGTGTTCAGCGACTCGATCGATTCCATGTCGAGGTGGTTGGTCGGTTCGTCCATCAGCAGCACGTTCGGCTTCATCAGCATCAGGCTGCCGAACAGCATGCGCCCCTGCTCGCCGCCGGAAATCACGCGCACCGCCTTCTTCACCTCGTCGCCGGAGAACAGCAGGCGGCCGAGCGTGCCGCGGATCAGTGTCTCGACGTCCTCGCCCTCGTAGCCGCCCATGCGCACGTACTCGGCGATCCAGTCGGTGAGTGGCGTGTCGGCGTCGAACAGCGCCGCGTGGTCCTGCGCGAAGTAGCCGGGCTTGGCCTTCTCCGCCCACTTGAGGGTGCCCTGGCTCGCCGTCAGGTCGCCGGCCAGGCAGCGCAGCAGCGTCGTCTTGCCGACGCCGTTCTCGCCGATGATGGCGATGCGGTCGCCGGCATCCACCGTCGCCGTGAAGCCGGCGAAGAGCTGCGCGCCGCCGGCGAAGGCGTGGCTGACGCCGTCGAGCTCGACCGCCTGGCGGTGCAGCTTTTCCTTGTCGTCGTACTCGAAGCGGATCCACGGATACTGGCGCGACGAGGGCTTGATGTCCTCCGGCTTGATCTTCTCGATCAGCTTCATGCGCGAGGTCGCCTGCTTGGCCTTCGAGGCGTTGGCCGAGAAGCGGCGGACGAAGGTCTGCAGCTCGGCGATGCGCTCCTTGGCCTTGGCGTTGGCGTTGGCCTGCCGCTCGCGCGCCTGCGTCGACGCTTCCATGTAGTCGTCGTAGTTGCCCGGATAGATGGTGACCTTGCCGTAGTCGAGGTCGGCCATGTGCGTGCACACCTGGTTCAGGAAGTGGCGGTCGTGCGAGATGATGATCATCGTCGACTCGCGGTTGTTGAGCACGTCCTCCAGCCAGCGGATGGTGTTGATGTCGAGGTTGTTGGTCGGCTCGTCGAGCAGCAGGATGTCCGGGTTGGCAAAGAGCGCCTGCACCAGCAGCACGCGCAGCTTCCAGCCCGGCGCCACTTCGCTCATCGGGCCGTTGTGGCGCTCGATCGGGATGCCGACGCCGAGCAGCAGCTCGCCGGCGCGCGCTTCCGCCGTGTAGCCGTCGTACTCGGCGAACTTCGCCTCGAGCTCGGCGGCGTGCATGTAGTCGTCCTCGGTCGCCTCCGGGTTGGCGTAGATCGCATCGCGCTCGCTCATGCACGCCCACATCTCGGCGTGGCCCATCAGCACCACGTCGATGACGCGCTGGTCCTCGTAGGCGAACTGGTCCTGGCGCAGGTAGGCCATGCGCTCGTGCTTCTCCTTGGAGACATTGCCGGCGGAAGGCTCCAGCGCGCCGCAGAGGATCTTCATCAGCGTCGACTTGCCGGCGCCGTTGGCGCCGATCAGGCCGTAGCGGTTGCCCTCGCCGAACTTGGCGTTGACGTTTTCGAAGAGGGGCTTGGCCCCGAACTGCTGGGTGATGTTGGCGGCGACGAGCACGGCGGAATCCTGATTACTGAGCGAGCGCTGCAATACGCGCTGCGGGGTGCATTGAGACGAAGGGAACGGGGCGGCGCCAGAAGCGACAAGGGCGGCCTGGGCCGCCCTCCGGGTGTTCCGGCCGCGCCGGAATTACTTGCTGGCGCCCAGCTGCGGCTTGCCGCGCTGGTGGCACTCGGCGGCGTAGATCGCCTTGCGCACGCCCTTGGTGTTGTTGCGGAACAGGCGCTTGGCGGCCTTGGACAGGCAGCGGCGCTCGATGGCCGAGCGGCGGTCGCGGTTGGAAGTGGAAGCCATGTTCAAACTCCAGATTGTGTTGGTGCTACGGTTGATCGGTGGGGCGAAATTTCTTGAACCGTGAATTTTAACGGTTTTTCAGGTTTTTTGCCGGGGTTTTGTTGGCGGTGGGCGAAATGTCCGGCACCGCGGCGCCGGCCGGGCGGACGATCAGGCCGCCGCCAGGTTCAGCTTGCCGACGCGCTGCAGGTCGACGTGCTGCCGCGCAATCCACAGATCGTGGGCGTCCTGCATCGCCAGCCAGCTTTCCGGCGAGCGGCCAAGCGCCTTCGCCAGGCGCAGTGCCATTTCCGGGGTGACGCGGCTGTCGCCCTTGAGAATGCGGCTGAGCGAGGAGGGAGCTACGTCGAGCTTGGCCGCAAGCTCGCGACCGCTGATGCCGTTCGGCTCCAGATAGATTTCGGTGATGAACTCGCCGGAGATATCCATATCCTCGACCCTCTGTGCGGTATCCAGCGCAGCCATTACCCGGCCCCCTTTTCTTACAGCGTTATCTGCCGGGTGGCTCGGTTCTCGCAGGCAGCATGCTCCGCAATGTTTCAGCGATGGCTTGCTGCGGAAGCTTGGCAAGACTGGTCTGCATGCGTAGCTTCTGTTCGGGAGACCATTGCTGCATTGACATGCGCGATTCTTCAAAGTCCAGAGGAAGCAGCGGCGAGGAACGCATTATTTCCCTATGCAAGCCGCTCTGTCTGGCAGCGAGAGGGCGGATGGCCAGAGGCTTTGCCGTTGCGCAATCCAGTAGGGCAGCTTTCGCTAGCAGATGCATCATCGACGTCTTGCCCATTGGGCCTCGGCTGTATATGCCAGCACCTCCGAAGAATTGATTGGTCCCGGATAGAAAGTCGTCGGTTTTGGCTTTTGCCAGGACTACGACGGCATCAAGGGAATTGGTGGTGCAATATTTCTTCGTGGCCGATTCTATGGCTTCCCAATTGGGGCCCCAAAATGCTGGAGCATCCCATGGGCCGTTCAAATCGTTGACGCGGTTGAATTCCGGTGCTGGGTAGGGTGCGGCGACCGCCGTCAGTCCAAAATGGCTGCTGAGTCTTTCCCGGATCTGCTCCTCGTATTGCTCGTCAATTTTCCAGTCGGTGATGTCGATCTCTTCTTTTTCGTTGCCGAATACTGTCAGGCCGGTGTGCTGGCGCGTGAAGGATTTTGCCGTCATCGATACGACCGCGACGCGGTTGATTCGAGATGCGACGTCGTTGGCAATCGGTACCTGCTGGGTAGCACAGCCGACCAGCGATAAAGCGAACGACGCAGCGAGGATGGTTTTCATGGACGTACAGGGAAGAGGGAATTGCATGGTGTGTTTGTGCAAACGTGGAGGTTTTGAATGCCGCGTAGGGCGGCGATGGCTATTGGATGCGTATTCATGACTCCGGCAGTATCTGCCTGGTGATCGTCATCAGCCCTCGTGCATCCAGCTCGGAGCATGCTTTCCATTCGTGGTTCGTCAGGTATTCCTTCTTTTGAAAAAGGGGAATGGCGCCAGCGCCCTTTACGCTCATGATCCCTCCGAGCGCGATCCCGGAGTCCCCGCGGCCGGATACATGAAAAAACAGCCGATCGTTCGGCTTCAGCGTTGCTTCCAGCGGGGGCATCAATTCCTGCTCGCCTCCCAGCAACCCCCAGGAGCTTGTGACGAACCTATATGTTCCCGGCGGAAGCGGGATGCCGACATAGGTTTCGGGTGGCAGTTTGGCTATGCGCTTCCCGTCGCTCGATATGCTGAGCGTGATTCCATCGTGCGGAATACGAAGAAAGTACACAAGGGCTTTTTCGGGGGGCGGTGTCTGAAGGACGATCGAGTTGGGGTGAACATATTGCTGCGCACAGCCGCTCGTTATCAAAGCAAGCGACAAGATGACGATTGGCCTGGAAAAGAATCTGGAAGTAGTCACGAAGGTGTCCGATAGATGTACCCGAATTCAGGGGTGCCGCGCTTGCGCGGCGCCTCTCTGGAACGAAGAATTGGGCTTGGCTTTTCCGCTCACTGAAGGAACCCCGGTATATACCCAGCCATCATTAGCGCAGGGAAAAAGAGTGCTGCGAGAAAAACAAACCACTTTGGCTTGCCCGGAGCGAAGCAGTTGGCAATGACGACAACCATCAATCCCACGACAGTCAGCCCGACGATTGCTGCCAACGGAGCAAATGGACTTGGGCCGCCACCCGCCATTGTGGCAACCAGTAATACGACCGGAACGAACGCCGAAGTCGAAAGGCCGGCTAGCAGCTTGATGGCAATAAACAGAGCCCGCACGAAAAATCTAATGTGCAAAGTTAATGGCGTGCCGCTTGCGGCACGTCCAAGCGCCTGAAAGGCGTGGTTTGACAGGAGTGTTGGGCATCATGTCTTTGGGTGACTATTCAACGCTCACCTCCATGCTTGGTAGATTTTCACGGAGAGAGAGGACAACTTGGCCTCGAAGCTTCTTAGTTGATTCGGATAGCGAGAAACGGCCCCAATCAGAAAGCGTCACATGAACTTCGCGTCCAGAGATGCATGCGCGAGCATACGTTGTTCCGAACGAGCCGGTAGCGTCTCGACTTTCCTTTAGCCAGTAGTCGGCGTTCCCGCATTTAGAAAGGATATTGTCCCGCACATCGGCTGGATAGGCCTTCCTCTCGAAGCCGAATGATTCCAAGACATTCGCAATCGTAGGCAAAGGAGATGTAGCGGCCTTTGGCGAGGGTGCAATCGCTTCGCTGACCGGTCGAAGGCTTAACCGAGTGGTAGCCGCGGGGTCACAAGCCGCAAGCACCGAGATTAAGAGAACATACTTAACACTGTACCGACTCATGACGCCCAACGTGGAGGTGCCCGGCGCTGCGCGGCTTTGTCGCGCAGCGTCCAGCGACTGAAAGGAGCGAGGTTGAGCGCCGGGTCGTGCAGCGCGAGCCTGTCAGAAATTTTGTGTTTGAGGCATACCATGTCGCAAAGGAGCATGTATGCCAAGCAAGACGAGCAAGAAGAAACCGGTGACGCTGCCGACCATCCCGAAAGAACTCATTGACCAGATCGCTGACGGCCCGATG
>JACPEH010000022.1 GCA_016183655.1 Rhodocyclales bacterium
ACCGTCCGTTACCTGAAGAACGGCCAGGTCCTGCGGACCGTCAGCACCACCGCCGGCCGAACCTTCTATTTCGACTCCAGCTTCAGCGACACCGGCTACACCCTCAACGCCATCCAGTTCGCCGCGCCTTTCCTCACCGCCGGCGGTAGCGCAGCCATCGACCGCTACGCCTACGACGCCGCCGGCAACCGCATCGCCCACACCAACGCCCTGGGCGACGTGGAAAAGACCTACTACGACAGCCTCAGCCGGGTTACCGGAAGCAGGGACTACCTCGGCTTCGCCACCACGTACACCTACGCCTACTCGAACGCCATCCTCGGCCTCGACGGCGTGCAGGTGGGCGGTTGGCGGAAGACCACCACCAATGCCGTCGGCCGCACCCTCGTCGACGATCAGGATGCCTTCGGGCGCACCACCTGGCACCGGGACCTCGGCGGGCGCCAGTTCACCTACCGCTACAACGCCGCCGGCTGGCTCACCAGCCAGACCGGCAGCAACGGCCAGAACATCGCCACCGACCACTACGCCAACGGCTACGTGAAGAGCATCTGGGACAAGACCACCGGCGCCTACACCCGCTATGAGTACGACGCCGAGGGCAACCGCATCTTCGAGGGCTACATCTACCTGAAGAACCCCGCCGACCTCAACGGCGGCGTGCGCGACTACCACCAGTACGCCAACATCGAGTACGACGAGCACAACCGCATCAAGCGCATCCTCGACCCCAAGGCCGAGATCCGCTACGAATTCGATGCCAACGGCAACCGCCGCCGCGTGCTCAGCACCTACCACGACGGCATCAACGGGGCGATGCGCACGCAGGACTACTGGTACCAGTACGACGCCATGAACCGCTTCACGGTGACCATGGGGCAACTCTCCACTGGTACGCGCGCCACCAGCGCCGGCGACACCGCCGTCAGCATCGTCAAGGGCAGCACCGGCAGCGCCATCGCCTACGACCTCGGCGGCCAGCGCCGCCAGGCCGCCAACGGCAGCGACGGCACGGTCGAGGACTACAGCTACAGCGCCGACGGCTACCTGGAGGACGTCAGGATCGGCGGCGTCCTGCGCAGCCGGCGCAACGAGGACCTTCTCGGCCGGGTGACCTCCTACACCGAATGGAACAGCGCCGGCGCCCAGACCTACAGCCGGGTCAGCGTCTATGACAAGAACAGCCGCGTCGTCTCGCAGAGCGGCAGCGACGGCAGCACCAGCAACACCTACTACACCGACGCCACCGACAATGCCGGCACCGCCAGCCAGTCCGGTGCCGGCGAACTGGCGAAGAGCGTCAGCACCAACGGCGGCACCACGGTCACCAGCTACTTCGCCTACGACTACTGGGACGAGGCCAAGGAAAAGGCGGTCACGGCGCAGGCCTGGAATCCGCTCCTGAAGGGCAACAACGCCTACTGGCGGCCGGGCTACGCCTACCATGCCTACGACGTCAATGGCCACCTCCAGGAAGCCGCCGACGCCGGGGCGGACGGCGCCCTCGGCACCGCCGACGACCGCTCGTTCCGCTACGTGAGCGACGCGCAGGGGCTGATCCTCCTCCGCGACGAAATCGCTGCCGGCCGGGTCAACCGGGTGCAACGCTACTACTACGCCAACGGCGTGCGCATCGGCGACGTCGGCAACGACGGCCCCTCCCGCACCGACTACACCCAGGCCATCGCCCGGCGCGGCATGGACCGCAAGAACTACAAGAACTGGCGCCCGGTCGCCAGCGCCGACTTCGACCAGAACTACGAACCGGTGAGCCCCGCCTATCCGGGCATGACCCCCGGCGCCTATACGGTGCGGAGCGGCGACACTTTGCAGGGCATCGCCCGCAGCGTCTGGGGCGACGCCAGCCTGTGGTACCTGATCGCCGACGCCAACGGCCTCAGCGGAACGGAAACCCTCACGGCGGGCCAGGTGCTGAGCCTGCCCAACAAGCTGACCAACGTCCACAACAACGCCGGCACCTTCAGGCCCTACAACCCCGGCGAGGCGATCGGCGACACCAGCCCGACCATCCCCGACGCCCCGCCGCCACCCAAGCCCAAGGGCAAGAAGGGCAAGTGCGGCGGCATCGGCAGCATCATCGTAGCGATCGTGGTCGTGGTGGCGACGATCTATACGGCCGGGGCGGCGGGAGTAGCAATGGGGTCCTCCGCCGCCACCGGTGCCGCTACAGCGGCAACAGCAGCGGGGGCCGGCACGTTCGGTGCGACGATGGCCGCCGGTGTCGCCGCGATGGGCAGCATGACGGCCGTCGGCTTTGCCGCCGCCGCGATCGGAGGTGCGATAGGCAGCGTTGTCGGGCAGGGCCTGTCGATGGCGATGGGCCTGCAGGACAAGTTCAGCTGGGGTGGGGTTGCGGCGGGGGCTTTGGGCGCGATGGCAGGCGCTGCCGTTGGCGGCCTGGCAGGAGGCAACGTGCTGGTCAGCGCGGCGGCGAGCAACGTCGCCAGCCAGGGCGTCAACCTCCTCACCGGCCAGCAGCGGGAATTCAGCTGGGCAAGCCTCGCGGCGAGCGTCATCAGCGCGCCGATCGCCAGCAGCATCAGCGGCAGCCTGCTGGGCCAGGGCGGCGCCTTCGCCGGCGCCAGTTCCGTGCAGGCGGCGCTGGTCAGCAGCACGACCCGGCCGATGCGTTGAGTGGGGCGATCCAGAGCGCCTACGCCAGCGATGGCAACAGCTCCGGCAGCGAACAGCCGAAAAACCGAATGGCCCTGGAAGAAAACCGGGCTGTCCTTGGGGTAACGAATACCAGAGAACCGGATTGGTCCGGCACCACCAAGTACGCCGATGCCCGCATGACGGTGAGCGATGTGGGCAATATGACCGCAGACACCGGCGGCACGACATCCGACGACATGTCGGCGGAAGAGCTGGCGGCACGCAAGCGCGAAGTCGAGCAGTGGGTGGCGCGCGATATCCGGGGCCAGGAAGCCCGTGACGAATCGATTGCCGGCGCCCAACTGTTCCAGACCGGCGGCCCCGCACGCACGATGCCACGCGGCTTTGGCAGTGGCGGCTTCGAGATGATCCGCAATGGCAACTGGGACAATGCCCTGAACGTTGCGGCTGATCCATTCGGATTGTTGGGTGAATTGCCCGGCCTGAAGGGTGATCTGGCACAATTGGGCCAGATTGAAGCCAAGAACCGAATCGACGACATGCGCCTGAGAATGATGGATGCCGGGGTCAAGGATGTGCCCGACTACACGCGCTATATCAGTGGCAACGGCAGCGGCATCGACTTCCAGGCGACCGCAGAAAACCTGGGCAAGACCTACGAGAACCATATCCGTGACCAGCGGATGCGCGAGACCTGGGGCGATGACTACCAGAACCTGCGCATCGGCAAGTCGGGCATGACCCCGCTGGCGTTCGAGCAGAAGGTGCTGGATATCCATCAGCGGGCGACCGATGTTGCTTATGAACGCGGGGTCGAACTGATTGCTCAAGGCAAGCTGGCGGTCGCGGATGGGCAGTATGCGAGAACGCTCGGCTCCTTTATCGATACGCAGGTAAGGGACCAGTTGCGGGTTCTCGCAAAAATGGAGGGCATCAACGACAGCTCACTATCCAACGTCTGGGCCATCAACCGGCGCATTAAGAGTGATGGGGTCGAGGGTTACGGCATTCCGGACGGGCGGATTGGCCACAACACCTACCATGACACGACCTTGGCACGGAAGGATGGCTATACGCCGCAAATCAGCAAGTGGAATGCCATCCGGGAAGGCAATTTCCTCATTGTGCGGCCGACGCCACTGGGCGGTTCCTACGTCATCCCGCGCGACGCTATCCAGCCCTATGCACCACACCCCCGGCTGCCGGGGAGGAGGCTGTGATGTCGCTACGGGAAAAGCTGGCGGATTTCGCAGGGGCGCTGACATCTGCAACGATATACGCTCCGGATGCATACCCTGATTGGAGTTATGTCACCTATGAAAGCAACATGGCCGACCTCAAGGAGCTTTGGGTCGAGATTCGGGAGAAGCTGAAGCGCGACCAGGACAAGGTGCCCTTCATCGACGAGAAGCTGCAGGAGGCCTTCACAGCCTTTGATGCGGGAGAGAAGGAGAAGGGGGTCGATGCGATTCTGGCCATCTACAACTTGCAGGTGAAGAAGTTGCGGTAGATATGGGAGCGCGCTCGATGCGCCTGTCCCGTTGCGGCGCGTGGGTAATATTGTGATGGCGAAAAAACTAGACCGGGCGGAAATGCGGGCCGCCTTGGATTGCGTGTTTGAACCAGCTGGTAAAGGGCTAACATCCGAGCAGATCAATGAGCAATTGCTGCTCTTTTGCGCGAATTGCCCAGATCCGGTCTCGGCGATGGACCTAGTGTTGGAAGCACCGGCTGATTCGACAACGGATGAAGTGCTTGAACAGGTACTCGCGTTGCCGTCGCGCAGTGTCGCCACATGGTCAGAGTCTGAACTTGCGGCTGACCATCCACTTCGTAGGCTGACACTTGGCTCATAGGACTGCCGCGAACCATCACCGCTCCTTCCGCTCAACCGTCTCCGACATCGCACGCTCCAACGCCGCGAAAAACTCGGGGTCGGATTCCAAGGCTGACTGAACGTCATTGACCAGATCGGCAAACCCCGGGTCGGACAACAGCCCGGCACCGAACTGCCAGGAAAGAACCGACTCGACGAATACGCGTACCGTCTTCCCCACGCGCGCGGGGTCGTCCGGGTCGATTGCCCGGATCGAGCATGCGATCTGCTCGCGCAGGGCTTCGGTGTCGGCCCGCCGCGCCGACGCCGTAGTCGCTGCCTCGCGGCTGTTCGCCGCGCCCTTGCGCTTCTCGGCTGCCTCGGCGGCGACGCGCTTGCGGAGTATCTCCGTCAGCTTGTTGAGCGAATTGATCGGGTCCATCCAACCCCCGGTCAGTTGTGGCGCCCGGGTTGCTGGTAATCACGGAACCAGACGGGAGTCGCCGGCGCTTCGGATTCGGCGTTTTCCGTCGCGGCTGCGTCCGGCAGCCGGGCGAGCAGGTTCTCCATGTCCTTGTTCAGTTCCGGGCTGAAATCGTTCGCGGCCATCCCCGCCTGCAGGCGCTGCCGCGCGTCGTCGAAACGGTCTGCCGCCAATGCCACCAGCCCGTCGCGGAAATAGCGCAGCGCGTGCCCGTCGGCGAGCGCATCCAGCCCGCGCCAGGTTTCTACGGCCTGGTCCATGCGCGCCTGGGTCATTTGCAGCAGCCCGAGCTGGAAACACGCCGTATGCAACGAACTGTCGATCTCGAATGCCCGCCGCATTTCCGCCTCCGCCCGGTCGTAGAGCCCGATCTGGGCGTACTCGGCGCCGAGCATGTAGGCGATCCGCGCGTCTTGCGGACACCTGGCGGCCCCCTCCTTCAGGTAGGCGAGCGCCGTTCCGTGGTCGCCACGCCGAACGGCGTCCAGCGCCAGGTGCAGGTATTCGTCCTGGTCAAATCCGGTGGCATTGGTGTTCATGTCGTCCTTCTCCTCGTTCGAGCATCAGTAATCGGTGCGAAAAACATGTAGCTGGTCGTAGTTCTCGCGCATTCGTTGCATGGCCTTGCTGTGGATCTGGGAGATTCGCCCCTTGCTCAGCGCCATTCTTCCGGCAATTTCCTCGAAACGCAGCTGCTGAAAATAGTGCAGGCGGACCACGGTCTGCTGCTGCTCGGACAAGCTGCCGACCAGCTCATTCATCACACGGGCAAGGTCGGCGAGTTCGCGGCTGCGATAGATGTTGTGCTCATAGGCGTCCTCATCCCTCTGGTACATGCGCGAGTCTTCCAGCATGTACCCGATCGCCGTTCCGATGGCCAGTTCGACCAGGTTCAGGAACGGGTCTTTGTCGCGGCAGCCGAGCTCGTTTACCAAGGCCTGAAAGCGCTCCTCTCGCAAGCGGGTTCGCGTCGTTATCTGCTGCTGTTTTTCGTTGTACTTTTCGATGCCGCTGAGAATCGAGCCGCGAATCCGGTGGCTGGCGTAGGTCCGGAAGCTGGCGCCGCGCGCCGGATCGTAGCGGTCGACCGCTTCGATCAGGCCGATCAATGCGTACTGGCGAAATTCGTCGAATTCGATTTCGCGGATCTGCCGATCGGCGTAGAGCTTCGCCGCATGCATGCGCGCGAATTCCGCGTAGCGCTCGATCATGCGGTCGCGCAGCTTGGCGGACGGCGCCCGCAGGAACTCCAGCCAGGCGAGCTGCTCGTCCTCCGCCGCCTCAAGCTTGATCGCCGCGCCCGCCATGCGCCGGGTCAATAAAAGCTGCTCATCAAGGAGCGGACGACCAAGTTCCAGCCGTCGATAAGTATGAACATCAATACCTTGAGCGGCAATGAAATCATCACGGGCGGAACCATCATCATTCCCAGCGAGGTCAGTACCGCCGCGACGATCAGGTCGATCAGCAGGAACGGCAGGAAGATCATGAACCCGATCTGGAAGGCGGTACGCAACTCGCTCAGCATGAAGGCGGGAATGAGCTGCAGGGTGCCGATGTCTTCGGTGGTTTCCGGCTGTTTGGCTCCTGCGAGGTCGACCATCAACGCCAGGTCGGGCTCACGCGTCTGCCGGATCATGAATTCGCGGACCGGCTTCAGCGCTTCGTCGAATGCGGCTTCGGCCGACAGGCGCTTTTGTTGAAACGGTTGCCATGCCTGTCGATCGACCTGCGACCAGACCGGCATCATCGAGAACAGCGTCAGGAACAACGCGATGCTGACCAGGGCGGCATTCGGCGGCGTGTCCTGCATCCCCATCGCGTGGCGCAGCATCGACAACACCACCACGATGCGCAGGAACGATGTCGTCGCAATCAGGATTGCGGGAATCAGGCTGAGCGCCGTCAGCAGGATCAGGATGCGGATGGCGGTGGACAGTTCCCCCGGTTTGCCGACCCCCTGGCGCAAGGCGTCCGAGACTTCTTTCGCAACCGGATCGGGTGCCGCAAACGCCGCCGAGGCAAATGCCATCAGGCACAGCATGCCGGCGGCCACTGCGAAGTTCTTGAGCAAGCTCACGGCCGAACGGTCATTCACGGACAGTCTCCGTTGCCGAAGCAGCGGGATGCGCAACGCCAGCGACGTTGATTTGCGTGATGGTATCGCCGCACTGGACCAACAGGATTTCGTTGCCGTCGAGCCGGACCAGATACATCGTGTTGCGGGGATTCAGCCGGATGCGTTCGACCACCTGCAGGCGCGCGCCATCGCCCGCCAGGCCGGCAAGCTTGGGAATACGCCGCCGCAACCAGTACAAGCCGCCCGCCGTCAAGGCCAGCAGCGCGACCAGAACGGCAACCGTCCGCGCGCCCTGATCCTCGACCGATGCCACATCGGTCTTGTAGGGAATCGGCCGCGCCACGGGAGCGGGCGCGTCGTCCTCGGCGACGCCGACGCCCGGCCCGAAGCAGAACAGCGCAACGAGTGCCGCCCGCAGGAGAATCCGGATCATTTTCCCGGCGCCGCCGCAACCGGCATCAATTCGTTGATGCGGACGCCGAAGTTGTCGCCGACGACAACCAGCGTTCCGGTCGCGACCGCCTGGCCGTCGAGCCGAACAACCAGCGGCGCATCGCGCAATTGATCGAGCGGCACAAGCGAGCCTGCTTGCAAGCCGAACAAATCGGCGACCGACAGCTCGGCACCGCCGACCACAACTTCGACTTTGACCTTGACGCCGGCGATCAGCGAAAAATTACCGGAAAGCAGCTGCGGGCCGGTGCCGCCCTGCGCAGTCAGTTCCTGAAGATTGACCGCTTGGGCCGAAGGCGACGCCGATTCGTTCTGATGTTTTATCGATTCCATTTCTATTGCCTAACTTGCCCTACCGACGATTTGAATTGCTTTCGATGCATCCGCAGCGCCCAGATTGGCGCTGAACAGCGGCACACCTTCCTGCGACCTGACCAGCAGCGGTTCGCGGAAGCGGGACTGCAGGCGGATGACGTCGCCCGAAGAAACGTTCGCGAGATCGGCCAGGGTCAGCTCGGCGGTACCGAGAACGACCTCGACCCGAGCACGACGATTGCCGATCGCATTTTCCCGCTGGACCAGATCAGCCTTTCCGGCGGTGCCTGCCGGCCTCGGCCGCGCGACGATTCGCTCGACCAGTTCGCCGCTGAAGACGAGATCGGGGCACAGTGACGCGGTATCCGGTAACGCGCAGGCGGCACCGGCCCCGTAGCCAAGCCAGGTTGAATCGAGCCTGCCGCCGTTGCGACGCTCCGGTGCGGCAGCGGCATCGGCGATCGCCAGCAGCCTCGCCCCCAGGTCTTGCAGGCATTCGGCCAGCAGCGCCTCGATCATCGGCGACGCATCGCCCCCCGGCGGCAGCGGCGCGCCCAGCAGCGCCTCGACGAACTCGCGCCGGCGGCGTTCGGGCAGGCGCCAGGCCAGGCCGCATCCGGCCGGATCGCAGAATACCGACCAGTCCTCTGCCTCGGCCAGTTCGCCGGGCACCGCATCGACGATCTCGAAGGCAATGTTCTTCGCCGAAGAAAACCATTCGGCGGCCCACCGGGCGACCGGCCTTTCGAGCGCGATGCGGAACGCATCAAGATCCGCAGCGCCCAGCAAACGGAAGGGAAGAGCCTGCTGACTCATTTGCGCCCTCGAATCTCGCCGAGTTGCTGAATCATTTCGTTCGCCGCGGAAATCACCTGCGAAGAAGCCTGGTAGCCACGCTGCACGATGATCAGTTCGCTGAACTCCTGGGCAAGGTCGACGTTGGACAGCTCGATGCCGCCCGACTGGATTTTGCCGAGGCCGTTGTCGTTGGGATTGCCGACAAGCTTTTCCGTGTCGCCGAACACGACATACCGATTGCTGCCCTGTGCCTGCAACGCCGACAGGTTGCTGAACCATGCCAGCGCCAAGCGGGAATCCTTGACGGTCTGGCCGTTCGAATAGTGGAGGACGACGTTCCCGGAGTCGTCGACCGTCGTCTTGGTCAGGTAGCCGGCGGCGTACCCGTCGCGGGTACCGACGCTCAGCGTGGAGCTGCTGCTGGAGAAGTAGGTGGAGCCGGTGAAATCCAGGGTGACGGTGTTCGTCGCGGCACCGCCGCCGGGGCTGTACGAGAAGGAGACGGTGTCGAAGCCGGCCAGCGGCGCCCCGGAGCCGGAATAACGAACTTCGCCGGTAGTCAGGGTTGTCGCGTTCTCAAGCACCGTGAGCGTCCAGCGCCCCGGCGTCGTTGCCGAATCGTTGGTCATGTTGAGCGTCAGCTTGTGCTCGACACCGAGGCTGTCGAAAACGGAAATGTCCGGAACGCTGAATGTCGTCGACGACGTCGACAGCGTATTGACGAAGGCAACGTTCCGCGTTGCCTGGGCAGGATTGCTCCGTTTGCCGGACACCGAGATATCCTTGAGTCCTCCGCCGGAAAAGCCGGCGACACGGGCGCCGTCGTCCTTGGCGGCCAGAAAACCGTTGTCGTCGACCTCGAACTGGCCGGCCCGCGTATATAGGGTCTCGCCGTCCTTGCGCAGGACAAAAAAGCCGTTGCCCTTGACCGCCAGATCCAGGTCGTTTCCGGTTTGCCGGAATTCTCCGTCCGAAAAGTTCATCAGCGAAGCCCCGGTCTTCACGCCACTTCCTTGCGAGTATGGGGAGGCTTGCTGATCCGACGACCCCGAATAGCTGTACCGGTAGTAGAGGTCGAGAAACTCCAGTTGCGTACGCTTGTATCCGGGGGTATTCAGGTTGGCGACGTTGTTGCTGATGTTCGACAGCCCTTGGGAGAAACTGATCAGCCCGCTCATGCCGACGTAGATTGAATCCAGCATGGCGCCCCCTATCGAACGACCGAGATTTCGGACAGGCTGACGCCGGTGAGCAGCTCACCCGCGCCGGCATTGACCGTCAAGCTCGGCTGCCCGTTCGAGAACGTGAGCGAAGCTACGGTGCCGACGCGTGACCCCGACGGCAACCGGACCTCCACCGTCTTGCCGATCAGACCGATCGATTGCGTGGCGGATTGGATCGACAGCAGGGAATCGATCCGGTTATTCAACTGCGAGGTCTGCGCCAGTTCGGAAAACTGTGCCATCTGGGCAAGAAACTGCTGATTGTCCATCGGCTTCAGCGGATCCTGGAACTTGAGCTGCGCCAGGAGGACACGCAGGAATTGCTCCTGGCCCAGCGAGGACTGCTGCAGGTCCAGGGACTGCTGTGCCGCGCTGGCACCACCACCAATCAGATCGACGGCCATGATCACCCCTCCTTGTTAGTCAGTTTTCCGGCACCGGGAGCGCCGGACGACTTCACGTCCTTACCGTTTACAAAAACGCGAACGACGGTTGCACCAAGTTCGCTTGCGGATCTCTGCACCCCGGTCAGCAAGCCCTTCAAGCCCTCGCCGGAGACGGTCGAGTCGCGCACCCAGACTTCCACGCCCTCCTCGTAAGGCAGGACGGTTACCTTCCTCGCCTGCCATTTCTGGCGCAGAACCATTTCCAGCGGCAAGCGGGATTCGGCACTGCCAACGATTTCATTGCCGAACGAGCCTGCTTCGCCATGCGCCGGCGTCACGACGGCCCCCATCGGGCTTGCGCCCGCAGGCAACTTGGCGCTGCCGCCGAACGGAGTCGGGACTTCGCCTGCGGGAGCGCCACCGGGGGACGTCGATCTGCCCGAGTGGAAGCGCACCGCCACCGTGTCTATCGTCTCTGCCAAGCCGGGCGTGGCAGCAAGCCTCCCGGCTTGTTCCGGGGCGGAATCGGAGGCGGGTGCCGGATGCCCCGATCCCGACCGGAAACGTCGCGTTTCGGAGAGGGCGTCTCGTAGCCCGGCGTCCTCCAGCGCCTTCAACCAGGATCGCTGCTGCACTTCACCGCCCGCGGACGCCCCGTGGCCGCTGTAAGTGCTCGACGTTCCCAGGTGGTCAATGAACGGCATGATCACTCCTCTTGTTTGCCACACGCGTAAGCTCCTGGTCGTCGGCATGCAGATATCCGACGCGCTTTTCATCGAGGGACACCCTCGTCCTTCTGCGCTCGGCCAGCCGTTCGAGCGCGCGCACTTCGGCGAAAACCTGCTCGAGCTCGCTCTGGGCGAGCGAGCATTGCTTGTCGATGTCGTCAAACATCCCGCGCCGCTCGGCGGCCAGGCCCTGCAGGACGCCCAGGTAGCGGCGAGACTCGATCATCGCGGCCGCATCGAGCTTGCGCGATCCGGACTGGGCGTCCCGCATCTCATCGACGAAGGAGCGTTCGTTCTCCTCCGCCTGCTTCAGGCTTGCCTCGGCCGACTGCAGCAATTGCTGCAAACGCCGCAAATCGAGCCGGTGCTGCTCCAGCTCTTCCTTCTTGATCGCGATCAGGCGCGCCACCGTCATCAGGCCTTTATCGACCTTCATGGCTTCGCCCGCCGATTTGCCATCAACGACTGCAGCTTCGCAAAGGCTGCCTGGCGCGGTTCGACCTCGTCGGGGTCCTGCATCAGGAAACGCTCGATATCCGGGTACACCGACACGGCTTCGTCGACTTCGGAATTCGAGCCATGGCGATAAGCGCCGATCTCGATCATGTCGCGATGCCGTTCGCGGGCACTCAACAAGCGCAGGGCGGCGCGAATCGTTTCCCGCTCCTGCTTCGACCACAGGTCCGAGGCCAGGCGGCTGACGCTTTTCAGCAAGTCGATCGCCGGATAGTGGCCCTGATTCGCGAGATCCCTCGACAGTACGATGTGGCCGTCAAGGATGGCGCGCATGTGATCCGACACCGGCTCATGCAGATCGTCGCCTTCGACCAGAACCGTATAGATTCCGGTGATCGAACCGCAACCCTCGAAACTTCCGGCCCGTTCGAGCAGTCGCGGCAATGCCGCAAACGCCGATGGCGTATAGCCGCGCGCCGTCGCCGGCTCGCCGACGGACAAGCCGATTTCACGGTGCGCCATGGCGAACCGCGTCACCGAATCCATGATCAGCAGCACGTCCTTGCCGCATCCGCAGAAATACTCGGCCACTGCCGTCGCCGTATGCGCCGCCAGCTCGCGCACCAGCGCCGGCTGATCGGAAGTCGCCACGACCACGACCGAACGCGCCAAGCCGCTCTCGCCCAGCGTTTGGGCGAGAAATTCGCCGACCTCGCGGCCCCGTTCGCCGATCAGCGCGATCACGTTGACGTCGCAACGGGAATCCCGCGCAATCATCCCGAGCAGCGTGCTCTTCCCGACGCCGCTGCCGGCGAAAATACCGACCCGCTGTCCCTTGCCGATCGGCAAAAAAGTATCGACGGCGCGCATGCCCGTTTCGAACACGCTCGTGATCTTTCGCCGGGACAACGGATTGCGGTGTTCCCCCCGCAACGCCACCTCCCCGTCGACATCGGCGATCGGGTGCGAATCGAGCGGCCGGCCAAACGGATCGATCACCCGCCCCAACAAACCCGGTCCGATACCGATGGACACCGACGCGCCGGTGCCGACGACATCCCCGTCGAGGCCGATCCCTCTTGTCTCCCCGAACGGCATCAGCAATACCGACCGGTCGCGCAGCCCGACGACTTCGGCCATGCAGCTCGACGCGTGTTTTCCGTGGCCGGTGATCTTGCACAGCTCGCCGACAAAAACCTTCGGCCCCAGCGACTCGATTACGAGACTGGAAACCTTGGTCACGCGACCGGTCGAGACGCAGAAATCCCGGTCGCGCATTGCGCCGAGATAGTTGCTCCAGCGGTCGAACGCCTTATTTTCTGCGAGCTGCATCTTTCAGGCTCTGCGCAAATGTGCGGAATTGGGTTTCGATGCGTCCGTCGATGCTTCCCCCTTTCAGGTCGACGATGCAGCCCCCCAGCTCGATCCGTTCATCCGGTTCGACGGAAACCCCCGGGATGGCCGACGAACGATCGGCGCCGTCCGGCGCGACGGCATGCATGGCGGCATAGTCCGCCGGCGAAACGCGAACCGCGACGATCTCGTCCCGGGAAATGCGGGAGATCACTTCGGCGACGACGCCGGCACAGGCTTCCGGCGCGACAAGCGTTCTGCCGACGACTTTGCATACCGACTCGAACACGATTGCGGCAATCAGGTCTTCGGACTCGCGCAACAGTGACGAAACGCCGTCCCTGCCCGATTCAAGCAGGCCGCGCCACGCCCCGATCGCCTCCGCATAGTCCCGCGCGCCGGCCTCGCGGCCTTCGGCCACGCCTACCGCGTACCCCTCGGCAGCGGCCTGCTCGCGCGCCTGCGCCGATAGGACTTCATTGGCTTTCAGCTGCTCCATGAAAAGCGCCTCGCGGCGCGCGTCGGCGGCGCCATCGGCGGCAGCCTTCGCAACGGGAGCAGGCTTCGGTTGCGGCGCAGCCTCTACCGTCGGCGCAGGCGGGATTACGCCTTCGACAACTGTCGAAGCGGGCTCTTTCGCTGGCGGTTGAGGTACCGCTGCCTTCGGCGGCGCCGGTTTCACTCCGGCGGCCCGCGCCGGCAGCAGATCGATCGTGCCTTCCTTCAGCACCGGAGCCTTGATCAACGCCGCCATGCGAACCACTTTCCACCGAGCGGAGCACGATCGCCGGTTGTTGCCGCCGGTTGCCTTATTGCCCGGACGTCCTCACGACCCGCTTGCTCGTCGGCAACCATCTTCCGCGCCAATTGCGCCACCAAAGCCGCACGCACGCGAGCCGACGGCCCTAGCCGCGGGGGCGACATACTTGGCCGCGTTGCCTGTACGGCGGCTGTTGCATCGGCGCCGACCGGCGACAACCACGCCCAGGCATGTGCGCCTTCAATGGCGCTGCGGACGACTGCCGGCTCTCCCTTAAGCGCAGCCGCGATCCAACGCGAATCGGCACGATCGAGCAGGCGGACGTTGCGCAAATGCGCCGCATCCCCCGCACCGGCGTCGTCGGGAGCTTCCTCGCCTCGCATCGCCAGCGTATCGAGCAGCCCCTGGTCGACCTGAAGCCCGATCTCCTCCAGTTCGCCGATCAGCGAGCGCAGGCGATCCTGTGTGTCCGGCGGGAGTTGCGCCAGAATCCAGTTGCGGTCGTTGGCCGACAGCGCGTGCAGCTTCAGCGCGTATTGGCGGGCGGGATCGATGTTCATCGTTGCGGCCTCAGGTTCGCTCGGCACTCGCCCAGCGCGAAATCTCATCGAGCAAACGAGCCCTTTCCGCTGCGGAAAGCGTCTTTTCCTGCGCAGGAGCCCGATTCGACGACCGCAGCCGACGATAGACGGCTGCGGTGGCGACACCGAGAAGCACTCCAGCCAACAGCAGCAACATCGAGAGATTCGCAGGCCAATGTTTCTGGCCGGTTCTCGCCGGAGCGCTCTGCCCCTCATCCGGCGCAACGAAGCCGCCATCCTCCGCCGTCGCCTTGTCGGAGGCGCCCGACGCCGGCTGGCTATACACCACGATCGCATCGCCGCGCGCCGTACTGATCCCCGCGGCCATCGTCACCACTTCCTTCAGTTTCGCCAACTCGACCGGATCCGAGACGTCCGGAACCATCACGCCGACGCTTAGGCGACGTACCGTACCGGGAAGCGAAACGACCTGCTCGACGCGGCGGCCATTGACGAACTCGACCTCGGAGGTCGATGCGGCTGGTGTCGTCGCTTGGCCTGAACGGCCGGAGCTGTTGATCCCCCCGGCGGAAAAGACCTGGTCCGCATAGGCGTCGCTTCCTTGAACGGACTCGCGCCGACGGGAAATCGCCCCGACGTTTTGCCCATAAGTATTGGCCAACGGCAGCACATCCTCCCGTGTGACCTTCACCTGGTCGTAGGCAAGTGACACGTCGACGGTAACGATCGCCCTGCCCGGACCGACCGCCCGGTCAAGCACCGATACGAGTTTGCGGGTCAGGTATTCCTCGATCTGCCGCTTCGCCTCGAGTTTGCCGGCAACACCTGCGGAGCCCTCGTCCGCAATGGCTTTCGAAACGGCGACGCCATGCTGGTCGACGATCGTCACGGCGGAAGCATCGATCTCCGGAACGGAGGCGGCCACCAGCCGCTGGATTCCCGATATCTGGTCCGGCGCCAGGCGATTGTTGCCGCGCATGACCAGACTGATCGATGCCTTCGGCTTCGCATTCTGGCGCTTGAACAACCCGGATTCCGGCAGGACGAGGTGCACACGCGCGAACTTCACCTCGTCGAAGCCCATGATCGTCCGCGCCAGTTCGCCCTGCAGCGCACGCTGATAGTTCACCTTTTGTGCGAATTCGGTCATGCCGAAATCCGCGTTGTTGAAGATTTCGAAGCCGACCGCCCCCTGCAGGTTCATCCCCTTGCTCATCAGCTTGAGCCGCGTCTTGTAGACCGACTCCCCATCCACCAGTATCGCCGTGCCGCCTTCTGCGAGGCGATACGGAACTTTCATGCGATCGAGCTCGGCCACCATCGCCGACGCATCCTGCGCATTCAGCTCCGAAAACAGGATTTGATAGTCGTCGCGCAACACCCAGACAGTGCCGAAAACCAGCAAACCGACGATCGTCACCATCCCGACCACCAGCCCGATCCGCCCCCCGGAGGACACCTGCCCCCACCGTTCTTTCAACTGCTCAATCACCGATAGACCTCAGATATGTCAGTTACCGAATCAAATCTGCATGCGCAGAAGTTCCTGGTAGGACTCCAGTACCTTGTTGCGCACCTGGGCGAGCAGTTGGAATGACATGCGGGCATCTTCCAGCGCCAGCATTACATGATGGATATTTCCCTGCTTCCCCGCAGCCAGATCGCGCAGCCCGGCCTCGGCGGTCTCCAGCTTCGTATTTACCGCCGACAGCTCCGACTGAAGGCGGGCGGAGAACGGCTCGACGGTTCCATTCGACAGGGTGACGAAGTCCACGTCCCCGAGTGCCGCCGAGAAATTGACGCTCTCGATCGTCATTGTCCGCCCCCGATCTCCAGTGCCTTGGTCGCCATCGCCTTGGCTGCGTTCATGGCAATCACGTTCGCCTCATAGGCCCGAACCGCAGTCATCACATTGACCATCTCAAGCGTCGTATCCACGCCCGGGTAAGCTACGAACCCCTGCGCATCGGCATCCGGATGGCCTGGCTCATACGCCATGCGCGGCGGCACATCGGCCCGACGAATGTCGACGACGCGTGCCCCCGGAACCCCTCCGGTCAGGGCAACCGCTTTCGAGAACGGCGCGACCTGGCCGAAGCCGGCGACGACTCGCAGCGGCTTGAACGCACCGCCTTCGGCAGTTCTCGATGTATGTACGTTGGCAAGGTTGATCGCCGAGACATCCAGGCGCGTCCGCTCGACATCCATGCCGGACGCGCTGATTGCTGCCGCATAGGAAAAATCCATTACCGTCGTCCCTCGTTGATAGCCGTGCCGATGGTGGCGGTGTATTTCTCGATTCCCCGGATAAGCGCCTGATACTGGAGAACGTTACGGTTGAGCTGAACCACCTCGTTGTCGAGCACCGCGCGTGCATCCAATCCCGGCCGGGGCGCCTCGCTGACCACCGTCGCAGCGGGAAGCTGGGCAATGGTCGCCGCGGAGCCGCCGGCCGCCGCCGCAAGCTCGTCCTCGAAACTGACTTTCTGCGGCCGGTATCCCGGCGTAGTCGCGTTGGCGATATTCGACGCAATCGCCGCATGACGCAGCGACAAGCCATCGAGCGCATACTCGACCATCGCTCCGGTCACTCCCGACAATCCAATTCCCATTGCCTCTCCCCGTCTGTTGTTCACTACTGAACGATCAATTCTGCATGCAAGGCACCGGCTGCCTTCACGCCCTGAAGAATCGCGATGATGTCGCGCGTGCTCACCTTGATCCGGTTCAGCGAACGAACCAGATCGGCAACCGTGCTCCTGCCGGCCAGTTCGACCACGCCACCATCCCGCTCCTCGACATTGATGCGCGTATTCGGCACGACTTCGGTACGAACACCTTCGTTGGCGCGGCCGATGAAGAACGGCTGGGACACCGAGTAATCCGTGGCAATCGAGACTTTGAGATCGCCGTGCGCCACGGTGACTTTCGAAATCCGGACGTCACCGCCGGAAACGATCGTTCCGGTGCGTTCGTTGATCACCACCCGCGCCAGAACGTCGGGCGCCACATCGATGTTCTCCAGCGTCGCGAAAAAGGCCGAGGCATCGGCGATGTCGCTGGCCGGAACCTGAATACGCACCGCACCGGAGTTTCTTACCGTCGCGATGCCGCGCGAAAATTTTCCGTTGATCGCAGCGGCAACACGGTGGATCGTCGTGTAATTCGGAGAGCCAAGGACAAAATCGATCGTTCCGTCGTCACGGATCGGCGGCGACATGATTTCCGCCTCGATCTGCGCACCGCCGGGAATCGTTCCCACCGTCGGATGGTTCTTCTGCGCCAGATTGCCGTTCTGATCGTAGCGATAGCCGCCGATCGACACCGGCCCCTGGGCCAGGGCGTAGACGCGGTTGTCCGGTCCTTTCAATGGCGCGAGCAGCAATGCGCCGCCTGCCAGGCTCTTGGCATCGCCCAGGGAAGTGACGATCACATCGACCCGATCGCCCCGACGGGACACCGGGGGCAAGGAAGTAACCACGCTGACCAGCGCCACGTTACGGCTGTTGATCTGATCGGAAGCAATCGACATGTCGAAATTCGACATCATGTTCGCGAGCGATTGGCGGGTCGCCTTGCTGCGCGCCGAGTCCCCCGTTCCGGCGAGGCCGGTAACGATTCCGAAGCCGACCAGATGGTTTTCCCGCCAGCCGTCGATCCGCCCCAGATCCTTGAGCCGCACGGTATCGGACGCTGCCATCGCGCTACAAGCAGCAACCAGGAAAACAAGGGCCAACAGTCTTTTCATCGTCAGCCCCCGTCAAATCAGCCGAAGAAACAGCGATATCAGACGGGTGAGCCAGCCCTTGGTCTGGTTGTCCGCCAGCACGCCGTCGCCGACATAGGTGATGCGCGCATCGGCCAGCCGATTCGAAGGGAGGGTATTGCCTTCGCCGATATCCACGGGACGAACGCGTCCTTCGAGATTGATCGTCTGCTTCTCGCCGTTGAGTTCCAACAACTGCTCGCCCTGGACGCGCAAGTCGCCGTTCGGCTCGACCGACGTGACCACCACCGAAAGTTGCGCGAGCAGGCGGCCGGTTCGCGCAATCTTGCCGTTGCCGTCGTAGGCGTCGTCCACGCCGACGCCGTAGCCGCGCTGGTGATTCGGAGAAACGAGTTTCAGCGAGGCGTCGACTGTCTTGTCCGTTTTCGTCCCGGCAGTGGCGCTTGCGCTCGAATTCTCCATCACCAGAATCGTCAGGATGTCGCCGACGCGCTGCGCACGGCGGTCTGCGGTAAGCGGCCGATAGTCTTCCGCACGATACAGATTCTCGGCCGCCGCCTGGGCAGACAACAACAACGCCAATATCGCAACGATCAGTCTCATATCAGTTCTCAACCACCTGCACGGTTCCTTGATCAATCGCCCGTCCGGTAACGGCGGCCAAGCCGCTTCCCCTCCGCACCGCCACGACGCCACCCAGCAGGGCATCGCCAAGCGCCACCCCTTCGGCCTCGACCCGCACCGGTCCCGAATCAATCAACAATCGAACGCGTTGGTTCCTGGTCACGGCAGACCGCAGTTCACCGCCGGCAACCAAAGGATTCGCCGACGGCGCGTGGAAATTCGCGACACCATCCACCGTTGGCAAGGTCTTTCCGTCAGCCGCCGCGGCCATCCGACGAATCAGGTACCGGACCTGGGGTTGGGCCACCTCTACGCCATCCACCAGCACCCGTACCGGCATCTCCGCATAGGCGCCGGCACGCCGCATGCGGGCAGGCTCCGCCAGGATCTGAAGCCTGCCGGACGGCACGGATACCGTTGCGGCACCGTCGATCACATCCACGTAGACCGGCGCACCTTGCCCGTAGGCCTGCACCAACCACGCCGCACCACCATCGATCGCCGACGCCAGCGAAACGCTTTTCGGCCGCCCGCTTACCGCGACACCCCGGGTGCCGCCCCAGACGATGCGCGCTCCCAACTCGGCGGCACGGGCCTCGACTGCACCGGCGACCGAATCGACATCGAAGCGGCATCCGCCCGCCAGGCTGGCGCAACGACCGACGGGGATGCTCCCCAGCTGCTCGGCAAGAGCGCTGTCGCGCGCGACGACACGCACAATGTCGGCGACGACAACGTTCGGCTGATCCACCGTCGCCTCCGGGCGCACGTCGAAAAAGACGCTCTCCGCACCGAATGCCGTTGATCCCAGGGAAAGCGCTGCCAGCGCAACTGCGAGCGAACGCACCATCAACGCCTCAGGTTGTTGCTGATCGACAGCATTTCGTCCGATGCCTGAATCACTTTCGCATTCAGTTCATAGGCGCGTTGCGCAAGAACGAGATTGACCATCTCTTCGGCCAGCTGCACGTTGGACGATTCGAGATAACCCTGCGCCAAAGCACCGATGCCCTCGTCGCCTGGCTTGCCCTGCAGCTGCTGCCCGGTTCGCTGTGTCGCCACGTAGAGGTTGTCCCCGATCGGATCCAGCGATTCCGGGTTCAGGAAATTGGTCAGCTCGATCTGGCCAAGTTCGGACAACTGCTTTTCGTTCGGCATACGGGCCGACACCTTGCCCGTTGAGTCGATCACGACTTCCAGCGCCTCCACCGGGATCTGGATCTGCTGCTTCAGTGCATACCCCTCCGCCGTTCCGAGCAGCCCTTCCTTGTTAACCTGAAGGGCACCATGGCGCGTATAGGCCGACGAGCCGTCCGGCAGCTGCACTTCAAAAAAACCGTTACCGCGAACCGCCACATCCAGCGCCCTGCTGGTCTGTTTGATCTCGCCCGGCGCAAACGACTTGGATGTCGTGGAAACCAGTGTACCCATCCCGGTCAGCATCGGAGCGACCGCGCTGCCCGCATCCACCGCAGCGGAATTCGTGGTCTTGTAGAACGCGTCCGAAAAGCCGACGCGGTTCTTCTTGAAGCCGGTCGTGTTTACGTTCGCGAGGTTGTTCGCGATCGTATCCACGTTCTGTTGCTGGGCCTGCATACCGGTCGCACCGATATAGAACGAATTCATCATCTCGCTATGCCTCCTTCACGTCAGAACTGGCCAAGGCTGCGAAAAGCCTTGTCCCGCATTTCGTCATAGGCCTGCAGCAAACGATTGCTGCTTTCGAAGTGGCGATAGGTTTCCATCAAGCCCGCCATCTCCCGCGCAGAATCCACGTTCGAACTCTCGAGGTGCCCCTGCGTCACGCGCGGCAAACTCGCCTCCGCCGGCAGCGCATTGCCGCTCGAAAACAGCAGGCCACCGCCCGCGCGCCGCAACTGCGTCGAACGGTCGAACGTCGCCACCTTGAGTTGGGCGACCTGCGCCCCCTTCTCGAAAATTTTCCCCTGCAGGTCGATGACCGGATTCGGAGACGACAAGACGATGTCGCCCGACGTCCCCTGCACAGGAAAGCCGGCCTGCGTCACCAGACGCCCTTGCTCGTCGACCCGGAACGCGCCGAGCCTCGTATACGCCATGCCCCGATCCGTGCGCACCTCGAACAAACCGTCGCCAAGCAAGGCCACATCCAGAGGATTGCTCGTTTTTTTCGGCGCTCCCGACGCCGTGTCGACGACCCGATATTCCAGCGGTACGCCTGCCGTTGCGGCGCTCGCGGCACCGGCGGCCGAAACGCCAAGCGACGCCGAAGCCGCCACGAGTTCACGCTTGAAGCCCGGAGTCAGCGCATTGGCCGCATTGTTCGCAATCACTTCCATGCGCTGCATATCGTTCTGCATGCTCGCCACAGTCAGGCTTATCGGATCAACCACGCACACCCCCTATAGATCGCCCGTCGGCGAAAGCAAAATAACCATCGCGCCACCACAACCTTGCATACGCTTCACAGCTTCACCACGCCGAATGAACGCAAGTTCACCGACGACGGGACCTCAGCCATCGAGAGGATCGACATATGCGGCAATACGCGCTCGGTGATACTGCGCAAATGGCGCCGCAATTCCGGCGCGCAAAGCAACACCGGCGCCAGGTTTCCGCGCACCATCTGCTCCACCTGGGCGGCCAGTTTGCCCACCACCGCCTCTGCAAACTTCGGCTCAAGCACGATGGATGATGTTTCGTTGGCCGACTGGATGCTGCCCGCGATCCGTTGCTCGATGCCCGGATCGAGCGTGATCACCGGCAACTCGCCGGTCCCCGTCACCAATGCCTGGCAGATCGACGGCCCCAGACGCTGACGCACGACCTCGGTCAGCCGATCGGCATCCTTGTTCCCCCTGCCGGCATCCGCCAGCACCTCGAGGATCGCTTCAAGAAAACGAATCGAGACTTTCTCGCGCAGCAGGTTCTGCAGCACCTTCTGCACCTCGACGAGCGACAGCACGGAAGGCAGCAGATCGTCCACCAACCCCGCATTCTTCTCGCGCACGCGCTCGATCAAGGCACTCGTCGACGAACGCGTCAGCAGATTCGCCGCGTTGCGGCGCATCACTTCCGTGAGATGCGTAACGAATACCGTCAGCGGATCGACCAGCGTAAACCCACTGCTCCGCGCCGTCTGCTTCTGGCTGTCGTCGACCCACACAGCGGGCAGGCCATAGGTCGGATCTTTGGTCTCCACGCCGAGCAGCGAACCGCGCGTGCCGGAAGGATGGATCGCCAGCATCCGGTCGGGAACCAGCTCCGCAGCGCCGGAATTGATTCCGAATACGGTGATTTCATAGGCGTTCGCTCCGAGACGCAGATCCTCGCGCATGCGCACGCGCGGCAGGATCAGCCCGGCCTCCAGTGCGAATTGCTTGCGGAATGCCGAAATGCGCTCGGCCAGCCCGGCATCGTCGCCGTTGATCAGTCCGACCAGGTTTTGCCCGACCCGGATTTCCACCGGATGCACGTCGAGCAACGCTTCGATTCCTTCCCCTTCATCGGCCCCTGCCTCGCCCTGCTCCTTGTCCGCCTTCTCCGGCTTTGCCGACTTCGCCGCACGGCGCACGAAGAAGCCCGCCAATCCCAGTGCGACGACAATGAACAATACCGGCACCAACGGCATCCCCGGCAAAATACCCACACCGAGAAGCGCCACCGCCACGAGCAACATCGCCTTGGGGAACGAGCCGAGCTGCGTCAATATTTCCGAACTCAAATGATTGTCGGTCCCGGAGCGGGTCACGATGATGCCCGTTCCCACCGCGATGACCAGTGCCGGCACCTGCGTCACGATGCCGTCGCCGATGGTCAGCAGCGTGAAGGTTTGTGCGGCCTCCGGCCACGACATTCCCATCTGCAGGACCCCCACTGCCAATCCGGCGAAGATGTTGATCAGCATGATCACGATGCCGGCAATCGCATCGCCCTTCACGAACTTGCTGGCACCATCCATCGCCCCGTAGAAGTTGGCTTCCTTCTCGATGTTCTTGCGCCGGCGTTGCGCCTCGGTCTGGTCGATGAACCCCATGTTCAGGTCGGCATCGATGCTCATCTGCTGACCCGGCATACTGTCCAGCGTAAACCGCGCCGCCACCTCGGATACTCGTTGCGCGCCGTTCGTCACCACGACGTATTGCACGACCACCAGAATCAGGAAAACGACCATCCCGATCACGTAGTTGCCCTGCACGACGAACGAGCCGATCGCACCGATCACCCGACCGGCATCGCCGTTGCTCAGGATCAAGCGCGTCGCCGCGATATTCAGCGACAAGCGAAACAAGGTCGCGATCAGGAGCAGCGACGGGAAAGTCGAGAACTCGACCGGCTTGCCGACATAAAACGTCATCAGCAGTAGAAGCAGCGCGAAACTGAGATTCAGCAGCAGCAGGAAATCCAGCGCACGCGGCGGAATCGGTGCAAACAGAACAACCAGAATGCCAATCATGCCGATCACCATCAGCATGTCGGCATTCCTGCCCAGCACCTGACGCAAGGCCTTCATCATGCGGAGCGCCCCGCCGTTCGGGCATCGCGCATGGCGTAAACCCAGACCAGAATCTTCGCCAGCACCGCGTAATGCTCGGCCGGCACCACGTGCTCGATCTCGACCTTATGGAACAAGGCGCGTGCCAGCGGCCGGTTTTCGACGATCGGCACCCGATTGCGCCGCGCGATATCGCGCATGCGGGCCGCCATGAAACCGGCCCCTTTCGCCAACACCAGCGGAGCATCGATACGGTCGCGGTCGTACTTGATCGCCACCGCCAGATGCACCGGGTTCGTGATCAAGACGTCGGCATCCTTGATGCGGCCGAGACTGCGGGCTCGCTTGACCGCCTCGCGCTGCAGCTCCCGCAGACGGGCCTTGACGCGCGGATCGCCCTCGCGGCGCTTCACCTCCTCCTTGATCTCGCGCGTACTCATGCGCATCCGGCGGGCGAAGTCCCAACGACTGAACCCCGCATCGAGGATCGTGATCAGCGCCATGGCAACCAGCAGCTTCATCAGAACCGCCCCGAGTTGCGGCCAGAACAGCTGTCCCAACGACACCGGCGCCACGTTCATCGCACGCATCAGGGTCGGCATCGCCGCCATGACGGCGAAATACAGCACCAAGCCGAGGATGACGAACTTCAACACCGTCTTGACCGACTCCATGATCAAGCGCATCGAAAACAGTCGCTTGAACCCTGCAATCGGGTTGATCCGATCGATATCCGGTTTCAACGGAAAAAATGAAAACACGGGCCCGGTTTGCAGGAAATTGGCCAATGCTCCCAATGCCGCAACACCGATGAACAGCGGAGCCAACAGCGCCAGCGAGTCGCGCAGGGCCCCGGTGGTCAACGCTGCGATATCCTCAAGCGCGAACGATGTCTGGTGCGCATTGGAAAACAGGGCGCTGAACAAACGCATTTCGTCGGATGCGATGCGCGAGCCGGAAAAATGCAGGATCGCGGCGCCTGCCGCCAACACCGCCAGCGAATTGACGTCGAGGCTTTTCGCCACCGAGCCGCGCTTGCGCGCCTCTTCGAGCTTGAACGGCGTTGCCGCCTCGTTGCGATTCTGTTCCTGTTCGGCCATTACGCAAGCATCCGGAACCAGGCATTGAAGGTCGCATCGAACACGCGACGGATCGCCCCCCCGGCAAGCGGGAGAGAAATCGCAAGCACAACCAGGCCGATCAGCACTTTCAGCGCCATCGACATGACGAACACATTCATCTGCGGCATCGTGCGCGACATGAAGGCCATGCCGAAATCCACCAGCAACAGACAAAGAACGATCGGCGCAACCAACATCAGACCAAACGAGAAGCAGGTCGCGAACTGCGCCACTACCGAAGCGATGTCGAGGGAAGCAACACTGCCGCCGGGAGGCAGTTTTTCCAGCGAGAGGTGAATCAGGCGCAACAGGACAAGATGCCCGTCGATGGCAAAGAAGAAGATCGCTGCAAGCATCGACAGCAGGGCGCCGATCAGCGGCATGTTGTTACGGGTTGCAATATCGACCAGGCTTGCCATGCCGAAGCCGATCTGAAAATCGAGGAGGCGGCCGGCGAACTGGAAAGCGGCGAACGCGGCAAACAGGCCGGCGGCAAAAATGCCGCCGACGACCACCTCGAACAGAACCGCTGCCGCCAGCGCCTCGACATCCATGCCGCGCATGACTGCTTGCGGAGCAGCCCCCACCAAACCAGCCGCAAGCGCCACCACCACGATGATGCGTGCCATCGCCGGTACCGGAATGCCGGCAAACGGCGGAGCGGCGATGAACACCATGGCCAATCGCGCGGAGACGAGCAACATGCCGGTTGCCCAGGAAAAAAAAGAAACTGCGGACATGATCAGAGGTAACCGGGAATCCCTGAAATGACCGCAACCGAATAACTGACGAGCTTCTTCAGCATCCACGGCCCCAGCACCACCAGCACCAGCACCACCGTCAGAATCTTGGGGATGAACGAGAGCGAGACTTCCTGGATCTGCGTGACGACCTGAAAGATGCTCACCAGAATGCCGACGACCATGGTGATCACCAGCAACGGCAATGCGATTGAAACGCCTGCCCAAAGCATGCGCGAAACGAGCTGCAGCGCGGCATCGCCTGTCACGTTTTCCTCCTCCCTGTCCTGATCTTCTCGTTATCGAGATTTTTTGTAGCGGCGGACTCTAACACAGCATCCGTCGAAAACAAATCAGTCAAATCGCATATACACGCACGAAATGCATATGCAAAAATGGATAGAGAACCCTCAGAACGCCCGCCGTTCAAGGCCTCGCAAATGTCGAGAAAAAACCTGGCAACAATATAAGAATCCGGCGAACGCCGGGGTGCGGGCCAGCGGAACCGCCGGCCCGGAGGAAAGCGACTCAGTCCCGCTTCTTGCTGACCACCCGGTTCAGCATATCGCGCAGGCTACCGCCTCCCGGCGCCTTGCCTTCGCGCAGGGCCGAATCGAACAGACGCGCAACCAGATCGTTGCGTCCTTCACGCTGCAGGCGAAGCACCTCCGTGTAGCGCGAATACATCGATTCCGGATCGAGGCGGCGCGCCACCTTGGCATATTCGTCCGCCCGCGCCCAATCGCCGCGCATAGCTGCCAGCGCAGCCAAGGCGCCGTGCGTTTCACCGAAGTTATCGTCGAGCGCCAGCGCCTGCTGGAAGCTTGCTTCGGCACTGTCAAGGTCCCGATGCAACATCTGCACCCAGCCCAGCAAGTGCCAGGTACCGATATGTTCCGGCATATAGTGCACCGCCTTCGTCAGGTTTTCGTGCGCTGCGTCGAACTCGAAATCCAGCATGTCGGCCAAGCCAAGGTTCGACCAGACGCGGCCGTTGCGCAGCTGCACCGCCAGCGCCCGGTGTGCGAGAGCTCGCGCGGCATCGGTGTCCTCCGCCGCCAGCGCCACCGTACTCGCCGCCAGCAGCGCATCCAGATTGTCCGGCACCAACGACAAGGCCCGCTGAGCCCACTCCTGAGCCTGCGGCAATTGATCGACGTCGACGAACAGCAGGCTGAGCATGCCCGCTATCTCTCCATTCCCGGGCTCCGCCTCCAGATACGCCTGCGCCACCGCGATGGCCTCGTCCAGCTCACCCAGGTAATGGTGGGTACGTATCAGCAGACGAACCACCAGTGCCGGCAGCGCCTGCTGCGCATGCAACGACAGCAGCAACCCCTTCGCTTCCTCGAAACGATGCAAGCAAACCAGCGCATACGCCCGGTTGTAGCGAACTGCGGGATCATCCACGCCGGCGGCAAGCAACTCCCCGGTAATTGCCAGCGCCTCGTCGAAGTTGCCCTCGGCAGTCGCCACCGAAGAAAGGCGCAACGAAAAGTACGGATCGCCCGGCCGCAATTCGAGAGCGTGTACCGCCGCCGTCCGCGCGACCGACAAATCGCCGCATTCCAGTGCGAGGTCGCCGACGTCGGCCAACAGATTGAGGTTATCCGGGTCCGCCTCGAGAAACCCCAGCAGCCGGGCAAGCCGGCCAAGCGCAACGTCGACGGAGGACTGGGAATCGGCGGCAATTTGCATGACGAAAAGCCTTAAAAATTGGTCGGCGTAGCCTAAAGGAAGTCATGGAGGGAGGCAACGACCTTTAGCCGCCACCAAAATCCGCAGCCGCGGAGGTCGTTCGCCCGTCGCGGAAGCAGTCGACAGGCGCGTGCACAGCCCTGCGCGATGCCGCCGCTCCGTCCGAATGGTTGCCGGTGCTGCGTTCCCTTCCACCGGATCGCCTCGGACGGGGCGTTCACAGGAAGTGATCCAGCGTTCGGGGAAAAGGTTTAGGGTAGGCGGCCCTCTATTTTCAGCGACCGGTAGGACGCCCCCCAGCGCCGGCTCGAAGTAGCCCTGCAGCGCGGAAACGGTGGTCGGCTGCCCGACGACGAAGCTGCCGGCGAGGCGGCCGCAATCGCCCCGCCGACAACGGCCGCGCCCTGCGAACGAAGCGACATTTCCCCGCGCCGACGCGATGGGGAAATGAGGGAGGCCGGAGGGTCAGAAAACCCGGCGACCAAACGGCTATCTCGTACGGAGTCGCGCATTACCCAAACAATCCAGGGATTCAGGGCAATGTTTAGCGCCCGGGAATTCCTTCGGCGTCCTGACGGGAGCGGACGGGACACCGTTCGACCACATCAGCATCTGGGCGGGCGAACGCCCGCCCAGGCGTGGCAGGGCGTCGATCCGTTCCGCCGCACGCCGAAGGGGCTGCAGTGGTTTGAAGCGCTCGACGGAAGGCTCAAGGGCTGGGTGTTGCGCCATTAGCGTTCAGGCGCCCCCTCCTTGTGACAATCCGGGCGCCCTGAAGCGGGCGTCCGCAGGCAAGCTCGTTCAGCGGCTGTCAAAAGCCCGGAAATGGGGTGCCCGGCGACAGGATTACAGTCGTTTGCACCCCGCAAAAGCGAAAAACCGGGCGAAAGAAACTTGAAAAATCACTTTCCGACAGCGAGCGGGAGGGGTGTCCGTAGAGCGGACGGGACAGCTTCGGAATCAATTTCGAGGCTTCCGTCTAAAAAAATAGGCTCTCCCGTCAAAGATATCTAAAAGAGTATCGTTATTCAGAATTTCCACCCTTTGATAAGGATATTTTTCTGAATGTTTTTCAAAAACGAGGATTCTCTTAACCTCACTCCTTTCCTTTCCGATCCCAAAAAAGATTGACAGATCGCTCGATATAACATTGCCTTCAGCCCCTTCTATTCTGACTTTTTCAATCATATAGTAAGGTCGTTCAAGACGATCATCTCTAATTTGAAAAACCTTCGGTCGAATACTGACTGTCGAGCCTTTCCATTTAGATGCCCATTCATCTGACGTAACACCTCCCCCAATTTTCCTAATTTCATAGATTTCATATTCTCCGTAGTACTTAGAAACTCCAGATGAAGCATCAGCAGAAGCTGGATGCATTGAAGCCAGCACCAACAAGAGCAGCGTCACGCGAGCCAGTAGCACCAAGCGTGTGTGTTTCATGAGTGAAAATCTGATTACCATCTTCTATATATTCCATTGCTATACATATCCCACTCAGCCGATCTTCTGTTGTTTAGGCCATTCATAACTTTGCCCTGGGATTTATTGAACGATTTCCATGCTTCTTCCACGGATTCGAATTTCGTCTTGGCTGTTGGATCATTTATCATTTTTAGCGCCGACGATTTCTCGAACGCAGATATTCCAATGTTGTAATTAAACAAGACCAGAGCATCGAATTTATTCTGGCTAACATGAACGGTTAGACTGCTCTCAACGCTATTTACAAATGGTTTGAGCTTGTCAATAAAGATAGTTTCGGCCTGATCCGCAGAAATTCCATCCTTATATAAATTCCACTCGTTTTTGGCAATAAGGCGTCCATAGCCTATAGTCGCGCCAGGCACCCATTTTGCGATGTCTTTTCCGGTCTGGTCGTCGTAAGGATTCAGGCGAAGTGTTTCAATTCCTTTAAGCAGATTTTGCCCCATTGCACTAAACATCATTTTAGTGCCTCCACCCAATTCAAGGCTCATCTTCAAACTAGGCAAGCCAAAACTTGAAATATCCCGTTGATCGATACCATCACCGTAAATCCCCATCTCTGGAGACATCTGGCTAAGCGGTTCGCTTCCTAATGCGCGACCTCTTTCAAGCTGAAGCCTTAACCTATCCTGCTGACCAATAACTCGACTCCGCGGCGTTTCACGGAACATGGCGTCCTTGGGATAAAAATCCGTATTCGGGTCATCAATTGGCGCACTAAACTCATTCCGCGCATCGCCAACAAGTCGTGCGCGAAGTTCATACGGGTCATGGCTTTCCGAAGGATCAACGTCTCCAACCTGGACTTCCAACCGACCGCCCGCAAGCCTGTAATCAGGCGAGATATGGAAATTTCGGTCATTCTGGATCGTCGGCAGAGCGGGATTGATGCCCTCACCTGACGCGATCTGCACACCATTACCCACCGCCCCCTGCCGATACGCCAGCTCATCACGCGCATCGTCGCCGGCCGAATTCCCGGCCGGATGGTCGGACGAGGCGCCGTCGCTGTTGCCCGTCTCGTAGGCCCCTCGGATCGCCCCACTCAACGCATCGGCCGCCACCGACTCCCACCTTAACCGGCCGCCCTCGATGGCGACGCGCGTCACGGCGGATACGAGGGCGCGGGTCGTGCTGCTGACCAGCGCCGCCTGCACGGAACTGGCGCCGGCGAAGGCGCCGCCCTGGCCCAGCAGGCTGCCGCTGATGCTGCTGGCGATCGGCGCGCTGATGACGGACGCCTTGCGTGGCGACGTTGGCGGCGGCGACGCCGGCAATGCCACCGCCCGCCAGCCCGCTCGCGGCACCGCCCGCGACGGCCCCGAGCGCGCCTGCCGCCACCGCCCCCCAGCTGAACTTGTCCTGCAGGCCCATCGCCATCGACAGGCCCTGCCCGACAACGCTGCCCACGGCACCGCCGATCGCGGCGGCGGCAAAGCCGACGGCCGTCATGCTGCCCATCGCCGAGACGCCTGCCGCCATGGTGCCGGCGAAACCGGTGCCGGCCACTGAGCCGCCGGCCATCGCAACGGAGGCCGCTCCCGCCGTATAGATCGTCACCACCACCACTACGATCGCTACGAGGATGCTGCCGATGCCGCCGCAGCCTTTCTTTTTCTTGCGGTGCACCGGCGGCGCGGGCGGGGCGTCGGGCAGCGTCGGGCTGGTGTCGCCGATGATGCGGCCGGCGTCGTACGGGCGCCAGGTCTCGGCGTTGTTGTGCAGGTTGGTGACCTTGTTCGGCAGCGTCAGCGTCTGTCCGGCGGTGAGCGCACTGGTGCCGGCGAGGCCGTTGGCGTCGGCGATCAGGTACCACAGGCTGCCGTCGCCCCAGACGGCGGCGGCGATGCCCTGCAGGGTGTCGCCGGTTTTGATCGTATAGCTGCCGGGCGTGGCGCCGGGGGTGTCGGGGTTGATCGGCTGCCAGTTCTGGTCGAAGTCGGCGCTGTCGGCCGGCGTCCAGTTCTTGTAGGTCTGTTCCTTGGTCCGTTTGACGCGGGCGAGGCTCTGGGCGTAGTCCTGCAGGGTGTCGCCGTCGTTGCCGACGTCGCCGATGCCGTGGCCGTCGAGGTAGAGGTACTGGCGGGTCTTGGCGACCGTCGTGCCGTAGACCTGGTCCCGCCGGAGGGTGAGTCCCTGGGCGTTGTCGATGTAGTCGAGGCGGATGTCGTCGGCGGTGCCGATCTGCCCGTCCTTGCCGGCATCCGTCGCCGACTGGAGATGGCCGTTGACGTCGTAGGCGAGGCTGGACATGCCGGGCTTCCATAGCCCGTTGTTCTGTTTGAGCTGCGGGTTGTAGCCGCGGATGGTCTTGCCGATTTCCCTGGCGGTATCCCAGTAGCTGTATGCCGTCCAGGTGGTGGTCGTGGTGCCGCTGTGGGTGGTTTCGATCCGGGCGAGTTCGCCGGCGCCGCTCTGGCTGATGCTGTCGTTGTTGTCGCTGCCGTCGGCGTTCTTGCCGTTGTAGTAGGCGAAGGTGGTGCTGCCGTCGGTGCCGCTCTGGCTGATCAGGCGGTGGTCGGCGTCGTAGAGGCTGTTGCGGGTGTAGGTCTGGCCGCCGGCAGCGTTGTATTCGCTGTAGGCGGTGACGCGGCCGAGCAGGTCGTTCTGGCGCCGGGCGGCGAGTGCCCTGGCGCCGCCGGCGGGGGTGAGCCAGGTGTCGGTGAGGTGGCCGGTGGCGTCGTAGTCGTAGTCTTCGACGTGGTTGTCGCGGGCGTAGCGCACGCGCTTTCGTTCGCCGGCCTGGTTGTAGGCGATCTCGACGCCGTTGCCGACGCTCCCGGCGACGATGGCGACGCTGCCGTCGGCGGCGCCGGTGCCGCGGGCGCCGGTGCTGAGCTGCCCCATGCTGACGGTGAAACGGTTCATCGCGTCGTAGAGGTACCAGTAGTCCTGGAGATTGACGTTGCCGTCTACGCCGTTGTGGTAGTAGCTCCAGACGTGCCGGCGGTTGCCGTTGGCGTCGTATTCGTAGCGGATGGTGGCGCGCGGGTCGATCACTTCCTTGACGCGGTTGAGCTCGTCATAGGCGACGGTGGCGTTCTGGAGGTATTCGGTGACCGCGCCGTTGGGGCCGCTCACGGTGCGCTGGTAGGCTTCGTAGGTGCGGTTGCCGTTGTCGTCGTATTCGTAGTCGGTGCGGGTGGCAAGGGCGTGGTCGGTGATGCGCTTGACGTAGCCGTTGGCGTAGTAGTCGGTGCTGAGGTTCTGCCCGGCGTTGCTGGCCTGCTGGGTGAGCCAGCCGGCCTGGTTGTAGACGTAGGTGGTGATGCGTCCGCCGAGGTCGGTGTGTTTCGTCTTGCGGCCGAAGAGGTCGGTTTCGTCGATCTGCGTGCGGCCCATGGCGTCGGTGGTGGTGGTCTGCCAGCCGCCGGTCTTCAGCGTGGCGATGCCGGCGATGTCGGCCTTCCACAGATGCTCGTAGCGGGTGCGGCGACCCAGCGCGCTGGTGGTGGCGGTGACGCGCCCCTGGCTGTCGTAGTCGGTGGTGTCGGTGAGGAGCGTGCTGCCGTCGGCGCTGGTGGTGTGGCGGATGCGCCGGCCGGCGGCGTCGTAGGCCCAGGCGTCCCAGGCGCGGCGGCCGTCGGCGTGCGCCGGGCGGTCGATGCGGACGAGCTGGCCGGCGAGGTCGTAGCCGTAGTCGCTGCGCCGGCCGATTTCGTCAATGAGGATACGGGCATTGCCGAGGCGGTCGTAGGCGGTGCGCTTGACGCCACCGTCGGCGTGGTATTCGGCAAGCACCGGGGCGTTGCCCTTGCCGTCGGCGTCGCCGCCGGGCTGGACGGCGAGCGTGGTGAGCCGGCCGTTGGCGTCGCGTTGCCCGACGAGGTTGCCGGCGAGGTCGTAGATCCACGCGCTGATCGGGCGCTGGCGTTGGGCGTAGCCGTTGGCGAGCACAACGGTGGTCTCGGGGTCGGCCTTTTGGGTGAGCTTGCCCAGGGTGTTGTAGGTGAGCTGCGTGACGTAGCCGCGGCCGTCGGTTTCGCTCGACACCTCGCCGAAGGCGTTGTGGGCCTGGCGGCGGTGGATGAGGCTGACGGTGGGGCCGGTGCTGCCGGTGGCAACCGCTGCGAGCACCTGGGCGTCGGGGGCGGTGCCGACCTGAATGACGCCGGACACGTCGAGGTCGCTGCCGTCGGCCGCCTTGATGTTGGCGCCGGCGGCGTCCTGCAGGGTGTAGCGGTAGTCGAGGCTGCCGAGGCTGCCCGGCGGGATCAGGCTGCTGGCGTCGAGCACGAAGGGGCCGGCGAGGTCGCTGCGGGTGAGCGTCGCGCTTTGCCAGGTGCCGCTGCCGGCGAGGCGGTAGTTGAGCGTCATGCGCGGGGCGCTTGCAGCCTGGGCATTGCCGGCGGGCGGGGTGAAGCTGAGCAGCGTCGGCAGGTTGTCGTTGACATGCGAGAGCACGCTCGGCGCGCTGCCGAGACGGATGCCACCGTGCGCCTTGTTCACGAGGGTGCCGGCGGCGTCGCGCGTTTCGTAGCGGTATTCGTAGTCGGCGGTGGCGGTGTCGGAACGGAAGACATTGCCGGTGTCCCAGTCGAAGACGCCGGCGGCGGTCTTCGGCAGGCTGGCTTGCGACCAGGAATCGCCGCCCGGATTCCGCCGGTAGTACATGGTCATGGTTTCGGCGCCGACCGGCTGGTTGAAGCGGGCAACCGGCGCCGGCTCGAAGTAGCCCTGCAGCGCGGAAACGGTGGTCGGCTGCCCGACGACGAAGCTGCCGGCGGTCTTCTGCAGCACCTGGCCGGCCTCGTTCCGTGCTTCGACGACGTATTCGGTGTTGCCGGACAAGCCGGCTGCCACAGGATCGAACTGGAACCAGCCTGGCGTGGCGGCGCTGCCGACGACGGCCGGAGCGAGTATCCGCCGCTCGCTCCACAGGCCGCTGGAACCGGCGGCACGGGTGCGGATGGCGAGCGTCCTGGCGGCGGTGCCCTGCTCGGTGAAGTTGAGGCGGCCGGCGGTGTCCATGAAGACGCGGCCGGCGCCGCCGATGAGGTCGTCCGATTTGCTGATCGAGGGGGCGCCGTCCTGCAGGTTCATCGTACCGCCACCGCTGTTCAGCACGTTGCCGGCAGTGTCGAGCGCCAGGGTGCGGTATTCGTAGGCACCGCGCGTCCAGCCGCTCCAGTCGAAGGCGAAGCGATTGGCGAGGCGCTGGCCGTTGACCATCTGCGGCGGCACTTCCATGACCGACCAGCCGCCGTTGGTGCCGGCGCGGCGGTATTGCATGAGCATGCGGCTGGCGGTCGCTGCTCCGGTCGCCTGCACCTTGAACGAGACGAGGTCCTGCGAAACGACGCTGGCGGCCGGGCTGGCGGTGGTGTAGCCGGTTCCGCCGAGGTAAAGCAGACCGTTGTCGGTCTGCTTGTAGATGCCGTAGGCGTGATTGCGCGGCCCCGGGTTGCCGCCGACGTAGCTGAAGGTTTCGGGCAGGGCGATGGTGGTCGATAGCTGCCCGTTCGGTACCCATACCGCTGCGTTGCTGCCGCTCAACGTGCCGCTCGAGTTGCTGATGCCCTGCATCGAGGCGGTAACGTAGAGCGAGCCTTCGCCCCAGGCCGAGGTATTCGGCAGGTTGAGGCTGAGCGAGTGGTTCGACCCGGTCATGATCGTGTTGTAGACGGAATCGAAGCTGTAGCTGTCGGTGAACACGCCGGAAACGCTGGTAGAACCGATGGCGGAGGCGCCGACGGCGGCGCTCGGATTGACGAGCGCGCTGGTGCCGGCGGGGTCGAGCACGCTGCCGGCATCGCCGACGACGAAGGTCGCGCCGGCCTTGTTGAGCGTCGCACCGGCGGCGTCACGGGCCTCGATGGTGTATTCGTAGCGGCCGGAAAGGCCGGCGGTGTCGAACACGAACCAGCCCGGCGTCGCCAGGCCGTTGATGGCGGCGGCGGCGAGCACCCGGCTCGACCAGGCCTCGGTGGAACCGGCGTGCCGGTAGAGTATGGTCAGCGTCCGCGCGGTGGCGCCCTGCTCGGTGATGTTGATGGCGCCGTTGGCGTCCATGAAGGCCCGGCCGGCGCCGCCGATGCTGTGCGCCATCTGCGAGATTTTCGGCGCCGTGTCGGAGAGGAGCATCTGCCCCTGCTCGGAGTTGACGACGTTGTTCGCGCCGTCGAGAACGACGTACTGGAATTCGTAGTTGCCGCGATTCCAGGCAGACCAGTCGAGCGCGAACCAACCGGCGACGGCGCTGCCGTTGCGTTGCAGGCGCGGCACGTCGGTCACCGTCCAGCCGCTGTTGGCGCCGGCGGGGCGAGACATGAGGATCAGGCGCGCCGCATCGGGCCGCTGGCCGGAGAAGTGGACGGTGTTGGACATCGCCACGGTAGACGAATTCGTGCTCTGGCTACCCCAGACCGGCGGCGGGACCGAACCGGAATAGCTCGCGATCAGGATTTCGCCATTGGCGGTCTGTTTATAGATGGCATAGCTGTAGCCGCGCGCCGCAGTCGGCGACCCGGAGCAGGATTCGGAGAAGCTGACGGAAGCAGAGCTGGCGTTGGCGGCAACGTAGGCGTCGTTGCCGCCGCCGCCGAGTCCGGCGGCGCCGTCGAGCTGGACGTGGACGCGAAGGTTGCCCGAGCCCAGCGCGCTGGTGTCGGGAATGCCCACCGACAGGGTGTGGCTGGCACTGGTCATGCCGCCCCTGCCATAGGAGTCGTATGCATAGGTATACGAATCGGTCATCTTGGCGGCGATGGTCTGCGCGCGCGAGATGCTGACCGCGCCGACGGCAGTTGGCATGCCTACGGCATTGACCGTACCGAGGCCGGCCTGCTGGGTGAGCATGACGTTGCCGACGCCGGCGAAACTGGTGCCGCGTGCTTCGATCAATGTCTGCTGGATGGCGATGGTCTGGTGGCCGTCGCCGAGCATCGACGGCTGGATGGTGTCGACGAGCTGGTTGCGGGCGTCGTAGACGCTGACGGTCTGGTTGGTCACCGGGCTCTTCAGCGCGAGAATGCCGGCGAGATCGAGCGTCGACAGATCGGCACCGGCACTATCGATTTTGAGGGTGGCATTGCCGGCCTTGTCGAAGACCCAGACCTTGGTGATGCCGTCGCCGGAGTTGCCGCGCCAGATGCGGCCGGCCTGGTCGTAGTCGGCGAATTCGGTCCAGGCGCGCTCGGCGCCGCCGCCGTTGGTGCGCTTGCCGGTGACCTGGCCGAAGACGTTGTAGCGGGTTTCGTTGACGGTGCCGGTGCCGACGTCGGTGTTTTTCACCTGACGGTTCATGGCGTCGTACTGGTAGGTGACGACGTCGTTTACGCTGGCGCCAGCCGCATTGACGCGACCGACCAGCGTCACCTGCGTAACGTTGCCGTTGGCGTCGACGCGGAAGCGGGTAACGGCCCCGACGGCATCGGTACGGCTGGCGGCGAATCCGCCCGCGCCATAGGCGTAAGTGGTGATGCGGTCGTCGGTTTCGGCGGCGTCGTTGTCGCCGCGGTCGATCTGGCGCGAGAGGTTGTTGAGGCCGTTGTATTCGTAGTCGGTGGTCGGGCGGACGGCGACGCCGCGATAGTCGGTGAAGGCCGGGCGCGCTTCGTGCGTCTTGCGGCCGCCGGCGTCGTAGGTCCAGTCGCTGGCGGCGCCAGTGGCATCGACCTTGCGGACGATGTTGTTGAGGCCGTCGTAGGCGTAGCGCGTGACGGCGCCGGCGCCGCCTTCGCTCAGGGCGCCGCTTGCCGAAACGCTGCCGGAGGCGACGTTGAACACTGTTTCGCCGACGACGCGGTTCATGCGGTCGTAGGCGTATTCGGTGATGCGGTCGTTGGCGGCGTCCGGCGTCACTGCGGAGAGAATCCGCGAGAAGGGCGTGGCGTCGTCGATGGCAAGACCGCCGACGGCGTTGGCGTAGCGCGTCTGGCGGGCGACGTTGCCCCAGGCGTCGCGCGTCCAGGCGACGAGGTAGCCGAGCGCGTCGAGCTGGCCGACCTGCTGTCCGGCGCGGTTGTAGTAGTACCGGGTGGCGTTGCCGTTGCCGTCGATGCTCTTCACCAGATTGCCGGCGGCGTCATGGACGCTCTGCGTGAAGATGCTGGTGTTGGCGGACGGGCGGTAGATGCCGGCGGCGACGTCGTAATAGCCGGTGATCATGCCGTCGACGCGCGTGCCGACCTGGCGGCCGACGGCGTCGTAGAGGAAGAAGGTCGTGCGGTCGTTGGCCGGGTCGAGCAGGACGTAGGCGCCGGTGGCCGGGACGGTGCCGACGGTGGCAGGCGGGGCGTCGCTGGCCAGGGTGCCGCCGCCGACGATGGCGGCGGCGTTGGCGAAGGCGGTCTGCGACAGTTTGTTGCCGACGGCATCGTAGGTCCACACGGTATAGGCGCCGCCGGCGTCGATGCGCCCGGTCTCGCGGTCGGCCTTGTCGTAGTAGTGGAGGGTCCGGCCGCCGCGAGCGTCGATCTCCTCGATCAGGTTGCCGCGCAGGTCGTAGATTTTGCGCTGGGTAGGCGCCACCAGGCGGTCGCTTCCGGTCGCCGGGTCGTAGGTATTGATGGCGTCGCCGGTGCGGGCAACCTCGCGATTGAGCTTGTCGTAGGCAAAGGTGGTGATGCGTTGTTCCGGCAACCCCCAGGCTTCGACCTTCTGCGTCAGGTTGCCGACGGCATCGTAGCCGAAGCGGTTCTCGACGGCGGCGGTGCCGCCGCCGGCATTTCTGCTGAAGATCGGCAGGATCTCGCGGGTCTTGCGGTTGCCCCTGTCGTATTCGAAGACGGTGGTGGCGCCGTTGCGGGCGGTGCTGGAGAGCATGTTGCCCGCGGCGTCCCAGCTAAAGCGTTCGCTGTAGTAGTCGGCGGCGCCGGCGCCCCACCATGTGCGGACTTCGGTCCGGCGGCCGAGGGCGTCGCGGGTGGTCGACTGGCGTTCGTCGGCGGCGGCGTCGGCGAGGACGTATGCGCCGCTGCCGGCGGCGGCGAGGATCCGCGGCCGGGTGTTTTGGTCGGGGGTGCCGGCGAGACGGTTGGCGTAGCGGATGCTGTCGGTGACGTCGCCAAACAGGTCGTAGCGCGTTTCGACGACCGCGCCCTCGGGGTCGACCTGCAGCGACACGCGGCCGAGGGCGTCGGTGTAGAAATAGCCGGCGTTGCCGCGCGCATCGGTCACTTTGACGATGTCGCCGAAAGCGTTGTAGGCGGTGGAGACCTTTCCGCCGGCACCGTCGGTGGCGGAGGTCTTGCGGCCGAGCAGGTCGAATGCCTGGGCGGTGGTGCGCACACCGGCGGTGCCGACGCCGGTGACGATGCTGACCTGGTTGCCAAGCGTATCGTAGGCGTAGGCGGTGGTGCTGGCGACGGCGGTGCCCCAGGCGCGGGTTTCGGAAAGGACGCGGCCGGCGACGTCGTAGCTGCGGTGCAGCGTTACCGCCTCCGCCATGCCGAGGGCGACGGTGGTGTCGATGACGTTGCCGAGGTTGTCGTAGGCGTAGGCGGTGGTGACGCCGGCGGCGTCGGTGCGGGCATGGAGGCGGCCGGCGCTGTCGTAGGCGTAGCGGGTGATGCGGTCGCCGGAGGCGGCATCCGGGTTGGCGACCGGCGCCGGGGCATGGCCGGCCCAGCCGTCGTCGGGCGCGGCGGGTAGCGCCACCGCGTTCATGTAGCGGGTCTCGATGGCGATCTTGCCATCGGCGCCGTAGTCGCGCCGGGTGAGGTAGCCGAGCGCGTCGATGTGGACGGTTTGCCGGTTGGCGGCATCGTAGGCGAACCATTCGTCGTTGCCGCGCGCATCGGTGTGGCGCAGGACGTTGCCGACGGCGTCGTAGTGCCAGGTTTCGGTCCGGGCGACGGCGGTGCCGCTCGCCTCGGTGCGGCTCGCCAGGCGGTTGAAGGCGTCGAAGGACTGCGCTTCGACGCGGTCGGCGGCGTCCCGGAGCACGTAGGCACCGGCAACCGGGGCGTCGACGACTTGCGGGCTTTCCGTGGCGCCGAGCGATCCAGCCAGCGCGTTGGCATAGCGGAGGCGGCGGACGACGTTGCCGTTCGCATCGTAGCGCTGCTCGGTGACGGCACCGAGGGCGTCGATGGTAAAGCGCTCGCGGCCAGCGGCGTCGTAACGATGGCGAGTGGCACGATCCTGTGCGGAGGCGGTGACGAGCGCGGCGACAGCCGCCTGCGAGGGCATCGCCGCCAGCGCGGCGAGCGCAGCCGTATCGATCGCCGTGGCGTAGGCGGTCGTCTGGAGAATGCGCCCTTCGGCGTCGTAGTCGTTGCGGACGACGGCGCCGAGCGCGTCGACGGTGTAGGCGAGCCGGTTGGCGTCGTCGTAGGCGTAGCGCGTCAGGCGTGCCTGCGCGGTGCCGGCGGCTTCGAGCCGCGAGGCGAGGTTGTCGTTGGCGTCGTAGGCGTAGAGCGTGGTGACGGCCAGCCCGGCGGGATCGAGCACCTGGCTCGTGCGACGGCCGAGCGAATCATACTGGTACTGGGTGGTGCGGGCAGCCGCGCTGCCGGCGCCCTCGGTGACCGTGAGCAGTTCGCCGGCGAGGTCGTAGCCGTACGTGGTCCGGAGATTCGCCCCGGACGGGTCGACGGTGACGGCCACGACGCGTCCGGCACGATCCCAGGCTGTCAGGGTGACGACGCCGCGCGGGTCGGTGACGCTGATCTTCCGGCCCATGGCGTCGTAGGCATGGCGCGTCGTGAGCTTGAGTCCGGCAGGATCGACGGTCTGCGTCAGCACGCGGCCGGCCGCGTCGTAGGCATAGGCGACGAGGTGGCCGTTGGCGTCGCGCGTCGTCAGCAGGAGCAGGCCGGCCGCGTCATAGGCATTTTCCTGGATCGTGGTTTCGGCGTCGCTGGCTTTGTCCCAGCGCTTTTGCGTCAACAGGTTGCCGTTGGCGTCGTAGGAAAAACGGTTTTCGTTGCCGTTGGCGTCGACGACGGTCACGGTCTGCCCGCGACGATTGGCGACGCTACGGGTCACCAGGGTGAGGCCGCCGCCGTCAATGGTGGTGGTAACGGTACGGTTGGCGGCGTCGTAGGCGTAACGGGTGACGACGCCATTGGCATCGGTCCGAGTGAGCACGCGGCTGAAGGCGTCGAACGTGGTGCTGCGCGTCATGTCCAGGCTGCCGTCGGCGGCCGTGGCCTGAATGACGCGCCCGAGCTTGTCGTAAGCGGTGCGCCGGACGATGCCGCGTCCGTCGGTGCTGGCGATCACGCGGCCGAAGGCGTCGTAGGTCTGCGCCAGACGACGGTTGAGCACCGCGGCATCGTCGGTTCGGGTGGTCTGCAGGCCGCGGCGGTCGTAGGCAAACCGGTCGGTGCGGATACGGCCGGCGTCGATCCGCGTCTGCACCGACACCACGTCGCCGAAGGCGTTGTAGCTACGGGTCACGACTTCGCTGTCGGTCGCGTTCAGCGCCGTCACGGTGGTCGACAAGCGACCGTCGGCGTCGTACGTATAGTTGGTCAGGCTGTCGTTCGCGGCATCGGACATCGTCGCGCGCTCGGCTTGCAGCGGCGCATCGCTCCCGCCCTCCAGCAGTGCGACGACCGCGGCACCCAGGCGGTTGGCATAGACGATGTCGGCAACGGTCTGGCCGAGGGTGTTGTAGCGGCGTTCGCTGACCTCGCCCGCCCACTGGCCGGGGCTGGCCGGGTCGGCGACGCGGCGCACGGTGAAGGTCAGGCGATTGTCCGTATCGTAGAAGAACCAGGTCACGTTGCCGTTGGCATCGTCGGCCCGGATGCGGCGGCCGGCGCTGTCGTAGGCGTAGGTCGTGCCATAGGCCGCCCACACCGCGTCCACCTGCGCCAGGGCCGGGTTTGCACCGAGCGCGGCCAACGCCGACGCGCCAAGCGGCGAGAGCGCCTGAACCAGCCTTCCCTGCAAATCGTAGCGATTGTGGGCCGTCGCAGCCTCGCCGGTTCCCTCTGCGGAAACCGTGGTCACCAGATTGCCGAGGCTGTCGTAGATGTGCCGGGTTACCGTGCCATCGGCCGCCGTCTCCGATGCCAGTTGGTTGAAAGCCGTCCACTCCTGTTGCGAAACCTGGTCGCGGCCGGCATCGGCCAGCACATAGCCGCCAGCCGGGATGGCCGCCGGGACTGCGGCGAGCACCTGCGGCGCCACCCCGGCGGCAGGGGTGCCGACCAGACGGTTGGCAAAACGGGTCGTGCGCACCGGATTCCCATGCAGATCGTAGGCATGGGCAGTCAGGTAGCCTTCGCCATCGACCGTGGCGACGAGTTGCCCCAGACCGTTGTAGTGGCGCCAGGTCTGAATCGTTTCGGCGGGAGACGCGGCGGCGCTGCCGACAAGCTGCGCCAGGTCGCCGGCGGCGCGCAGCGAGGTTTCGACGGCCGACGAATAGCGCAAGGTCTGCGCCAGACGGCCGGCGGCGTCGTAGCGGTATTCCGTCAGGTAGCCTTCGCCGTCGAGAACGCCGCGAAGCAGGCCGTCGTTGTCGTAGACGTTGCGGACCACGCGATCATTGGCGCTATCGAGCAGAACGCCGATCTGGCTGCCGGCGCCGCCGTCGGGTACCGACGAGATGAACTGGATGTCGCCCGGCACCGGCTCGCGGCCGAGGATATCCAGGCCGGCCGGGTTGTTCAGCAGGTTGGCGTAGGTGGTCACGCTCAGGCGGCGCCCCGCGCCGTCGTAGCGAATTTCGCTCACCGCCCCCATCGCATCGATTTCAAAACGCAGCCGGCCGGCCGCATCGTAGACGCGGCGGCTGACCTGATCCGCAACCGTGCCTGCCGGGCGAATCGCCGATAGTGCGACATCTGCGACGTTGCCATCGGCGTCGGCCGCAAAGAGCCCGACGAGATCCGCCGATACCCCGGTCGCATAGGCGACCGATTTCAGGACCTGGCCTTCGTCGTTGTACGCAAATTCGGTGAGCGCCCCGGCAGGGTCGACTTCGCCGGTCTTGCGGCCGAGACCGTCGTAGAAGTAGTAACGCTTGCCGCCGCCGGCATCGGTTCCGATGCGCAGGCGGCCGCCGGCATCGTATTGATACCGGGTCGAAGCGAGTGCCGTGGCGCCGTTCTGCTCGACCTGCGTCAGCAGCAATCCGCGCGCGTCGTAGGTCGACACGCGGACGAGGCCGTTGGCCAGCGACAACCGCACCTGACGCGAAGCGTCGTCGTAGGTCGTCAGTGTCTGGCGCGCGCCGCTGCCCGCGGCGTCGTACTGCGTCACGCTGACGCTACGGCCAAGGCCGTCGTAGGCATAGGCCGTCAGGTAGTCGTTCGCCTCCGCCGTGAGCGCGCCGCGCGGATCGATCGTCTGCAGCAGGCGCCCGGCAGCGTCATAGACATGACGCGTCACCGCCTCGCTGCCGTTTGCCACGCCGGCTCCGGTGGCATCGGTGGCGGCATAGCGGATCACCTGCGTGACCAGGCCGCGCGCGTCGTAGGCGGTGTCGGTGCGATCGATCCGGGTCTTGTCCTGCATGCCGATCCAATTGACGAGGTCGGCTTCGACGGGAGTCGTCGCGCCAGGCGCGAAGGTGCCGCCAACATAGGTCAGCGATGCGACTTGCTGCCCGTGTGCGTCGTAGCGGTATTCCGTGACCCGCCCTTCGGGGCTGATCGTGAAGCGGACGTGCTGCCCGGCGTCGCGGATGTACCAGGTGGCTTGGGGCGCGCTCGCCTGGGCGGTGCCGGCGCCATCGGGGTCGGGGACGGCGTAGACGGTCTCCCGGATGAGCTGGTTGGCGCTGTTCCAGGTGCGCTCGACGACGTTGCCGGCACTGTCTTCCTGGCGCGTGAGCTTGCCCGAGGCATCGTACGCGTAGCTGACGCCGTTGCCCCGGCTGTCGACCATCCGGATCAGGTCGCCGCTCGCGCTGTAGGCGTACTGCACATCCTGACCGCTGCCATCCGGCCCCTGCAGGCGGACGAGGTTTCCGTCGGCATCGTAGGTCAGGGTCGTGGCAAGGCCGAGCGGATCGACGACGGTGGTGCTGTCGGCACCGTAGGTAAAGCGGGTGACCTTGCCGAGGGCGTCGATGAGGGTGGCAACGCGGTCGCTGGCATCGTAGGTGATGCCGACACGGGTTCCGTCGCTGTTGGCGATCGACGCGAGCCGCGTGCTGGCGCCGTCGTAGGCGTAGGTGGTGGTGAAGGTCTGTCCGTCGGCGATACTGCCGTCCGCCGGCGTCAGGTCGGTCGTGACGGACGCGAGACGCCCGCTGGCATCGTAGCCGTAACGGACACGCGTCGTGGTCACGCTGCCGCTGATGACGTCGATGCTGTCGAGGCGGCGGGTGCCGGCGCCGTAGTTGAGGCGGGTGATTTCCCCGTTGGCGTCGGTAACCAGGCTGATCAGGCCATTGGCATCGTAGGCGTAACCGATGGTATTGCCGTCGGTGTCGGCCGTGGATACGATGCGCCATTCTCCGGCCGCGCTCGAAGCCGAATAGGTTTCGGTGATGCGGCTGTCGCCGTTCGTCCAGGTCCAGCTGTCCGTTGCGTCCGAGTAGGCAAGGGTGTCGTAGGCGCCGCTTCCGTCCTTGTTGACGTAGGTTCCCAGCGCGCTGTCGTAGGCATAGATCAGTTGTGCGCCATCCGCCGCGGCGCGGACAATGGTGCTGCCCGCCGTATTGACGGTGCCGCTCAGGGCGTAGAGCTTCCGATACAGCGACAACTGCCAGCCGTCGTCGTTGTCGAAATCGAAGCCGCCCTTGCTGTTGTAGGTTCGCAGCGTGGCGAGATCGGGACCTCGGCCAGCGATGGCTTCATCGAGCCGCTGAACGATCAGGTTGCCGGATCTGGCGTTGACGTAGACGGCTTCGCCGCCCTGCCCCAACGCAGCATTTCCGACTTGCGCCCGCCCGCCCGGCACCGACGGGGAAGTTCCAGCCAGACCCAGCGAATTGCCCGTTACCGTTGCGACCATTGCATTCTCCTGTCGATTTCGTCCGCCGTCGAAGCCTCTCCGCGGACCGGGATAGCTCAACAGCATCTTCAGGCGAATGCATCCGGGATTTTTTCGGGCAGTTTAGCGGCACCGCAAAAAACAACGCCGGCCGATCGCGCCGTGCGTACCGGCGGCCGCGCCGGAAGATGCGGGAGAGATGCCGGTGTCTTTCCATGCCTACGCAAGGAGGCGATGACAACGCGCTACAATGGCCCCATTCCGCTGCCACTACCCTGGCACCGGAGTTCTGGGGAGGGAGGGAACGAATGCCGCTCGACGAAGCGATCGCTTCGCGCGGTTTTTTCAGGACTGGCTAAACAAAATCGAAATCATGCCGATCCATTCGTTGATACGAGAGCACCTGCCGACATCCAGGGCGTACGTCCAAGAGCGAGTCAGAACGAATCCATTGCCCAAATGAACATCCAGTACAAACCGGTCGCCTTTCACCCGGACACCGACAATCTGCAGGTTCTGTATTTCAACCGCGACCTTCCCGGCGGCGTCCAGTTTTCGATCGAAATCCCGCGGATCGAAGGCAAGCTGCTTGCCGGGGAGGCGCTGGATGCACTCATCCGCAGCCATGCGCCGGTGAAGATGTTCGAGGCCGCAGCGCAGTCCAGTCCCGGCGCGGATCAACCGCACTCCCCGGCGCCTTTCCTGCGTCCGGCGAAACCGCATCTGTTCGATGTCGGTACGGCGTTCGTCGCCGAGAACCAGGAAATCCTCTTCCTTCGCCGCCCGCTGCCCCGCATCAACGGGCTTGCCATTCCGGTCGACATCGTTTGACCGCCTTGCATCGAGACCTTCTCCATCATGGTTATCCAGTACAAAATCGATGCAATCGACATGGATGCGCTCCAGCTCCGCATCACATGCTTCAACGACGAATTTTCCGAGGGAATCCGCTTCGCACTCGACATCCCCCGTTTTCACGACGACTATCCGGAAGGGATCGAGGTGGACCGGTTCATCGAGACGCGGCTGCCGCGCGAAGCTTTCGCCCAAGCGCTCGGCGCGCATCGGAAAAAGCAGTCTGCGCGGCCGGAAAACCCTCCGGCCCGGGCGCGCGATAGCGCAGGCTTCGTCAACACCCTTGCGGCCATGACGCACGTCACCGACGGAAACGAAAAAATATTCCTGCTTCGGCCGCTAAGCCGCATCCGGCGCTTTCAGATTCCCGTGGAGTCATACTGATGAGTTTCGAATATACCAACGCCTACATCGGCCCCTATTGCGTTTCGTATGCACAGGGCGAAGCCGGGCAAACGCAGAGATTCCGCCTGCCGCTGCCTGTCGTTTCACGCGAACATATCCAGCAGGGGCTGATGATTACCGAAGGCGACATCCGGGTCGTCTGGGCCCACCGCCCCGACGAAGCGGCCGTCCTCGGGCCGGGCGGCAGTTTCGTCCTCGACCGGCCGGCGATTCCCCTTGCCATCGACGCCGAGGTGACCCTGACAGCAGTGCGCGACTGCGCATTTCTGTGTGTAACCGCCGTCGGCATCGAGCAGAAGGTCGAGTTGGAGCGCCACACCCTTTCGCCGTCAGAGCGCGTTACGGCAGAGAGATATTCGCTGGTCTCGATTGCGGGAGAAAACCCTGTGGTGCGCATCAACGGCGGGGAACCCGCGCAAGGCGTCCGGCTGCTCTATGCCCGCAATTCGGAAATGGAAATCGAAGCCGTGACCTCCGCAGTCGTCGGAAAGTTCTTCTTCGCCGGCTGATACCGCCATGCCGATGCCCCCCACCGTCCCCCGTCGCGTGGCAGTGACCGGCATGGGCGCATTGTGCTCGCTGGGTGACGATGTCGAGGAAATCTGGCAGTCGATCGGCGCATACCGCCTCGGCTATCGCTACGCGCCACTGGAAAAGGCCAAGGTCGGCGCGCGTTTTTTCGGCACCCTGGAAACGGTGCCGAACTACAAGCCCATCCCCAAATCGATCGACAAGTTCCTGCCTGAATTCGCGAGGCTCGGCTTCATCACGGCGAAGCAGGCGCTCGCCATGGCGTTCGGCGAGCGCTCGGCACATGATTATTACGGCTCGCTGGAATGCGGTGTCATCTTCGGCACCGGTTGGGGCGGAACGGACTACATCGCCGAATTTGCCGAGGATTTTCTCGGCACCGGATTAAGTTCCCCGTTTTCGTGCATGAAGGGCATGCACAACGTCGGCACCGCGGCGATCTCCATGCACTGGAAGCTGCGCGGCTACCAGAACACCCCGGTCGCGGCCTGTGCCGCAAGCAGCATCGCCGTCGGCGACGCGTTCGAGCTGATCCGTAGCGGACGCGCGCGCATGATGCTGGCGGGGGGCGCCGAAAGCCTCAAGGGCGACGCCAGCATCTGGAGCGCCGACGTGCTGCAGGCCCTGTCCAAGGAGAAATCGGAACTCAGGCGTGCCTGCTGCCCCTTCAGTGCCGACCGCAGCGGCTTCATCATGTCGGAAGGGGCCGGCGCCGTCTGCCTCGAAGACATGGAGTCGGCACAAGCCCGTGGCGCCACGATCCTGGCGGAAATCGTCGGCTACGGAAATTACTCCGACGCCTTCGACATGACCGCCCCCGCTCCCGACCTGGAAGCGCGCGTGGCCTGCATCGAGCGCGCGTGTCGCCAGGCCGGCATCGCGCCACAGGCGGTCGACTACATCAACGCGCATGGCACATCGACGCCGCTCAACGACCTCAACGAAACCGAGTGCATCAAGCGCTTCTTCGGCCCCCATGCGCCCCGCATCCCGGTTTCCAGCACCAAGTCGTACACCGGCCACCTGATGGGTGCGGCCGGCGTCATGGAATCCATCTTCTGCGTCAAGACACTGCAGACCGGCCTGATCCCCGCCACCGCCAATCTCGACCGGCCCGACCCCGCCTGCGATCTCGACTACGTGCCGAACCGCCACCGCCACGACCGGGCGCTCGACGTCGCGCTCAACCTCAACTACGGCTTTGGCGGCAGCAACAGCGCCCTGCTGTTCCGCAAGTACGACGGCGCATGACCCCCATCGTTTTCGACGCGCAGGCGCTGCGCGCCTGGACCGATTTCTCCGGCGACCGCAATCCGGTGCATTTCGACCCCGCGGCCGCGCGGCAATTGCTCGGCACCGAAACCGTCGTCGCCCACGGCATGCTCGCGATGCTGCCGCTCAAGAACGCCATCGCCCAGGCGATACCCGTCAAGCCCTCCGCCAGGCACCCCGCCGACCATTGGCACTGGCAAGCGCTGCTCCGGCGCCCGGTGCTGTGCGACACCGCCTACACCGTGCACACAAGCCACCGCCCCGCCGACGATATGGTGACGGCGAGTCTCGACTCCCTGGCGGAAGGTGTGCGGCACATCACCTCGCGCGTCGTTCCGGCGACAACCGCCCCTCTCGGCCGCGGCCACCGACCACGCTTTCCGCTAGAAGCCGAGCGCGTCGCAACGCAACACCAGCAGTTCCACAGCGCGTTTCCGGGCTACGCCAAGCGCTGGATCTTCTACGACGCGCTCCTGTTCGCACGCTACCTCGAACATCATCTGCTCGACCTGCTGGCCGCGATGCACATCCCCATCCGCCAGCCGCGCGAAGCCATGGCCGGGGAGATCGCCCTCCTCCAGATCGGCCACGCCGTCACGGCCAGCGGCACGATGCTGCGCGCCCCCGACGCCGCCCCCGCGGAAACCCTGCACTACAGCCTGGCACAGCCCTGCATCACCGGCACAGGCGACACCCGCTATGCGACCATTCAAACGACGCTCCATGACTCCCGACGCCCGCTGCTCGCGCAGGAAATCACCTTGATGATCCAGACCCGGAGCCCGGCGCCGACGATTCACCCCCACTGAAAGAGCTTCCCCGACACGCCCATGGAACCGAAAACCCGCGAATTCCTCGCCCAGTCCGTCCGGAACATCTGCGACTACGATGGCGAGATCACCGAAACCACGCTGCTGAAAGACCTGCAACTGGAAAGCCTCGACTACGTCGCCATCCAGATCGACATCAAGCGGCATCTCGGCATCGACATCGATTACGACGACTTCACCGAACGCCGGATCGAAACCGTCGGCGACTTCGTCCGCTATATCGACTCCTTGCGCTGACACATGGGCAGCCATCAGGACACCGAGCGACGCTGGGCGCTCGTCACCGGCGGGTCACGCGGCATCGGCGAAGCCGTGGTCCGGCGACTCAGCGCCGCCGGTCTCAATGTCGCATTCACCTACCGGCAATCCGGCGCTGCCGCGGACGCCCTCGCCGCCGAGCTGCACGGCAACACCCGCTGGTGCAAGGCATTCGCATGCGACGCCGCCGACCGCGGCACCGTGAACCAACTGGCGAGGCAGCTCACGGCCGATTACGGGGCGCCGTATGCCCTCATCCACAACGCCGGCCAGACCCGCGATGCGCTGCTGATGAACATGCAGGAGAGCGACTGGGAAACCCTGGTCGATACCAACCTCAATTCCGCCTACTACCTGACCCGCGCCTTCGTGAAGGAGATGCTGGTCGCCGGCGACGGCTGCATCGTGCTCATGGGTTCCGCCGCTGCCCTGCGCGCCAACATCGGCCAGACCAACTACGCCGCCACCAAGGCAGCGCTGAACGGCTTCTGCAAATCGCTCGCGGCCGAAGTGGGACGTTTCAACGTCCGCGTAAACGTCGTCGCCCCGGGAATCGTCCGCACCGACATGACCGCCAGGCTGGCCGACGCCACCGGCAGGAAGCTGCTCGCCCACATTCCGCTGCGGCGACTCGGCGAACCCGACGACGTCGCCCGCATGGTGGAGTACCTGCTCGGCCCGGGAGGCAGCTACGTCACCGGGCAGTGCTTTGTCGTCGATGGCGGCCTGACTGCTTGACCGGCCGCCCTTCGCGAGCGGAACATCGGGAATCTTTAAAATCAAACGATAAACACGCCGACCCTGCCAGTTGCGCCGATGAAACTACCGAGACCTGAACTCACCATTCGCCCGTTCGCACAGTTCGACTCGCCGGAGGAGCTGGCATCGCTGGTCCGCACCGCATACGCGCCAATCGCCGCGCTCGGACTCAAAGTTTCCGGTGCATCGCTCACCCACGAGACCCTGCTTAAACGATTGGCCAGCGGCAACTGCCTGGTCGCCGAGTGCGGGGGAAAGCTGATCGGCACCCTCCTGATCCGCCCGCGTTTCCTCACCCCCCAATGCGCGTTCCTGGCCAGCGAGGGACTGGCCTACTTCTACCAGTTCGCCGTGCTGCCGGAGTTTCAGCGACAAGGCGTCGGCACGCTGCTGCAGGACGCCGGAGAACGCTATGCGCGCCGACTGGGATACACGATGGTTGCGGGCGATACACCCGAGCCGCTGGAACACCTCGTTCGCTACTATCTGCGCAGAGGCCGGCAAATCGTCGACTACGTGACCTGGAATACGCAAAACTTCAGAAGCGTGGTAACGGCCAAAGCGCTCTCCGACGCATAAGGACTGCCCGTCACGCCCGTCCAGCCGATGTGCCGCCTATCATCCAGCGCTCGACACATCTGCTCCCTGGCGGAAGGCAGCGCGGGGAAACCGGCAAGTCCGGTTCGCAAGGACAACGCTGAGTTCGGGAACGGTTCCGATTTGGAATGCGCGAGGGAACGGCATGACCGAATTCTGTCCCCCCGAATTTTCGTCTCGGGAAAATAATCATGCCCCCTTATCTGCTGTACCTGGCTGGAGTCATGAATTATCATTTTTGTAGGCTGAGCAAGGAACCGCCATGAAACCATCCGAAGCACTACGAATCCACCGTGACGCCGTTCTCGCCATCGCGGACAGCAATGGTGCGAAGAACGTTCGCATTTTTGGATCGGTACTGCATGGGCGGGACAAGGAGGGGAGCGACGTCGACCTGCTGGTTGATGTCCCCAAGGGAACGACGCTGCTCGACATGGTTCGGCTGCAAAACGCCATCGAGAAAGAGTTGGGAGTAACGACGGATGTTCTCACCGCGGGCGATCTCCCGCCGAAATTCCGCAACCTGGTTCTTGAAGAAGCTCGCCCGCTGTGAACCAAGCGCTTCGTGATGCCGATTATCTCGAGCATATCCAGGACGCCATAGCCAGAATTGGCCGGTACACGGCAGACAAGGTTGAAGCCGATTTCCTGGGTAACGAACTCATTCAGGATGGCGTGATCCGCAATCTGGAAATTATCGGTGAAGCCGTGACCAAGCTAAGCCCCGAACTGAAGGCAAGGTATGCGGGCGTCCCGTGGGGAGAAAATCCGGGATGCGAAACCATCCACGGCTATATCTCGGTCAACCTGGAAATCGTCTGGAGCACTGTGCAGAAAGTGGTGCCCGACTTTCTCGGCAAAATAACCGACATCCAGCGAGAACTGGGGCTCCCGCCACAATAACAAAGGGAAGCGTCCCGTTTCCTGAACCCCAGGAGCAACAGGCTACGCCGCATGCGGCATCGGGCGAACCTCCAAGGCGATCCGCTTGCCGGCCCCCTGTTCGGCCAGCTTCAAGTCATACGCCGTCTGCAGATTGAGCCAGAACTGCGCACTTGTATCGAAGAATCGAGCCAAACGTAGCGCCGTATCCGGCGATACGGCACGTCGTTCGCGCACAATGTCGTTGATTCGCGGCGCCGGCACATGCAATGCCATCGCCAGGGCGTTGGCACTCATTCCAAGCGGGCCGAGAAACTCTTCGCGCAAGATTTCGCCGGGGTGAATGGGGCGCATTTTGTTCGCAGGCATAGCAACCTCTCAGTGGTAATCGACGATTTCAACACCCTCGGGCCCGGAAGGCGACCAGACGAAACAGACTCGCCACTGGTCGTTGATGCGGATGCTGTGCTGGCCGGCACGGCTGCCACTCAAGGCTTCCAGGCGGTTTCCCGGCGGCGCCCTCAGATCGCGCAACTCGCAAGCATCGTCCAGCATTTGCAGCTTGCGCTGCGCAACGCCTTCAATATTGCGAAACCGCTTCGGGTGACGCCCGGCATACAGCGCCTCGGTGTCATGACAGCGAAAGGAGAGAATCGACATGCGCCAACATATAACGCGATGCGTTTATTGTCAAACGATAAACGTGGTCTGTCCCCTATTACTAAACGTGGTCTGTCCCCTATTACTACAGCGAGACCGAGGAACGCTGGATGACCGTCGGGGTGAACCCCGCCGGTAAGTTGCTGGCGGTCTCGCATACGTTTGTGATGACCGGCCCGCAGCGGGCACGGGTGCGGATCATCTCGGCGCGCGAGGGGACCCGCAACGAGCGCCAGCAGTACGAGGAAGGGCGGTAGGCCGCTCGCAACGATGAAGGAAACGACGATGGCACAGACACTGAATCACGATGACGACGATATGCCCGCCGAGATTGATTTCTCGAAGGGCACGCGCGGCAAGTTCTACAGCCCCAATGCACGCTTTCATCTGCCGGTGTATCTGGATGAGGCGGTCTTGGCGGTGCTCACCGCTGCCGCTCAGCGCAAGGGCGTGGAGGTCTCCGACCTCGCCAACGAAATGCTCAAGCGCGATATCGAGAACGCCCAGGCGCTGCGCTGAGACAGGCGCCGCGCAACGCGGCAGCTAAAAAGACAAACCCCGGCGCACCGCTGCCATAGCGGAGCGACCGGGGTTTTTGCTTTTGAAATCTAACGGCTGGCCTTCAGAGATGCCCTGCCTTTCTCCGTTATGCGATAAAGAGGATGGGGATAGCGAGCATCAACCTGCTCAGAAACCAATCCTTCGTTCACTAAGCTTGTGACGATATCCATGAAGTCGACTCGTCCTCCTAGACCAACGGACGTCAGGCCGCGCTCAAGCTGATACCAAGTCCACTTTCCGTCATTTTTCTCCACCAACTCGATGATGGTTTGCCGAATGTCCATTAGTTTCCTCCCATCAGCTTGATTGCGTTCGGGTGATACAACCGCGGATCTGTGTTAGGCCCGAGTATCCGATACTCTTCCAAGGTGGCAGTATGGGTGTTATTCCATAAGCGATAAGCTGCTGCGGGATCGCTTGGCTGACCAGACTCCCAGCCTTGCCGGCGATACCGTACATATTCACGCAACTCGTGGCTGTAGAAGTTGCGGTCAACGGCAGTTGCTTCAATCTCCCCATTGGAAATCTGGCGCAAGCGATTAGTCATGTACTCGTTTGCCGGGTCCGGACCGAAACGTGCAGTGTGCTTTTCGACCACGGATACTCCACTTTCGGTAAACCTAATGTTGTCCGCCGACAGTTCCCGTAGAGGACCTCCCGCCGCAGCTGGATCAAATTCACGGGTGCTATAAAGCCCTCTTGCTCCTCGTACTTCGCTGTTTGCAACAAGCACCTCACCAAGCTCACGAATTCTACCAACTTCCCCCGCCCGTCCCACAGTCGCGAACGGCGCCACCAACAGCCCCGCCTCACTGGCCACGCGGCCAGCGTTATACGTCAGAGTGGCATAGTCCCCCGCAGCATAAGGCTTGGCGATATTGCTATCCCAAGCGCCGGCAACACCATCGATCGCCGCATTGAGGCTATCAACAGGATGCGAAAGCACAGAGACCGCCCCCGCAGCCAGCCCCACCATGGTTTCCCCACGCGCTGTTTGTCGGTCAAGCGCCGCCTGTGCTTCAGGCAAATAACGAGAGAGCGAGCCTGCCGTAGCGACGTCAAGCACCTGCCAGCCACTGTCATTAACCCAAGACGCTACAGCCCCCAATCCATGAACGAGCGATTTCCCGGTATCGACGACACTGCGCACAGCCGCTGCCGTGACGCCATAGTCACCGACAAGAGCCGGGCCGTTGTAGCTATTGACGCCATAGTCCCAACCGTCAATGCCAATGGCGGAATTGCCGGCCGACTGTGCCGCCACAATCGCCACCGGCACCGACCTTCCCTCATTCCCGTAATTCGTCGTCGCCGCCTGCGCCGCCATTTCCGCCCGCTGCTGCTGCAGATCGGCATAGTAGGCCGCACCCGCCGCACCACGCGCCGCGACGCTGCCCGAAACCGAAATGCGGCTCAGCATTTCGCCGTCCGGGATATTCAGCGTTTGGCCAGCCCGGATTTCATGCCGCGAGCGCAGGCCATTGAATTCGGCGATCTGATCGAGCGTCTGCGGGTCCGACGTCCCGGCAACCCGAGTCAGCGTGTCGCCGGCACGAACCGTGACCGTGCGCACGCGAGACGAATCGGTCTCGGTACCGCCTGCGCCACTCTCCAGCGACGGCGCATAGGCAAGACCGCCGCCGTCGAGACGAAGGCCCTGACCGGAAGGCGCATTCGGGTTGATGCCGGGGAAGTTCGATTCCCGCTCGGCGGTCTGGAGCTGGGCAAGCTGCTGCCCAGCGCGGACTGTGCTCTCGATCAGATAACTTCCCAGCGTGTTTCCAAACGCATCCGCCGCCACCCCCCCCCAATTCATCTTGCCGCCAGCAACGACCCGGCTGGCGACTCCACTGCCAAGATTACGCACCAGGCTGTTGCCGAAATCGAGTTGAGCTTGGCCGCTCTTCAACGCGGCGCTGTATGCCTCCGTGCTGCCATACTGTGCCTCGCCGATCAACTGACCGACACCGGCACCAACCCCCGCCGCCGCAACGCCGGTCCAACTGAAACTCTTCTGCGCCCCGATGGCAATTCCCACGCCCTGCGTAATGACATTGCCGACCACGGCGCCGGCAACCTGCCCGAGGAGTTGGCTTCCGGTGGACGCCGCAACGCTGCCAGCAACCCCCTGAACAACCCCGGAACCTCCCACAGCAGCACTAACCGCCGCGAGGGCCAGACTACGCCAGGAGAACTTGTCCTGCACCCCCAGCGCAATCCCGACACCTTGGCCGATCACGTTGCCGAACGCCGCTGCGGCAAACGATGCCAGCAGCGCCGAGGTGCCTAGGGAGCCCCCCATTGCAGCCATACCGACCCCCATTACGCCCATCGACGCCGCCGTCGCCGACGAAACAGCGCTCATTGCGATAGCAGCAGCACCCGCGGTAAACACAGTTGCAACGATGGCAATGACAGCGGTGATGATGCCCCCCACCCCGCCGCACTTGCCCTTCTTCCCCTTCGGCTTCGGCGGTGGCGGCGGATTCGGCAGCGTCGGCGTCGTGTCGCCGATGATCTTGCCCGGCGCATACGGCTGGAAGGTGTCGCTGGCATTGCGCAGGTTGGTCACCTTGTTGGGGATGACCAGGTTGCGTCCCACCTGCAGGTCGGAATCGCTCTTCAGGCCGTTGGCGTCGGCGATCAGGTACCACAGCTGGGCGTCGCCGAACATCGCGAGCGCGATGCCGCGCAGCGTGTCGCCGGCGCTGACCACGTAGCTGCCCGGGATGTTGCCGGGGAACTGGTCGGAGACCGGGGTGTAGTTGTAGTCGAAATTGGCTCCGCTCAAGGCACCGCTGTCGCCGAGCGGCTTGTCGTTGCCGTAGAAGTAGTACTGCGTCTTGCCGTTTTCGGTCTTCTGCAGGATGTGCCCGGCCTGGTCGGTGACGAACGTGCGGTTCTTGCTGGTGGCGAAGGTTTCGCTGACCGCGGTGATGTTGCCGTTCTGGTCGTAGCTGGTGGTGGTGGCGCCGGCCTGGAAGTAGGTGGAGGTGCCGGCGACCTTGCTCTCCTTGTAGCTGTCGAACTTGGCGAAGCTGGTGGCGTAGTAGTTGGTGTAGTTGGTGCCGGTGTAGACCGAGACCTGGTAGTTGGTGTTGTTGCCGACGCCGTCGTAGGCGGTGTAGAGCGTGCGCTGGGTGCGCGTGCCGCTGCCGTTGTAGACGTTCTGCTCGGTGACCCAGCCGTTGCTGTTGTAGTTGCTGACGCGGCGCTCGCTGACGGTGCCGGGGCTGCTGAAGGTGGTCTGTTCGAGCACCTGGCCGGCGGCATCGTAGCTGCGCAGGCTGGTGGTGCTGCCAGCGCGGGCGGTGGAGACGAGGCGGTTGTTGGCGTCGTAGTTGTAGCTTTCGGCACTGAGATAGCCGCCGTCCAGGGTAGTGGCGGTGCGCCGGTTGCCGGCGGCGTCGTAGGCGAGTTGCACGCCCTTGGGAGCGGCGGTGCCGAAGTGCACGTTGTTGAACTTGAAGCCGTTGTCGTAGAGGCTGCTGTCGAACGAGAAGCTGCGGCCGGCGGTGGTGGCGACGGTGCGCTTGACGACGCCGTTCAGTTTATAGACGACGCTGGTGCCCTCGTAGGTGATGGAGAGCACGTCGCTCGTCGTGTAGGTGCCGAACGAGCCGACATTGCCGCCATTTTCGTAGATGTACAGCGCGCCGCCGGGAATCGCGTACCACGCGTAGTCGAGCGAGGTGTAGTTCTGGTCGAGAATGGGGTCGCTGTTCAGCCCGAACATGCCGTGCAGGTTGGTCTGGCCGACCGTGGCCGAGGCATAGGCCTGGCCGGTGACGGCGCTCGGGCTGACCACGTCGGCGTTGTTCCAGCCGGTGGCGGCGGTCTTGGTGATGGTGTTGCCGCTGAAGGTGGTCCCGGAACGGGCCAGCAGGTTGGGGTTGGCCGAGGCATCGAGCTGGATGACGCCGTTGGACAGCGCGCCCTGCGACAGGGCGATGCGGTTCATGCTGTCGTACAGGTACCAGTTGTCGACGTTCTTGAGGACGTTGTTTTCGTCGTAATAGCTCGATTGCGCGCGGCGGCGGTTGCCGTTGGCGTCGTAGCTGTAGGTAAGCGTGTAGCGGTTGTCGCGGACCTGGGTCATGCGCCCGAGCGAATCGAAGCTGAGGGTGGAGTCCTGGTAGCTGACGCCGCCCTTTGTGTAGCGCTCGCGGGTGCGATTGCCGGCGGCATCGTACTCGTAGAAGGTGTCGTCGGAGGTGATGCGACGGAACTCGATGTTGTTGAGCTTGAAGCCGCTGGTGTATAGCGCGGAGTCGAAATAGAAGGTGCGGCCGGTGGTGGTAGCCACGGTGCGCTTGACGACGCCGTTCAGTTTATAGATGACGTTGCTGCCCTCGTAGGTGACGGAAAAGACGTCGCTGGTGGCATAACTCCCGTAACTGCCGATCTGGGAGCCGTTTTCGTAAATGTAGGCCTTGCCGTCCGCTGCCGGATACCAGGCGTAGTCGAGCGAGGTGTAGTTCTGGTCGGTCTTGGGGTCGGAGTTCAGGCCGAACATCCCGTACATGTTGGTCTGGCCGGCAGTGGCGGCGACATAGGCGTCGCCCGTCAATCCGAACGCGCTGTAGGCGTCGGAATTCCCCCAGCCGGTACCGGAGGTTTTGGTGATGCCGTTGCCGACGATGGATACGCTGTTGCCCACGAGTTGCAGCGTCGGCCCGAAGTCGCTGATCTTCTTGAGCAGGCCATTTTCGTAATAGCTGTAGGCAAGATTCTGGCCGCGGCTGCTGGTCTGAGTGAGCAGTTTGCCGTTCTGGCTGTAGGTGTAACTGAAGCTGGCGCCGCCGAGATCGACATGGCCGAGCAGATGGCCGGCGTAGTCGTAGGTCCAGGTCTGCGTATCGCCATTGGCATTGAATTCGCGGATCTTGTTGCCGCGCGCATCGTAGGCGTAGGTAATTTCCTGGCCCAGTGGCTGACGGGCACGAATGGCCTTGCCGCGCGCGTCGTACCAATACGCAGTGGTCTTGCCGAGGGCATTGGTTTCGCGAATGCGGTTGCCGGCACTGTCGTAGGCGTAATTTTCCTCGCCGATCGGACGCTTCTGCTTGACCAGGCGGTCTTCCCGGTCGTACTGGTAGTCGGTGGAATTGCCTACGGCATCGACGGTGCGGACCTTGCGGCCGAAAATGTCGTATTGGTGCCTCACCACGCCACCGTCGGCGTGATATTCGGATGTCATCTGCCCGGCGGCATCGTAGCGCACGGTGTTGACATTGCCGTTGGCGTCTACGGTGGCGATGGCCCGACCGACGGCGTCGTAGTAACTGCGGACGATCGGCGTGGCGCTGGAAGCAACACCATTCGCCGCCCAGACGTCGACCGTCGGAAGTGTCTGCTCGATCAGCTTGTTGTCGCGGTCGTAGCGATTGACGGTAACCCACTCGGCATTACGCGGATCCGTGGTGCGAAGGACATTGCCCCAGCGATCGCTGGTCGTGCCGATCACCGGCCGTACGGTTTCGATGACCGCGCCGCTTCCGGAGGCGGCCGTGAGGCTGCCGCTGTTGCCGTTGATGCTGAAGGTGCCGCTGGCCTGGGCACTGGGTGTGCTTTCGCCCGAACGGGTATAGCTGAGGCTGTATTCGTAGCCGCCGTTGGCCAGGCTGCGCGTGTCGAAGATGTAGCGCGAGCCCATGTTAGCGACGGTACCGGTGGTCCAGGTGCTGGCACCGACGAGGCGATACTTGAACTGGACGGTCGTGTCGAGGGCAGCGGGCGTCGGCCACGAGATGATGTTGCCGTTGGCTCCGGAGACGCTGCGGTCATGGACCAGAACCCACTGGTTGGCAGCGTTCTTCTTCGAAACGCGGACACGGGAAATGCTGCCGATGCCGCCGTAGGTACTGCCGGTATCGGTCCAGCTGATCGTGGTTCCGCCAGCACCGGCCGCTGCGGAGATTTCGACGGATCGGCTGGTGCTGGTTCCGGAGATGGTGACATACCCCCCTTCTCCGTTGGATAGCACGGTTGAAGCAGTGACGTAGTCCACCTGGACGTACACATTGCCCGGTCCCCAGGCGCCAATGTCAGTCCAGTTCAGGTAGATGGCGCTGCTGCCGCTCCAGCTGCCACCGCTCTCATCTACGGTATAGGCAACACTGCTGCTGGTGCTGAACCCCACCGAAACCTGGTTGAGTGAAAGTCCCTGGTTGAGCGTGGAGACGCTGCGGTCCAGCGTATAGGGAGCGAGAGTCCGCTGTATGGCATGCCCGAGGAGGTCGTAGGCGACCTCGCTCCGCTGTATCCCTGTCGTAAGCGCAGCCACCTGGGCGGCATTGGCATAGGTACCGAGATCGAGCTGCTGGCTCTGGATTTCGGCCGTGGTGTTGCCCTGCCCATCGCGCAGGAAGACGTGGGTAACGCCGTCGCTGCCCTTGCTGCGCCATAGGGTGCCGGCGTTATCGTAGTCGTAACGCTCCTGCCAGCCGTCGTTGACGCCCTTGGCGACGATTTCGCCGAAGGCGTTGTAGCGTGATTGCGTTCGCACGAAATCGGCGGCATTCAACGCTGTCGGCGACAGTACGTTATTGTTGGTGACCGAGCCCGTGCTGCCATTGATGACGATGCGCCCGGTGCCGACATTGGACGGCGCCGAATCGTTGTAACCCGTGTACAGCAATTCGTATTCGTAGGTCCCGTTGGCCACGCCGGCGAGGCTGGCCCAGCACTTGGCGCCGAGAGCGCCGAGCGTCGCGGTCGTCCAGGAAGTGGCCCCCAGCAGGCGGTAACGGAGCGATACGCCGATGCGTTTCTCCGGTGTGGCGAACATGATCTGGCTGCCATAGGCACCGTTGGCGCTGCGGTCGTGGATCTGCACCCAGTTGCCGGAAGTATCTTTTTTCCAGACCCGCGTACGCGTGACCGAGGAAATGCCATAGGCGGAGCCGGAGTCCGACCAACTCAGCGAGGCACTGGCATAGGCCCCCGACCCGGCAAAGGTTTGCGTGACGGAGGCGGCTCCGCCCGAGGCACGAACGTAGTCGACCGTTACCATGACGTCGCCACTGCCAAGTTCGCTCTGGTTGTTCCAGTCGACCCTGATACTGCTCGTGCTGGAGAAACGGGTTTCGTAGTAGTAACCGCCCTCGCCGTCGCTGATCGCTTCCTGGTAGTAGTAGGCGCTCGCGGTGACGGTAGACGACACGGAGGCTTGCACCAGCGTCAGGCCGGTCGCTACGTCGCTCAACGTGCGGTTCGGCAAGTAGGAAGGCTCGACCGTGGCAGTCTGGTGCCCGGTGCGGTCGTACTCGAAGAGGCGTACAGCGTTCTGGCGCTGCCAAATCGGTCCGCTGCCGGGCGCAGCAGAGAACTGCACGTTGTTGAACTTGAACCCGGTGTTGTACAGCGAACTATCAAAATGGAAAGTACGGTTGGCGGTGGTGACCACCGTGCGCTTGACGACTCCGTTCTGACGATAAACGACGTTGGTGCCCTCGTAAGTAATGGAGAGGACGTCGCTGGTGGTGTAGGTGCCGAAGCTCCCGATATAGGTACCGTTCTCGTAGATGACGAGAGTGCCGCCCGGAATGGCCTCCCATGCGTAATCAAGCGAGGTGTAGCTCTGGTCGAGAATGGGGTCGCTATTCAGCCCGAACATGCCATACATGTTGGTCTGGCCGACCGTGGCGGAAACATGGGCACGCCCGGTATAGCTGTCCTTGCTGTAGGCATCCGCATTCCAGCCGGCCCCCGAGGCACGCGTGATGGTGCCACCGCTGACGGTAACGCCGCTGCCGGGAACAAGCTCGGGCGTGGCAATCGGCTCGAAGCGAATGTTATCGAGCTTGAACCCCTTTGAATAAAAATTCGTATCGGCGTAAAGCGCCAAGCCCGCTCCTGCGGCAACGGTACGCTTGACGACTCCGTTCTGCATGTATCGGACGTTACTTCCGTCATACGTAACCGAGAGGACATCGCTGGTCGTATAGCTGCCGAATTCGCCGATGAGCGTGCCGCGTTCGACGATCTGAAGCTTGCCTTGATGAGTGAAGGTCCAGGCGTAGTCGAGCGAGCCGTAGGCCGGGGCCAAACTCGGATTCAAGGTGAGACCGAACATCCCAAGCAGATTGGTTTGCCCGGCAGTCGCTGAAACGCTCGCCCCGCCCAAATAGGATCGGCTACTGAATACGCGACTGTTTTCGTACGAATCGCTTTCAGTCTTGACGATCGAACCGTTGCCATAGGTGGCACCACGTTGGGTGAACAACGCCAACTCTTCGATCGGTTGCCATTCCTTTACTTGGCGGCCAAGAACGTCGTATGAAGAATATGTGGAAGCGCCTTCGGCATCCACGCTGCGCACGACATGGCCATGAGTATCGAAGAACGTGAACTGCGACTTGTCGTTGACGGCATCGAGTCCGACCAGCCCGTAGCTTGCTTCGTTGGCTGCGACAGCCCCCTTGGCGTAGTCGACCTGCTGAACGACGTTGCCGTAGATGTCGAGCCTGAACTCGGTCAACGGCGTGAGCTGGGCAGAAGCGGCGCCAGTGACGCTGACGACAGGCAGGCTCTGCGCACCGCGCATGAGGGTCACGGTGCCGGCATAGCTTGCCGTCGCCCCACCTGTGCGGACGACATCGACGACATACTCATAGCGCCCGCTCGCCATGTCCTCGTACGCTGCTCGCCAGACGCCGGCGCTTTGTGCCAGAGGTTTGGTCAAATACCCGGCGCTGTCGCCGACACGGCGATATTTGAGGCTTGCGCTAATGGTATCGGCCGGCAGATTGGCGATGCCAAGCTGCATGGAAGCAGCGCTGATGAGCTCCTGAACGACCGGCGTACCGGCCACCGAACTGTCCTTGATTTCGAAGCTGCCGCCGGCAGCACTGCTGCCGACCAGGGTGTACCCGTAAACGCCGCGCGGCAGGTCGTCGATGGCGACAGAAAATGCGCCGCCGGGCAGCGCGGTAACGCTCCGAGTGCCGATACCGACAATCGAAATACCGGTAACGCCAGCAGTATTTCCTTGCAGGACCAGGCGATTGCCACTGCCGCCCGTGCCGCCGCTATGGACGAGCACTTCCTGGCCGTTAACGCGCTTCCAGACCTTGACACTGGTCACTGAACTGATACCGCCGTAGGTATCGGTCGTACCGTCGGACCAGCCGACCTGGACCCCTTTGAGCGACACGGCATTGGCGAAGCTGAATTCGCGCGCCGTCGCAACGCCACCTCCGCCGTTGAGGTTTCCGGTCACATATTCGACACGTACTCGAACATCCCCCACCCCCCAGCCATCAAGGGAGCTCCACGTCAGGGAAACGCTGTTGCTGCCGGCCCACTGATTCCAGTATCCAGACTCGCCGTCTCCAACCGTCTCCGCGTAAGCGCTGCTGACATCGATTTTCTCCAGGTTGTCGCGAACAACGCCGGCTACTGCATTTACAGTGCCTGCGGCTGTCGTCCCGTAGATCGAAACATCTCCCGTTCCTACGGCATAGGCTTGAGCCTCGCCATTACGGGTATATGCCAGTTCGTATTCGTAACGTTCGGTGTTGGAGGCGGGGAGATCGGCCGTATATGTGTTGCCGACAATCGCCAGACTGGCTGCCACCCACGCACCAGTCGATCCTTTGACACGATAGCGCAGCGTGGCGACGGTTCCGGTGGCCTCGCTGCGGTTGAAACTGAGCTTGATCGGCGTATTCGCAGCCGTTGGATAGACAACGCTGAGCGGCGGCATGTAGACGGTGCCAACCGGCGTATCGGAGCTGCGGGTCGGTGCGGCAATTGCGATCTTGCGTCCGAGCGCATCGTAATAGATGTAGGAAACGACGCCGGCCGCATCGGTTGTACTGGTCAGGTTTCCGATGCCGTCGTACGTATAACGGGTGACAAGATCTCCCACCAGTGTATTGATGCCGAGCGCTCCACTGGTACTCGCGTATTCGACGTTGATTCTCGTCTCGGAGACTTTCTGGTTCCTGAGATCGTACGCAAACCGGGTCTCGCGGTCATAACCGATGGGGCTCCCAGGCCGATTCTGCGGTGTCGTCTGCTCGGGAGCCGCATGGCCATCGACACTCCAGCTTCCCGGCGTCAGCGCCTTGGCGTACTCGACCTGTCGAACGACGTCGCCACTTTCATCATAGTCCCAGATGGTAAGGTAGCCGAGCGCATCGACCTGCGCCGTCTTGTTGCCACGCCTGTCGTAGTAGAACGTGGTATCGACCCAGGTATCGGTCAGCGGATTTTTCAGCACTCGCTGCTGTATCAACTGGCCGGCTGCGTTGTAGCGCTTGGTGGTAATGCGTCCGGCATTGAAGTACTGCATGCCTTGCGGAGCGCTGGGGTCGAAATTGTCAGTGGCCGGCTCGGTCACCTTCACGAGGCGGTTGGCGTCGTCATATTCGTTGCTCAGTACGCGATCGGCGCCATCGGCAACGAGAAGACCGGTAACCTCGGTCGCCGTCAGCGGATCGCTCCGGGTAAAGCCGAGGGCGATCGCCCGAGCGTAGCGAATCGTCTGCTTGACGTTGCCGAACCGGTCGTAGCGGTGTTCGGTGACATAGTGCTCGGCGTCGACATCGTAGATGACCCGCCCGAGTATGTCGTAGACCTTGTAGCTGTAGTTACCCGCAGCATCCTTATTGACGACGGCGTTCCCCAAGGCGTCGTAGGTCACTTGGGTGATCGGCGTTACGTTCTGCTCCGTGCGGGAGACCGTGCCGTCAATACCGTTGGTGAGAAGGCTGTCGCCGCTGTAGACGGCAACCTGCGGGAAGACGGTAACGATCTGCCGACCGAGCGCATCGTACTCGTAACGGGTTGTTCGTGCTTCTGGCCGGCCATACGCCTCTGTCCGGGAAAGCACGTTGCCGACGGCGTCATAGGTGATGCGCGTCTCGACGACCGCGAGCCCCTGCACGACGGCAAGCGTCTCGCTGACCGATGTGACTGTCGTCAGCGGGCTATTTTCGGAAACCAGCCGGTTGTTGGCATCGTAGACGTATGTCCACTCCGCCCCTTTCTTGTTGACGAAACTGATCCGATTACCATTTGCATCGTAGGTATAGCGTTCGACGAAACCGCCTGCATCGGCACTCTGGATCAGGCGCCCGCCGGCATCGTAGGTAAACGACTGGATTTGTTTCGATGTCTCGGCATAAGCGGCGACAAGTGCGCCGACTTCGGCCAAACCCGGGGTAGTTCCTACACTGACCCGCTCTGTGTACCTGATTGTCCTGGCAATACGGCCATGCGCGTCATACTGCGTCTCGGTGACATAGTTCTCGGCGTCAATCTCATAAACGGAGCGTCCGACGGCGTCAAAAATCCTGCGTGTCGCTCTGTCGTTTGCGCCATCGGGTTGCAGCGCCTGCGCAATGGCATTGAGATTGGGTTCCACGGTCGCAGCCGCATTGATCGGCGTTCCTGCCGGCAGCGGCCTGGCATAGGAAATTTGCCTAATCACATGCCCATTTGCATCGCGAACATATTCCGTGACGTGCCTTGCTGCGTCGACGGAATAGCGAACCCGCCCTGCCGCGTCATAGACGCTTGCAGTAGTCTGGTCTGACGCAGCGGATTGCAGGACACTTCTGACATCGGCCACCGACGCCCCATCGGGAACTATGGCGGGCGTCGCATAGGCAAGTTGGGCGACAATGCGCCCTGCGGCATCGTAGCGGGTCTCGCTGACCTGGTTCTGTGCGTTGATGTCGAACACAGTCCGACCGTCTGCATCACGGACGAACCTCTCCACCCGATCCTGGCCGACGCTTACTACGATCCGGCTCTCGACATCACTCATTGTCGGATTGGCGGGAATGCCGTTGAGCGCGCGGGAATAGGCGATCGTTTTGACGAGATAGCCTGCCGCATCATAGATGTTCTTCTTGAGCCCCCCCAACGAATCTAGGCGGTAAACAAGCCGGTTGGCATCGTCGTAGAAGTAGCGAGTAACAGCACCGTTCGGGTCGGTACTGGAAACCAGGTTGTCGTTTTCGTCATACGCATAACTGGTCGCCAGATTCAGGTGGCCGATGCCGGGATCCACAACTTCCTGGATACGGCGACCAAGCTTGTCGTAGGCATACTGCGTCGTTCGAGCTTCAGGAGTGCCTGCACCAGTAGTGACAGTCACTTTTTTGCCGCGTGCGTCGTAGCTATAGGCGGTAACGAGATTCAATCCATTCGGGTTGGATACGAGATTTCCGGCCGGATCCGGAATGCTGCTCGGATCGAGCGTAACCGCAACCAACTGGCCTTTTGCGTCGTAGTCTGTACGCGACCACGTTCCTCCCGGACTCTGCTCCCACGCAACCTGACCAAAAGCGTCGTAGCGATAGCGTGTATTGAGAGAAAGCCCCGCCGGATCCTGTATCCGATTGAGGACACGGCCTACAGCATCGTAAACGTAGATGGTCGCCCCGCCTCCGGCGTCGACACTTCGTACCAGGTATCCGGCCGCATCGTATTCATTAAATGCGGTACCTGCGACGTTCGCTACGGTCAGAAGGCGGCCATCTCGGTCGTAGGTATAGGAAGTCGTGCCTCCGATGCCGTCACTGACGCTGACCGTTTCGCCATGGCGGTTCTTGGTAGTGGTTGTAACCACGCCCTCGGCCGTGCGCAGAGCGTAGCTCCGCGCGCCGCTGTCGTATGAGTGAGTAACGGTATGCCCGAGCGCATCGGTACGGGTCAGGATGCGATCAAACGCATCATAGGTCGTGACGGTTTGGGCTCCGATCTGGTCTCTACTCGCGAGCTGTCGCCCTAGTCTGTCGTACGTGTAGGACGACGTATGGCCACGCGGATCGATGCTTTGGGTGACTCGACCGAACGCGTCGTACGAGACACGTGCTAGCCGATTGATTCCGCCGGAATCTTCCGTCCGCATCACTTCCTGGCCACGACGGTCGTAGCCAAACAGAGCGACAACACTGCTTCCGGCTGCGATGGGAGAAACGGTACCCACCGCGTCGCCAAATGCGTTTCTCGTGATCTGACTAGCGTTTCCAAGCGCATCCGTCAGCCCGACCACTTCACCGCGCTGGTTGTATTGGGTCAGGACGATACGATCGAAGAGCGGGTTGGAAAGGCTGCTGAGCAGCGTCCCGAGACTTGAAGCTTCGCCGCCTGTAAGCCCTGCCAATAGATGCGTGGCGATCCGGTTCGCGTAGCGGATTTCGGCCGTCTTTCCGCCGAAGATGTCGTATCGATATTCGGTGACTTCGCCAAGGGCATTGATGCTGTGCGATAGTCGCCCATCGGGGTCGTAGTAGAACAGGGTTGCGTTGCCGCTGCCGCCGATACTGTCGGGCTTGATGGTCGCAATGCGGCGCCCGGCCGCATCATAGCGATAACTTGTCTGGTAGCGTGCCAGCGTGTTGTCGATCTGCGTTTGCGTCGGATTGACCAGCGACATCAATGCGACAACGCCCTCGCCGCTGATTTCGGCGATCAGTCGCCCCTGCACATCATAGCTACGCTGGCTGACACGCTGCTCGGAGCTTCCCGATGCGCTAACCATCTGCAGGAGGTTCCCACTGCGATCGTAGGTGAACACGGTAAGGACATCGTCGGGCAACGACCTCGTCATGAGCACACGGTTGTTGGCATCGTACTGATACTGCGTTGTCCGGTCTTCTGCAGCCACACCGGGGCGAAGATCAGGCAGGGCACCATTGGCACGCGCGGACAAACTGGTCTGCGTTGCGTAGCGGACGCTGCTCACGATGTTGCCTGCAACGTCATAGGCACTTTCGCTTAGGTACCCCTCGGCGTCCAGAGTGGCAACCAGACGCCCACTGCCATCGTAGAAGTAGCGGCTGACTTGGTCGTCCGCAGACTGCTCAGGACGTAGCGTCTCAAGCCCGCCTTCGGCCCAGTTGGCGCTGTTGGTCCGAGTGGCATAGCGAATCGTCCGGATACGCTGGGCTGCGGCGTCATATTGGTTCTCAACAAGGTAGCCTTCACCATCGAGAACCGCCTGCAATAGGCCGTCGGCACTGTAAAATGAGCGAGTACGGCGGTCGTTGGCCGCATCCGCAACCGGCGTCGCGTTCGGATCATCAACTGCAATCTCCAGCGTCGCCGACTTGAGCGCGGCAAGTTGCGCATCGCCAAGGCGGCTTGCGTAGCGAATGGTGTCGCCGATCTGACCTTTTCCGTCATAACGGTACTCGGTCACGTAACCGAGGCTATCGATCGATTTGACCAGCCGGCCGGCCTTGTCGTAGAGCTTGTAGCTGATGCGATCGGCCGCGGCGGCTTCTGCCGGCCGTACCGTTGCGAGGGCGACATCGACAACTACCCCGTCGGCATCTTCCGTAAACAGCGTCGACAATGAAGCACTGACCGACCCGGCGTACCGGATGGTACGGACGGCTTGGCCGTTGGCGTTGTAGATGGTTTCCGACAGCGCTCCCGCAGGATCGATCGTCGCCGTCACGCGGCCGGCTTCATCGTAGAAGAGGTAAGTTTTCTGCCCCGTTGGGTCAACGGTGACGCGCAGCCGGCCATTCGCATCATACTGGTAGGCAGTAGTGGAGAGCACCGCACCCACACTGTCCTGCTCGACCAGACTGACCAGCAGCCCGCGCGCATCGTAGTTGCTGACCCGAACCAGGCCATTCGCGAGGAGGATCTGGCTTCGGCGACTGGAATCGGTATAGGTCGTCAGGGTTTGTGCCGTAGTGCCGACACCAACCGTATTGCCATCCTTGTCACAGGCAGTAACACTGAGGATACGACCAAGTCCGTCGTACGCATACGACGTAAGGTAGTCGCTAGAATTTCCTGCCGTGGCGACGCCTCGCGGATCGATCTGCTGCAGGAGCCGACCGGCCGCATCGTACACGTAGCGTGTGGTCGATTCGGTACCGTCAACGATACCGTCGCCGCTAGCCGTCGTCGCTGCATAGCGGGTTACGGTGCTGACCATCCCCCGTGCGTCGTAAGTGGTGTCCGTCCGTTGCGATTTCGACTGGTCGAAGGCTGCGACCAGCGATATCAGCTCCGGCTCTCCGGGGGTATTGCCGGTCACTCCGTAAACATCACCGGTGTAGGCGATTCGGGAGACCTGGCACCCGCTTGCGTTGTAACGGTATTCGACAATACGGCCTTCGGCGGAAATGCTGAAGCGAAGGTGCTGCTCGGCGTCGTAGACGTAACGGACCGTTTGCGGCACTGCTGCCTGCAGCCCGCCGGCGCCATCGGGATCCGGCTGCAGGTAGGCGGTTTCGCTAACCAGCTGGTTGGCAACGTTGAAGACTCTTTCGACAACATTGCCGGCTGCATCCTGTTGACGCAGGAGGTTACCCCGCGAGTCATAGAGGTAGGTCGTCGCGTTGCCGCGACTGTCAGTCATCTGAATGAGATCGCCATCGGCGCTGTAGGCGTATCGGACATCCAGATTGCTTCCCGCCGGCCCCTCCACGCGGGTGAGGTTGCCGTCGGTATCGTAGGTCAGCGTCGTCACCAGACCGAGCGGGTCCGTCACCGTCGTGGTGGTGGAATTGACATAGCTGTAGCTGGTGGTTTTGCCAGCACTGTCGGTCGCCGTGACAACCCGGCCACCAGCGTCATAGGTAAAGCTCACACCGGAGCCGTCGCTATTTACGATGGACGCGATGCAGGTGGTCGTACCAGCATAGGTGTAAGTCGTTGTATAGACTTGTCCATCCGCCACACTTCCATCTTGCGGCGTGAGATCGATGCTGACGGACTCTAGACGTCCTTGAAAATCGTAGGTGTAGCGGACACGCGTCAGCGTCAAGCCACCAACAATGGTTTGGACCGAAGTGAGCTGTTTCGCTGCATTATAGTTGAGCAGCGTAGTGTCGCCGTTGGCATCGGTAATCCGGTCGATCAGGCCTGAGGCGGCATCGTAAGTATAGGAAACCGTATTTCCGTCCCGATCCGACCGGCTGGCGATATGCCACTCACCTGTAGCCAGGGGATTAGCTTGGTAGGTAGCGGCAATACCTGAATCGCCATCCTGCTGCAGCCAGGTGTCATTCGAACTGTTGAAGACGAGCGTGTCATAGGCGCCGGCACCATCTTTGTTGACGTAGGCGCTTTCCGTAACATCGTACGCATAAACGAGTTGACGTCCATCGGCCTCGTACAGGGTAACGGCGCTCCCGGCAGTTCCTACCAAGCCGGTGAGATTTCCGACCTTGCGGTAGAGCGAGACCTGCCACCCGTCGTTGTTGTCAAAATCGAACGCGGCCTGGCTGTTGTACGTACGCACAACTCCGATATCAAGCCCGAGACCAACAATGAATTCGTCCGCTTGCTGAACAATCAGATTGCCGGTCTTGGCGTTGACTGTCACTTGACCGCCTGCCTGCCCCAAGCCGGCAGCGCCTAGCTGCCCACCGGCACCAAGAAGGTCCTTCGAGCTGCCCGTATAGCCCAGTCCGCCGTTAGTTACAATCGATACCATCTGAATACCCGTCCAATAATCTGCAACGATCACGACATTCGTCGCGCGAGAAAAAAGGCGACACTTGGCCAATCTATCCGGACTATTTCACGGAGGTTTAGCACGACTTCAATTGCTGCACGTATCGCACAACTCGATATGCATTTTCAGACGCCATATAGCTACAATCACGGCCTCCTGCAGTCGAAGCTCAGCCAATAGCGCACGCCGCATTCGCTTCTTTGTTGTTTCGGAGCCGATCACTTTTCCGCGAATCAAGATGGCCATCTACCAGACCCAGATCTTCAATCACTTCAAGCATGTTGAATCGTGGCTTAAGCCGCGCGGAGTGCGCGCGGATGTTCGCCTTCCAGGACTGATACTGCAGATCCAGTATCGAAACCTCTACTATGAGTTTCAGCCTCAGTTTCTGGTCAAGGACAGACACGGGAAGCTGTCGATGTGGATGGAGTTTGGCGATTCGTCGGCAAGTTTTTGTGGATGGCTACCTTATTTCAACAAGCGCTGGCCAGAGGCCATCAGCAAGCTGGCATTCAAGGAATTTGCACTTCGCAACGGACTTCGCTGCCCGGCGCACAACGTACTGCAAGGCAGCTACCGGGACGTCATCATTAAGCGAGATCGCTCTTCATTTGCAGAAGGAATACGGGGACCATTTCGCGTTACAACCACCGACTCGGACCAGGCAAGATTGACCGATGGCGAGTACTACGAGACCTTCATACTTGGCCGGCCGTTGAAGGCTTGGTATTGGAACGGCAAAATTGTCGCCGCGGAGCTTGAGGAAATGGCATCAGTTGTCGGCGATGGCACGCACAAGGTCAGGGATATTCTGGCCTTGGGGCGCTACATGCGCCGCCCGGTCCCACAAGAATTGCTCGAATCCATGCTGGCCTATCAGGGATGGTCGCTGGACGCTGTCTTGCCAGCAGGAGAGGCGGTATATGTGGACTATCGATACGATTCCCCGCTGCACCGGCTGGTAACGGACAATCAAGACGTGCTACATCAGCTACCTCAACATATCAGATCACAACTCGACGAAGCCGGGCCTATCCTTCTCGATAGCATCCCTGATGACATCCGAAACAACACCGCTTTCTCTGTCGACGCAGTCGTCGATAAAGACGATTCGGTTTGGTTTCTGGAAATGAACTGCAATCCGGGTTTGCATCCGGCAATTTATCCGGCCATGTTCGACAGCCTGTTTGAGGGGGCAGATATCGTGTCGGACGAATATAAGCCCAGACACTTGCTGGCCAACCCAAACCGGATGCCCACTGTCCAATCTTGACTTCGGCTCTCGATTTTCCACGGATGAACAACCTTCCTGCCCCTCCGCCGCCAATGATTCAGCAAATCAAGTCCATCCTTTACGATGGGCTTGTCAGCACGGAGTTCCATCTGGCCAGAACGGACATAACTTGGTCATCGGGGATGTCCACAACCGGCTGGGGGCGATCCGATAGTCTGGATGTTGCCCATCGAAAATCAATCAGTGAATGCGTCGAGCGGTTTGCCTATCAGCATCTTCCGGCTGTCACATGGGCATCCGGCCAGGAGATCATCGACTATATCCATCCGGAACGATTGCTGAGGTATTCCCCTTGTCAATATGCGGCAGCGGATTTTCCCTTTTCGCCCTTTGATAGCCAACTGAAACGCTGGTGGGCCAAAGCATATGATTACCAAAATTGCGACTCGAAGTGGATACTCGCCGACCATGTGTACGGTCCACGAGCGTTCGACAAGGACTACCGAAAATCGCTTGTCACTTACGCAACGACATCTGGATGTGCGAGTGCAACGAACCGAGACGAGGCACGATGCAATGCGCTGTTCGAGCTCATCGAACGCGATGCCTTTATGAGGCACTGGTTCGCACAACGACCAGGATGCAGCATCTTGCCAGCCAGCTTACCGACGACGCTCTCCGCGCGAATACGGAGACTGGAGTCCGCCGGCTGCAGAGTTGGACTCCAGGTATTGAACATGGGGATTCACCCGGTCTGGCTGGTGTGGGCACAGAATCAACAGAGGCACTTCACCTGCGTGGGGACAGCTACCGGAATTTGCGCTGAACGAGCGCTGATTTCGGCTCTGGAGGAACTTGAAACAACCGCGTGGGCACGCATTGAGGGCGTGAACGCCCATCCTCTAGCTCCTGAATCCGTACGACGGCCAGAGGATCATGGAGCCATCTACGCAACAACTGCCTATTATCAAAAGGCCGACCGGTTGCTGAATTTTTCGGCATATCCCAGTCACACCTTTGACGACTGTTCTAGGCATTTTGGTCTCCAGATGGAGTCAATCGTTCAAGCAATGATGCTGGCGGGAAAGAAGCCTTACTGGGTGGACATGACAATTGATAATTTGGTAATAAACGGACTGACTTTCCACACCGCTCGCGCTGTGGCGACTGATATGATTCCCGCCTGTTTCGGCCACAACCGAATGCCCATGGGAATGAATGTTTGGAATGAGCAGAACTTGCCTCAAATTCACCCGCTCGCCTAGTAAGGACCCTATGATGGACAAAGCTTGGCGCTTCGAAACATCTGTATTGCACGCCGGATATGAGCCTGATGAGCACTCTCGCTCGGTGGCCGTACCGATCAACCTGACAGCTGCTTTTGCCTTTGACAGTACTGAGCATTCGGTCGAGCTGTTTGATGGGAAAGTGGCCGGACACATCTACACCCGAATCGCCAACCCAACGCTGCAAGTCCTCGAACAGCGAATCGCCTGCCTCGAGTCCGGCGTTGGCGCAACCGTTACCGCATCCGGCCAAGCTGCTGTCACTGCAGCAGTGCTTACCATCGCAGGAGGTGGCGATAACATCGTCGCCGCCAGCTCACTGTATGGCACAACCTTTAACCTGTTTGCGCATACCCTCGCGCAGTATGGAGTAGAGACAAGGTTCGCTCCATACAATGAACCGGAATTTTTCGCAAAGCTGATCGACCACCGAACCAAAGCGTTCTTCTGCGAATCGATCGCCAATCCAGCAGGGCACGTTCCAGATATATCGTCGCTCGCAAACATTGCTCACGAAAATCATATCCCGCTGATCGTCGACAATACCGTTGCCACACCCTACCTTTGCCGCCCCATTGAGCATGGTGCGGACATCATCGTACATTCACTTACGAAATACATTAGCGGGCATGGGATCGTTCTGGGCGGCGCAGTAATCGACGCAGGTCGTTTTCGTTGGGCGGATTATCCCGAGCGCTTCGAAAAACTCAGCCTCCCAGATGAGGCGCATCATCGGATCTCGTTCACTGACAGATTCGGCGATCGCGCGTATATCGCACGTTGTGCATCAGTCCCATTGAGGAGCCTGGGAGCGGTTCTATCCCCATTGAATGCATTTTTCATTCTTCAAGGAATAGAAACACTTCCTTTGAGGATGGATCGAATCTGCTTCAATGCAGAAATTATTTGTCAATTCCTCGAGCAGCACACTGCTGTCTCTTGGGTATCGTATGCGGCTTCACCCGCGCACCCTGACCATAGCAGGGTAAAAAAATACATGCGGGGGAAAGGATCCGGAGTGCTCAGCTTCGGGATACGTGGTGGCAAGGAGGCAGGCTCCAGGTTTCACGATGCAGTGAAACTCATTCGTCGGTCGGTTAACATCGGCGACTGCAAGTCGCTTGTATGTCATCCGGCATCGACAACACATCGCCAGCTTTCTAAAGAAGAATTGATTGCCAGCGGCGTAACCGAAGACCTTGTGCGGCTCTCGATCGGGACAGAGCACATTCAAGACTTGTTAAGTGACATTGATCAAGCGCTTGTTGCCAGCCAGACTTAGTCTGAGATTTTTTCGGTTATTCGCGTGCCCGGTGGATTTCCTTCTGTTCGGAAAAAGCGACTGATCACTGTTGACTTGCCGTAAAGAGTGCCTGCTCCAAGTCTGTGATCAAATCATCGACGTCTTCCAAACCAATGCAAAAACGAACCAGGACACCCGGCAACTCTGTCACGCTCGCCACATTTCGATCAAATGACAGAACAAGACTGACAGGCCCCCCCCAACTCACACCAATTCGAAAAAGTCGAAGCGAATCAATAAATTTGTCCACATAGCCAGTGTTATATTCCGGCTTGAATACAACACTGAACAAACCTGCCGCCGCGCTGCAGTGTTGAAGCCATATATTCTGCCCGACAGCATCAGGCGCAGTCGGATGCAATACGCGATGGAACTCGCGCCGATGGTTCGCCCACTCTACGATTTTTCTCGTCGCACTATCGTGAGCCTCATACCTAAGCCGCAAGGTATTCATCCCACTCAGAACAACACTTGCATCACGAGCACTGACACTTACTCCGAAGCGCATTCGGCACATCTGAAGCAGTGTATAAAGCTCTCTATCTTGCGTTGTCACAGACCCCATGATTACGTCCGCGGAACCACAGGGGTACTTAGTCAGCGCCTGCACCGAGATGTCGATACCGAAGCCATACGCATCCAGTGCAATACCAGCCCCCCAGGTGTTGTCGAGTCCGACGACAACGCCGCTTTCCTTCGCTCGCGCCGCTATCGCTTCTACATCGGGAAATTCAAAAGTAATCGAGCACGCAGCTTCCACCCATATAAGCTTTGTGTTTCTCGCAAATAACAGGGATTCCAAATTTGTCGGGTCGTAAAGCCTACAGCCAATGCCCATTGGAACAAGTTCGTGCAACACCAGCATGCGAACCGCCGGATAAACGTTAATTGGCACCAACAGCTCATCCCCCGGTTTGAGCAGCGCGAGAAACACCTGTGCTATAGCATTAAGCCCACTTGGATATAAAAGACAGTATTGGACACCTTCCAGTGCGGAGATCCGTGACTCGAGAGCAAACGTCGTCGGCGTACCGTGACTCCCGTAGATGTAGCCCTCACCGCTACACCAGTTTCGCTCGCGATAGGCTTGAGCCGAGCGAAAAAAAACAGTCGAAGCAGAAAACTGTCCTGGCTGGACACCAGAAAACCCTTCCGGCGCAACATAGTTCGGGTGTACTAATTGGGTACAAATTGCATCCGGATTTTTTTCCACTTGCTTCGCTCTCAGCAACTCTGTCCTGTCGTCCGCCTATCTGTATTCGGCCCATCGCTAGCCGACAGAGGAGTATGTAATCTCCTCCGGTATTAGCTCATCCACTAGATAAGTCGTAACAAGCAGCAATGCATCATTATTGCCACGGTTAAAGTAGGCATGAGGCAATACGTTCGAAAATTCAAATAGCTCCCGCCGCTTCAACGGGGCGCGATGTCCGCATATCAAGAATTCATCCTCGGGATTGAAGCGCAGAGGCAAAATCGTTCGCCTGGATGCGTGCAGCTCAACTAGACCCAGCTGAATCTCGGGCAAAGACAAATCTACACGAGCACCTTTCAAAAAGACGGGGCCATCAACATGGTAGCCTACGCATCCTCCCGCGCGGATCGCATACCAGCCCATCTTGACCGTTAGCCCACTGCCAAAATTGCCAGAATGCATTGCGCCCCAGCCGGAAATCAAAGCAACTAGTTGAGGATCAGTCAGTACGCAGTCATCGATCTTTACTGCATCGAATTCAAAACCGCTATCGCTTCGCTTGAAATGTTCTGTGGTCGCTATCTGCCCCTCATTCATCAGAATATGAAAGGCAACATTCTGATGTTCTTCGTCAAGAAAAACACCTTTATTGTGCCAGAATGGATGACAGTCAATTACCGCTTGCCAAGCGCTATCATCGAGTCGCGCGAGTGGTTGATAAAGTCGACGGGGAAGGTACACGTTAAGCCTTAAAGCGATTCAATACATATGCCATACGCATTTCAATGGCGCACGACACCGGGCAAGCGCTATTTGCACGAGTAAAAAGTCCCGACCAAGTTATCGGGACATCGGCGCATAGCTAAAGCACAACATTGTCAGCGCCCCTTGCCCCAAACAGCCAGGTTGCGCAAAGATCGGAAATCCGAAAACGAACAGACATCGGTCTAGAGCACGGAGCAGAGGCGACACACGTTACAAATTCTTCAAGTAACGCGGCCACCCTGAGTTGCCAAATTCTACGGTTAGTACCCGCCGCATGATGTTGCGGTTTTCACCAGCTCAGCACGCGCACTCAGCCGATCCGAAGGCATTGCCGGGGGCTCCGGGATAACTAGATCAACAGACCACGCCTTAGCCGCCACTTCCGTCAATCCAAGCACAGACTCCGGTACAAACCGAACTGTCGATTCATGATGAACGCTAATACTCATACATCCTCCACTTCGAAATTTAATAAAATATACCAACGGCAATAACTTTGCCACACAAGCGCAGATCATCCATAGCTATACACTTGAACGCCACACAAAAAACATCCAGTCGCGATATGCGACCAGCACCACATCCATAAGAGCACGAATCAAAAACTCAAAGTCCGATTTGGCGCAAGTTCTGAGCACCGCCATTTGCGCTACGCCAACAACAATTAAATATATCCGTATAGATAGCCGATTGTTTAGCATCCCAACTGACGATCGAGTATCAGGGAACTGTCACATTCCGAGCGCCATGCACTACAAGGCAAGTTACTTATGATAAAGTGCGCGCCGATTAAATAGCACAACGCAGTTTATGTAACGCATTGTTTTTTATAGCTAATGCACCTGAGAAAGATCTGACTACGACCTTCGGATCGTGGATTCAAATCCTGTCGGGCGCACTAGGTTAATAAGCCGATTTCTCACGGAATCGGCTTAGTTGATTTTCAGGTACCCAACATGCCCGTCGGAATCATCGAATCGCTGGACCACGAAGCGCGTGGCATCACGCGCCTCGAAGGCAAGACCGTCTTCGTCGAGGGCGCGCTGCCGCTCGAAGAGGTGGAGTACTCCAGCTACCGCAAGAAACCGAGCTACGAACTGGCGCAAGTGACGCGCGTCATCCGCGCTTCCGGCGACCGCGTCTCGCCGGCCTGCCCGCATTTCGGCGTCTGCGGCGGCTGCAGCATGCAGCACGCCGACCATCCGGCGCAGATCGCCGCCAAGCAGCGGGTACTCGAAGACAACCTGTGGCACATCGGACGAGTCAAGCCGGAACAACTCTATTCGCCAATCTACGGTGAGCAGTGGGGCTACCGCCACCGCGCCCGGGTCAGCGTCCGCCTGGTACCGAAGAAAGGCGGCATGCTGGTCGGCTTCCACGAAAAGCGGAGCAGCTTCATCGCCGACATGCGCGAATGCCGCAATCTGCCGCGCCACGTTTCCGATCTGCTCATGCCCTTGCGCGAACTGACCGGCAACTTGTCGATCCGCGACCGCCTGCCGCAGGTCGAGGTGGCGGTAGGCGACCGCTGCACGGTACTGGTACTGCGCATCCTCGAACCGTTGAACGGAAATGACGAGGCGCTGCTCAAGGCGTTTGCCGACCGCCACAGGGTGCAGATCTACCTGCAGCCGAAGGGGCCGGACACTGTGACCCGTTTCTATCCGGAAACGGGCGAACCATTGAGCTACCGCCTCCCGGAATTCGATCTGGAGCTGTTTTTTTCGCCGACCGAGTTCACCCAGGTCAATCCCGCGATCAACCAGATACTCCTGCGCCGGGCGATGGCGCTGCTCTCGCCCCGGCCCGGAGAACGCGTCGCCGACATGTTCTGCGGACTGGGTAACTTCACGCTGCCGATCGCTCGTCTAGGCGCCCGCGTCGTCGGCATCGAAGGCAGCGCCGCACTGGTCCGGCGCGCAGCGGAAAATGCCGCTGCCAACGGACTCTCGGCCAATACCGAGTTCGGCGTCGCCAACCTGTTCGAAGCCACCGAGGAAAGCCTCTCCGCACTCGGGCATTTCGACAAGATGCTGATCGACCCGCCGCGCGAAGGCGCTGTCGAACTGGTGAAGGCACTCGGCCCAAACGGTCCGCAGCGCATCGTCTACGTCTCGTGCAACCCGGCGACGCTGGCCCGCGATGCCGCAGTGCTCACGAACCAGCAGGGCTATCGCATGCGCGGCGCCGGCATCGTGAACATGTTCCCGAACACCTCGCACGTCGAATCGATCGCACTGTTCGAGCGCACATAAATGAACGGGGGGGCGTCGTGCGCAGACGCGGCAATGACGCCTTGCCCCGACTTTCAGGCGCTGCTATGGTTTGCTGATGCCAAGCGAGCGACTGCTGACCTCCTGGACCGACTACGAAACGATCGTCGGGCAATTGCTGCCGATGGCGCAGTATTCCGTCGCGATTTTCGACCGCGACCTAACCGCGCTTCAGCTTGAAAGGCCTGCGGTCAACGAGGCGCTGGCGGCCTTCCTCAGACGCTCGCCCGATGCGCTGCTGCGCATTGCCGTGCAGTCGGCGCAGTTGGCCTGCACACGCAGTCCGCGGCTGATGCAGCTGCTGCGCCGGTCGGCGCACAATTTCCACTTGGTCGAAGTACCGCCGCACCTCGCCCGCCTGAGCGACTCGCTGCTGTTGGTCGACGGCGCACACGGCCTCATCCGCTTTCATCAGGACCATCCGCGCGGCAAGGAAATCCTTTCCAGCCCCGAGGGCTGCCAGCCCTACTGCAAGCGTTTCGAGGAAATCTGGAGCGAAGGCGGCACACCGATCAGCGCCTCCACCCTTGGCCTGTAGCTTGTCAGACAAGGCTTCAACGCGCCGGCATAGCCGGCCGTTTCCTATGAAGGAGAATCGATTAGTGCTATCATTTTAGGCTGACTGGCTAACGCTGGTCGGCCAAATTTGGTAATGCTTTCTCGTTTCTTTATCGATAAGGAAATACAAAATGAACCGTTCTCTCCTCGTTGCTGCCCTGATCGCCCTCGCCGTTACCGCTTGCGGCAAGAAAGAAGAAGCTCCGGCCGCCGCTGCTCCGGCTCCGGCTCCCGCCGCTGCTCCGGCCCCGGCTGCTGCTCCTGCCGCCGCCCCGGCTGCTGACGCCGCCAAGCCGGCCGAAGGCGCTGCCCCGGCTGCTGCTCCTGCTGCTGACGCCGCCAAGCCGGCCGAAGCTGCTCCGGCCGCCGCTCCGGCTGCCCCGGAAAAGAAGTAATTCGGCTTCTGCCGTAATAAAAAAGCCGGTCGCAAGACCGGCTTTTTCGTTTTCTGTCGCACACGGGCATCTTTGCGTCAGCAGATCTGCCGCCAGTCGAACCCGTTCTCCTGATCGGCAACGCCGATCCATTCCGGCGCACAATTCAACACGTCCGATAGCGCTCCGGTCGCCAGCTCCACCCGGTTGTTCTGTTCCGACAGATGGGCCGCAACGACATGCTGCAACCGGCTGACGTCGACCTGCGCCAGCAGCGAGGCCGCCGTGGCATTGTCGAGGTGCCCCAGGCGTCCGGAAATCCTTCGCTTCAAGGACGGAGGATAGCTCGACCCGGCGAGCAGCCCGGCATCGTGATTGCACTCCAGCATCAGCGCGTCGCAGGCATCGAGCATCGCCAGCAGATGGGGTGTCAGGCTGCCAGCATCGGTCAGTACGCCGAAACGCCGTGCGCCATCGGCAAAGACGAATTGGACGGGCTCGCGGGCATCGTGCGGCACCGGATAGGGAAGGATCTGCAGGTCACCGAGAACGTAGGGGGTATGTCCGTCGATCAGCGAGAGCGGCGGCATTTCCCCCCGCAGCTCGGGCGCCGCCGCCAGCGTGCCATGCGTCAGCCAGACCGAAAGGCCGTAACGCCGGGCGAACTTGAAGACGCCGGCGATATGGTCGCTATGCTCGTGGGTAACCAGGATCGCCGACAGCGATTCCGGCTCGACGGAGAGGCGTTCCAGCCGGCGGACGGTGTCGCGGATACCGAAGCCGCAGTCGAGGAGCACTCGCGTGCTCCCCGCCTCGACCACCAACGCATTGCCCCGGCTGCCGCTGCCGAGCGATGCGAAGCGCATCACTTCAGCTGTTCGTGGAGCAGCCCGAGGATCTTTCGTGCGGTTTCGGAGTTGTCTACACCGCCTTCACGCGACAGGACCTGGACCGTCGATACGCTGGAACCATCGGCCACATGGATGCGGTACTGCATCTTCGACAACGCGGTCACGTCGCTGCCCTTGAACGGGTTGAGCTTGGCCAGCCAGCCCTCGCCGTCCTTCTTCGAGGAAACATCGGCTTCCGGATCGACATAGCGGACGAAATAGAGCCCCTTCGAACGGTCGCGATCCTCGACGGTGAAGCCGACGCGATCGAGCGCCAGGCCGACGCGCCGCCAGGCGCGATCGAAACGTTCCTGCACTTCGAGGGCGCCAGCACCGTCGGCAGCGCGAACGATCTTCGCCCGCTCGGCGGGCGGACGCTCCTGGGCGGCCACGATATCCGCCGTCGCGCGCTTCTCTTCGGAACCGAAGCGCACCATCAGGCGGCGCAGCATTTCCGCTTCCAGTTCCGGATCGGCGGGACGTGGCTGCCATTTCGTCTGGTCCTTGCCTTCGGAGACGAAGATTTCATACATGCCGCGATGGCTGATGAAGATGTCGGTCGTTCCCGGCTCGGTACCCGGCTCCAGGCGGGTGCGGAACTTGTCGCGCTCGGCCGTCGAGTACACGGAATCGATGACTTTGCCGAGGAAGTTGCGGATGAAATCCTGCGGGATCTTGGCGCGGTTTTCCGCCCAGTCCGTCTCCATCACGCCGGCTTCCGGCAGTTCGAGCTTGATCAGGAAACCGGTTTCCTGCCAGAACTCCTTGACCACGTCCCAGTGCTTGTCAGGCGCGCCGCCGACGACCAGCCAGCGCTGGTTGCCGGAACGTTCGATGCGGACCTTGTCGACCTGCGGCAGGACATCGCTGCCCTTGGCGGCGCGCCCTTCCGGCGAACGCTCGTTGGCGTAGGCGGAGAAGGTGGCCTTCCCCTTGCCGCCGACGTCCGGCACGGCGAAACGGTCATCGCGCGCCGGCGCAACCAGATCGGGCGGTGTTTCCAGCGACGGCGCCTTCCCTGCCGATTTGTACTCGACTTTTTTCGTCTCAAGACCGACCGACCCGCAGGCGGTCAGCAAAGCCAGCGCCGACAGTACGGCGACACGCAACACGGCACACTTCATGAAATGGAAATCCTGATCAGGCAAGCACGCCAGCCTGGCGCATAGCGGCGCGGACGCGCTCGTGACATTCGGTGGAAAGCGGGGTCAGCGGCAAACGGATGCCGCCCCGGATCAGCCCCTGCTGCTGGCAGGCCCACTTCACGGGAATCGGATTCGCTTCGCAGAAGAGATGACGATGCAGGCCGAGCAGGCGGGCGTTGATCTCGCGCGCGGTCTTCGCATCGGCGGCCAGCGCGGCAGCGCACATCTCGTGCATCAGTCGCGGCGCGACGTTGGCGGTCACCGAAATCGTGCCGTGCGCGCCGAGCAGGATCAGCGCGCAGGCCGACGCATCGTCGCCGCTGTAGATGGCGAAGTCCTTCGGGGCGCGCACGATCAGGTCGGTACCGCGCTCGATATTGCCGGTCGCGTCCTTGATGCCGACGACGTTGGGAATCTGCGCCAGGCGCAGCGCCGTGTCGTTGCTCATGTCGGCAACGGTCCGCCCCGGCACGTTGTAGAGGATCACCGGCAGCTCCACCGCCTCGGCGATCGCCCGGAAGTGCTGGTAGAGACCTTCCTGCGTCGGCTTGTTGTAATACGGAACGACCGACAGGCAGGCGGCAGCGCCGACCTTCTGCGCATGGCGGGTCAGCTCGATCGCCTCGGCGGTCGAATTGGCGCCGGTGCCGGCGATCACCGGGATGCGTCCGGCGGCGTGCGCCACCGAAAAACGGATCAGCTCGCCATGCTCGTCGACGTCCACCGTCGGCGACTCGCCGGTGGTGCCGACGATGACGATACCGTCGGTACCTTCCTTGACGTGATGGTCGATCAGCTTCCCGAGGCTGTCGTAGTCAAGACTGCCGTCCTCGTGCATGGGAGTGACGATGGCAACGATCGATCCGGTAATCATATTCATGGCTAGGCGATAGAAGAAAACCTTCGGATTCTAACCGAAGGCAGGCTCGCTGGGTATCGCCGCCGCGTCACCGGCAGCCGGGGTCAGATCTCGGCGAGAACGCGCAAGTGGGCGGCGACGCTGCGCGCCAGCGCAGAAAGGACGTAGCCGCCCTCCAGCATCGACACGATCCGTTTCTCGGAATAGCGCTCGGCAACCTCTTTCATCTGCTGCGTTGCCCAGGCGTAGTCCTTCTCGAAGAGTTTCATGCTGCCCATATCGTCCTCGTAATGGGCGTCGAAGCCGGCGGAGATGAAGACCATCTGCGGCTTGAAGTCGTGCAGCCGCGGCAACCAGCATTCGCTGACCGCGCCACGCAACTCCTCGCCGCCCGATCCGGCCGGCAAGGGAATGTTGCACATGTTGGCAGCCGCATTGTCCGCGCCGCTGTAGGGATAGAACGGATGCTGGAAGATGCTGCACATCAGCACCTTGTCGTTGCCCTTGAAGATATCCTCGGTGCCGTTGCCGTGATGCACGTCGAAATCGATGATCGCGACGCGCTCCAGGCCGTGCACCGCCAGCGCGTGCGCCGCCGCCACCGCGATGTTGTTGAAGAAGCAGAAACCCATCGCATTGTTGCGTTCGGCATGATGGCCGGGCGGACGGACGGCGCAAAATGCGTTCTGAACTTCGTGCCCCATGACCAAGTCAACCGCCAGGCAGCCGGCACCGGCCGAGCGCAGCGCCGCCGACCAGGTGTGCGGGCACATCGCCGTATCGGGGTCGAGGTGCGCGATCCCGCTCTCCGGAGAGGTGCGCTTGATGCGTTCGAGATGGGATGCGGGGTGCACGCGCAGCAGCTGCTCGAAGCTCGCCTGCGGTGCATCGTAGTACGAGAAATAGGCGTCGATGCCCTGCGCGATCAGATGATCGCTGATGGCAGTCAGGCGAGCGGGAGACTCCGGGTGATAGGAGCCCATGTCATGCAGATGGCAATCCCTGTGGGTGATGAATGCGGTCGCGGTCACTTGTGGCCTATCCCTGATTTTCGCTGCGCTTATCGTTGCGCTTTGCCGTGCGTTCCGGCAATCCCGCGGACGTCTCCCCGCTATAATCGATGGAGAACATTAACGGTTCCTGTTATTTGCTCTTTGCCAGCATTATCAACCCATTCCGCGCACCACCACAAGCCATGAGCGACCTTCGCACCGCCCTCGCCAACACCATCGCCGCCGCCGGAAAGATCATCCTCGGCAAGGAGCCGCAGATCCGGCTGGCGCTGGCCTGCCTGCTCGCGCGCGGCCATTTGCTGATCGAGGATTTGCCCGGCGTCGGCAAAACGACGCTGGCGCACGCGCTGGCGCAACTGCTCGGACTGGAGTTCTCGCGCATCCAGTTCACCAGCGACCTGCTGCCGGCGGACATCATCGGCGTCTCGATCTACGACCGCGAGCGCGCCGGTTTCCGTTTCCTGCCCGGGCCGGTCTTTGCGCACGTGGTCCTCGCCGACGAGATCAACCGGGCGACGCCGAAGACGCAGAGCGCGCTGCTCGAAGCGATGGAGGAACGGCAGGTGACTGCCGAAGGCGAAACCCGCCGCCTGCCGGATCCGTTCTTCGTCATCGCGACGCAGAATCCTTCGCACCAGATCGGCACCTTCGCGCTGCCCGAATCGCAGCTGGACCGCTTCCTGATGCGCATCGAACTCGGCTACCCGGACCGCGACGCCGAGCGCTCGCTGCTCGCCGGCGGCAATACCCGCGAGCTGCTCGGCCGCCTGCAGCCGACGCTGTCGCCGGCCGACCTGCAACCGCTGCAGCAGGCGGCCGCCAAGGTGCATGTGGCGCCGGCGCTGGTCGACTATGTCCAGGCGCTGGTCGGGAACACGCGACTCGACCCCGCCTTCGTCCATGGCCTATCGCCGCGCGCGGCGCTCGCGCTGCTCGCCGCCGCGCGCGCCTGGGCCTTCATCGACCGGCGCGAGATGGTGCTGCCGGAGGACGTGCAGGCGGTCTTTCCGGCAGTCGCGGCACACCGCCTCAACCGTGTGCAAGGCAACGGCCACGCCAGCGCCGACGACATCGGAGCGATCGTCCGGCGCACGCCGCTCCCCTGACGACCATGCTCGACAAACTTCGCCGCTGGCTGTTCCGCCTCGGCCGCGACGAGCAGCTGCCGATCGTGCTCACCCAGCGGCGCATCTTCATCCTGCCGACGGCCGCCGGCATGACTTATGCCGCCGTGCTCGGCGTGATGCTGATCGGCGCCATCAACTACAACCTCAGTCTCGGGCACGCGCTGGTTTTCCTGCTGGCCGGACTCGGGCTGGTGACGATGGTGCACACTTTCCGCAACCTGGCCGGGCTGGCCATCATGCCCGGCCGCGCGGCACCGGTCTTCGCCGGGGAAACGGCGCGCTTCCCGCTCCATCTCGCCAACAGCCGTCGCGACCGCCGCTGCGCACTGACCTTCCGCTTCGCCGGCAATGCGACAGCGGCCGTCAGCGTACCGGCGGAAGGCACGACCCAGGTCGCGATCCCCTACGCCACGGAAAGACGGGGGCGCCTCGAACCGGGCCGGATCACGCTGGAAGCACGCTATCCGCTCGGCTTCTTCCGCGCCTGGAGCTACCCGCATCCGGTGCTGCACTGCCTCGTCTATCCGAAACCCGAGCCGCGCCCCTTGCCCCCGCCGACGCCGATCGCCGACCCCGGACTGGCTCGCGGCACCGGCGGCCAAGAGGATTTTGCCGGACTGCGCCTGCGCCAACCAGCGGACTCTCCCCGCCATATTGCGTGGAAAGCGGTCGCCCGCAACGTCGAGGCCTACCCGCTGCTGGTCAAGCATTTTGCCGGCGGTGCCGGCGAAGAGCTGTGGCTCGACTGGGAGCGGACCGCCGGCGAGGGCGATGCCGAAATCCGCCTTTCCGTGCTCACCGGCTGGGTGCTGGCGGCGGATGCGGCACAGATCGCCTACGGGCTGGTCTTGCCCGGACAAAGCATCCTTCCCGACTGCGGCACCGCCCATCGCGACGCCTGCCTCGAAGCGCTGGCATTGTACGGACATGAGACGGACGCGCCCGAAGCCGGCCGTTGAGCCGCTGGAACGCGCCTGCGTTCCCTGGCTGCTGGCCTGCGCCGTCGCCACCGGCGCGCCGCACGTCGAGCACCTGCCCCTCTGGCTGAGTGCGCTCGCTGCCGCCACGGTCGGCCTGCGCGCCTGGCTGTGGTTCCGCGAACGGCCGCTGCCGCCGCGCTGGCAGCTTGCCCTGCTCGTCGTGGCCGCCACCATCGGCATCTATTTCCAGTACCGCACGCTGTTCGGGCGCGATGCCGGAGTCGCTTTGCTGGTCCTGTTCATGGCGCTGAAGCCGCTGGAGATGCATGGGCGCCGCGACGCGGTCGTGCTCGTCATGCTCGGTTTTTTCCTGCTGCTCACCCACTACTTCTATTCACAGAGCATCCCCACCGGGCTCTGGCTGGTGACCGCGGCAACGCTGGAAACGGCAACGCTGATCCGGATCTTCGGCGGCCACCAACCGCTGCCGTCGATCGTTCGCTACGCGGGCTTGCTGTTGCTGCAGGCGGCACCCTTCATGCTCGTCCTTTTTCTCCTCTTTCCGCGCATAACCGGGCCGCTCTGGGGACTGCCGCAGGATGCCTACGGGGGTACCAGCGGGCTGCCCGACACGATTGCTCCCGGCACGATCTCCAACCTCGTGCCCAACGGGAGCATTGCCTTCCGCGTGCGATTCGAGGGCGCACCACCGGACAACACCAATCTTTACTGGCGCGGCCCGGTGATGGACGAATTCGACGGCCAGCGCTGGCGTCCGGCGCAGCTCGGTCGGCTCGACCCGGCAACGATCGAGGCACGCGGCGGCACGGTCACCTACGAAACGACGATGGAGCCGCACAACCAGCGCTGGCTGCTGGCGCTCGACGCCCCGCAGGCCATCCCGGAACAGGCCTTCGTCAGCGCCCGCCTGCAGGCTGTCGCATTCGAGCCGGTGCGGCTGCGCAGCCGCTACACGTTCGCCTCCAGCCTCGATTACCGCGCCGGCCTGAGCGAGTCGCGCGCCCTGCTCAACGCCTCGCTGCACCTGCCGAGCCAAGGCAACCCGCGCGCCCGCGCGCTGGCCGCCAGCTGGAAGGTACGCCATGCGGACGCGCAAGGAATCGTCGCCGAAGCGTTGCAGATGTTCAGCCGCGAACAGTTCACCTATACGCTGCAGCCTCCACTGCTCGGCGACGACCCGGTCGACGCCTTCCTCTTCGAGACGAAGCAGGGTTTCTGCGAACACTACGCCTCGGCCTTCGTCTTCCTGATGCGCGCCGCCGGCGTTCCGGCACGCGTCGTCGCCGGCTACCAGGGCGGCGAGCTCAACCCGGTCGACGGCTACCTCGTGGTCCGCCAGTCGGATGCCCACGCCTGGGCAGAAATCTGGCGGGACGGCTACGGCTGGCAGCGCGTGGACCCGACCGCCGCCACGGCCCCTTCGCGCATCGAGCGCGGCATCGCCTCGGCACTCCCCGAGAGCGAAGCGCTGCCGGTGATGGCGCGGCTCAAGCTCGACTGGCTGCGGCAGCTGAGTTACCGCTGGGATGCGGTCAACAACACCTGGAACCAGTGGGTGCTCGGGTACAATCCGGAACGCCAGCGCGAGGTACTGTCCCGCCTCGGGCTCGAAGACATCGACTGGCGCGGCATGACCGCATTGCTGGCGGTACTCTGCGCCGCTGCACTGCTCGGCATCACGCTGTGGACGCTGTCGCAGCGCCCGCGCCTCGATCCGGTGCAACGTGCCTGGTCGCGCTTCTGCGCCCGGGCGGCGCGCCTCGGCGTGCGGCGCCACCCGTGGGAAGGCCCGCTCGACTATGCGAACCGCATCGCCGCGCTACGCCCGGAGCTGGGCGAGATTGCGGCAACGGCAGCGACCGCCTATGCGGAAGCCCGTTACGGCGGGCAGGGCAACAATGCCGTGGAACGCCTGCGCGCAGCGACGAGAAAACTGCCGTACCAATGGAGACCTGCTTGAAAAAACTGCTTGCTGCGCTCGCCGTGGCGCTGCTTCCGGCGAGCGCCCTGCCCGCCACCTTTGCCGACGACCCCGAGGTCGCCAGCTTCATCGCCGAGATGCACGAACGCCACGGCTTCGATGCCGACTGGCTGCAGCTGCGCTTCGCCCGCCTCAGCCCGAACGAGAGCGTGCTGCGCGCGATCAAGCCGGCGGCGGTACCGGAACTGCAGCGCTCGTGGGAACGCTACCGCGCGCGCTTCCTCACCGAGCGGCGGATCGCCGCCGGCACCCGCTTCTGGCAGCAGCACGAAGTCACGCTGAAGCGGGCCAGCGCGCTCTATGGCGTGCCGGAGGAAATCATCGTCGCCATCATCGGCGTCGAGACGGAGTACGGCCAGAATACCGGTCGCTTCGGCGTCATGCAGGCGCTGTCGACGCTCGCCTTCCGCTATCCGCCGCGGGCTCCCTTCTTCCGCAACGAGCTGGAGCAGTTCCTGCTGCTCGCCCGCGAAAACCAGTTCGACCCGCTGGTGCTGAAAGGCTCCTACGCCGGCGCCATCGGCATTCCGCAATTCATGCCCGGCAGCCAGCGGCGCTACGCCGTCGATTTCGACGGCGACGGGCGCGTCGACCTGACGAAGAGCGCCGCTGACGCCATCGGCAGCGTCGCCAGTTTCCTCGCACAGCACGGATGGGAAGCCGGCGGCGGCATTGCCGTGCCGGTACGCGTCGCCGCCGACCCGGCGCCGCTGCTGGCGCTCGGCATCAAGCCGGAACGCCCGCTCGCCGAGTTGATCGCCGGCGGCGTCGAAGCCGACGGCGACCCGGCGACGGCCGGTGCGCTGATCGATCTGGTGACGCCGGAAAAGGAAACCGAATACTGGGTGGGATTCCAGAACTTCTACGTGATCACCCGCTACAACCGATCGAGCTTCTACGCGATGGCAGTCTTCCAGCTGGCCGCGGCCATCCGCGACAGCCGGCAGGGCTTATAACAGGCTGTCGCGCGTCACGCCGCCGCGCCGGATGATGCGGCGCAGGTGGCCGAGCGCCTCGATCTGGATCTGCCGCACCCGCTCGCGTGTCAGCTGCATGTCGGCGGCAATCGCCTCCAGCGTGCACACTTCGACGCCGTTGAGCCCGTAGCGACGCTCGATCACTTCGCGCTGCTTGTCCGGCAGCTGGTTGACCCAGCAGGCCAGCAGGTCGCCGGTCTCGCTCGATTCCAGATGGGCCTCCGGGTCGACCCCGTTCTCGTCGGGGATCGCGTCGGCGATCGTATGGTTCGGATCGATCTCCAGCGGTGCATCGAGCGAAGCGATGTGCTCGTTCAGCGCCAGGATGCGCTGCACTTCCGCCACCGGCTTGTCGATCAGGTGCGCGATCTGCTCGTGGCTGATCTCGCGCCCGTTGGCGGCCTCCAGATGCCGCACCGCGCGCAGCACGATGTTGAGTTCCTTGACCACGTGCACCGGCAGGCGGATGGTGCGCGACTGGTTCATGATCGCGCGCTCGATGCTCTGCCGGATCCACCAGGTGGCGTACGTGGAGAAACGGAAACCGCGCTCGGGGTCGAACTTTTCCAGCGCGTGGATCAGCCCGAGATTGCCCTCCTCGACCAGGTCGAGCAGCGGGATGCCACGGTTCAGGTAATGCTTGGCGATGTTCACGACGAGCCGCAGGTTGTGCTCGATCATCTTCTGCCGCGCCGCGAAGTCCCCCGCACGCATCGCACGCGCGGTCGCCGCCTCCTCTGCCGGCGTCAGCAGGGGCCGGGCGCCGATCTCGTTGAGATAGAGCTGGGTGACGTCGTTGAGGATCTCGGTCTCGGGGCTGACCACCTCGCTGGCGGCCGCTTCCTGTTCGGCGGCTTCCAGCTCGGCCTCGTCCGGCGTCTCCGGCTCAAGCTGCGCGTCGTCTTCGAACTCGGTGTCGTCGCTCATGGTGAGTATGGTCAGCGCTGCGGCAGATACCGGAGAGGATCGACCGGCTTGCCCTGCCGCCGGATCTCGAAATGAAGCTTGACCTGATCGCTGTCGGAATTGCCCATCTCGGCGATCTTCTGCCCCTTGTTCACCGACTGTCCTTCCTTTACCAGCAGGTTCTGGTTGTGCGCATAGGCGGAAAGGAAAGTCGCATTGTGCTTGACGATGATCAGCTTGCCATAGCCGCGCAGGCCGGTGCCGGAATAGACCACCTTGCCTTCGCCGGCGGCAATGACCGGATCGCCGGCCTTGCCGGCGATGTCGATGCCCTTGCTGCCGGATTCGCTGAACTGGCCGATGAGTTTTCCGGACGACGGCCAGATCCAGGCAAGGTCGTCGGGGCCTGCTGCCACCGGCTCGCCGCCGGGTTGCGCTTTCGCCTCCGGCTTCGGCTCGGGCTTGACTTCGGTCCTCGCGGCGACCATCGCCGCCGGCTCCGACGAGCGCTGCGCCTGCGCCAGCGCCTCCTCGGAATACGGCAGCTTGCCGGCCTTCGGCTCGGTCTTCAGCATCGACGAGGACGACGGCGCGGCGACCGTTCCGCCATCGAGCGGGCGCTGTTCGACGCCGGACGTACCGCCGCCGATCGGCTGCGTGATGACGGTGTCTGCGGGTGCAACGATCGCGCCCGGCGGACGCACGCGAAGCTGCTGGCCGGCACGGATGCGATTGGGGGTTTCGATGCTGTTCCAGGCGATCAGGTCGCGGTAATCGATACCATGGTCGCGCGCGATGCTGTACAGCGTGTCACCACTCTTGATCGTGTACAGATCCCGGGCAGCGACTCCGGCAGCCGCGCTACCGTTGCCGCGCTCCACCACCGGGGCCGGCGCCGTACTGGCGCACCCGGCCACGACAACAACGGAAAGAGCAACGGCGAGGCGACGATAATCCTTCATTCAATCCCCGAGAGCAGCGGAACAAAGCGGACGGCATCCAGCCGCGATTCGACAAAACCTTCCGGACGATGTTCGATCAGACAAAGCACCTGTTCGCTCGTTCCCAATGGCAACATCATTCTGCCACCAAGCGCCAGCTGCTGCAAAAGCGCGGGCGGCACGCGCTGCGCCGCTGCAGCAAGGATGATCGTGTCGAACGGCGCAGCCTCCGGCAAGCCGAGCTGGCCGTCGCCATGCTTCAGCCGCACGCGGAATTCCTGCACCGCGCGCAGGTTGAGCTTGGCGCGGGCGATCAGCGGCTCCAGCCGTTCGATCGCGTAGACCTCCTCCGTCAGCTGCGCCAGCACCGCAGCCTGATAGCCGCAGCCGGCGCCGACTTCCAGCGTGCGCCCGAGACCGGCACGACCGGCGAGCAGCACCTCGATCATGCGCGCGACGATATAGGGCTGCGAGATCGTCTGCCCTAGCCCGAGCGGCAGCGCAGTATCCTCGTAGGCACGATAGGCCAGCGCTTCCTCGACGAAGACATGCCGCGGCACCGCGGCCATCGCGGCGAGCACGGCATCGCTGCGCACGCCCTTCTCGCGCAGACGGTCGATCATGCGCGCACGGGTGCGCTGCGAGGTCATCCCGATGCCGGCGAGCGCGTGTGCCATTACTTCAGCCAGCCTTCGATCAGCGACAGCTGGCCAGCATGGGTCAGGTCGATCTGCAGCGGCGTCACGGAAACGAAATTGTTGGCCACGGCATGGAAATCCGTTCCCTCGCCGGCATCCGCCGCCTCGCCGGCGGCGCCGACCCAATACACCGTTTCGCCGCGCGGCGTCTGCGCCTTCACCACCGGCTCGGCCTTGTGCCGGCGCCCGAGGCGCGTCACGCGGATACCGCGGATGTCCGCCAGCGGCACGTCGGGAACGTTGACGTTGAGCAGCACCGGCTGCCGGATCGGCAGCGCGAGGAAGCGGGCGACCAGCTGGTGCGCGATCTGCGCCGCCGTCTCGAAATGCAGGCCGGCCTTGCCGACCAGCGACACGGCGAGCGCCGGCACGCCGAGCAGGTAGCCCTCGGTGGCGGCGGCGACGGTGCCGGAATAAATGGTATCGTCGCCCATATTGGCGCCGTGGTTGATTCCCGACACGACCATGTCCGGCAGGGTGTCGAGCATGCCGGTCACCGCCAGATGCACGCAGTCGGTCGGCGTGCCGTTCACGTGATAGAAGCCGTTGGCGGTCCGCCGCAGCGACAGCGGACGATCCAGCGTCAGCGAGTTCGAGGCGCCGCTGCGGTCGCGTTCGGGAGCAACCACGGTGACCTCGCCGAGCGCATCCAGCGCGCGCGCCAGATGCTCGATGCCGGGGGCAAAATAACCGTCGTCGTTGGAAAGAAGGATGCGCATGAAAGCCCAGACTGAAGATGCAAAAAACCGGCGCCCGGCCGGTCTCGCTCGCGTTTCGCCAATTGCCAAAAGTGGCCTCGATTCTAGCAGCTAGGCGTATCCGCTTCCAGCGCCACCACCGATGCCGCTCCCCATCACACCACCCACCGACGAAAGCGGCATGACGAAGCCCGACGATGCATGGGAACTCTGGTTCGACGGCACTGCCGCGCCCAACCCGGGCCGCGTCGGCATCGGCGCATTGATCGTGTCGCCGGCGGGAGACCATCACGAAATTTCGACAGCGCCAGGCAAGCACGGTTGCAGCAATGAAGCAGAACTGCTCGCACTGGCCGCCGCGCTGGAATTTGCGCAATGCAAGGGTGCCGCACGGCTCTGCATTCACGGCGACAGCCGTTTTGTCGTCGACTGCCTGAACGGGTGCGACAGTACGGAAATCCAGCGTCTCGCGATGTTGATCGATCAGCTCCGGATGCGGCTCGCCGGGTTCGCGGCATGGGAGTTGCGCTGGCTGCCGCGCCATCGCAACAAGACGGCGGATCGCCTCGCACGAGCGGCGCTCGGGCTGGCGGAAAAACTGCCGAAGAAGCGCAAGCGGCGAAAATGAAAAAGCCAGCTTTCGCTAAATTCCCGGCAGAACAACGACTGAAAACGTCGGCAACCGAAGCTCACGGCCCCTCTCACCACCACCGGTCGGAGGGACGTCTCTATGGCAAACGCACGCTGCCGTCATCGACCATGAGTTCGCCGAGCGACTCTCCCGGAAGCTTGTCGCGGCGCACGAACTTCCGCGCAGCGGGCGGCAAATCGGTGATCGATGGCGTACCTGTCGACAACAGCGCCGCGACGACATCCTCAACGACACCAACCACCTCGCCGACGAGCCGGCCCAAGTCACGCTCCTTTTTGTCGCTTTCGGCGAAAAAAGCAAGCCCCCCCGGGTGGCTGACCGGTACGAATTCGGCAGCCCCCTAGCGGCTGGTAGAACAATGCATTGATTCGACCGGTGTAGCCTCTCGCGACATAGGGCATGAGCAGCCTCCTCCATGTGCCGCAAGCGGCTTAAAAACGGAACATGCCGACACTTGAATGAAGCTTCTCCGCCAACCCATCCAGATGTCGCGACTGTGTTGCAGCCTCGCGGGCGACCTCGACGTTGTGCTCGCTCATCTGCGCGATTTTTTCGATGGCAAGGGCGATCTCGGTATTGGCACTGCGCTGCTCGACCAGGGCATGGCCGATGTCGTTGACGACCTCGGTGATTTGTTCCGAACTGTCCTTGATGCGCTGGATCGACTCCTCCGCCTGACTGGACCGCTCGACCCCGTTCACCATGCACGAAGTGATTGCCGCCATGCCCTGCACCACATCGAGCGTCACTTTCTGGATGCAGCCCACCACACCGCTTATTTGCGAGGTCGAACTCGACGTGCGCTCCGCAAGCGCCCGCACTTCGTCGGCGACGACGGCAAACCCGCGGCCCACGTCGCCGGCGCGTGCCGCCTCGATCGCCGCGTTCAAGGCGAGCAGGTTGGTCTGGTCGGCCACCTCCTTGATGACACGGACGATCAGGGAGACCTCGTTGGACTGGCGCCCCAGTTCCTCGATGGCCGCGGAAGCAGCAGCGACTTTTTCGGAAATGTTGCCCATCTCCCGGGAAACGTCGCTGACGATGGCTCGCCCGTACTCGGAAAGCTCCGCGGCGCGGCCAACGAAACCGGTCGCCTGGCCGGCGTTTTCCGCAACCTCGCTGATCGACACCGTCATTTCCTCGACGCTCGCCGCCACGGCTGAAGAAGCGTCGCTCTGGTGTTGCGAATTCTCGTTCACATCGACGACAATCCGCTGCAGGCGCCCCGAAGCGTCGGTAAGCTGTCCGGCCGCCCCATGGACCTCGGCAATGGCCCGCGACAGCGAATCCTTCATGGATTTCATGTGGGCCAGCAGGCTGCCCTGGTCGCCATCGTTCAGTTGCACATCGACGGCGAGGTTGCCGTCGGCAATTTCCTTGACGATCTTCGCCGCATAATCCGGCTCGCCGCCAAGCCGGCCTAGAATCGCCTGCCGGATCAGCGTCGCCACCAATACCAAGACACTCATTGCCGCCGCCACGAAGATAAACAGCGTCGACATGCTTTGCCAATAAGTGCGGTCGATGTCGTCGATATAGACGCCGGTGCCGACCACCCATCCCCAAGGGGCGAACCCCCTGACATAGGAAATTTTCTCCACCGGCTGCTCGCTCCCGGGCTTCGGCCAGTGGTAGGAAACGAAACCCGCGCCGTTTTCCCGCACCGTGTCGGAAAACTCGACGAAGATCGGCTTGCCGGTGGGGTCCTTGAGGACGGACAGATCCTTGCCCTCGAGTTCCGGCTTGGCCGGATGAAGCACCATCACCTGCTGCAGGTCGTTCATCCAGAAGTAATTGTCGCCGTCGAAGCGGAGCTGGCGGATAGTCTGAATCGCCTGTTTTTGCGCATCACCCCGCCCCAGCACCCCCTGCGTCTCAAGCGCATGGAAATAGGTCAGGATGCCGAAGGGCAGATCGACAAATTGCTTGACCTTTTCCTGGCGATCGGAATAAAGCCCTTGCCGGGACAGCGACATCGCCACCAGCGAGACAGCAACGAGGCCCAGCGCCGCAATACCGAGGAGCAGAAAGAGGTTCTTGCGGACGCTCAGCTGACGAAAAATATTCATATCGACTTTCTTTCTCATGGCCGCTCATTTTTTGTGGCCTCGGGTAGCGGCTCGCTATCGGCAAGCAATGCTGCGATTTTCTTGATTTCATCCTCGATCCCGAAGAAAGCATCGACGACGTCGGGATCGAAATGGGTTCCCCGGCCTTCTCGAACGATCTCCAGTGCCTGCTCGTGGGGCATGGCGGGCTTGTAGACCCGATGGCTGACGAACGCATCGTAGACGTCCGCCACCGCCATCAAGCGCGCAGCGACCGGAATCGCCTCGCCACGCAAGCCTTTAGGGTAGCCCGTACCGTCCCACTTCTCATGGTGGGAACAGGCGATCTCGCGGGCAAAACGCAAGAACGAACTGGGCTGCCCGATTTCGCGCTCGACTTCGAGCAGCGTGTCGTGGCCGATGACGGTGTGCGTCTTCATTACCGCGAACTCCTCCTCGGTGAGCGTCCCAGGCTTGCGCAGGATGGCGTCCGGAACGCCGACCTTGCCGATGTCGTGCAGGGCCGCCGACTTGTAGAGCAGTTCGATCGTCGCGTCGTCGAAGAAGCCGGCGAAGCGTGGCTGCTGCCGCAGTTGCTGCGCCAGCAGCCGGACGTAGTGCTGCGTGCGGCGAATATGGCTGCCGGTTTCGTTATCCCGCCGTTCGGCGATCAGGGCCATCGCCAGAATGGTCAAGTCCTGAACGGCGCCAAGCTCATGCATTCGCCGCGCCACTTCCATCTCAAGATAGGCGTTCTTGTCGGCGAGTAAGCGGCGCGCATTCTTCAGCGCCAGATGCGTCTGGACGCGCGCCAGCAGGATCGGCGGACTGATCGGTTTGGCGATGTAATCGACGGCACCCAGCCGCAAGCCCCGCTCTTCTTCCTCGACCCTGTCCCGCGCTGTCAGAAAGACGACGGGGACATCCGCCGTCAGCGGGTCGGCTTGCAGGCGGGCGCAAACCTCGTAGCCGTCCATGCCGGGCATGTCGACGTCGAGCAGGACGAGGTCTGGTTGCGGCCAGGCAGCAGCGAGCTGCAGCGCCTGTGCCCCTTCGGTCGCGACCCGGGTCCGATAACGCTCCTTCAGCAGGGTCGCCGCGAGCCGGACGTTGTCCGGTGTGTCGTCGACGATCAAGATCGTCTGCCTGGGCGGGAAGTCGAGAATTTCGCTCACGATTCGCTCCCTACTTTCGCGCTCTGGCACCTGTCCGGCAGCGCCGCCAGTCTGGCCAGCGCGGCGGCGAAATCGTAGTTCCGGACGGCGCTCGCCAAGGCTGCGAAATCGGACGAAGGCAAGATTTCTCGCAAGGCCTCGGCGTGCGCGTCAAAGTAATCGGCCACCTCGCCGTCGTTGCGCTGCAAAGCGGCCGTCAGTGTCTCGACCATCCTGTCCGGAGACACCCGAGCGCCGGCACTCGCCATCCCGGCCACCTCGGCTCTGCCAAGTGCAGCGGCAAGCCCCGTACACAGATCATTCAGGGCAAAATCCAGACGCATCAGGCACGACTTGACTACCTCGCCACCCGGCTTCTCCCGGATGGCGTCGTCCACCTCGGCGGCGATTTGTGACAACGCCAGTGCCCCGATGTTGCCGGCGACTCCCTTGAGCGTGTGCGCCAACCGCGCCGCCAACCGGAAATTCGTCGCCGCCAACGCGATATGGATGTCTCGGACCGCGCCGCTCTGGGTATGCAGGAACTGGTGTAGCAGCTTGCGGTAGAAGTCCGCCTTGCCGCCCGTGCGCCTCAATCCCGCCGCGGTGTCCAACCCGGGCAGGGCGAATAGCGGATCGGCTTGCGGCGCCGCTGCTGCTGCCTCGGCGTGACAGCAGGCGCCGTAGCGGGCCAACGTCCGGAACAACGCGTCGGGATCGATCGGTTTGAGCAGGTGTTCGTTCATGCCCGAATCGAAGCAGTGTTGACGCTCCTCGGCCATGGCGTGCGCGGTCAAGGCGAGAATTGGCAGACTGGCGAAGCGCGGCTCGGCGCGAATCAGGCGCGTCGCCTCGTGCCCCCCCATCACGGGCATCTGCAGGTCCATCAGCACGACGTCGTAGGAGCCTCCCTGCATCAGCCTATCCACCGCCTCGCGCCCGTTGCCGACGACATCGACGGTCGCGCCTGCCGATTCGAGCAATTCGACGGCAATCTGCTGGTTGATCTCGTTGTCTTCGGCAAGAAGGACGCGCAAGTGCTTCAGTTCCGGCGGCGTCGGCTGGAAACCGCGGGCGATATCGCCGGCAATTTCGCCATCGGCCGGCGGGAACAAGGTCACCAAGGTATCTTCGAGTGCCGAAGGACTGACCGGCTTGACGAGGAAAAGGTCGATACCGTTCTGCTCGGCGCGAACCCGAACGTCCTCGCGGCTGAAGGCGGAAACGAGAACAAACAAAGGTGGCGCTTCCAGCCCTGGATCCATCCGGATCGACTGGACCGTATCAATACCATCCAGACCGGGCATGCGCCAATCGATGAAGGCGACGCGATAAGGATCCTTGGCGCCGGCCGCCGCGACGGCGGCCACCGCTGCATGGCCCGAGGCCACCGCGTCGACGTGCAGGCCGAAGGATTCAAGCAGCCGGAGCAGGACATCCCGTGCCGCCGCATTGTCGTCGGCCACCAGCACACGCATGCCGTCGAGGTGGGAGGGCAACACCTTGCGCTTCTTGCCAACCGCTCCGTCACCGCGTTCGAACCGGGCGGAGAATGAGAAAGTGCTTCCTTTTCCGGGTGCCGAAGTGACGCCGATCTCGCCGCCCATCAGTTCCACCAGGCGCTTGCAGATCGACAGGCCGAGGCCGGTGCCGCCATATTTTCTGGTGGTCGATCCATCGGCCTGCGAAAAGGGCTGAAACAGCCTCAGCATCTGCGCTTCGCTCATGCCGATTCCCGTATCCCGAATTTCGAACTGCAGCTTGACCTTGGCCCCCACTGAATCCCGTTGCTCGATGGCAACGGTAATATTCCCCGCCTCGGTAAATTTGACGGCATTGGAGACGAGGTTGGTCAGCACCTGCGACAGCCGCAACCGATCCCCGCGCAAAAAGCGCGACACGCCGGACGGCAGGTCGAAGACCAGTTCAAGGCCCTTGTCCTGGGCGCGCTGGCCGACGACGACGGCGACGTTGTCGAGAACGTCGTCGAGGCAAAAATCGATGCATTCGAGGTCGATCTGTCCGGCCTCGATCTTGGAAAAATCGAGAATGTCGTTGATGATCCCCAGCAGCGCGGTTCCGGCGCTGTGGATCTTCTGCACATAGTCGCGCTGGCGCGCCGTCAATTCCGTTTTCTGGGCCAGATGCGACAGGCCGATGATGGCGTTCATTGGCGTGCGGATCTCGTGGCTCATGTTGGCCAGGAACATCGACTTCGCCTCGGCAGCCGCCTCCGCCTTGGCCTTGGCTTCCGCCAATGCCTTTTCGGACGCCTTGCGCGCGCTGATGTCGTCGAAAATCCAGATCGATTTGCCCAGCGGATCCGTCAGGTCCAGTGCGCGGGCGCCGACGTGGCACCACAAACTGCGGCCATCCATGCAACGCATGTTGATTTCGCCCGAATAGACGCCGCACTCGCCGAGAACCCGGTAGATCTCAGCACCGGCCGCCTCGAACTCCTGGGTCGAAATGTAGAAGACCCGCGTCGACCGCCCGGACAAGCCCCCCGGCGGATAAGCGAAGATTTCATCCATGCGCCGGTTGCAGCGGACGATGCGGCGATTTTCGATTACCGCGATACCGGCCTGTGCGTTATCGAGGATCGCTTCGTTCTCCAGGAGCGCTTGCTGCAGCGCAGTCTGCGCCGCCTGCCAGGCGCTGCGATCCTCAAGGAACCAGACCGTTCCTTCGGCAGCATATTCCGTATTGAGGACATATCCGGAGAGTTCGACCCAGAACACCGTACCGTCCTGGCGGCGCATGGACAGTTCGGTCTGCAGCGGCTTGCCGACGGAAAGCAGCGGCACTGCCAGCGCCCCCAACGCATCGTAGGCTTCCGGCGACGGATAGAGGATGGATGCGGCCTGGCCGACGCCCGCCTCGCCAACGAAACCGAACATCTCAGAAAACTTGCGGTTGTAGCGAGCGATGAGGCGATTGCGCGTCACCAGAACGCCCACCGGGGCATTCGCCACGATCGCCTCGACTTCCCGAAAATTCACCGTATTCATATTCATTGACACTCCCTGATTCAGCTCCCGTCCCGGCGGGTGCGTAGCGCCATCCTGTTCCTCGCCGCACGGCAGCCCCAGGGAGCCAATGCCTTGACAGTCTTTGATGCAAAGCTTAGATGGACTCAACGTGGCGGGAAAAGACGGGCCGCCGCTCGCACATCGGCGGCGCCCCCCCGGTCGATAGAGGGTTTGCCCGCTAGGGAACCGGGGGCGCAACCGGGATACGCTTCGGCAACGCCCGGTGGCAAAATCGCGCCTATGAAGAATTTGACCGCCCCCCTCAAGCACCTCACGGATGTCAAGCCATGCGAACGGAGCATCCCGTTGTGACTTGCCCCGTTTCCGAAGGCAGCGAACCGTTGGTCGAATACCAGACCATCCTCAACAACGCCTTCGTCGGCATCGCTTTCACGCGCGACCGCGTCATCACATGCTGCAACCCCCGCTGCGAGGCGATTTTCGGCTTCTTGCCGGGAGAACTGAACGGAATCTCGGCAGGCGCCCTCTTTGACGTCGCCACTGACCCCGAACTCACTGGCGAAGGCGCTGACGCCGCCTTGCAGCAGAAGCGCGAGTCCGGCAGCGAGATGCTGATGCGGCGCAAGTCGGGAGAGTGCTTCTGGGGCGCTTTCAGCCGGACGGATATCGGCCGGTCCACAACCACCGGAACAGTCGAGACCGTCTGGATTTTTCAGGACATTAACGAGCGCAAGCTGGCCGAACTGGCCCTGACCAGCGCCCACCGGGAACTCGAAACCCGCGTCGAGCAGCGGACGGCCACGCTGGAAGCGGCAAATCGCATGCTGCAGGCTGAAATGCAGGCGCGGCGGCGCATCGAGGAAAAACACCGGGTACAGCAAGCGGAGGCGGCCCGCATGGCGCGTATCAATACCGCCGGCGAGATGGTATCGTCGCTGGCCCACGAGCTCGGGCAACCGCTGGCGTCGATGCTGAACTACGTCCATGGCTGCCTGCTGCGGCTGGCGACCGGCAATGCAACGCCGGAAGAATTGCGGCACGGCCTCGTCCAGGCGGTCAGCAATGCCGAACAGGCCGGAGAGATCGTGCGTCGGGTGCGTCGCTTCCTGCACAAACGTCCGCCGGAAAAGCGGCTGCATGACATCAGCCAGGTTCTCAAGCAAATCGTCGCCTTTCTCGACGCCGAGGCCCGCCGCCAGGAAGTGACCTTGCGCATCCGGAGCACCGAGCATCCGCTGAAGATTCTGGTAGACCGCGTTGAATTCGAACAGGTCATCGTCAACTTGGTGAAGAACGCCTTTGAAGCGATGGCAGAGACCTCCGGCCGGGCGAAAATAGTGGAGATCTCCTGCATCGAGAGCACTCAGAACAATGTCATCGTCGCGGTCGCCGACAGCGGCCCGGGAGTACCGCCGTACCTTCACGACTCCATTTTCGAGCCGTTCTTCACCACCAAGGACAAAGGGATGGGCTTCGGTCTCGCCATCTGTTGTTCCCTGATAGAAATGCACGGTGGAAAAATCCAGCTGGGTGAAAGCTGGCTGGGCGGCGCCCTGTTCCAAGTGATACTGCCATCGGGAGAAAAATCATGACGAATCAGCAGCAAACCGTATTCGTGGTGGACGACGAAGCCTCGATCAGGAACTCCCTGAAGTGGCTGCTCGAGTCGGTGCAGATTCCCGTGCAGACTTTCGAATCGGGCCACGCCTTCCTCGCCGCGCACACCGAAGACCGGTGCGGCTGTCTCGTGCTCGACGTGCGCATGCCGGGAATGAGCGGGCTGGAGCTCATGAAGCGGCTGCACAACATGGGCTTGCGCACGCCCATCATTTTCCTGTCCGCACACGGGGACGTGCCGATGGCAGTCCAGGCGCTCAAGGACGGAGCCTTCGATTTCCTGGAAAAGCCCTACAACAACCAGAGATTTCTCGATTGCGTGCAAAGCGCCCTGGAACATGACGCATTGAACCGCTTGCACCGGAACGCCGACGAGGACCTGCTCGATCGACTGAAGAACCTCACCGCCCGCGAGCAGGAGATCATCAATCTGGTGGTTGCCGGCAAGAGCAACAAGGACATCGCCAAATTGCTCGGGATCAGCCACAAGACCGTCGAGGCGCATCGCAGCCGGCTGATGGCGAAGATGGGCGTCAGCAGCCTGGTCGACCTGGTCCGGGTCATGACCGCCCATTACGCTGCCCATGGCAACATGCCGTCGCTCAAGGTCTCATAGCCGGCCCCGCACGACGAGAACTACGGCCAGCCCCGGCTCCGTTGTCGTAACCGGGCCATGCGGGGCAACTCGACTTTCATCGCAGCAACTGCTCGATCGTCTGGATCATCTCCGGGGCCGGAGTGGCCTTGGCGATGCCGTGGCGACCGCCGACGTTGCCCCGGAGTTCGCGGACCTCGCTCGGCGAGACAAACCCCGTCAGATACGCAAACGGAATGCTCCGGGTGAATTCGCATTTGAGAAAGTTGCGGGAAATCTCCCCACCGTCGATGTCCGGCATGTCGATGTCGCACAGGATCAGGTCGGGCTCTTCCCGCACGGCGAAATCCAGTGCCAAACCCGGCTCCGTCGTGAGGACCAGGTCGTACAGGTAGCCGATTTTCTTCTGCAGATAGCCCAGCACCGCTTCATCGTCGTCAATGACAAGAATCTTTTTTTTGACAGACTTCATTTTCAACCTCGGTTGTTATCAGTGGAAACACCGCGCACCCCGGTGCGCGAGCGGACTGCGACATGGGTCAAGTGCCGTTCGAGCGCATCGACTTGCCGGGCAAGCCATCCAGGATCGGCACTCCGATGCTTGTCTTCAAGCTCACGACAGATTTGTGCCGCCCGCACGAAGCCATACATGCCGAAGCTCCCTGTGAGCTTGTGCGCCAGCTGGCGCACCGATTCGCGATTCCCCGACGCCAGCGACTGACGCACCAGTGCCACCAGGGTTCGCCGCGATTCCAGAAAGCCGGGGATCGCCTCGAAGAGATCTTCGTCGACCCAGACGGTCGTCGTCGGCGCGGCTTCTGGCAAGACATCGGTATTGCCGCAGCGCGCTTTCGTGCCAGCCAGAAGCGCCAGAATCTCGCCCTGCGAGCTTGGCTTGCTGAGATGCAGATCGAATCCCGCGGCGACGCTGCGCCGCCGGCTGGCCTCGTCGTCGTGAGCGGAAAAGGCGACGATCTTGCTCGGCGCATCGCCGCGTTCTGCTTGCAGGGCCCGAATCCACTGCAGTGCTTCGCAACCGTCCATGACGGGCATTTCGAGATCCATGAAAATGACGTCCGGTCGCCGCCGCCGGCATGCTTCGACCGCGTCGCGGCCATTGCCCGCCGTTTCGACTTCCAGCGGCGGACTTGGCAGGAAGAGCTTCATGATCAGCGTATTGTCGGGGTCGTCGTCGACCAGCAGAATGCGCAGCGCCGGAATCGCCGTGGCGGAGGAAGCCGTCGGAACACTGGAGCCGGCTCCCGGCAGTTCACTGGGCACAGCCCCTTCCGGCAAGGGCAAGAGTTCCAGCACCAGCGTGGTGCCTGCCATCTCGGATGTTTCCATCGTCAGTTCCCCGTGCTGGACGCGCGCCATCAGCCGCGCGGAATAAGTGCCCAACCCGGTCCCCTGGCTTTTGCCGTGGGTGGCGTACTTCTCGAAGAACGAAGCGCGCACCGGCAGCGGCACGGCACCGTCGTTGTGTATGCTCAGTCGGACCAGCTCGCCGGCTTCGATCGAAATGCGCACCATCGTCCGCTCCGGCGCCGCCTCGACCGCATTCTTCAGAAGATTGGCGAGAATCGAGTAGCAAAGTATTTCCTCGGCATGCACGAACGTCTGCGGGGCATGGCCGCTGATTCGGATATCGACGGCCCTGGACTGGGCCTCATTGGCCAGATCCCGCGTTACGGCCAGCACCAGGGCGACGATATCAACCGCCTTGGGCTGGAAAGCGTAGGCGCCTTCTTCCATCCGGAACAGATCGAGCGACAGGCTGACCATGCGCAGGACCCGTTTGGCCGAATTCTCGATCATCGACAACAGTGCTTCTTCCTCTTCGCTCCGCCGCCGGCCCCTGCGCAGCAAGGCGGGAACCGCGGCAATGCTGCTCAAGGGGGTTTTCAGGTCGTGGCGTGCGATGCGTTCCACTTCTTCCTGCACCTGCACGGCCCGCGCGAGGGCGGCGTTTTTCACTTCGAGTTGCCGGGCCTGGGCATCGACCCGCTCCTTTGCCTCCTGCAGTTGCCGGGTTTGTTCGGTCGCGTGATCGATAGCGGCAACCAGGCGCGATGCCAGCGCATTGATGTCCGCGACCAGGCGGCCGATTTCGGTTCTGTCCTGCCCGGCGGGCGGACTCAAGCGCTCGCCGAGCTCGGCGTCCATCCGGTGCAAGTGGTCCGAAATGATCTTGATCGGCCGCACCACGTTGAACAACACCAGCGCCAGCAAGCCGCCGCCAATCACCAGCCACTGCGCGCCGAGCAACAGACCGACAAATTTCACGTCGTCGGCAACGCGTTGGGAAATGGCCGCCGGATCAGGATCGAGCACGATCTCCCCGACCGTCTGCTCCGGATTGAAGGGGGAGGCAACGCGCCGGGTCAATCGGCCATTGGCGCCACCTTTGACCAATCCGGAGAATTCGGCGATGTCGTCGGTAGCGCCAGGTGAAGCACGATAGCTGCGCGCCAGTTCGCGATTGTTGGCGCGGATCGCCACGCCCAGCACCTTGCTGTTCTTGAGCATGCCGCGCACCACTTCGGTGGCCAGCGTCTGATCTTCGACAAAGCACGCGATGCGCACCGTGCTCTCCACGGTATCGAGCAATTCGCCCAGTTCCCGGGCGGAGTTCGCCTCCGCCCGGTCACGCGTCACTGCTGCCGTGACCGAGAGGGACAATACCCCCGCCACGACTGCCATCCAGCCGATGGTGAATGCCGTCTTTGGAATAAGCCCCGAGCAGAAAGAGCGAACAAAATGTTTCTTACTACTCATTGTCCGGGCTGAATACGATGGTTAGCCGTTGATCCACCAAGGACCGGTCCACATAGGCGATGCCGCCTTTTCTGGAAGCCAGCAGACGCAGGACCTCTCCGGAACTCTCCGCTTTCAGGGGCGGCGGCGTTCGGCCTGAAAAAACAAGGCGGGCCCAATAGGCATTGATTTCGGCCATCTCCTTATCGACCAGCAGGCGATAGAAGCGCGCTTTCTGCGGGCTTCCGTCGGGCTGGTCGATCGGCTCGGCCGGAAGGCCCGAGGGAAACTGCCGGAAGCGGCCGAGAAAAATGTTGACCACCTGATCCCGGCTCAGCTTGCCGACGCCGCTGGTCGCATTGGCGACCACGACGATCTCGCCGGCACCGGCCGCGCGCGGCAGGAACAAGGCCAGCGCAAGAATCACGGCAAACAGTCTCATGCGGCCGCCTAAAAAACAAAGTCCAGCGTCAGGCTCAGCACATTCGTCCTGCCGTTCCATGCCGGGCTTTCCGCCTGCTGAAAGGCGACGCTGCCCGGCGCGCCGCGCACCCTGTCCCACTGGACCTTCAGGGCAACGTTGGATTGGACATCCCAGCGCACCCCGACAAAGAACGTGTGCTGGTCGATGTGCGATTGGCGCATGAGCGCCGCCACTCCGGCATTCAGTGCCGCAAGCTGGGAAACAGCGTCGGGCAAGCCCGTCGCCAGATGCCTGGCGCTCGATCTGGCACGTGAAAATCCGAGATAAGGCGTCAGCGAAGGGAAGCGGTAAGCGAGCAATCCGTAGCCGGCGCTGGAGTCCTCGAACAAGGCGCTCTCCTGCATTGTTCGGCTGAGCATCAATTGCGCCTGAACCGGCCCCCTGTCGTAAACCACCCCGGCTGAATAGAAGTGCGCCCGCTGCCCGACGATGGACAGCGCATCGGCCGCAGCGACTGCCGACGGTACTCCGGTAAGACGCAAGCCCTCGCGCATCTCGCTGAACGGAATTTCATGGCTGTACCGAAGTTGTGCGTAAGACAGCCGCCACTGCCACGCGCCCTGCAGGTAATCGGCATAGCCGCCGAATATGCGTGAGCCGGTAAAATCCCAAGCGCGGTCGGCGAGGGGTATTTTTTCACCGGCCACGCCGTAAAACGCCTTGAACTTCGCCAGGCCCTGCGCCGCCGGAACGGTCAGGACGGCATCGCCGCCGTCCATGTAATAAATCGGCAAGGTCGTGAAATAGTCGGTGGGCGGACGAACGGGAAGATAGGAATACCCGATCTGGCGCGAATCGGCCTGCATGTAGAACTCGGTGCCGACGCGGCCAGCCCGCAGGCTCAGACGCGGACCCGGATCATATTTCAGGAACGCCCAGCCGACCTCGGGCCGGAAGCTCTTGTCGTAGCGATAGCGGCTGACGGCCTGCGCAACTCCTTCCAGTTGTTCGCTGAAGTGATAGTTGGCCTGCACCCCGAGCAGCGAGTCCACCTTGCCGGTCCACTGGCCGCGCGTCCCCTCCGGCTGCGACAGGTCGCGGACGAAATCCGCGTGGTCCGACGACGAGCGCGCCATGCCCAGCGTGCCGAAAGCGCGCAGCGAAAAACGGGGAGCAGCCAGCTCTTCCGGCCCGTCCGCCCAAGCGGGGAAAACCGACTGACGCACCAAAAGCAATAGCAACAGGAGCCGGAAGATGATTGAAAGATGCGATCTCATTGAAAGCCCTGTTGCCGACGCCTCCTGAACCAGGAGGAGCGGGACGAATCCTCGGCCGCCGCATTCAATTCATAGTGCATCACTATTTCTTCAACCATTGGCGCCGATGGCGACAAGCCATCAAGCTCCCGCAGGCGGCGCATCGCCGCAAGCCAATCGCTCTCCTGCCTCAGCAGTTGCCAATGGCCGAGCACCCTGCCCACGATGAAGCCAACCAGGAAAGCAAGCGCCAGATCGATCGAGGTCATCGCGGCACCGGAAAACCGGCGAACGAAGCCCGGCACCGCCGCACGCGGTTCGAACCAAGTCTGCCCATGCCGACGAATCGCCCCCTTTTTTTCAGCGCCACCATCTCTCTATCCCCTCCCCCATACGCACGGGACGAACACGCACTCCCCGACACGCAGAGATTCCCGAAAATCATCACCGGCGCAACGGCAACCGGCGCGTTCTCATCCTCTTCCGGCATGTTCCTGAACGTGGCCGGAGCATCCCCGCGCTCGTGAGCAATGTTAGCGTTACGCCGCAAAACAAAAATCCGGACAAAACCCCGTGCAATAGAGTGTTTACCCTTGGTCGACACAAGGGCTCCGCAGCAGACCGAGGGGAGTCCCGCCCGCCTTGAATCCGTCCATTGACGACTTCCCGCCTTCGACTTTCGCAGCCGGCGCCGTTCGAATCGCCCAGCCGGGGGCTGGCGTCTATCTCAGAGAAAACATCACCCGGTTCGCTTTCGCCCCGGGTTCTCCATCGGGGACACCGGTGGTTTTTGTCCCGACGATGAACACCCGCTCCGCCGCCACCTGGCCATTGTTCGGCAACCACGCCTTCGCCGCCTGGGCGCGCTGCTCGCCAAGCGCTTTCAGAGCGTCGTCGATCAGCTCGTCAATGTCATCGACGTTGCAGCGGTGGGCATCAGTTCGCACCAGATGGACATAGGGCTTGGCCAGCCTCAGCTCCGCGATCACCGGCGCGAGGCGGAACAGCGATTCGGCGGAAACGCTGGCCTCCAGGGTATCGAAGGAAGCGAAAAGCATCTCGCCATCCGCCGCCAGGAGTTTCGTGTCCCGCAACCTGACGGTCAGGGCCAACGGATTCACCTCGACGGCGCCAATCGACAGCCGGCGATGCAGCGCTTCCGCCACAGCCTGTTCTGCCCGTGACTTGACCAGATCCGGGAGAAAAAAATAACCGAACATGCCGGAAAGAAAGACGACAGCACCCAGACCAACCGCAAAAAACGGAAACCGCGTTTGCCGGCGAAATCGGCGATGTGTCGGCAGCGGTTCATGGACATGACGGGTTGGTCAACCTATTCGAAAAAATGGGAATGATCATCCTGCCGTCCAAACCCGCCACGGCCTGGAACTCCCCCCGGCACACGGCAGGAAGCGCTTCAGGTGTTCGTAGCGAAGGACTCGGCGCTGCTCACCCGAGAGCTTCATTCGGCAAGCCGGCGGCCGAGCCTGACGAAGACGTCCTGCGCATCGAAGAGGCGTGCCAGGCCGGGCTGACGATCCGCGTAGGTCTGAATTTCACAGACGACCATCTTCGCCGGCACTCCGGACTGGTCAGGCCGCTCCCGGAAATCGGCGCGCATCAAGCGGAAGTAGCGTTTTCCATCCGCCAGCGTTTTGATCGCCGCCTGGTATAGCATCGCGAGTTCGGCGTGGTCCGGCGCCATTCCGCCGCTGCCAACGGCGATTACGCGATAGCCGCCTTTCCCGGTCGGCGCCACTGCGGCGATGCCGTTGCCACCCTCGGCGGCAACGGCCTCCCCGCAAGCGGCGCAAAGCAGGAAACCGCTCAGGGCCAGGCGCCCACCGATGCTCATCGTTCGCTGCACCAACTCGCAACCTCCACTGGACGACGTGCCGTTGCCGCAAGTTCGTGTACCGGCTCAGACGAGGCGCGAGTGGCGAAACCGGAAAGAACCGACGAAAGTACTTTGTTGACTCGCTGCGCAGCCGTGAGGTAGGGGGCATGGCCAGCAGCGGGCACGACCAGGAAGCTGTTGGCCCCCAGCGCGTTGGCCAGCCAGCCGCCGACCCAGACCGGGGCGAGCCGGTCCGAAGCGCTGTTAACGACGGAAACCGGCGCACCGATACGCGGCAACATCGGGCGCAGATCCAGTGCGGCCAGATCCTCCAGGCACGATGAGGCAACCACGGGATCCGCCTCCTGGGCGACGACGCGCATGGCGCGCATGACGCCCTCGACCTGCCGGTCGCGAGTTTCGGGAAACACCACCCTGGCGTATTCGGCGGCAGCGAGAGAAAAATCGGAGCGCAAGCCCTCGGCCAGACTCGTCACCTCGTCTGCCAGCAGCCCCCATTTGAAATCCGGGCGCCACGCCAGGCACGGCGTCGCGGCCATCAGCACGAGGCCGGACACGGCCCCCGGAGCCGACGCGGCATAGGACATGGCAACCGTTGCGCCCATCCCCGCACCGACGAGGATCGGCCGCTGGATGTCGAGTTCGCCGAGCATGAAGCGCAGGTCTTCGACCAGGGTTTCAACGCTGCACTCGCTCCCCGGTTTGTCCGAGCGGCCGAAACCGCGGAAGTCGAAGGTGTACAAGCACACCCCGTGCTTTCCCTGGATGCCGTAGATCTGGGGCGCCCACACGCACGAACTCATCATCAGGTCATGGAGGAAGACCACCGCTTGCGGCCCGCAACCCCAACGCTCGAACCAGAGTCGACACCCGCCTTTCGTCAAGAACATGGACATCGTTTGCCTCCTGCCTCCGATAGATGTCCCACCCCCACAGTTGCCTCCGGAGCTGCAGCAGGAATGGCCAATGCACGATCCCACGAAATCTCGCGGCAAACCATTGGGACGACACCTTGGGCAATAGCGTGTTTCCCCCTGGTTGCTGCACGCATTGGCGCACCGACACCTACCCGGCTTCCCTGGCCGCCGGATTGCCAGCCACGCCTCACGGCTTGCGGGTCGACTCGTCGTCGCTCGTCGCGGCCGGTGGACGCGGGCGAAAGCGGGCAAACACCGACACTGCAGCCCCCGGTGCAATGGCTTCGAGATTCCAGCCCAGAACCTTGTAGTCGGACTCCGGAACCTTGACTGGCCGCCGACAACGCAACCAAGCTCAAGCTAAAATTGGTTGGAGCCATTTTCCCAAGCCGCCAACGCCGGCAAATATCTTGCAAGCGCATCCGTGCGCGCCCTGGAGTTGATGCAAGCGCATCCGCGCGCATGCGAAGAGATGGGAGAGGCAATTGCACGAATTGCCGGGGAGGCACAGGGCGAACAGGCGCTGAAGTCGCAGGCAGATATACCAAAAGCGTTTTGAAACCAATGATCGGCTCTTCTGAAAGAACTTGGCAGATTGGCAACAGCCCGGAGGCATGAGCGGAAAGGTGTCGGAGAGCACATGCTTTTCGACGCCTTCGACCGGGTGGCGCACGTTGCAGGCGAGGTGGGCGACCTTTGCCTCGTTGTAAACGCGTAGGAATAAGCAGTCGATTTTTACAAACGATATGGGTTTGAGCCGATGGCTGACCAACCGCTCAATCTGTTTTTGTCGTTATAACCCAACCTCCGCGCAGTCATTGGCTGCCGCCCTTGCCGCGTTCGTTGTCATAGCCCGGCACTCGCTTCTCCGAGGCCGCAAACACGGCATGGGTCGGCAGGAAGTGCCAAAAAAGCGGCGAACGCCCGAGGGCGGAAAAAATGCCCTTGGCGTTCGCCCAAGCCGCCCGGCAGGAGGCGCCGGGCGGTGACGACCATTCTTACGCGGCCTCTGCACCTTCAACTGGTTGTTCGCCATCAGCGCCTCCAGCGTCGTCGTCACCCCTTGCGGGATGATCGCCTGCTGCAGCTGGCCGACGCAGCCGGCATGCTCACCAAACGGGATTCGGCTCAGGCGACACGGACCAGCGTCTCGCGCGGCCCATCCGCCACCAGCCGTCCGCCGTCCATTGCGATCACGCGCTCGACCATGCCCAGCATGATGACGCTGTGCGTCGTCATGATCAGGACGGCATCATCTGTCAGCACCTTGGGCAACCGTTCGGCAAGCAAGCGTTCGCTGTCGGGGTCAAGCCCCAGCGTCGGCTCGTCGAGCAGGAGAATACGACTGGGCTGTGCGAAGGCACGAGCCAGGGCGACCTTCTGCCGTTGCCCCCCCGAGAGATTGCCGCCACGTTCGTCCAGGTGCATGCCCAGCGTCATGCGGCCGCTATTCAGTTCTTCCTCCAGGCCGGAAGCCCAGATTGCCCGGGCACGCCGCTGACCATCGCAGCCCCCGCCTGCGATGCGCAGGTTATCCTCCAACGAGCCGGCGAAGACCGCCGAATCCTGCGATTTCCACGCCAGCCAACGGGTGCGGTCAAGCCGTGCGATGTCATCGAGCGCCAACCCATCAACCAGAATCTGTCCGGCATCCGGCCGGCACAAGCCCGCCAGGCTGCGCAGCAGCGTGGTCTTGCCGGCGCCCGGCTTGCCGAGCAGGGCGATGCGCTCGCCCGGCGCCACCGAGAAAGACACCGAATCGAGCGCCGCCGGACGCCCCGCGTAGCGCTTGCCAAGGCCGAGCACGACGATGTGGCCAGCCGTGCTCGGGCGCGGCACGTACTCCTTTTCGACGCTCGTTTCCAGGCTGCTTTCCATCCTGGCTGCGGCCCGCTGAAAATCCTGCCATTTACCCGCCACCATGAACAGCGAGGCGACCAGCCCCATGGCCCGGCTGGCCAGCAGATTGCTGGCGATGAGGCCGCCGACCGAGAGCAGGCGCGCCTCGATCAGGTAGGCCCCGGCCGCCAGCATGACCACCGTGCTGAAGGTCTGCATCGCGGCTGAAAGCGTGTTGAGGTGATGGGTGGACAAGCGCCGCCTGCCATCGATACCAGCCGATTGATCCGAGAGCTCGCGCCAGCGGCGTAAAAAGGTGCCGGCACCCGGCACGGTGCGCGCCACGTCCAGCGCGCCGAGGATTTCGCCCATGAAGGCCAGCTTGCGGGTGTTGTGCTGCTCCGCCTCCTTGCCCAGACGCGTAGCGCGCGCCTGGAGCAGCAGGCCGAGCGCCGCGTAAAGCGACACCAGCAGTGCCGCGACAATCAACAACGGCCAGGCGATGATGCCGATGACGATGAGATAAAGCACGAGGAAGGGCGTGTCGGCCAGCGCCAACAGATAGGTGGAGGAGACAAACTCGCGCGACAGCGCCAGATCGCGATAGTTGGATAGAAAACGGGCGACACCGCCGGTCGGCGTTTCCACTTGCGCGCTCAGCCGATGCCACAGGTTCTCGTCACTGCGCCGGGTCAGTTCGTCGCCGATTCGCTCCGTCGACCAGGCGCGTACCACGCGCATGCCGCCATCGGCCGCCAGATAAAGCATCATGCCGATCGCCAGCGCCCACAAGGTTTCAAACACGCCGTTGCTGACCACCTTGTCATACACCAGCATGGAGAATAGCGGCAGCAGCAACTGGCCGGCATTGACGAACAGGCTCGCCAATCCGACCTCCGCCCAGGCCGCGCGCAAGGCCGGCCACAAGGCGGCCAGCGAAGCCAGTCCATCGATCCTGAGTCTGGCCAGCGGCGTGCGCAGCACCACCGCTTCGACAAACGCCTCGCCGGCCGGATCGGGCATGTCGGCCAGCACTTCGCCATCGGCACCGATCACCTGCCAGCGCTGCTGATTCCGGTGCAAAAGCAGGAAGGTCGCGCCACGCAACTGCACAATGGCGAGGTCCCCCGGCAAATCGAGCACATGCCTTAGGGGCGCCGCCAGGTGGCGAGCCGAGAAACCGACCCGGTCTAGGCGCCGCGCCTGCGCCGGCCAGTTATCGGTGCGCGCGACCAGACGCTTGAGCAACTGGCGGAGCAGCAGCGCTGACGCTCGATTGGCGCCGCACAGCCGGTCGGCAGCGGCCAGCAAGGCATGGCGATCCAGCCCCTCCAGGTCCGGGAGCGCCTGGAGCGGCGTGATGGAAGGGGCTGTCATCGGTGGGTCTTGGTTTGCAAAGCGGAATGAATGTCCAGCGTGTCGATAGGGGCGGGTATCAGGCGGCTTGCCAGTGAATCTGGGCGACCTGGACCCCGGCGTTGAACACCAGGTAATCGGTCGCTCCCGCATCGACGGAAACGGTCTGCACCGTTTCGCCGGCGGCTGTATTGATGACCAGCGAATCGCCACCGGCATCCGCCTTGATCACCAGGCGCGAAGCGTTGCCGCCATCGACGAAAGCCCGAATATCCGCACTGGTGACGCTGAGTTCCGTATCCGCGCCATCGCCGCGGATATTGAGAATTTCCATGTAGTTGGTCACGCCGGCGAGCGGTGAAAGGGAATAGGAACCCGTGGTCAGCCCCTGCAGGACGAGGGTGTCGCCCCCGCCGTTGTTGAGGGTGCTGTCGCCCCCCCCGTCGACCAGCGTCGGCAGGTTTACGGCGGCATTGGAAACGTAGAAGGTATCGTCGCCATTTTCGCCATAGGCTTTGTCATAGCCCTGATTGGCGTAGATCACGTCATTGCCGCTATCTCCCCAGATCAGGTCGTTGCCGAGGCCGCCGGTGATTACGTTGTCACTGGTGCTTCCCATCAGCGCATCGTTGTTGTCCGAACCAATGACATTCTCGACGCCGCTATAGGTATCGCCCGAAGCGTCCCCGGCGCCGCCATAGCCGGCATAGCCCGAACCCTGATTGACGCCGCGGTAGGAGGCCGAGGTGAGATTCACCGTCACCGCGGCAGACCCGGCGTAGGAAACCGTGTCCAGGCCGTTGCCGCCGGTCAGGGTATCGGCGCCGAGACCGCCAAGCAGCAGGTCATTGCCGTCGCCGCCGTCGAGCACGTTGGCGCCGGCGTCGCCGGTCAGCGTATCGTTGTAGATGGAGCCGACCAGGTTTTCTATGGTGGACAGGCCCGCCGACCTGACGAAGGTATCGCCCTGCGCCTCCCCTCCCGAATTGCTGGCCGCGGCCAGCAAACTGACGTTCACGGCAGCGCTCGAGTGCGCGTAGGTCGCCGTGTCCTTGCCCGCGCCGCCGTCGATGGCATCGGCGCCGAGCCCCCCTTCGAACAGGTTGACGCTGCCGTCCCCGGTCAAGGTATCCGCGTAGGCGGAGCCGGTGATGTTTTCAAAGTTGCTCAGCTGGTCACTGCCGCCCCCACCGGTGGCATTGACCCCCAGGCCACCCAGGTTGACCGTCACCCCGCTGCCGGCACCGGCATAGCTGGCGGTATCGATGCCGGCGCCGGCATCGATGGTGTCGTTGCCGAGGCCGCCGTCGATGGTGTTGGCCAGGCCGTCGCCGGTCAGCGTATCGTCGTAGTCCGAGCCGACCAGATTCTCGATGCCGAGCAGGACGTCGCCGGCGGCAAAGCCGGCGCTGCCCGCGCCATTGATGACCACCGCCACGCCGGCGCTCGCACCGGCATAGGAAACGGTGTCCACGCCGCTGCCGCCGGTCAATGTGTCGGCGCCATCGCCGCCGAACAGCAGATCGTCGCCCGCTCCGCCGTTGAGCACGTTGGCGCCGGCGTTGCCGGTCAGCGTGTCGTTGTAGGCGGAGCCGAGCAGATTCTCGAAGTTGCTCAGCGTGTCGGCACCCGCGGCGCCGGTGGCCAGACCGGTCGCCAGGCTGGCCACCACCGCACCACTGGCGCCGGCATAACTGGCGGTATCGCCTGCCGCCGAATTCGCTCCGCCATCGAGCGTATCGGCGCCCAGCCCGCCCTCGATGACGTTGTCGCCGCCGTCGCCGGTCAGGATGTCGCCGTAAGCCGAGCCGATCAGGTTCTGAAAATTGCTCAGGGTATCGCCATCCGAATTGGCACCGTTGATGACCACGCTCCGCGCCCCGGTGGCCGAGGCATAGGAGAGGGTATTCACCCCGGCGCCGCCGTCGATCGTGTCCGCCCCCGCACCGCCGTCGATGGTGTCATCGCCGCTGCTGCCGGTGATGCTGTCGCCGAAATTCGAACCGATGACCCCCTCGATGCTGGTCAGCGTATCGCTGCCGACGCCGCTGGAGGCGCTGCCGGTCACCGTATTGGCCGCCAGGTTGATGGTGACGTAGGCTGCCGCATCGGCATAGCTGGCGGTATCGAATCCGGCGCCGCCGTCCAGGCTGTCGTTGCCGCCGCCGCCGGCAAGCACGTTGTTCTGGTTGTTGCCGATCAGCGTATCGCCGAAGGTCGAGCCGACCAGATTTTCGATGTCGATATACTGATCGTCGACCGCATCGTTGGTCTGCATGAAGACGCCGCCATTGGCCAGATCCACCGTGACGCCCAACGTCGAGTGGGCGAAGGTGACGGTATCGTTGCCGCTGCCCCCCCTGAAGACATCGGCACCACCCAGACCTTCGAGCAGATCGTCACCGCCGCCGCCTTCCAGGATGTTGGCCGCGCCGTTGCCGACCAGGGTGTCATTAAAGTCAGACCCGGTCAGGTTCTGAATATTGACGTAGGTGTCGCCGGCGGCATCGCCGGCGTTGTTGATCCCGGCGAGCCCCGCAGTCAGGCTGGCGGTGACGCCGGTACCGACCCCCGTGGTGGCGCTGCCAACCGTCGCCAGGCCGGACAACGAGAAACTGACCGTATTGTTGCCGCCACCGCCATCGAGATAGTCGGCACCGGCAAGGCCCTGCAGAACGTCATTGCCGCCGTTGGCGTAGATGGTGTTGCTGGCGCCGTTGCCCCACAGCGTCTCGCCGTAGTTGGAGCCGACCAGGCCTTCGATATTGAGCAGGGTGTCGCCGGCCGCCCAGTTGGTGAACACGAAGCCGAGGGCCGTGTTGATGCCGGCGTCGAGCAGCGAGACATTGGCCGGACCGTTGTTGTCCCAGTAGTCGTAACGGGAATAGTCGAAGCCGGCGCCGCCATCGAGGTAGTCGGCCCCGGCCCCGCCCTGGAACTGGTTGTCATTGCCGTTGCCGACCAGGGTGTCGTTGTAGTGGGAGCCGTACATCACCATATCGACGCCGACCAGCGTATCGTTGCCGCTGCCGCCGGTGACGACGCCGGTGGCGAGGTTGGCGGAGATGCCCGAGGTCGCGTAGCGATAATCCACCCGGTCATTGAGGGTGCTGCCGCCGGCAATGACGTTGTCGTCATTGGATGCATAGACGTAGAGCTGGTTGGCGCCGGTCGCCGTCACGTTCTCGAAAGCCGTGCCGCTGGCCCGGCTGGTGATCGTGCCATAGACCCCCCAGAAGTTGCCGCCCAGCTCCATGTTGATGTGCATTTCCGAGCCGGCGCCGGACCAGACGAAGGTATCGATCCCGGCCCCGCCGATGTAGGTATCCCAGGCGCCATCGTTACCGGTGATGGTGACCGTGTCGTCGCCGTCGCCGCCATCGAGGGTGGCGGCGCCGATGCCGTCATCGGTCAGCGCATCGTTGCCGAGGCCACCATAGAGCCTGTCGGTGCCGGCCATGCCCGACAAGGTGTCGTTGCCGTCGCCGCCGGTGATGACGTTGTTGCCGGCGTCGCCGGTCAGCGTGTCGGCGAATGCCGAACCGAGCAGATTCTGGATGCCGCTATAGGTGTCGCCGAGCGCATCGCCGGCATTGGCGCCGGGCGCCGTCAGCGAGGCAGTCACGCCCTGGCCGAAACCATCGTCGGCCGCATGCTCGTAGCTGGCCGTGTTGGTGCCGCTGCCGCCAGCCAGGACGTCACCGCCGCCCAAGCCTTCAAGCACGTCGTCGCCGCCACCGCCGCTGAGCGTATTGATGCCGTTGTCGCCGACCAGGGTGTCGGCGAAGCTGGAGCCTTCCAGGTTTTCGATATCGTTGTACGTATCGCCGCTTGCATCACCCATTTGCGCGACCGCGGGCCCCGCAAGGAAGCTGGTGGTCAGCGAGGCCGTGACCCCTGCCGTCGAATGGACATAGCTGGCCGTATCGACGCCGGCACCGCCATCCAGCACATCGGGGCCAGCAAATCCCTCGAGCATGTCGTCGCCTGCATCGCCTGACAGCGTATTGGCTCCCCAGTCGCCGATCAGCATATCGTCGAACGTCGACCCCTGCAGATTTTCCATGCTGACGTAGGTATCACCCGCGGCATCGCCCGTTTGGCTGACCGCCGGCCCCACCGTGAAGCTGGTGGAAAGCGAGGCGACGACGGCCGTAGTGGCATGGATGAAACTGGCCGTATCGGTGCCATCGCCACCCTGCAGATCGTCGGCGCCGGCCAGGCCTTCGAGCACGTCGTTACCGGCACCGCCGGACAGGACATTGGCGCCCGTGTCGCCGATCAGGGTGTCGGCGTACGTTCCCCCGCCCAGATTCTCGATGCCGGTGTAAGCATCACCGACTGCGTCGCCGCTGATGCTGACGGTGGGCCCGCTCACCAGCGACCCGGCCAGGGTGAGCGAGGCGACGACGGCGCTCGTGGCATGCGCATAGCTCGCCGTGTCGGTATCGTCGCCGCCGACCAGGGTATCGGCGCCCGCCATGCCTTCGAGGATATCGTCGCCCGTGCTGCCATTCAGGGTGTTGGCGCCGCTATCGCCGATCAGGGTATCGGCGAAGGCCGAGCCGGCCAGATTCTCCACCCCGCTGAACGTATCGGCGGTGGCATCGCCGGCTTGGAGCACCGTCGCGCCGGCAGAAAAAGTGCCGGTTAGCGAAGCGATCACGCCGGACGAGGCGTTGGCGTAGGTGACGGTATCGGTTTCGGAACCGCCGATGAAGGTGTCGCCGGCAAGTCCCACCCCGCCGTCGAGCAAATCGCTGCCGGCGCCGCCCCGCAGGATGTTGCCGGCCGTGTCGCCGGTCAGCGTGTCGGCATAGTCCGAGCCGGTCAGGTTCTGGATCTGGAGGTAAGTGTCCCCGGCCGCAGCGCCGGTATTGCCCGCCGGGCCGGACAGGGAAGCCACCGTCCCGCCGGTGTCGCTGGCGTGGGCGTAGCTGGCCGTGTTGCTGCCCGCTCCGCCGATCAGCGTGTCGGCGCCCCCCTGCCCTTCGAGGACGTCGTCGCCGTCGCCGCCGCTCAAGGTGTTGGCCGCGGTGTTGCCGATCAGGGTGTCATTGAAGGTCGAGCCGGCCAGGTTGCCGATGTTGGCGTAGGTGTCGCCCGCCGCATCGCCGGTGTTGACGCCGTAGCCGACATCGAGCGAGGCCAGCACGCCGACACCGCCCGCCTGCGCCGCCGCGTGGTTGTAGCTCGCCGTGTTGTTGCCGGCGCCCCCGTCCAGGGCGTCGGCGCCCCCCATGCCTTCGAGAAGGTCATCGCCGCCGCCGCCGGCAATGGCATTGGCTCCGGCGTCCCCGATCAGGGTATCGGCGTAGTCCGACCCCACCAGGTTGGCGATGCCCGAGTAGCTGTCTCCCTGCGCATCGCCCGTCTGGCTGAAGGCGTCGCCCTGCAGGAAGCTCGTCGTTAACGACGCGGCGACGCCCGTGCCGACGGCCGTCGTCGCCGCCCCGGCGGCATAGCCGACCTGCCCGGCATGGGCAAAGCTGACTGTATTGGTGCCGGTGCCGCCCAGGAGGACATCGGCTCCGGCCATCCCTTCCAGCACGTCGTTGCCGGCGCCGCCGCTCAGTGTGTTGCCGCCGGCATCGCCGACCAGGGTGTCGGCGAAACTTCCGCCGTTCAGATTCTCGATTCCGTCATAGCTGTCGCCCAGCGCATCGCTGCCCGTATTGCCACTGCCATCGGCGAGGGAGACACCGACCGCCGTGCCGGCCGCGGCGTAACTGGCCGTATCGATGCCGTCGCCGCCCGCCAGCACGTCAGCACCGCCCAAGCCCGCCAGCACGTCGTCGCCCAGCCCGCCGCTGAGCACGTTGGCGCGGCTGTCACCGATCAGGGTGTCGATGAAATCCGAGCCGAGCAAGTTCTGGATATTGGTGTAGCTGTCGCCCTGTGCATCGCCGGTGTTGGCCCCCGGACTGGACAGCGAGGCGGTGACGCCCAGCAGCATGCCGCCGGCGCCGACGGTGACGGCGGCGCTGGCATAGCTGGCGGTGTTGCTGCCAGCTCCGCCGTCCAGGACGTCGGCGCGGGCGAGGCCTTCCAGGATGTCGTCACCTGCGCCCCCGGTGATGACGTTGACGCCGCTGTTGCCGATCAGCGTGTCGTCGAAATTCGAGCCGGTAAGGTTCTCGATGCTGGTGTAGCGATCGAACACGGCATCGCTGCCGGTGTTGCTGGTGTCGTCTGCCAGCGAGGCGCGCACCGCTGCACTGGCGTGTGAATAACTGGCCGTATCGGTACCGTCGCCGCCCTGCAGATCGTCGGCGCCGGCCAGGCCTTCGAGCACGTCGTTACCTTCTGCCCCGAGCAGGGTGTTGGCGCCCCCGTTGCCGATCAACGTGTCATTGAAAGCCGAGCCGGCCAGGTTCTCGACAGAAGCATAAATATCGCCTGCCGCGTCTCCGGTGGCAGTCACCAAACCCGCGCTTAGCGAAGCCGTGAGCCCGATTGTCGAGCTGGCATAACTTGCGGTATCGCTGCCGCTCCCACCTGCCAGCACGTCCGCCCCGGCACCGCCGGTTAGCGTGTCGTTTCCCGCACTCCCATCAAGCGCGTTGGCGTTGGCATCACCCACCAGGGTATCGTCATAGTCCGATCCGCTCAGGTTTTCGATGTTGACCAGCGTATCGCCGAAGGACTCTGAATCCGTCCCGCCGCCCCCCGTACCGGCAAGCAGGCTGACCACGACGGCACTGACGGCATGCGCATAACTTGCGGTATCGACGCCATCGCCGCCGTCGACGGTATCGGCTCCGCCCCGCCCTTCGAGGATATCGTCACCGGCACTACCGGCGATGACGTTGACCTGCGAGTTGCCGATCAGCGTGTCGGCGTAATTCGTTCCAACCAGATTTTCAATGCTGGCGAACGTATCGCCGAACGACTCGGACCCGGCCACGCCCGGCAGGCTGGCGTCCAGAGCTGCGGTAACGCCGATCCCGAGATCGGCATCGGCATAGGTCGCGGTATCGCTGCCGGCTCCGCCGACCAGCGTGTCGGCGCCAAGGCCGCCATTCAGCGTGTCATTGCCGGAACCGCCATCGAGCGTATCGTTTCCGGCCTCGCCCTTCAGCAGGTCGGCCCCGGCCCCCGCGTAAACAACATCGTTACCATCGCCGGCATAAATGTCGTAACCGACGCCGCTTCTCGGCAGGACCATCATGTTCTCGCCGTAAATCGGATCGACGACAGGGACGGTAAAATCCGCCGCCGTCACCGCGTCACGTGACGTCAGAATGAACTTGGTGGCCACCTCGGGGGAGGTCGTGACGCCGCTCTCAGTATGGGTGCCGGTCACCGTGATCGACGTTGGCAAATCCACCGGGGCCGAAGCAAGGAAATCCGGATCGTCACTGATGTTATAAACAATGTTGAGATTGAGCCCCCGGGTCAACAGATCAGGAATAGCAGCGGGATCGATCAGCCATTGATTGGTTCCGGTTACTCGGGTCACCCCGGCGCCCTGAATATCAAATCCCGGGATGCTTGAATACGAACCATTGACCCGAAGGTCGATCCTGGTAATCGTTTGGAAATTGCTGGTATCCAGATGGAGGACCTTGACCCACTGCGATGCCGAAGGACTGAAGGCGGAATTGTGGCCGATGGTGTCGTCCGCGCTCGATCCATTGATGATCTCGCGGTTGGCCTGAGCCGCCGGAGAGCTTCGAATTCCCAATTGCTCCGCGTAAATCGCTCGGTCGGTGACGTAGGCCGGATCGCCGTACGCGGTCTCGGGCGGTTCAATCCAGGCACCGGTCGGCGTGCCCGTCGCGTTGGTCAATTTGAACGCCGATGACGTAAACAGCATGGCGCTGATGGTCGGAGGATTCGCCAGGGAATCAAACAAATTGACGGGGTCGGCCTTGACCGGTTCCGGTATCCCCGATTTATAGACTGGAGGCACCGGAATCGGGACCGGTTGAATTGTTGCCGGCACTTCGCCCTCGCCCGAACCGTTACCGGAACCCCATCCTGACCCCTTGGATGATCCGGCCGCAATGCTTGCTGCCGAACCGATGCTCACCTTGACCATCGGCGCCGGTGGAACAGGCGCAGGCGGCATATCGATCGTCGCTTCCGGACTTTCCGGTGGCGGGGCGGCATCGATATTTTCGGACACCATGCGCAAACTGCCAGCCTTGGCCGGATTGGTGACGCCGGACAACTTGAACAATCCGCTCAGGCTGCCCTTGCCGTCCTTGAAAACCACAGCGTGCGGCGTGTTGTCGAGTGCATCGAGCGCGCCATTGGGGATGACCACGTACGCGCCGTTGGTGAAACTGAGCAGCAGGTCAACGTCGGCCACATCAACTGACTGCAGTTGCTCCAGCCCCTGGCGAATCGTGACCGATCCATCGGCGGCGACGGCGGCGCGCTCAATCTCCTGCCCCGCGGGCAAAACTTTCAGTGCTTTGGTGCTCCGCATTTTCGTCTCGTTTGCCATGGTCGCTCCTTTCACTTTCACTCTGTTGTTTCATGCGCGGCAGGTTGTCGCGGCGCGCAAAATCCACCGGAATTCTTTCCAACAGCACGCATCGCCTCAGCGGCTGCGCTGGTCTTCGATCTGGATGATCATGAGCTTGCGAATTTCGGCCGAATCGTCCGACATCCGCACCATGAGTTCGCTAAGTTGCGCCAGAACCTCGGTATTGCCTTTTTCCATAATGCCGGTGATGGTTCCCAACTGCCGGCCGACACGCTGCAGCTCGTTACGGAAATTGCCGACTGCCTCGGTATGCTCGCTGATCGAACGCAGCATGTCGCCCCGCTGCTTCTGGAAGTCGTCGACCTCGGCATTCAGGGTGCGCAGTTGCAGGCGAGCTGTTTCGGCGAGCCGGTCTTCAATTCGCAACAGCACGCGCAATTCTTCGCCGCCAGATTCCGCCAGCAGCTGAGCCCGGTCACGTCTGGACGCTTCGTTCCCGCCGCTGTCTTCCGCATCGCCCGTCGGCGCGCCAAGCTGCGGCTTCTCAGTGGGCGTTACAGCCCCATCGGACAATGCGTTCGCCGGGTTCTCCATGGTCGGCAGGGCCGCGCGCGCCAGCAGATCAATGGCCGCCGCCCCTCCCTCGCGGTGACGCCCACGACCTTGTGCGAGCGCACCCTTGCTATAGGCGAAGCCTTCGGCGGCCAGGGCGAATTCGATGTGTTGCGCCACTTCCGACCCCAGCAGCGAGAGTATGTCGCCCAGGCATCGGCGTATTCCCACCATCATCAGGCCGAGAATGATCGATCCCAGCAAACCGAACAGCGAGGCCGAAAACGCGATCCCCATCGATTGCATCGGCGCCTTCATCCGTTCGATCATGGTTCGGAAGACGTCGATCGGGTTGGCTTTTGCCATATCAATATCGGCAAAGCTGGAGATCAGTGCCGCGATGTCGTTCAAGGTCGCGAGCAGACCGATAAAGGTGCCGAGCAGCCCCATGCCGACCAGCAGACCGGACAGGAACTGGGGCAAGGCCATGCGCGAATTCAAACGCGTCGAAGCCTTCTCCAGTTCGTGTTCGATGGCGATCTGTTCCTGGTGGGTGATGGCTCTGCCGCCGGACGCCGCCAGCATGCGCAGTACATAGGCGATATCGGCGTCGAAATTGATCGCCATTTCCTGCAGCGCGGCCGGGTCAGCCCCGGCCCGCACAGCCTCGGAGTACTGGGAAAGCGCCCTGGCCTCCTGCATCTGCCGGCTGATGCTGTGCAGAATAAGGAATCCGCCAAGCAGGATGATGGCGAAGATGGCGTAGTTGATTTGCGGGTGCGGGTTGGAAACAATCGTCCTGGCGATCAAATCGTAATAGAACGCCGCTCCGGACAGAAGCGCGACAAATGGCAACGCAACGTAGAAATAGTAAATTCTCAGCCGTTTAAGCATGGTCAATCTCGGTAATTAAGTCGGTCAGTCGATTGCAACAGGGTCGATACCGGGAGGATCAAGGCTCGCGCCCGAACGGCAAGAGCGGCCGGGCCAAAGCGGGCCCGGGCGCTCCAGGCGGCGAAGAAAACGGCGATCATCGCGGATCCCGAAACGCGCCATCGCGAAACCTGAGCAGCGGCGACAGGACGTAGGACAGCACGGTGCGTTTGCCAACCACGATGTCGGCGCTGGCGGTCATTCCCGGGACGATTTCCCCCGGTTGCCGGATGACGGATACCGACGCGGCCTCGATGCGGACACGGTAGTAGCGGCCTTCTTTTTCGTCCATCAGCGTATCGGCGCTGACTTCCGCCACCTCGCCATCCAAGGCGCCAAAGCTTGCGTAATCGTAGGCTCCGAGTCGGACCCGCGCCGGCAGCCCGCGCCGAAGATTCGCTCGATCATTCGGACGGGCACGCGCCTCGACCACGACACGCTGATCGTCCGGAGTTATTTCCATCAGCACCTCGCCGGGGCGCACTACGCCGCCCACGGTACTCACTGCCAGCCGGTTGATGAAGCCGGATACCGGGGCTCGCACGCTACTGCGATTCAGGCGGTCGGCATTGGTGCCGACTTCGAGGTTCGACTTTTCAAGATCGGCACGTACCTGCGTCAGTTCGGACGAAGCCTCCGAACGAAAGCGCGCCCTGACCTCGGAAACGCGCGATTCGCTCTCCGCTTCGGCCGCTCTCAAGCGCGGAATGGCCGCCCCCGCCTCGGCGATCTGCGATTGGAGGCGCTGAATGCGCGACTGGGTATCGAGCACTTCCAGCTCGGACGCCGCGCCGTTCTTTCTCAGGCCGTCGATCAGGCGATGCTGTTTTTGCGCGACCTCCAGCTCGCCAATCAGATTTTGTCGACGGGAGCCGCTTTCGGCAATTTCGCCCCGTTTCTGCGCGCCCTGGTCGCGCAAGACGCGGATTTCTTCAGCCAGACGGGCGCGTCTCGCTTTCCAGGCATCCGATTCGGCGCGGCGCACCTCGGCGTCATCCAGATCCGCCGGAAATGCTATGGCATCGAGGCCGTTCAACTCGGCCAGCAAGCGCGCTTCTCGCCCGCGCAATGCCGCCAATTTGGTTTGCTCCTGCCCCAGACTCGATCGTGCCTGTACGTCGGACAACTCCATCAGCGGCTGACCGGCGCGAACGATCTCACCTTCCTGAACGAGAAGCTGACGCACAATGCCGCCTTCCAGATGCTGGATGATCTGGGATTTTCCCGCCGGAATAATCCGGCCTTCGGTACGTACGATGATGTCGACGCTGGAAAGACCGGCCCAAAGCAATATTCCGGCGGCGCCGAGCAGCGTCAGCAGAACGAAGGCGCGTCGGGGCGACAACCCGGCAAGAACGGCACGGCTGCGGCGTCGAATCGATTTCAAGCGCTTGCCCATCAACGCGGCATTACCCGGACCTGCGAGGCGTCTGCGCTGGCCTTGCCTTCGCGGACAGAGACGTCGATTTTGCCGGGCGGCAGATTCATTTCGATCAGCAGATTGCGAACCGCCATTGCACGGTAGAACCCCAGGCGCCGGGCTTCGGAAAAACCGGTCGGCACGAGCACGTCGATATGCGCTCCGCCGCTGGCCACGATCGACGCGAGGCTGACGCGCAGTTTGTCGGCTTCCGTCGCCGTCAGCGTCACGGCGTCATCCATGTATCGCACCACCAGACCGCCGCCACTGGCGCTCGACCGATCGACGCTCTTCTCGGGCCGGGCAAGCACCGAAGTCGCCGGCAATACCTTTTGAGGCGTGAGCAGTTCGTTGGCCATCTGGATTTCGCGCCTGAGCTCTTTTACCTGCTCGCGCAACGCTTCCACCTCGGGCTCGGCCGATTTGGCCGGTTCGGTGCTGGCCTGCGACTCTGGCCTGGTTTCAGTGGCCGATACGTTTTTCCGGCCGAGTTCCATGGCGAAGATGAAAACGGCGACCGTCATGATCGTCAGCAGGAATAACAGGTTGAGCACCAGATTGGTGACCGCATCGACATAACCCGGCCAAAAAATATCCGAACCATCGTTGTTGCTTCCAATCGCCATGCTCAGTTCTCCGGTCTATCCACTGGCAGTCCGGCAGACGGCGCCCGATCCGCGCTTGCCAGCCCGCTGACGGTGGACGTTGACGGCAGCTGGAGCGGCTCTGTCGCGACACGGCGTGCGGCAGGCTTCGGCGCTGTCGCCGGGCCGCCGGTCTGAGTCGCCGTGGCCAACAGCGGTACGCCCTGCACCAGTCGGACGATCTGGGCGACCGAACTCATTTCCTGGATGTGCAGGTTGACCAGTCGCACCCGAGCTTGGTAGTAGCGGTCATAAACGTCGAGCAGATCAAGCAGCGACTGATTGCCCGAGAGCATTCTCTTTGACATCGCTTCCGCTGCCATCGCGATCGACTTGAGCTCCCGGTAACCGGCAGTCAGACGTTCGCGCGACGAACTGAGCGTGGCGTATTGCGCGGAGAGCGTCTGCACGACGCGGCGGCGTTGATCGTCCAGGCGGTACTTCAATTCCAGGTGGCGCGCCGAACGTTCTCTGTTGTACTGGACATCGGCGCCACCGCTGAAAAGGCTCCAGTTCAACACCAGCATCGCACGCTTGTCGCGCTGGCCATCCGGGTTGGGGTCGCCTCCTGCGTGCAAGGTCTTGTTGTCGCTCAATTCCAGATCGAGACGAGGCAGGAAGCGGCTCCTGGCCGCCGACTTATCGATCTCGGCTGCCCGAACTTCCGAGATCAACACGGCAATGTCCGGGTTGGATTCCATGGCCCGCTCGACAGCGCGATCCAGCGATTCGGGCATCGTGCCCGCCCCGAGATCGTCAAGCTCCGGCAAGCGAGCCATTCGCGGCGCGCGGTTGGTCAGACGAAGGAACTCCACCCCAGCGGCAGCGTGGGCCGCTTCCTGCTCCAGGCGCGCCGAAATTGCGGCCTGGTTGCGCGCACGAACTCGCGCCACGTCCGATGCGCTCGATGCGCCGGCGCTGGCCCGCTTTTCGACATAAGCAAGAAGCCCCTTCAATTGCCCTTCGAAATCGCGTGCCATATCCGCCTGCAGCCGGCTTGAAACCAGCGCAAGGTAGGCGTTGACCGAGGACAGATAGGCATCGCCGTCTGCGGCCCGGCGACCGTTATCCCGCGCCTGCTCGATGACGCCCCGCCGCCCGTAGTCGTAGAAACTCGGCAAATCCAGCAGCGGCTGCTTGAGTGTCACTGCCGTGTCGTCGCGTCTATGCGCGTCCTTGGCAATGGCTTTGCCGTTGGCATCGTGCGCCACCGAAGGCGACGAGACTTCTCGGCCGCTGCTGCGGCGCAGGGCGAGCGACGGTAACAGCAGGGCAAGCGCTTGCCCTGACTGCGCCTTGGCCTGGTCGACCCGCGCAGTGGCCGCCAGCGTCTCCCGACTGAAGCCGCGCCCGGCACCGATCGATTCGCCAAGATTCGTTTCTGCGGCCCTGTTCACCGGCTCGCCATCGAGATCCTGTTCGCCGGATACCCGGTCGCTGACGTCGCCGCGGGTATCAACCGACACCGGAATTTCAAAAGCTCCGACTAGGCCGACCAAGCTGTGTTCGTCAGGGACCAGAAAACGAGTCCCGACGTTTCTTGTCGGTTCGGACGAAGATTCGCTTTCAGTTGTCGGGACGCCTTCAGCCGTTGCCGGCGATTTTTGAACGGCCTCTTCGCTCGACTTGGAGCTGGCCGCGGCGGGCGGCCTGAAAAGCGAGGGAGCGCGCTGCGACGTCGGAAGAATGGCGTTGATTGCTTCAAGTGCTGCTGAAGCCGCACCCGCCGCCGCTGTCGCAGCGTTGGCCGCGGCGGTTGCGGCGTTGGCGGCGGCAGCAGCAGCCGAAGCGGCGTTAGTCAGAACGCCGGAAGGCTTCGACGACTCGCTGGCACGGTTATCGGCCCCATGAACAACGGGAACCAGCATGCCGAGCCCGATAGCAAGGGCAATGCCACCACGCCGATAATTGGAGCGCCCTTCGGGTTGGGTCAAGGGCGGGCAATCATGGCGTTGCGCCGGCCAGGCCTGGTCGGTCTCTTCAATCATCGCCGTATTCACAACACATTCCACGATACATCTCCGGTGCACACCGCCATGCGGTAAAGCTTGATCACCCGGATGGCGTCCAGGTCGGCCAGCGACTGGATCGACCAAACCCGAATCCGCTCTAGGTCAAATACCGTTCAAATACCGAATGATTTCAGCGCAGGTGAACCGGCTAACAGCCGGGATTCACGCCTTGCGCAAATCCGCGTTCCTCTCTTGCGGCGCCTGAACCGGGCGCTCGAAAGGGGCAAAAATAACTGGGCGATGCGTTGGCCAAACAGTGCTGGCTCTAGGTCAGCAATGCTAGCGACTCGCGCGCAAAGGAAAATACGGACGCACCCTCGCGCGATAGAGGGTGAACCCTCGTCGGGGACTGGGGGCGGTGGCGAACATTTGGCTCCGCCGCCGCCATGCCCTGGACTCTCGGCAGAAACCTGAGCTGGCATGCATTGGAGAAGGCTGTGTCGAAACGTGTTGGTCGAAAATGTCCGGCAACAAAAATGAGCCGGCCGGGGCGGCGCCGCGAAGGTACAGCGCCGCCAATCCCCTTGCGGGGAAATGCCGCTGGAGTGCGCAGCGTCGCCCGACGAGGCTGCTGCCGGTTTCACCCCGGGCAAGAGACCTCCGCGGTCAGTCGTGCGGTAGACTCCACGCGGAAGCGACGACATTGCCGTGCCGAAAACAAGCATTGGCGGGCGATAGCCAGAACTGCAGAAGAGGAAGAGCGGATAGTGGATTACCAGGAAATTCCAGCGTCCGTATGCCGAACACTTTTCGAGTGTTCTCCAACGCCGACGGCGCTGTTGGAGAAGGCAACCGGATTGGCGCATCTCAACCGCGCGTTGACCAGCCTGCTTGGCTTAGCAGGACGTGGGACCGCGGACTACGACGTAGCACTCCGCGAAGGAGATGCCATGATCGCCTTCCTGCTGCCTGGAGGCCGAAGGCTAACGTGCGACGGCCAACTGGTTTGCCTCGATCCTCAGGCCAGTGGTTTTTGGCTTTTCGCCGCCACGGAAAAAAATCAGCTACCCGGCACCCATCCGGCGCCCCCAAACAGCGCAGCCGCCAGCGCACTTTCCGGGGAGAGCGTGGACACCGAGCAATTGGCACGCGACCAGCTCATTCTTATCCAGCGCCTGATTGAAACGATCCCTTGCCCGGTCTTCTACAAGGATGAAAATGAGCGCTATCGGGGCTGCAATCTGGCGTTCACGGAGTTCGTCGGGAAGTCGCCCGAGGATCTTCTCGGCAAAACGGTGCACGAAATCTGGCCCAAGGATCTGGCGGACATCTATTTCAAGGCGGACAACGCACTGTTCGAAAATCCGCACGACCAGATCTACGAAACCGAGATCACCCACGGCGATGGTTCCCGTCGCAGTGTCGAATTCCACAAGGCCGTGTTCTACAAGGCTGACGGCAGCCTGGGCGGACTGATCGGGGCAATGTGGGACACGACGCGGCAGGAACACGCGAAAGAATCGCTCAGACAAGCCTTGTCCGAGAACCGGGCATTGCTGGATAACGCGCTGGTCGGCATCGTACTGATCGAGCAGCGCACCATCATCTCCTGCAACCGGAAATGCGAGCAGCTCTTCGGCGTTGATACCGGCATGCTTGCGGGACAATCCACGCGCATTCTGTACGCAAGTGAAGACGATTACGATTTGATCGGTATGACCGCCTATCCGGAACTCGGCACGCATGGTGTGTTTTCCGGCGAAGCCCGTTTCCGGCGCGAGAATGGGGAGATGTTCTGGTGCCGGCTGGCGGCGAGGCTCATCGAAAACGGCGATCCGTTCGGGCCGTCGGTCTGGCTGATGGAAGACATCACACCGCAAAGAGAAGCCGAGCGGGCGCTGCGCCAGGCCTTGGCGGAAAACGAGGCCTTGATCGAGAGCGGCGCACTCGGAATCTGCGTGCTCAGGAACCGGACCATCCAGCGCTGCAACCGGCGCTTCGAGGAGCTTTTCGGCTACCCCCACGGCACCATGGCCGGGCAATCGACCCGCGTCTTCTATTTCAGCGACGAGGAGTACGATGCACTCGGTGCAAGCGTCTACCCGGACTTGGCCGCCAACCGTGTTAACTCGCGTGAGCAATATCTTTGCCGCCAGGACGGCACGGGTTTCTGGGGCGTAATGACAGGACGCGCCATGGACTCCGAACATCCGTTGGATGGAACGGTCATGTTCATCGACGACATCACCCCACGCAAGGAAACGGAACGATCCTTGATCGAGGCCAAGCGGCAGGCGGAAGAGGCGACCCGCGCCAAATCGATGTTTCTCGCCAACATGAGCCACGAGATCAGAACGCCGATGAATGCGGTCATCGGCTTGTCCGGCCTGATGCTGAAAATGGATCTGCCGCCCAGGGAGCGGGATTACACCGACAAGATTCATACCGCAGGCACCGCCCTGCTCCGGATCATCGACGACATTCTCGATTTCTCGAAAATCGAGGCCGGCAAGCTGGAACTGGAAGACAGCTATTTCCACATCGACGCTGTGCTCGACCATGTCGCCACCTTGCTCGGTGGGAAGGCTCGCGAGAAAGGGCTGGAACTGCTTTTCGACGTACCGCCGTCGGTGCCGCGCGAGCTGAAGGGCGACCCCTTGCGGCTCGGGCAGATCCTGACCAATCTGGTCGGCAACGCGATCAAATTCACCGAACGCGGGCAGATCGTCGTTCGCCTGCGCCCGCAGGCTTCCGATGCCGCCGGCGTGGTGCTGCACTTCGAGGTCGAGGACACCGGCATCGGCATGTCGGCACCGCAAACCGAGGCTCTGTTCCTGCCGTTTTCCCAGGTCGATAGTTCAAGCACACGCAAGTTCGGCGGAACGGGCCTCGGGCTTTCGATCTGCAAGCGGCTGGTGGAAATCATGAACGGCGAAATCGGGGTGACTTCATCCCCCGGCGCCGGCAGCACTTTCGCCTTCACGGCTCGGTTCGGGCATGGTTTGGCAACGCAGCAACCTGGCCATTCGCTGCCCTCCTTCCTGGCCGGCATGCACGTGCTGATCGCCGACGACAACCAGGAGGCCAGGGAAATCCGCGCACAGTCGCTGGCGGCCTTCAACTTCCGCATCGACTTCGTCGGCACCGGGTCGGAAGCCGTTGACGCCGTGCTGCGGCATGATGCGGCAGACCCCTACCGCATCGTCCTCATGGACTGGAAAATGCCCGGCGTGGACGGACTCGAAGCCAGCCGGCGGATCAAGGACAGCGACGCACTCCGCTCGCCCCCGGACATCGTCATGATCACCGCCTCCGCTTACGACGGGCTGCGCAACGATGCCGAAACGGCTGGGATCGACGTCTTTCTGACCAAACCCGTCAGCCAGGCGGCACTTGAGAACGCCCTGCTCTCGCTGTTTCCGCTGGAAGAAGGCGTTCCCTCCCGTTCGGGTACGGCAACGCCGGAACGCAGTTGCGAAGACTTGCACGGGCAACGCGTACTTCTCGTCGAAGACAACGAGATCAATCAGCAAATCGCCGCAGCCCTGCTCGCGAGCAAGGGGATCATCGTCGACGTGGCCAGCAATGGCCGCGAGGCATTGGCGCGGCTTGGGGCCAACGGCCATGCTTACGACGCCGTGCTAATGGACCTGCAGATGACGGAAATGGATGGCTACGAGGCTACGTTGAAGCTGCGCGCCGACAGCCGTTTCCAGGATCTACCGGTCATTGCGCTGACCGCGCACGCGATGACGGAGGAACGGCAGCGTTGCCTCGATGCAGGAATGAACGATCACTTGACGAAGCCCCTGAACCCTGATGCGCTGTTCGACGCCTTGCTCCGCTGGTGCGGGAAGCGGAGTGCGATCGATTCGGCCGCAACGGAGGCGCCCCGTGCTTTGAGCGACGACGAGGACATTCCCGCCATTCCGGGGCTGGACACGGAACAGGGACTCAAGCGCGTTGCCGGGAATCGGCAACTTTACGACAAGCTCCTCGCCCAGTTCCTCGATGAGCAGACTAATGCCGTTCGGCACGTAAAAGAGTTGCTTGAAACAGGCGATATTCAGCAAGCAGGAAAGCTGGCGCACTCCATTGCCGGTGCGGCAGGAAATCTAGGCGCCAAGGAAGTGTGGAGGATGGCGGTAGAGCTTGAGCGCGCCCTGCGCGCTCCCGAACAACAAGAAAACATTCTGCGGCTGAATGAGGGGCTGGCGCAGGAAATAGCTTATCTGGCATGGGCACGACGGATGGCATGCGAGAATCAGTTTGGGCAGGCCTGAACGTGAAGCGCAATCGATGTGGGAGAGGACAGCGAAGTCTGTCGAGCCATGTTTGCCACAACTCCGACAAATTAGTAGTCAGTCAACTCGAACCTGGTTGATGTAACCCCCGTCATTCCGGGCTTGACCCGGAATCCAGGTGGCAGGCTCGTACGCTGGCGAGGCGAGTGTTTTCCTGGATTCCGGCGCGGGCATAGCCCGGCCTGCCCTGAGCTTGTCGAAGCCTGCCCTGAGCTTGTCGAAGGGGGGGCCGGAATGACGAACCTATCCATCCGTCCCAACATGACTGACTATTAGGCTGAAATCGCACATTTTCAGACAAACCAGACCGCGGCGCCTACTGCATCAACGCAAAATCCGACAAGCCTTATTTTCCGTGAATCACACACATTTTAGACAAACTCTGGCACAGTAATCGTTTTTTCAGACAGCCATCGAGGATTCGCCGTGGCGATCAAGCAAAAAGCCGACATTCTGCTGCCTGAGGTCCTCTTCACCGGTGAGGGCGACCTTGCCGCGGACCGCAAGATCCTCCGGCTGGCCGGTGAGGGGCAGCTGCTGAAGCTGTACCAGGGCGTCTACACCAGCAATCTGGTCAGCCCCCCGGAAACGGTCGTGCTGCGCCATTGGGCGAGTATTGTGAGCCACCTGTTGCCTGACGGGGTCCTCAGCTATAGGAGCGGGTACGACGCGAAGCCTGTCGAGGGCCGCCTCTATGTGACGCGCGGAAATCGGCCGAGAACCCTGGAGCTACCTGGGCTCATAGTCAAGATTATTCCTGGACAAGGCCCAGTCGACGGCGACGTCCCGTACAAGGCCCTATTCCTGGCCGGCCAACCTCGCTGGTTGCTGGAGAACCTGGCTACCGGCCGCGGGGTGCGCGAACGCGTGCTTCCCAAGGAAACGATAGAGGCGGAGCTCGACAAGATTCTCTCGATTCGGGGGGGGGATCGGTTCAGTCAACTCCGGGATGCCTGCCGTACGCTGGCTGACCAGCTTGGCCGGGAAAAGGAGTTCAAGCGACTGGACGGCATCATGGGAGCCTTGCTGGGAACCCATGAAAGCAAAAAACTCCACGGCAAGCAGGCACTCGCCCGCGCTGCCGGCCGCCCCTATGACCCCGACCGTCTCGCCCTGTTCGACACGCTGTTCAGCCATTTGCGGACGGAGGCCTTGCCGGAGGTGGCAGCCACTGCGGAAGCGGGAGTCGCGCGCGAGAACTTCGCGTTCTTCGAGTCCTACTTCTCGAACTACATCGAAGGCACCACATTCCTGGTCAGCGAAGCCGAGGAAATCGTGTTTGAAGGCAAGCTCATCCCGAACCGGACGGAGGACTCCCACGACATTCTGGGGACCTTCCAGGCCGCGATGCAGCCCCCCTGGCGCGACCAGCCGGCAAGCTCAGCGGATGACTTCCTGCACTGGCTCAAGAGCGTCAACGCGCTGGTCATGCAGTCCCGGCTGGACAAGAACCCGGGGGAGTGGAAGGACCAGAACAACCAGGCCGGGGCAACGCTATTCGTAGCCCACGAACTCGTGCAGGGCACGCTGCGGGAAGGCTTCGAGCGGATTCAGGCGCTGGAGGACCCCCTCGCCCGCGCGCTGATGACCATGTTCGTCGTCTCCGAGGTTCACCCCTTCAAGGATGGCAACGGCAGAACGGCGCGCTTGGCCATGAACTGCGTGCTGAGCGCCGCCGGCCGATCCCGTATCATCGTGCCGACGGTCTATCGAGAGGATTATCTGTTGCCGCTGAAAAACCTGTCGAACCATGCCGACGCGACGCCGTACATCCGGGCCATGACCCGCATTCAAGCCTGGACGGCGGCCTTCGGCTACGCCCAGCCCCGGCATGACCTCTACGAAGCGCTCAAGCGATGTAATGCCTTCAAGGAAGACCTGCGAAACTACCGCCTGGTGTTCCCGGAGGCCAATACAGGTGTTGCTTGAGGCGGCAGGCATAGAAGAGACGGTGCTTGGCGGCGGAGTGGCGGGAAGACGCGTTGACGGTACGTAGAAAATCCCATCGGGAGCAATTCGACGACCGGGCAGGTCGGCGGATCGGGAGCCGGCGCAGCCTTCCTGCGCCAATTACACAAACAGATGTTCGGCGAAACCTGGAAGTGGGCTGGCGAATTTCGCAAGTCCGACAAAAACATAGGTATCGACTGGCTAAAGATCAGCGTCGAGTTCAGGAAGCTGCTCGACGACGTTCGCTATCAGCTCGAACATGGCAGCTTTCCAGCGGATGAAATCGCCGTGCGCTTCCATCACCGACTGGTTGCCATTCATCCATTCCCCAATGGAAACGGACGTCATGCGCGCTTGATGGCTGATCTACTGGTCGAGTGTTTAGGGAATGGTCGGTCAGGGCATTGCCCGAGTAGCCCTTGAGTGTCGCCCAATCGCAACCATTGCGAATAGCTCGTCGGCCATCTTCAGGAACAGCAGGTATGTCAGTTGCTCGATGTAGTCGCCGTAATCGACCCCATCGTGGCGCAGGGTGTTGCAGAAGCCCCAGAGTTTGTTGACGATGTCACTTATCTTCTTATCAGTCTCAGGTCGGTGACGAAGTCCTGCGGCTCACCGATCTCGATCTTTGCGAATGAGGGGTGAAGCGGGTTGAGCAGGTAGTTGGTTTCGGAGGGGATGACCGCGCTGGGCACGGCCAGCACCGCACTCGACCGGCGCTTGGCCCAGTCGGTGCCGATGCCCTGTAGCTGCTCCCGTGCGGCAAGGTCGCGCCAGTCGGCGGGAAGTTGCTCCGGCGCGATACGCTCGATCTTCAGGTTCTTGGGCAGCCGGGCAGCGATCATGACGTAACGGGCACGCAATGGCTCGTCCTGCACCAGCAATTCGAGCATCGCCAGGGACTGGCTGCCCGCGGTATAAACCATCGGCACTCCCTTGCGGTTCCAGCGTCCCCCATAGAGGCGGGCACCTTCGCCCGAGAACGCGGATTCCGCGAATCGGGCAGTAAGGAGCCGCCAGACGGTTAGCATCAGGCAAATACGCCGTGTTCGATACGGCCCAGCGCGTCCATCACACTTTCCGCGCCGATGTCGGTGTCCAGCAGCGACAGCGGGGTTGCGCCGGACAGTGCGGCGTTGGGCGACTTCAGCCAGTCGAGGGAGACATTCAGGTCTTCAAAGACCTCCTCGGCACGCTCGATCACGCGGGCGAGGCGCACCAGCTTGGCCGACTCCTCGCTGTTGAGCATGCCTTCCTTCTTGCGCCGGGCCAAGGTGCGCTCCGGGATACCGAGTGCCACCGCCAATTCGGAATGGGTAACGTGAATGGTCTTGGCGAGGGAATCCACCGCCGCCGAGGAAATGCCCTGGCGAATGACCGATACCCAATCCAAAGGGCTGCGGGGCTTGGCCTGCAAGACCCGCTTGCCGCCGAGCAGAGACTCAACCGAGAGAACGGGATGTGCAATTGCAGCTGTGCTCATGACGACACTCCATTGTTTGCCATGTGGCACAAATTATACGCAAAACTGGCATTTAACGCCAATCCGCCCCTTGCCCGGCTCCCGGCTGGCTCAGTGCATTCAATTGCAGCGGCTACCGACATCGGAATCATGCCGACGCCAGCGCCTCATTGATCCGCGGGAGCAGCGGAGCCAATTCCCCGGCGAAGACCTTGTTGGCCTTGCCCAGCCCGCCCCGCTGAAAGAAGATCGGGGCGTCGAAGTCGTCAAGCTCGATGGTGAGGTTCTTGACCAAGTGCTCACGGATCAACTGTAGCCACTGGAGTTGTTCGTCGGAGAACCGATTTTGTGCCAGCAACTGGCTCATGGCGTGACCCACCCGCTCTTCGGCGGTGTAGATTGGCGAGGCTTCTTTGGCGGCGTGCTTGACCAGGGAAATGATGTCGGCCAGGCCTCGCCGGTCATATCCTTCTCGATCCGTTGCAGGCGGCGTACCAGAACTTTGACGTTGTAGTCCCGATCCACGTTGTTCCAGATGTTCTCGATCACCTGGGCCAGAAGCACGGCTTTGCGATTCCGTACCGCTAACCGTACCGCAAAACGAAAGAGCCGGCTTTTGGCCGGCTCTCGTTTGCAGCTAACTACTTGATATTTATTGGTCGGGGCGGCGGGATTCGAACTCGCGACCCCTTGCACCCCATGCAAGTGCGCTACCAGGCTGCGCTACGCCCCGACACGAGGCGCGGAGTATAACCGAAAGCAGAGTACTACTCAAACACGGAGCATCGCGATGACGCTCGCCAGTTCCGCACGCAGCATCTCCGGCGAAAGCGCGGCTGCAGTCGACGGCGACGGTTCGGCAGGAGCGCCCTCGTCGAGGCGGTTGCGTGCGCCGCTGATGGTGAAGCCCTGGCTGTAGAGCAACTCGCGGATGCGCCGCACCAGCAGCACTTCGTGGTGCTGGTAGTAGCGACGGTTGCCGCGCCGCTTGACCGGCTTCAGCTGCGTGAATTCCTGCTCCCAGTAGCGCAGCACGTGCGGCTTGACGCCGCACAGCTCGCTCACTTCACCGATGGTGAAGTAGCGCTTCGCCGGAATCGGCGGCAGCGCGTCGCTGCTGATGTCTTTAGGATTGTGTTCCACGGTAGAACTCTTCCACCTCGGACTTCAGTTTCTGGCTGGCGTGGAAGGTGACCACGCGGCGCGCGGTGATCGGGATTTCCTCGCCGGTTTTCGGGTTGCGGCCGGGGCGTTGCGGCTTGTCGCGCAGCTGGAAATTGCCGAAGCCGGACAGCTTGACGCCGTCGCCACGCTCGAGCGCATTGCGGATTTCCTCGAAGAAGGCCTCCACCATGTCCTTGGCTTCACGCTTGTTGAGTCCGACTTTTTCAAACAACAGATCGGCGAGTTCAGCCTTTGTCAGCGTCATTTTTATTCCTCGTCAGACACGGAGTTGCGCCTTGAAGGCATCCTGCAGATAAGCCACCAGATGTTGCACCGCGGCATCCACTTCCGCGTCTTGCAAAGTCCTTTGAGTATCTTGCATAACTATCCGGAACGCAAGACTTTTCTTCCCTTGACCAACCCCTTTCCCGGTGTACACATCGAACAGTTCAATGTCCTGAACGAGGGCGGGGCGACGGGTCGAAAGTCCGTCCAAAAGTGCCTGCAATTCGAGCCCGTGATCGACCACGATGGCGAGGTCGCGAATGACAGCCGGGTAGCGCGAGACCTCCGCATATTTCGGCAGCTCGGCATGCTTCAGCGCTTCGAGATCGAGTTCGAAGACGACCGGTGCCAGCGGCAGGTCGTACTTCTGCACCCACTGCGGATGCAGTTCGCCGATGACGCCGATGGCCTTGCCGTCGAGCAGCACCTGCGCGGCACGGCCGGGGTGCAGCGCCGGGTGCGCGACCTTTTCGAAACGGGCGACGAACGGCGCCAGCAGCGTCTCGAGGTCGCCCTTCACGTCGTAGAAGTCCACGTTGCGCGTCGATGCTCCCCACTGCTCGGGCAGGGCGCCGCCGTAAGCGAGGCCGGACAGGCGCCAAGGCTGCCTGAAGCCGGCTACGGGGACTCCACCGGCATCGCGCAGGAAGCAGCGGCCGGTCTCGAACACGCGCACCCGGTTCTGCTTGCGCTTGAGGTTGGTCGCAAGGTTGGCGACCAACCCGCCGAACAGCGTCGAGCGCATCACGCACATCTGGCTGGCGATCGGGTTGGCCAGACGGATCGGATTGGTGTTGCCGGAAAAATCGGCTTCCCATGCCTCCTCGACGAAGGCGAAGTTGACCACTTCCTGATAGCCGCCATCGGCCAGGATCTGGCGGATGCGCGACAGCGTACGCGCCGACTCGGTCTGCGGCAGCATCGCCAGGCTGCCTTGCGGCGCAGGCGCAGGAATGTTGTCGTAGCCGTGCAGGCGGACGATTTCCTCGATCAGGTCTTCCTCGATCTCGATGTCGAAGCGGTACGAGGGCGGCGTGACGATGAAATCCTCGCCTTCGCGCGCGAACGGCAGGCCGAGGCGCGAGAACAGGTCGGCGATGGCCTCGGCGGCAAACGGCACGCCGAGCACCTTGGCCACGCGGGCAACGCGCAGGCGCACCGGCTTGCGTGCGGGCAATTCGGCCTTGGCCTCTACCAGCGGGCCGGCCTGGCCGCCGCAGATCTCGATGATCAGCTGCGTCGCACGCTCGATGGCCTGGCGCGTGCCGCCGAAATCGACACCGCGTTCGAAGCGGTGCGAGGCGTCGGAGCCGAAGCCGTAGCGGCGCGCGCGGCCGGCGATGGCGGTCGGTGCGAAGTAGGCGGATTCGAGGAACAGTTCGGTGGTGTCGAGCGTGATGCCGCTCTCCTCGCCGCCCATGATGCCGGCCATGGCCAGCGGCTTCTCGCCGTCGGCGATCATCAGCACGTCGGCGTCGACCGGGATGGTCTGCGCGTTGAGCAGCAGCAGCTTTTCGCCCGGCTTGGCCATGCGCGCATGCACGGTACCGGCCAGCCGGGCGTTATCGAAGGCGTGCAGCGGCTGCCCGAGTTCGAGCATGACGTAGTTGGTGATGTCGACCAGCGCCGAGATGGCGCGGATGCCGGAGCGCTCGATGCGGCGCTTCATCCATTCCGGGGTCGGCGCCTTGGCGTTGACGCCGCTGACGACGCGGCCGCAGTACAGCGGGCACGCCGCCGGCGCGTCGAGGGCGATCGCACGCTGCGCGTCGATGCTGACGGGAACAGCGGGCACGTCGATGTATTTCGCCGGCGTACCGGTCAGCGCCGACACTTCACGGGCGATGCCGGTCAGCGACAGGCAGTCGGCACGGTTCGGCGTCAGCTTCAGCGTCAGCAGGCGATCGTCGAGGTCGAGGTAGTCGCGGATGCTCTTGCCGACCGGCGCATCGGCCGGCAGCACGAGCAGGCCGGAGGCATCCTCGGCGATGCCGAGTTCCTTCGCCGAGCAGAGCATGCCCGAGGACTCGATGCCGCGCACCTTGGCGATCTTGATCGTGAAGTCGCCGGGCAGCCTGGCGCCGGGCTGCGCGCACGGCACCTTGAGGCCGGCGGCAACGTTCGGCGCGCCGCAGACGATCTGCTGCGGAGTGCCGCTGCCGATGTCGACCTGGCACACATTGAGACGGTCGGCATCGGGATGCTTCACGACTTCCAGCACCTGCGCAACGATCACGTCGTTGAACGCCGGCGCAACGGTTTCCTCTTCCTCGACTTCGAGGCCGGCCATGGTGAGGAGATGCGACAGCTCTGCGCCCGAAAGCTTCGGGTCGACGAAGGTGCGCAGCCAGGATTCCGAGAATTTCATGATTCAGGTTCCGGTGTCGAATCAGACGAACTGGCGCAGGAAGCGCAGGTCGCCGTCGAAGAAGAGGCGCAGGTCGTTGACGCCATAGCGCAGCATGGTCAGGCGGTCCGGCCCCATGCCGAAGGCGAAGCCGATGTACTTCTCGGGATCGATGCCGACGTGGCGCAGCACGTTCGGATGGACCATGCCGCAACCGGCGATCTCGAGCCAGCGGCCCTTCAGCGAACCGCTCATGAAGGCGACGTCGATCTCGGCGGAAGGCTCGGTGAACGGGAAGAACGAGGGGCGGAAGCGCACCTGCAGGTCATCGCTTTCGAAGAAGCGGCGCAGGAAGTCGGCGACCACGCCCTTCAGGTCGGCGAAGCTGACGTTCTCGCCGATCCACAGGCCTTCGACCTGGTGGAACATCGGCGAGTGCGTGGCATCCGAATCGACGCGATAGACGCGGCCCGGCGCGATGACGCGGATCTCGGGCATCGTCTCCAGGTGCTTGTATTTCGCCACATGCTGCTGCATGTAGCGCACCTGGATCGGACTGGTATGCGTACGCAGCAGGATGCCTTCGGCGGGTTTGCCGTCGTCACCCTGCAGGTAGAAGGTGTCGTGCATCGAACGCGCCGGATGGTCGTCCGGCGTGTTCAGCGCGGTGAAGTTGTGGAAGTCGGTTTCGATCTCGGGACCGTCGGCGACCTCGAAGCCGATCGAGCGGAACAGGCCTTCGATGCGCTCCAGCGTGCGCGTCACCGGGTGCAGGCCGCCACGAGCCTCACCGCGGCCGGGCAGCGTGACGTCGAGCGCCTCCTCGGCAAGGCGAGCCTCCAGTGCGGCCAACTTGATCGCTTCGCGACGCGCGTTGAGTGCGGCCTCGACCGCCTCCTTGGCGCGGTTGATCGCGGCGCCGGCAGTCTTCTTTTCCTCGGGCGGCAGCTTGCCCAGCCCCTTCAGGAGCTCGGTGATCTGGCCGGCCTTGCCGAGGTAGCGGGCCTTGACCTGCTCCAGCGCGTCGGGGTCGTTCGTTGCGGCAAAGGCGCCGCAGGCTTCATTGATGATTGCGTCGAGATTCTGCATTCGGATGCATCCAGTTCACCGAAAAAAAAGGAGGCGAGAGCCTCCTTTTTCTCAACCCAGAGGGTCAGGCGTAGAGGCTTTGCCTCAGGCGCCGAGGCTGGCCTTGGCCTGGTTCGCGATCGCCGCGAACGCAGCCTTGTCGAAAACGGCCAGATCAGCCAGCACCTTGCGGTCGACTTCGATCTGCGCCTTCTTCAGGCCATTCATCAGGGTGCTGTACTTCAGGCCCAGCTCGCGGGCAGCCGCGTTGATACGGGCAATCCACAGCGAACGGAACTGACGCTTCCTTTGACGACGGTCACGGTAGGCATATTGACCGGCCTTCATCACCGCCTGTTTGGCGATGCGATATACGTTCTTGCGGCGGCCGCGATAGCCTTTGGCCTGAACGAGGATCTTCTTGTGGCGCGCACGCGCCGTTACACCACGTTTAACTCGGGGCATGTCGGCTCTCCTTACGCGTAGGGCATCATGGCGCGAACCTGGGCCTTGTCGGAATCATGGACTCCGGTCATGCCGCGCAGCTGGCGCTTCGACTTGGTGGTTTTCTTGGTCAGGATGTGGCGCTTGAACGCCTGCGAGCGCTTGATACCGCCGCTCGAACGGACCTTGAAGCGCTTCTTGGCGCCGCTCTTGGTCTTCATCTTGGGCATTTGGATGCTCCTTAATGTCATGTCGCCAGGTGGTTTCCCCTGCGGAAACGCTTGTACTACCCGACGCCACTTGTATTGGCCGCCCGCCTTGCAGCGTGCAACCGAATTCCTTACTTCGCTACGAGCTTCTTCACCGGCGCGATGATCATGATCATCTGCCGGCCTTCCATCTTCGGCATCTGCTCGACCTGGCCGATGGCCTCGACGTCGGTCTTGATCCGCTCCAGTTGGCGCATGCCGAATTCCTGGTGCGCCATCTCGCGCCCCCGGAAGCGCAGGGTGACCTTGACCTTGTCGCCCTCGTCCAGGAAGCGCAGCATATTCCGCAGCTTGATCTGGTAATCGTTCTCGTCCGTTCCCGGGCGGAATTTGACTTCCTTGACCTGCACCTGCTTCTGCTTGAGCTTGGCCTCGTGCGCCTTCTTCGCTTCCTGGTACTTGAACTTGCCGTAATCCATGATCCGGCAAACAGGAGGCTGGGCGAGCGGGGCGATCTCGACGAGATCGATCTCCGCTTCCTCGGCCATCTGCATGGCCGTCCTGATACTCACGACTCCGACTTGTTCCCCGTCTTCGCCAATCAGACGGACTTCCGGTACGTTAATCTCTTCGTTAACGCGATGCGCTTTCTGCAGTGCTATGGTCTTCGCTCCCGAATTGTCGAAAATTCGACAAAAGTTAAGCCGTGCCACTCCGCGCCGCGACTTCTCCGAGAAGTCGCTCGACCAAGGCCTCGACAGGCATCTGTCCGAGGTCCTGGCCACCGCGTGTGCGCACGGCCACCAGTCCGGCTTCCTTTTCCTTGTCTCCGACAACAAGCTGATAAGGCAACCGGTTCAAGCTATGTTCGCGTATTTTATAGGTAATTTTCTCGTTGCGCAAATCCGACTCGACGCGAAGCCCCGCGTTGCGTAGCGTTTGCGCAACATGTTCGGCGTAATCCGCCTGCTTTTCCGAAATATTGAGGACGACTGCCTGCACCGGCGCCAGCCACAGCGGGAAGGCACCGGAGAAGTTCTCGATCAGGATGCCGATGAAGCGCTCGAGCGAGCCGAGCACCGCGCGGTGCAGCATGACCGGCGTCTTGCGCGAGTTGTCTTCGGCCACGTACTCGGCCCCCAGGCGGGCCGGCATCGAGAAATCGACCTGCATCGTGCCGCACTGCCACGAGCGACCGATAGCGTCCTTGATGTGGAATTCGATCTTCGGGCCGTAGAAGGCGCCCTCGCCCGGCAGCTCCTCCCATTCCAGGCCGGAGACGCGCAGCGCCTCGCGCAGGGCGTGCTCGGCCTTGTCCCAGACGTCGTCGGCACCGACCCGCTTCTCGGGGCGCAGCGCCAGCTTGACGGCAATGTCGGTGAAGCCGAAGTCGGCATAGACGTTGCGCACGATGTCGTTAAAGGCGGTGACCTCGGTCTGGATCTGGTCTTCGGTGCAGAAGATGTGGCCGTCGTCCTGGACGAAGCCGCGCACGCGCATCAGGCCGTGCAGCGCGCCCGACGGCTCGTTGCGGTGGCAGGAACCGAATTCGCCGTAGCGCAGCGGCAGCTCGCGGTACGAGCGCAGACCGGCGTTGAACACCTGGATATGGCCCGGACAGTTCATCGGCTTGATCGCGTAATCGCGATTCTCGGACGCCGTCGTGAACATGTTGTCCTTGTAGTTGTCCCAGTGACCCGACTTCTCCCACAGCGTGCGGTCAAGCACCTGCGGGCAGCGCACTTCCTGGTAGCCGTTGTCGCGGTAAACCTTGCGCATGTACTGCTCGATCTCCTGCCACACCGCCCAGCCCTTGGGGTGCCAGAAAACGAGGCCCGGCGCCTCGTCCTGCATGTGGAACAGATCGAGGTGGCGGCCGACCTTGCGGTGGTCGCGCTTCTCCGCTTCTTCCAGCATGTGCAGGTAGGCGTCGAGGTCTTCCTTCTTCGCCCAGGCGGTACCGTAGATGCGCTGCAGCTGCTCGTTCTTCGAGTCGCCGCGCCAATAGGCGCCGGCCACCTTCATCAGCTTGAAGGCCTTCAGTTTGCCGGTCGACGGCACGTGCGGGCCGCGGCAGAGGTCGATGAAATCGCCTTCGCGGTAGAGCGACACGTCCTGGTCGGCGGGAATGGCGGCAATCAGCTCGGCCTTGTATTTCTCACCCAGGCCGAGGAAGAACTTGACCGCCTCGTCGCGGCTCCACACTTCGCGGGTAACCGGGATGTCGCGCTTGGCCAGTTCGCCCATGCGCTTCTCGATCGCCGCCAGGTCTTCCGGGGTGAACGGGCGCGAATACGCGAAGTCGTAGTAGAAACCGTTGTCGACCGTCGGGCCGATCGTCACCTGCGCATCTGGGAACAGTTCCTTGACCGCGTAGGCCAGCAGGTGGGCGGCAGAGTGGCGGATCAGTTCGAGGCCGTCGGCATCGCGGTCGGTGACGATCGCGAGTTCGCTGTCCTTGTCGATGGTGAAGCTGGTATCGACGAGCTTGCCATCGACCTTGCCGCCCAGCGCGGCACGCGCGAGGCCCGCGCCAATGCTTTGCGCGACTTCAGCCACCGTTACGGCTTGCGCAAATTCCCGTTTCGAACCATCAGGCAGTGTGATTACCGGCATAAACTCGATCCCAGAAACAAAAAAAGCCAGAGGCGGAGGGCGCTCTGACTTTCGGTATTCTGGTAGGCGCGATTGGATTCGAACCAACGACCCCCACCATGTCAAGGTGGTGCTCTAACCAACTGAGCTACGCGCCTACTGCAAAGAAGGCCGCATTATACGTGGCCAATTCCCGGTGTCAACAACATGTGGAACAGAAAGCGGTGCAAATTGCAGTTTCGACAATCCGGCTGGCGACGTCGACCATAGCGGCCGGCTCCGGGTTGCGGGCAGCGCGGCGACTGACTACGCTCAAGGCGTGACTGGCGCTCTCTTTCTTTCGATGACCATCCCCCTGGCTCTGACAGGACGATCTCTTTGGCGATTCGCAACCTTTGCGTTGCTCGCCGTGTGCTGTTCGCTCACCGCTTCCGCGCAGGTGGGTGCCGAAGCGCTGCTGCTCGTCGCGCGGCCGCAGTTGGAGGATGGTCTGTTTGCGAAAAGCGTCGTTCTCGTCACGCGGCACGGCCGCAGCCCGCCGCTCGGGGTCATCGTTAACCGGCCGCTGCCGAAGGAGCAGGGCAGCGAGCGCACGGCGCCCACTATCTACCTGGGCGGGCCGGTCGCGACGCAGCGTTTTGCCTACCTTTATCGGACGAAACGCCCCGGCCTGAGCGGGCAAATGGTGCTGCGCCTCGGCGAAGACGCCTTCTTCGGAATCAGCGCAGCCATTCCCGCGGAGCTGCAAAAGGAGCCGCCCCCCGTTCCGCGCAAATTGTTCCGCGGATTCGCCAGTTGGGGACACGGGCAGCTGGAACAGGAAATTGCGCGAGGCGACTGGCTGGTGCTGCCCTTCGATGCCGACATCGCACTACGCGAGCGCGTAGACACGATGTGGCAGGAACTGCTGTCACTGGCCAGCAGCCGGTCGATCTGACGGCCACGCGGCGAGGTATTCGCCCCAGTGCGGCTTGCCGATGCGGGCGAGTTCGCCGCGGACGAAGTCGATTTCGGCATCGTACTCGCTGCGCGACAGCTCACCGCGCATCAGCCGGAAACGGCAGAGGACGAGATAGGTATTCACCACGTCGGTCTCGCAGTAGTCGCGGATCTCGGCAATGCGGCCGGATTGCCACGCTTCCCACACCTTGCTGCCGTCCATGCCGAGCTTGCCCGGAAAACCGATCAGCTTTGCCAGGTCGTCGAGCGGCGCATTGGCGCGCGGCTGATACATCGCCAGCAGGTCCATCAGGTCGAGATGACGTGTGTGGTAGCGGCTGATGTAGTTGTTCCACTTGAAATCGCGGCTGTCGCCGTAGTCGCCGTCGCCCAGGTCCCAGTAGCGCGGCGCGGTGACGCCGTGCACCAGGCCGCGGTAGTGCAGCACCGGCAGGTCGAAGCCGCCACCGTTCCAGCTCACCAGCTGCGGCGTGAACTTTTCGACGCCGTCGAAGAAGCGCTGGATGATCTCGCCTTCGCCCTGCTCCGGCTCGGACAAGGACCACACCTTCAGCGCGTCGCCGGAACGCAGCACGCAGGAGATGGTGACGACGCGCTGCAGGTAGTGCGGCAGGAAGTCGCTGTTGCCGCCGCTGGCCGCACGCCGCTGCTGGAAGGCCAGTTCGGCGACCTCGGCGTCGGAGATGTCGGCCGGCAGGTCGTGCAGACGGCGCAGGCCGGCGACGTCGGGAATCGTTTCGATGTCGAAGACGAGGGTCGGTTTCATGTACGCGAATCTCTTTCGTGGGAAATGAACTGCGCCACGCCGTTCGTTCCTTCGATAAGCTCAGGACGAACGGTAGAGAGGTGATCTGAAAACCGGATCGCCACGCGCGCTAGGCCGGGAAGACGCCGGTCGACAGGTAGCGGTCGCCGCGGTCGCAGACGATGCTGACGATGGTCGCATTCTCGACCTCGGCAGCGATACGCAGCGCCACCGCCAGCGCGCCGCCGGACGAGATGCCGGCAAAGATGCCTTCCTCGCGCGCCAGGCGCCGCGTGAGTTCTTCGGCCTCGGCCTGCGACACGGATTCGACCCGGTCAACGCGGCTGCGGTCGAAAATCTTCGGCAGGTATTCCTCCGGCCACTTGCGGATGCCGGGGATCTGCGAGCCCTCCTCCGGCTGGCAGCCGACGATGCACACCGCCGGATTCTGTTCCTTCAGGTAGCGCGAGACGCCCATGATGGTGCCCGTCGTTCCCATGCTGGAAACGAAATGGGTGATGCGTCCCGCCGTATCGCGCCAGATCTCGGGGCCGGTACCTTCGTAGTGCGCCAGCGGGTTGTCCGGGTTGGCGAACTGGTCGAGGATGATGCCCTTGCCCTCGTCGCGCATGCGCTCGGCGACGTCGCGCGCCAGCTCCATGCCGCCTTCCTTGGGCGTCAGCACCAGCTCGGCGCCGTAGGCGCGCATCGACTGGCGGCGCTCGACGCTCTGGTTCTCCGGCATCACCAGGATCATCCGGTAGCCGCGCATCGCCGCCGCCATCGCCAGCGCGATGCCGGTATTGCCGGACGTCGCCTCGATCAGCGTATCGCCCGGCTTGATGTCGCCGCGCGCCTCGGCACGCACGACCATCGACAGCGCCGGACGATCCTTGACCGAACCGGCCGGGTTGTTGCCTTCCAGCTTGGCCAGGAGGACGTTGCCGCGCGCGGCGATGTCCGCCCCCGGCAGCCGCTTCAGCTGCACCAGCGGCGTCCCGCCGACGAAGTCATCGAGCGTCTTATACATGCTGGTCAAGCCACGCGACGTATTGGCGAACCCCTTGCTCGACGCTGGCGAACTCGTCGCGGTAGCCGGCTTCGCGCAGCTTGCCGAGGTCGGCCTGGGTGAAGGCCTGGTACTTGCCTTTCAGCGTCTCGGGGAAGGGAACGTATTCGATCAGCCCCTGCGCCACCAGCGCATCGAGCGACAGCTCGGACTCGCCCTTCAGGGCGCGCGCGCCGTTGACCGAGGCGACGGCGACGTCGTTGAAGCTCTGCGCACGGCCGCTGCCGAGGTTGTAGATGCCGCGCTTCTCCGGATGGTCGAGGAACCACAGGTTGACCTTGGCGACGTCGCCGACATAGACGAAGTCGCGACGCTGCTCGCCCGGGCCGTAACCGTGCGAGCCCTCGAACAGCTTGACCTTGCCGTCGGCGCGGTACTGGTTGAAATGGTGGTAGGCGACCGACGCCATGCGCCCCTTGTGGTTCTCGCGCGGACCGTAGACGTTGAAGTAGCGGAAGCCGACCACCTGCGAAGAAGCTTCCGGCAGGCGCTTCCTGACGATCTGGTCGAACAGGAACTTGGAATAGCCGTAGACGTTGAGCGGGCCTTCGTACTGGCGCTCTTCCTTGAAGACCGTGCTGGCACCGTAGGTCGCCGCGCTCGACGCGTAGAGGAACTGCACCTCCTGCTCCAGGCACCAGTCGAGCAGGCCGAGCGAATAGCGGTAGTTGTTCTCCATCATGTAGCGGCCGTCGGTCTCCATCGTGTCGGAGCAGGCCCCTTCGTGAAAGATCGCCTCGATGTCGCCGTCGAACTGGCCGGACAGCAGCAGGTCGAGGAACTCGCCCTTGTCGAGGTAATCGACGATGTCGCAATCGACGAGGTTCTTGAACTTGTCCGCCTTGGACAGGTTGTCGACGGCGATGACGCGGTCGACGCCGCGGTCGTTGAGCGCCTTGACGATGTTGGAACCGATGAAGCCGGCGGCGCCGGTGACGATGGTATACATGGTGTTGGAACCCCCTAGTTGAGCGCGGCGCCGAGTTCTTCGCGCGTCACGACCGCAGTACCGAGCTTGCCGACGACGATGCCTCCGGCAACGTTGGCGACATGCACCGCATCCTCCCACGCGCTGCCGACGGCGATCATCGCCGCCAGCGTCGCGATGACCGTATCGCCGGCACCCGACACATCGTAGACTTCCAGCGCCCGGGCCGGTTCGTGAAATACCTTCCCTTCGCGGAAGAGGCTCATCCCCTCCTCGCTGCGCGTCACCAGCAGCGCATCGAGGCCCAGCTTGCTGCGCAGCCGCTCGGCCCGGGCCGCCAGATCCGCCTCGTCCTTCCAACGCCCGACGACCTCGCGCAGTTCGGTGCGGTTCGGGGTAATCGCCGACGCTCCCGCGTACTTGGAATAATCGTCGCCCTTCGGATCGACCAGCACCTGCTTGCCGGCGGCACGAGCCAGGCGAATCATCTCGGCGATGTGGGCCAGCCCGCCCTTGCCGTAATCGGAAAGGATGACTACGTCGCATTCCGGCAGCAGCGTCTCGAACTCGGCGAGTTTCGCGCGCAGCACTTCGTGCGACGGCGCCGTTTCGAAATCGATGCGCAGCAACTGCTGCTGGCGGCCGATCACGCGCAACTTGACGGTGGTGCTGATCGCAGCATCCCGATGCAGGCTGGCACTAACGTTCTCGCCTTCCATCAAGCGGCCGAGCATGGCGCCGGCCTCGTCGTCGCCGACGACGGAGAGCAGCGCCGCCTGCGCGCCGAGTGCGGCAGCGTTGCGCGCAACGTTGGCGGCACCGCCGGGGCGCTCTTCGCTGCGCTCCACTTTGACCACGGGCACCGGGGCTTCCGGCGAAATGCGGCTGACGTCGCCGAACCAGTAGCGGTCGAGCATGACGTCGCCAACGACAAGCAGGCGGGCGGCGGAGAGATCGGGCAAGCGCATCACGAAAACATCGTCTCGGGTGGGTGGAAATCGGGCTGACGCCGCGCGGCGGCGGAAACCTTCGGGCCGGTCATCAAGGCGTCAGATCGAACTCTTCGGTACGTTTCGGCGGATAGGTTTCCCAACCGCCGCACGCCGGGCAGCGCCAGTAGAACTGACGCGCCTTGAAGCCGCAATTATCGCATCGATAACGCGCCAGCCGACGGGTATAGCCCTGCACGATGCCCTTGGCCAGGTCGATGTCCGCACGCGCCTCGGAGGAGGCGGTAAACAGGCGGGCTTCGAGCAGTTTGTCGAAACCGAGCAGCGTCGGGTTGCGGCGCAGCTCGTCGCGCACCAGCGTATAGGCCGCTTCCGGTCCTTCGCCTTCCAGCACCAGCTGGAAGACCACGTCGAGCAGGTCGAGCGAGTGGTAGTTCTCAAGATAGCCGCGCAGCAGGCGCAGCCCATCGTCGCGACGGTCCAGCGTGCGATAGGCCGTGAGCAGGCGCTGGGCGACGAGGGCGAGATAGGCCGGATTCTGCGACTCGATCTGCTGCCAGCTATCGATCGCTGCCAGGTGCTCGCCCTCCTGTGCATGCAGATCCCCCTGCAGCAGGCTGGCTCGTACGCACAGGCGATTGGTCTCCAGCGCCGTCGCCAGGTGCGCACGCGCCTCGTCGCGCCGCGAGCGGATCATCTCGGCGGCAGCCAGTTCGCAGTAGTACTCGGCAATCTCCTTGCGCGAGGCGACATCGGGCAAGTCGCGGGCGATCGCGATCGCCCGTTCCCAATCTTTGCCCAGTTGATAGATTTCCAGCAGGTTGCGTTTCGCGTCCTCGTCGAGCGCCGTCCCGCGCAGGCGCTCGAAAGCCTCTTCGGCGCGGTCGAGCAGCCCGGCCTTCAGGTAGTCCTGGCCGAGCTCGGATACCGCCGCCAGTTTCAGGTCATCAGGGAGATCGTCGCGTTCGATCAGGTTCTGGTGCATGCGGATCGCCCGCTCGGTTTCGCCGCGGCGGCGGAACAGGCTGCCCAGCGCGAAATGCAGCTCGACCGTCTGCGGGTCGACCTTGACCGCCTCGACGAAGGACTCGATGGCGCGATCGGGCTGCTCGTTGAGCAGGAAATTCAGGCCCTGGAAGTAGGAGCGCGGCAGCGAGCGCGACTCCTTGACCAGATGACGGATGTCGATCCGCGCGGCCGCCCAGCCGAGCCCGAAAAAAGCCGGAAACAGGAGCAACTGCCAGTATTCGAATTCCATCGTTCAATCAGGGGTGAGGCGGCGCGACGACCGGGGTCTCGCTACGTGCCGCATTGAGTTCCCGGCGCAATCCGGCCAGTTCGCGGCGCAGACCGAAGATCGTTCCGAGCAGCGAAACGGCACCGAAAAAGGCGCCGACGGCAAAGAAGGCGAGAACGACGATCACCAGCGGCGCCTGCCAGGCAGTCCCCAGGAAGAAGCGCAGGGTGACAGGATCGGTGTTCTTGATCGCAAAAGCGAACAGGAACAGGAATATGAAGCCGCGGACCACCCACACCAGCGTGCGCATCTTAGAGTGCCTGACAAAGTGAAACCGGCCTGCGTTGCTGCGCAGAGCGGATGAACGCGAGGCGCGCGGCGCTGCCGATGGTCATTCCATCGGCAAGCCGTGCAACGAAGCGGGCGCCGCTCTGCGCAGCAACCCGAAGGGCCGGGTATTTTTCGGGCGCATTGCCGCGTTGCGGCGGCTCGCTTGAGAATGACTCAAGCGTCGCCCCCGCGCCTTGCACTGTGCCCCGGAGGAAATCCCCTTGGGGGACATCCCGAAAAATACCCGGCGCAGGACGCGATTTCACTCTGTCAGGCACTCTTAACCCTCAGGCATAAAAAAGGGCGGCAACTCGCGTTGCCGCCCGCAATCTACCACAGCTTGCGCTCAGGAGCTTGCGCAGTCGACACGCTCCCGAAGTTCCTTGCCGGCCTTGAAGTGCGGAACGTACTTCTCGGGGACGCTAACCTTGTCCCCGGATTTCGGATTCCGGCCGACCCGCGGCGGACGGTAGTTCAGCGCAAAACTGCCGAACCCCCGGATCTCGATGCGGTCGCCCTTGGCCAGCGCCTCGGACATCGCATCGAGCATCATCTTCACCGCGAAATCAGCATCCTTCGCGACCAGCTGCGGAAAGCGCGTAGCCAGCCGGGCGATCAGCTCGGATTTGGTCATGCTCAGCCTTGGTTGTTGAGTTTCGCTTTCAGCAGCGCACCCAGGTTCGTCGTGCCGGAAGCGGCATTGTCGGATGCAAACTTCTGCATCGCTTCATGCTGCTCGGCCTGATCCTTGGCCTTGATCGAGAGGTTGATGCCACGGGTCTTGCGATCCACGTTGATGATCATCGCCTCGATCACGTCGCCGACCTTGAGGTGCTGGCTCAGGTCGTCGATGCGGTCGCGCGAAAACTCGGAGGCGCGCAGGTAGCCTTCGACGTCGCCGTCGAGCAGCATCACGGCACCACGGGCATCGACCGACTTCACCGTGCAACGGGTGATGGTGTTCTTCTCGTGCGTGGCGATGTAGTTGGTGTAGGGGTCGCCTTCCAGCTGCTTGATACCCAGCGAGATGCGCTCCTTCTCGGTGTCGATCGCCAGAACCACGGCCTCGACTTCGTCGCCCTTCTTGAAGCCGCGGATGGCTTCTTCGCCGGTCTGCGACCACGACAGGTCGGACAGGTGCACCAGGCCGTCGATACCGCCGGGCAGGCCGATGAAGACGCCGAAGTCGGTGATCGACTTGATTTGGCCGCGGACCTTGTCGCCCTTCTTGTGGTTCTGCGAGAACTCTTCCCACGGATTGGCCAGGCACTGCTTCATGCCCAGCGAGATGCGGCGGCGGTCTTCGTCGATCTCGAGGATCATGACTTCGACTTCGTCGCCGAGCTGGACGACCTTGCTCGGGTGAACGTTCTTGTTGGTCCAGTCCATTTCCGAGACGTGCACCAGGCCTTCGATGCCCTGCTCGATCTCGACGAACGCGCCGTAGTCGGTGAGGTTGGTGACCTTGCCGAACAGGCGGGTGCCCTGCGGGTAGCGACGGGCGATGCCGACCCACGGATCTTCGCCGAGCTGCTTCAGGCCGAGCGAGACGCGGTTCTTCTCGGTGTCGAACTTGAGGATCTTCGCGGTGACTTCGTCGCCCACGTTGAGCACTTCGCTCGGGTGACGGACACGGCGCCAGGCCAGGTCGGTGATGTGCAGCAGGCCATCGATGCCGCCGAGGTCGACGAACGCGCCGTAGTCGGTGATGTTCTTGACGATGCCCTTGACGACGGCGCCTTCCTTGAGGTTCTCAAGGAGCTTCTCACGCTCTTCGCCCATGGTCGCTTCGAGCACGGCACGGCGCGAAACGACGACGTTGTTGCGCTTGCGGTCGAGCTTGATGACCTTGAATTCGAGGGTCTTGCCTTCGTACGGGGTGGTGTCCTTGACCGGACGCATGTCGACCAGCGAGCCCGGCAGGAAGGCGCGGACGCTGTTGGTCATGACGGTCAGGCCGCCCTTGACCTTGCCGGTGATCGTGCCGGTAACCAGCGAGCCGTCGTTCAGGGCCTGCTCAAGGGCGTTCCAGGCGGCGATGCGCTTGGCGCGGTCGCGCGACAGGCGAGTCTCGCCAAAGCCGTTCTCGAGCTGCTCAATGGCGACTTGCACGAAATCGCCGGCATTCACTTCGAGTTGGCCCTGGTCGTTCAGGAATTCTTCAACATCAATGTAGCTTTCGGACTTCAGTCCGGCGTTGACGACGACAAAGTTCTGGTCGACGCGCACCACTTCGGCGGTGATCACCTCACCCTGGCGCATTTCCTGGCGCGCAAGGCTTTCTTCGAAGAGGGCGGCAAAACTTTCGGTAGCGGGAACAGCAGACATGGACATTTCCTTACCGCATCACTGCGGAAAATCAGTTAGTTAAAGACCATCACCGGATTCCGTTCCCCCCGGGAAGGGGAAAAACCCTCCTTCCGTTCGACGATCCCCGGCACGACCGGGCGAAAGGAACGAAGGAAAAGTCCGCGAGGGAAATCCAGCGACACCTTGATACAACTTAGTACAACTACGACGCCTTCGCCGCCTCCGCCCAACCGAGCACCCTGGCCACCGCTTCTTCGATGGTCAAGGCCGAGGTATCGAGCAATTCGGCATCGGCACTTTGCTGAAGAGGCGCTACGCTACGCTTGCTGTCGCGTTCGTCGCGTTCACGCAAATCCTGCAAAATCGGCGAGATTGTAGCCTCAATCCCTTTTGCGATCAACTGCTTATAGCGACGGTCGGCGCGGATTGCGACGCTCGCCGTCAGGAACACCTTGGTTCCGGCATCCGGAAAGACGACCGAACCCATGTCGCGGCCGTCGCCAACCAGCCCGGGCGCCCGGCGGAACAGGCGCTGGCGGAACAGCAGCGCCCCGCGCACGGCCGGCAACGCAGCCACCTGCGAGGCCCCGGAGGACATCTCCTCGGTGCGGATGGCCTCGCCGACCTCCTCGCCGGCCAGCCGGATCGATTCGCCGTCGAACACCACGTCCAGCTTGGCCGCCACCGCCGCCACGCCGGCCTCGTCATTCCAGGCCACGCCGGCCCGTTTGGCGGCCAGTGCCGTCAGCCGGTACAGCGCGCCCGAGTCGAGGTAGTGCCAACCCAGCGCCGCGGCCACGCGCGCGGCGACGGTGCCCTTGCCCGAGGCCGACGGGCCGTCGATGGCGATCACCGGCACCGGCTGCGTCACCGCGGCGAGCCGCTCGAAATAGTCGGGGAAGGTCTTGCCGACGCACTTCGGATCGTTGATGCGCAACGCCGTACCGAAGGCGGCGAGCGAGAAGCACATGGCGATGCGGTGGTCGTCGTAGGTATCGATGCCTTCCGGCGGCGACGAGAGCTGCTGCACGGGGCTGACGCGGATGTAGTCGGCGCCCTCTTCCACTTCGGCGCCGAGCTTGCGCAGCTCCTTGGCCATCGCCGCGATGCGGTCGGTTTCCTTGACCCGCCACGAGGCGATGTTGGTCAGCGTGGTCGGACCGGCGGCGAACAGCGCCGTCGTCGCCAGCGTCATAGCCGCGTCGGGGATGTGGTTGCAGTCGAGCGTGATGCCGTGCAGGCCGCCGGCCGGGGCTTTCGCCTCGATCCAGTTGTCGCCCATCTCGATGACGGCGCCCATCTGCGCCAGCGCCTCGGCGAAGCGCACGTCGCCCTGGATCGAGTCGCGGCCGACGCCTTCGACGCGCACCGGACCGCCGCCGATGGCGCCGAGTGAGAGGAAGTACGAAGCGGACGACGCATCGCCCTCGACATAGACGATGCCCGGCGAACGGTAGCGGCTGCCGGCCGGCACAACGAAACGCTGCCAGCCCTCGCGCGTCACCGTAACGCCGAAGCGCGCCATCGTCGCCAGCGTGATCTCGATGTACGGCTTGGAAATCAGTTCGCCGACGACTTCGACGGTGGTCTCGACGCCGGTCAGCGGCAGCGCCATCAAGAGGCCGGTGAGAAACTGGCTGGAGACGTCGCCGCGCACTTTGACCACGCCGCCCGGGCGAATTTGCGCCGGACTCAGCTGCAGCGGCGGAAAGCCGTCGTTGCCGAGGTAGGCGATCTCGGCACCGAGCTGGCGCAGCCCATCGACGAGGTCGCCGATCGGCCGCTCGTGCATGCGCGGCACGCCGGAGACCCGGTAAGCGCCGCCGGCCAGCGCCAGCGCCGCAGTCAGCGAGCGGACGGCGGTACCGGCATTGCCGAGGAAGATGTCTCCCGTCTTGACCGGAAAAACGCCAGCAACACCCCGCACACGCACCACATCGTTCTCGCCGCGCTCGACACCGACGCCCAGCTGGCGCAGGGCCTCCAGCATCACATGCGTGTCGTCCGACGCCAGCAGGTCGCGCACTTCGGTCACGCCTTCGGCCAGCGCCGACAGCAGCAGCACGCGATTGGAGATGCTCTTTGAACCCGGCAGGCGGATGGTGCCGTGTGCCGACACGAGCGGCGGGAGATCGAGAAATTCCATCGGTAGTTCCTTTTTTCGAGGGGCTAGGGACTAGAGGCTAGAGTGTTGCGCCACACCCTAGCCCCTGGCCTCTAGCCCCTAATCCCTATTTGTTCCCCTCCGCCCAGGCACGACGGGCGGTACGGGCGGTATCGAAGATTTCTTCCAGGCGCTCGCCGTCGCCGGCCGCCAGCGCGGCCCGCATCTCGGCGAGCTGCACCTGGTAACGGTCGAGTTCGAGCAGCAACGCCTCGCGGTTGGCGAGCGCGATGTCGCGCCACATTTCCGGGTGGCTGGCGGCGATCCGCGTGAAATCGCGGAAGCCGGAGGCGGCGAAGGTGAAGAACAGCTCGCGGTTGTCGCGCACGGCGAGGTCGTGCACCAGCGCGAAAGACAGCAGATGCGGCAGGTGGCTGACGGCGGCGAAGACCTGGTCGTGCTCGGCCGGCGTCAACTCGAAGATCTGCGCGCCGCACCATTCCCAGGCCGAGCGCACGCGGGCGACGTTGAGCACCGGGTTCTCGGGGAGCGGCGTCAGCACCACCTTGCGCTCGCGAAAGAGGTCGGCCCTGGCCGCCGCGGCACCGCTGTTCTCGGCGCCGGCGATCGGGTGCGCCGGAACGAACTGGGCAATCTTGTCGCCGAAGGCGGCACGCGCCGCGGCAACGACGTCGGACTTGGTGCTGCCGCCGTCGGTGACGACGGTGTCCGGACCGAGATAGGGCGCGATCCGTTCCATGATCTCGGCCATCTGGCCGACCGGCGTCGCAATCAGCACGAGGTCGGCGTCGGCCACTTCCTGGCCGGGATTGGCGCCGACGCGGTCGATCAGGCCGAGGTCGAGCGCCTGCGTCAGCGTGCCGAGGCTGCGGCCGAAGCCGACCACCTCGCCGACCTCGCCGGCCGCCTTCAGCGCCAGCGCGAAGGAGCCGCCGATCAGGCCGACGCCGAAGACGACGACCTTGCCGAACTCGGGCGAGTCAGCCATTTCGGCGCCTTTCCTAAAGGGCTTTTTCGAGCGCTTCGAGGAAGCGCAGGTTCTCGGCTTCGGTGCCGATGGTCACGCGCAGCCAGTCGGGCATGCCGTAGCCGCCGATCGGGCGCACGATGACGCCCTGCTTGAGCAGCCGCTGGTTCACGCCGGCCGCATCCGCCACCTTGAAGGTGACGAAGTTGCCGTGTGCCGGGATGTGCGCAAGGCCGAGGCGCTTCAGGCCGGCGATGATCATTTCCATGCCGTTGCGGTTGAGCACGTAGCTCTGTGCGACGAACTCGTGGTCGCCGAGCGCGGCGACGGCGGCGGCCAGCGCCAGGTTGTTGCAGTTGAACGGCTGGCGAACGCGGTTCATCAGGTCGGCGATCTCGGCCGAGGCCAGTGCGTAGCCGATGCGCAGGCCGGCCAGGCCGTAGATCTTGGAGAAGGTACGGGTGATCACCAGGTTCGGGAACTCGGCCAGCCAGGCGACGGTATCGGCACGGTCGGCCACCGGCAGGTATTCGTTGTAGGCCTCGTCGAGGACGACCACGACGTCCTCCGGCACCGCCTGCAGGAAGTCCTTCAGTTGCGGGTACGGCAGGAAGGTGCCGGTCGGGTTGTTCGGGTTGGCCACCCAGACGATGCGCGTATCGGGACGGATCGCGGCACGCATGGCGTCGAGGTCATGGCCGAAATCCCTGGCCGGGACGACGATTAGTTCGGCACCGGTCGACAAGGTCGCCAGCGGATAGACGGCGAACGCATGCTGCGAAAACACCGCCGAGCGGCCCGGTGCGAGGAAAACGCGGGCGGCCAGGTCGAGCACGTCGTTCGAGCCGTTGCCGAGCACGATGCGCTCCATGCCGAGGCCGGTGTGGTCGGCGAGCGCCTTCTTCAGGTCGAAGTCGTCGGGATAGCGCTCCAGCGTCGTGACCGCCTGCGCCAGCGCCGCCTTCGCCTTCGGGCTCATGCCCAGCGGATTCTCGTTGGAGGCGAGCTTGACGATCTTCTCCACCGGAATGCCCATCTCGCGAGCCAGTTCGGTGATCGGCTTGCCCGGCAGGTAGGGCGAAATGGCGCGCACGTAGGGCAGCGCCTGGTCGATGAGGGACATGGAAACCTCGAAGCGGAAAATTCAGTAAACAGCGGACGGGTAGGAACCGAGCACCTTCAGGAACGCGGCCTTCTGCTGCAGTTCGGCCAGCGCCTTGGCCACTTTCGGCTCGTCGCGGTGGCCGTCGATATCGACGAAGAAGACATAGTCCCACAGCGTATGCCGCGCCGGGCGCGACTCCAGTCGGGTCATCGAGACGCCGGCCTCGGCCAGCGGCAGCAGCAGGCCGTGCAGCGAACCGGTACGGTTCGGCGCCGACATGATCAGCGAGGTCTTGTCGCGACCGGAGATGCCGGCGTCGAAACGGCCGAGGACCGCGAAACGCGTCGTGTTGTTCGGCTCATCCTCGATATTGGCGACCAGGATCGGCACATTGAAGCGCTCGGCGGCGGCCTCGCCGGCGATCGCCGCGGCACCTGCCTCCTGCATCGCCAGCTCGGCGGCCTGCGAGTTGCTGCCGACGGAAATGCGCGGCACGTTCGGCAGGTTGCGGTTGAGCCATTCGTGGCATTGCGCCAGCGACTGAGCGTGCGAATAGACCTTGGTCACCTTGTCGAGCGAGGCTTCGCGCGTCATCAGGTTCTGGTGGATGCGCAGCACGACCTCGCCGCAGATCTTCAGCGGCGTCGAGAAGAGCAGGTCCATGCTGCGGCCGACGGCGCCCTCGGTCGAGTTCTCGACCGGCACGACCGCGTAGTGCGCATGACCGGCCTCGACCTCGCGGAAGACGTCATCGATCGACGATTGCGGCAACAGGCGGGCGGCGTGGCCGAAGTGCTTGGTCGCCGCGCTGCCGGTGAACGAGCCGAGCGGGCCGAGGAAAGCCACCGACAACGGCTGTTCCAGCGACAGGCAGGTCGACATCACTTCGCGGAACAGCCAGGTCACGTTCTCGTTCGACAGCGGGCCGGGGTTCATCTCCTGGATTCGGCGCAGCACCTGCGCTTCGCGCTCGGGGCGGTAGATGAAACCGGCGTCGCCGTGGCGCGCCTTGATCTCGCCGACCTGCTGCGCACAGCGGGCGCGCTTGTTCAGGAGTTCGAGCAGCTGGGCGTCGATGCCGTCGATCTCGTCGCGGACGACAGCCAACTCTTTCTGCAGATCGTCGCTCATGCGTTGCGCTTCCGGAAATCCTGCATGAACTCGACCAGCGCGCGCACGCCATCGGTCGGCATCGCGTTGTAGATCGACGCACGCATGCCGCCGACCGACTTGTGGCCCTTCAGCGACGCCAGCCCGGCGGCCTTCGATTCGGCCAGGAAGGCGGCGTCCAGCTCGGGATTGGCCAGCGTGAACGGCACGTTCATCCGCGAACGGTCGGCAACGCGCACCGGGTTGCGGTAAAAGCCTTCGCTGCCATCGATGCAGACGTAGAGCAGTTCGGCCTTGTGTGCATTGATCTTCTCGACCTCGGCGAGGCCGCCGAGTCGCTTCAGCCACTTGAAGACGAGGCCGGAAACGTAGATCGCGAAGGTCGGCGGCGTGTTCAGCATCGAGCCGTTCTCGGCCATCACCGCGTAGTCCATGACCGTCGGGATCGTCGCCGGCGCGCGGCCGAGCAGGTCCTCGCGAACGATCACGATGGTCACGCCGGAGGGGCCGATGTTCTTCTGCGCGCCGGCGTAGATCAGCGCATATTTCGACACGTCGACCGGGCGCGACAGGATGTGCGAACTCATGTCGGCGACGATCGGCACCGTCGTCTGCGGCAGGCGCGAGCAATCGACCTCGACGCCGTGGATGGTTTCGTTGGTGCAGACATGCACATAGGCGGCGTCCGGGTCGATGGCGATCTCGGCCGCATCGAGGAAGCGCGTGAAGCCTGACGCTTCGGTGGTGCCGGCGACGCGCACCGAGGCCGTGCCAGCCATCACGCGCTGCGCTTCCTTGACCGCCTTCTTCGACCACGAGCCGGTGACCAGATAGTCGGCCGACGCGCCAATCGACAACAGGTTCAGCGGAATCTGCGCGAACTGCTGAGTCGCCCCGCCCTGCAGGAACAGCACCTTGTAGTTGCCGGGAATGCCCATCAGTTCTCGCAGGTCGGCCTCGGCCGCCTCGATGATAGCGGTGAATTCCTTGCCGCGATGGCTCATCTCCATCACGCCGCAACCGGCGCCGTGCCAGTCGAGCAGCTCGTCCTTGACCTGCTCCAGCACCTCGGCCGGCAGGACCGCAGGGCCGGCGCTGAAATTCCAGATGCGCGACATGAAGCCCTCCTGCTTATGCTTCTTCCGTGTCGTCGTCGGTCTCGACGATCTTTTCCAGGCCGGCGAGCTTCTCGCCGCTGTCCAGCGAGATCAGCGTCACGCCCTGCGTGGCGCGGCCGAGTTCGCGGATTTCCGAGACGCGGGTGCGGATCAGCACGCCACCGGTGGTGATCAGCATGATCTCGTCCTCGTCGGTGACCAGCTTGGCGGCGACGACCTTGCCGTTGCGGTCGCTGGCCTTGATCGCCATGACCCCCTGCGTGCCGCGGCCGGAGTGGCGGAAATCGGCCAGCGCGGTGCGCTTGCCGAAGCCGTTCTCGGTCGCCACCAGCACCGTCTGCTGTTCGTTGTCGGCCACCAGCAGCGACAGCACCTGCTGCTCCTTGAGCAGCTTCATGCCGCGCACGCCGCGCGCCGGACGGCCCATCGGACGCACGTCCTCCTCGTCGAACCAGACGGCGCGACCGCCATCCGACACCAGCACGATGTCGTTCTCGCCGTTGGTGATCTCGGCACCGATCAGGTAGTCGCCCTCGTCCAGCGCGACGGCGATGATGCCGGCCTTCCTGGGGTTCGAGAACTCGGACAGCGGCGTCTTCTTGACGGTTCCCTGCGAGGTCGCCATGAAGATGAAGCGGTCCTGCGCGAACTCCTTCACCGGCAGGATGGCGTTGATCTTCTCGCCCTCCTCGATCGGGAACATGTTCACGATCGGCTTGCCGCGGCTGTTGCGGCTGCCCTGCGGCACTTCGTAGACCTTGATCCAGTAGACGCGGCCGCGGTTCGAGAAGCACAGGATGTAGTCGTGCGTGTTGGCGACGAACAGGTGGTCGACGAAATCGTCTTCCTTGATCGCCGCCGCCTGCTTGCCGCGGCCGCCGCGACGCTGCGCGCGGTAGTCGGCGAGCGGCTGCGACTTGATGTAGCCGGTGTGCGACAGCGTCACGACCATGTCCTGCGGCGTGATCAGGTCCTCGATCCCGAGGTCCTGCGTGTGCGTGACGATCTCCGAACGGCGCTTGTCGCCGAACTGCTCCTTCACCGCCTTCAGCTCGTCGCCGATGATCTGCGTGATGCGCTCGGGGCGGTCGAGGATGTCCATCAGGTCGGAGATCTTCTCCAAGAGCTCGCGGTAGTCGGCGACGATCTTGTCGCGCTCGAGCCCGGTCAGGCGCTGCAGGCGCAGTTCGAGGATGGCCTGGGCCTGCGCGTCGGAGAGCAGGTAGCCTTTCTTGGAGAGGCCGAACTCGATGCCCAGCCCTTCCGGCCGGGTGGCGTCCATCGCCGCCCGCGCCAGCATTTCGGTGACGGTCGGCGACACCCAGAGGCGGCCCATCAGGCCGCGCTTGGCGTCCGCCGGCGTCGGCGCCGCCTTGATCAGCGCAATGATCTCGTCGACGTTGTCGAGCGCCACCGCCAGGCCTTCCTGGGTGTGCGCCTTCTCGCGCGCCTTCCTGAGTTCGAAGACGGTGCGGCGGGTGATCACCTCGCGCCGGTGCGCGAGGAAGCATTCAAGCATCTGCTTCAGGTTGAGCAGGCGCGGCTGGCCGTCGACCAGCGCCACCATGTTCATGCCGAAGGTGTCCTGCAGTTGCGTCTGCTTGTACAGGTTGTTCAGCACCACCTCGGGGATGACGTCGCGCTTCAGCTCGATCACCACGCGCATGCCGGACTTGTCCGACTCGTCCTGGATGTGCGAGATGCCTTCGATCTTCTTGTCGTTGACCAGCTCGGCGATCTTTTCCAGCAGCGTGCGCTTGTTCACCTGGTAGGGCAGCTCGTCGACGATGATCGCCTGCTTGTTGCCCTTCTCCAGGTCCTCGATGTGCGTGCGGGCGCGCATCACCACGCGGCCGCGGCCGGTGTGGTAGCCGTCGCGGACGCCGGAAACGCCGTAGATGAAGGCGGCGGTCGGGAAGTCGGGGGCCGGGATGATGTCGATCAGTTCGTCGATCGTCATCTCCGCGTTGGCGAGCAGCGCCAGGCAACCGTCGACCACCTCGTTCAGGTTGTGCGGCGGGATGTTGGTCGCCATGCCGACGGCGATGCCGGCCGAGCCGTTGATCAGGAGGTTCGGGATGCGCGCCGGCAGGATCAGCGGCTCCTGCTCGGAACCGTCGTAGTTCGGCCCGAAGTCGCAGGTTTCCTTGTCGATGTCTTCCAGCAGCTGGTGGCCGATCTTGGCCATGCGCACTTCGGTGTAACGCATCGCCGCGGCGTTGTCGCCGTCGACCGAGCCGAAGTTGCCCTGGCCGTCTACCAGCATGTAGCGCAGTGAGAAGTCCTGCGCCATGCGCACGATGGTGTCGTACACCGCGGTATCGCCGTGCGGGTGGTACTTACCGATGACGTCGCCGACGACGCGGGCCGACTTCTTGTAGGCCTTGTTCCAGTCGTTGCCGAGTTCGTGCATGGCGAAGAGGACGCGGCGGTGCACCGGCTTCAGGCCGTCGCGCACGTCCGGCAGCGCGCGGCCGACGATCACGCTCATCGCGTAATCGAGGTACGAACGCCGCATCTCGTCTTCGAGGCTGACGGGGAGGGTTTCCTTGGCGAATTGTTGCGTTTGTTCCATATCGGGTCCGGATGCCGCTTGAGGGCGGCTTATGTTGTCGTCTTGGCGAAGCGGGAGATTCTATCACGCCGGCGATGGCCGGCCCCGACCCCGGCTCATGTGGCAAAAAAGCATCAACTCCAGCGCACAAATGCTTGAGGCTGCGCGAAATTTCGTGTTTAAATCCGCAGCACAGCACCGCCGACAACACGAAACACTAACGGCAACCAGGAGGAGTCATCTTGAAACCCAAATTTATCGCTCAAACCCTTACCGCCATTGGCCTGCTCGCCATGACGGCACTGGCGAACGCCCAGGCAACGGACCGCGTCTATGTCATCGACAGCCGCGCCGAAGTTGCCCGCAGCGGCGCCGGCCTGTGCTGGCGCACCGGCTTCTGGACCCCGGCGGCGGCGGCCAACGACGCGGCCGGCTGTTCCTGCGACAAGGATCTGTTGCCGAAGGAAAAATGCGAACCGGCTCCGGCCGCCAAGCCGGCCGCCCCAGCCGCCAAACCGGCTGCTCCGGTCGCCAAGGCCATCACCATCTCGGCCAAGGAACTCTTCGACTACGACAAGGCTGTCCTCAAGCCTGCAGGCAAGGCGGCGATCGACCGCGAAGTCATCGCCAAGCTGAAGGACGTCGGCCCGATCCGCCAGGTGCTGGTCACCGGCCACACCGACCGCCTCGGTTCGCAGCAGTACAACCAGAAGCTCTCGGAGAAGCGCGCTGAAGTGGTCAAGGGCTACCTGGTGTCGAAGGGCATCCCCGCCGACAAGATCGAGACGATGGGCGCCGGCAAGACGCAGCCGGCCACCGGCGTGCCGAAGTGCGACGACAAGCTGCCGAAGAAGAAGCTGGTCGAGTGCCTGGCCCCGCACCGTCGCGTGACCATCGACGTCACCGCCGATCCGAAGTAATCGGGGAAACACCCGAGCTGCCCACGAAAACCCCGCTCCGGCGGGGTTTTTTGTCCCTTCGCACATTCCCGCGCCGCCAGCCATGACCGAAACCATCGACCTGCTGATCCGTGCCCGCTGGATCATCCCGATCGAGCCGGGCAACACGACCCTGGAAAATCATGCCGTCGCCGTCGACAAGGGGCGGATTGTCGCCGTGCTGCCCGAGCGCGACGCCGGCGAACGCTTCGCCGCCGGACGAGAAGTGACGCTCGACCGCCACGTGCTGCTGCCCGGACTGGTCAACCTGCACTGCCACGCCGCGATGACGCTGCTGCGCGGACTGGCCGACGACACGCCGCTGATGGCCTGGCTGCAGGAACATATCTGGCCGGCCGAAGGCAAGCACGTCTCGGCCGACTTCGTCCACGACGGCACGCTGCTCGCCTGCGCCGAAATGCTGCGCGGCGGCATCACCTGCGTGAACGACATGTATTTCTTCCCCGAAGCCGCGGCACGCGCCGTCGCCACGGCCGGCATGCGCGCCGTGATCGGGCTGCCGCTGCTGGAGTTTCCGACCGCCTACGCCGCCGACGCCGACGACTACCTGGCCAAGGGCCTGGCCGCCCGCGACGCGCTGCGCGAGCAGCCGCTGCTGCATTTCGCGCTGGCGCCGCACGCTCCCTACACCGTCAGCAACCGCAGCTTCGAGCGCATCGCCACGCTCACCGGCGAACTCGACCTGCCGGTCCACCTGCACGTGCACGAGACGCGGGCGGAAATCGACGAAAGCCTGCGCACCTACGGCATGCGGCCGCTGGAACGGCTGCGCCGGCTGGGCATCGTCGGCCCCAACCTGATCGCCGTGCACGCGGTGCATCTCGACGCCGCCGAAATCGCGCTGCTGGCTGCCGAGGGCGCCTCGGTCGCGCACTGCCCGACGTCGAACCTCAAGCTCGGCAGCGGCATCGCGCCGGTTGCGGCGATGCTGGCGCAGGGCCTCAACATCGGCCTCGGCACCGACGGCGCGGCCAGCAACAACCGCCTCGACCTGCTCGCCGAGACGCGGCTGGCGGCGCTGCTCGCCAAGGGCGCCAGCGGCGACGCCAGCGTCATGAATGCGCACCAGGCGCTGCACGCGGCGACGCTGGGCGGGGCCAAGGCGCTCGGCCTTGAGGACGAAATCGGCTCGATTTCCGCAGGAAAATCGGCCGATCTCTGCGCGATCAGTCTCGACGATCCGCTACTCGCCCCGTGCTATGCCCCCGAATCGCACATGGTTTATGTTGCCGGAAGGGAAAACGTCAGCCATGTCTGGGTTGCCGGGCGAATGATGCTGGAAAACCACACCCTGAGCGGCTTTCTGAAAAAGGACTTGGAAAATCTCACATCGATATGGCAAACTAGAATTTGTCCGCACGAATACCCGGCCTGACAAGGGTTGCGGCGTTGTTTGCGGCCCGATTCCGGCAGTCCAATTTCTAAACGAGGGAAAACGAATGAAGAAAATCGCCAAGCAATCCCTGATGGTCGTTATTGCGGCCGCCATGGGTCTGGGTGCCTCTGTTGCTCAAGCACAGACGGCCGCCGATCGTGTTTATGTGATCGACTCGCGCAACGAAGTCGCCAAGAGCGGCGCCGGCCTCTGCTGGCGCACCGGCTTCTGGACGCCGGCTGCTGCCGCCAACGACCCGGCCGGCTGCGCTTGCGACAAGGACATCCTGCCGAAGGAGAAGTGCGAGCCGAAGGCCACCGCTCCGGTCGCCAAGCCCGCCGCCACGCCGAAGCCCGCCGCCGCCAAGATCACGCTGGCCGCCGACGCGCTGTTCGACTTCGACAAGGCCGTCCTCCGTCCGGAAGGCAAGAAGTCGCTGGATGACCTGGTCGCCAAGGCTGGCGCCCTGAACCTGGAAGTCATCATCGCCGTCGGCCACACCGACCGTCTCGGTTCCGACGCCTACAACCAGAAGCTGTCGGAAAAGCGCGCTGCCGCCGTCAAGACCTACCTGATCGGCAAGGGCATCGAAGCCAACAAGGTCTACACCGAAGGCAAGGGCGAGAAGCAGCCGAAGACCGGCAAGGAGTGCAAGGGCAACAAGAAGACCAAGGCGCTGATCCAGTGCCTGCAGCCGGACCGCCGCGTCGACATCGAAATCATCGGCACCAAGAAGTAATTCTTTCCGCCGATCGAAAAGCCCTGCGCAAGCAGGGCTTTTTTCATTCCACCCTGCCTTCGCAACAACAGCATGATCAACGCCGACCCGACCGAACTGCAGAAATTCAGTGACCTTGCCCACCGCTGGTGGGATCCGAACAGCGAATTCCGCCCGCTGCATGAAATCAACCCGCTGCGGCTCGACTGGATCGACCGCCACGCCGGCCTCAAGGGCAAGAAGGTGCTCGACGTCGGCTGCGGCGGCGGCCTGCTCGCCGAAGCCATGGCCGGTCGCGGCGCCACCGTCACCGGCATCGACCTGTCGGACAAGGCACTCGGTGTCGCCCGCCTGCACCTGCTCGAAAGCGGCCGCAGCGTCGACTACCGCCATACCTCGGCCGAGGCGCTGGCGGAAGAAGAAGCCGGCGGCTACGACATCGTCACCTGCCTGGAGATGCTCGAACACGTCCCCAACCCGGCGAGCACCATCGCCTCGTGCGCGGCGCTGGTAAAACCGGGCGGTCACGTCTTCTTCTCGACCATCAACCGCAACCCGAAGGCCTACCTGCTCGCCGTGATCGGCGCCGAATACGTGCTGCGCATGCTGCCGAAGGGCACCCACGACTATGCCAAATTCATCAAACCTTCGGAATTGGCGCGCTGGGCGAAAAGCGTCGGACTGGAGCTCGACGAAGTGATCGGCATGAGCTACAACCCTTTCGCCAAGAGCTATTCGTTGGGCCGCAATACCGACGTCAATTACCTGGTCCATACCGTGCGGCATGCCTGAATCCGCGCCGGAAGCCGTCCTTTTCGACCTTGACGGCACCTTCGCCGATACCGCCCCCGACCTCGGCGCCGCGCTGAACGCGTTGCGCGCCGAGCTCGGCCTCGACCCGGTCGATCTGCTGACGCTGCGCCGCTACGCCTCGCAGGGCGTGCGCGGCATGCTCGGCGCCGGCCTCGGCATCAAGCCGGAGCACCCCGACTATGCGCCGCTTTACCGGCGCTTCCTCGGCCACTACCAGCAGACGCTGTGCGTACACACCCGCCTGTTCGACGGCGTTGCCGCGCTGATCGAGGCATTGGAGCAACGCCGGCTGCGCTGGGGAATCGTCACCAACAAGTCGCAGCGCTTCACGCTACCGCTGATGCAGCAGCTCGGTTACGCCCGCCGGGCCGCCTGCCTCATCAGCGGCGACTCGTCGCCGCGCACCAAGCCGCATCCGCAGCCGATGCTGCTGGCCTGCGCCGTCGCCGGCTGCGCGCCCGAGCGCACCCTCTACGTCGGCGACGACCGCCGCGACATCGATGCCGGCCGTGCCGCCGGCATGGTCACCATCGCCGTGCGCTACGGCTACCTCGGCGACTCCGGGCCGATCGAGGACTGGGGCGCCGACCATCTGGTCGACCACCCGGACGCCATCGCCACGCTGCTTGGCTGCTGAACCGCCGGAATCCTGCCAAAATTCTTTTTCCCGCCGCCGGTTGAATTCCGCCGGGGCCGCCCCCATAATTGCCGTACGGTCGTAATTCCGGCAACCCGGAAGCGTTCTGGACGGCGGTTCGATTCCGCCCACCTCCACCACAGGGGGGGTGATCTGGTCTCGACAGGGCGAAAGAAGGCGAGCAGGCGGCCCGAAAGGCGACGGACGTAATCCGCGCAAATCCACAAACGCCAACGATGAGCGTTTCGCAATGGCCGCTTAAGGCCTGCTGAGGACATAGCCGTCCGATAAACAGAATGGCTATCGGCGGGGGCTTCGGCCCCCGTCGTCATTCCCAGGCACCGCCACGGACCCAAAGGAGCCCCTCGATGCGCGGGCAAGTCCCTCCCCCCACCTTCGGCGAAGCCCTGCGCTTCTGGCTGAAACTCGGTTTCATCAGCTTCGGCGGCCCCGCCGGGCAGATCGCGGTGATGCACCAGGAGCTCGTCGACCGCCGCGGCTGGATCTCGGAAAGCCGCTTCCTGCACGCGCTCAACTACTGCATGCTGCTGCCCGGCCCCGAGGCACAGCAGCTCGCCACCTACCTCGGCTGGCTGATGCACCGCACGCTCGGCGGCATCGTCGCCGGCGCGCTATTCGTGCTGCCGTCGCTGCTGATCCTGATCGGCCTCTCGTGGATCTATGCCGCGTGGGGCAGCCAGCCGCTGATCGCGGCGATGTTCTGGGGAATCAAGCCGGCGGTCACCGCGATCGTGCTGCACGCCGCCTGGCGCATCGGCAGCCGCGCGCTCGGCAACGGCCTGCTGCGCGCGATCGCCGTCGCCGCCTTCGCCGCGATCTTCGTCCTCGACGTACCGTTCCCGGCAATCATCGCCGGCGCCGCGCTGCTCGGCCATCTCGGCGGACGCCTGTTGCCGGGGCGCTTCCTCGCCGGCACCGGCCATGCCGAGCACGGCGCAAACGGAACCGCCATCGACGACGAGGCGCCGGCGCACACCCGCTTTCGCTGGCCGCGCCTCGCCGCCGTCGTCGCTATCGGCCTGCTGCTGTGGTCGCTGCCGCTGGCCGCGCTGACCCTCGCCTTCGGCTGGGAGCACCTGCTGACCCAGACCGGCTGGTTCTTCACCAAGGCCGCGCTGCTCACCTTCGGCGGCGCCTACGCGGTGCTGCCCTACGTCCACCAGGGCGCGGTCGAGCACTACGGCTGGCTGTCGGCGGCGCAGATGATCGACGGGCTGGCGCTCGGCGAAACGACGCCAGGACCGCTGATCATGGTGGTCGCCTTCGTCGGCTTCATTGCGGCCTGGAACCACGCGATCTTCGGCCCGGACGCGCTGTTCGCCGCCGGCGCCGCGGCGGCGCTGCTGGCCACCTGGTTCACCTTCCTGCCGTCTTTCCTGTTCATCCTCGCCGGCGGCCCGCTGGTCGAGTCGACGCACGGCCGGCAGGGCTTCGCCGCACCGCTGTCGGCGATCACCGCCGCCGTCGTCGGCGTCATCGTCAACCTGGCCTTGTTCTTTGCCGGACACGTGTTCTGGCCACAGGGCCTGGCCGGCCCCGTCGACGCCGGCGCGATGGCCATCGCCGTCATCGCGGCGATCGCGCTGTTCCGCTTCAAGCGCGGCGTGATCGAGGTGATCGCCGCCTGCGCCGCGGCGGGAGTCGCGAGCGGACTGCTCGCCGGCTGAACGGCGGCGCCGCCGCGCTCAGGCTGCGGGCAGGCGGAGCGCGAAAACGGTCATGCCGTCCTCGGTGCCGACCGTGATCTCGCCGCCGTGCGCAAGCAGGATCGACCGGGTGATCGCCAGTCCCAGCCCGGCCTCCTCGCCGCTGCGCTGGCGCGAGCTTTCGGCGCGATAGAAGCGGTCGAACAGGCGCGCGCGGTGCGCCTCCGGGATCGGCTCGCCGGAATTGAGCACGGCCAGCCGGGCGAGACCGTCGGCGGCAGCGATGCGCACGACGACGCGGCCCTGCTGCGGCGTGTAGCGGATGGCGTTGGCAAGCAGGTTGCTGAGGGCCCGGCGCAGCATCAGGCGGTCGCCGAGCGCGACGCCCGCGCCTTCGACGCTTAGCGCGACCCCCTTCTCTTCGGCAAGCGCATCGTAGAACTCGAACAGCTCGCGGATCTCGCCGGCCAGATCGACCGCCTGCCGCTCGGGAACGATCAGCCCGTTTTCCGCCTTGGCCAGGAACAGCATGTCGGAAATCATCCGCGTCATGCGCTCCAGTTCCTCGGCGTTGGAGGCGAGCACCTCGCGGTACTCTTCCGCCGGGCGCGGGCGCGACAGCGTCACCTGCGTCTGCGTCAGCAGGTTGCTGACCGGCGTGCGCAGCTCGTGCGCCAGGTCCGACGAAAAATCGGACAGGCGCCGGAACGAATCCTCGAGCCGGGCGAGCATCTCGTTGAGCGTCTTCGCCAGCGCCGCCAGCTCGACCGGAACGGCCTCCTCCGCCAGCCGGAAATCGAGCCGGTGCGCTGTCACCGCCGCCGCCCCCTGGCGCATCGCCTGCAGCGGCGCCAGTCCGCGGCGCACCACCACCCAGCCGAGGAAGCCGGTCGCCAGCGAGGCGAGCAGCACGCCGGCCCACAGGGCGACGAGGAAGGACTGCATGAAATGCTGGTGGTGCGCCATGTCCGCCGCCACCGCCACCTGCACCGGCCCGCCGATACCCGGCACCGCCTCGACCTCGCTGAGGAAACCGCGGAAGCGCCGGCCGTCGGTGGTCGGCCAGATCAGCGGCTGCAGCGCCGGCGGACGGGCCGCGTCACGCAACGCCGCCAACGGGAATTCCGCGTCGCCGGAGACGAACAGGCTGCGGCCGTCGGCCGCGATCAGCGCCAGCGCCATGCCCTGATGCCCGACCATGGCGTCGTTCAGCTGCTGCGACATCGCCACCAGGTCGGCCTCGCCGCGCACCTCGGCCAGCGCATGACGAACCAGCTGCTGCTTGCCGTTGAGCACGGCCATGTCGAGGTCTTCGAAATGCTGCTCGACCAGCCGGCTGACCAGCATCCCCATCAGCAGCAGCACCGACGAGGCGAGCAGCGCAAACAGCGCGGTCAGACGGAAGGTGATCGAACGGCCCTGCATCAGTCGGCCCCGCCGACCTCGATCACGTAGCCCATGCCGCGCACGGTGCGGACCAGCTTCGGCTCGAAACCGTCGTCGACCTTGGCGCGCAGGCGACGCACCGCGACCTCGATGACATTGGTGTCGCTGTCGAAGTTCATGTCCCACACCTGCGAGGCGATCAGCGAGCGCGGCAGCACCTCGCCCTGGCGGCGCAGCAGCAGCTCCAGCAGCGCGAATTCCTTGGCGGTGAGGTCGATGCGCTTGCCCGAGCGCGTCACCCGGCGGCGCAAGGGATCGAGTTCCAGGTCGGCGGCGCGCAGCGTCTCCGCCTCCTTGCTGCGGTTGCCGCGGCGCAGCAGCGTGCGCACGCGCGCCAGCAGCTCGGAGAAGGCGAACGGCTTCACCAGATAGTCGTCGGCGCCCAGTTCCAGGCCACGCACCCGGTCCTCGATGTCGTCGCGGGCGGTGAGGAAAAGCACCGGCATCTCCTTCCCCGCCTCGCGGATGCCCTGCAGGATCCGCCAGCCATCGAGGCCGGGCAGCATCACGTCGAGGATCACCAGGTCGTAGAGCTCGGCGAGCGCCTGGTGCAGGCCGTCGCGCCCGTCGCGCAGCAGGTCGACGACGAAGCCGGCCTCGACCAGCCCCTGCTTCAGATAGTCCCCGGTTTTCGGTTCGTCCTCGACGACGAGGATCTTCATGCTTCCCTCCCGATAGGCGGCAGCGGCCGCCCCTGCGATTCTGCCCCGGCCGGCAGACGGCGGCGCGAAGATTACATGAATGTAATCTTCGCGTCAGTCCCGCGTTAGCCGATTGCGGGCAGAATGGCGGTTTTTCGCGCTTCACCGCCATGAAAAAAGTCTTCGCCGGCGCTCTCGCCACCGTTGCCGTCGCCGCCGCCGGCACCTCGCTCGTCGCCCACAGCGGCGTCGTCGACGTCGCCGCCGACGTGCCGCACGACGCAACGCTGGTGAGCCTGGTCACCTGGGTGCGCGAGCAGTCGATCGCGCGCCGCAGCGCCGACATCGCAATTCCCGGCGACCTCGCCGACGGCGAACGCATTCGCCGCGGCGCCGGCAACTACGCCGCGATGTGCGCAGGCTGCCACCTCGCGCCGGGCGTCGCCGACAGCGAGCTGACGAAAGGCCTCAACCCGCCGCCGCCCAACCTCTCGCTTGCGACGGCCGCGCCGGCCGACGGCGAGCGGCTGCCAGCGCGCCAGTTCCGCATCGTCAAGCACGGCGTCGCGGCCACCGGCATGCCGGCCTGGGGCAAGGTCGGCATGAGCGACGCCGAGGTCTGGGATCTGGTCGCCTTCCTGCAGGCATTGCCGACGCTCGACGCCGCCGGCTACCGCCAGCGCGTCGCTGCCAGCGACGGCCACTCGCATGCCGACGCCGGACAGCACGCCGCGCATGTCGACCAAGCTGCGAAGAAGGCCGGCCGCGAGGCGCACGATCATGCCGGCCATGCGCACTGAACGCGACAGCAGATTACTGAAATGTAATTTTCCGGTCAGCTTCCCGTCGCCTTCGGCCGGCCATACTTTTTCCAGCCACCAAAACGGAACCGCCGCCATGACAGCCGCCCCCCTCCTCCGCCTCACCCTGCTCGCCCTCTACCTGTCGGCAACCGCCAGCGGCTGGGCGCAAGCCTCCGCAACGGTGGAGGTGTTCAAGAGCCCCTACTGCGGCTGCTGCACGGAATGGGTCAAGCACCTGCGCGAGAGCGGCTTTACCGTCACCACCCGCGAGGTCGAGGACGTGCCGGCGGCGCGGAAGAAGCTCGGCATGCCCGAGCGCCTCGGTTCCTGCCACACCGCGCGCATCGGCGACTACCTCATCGAGGGGCACGTACCCGCCGCCGACATCCGGCGCCTGCTCAAGGAAAAGCCGAAGGCGCTGGGCCTCGCCGTGCCCGGCATGCCGCAAGGATCGCCGGGCATGGAAAGCCCGCGCCCCGTCCCCTACCAGACCCTGCTCGTGCAGCCCGACGGCAGCACGCGCGTCTTCGCCCAACATTGAACCCGGAAAGGAAATCCCGATGAGCGCCAAGCTTCGCCAGCCCCGTTCCCGCCACCTGCTCGCCCCCGCGCTCGCCGCGCTGCTGCTTGCCGGCAGCCCGCTCGCCGCCTCGGCGAACGCCGATCACGCCGGCCACGGCACGATGCACGCACCGGCCGCCGGCGCCCTCGCCGAAGGTGTCGTCAAGAAGCTGGACAAGGCCGCCGGCCGCGTCACCATCGCCCACGGCCCGCTGCCAAACGGCATGCCGGCGATGACCATGCCCTTTGCAGTGAAGGACGCCAGCTGGTTCGGCCAACTGCGTGAAGGGCAGAAGATCCGCTTCAGCCTGGAAGATGTGAAGGGCGTGCTGACGGTGCAGCACTTCGAAGCCGTAAAATAATCCGCGACGGATCGGCAAGACCGATCCGGACGGGAGGCCCGCATGACACGAAGAATAACGGCGAAGCCGCTGGCGGCGGCATTGCTCGCCGCGCTGCTCGGCCTGGGCGGCGCGGCCGGCGCCGAGGAGCGCATTCCCGGCGCCAGCGTCGAATCGCTGCTCGACTACGCGCAGAACCGCAACCCGGAGCTGGCCGCGATGCACTATGAGGCGGAAGCCGCCGGCGAGCGCGTGACGCCCGCGGGGGCGCTGCCCGACCCGAAATTCCGCGCCGAGCTGCGCGACATCACGCGCTTCGGCGAGCAGAAGGCGACGCTGTCGCCGAGCCGGGTCGGCAGCACCAAATACCTGCTGATGCAGGACCTGCCGTGGTACGGCAAGCGCGACCTGAAGCGCGAGATCGCCGAACAGGAAGCGGCAGGCGCCCAGGGCCGCGCGCATGGCACCTGGAACGAGATCGCCGCGCGCATCAAGAGCGCGCATGCGCAGCGCTACTACGTGCAGCACAACGCCGCGCTGGCGCAGGAAATCCTCGACCTGATGGTGCGCCTCGAAAAGATCGCGCAGGCGCGCTACGCCGGCGGCCTCGCCGCACAGCAGGACGTGATCCGCGCCCAGGTCGAGCAGACGGCGATGCGCAACGAGCTGCTAACGCTGGAGGCCGAGCGCCACCACCTGCAGGCACGCGTGAATGCGCTGCTGGCGCGGCCGGCGATGGCGCCGCTGGCCGACCCCGAACGCCTGCGCCCGCTGCCGCCGCCGGCCCGGCTCGACCGTGCCGCGCTCGAAGACCGGCTGCGTGCGAAGAACCCGCTGCTGTTCACCGAGGAGTCGCGGATCAAGGCCGCCGAGAAGAGCCGCGAGCTGACCTACAAGAACCGCTACCCGGACTTCACCGTCGGCGTCTCGCCGATCCAGTACGACACCGCCGTGCGCGAGTGGGAACTGATGGTGGAGATGAACATTCCGCTGCAGCAGTCGTCGCGCCGCGCGCAGGAGCGTGAGTCGGAGGCGATGCTGTCGGCCGCCCGCGCACGCAAGGAAGCGACGACGCTGCAACTGCTCAGCGACCTGTCCGAAAACCTCGCCGGCATCGACACCGCCCGCCGCAGCGAAGTGCTGGCCGACAACCAGCTGCTGCCGCAGGCCGAACTGAGCTTCCGCGCCGCGCTCGCCGGTTACGAGAACGGCAAGGTCGATTTCGCGACGCTGCTCGACGCGCAGCGGCAGATCCGCCAGGCGAAGCAGAACCGGCTGAAGGCACAGATCGAGGCGCAGCTGCGCCTCGCCGACATCGAACGACTGTTGGGAGAAGCGCTTTGACCGACGGAAAAAAAGGGGTCGGCATCGCCCTCGCGCTGCTGCTCGCACTCGCCGCCGCCGGCGGCGGCTACTGGCTGGGCAGCCGAGGCAGCATGCCGCAGCCGGCCGGCGCACCGACGGCGACCGCGACGCCCGAAGGCGGCAAGCCAGAGAAGAAGCTCCTCTACTACCGCAACCCGATGGGTCTGCCCGACACCTCGCCGGTGCCGAAGAAGGACCCGATGGGCATGGACTACATCCCGGTCTACGCAGGCGAGCAGGACGAGGAACCGAGAGGCCTGGCGACTCCGGCCGGCACGCTGAAGCTCAGCACCGAGAAGGTGCAGAAGCTCGGCGTCAGGAGCGAAGCGGCGCAACTGCGCGCGCTCGGCCGCAGCGTGCGCGCCGCCGGCCGCGTCGAGCCGGACGAGCGTCGCCTCTACGCCATCTCGCCGAAATTCGAGGGCTACGTCGAACGCCTGCACGTCGCCGTCACCGGCCAGCCGGTCGGCAAGGGACAGCCGCTGTTCGAGGTGTACAGCCCGGAACTGGTCTCGGCGCAGCGCGAGTACGCGATCGCCCGCGAAGGCATCGGCTCGCTCGCCGACGCCGGCGGCACCGCGCAGGCCGGCATGCGCCAGCTGGCCGAGTCGGCGAAGCTGCGGCTGAGGAACTGGGACATTTCCGAGGAGCAGCTGAACGCGCTCGCCGCCTCCGGCGAAGCGAAGCGCACGCTGACCTTCCGCTCGCCGGTGGCCGGCATCGTCACCGAGAAGAAGGCCGTGCAGGGCATGCGCTTCATGCCCGGCGAGGCGCTCTACCAGGTCGCCGACCTCTCCTCGGTGTGGGTCATCGCCGACGTCGCCGAACAGGACATCGGCGGGGTACGAACCGGCGCGCAGGCGACGGTGCGCATCAACGCCTATCCGGACAAGACTTTCACCGGCAAGGTCAGCTACGTCTACCCGACGCTGCAGGCCGGGACGCGGACGGTGCCGGTGCGCATCGAACTGGCCAACCCCGGCCTGCTGCTGAAGCCGGCGATGTTCGCGCAGGTCGAGCTGGCGGTCGGCGCCAGGGCGCCGGTGCTGACCGTCCCCGCCTCGGCGGTGATCGACAGCGGCACCCGCCGCGTCGTGCTGGTGCGACTCGGCGAAGGCCGCTTCGCGCCGCGCGAGGTCCGCGTCGGCGCGCGCAGCGACGAGTACGTCGAGATTCTCGACGGCGTCAAGGAAGGCGAAGACGTGGTCGTCGCCGCCAACTTCCTGATCGACGCCGAGAGCAACCTGAAGGCGGCGCTCGGCGGCCTCGGCGCGGCGCCGGCCGCAGCCCCGGAGAAGACCGTCGGCCACCGGGCCGAGGGCACCGTCGACAGCATCGACGCCCGGGCCGGCACGCTGATGCTCGCGCACGGCCCGGTGCCCGGCCTGAAATGGCCGGCGATGACGATGGAGTTCAAGGCGGCGAATAGCGGCCTGCTCAAGGACCTCAAGCCGGGCACCGCGGTCGACTTCGAATTCGTCGAGCGGCAGCCGGGCGAATGGGTGGTGACGAAGATCGCGCCGCAGGCGGCGGAACACAAACACTAAAGCTAAAGCGACCGTATGCGACCAAACCTTCCCCGTCATTCCTGCCCTTCGCCAAGCTCAGGGCAGGCCGGGCTTCGCCCGAGCCGGAATCCACCCGGCTGTTCCGAACACGACGACGGAAGGGAGGCTGCATCGGGCCTTTCCTGGATTCCGGCTTTCGCCGGAATGACGGGAGCGGCGGCGGCATGCTGAACGCCGTCATCGACTGGTCCGGCCGCAACCGTTTCCTGGTGCTGCTGATGACGCTGTTCGTCGTCGTCGGCGGCGTCTATGCCGTCCTCAGGACGCCGATCGACGCGCTGCCCGACCTCTCCGACGTGCAGGTGATCGTCTATACGGAATATCCGGGACAGGCGCCGCAGGTGGTCGAGGATCAGGTCACCTACCCGCTGACGACGGCGATGCTGTCGGTGCCGAAGTCGAAGGTGGTGCGCGGTGTCTCGTTCTTCGGCGCCTCCTTCGTCTACATCATCTTCGAGGACGGCACCGACATCTACTGGGCGCGCTCGCGCGTGCTGGAATACCTCAACTTCGCTGCCGGCCGCATGCCCAAGGGCGTGACGCCGCAGATCGGCCCGGACGCCACCGGCGTCGGCTGGGTCTACCAGTACGCGCTGATCGCCAAGGAGAAAACGCTGGCCGAGTTGCGCACGATCCAGGACTGGTACCTGCGCTACCAGCTGACCAAGGCGCACGGCGTCGCCGAGGTGGCCTCGATCGGTGGCTTCGTGCAGACCTACCAGGTCACCGTCGACCCGGTCAAGCTGCGCGCCTACGGCATTCCGCTGGTGAAGGTGGCGCAGGCCATCCGCGATTCGAACCGCGATGTCGGCGGCCGCGTCGTCGAGATGGCCGAGACCGAATACATGGTGCGCGGCAAGGGCTACCTGCGCGGCAAGGCGGACATCGAGCAACTGGTGGTGAAAGCGGAGAAGGGCACGCCGGTGCTGATCCGCGACATCGCCCGCGTCGAGCTGGCACCGGACGAGCGGCGCGGACTGACCGAGCTGAACGGCGAAGGCGAGGTGGTCTCCGGCATCGTCATGGCGCGCTACGGGCAGAACGCGCTGGAGGTAATCCGCAACGTCAAGGACAAGATCGCCGAGGTCTCGGCCGGGCTGCCCGAGGGCGTTTCGGTGGAGGCCGTCTACGACCGCTCCGACCTGATCCACCGCGCCATCGACACGCTGAAGACGACGCTCTTCGAGGAGAGCCTGATCGTCGCGCTGGTCTGCATCGTCTTCCTGCTGCACGTGCGCAGTGCGCTGGTCGCCATCCTGATGCTGCCGGTCGGCGTGCTGATCGCCTTCATCGCCATGCGCGCGCTCGGCATGAACTCCAACCTGATGAGCCTGGGCGGCATCGCCATCGCCATCGGCGCGATGATCGACGCGGCGATCGTGATGATCGAGAACGCGCACAAGCACCTCGAACGGCTGTCGCCGGAGCACGACGGCACGGCGCGCACGGCGGCGCTGCTGCAGGCCTGCCGCGAGGTCGGCCCTGCCCTCTTCTTCTCGCTGCTGATCATCACCGTCTCCTTCCTGCCGGTGTTCACGCTGGAAGCGCAGGAGGGCCGGCTGTTCGCCCCGCTCGCCTGGACCAAGACCTTCGCCATGGCCGGCGCCGCGCTGCTCTCCGTCACGCTGGTGCCGGTACTGATGCTGTTCTTCATCCGCGGCAAGATCCTGCCGGAGGCGAAGAACCCGGTGAACCGCTTCCTGATCTGGGGTTACCGGCCGATCATCACCGCCGTGATGCGCTTCAAGAAATCGACCATCGTCCTGGCCCTCGTCGCCCTCGCCGCCTCGCTCTACCCCGCCTCGCGGCTCGGTTCGGAATTCATGCCGACGCTGAACGAAGGCACGTTGTTCTACATGCCGGCCTCGCTGCCGGGCATGTCGATCACCAAGGCCGCCGAGGTGCTGCAGACGCAGAACAAGATCATCAAGAGCTTCCCCGAGGTGGCCTCGGTCTATGGCAAGGCCGGCCGCGCCAACACCGCCACCGACCCGGCGCCGACCGAGATGTTCGAGACGGTGATCAACCTCAAGCCGGAGTCGGAATGGCGGCCGGGGATGAACATCGACAAGCTGATCGCCGAGATGGACAAGGCGCTGCAGTTCCCCGGCATCGCCAACTCGTGGACGATGCCGATCAAGGCGCGCATCGACATGCTGTCGACCGGCATCCGCACGCCGATCGGCATCAAGGTGTTCGGCAAGGACCTCGCCGAGATGGAGCGGCTGGCGAAGGAGATCGAGGCGGTGGTGAAGCGCGTGCCGGGCACCACCAGCGCCTTTGCCGAACGCATCACCGGCGGCTTCTACCTCAACATCGAGCCCGACCGCGAACAACTGGCGCGCTACGGGCTGGGCGTCGGCGAGCTGCAGGAAGTGATCGCCAGCGCGCTCGGCGGCGAGATGGTAACGACCACCGTCGAGGGCCGCGAGCGCTTCGGCGTCGGCGTGCGCTACCCGCGCGAGCTGCGCAGCGACCCGCAGCAGATCGCGCGCGAGGTGCTGGTGCCGACCATGGACGGTTCGATGATTCCGCTCGGCCAGGTGGCCAGGGTCGAAGTCGCCAAGGGCGCCCCCGGCATCCGCACCGAAAACGCGCTGCTCTCGGCCTACATCTTCGTCGACATCCGCGACCGCGACATCGGCGGCTACGTCGCCGACGCGAAAAAGGCGGTCGCCGACCAGGTCAAGTTCCCGCCCGGCTACTACATCGCCTGGAGCGGCCAGTTCGAGTACCTGGAGCGCGCCATCGCCAAGATGAAGGTGGTCATCCCGGTGACGCTGCTGACCATCTTCCTCCTGCTCTACCTGAACTTCCGCCGCATCACCGAGACGCTGATCGTCATGCTCTCGGTGCCCTTCGCGCTGGTCGGCGGCATCTGGCTGATGTGGTGGCTCGGCTACAACCTGTCGGTGGCCGTCGCCGTCGGCTTCATCGCCCTCGCCGGCGTCGCCGCCGAGACCGGCGTGGTCATGCTGATCTACCTCGACCATGCCTGGGAAGAGGCCAAGACCCGCTGCAACGCCGCCAGGCGGTCGCCCAACCTGGCCGACCTCTACGCCGCGGTGATGGAAGGCGCCGTCGAGCGCGTGCGGCCGAAGATGATGACCGTCGTCGCCATCATGGCCGGCCTGCTGCCAATCATGTGGGGCACCGGCGCCGGATCGGAAGTGATGCGCCGCATCGCCGCGCCGATGGTCGGCGGCATGATCTCCTCGACCGTGCTGACGCTCGCCGTGATCCCGGCGATCTATGCGCTGGTCAAGGAATGGCGGCTGGCGCGCGGGCTGGAAGGAAGCTGACGGAAATGTAATCCGATAGTCATGGCGGCGACAGCCGGCGGCGTCTATCTTGGATTCGACGACTGCAAAAAGTTTTCCAACCGCTCAAGGGAGTTCCGCCATGAAACCGACATTCTTCGTTGCCGCCCTTTTCACCGCAGCCTTCGCGCTGCCCGGCTTCGCCGCCGAGGCCACCGGGGCGGCCAAGGCCGACCAGGCTGCCACGGCACCGGCCAAGCTGCACTCGCACGTTGAGGAAAAGACCGGGGTACCGCAAAAGCCCGTCGCCGCCAATCCGGCGAAACCCGATCCGACCAAGAATCTGGCGCTGCACCTGCATCCGCGCGACGGCAAGCAGTAGCGCGCTTTTCCCACGTGGGCGGCTGCCGGCCGCCCGCCCGTGCCGAGACAGGAGACCACACCATGAAACGCGTAGCTTGCATGCTTCCCGCCGTAGCGCTGGCGCTGCTGACGGCGCCGGCGTTCGCCGTAGATGCCCACCACCCCGACCAGGCCACGCCGGCCGCGGCGTCGGCGGAGCAGAAACCCGCCGACAAGGCCACGCCCAAACCCGCACCCAAGGCGGCGAAACCGGCGGCCAAGGCGGCAGCGAAACCCGCCGCGGTGCCGCCGCAGGCGGCCAAGGTGAAGGAGCAGCTGAAGAAGGCCCAGGAATTGATGGCCCGCGCCCGGAAATCGACCGAGCCCGCCGAACGGCAGCAGCTCATGCACGAGCACATGCAGGCGATGAACGACGCCATGGGCATGATGCGCGAGATGGGCGGCGGCATGATGATGGGCATGGGCGCCGGCCAGAGCGGCATGGGCGAGGCCCAGGGCGCAGCCGGCGGCGGCATGATGATGATGGACTGCCCGATGATGGGCGGCGGCGGCATGATGGAAATGCGCATGGACATGATGCAGATGATGATGGAGCAGATGCTCCAGCACGAATCCGTCCGGGACTCGCTGCCGCGCCCGTAAAAGACCACGGAGGGCACCGTGGCAGGGCGGTGACGAGAACGAAAAAAGAAGGGAGTCCGTCATGAGCACCGATCCGGTCTGCGGCATGTCGGTCAAGGCCGAGTCCCCGCATCGCAGTGTCCACGACGGCGTCGAATACCGCTTCTGCAGCGCCAGGTGCAAGGCGAAGTTCGACGCCACGCCGGCGGCCTACCTGCAGCCGCTGCCACCGGCCGCGCCGGCTGCCGCCGGCGTCGAATACACCTGCCCGATGCACCCCGAGGTGCGCCAGATCGGCCCCGGCACCTGCCCCAAGTGCGGCATGGCGCTCGAACCGGTGCTGCCCGACCTGGCGGAGGAAGACGACAGCGGGAACCGCGAATACCAGGATTTCCGCCACCGCTTCTGGTACAGCCTGCCGCTGACGGTAGTCGTCGTGCTGCTGGCGATGGCCGGGCATCGGCTCGACGGGCTGTCCCCCGCCGCGCGCAGCTGGGGCGAACTGCTGCTCAGCCTGCCGATCGTGCTCTGGGCCGCTGCGCCCTTCTTCGTCCGCGGCTGGCAATCGGTGCTCCGGCGCAGCCCGAACATGTGGACGCTGATCGGGCTGGGCACCGGCGCCGCCTTCGTCTACAGCGTCGTCGCCACGCTGGCGCCCGGCCTGTTCCCGGCCTCCTTCATCACGCACGGCCGCATCGGCGTCTATTTCGAGGCGGCGGCGGTGATCATCTCGCTGACGCTGCTCGGCCAGATGCTCGAACTGCGCGCCCGTTCGCAGACCTCGGCGGCGATCCGCTCGCTGCTCGGCCTGGCGCCGAAGACGGCGCGCCGGCTCAACGCCGACGGCAGCGAGGCGGACGTGCCGCTCGCCGACGTGCGCGTCGGCGACCGCCTGCGCGTGCGCCCCGGCGAGAAGGTCCCGGTCGACGGCGTGGTCGTCGACGGCGGCAGCGCCGTCGACGAGTCGATGCTCACCGGCGAGCCGCTGCCGGTCAGCAAACGCGTCGGCGACAAGGTGATCGGCGCCACGCTCAACACCAGCGGCAGCCTGGTCATCGGCGCCGAGAAGGTCGGCGCACAGACGGTGCTCGCCCAGATCGTGCAGATGGTCGCCCAGGCGCAGCGCTCGAAGGCGCCGATGCAGCGGCTGGCCGACGTCGTCGCCGGCTGGTTCGTCGTCGCCGTGGTCGCCATCGCGCTGGTCAGCTTCTTTGCCTGGGGTTTCTTCGGCGGCGAGCGCGGCTGGGTGTTCGGGCTGATCAGCGGCGTCTCCGTGCTGATCATCGCCTGCCCGTGCGCCCTTGGCCTGGCGACGCCGATGTCGATCATGGTCGCCACCGGGCGCGCGGCGACGCAGGGCATCCTCTTCCGCGACGCGGCGGCGATCGAGCATCTGCGCCGCATCGACACGCTGATCGTCGACAAGACCGGGACGCTGACCGAAGGCCACCCGCGCTTCGAACGCGCCGTCGGCAACGGCGCCATCGCTGCCGACGAAGTGCTGCGCCTGGCGGCCAGCCTCGACCAGGGCAGCGAGCATCCGCTCGCCGACGCCATCGTGCGCGCCGCCCGCGAACGCGGGCTGACGCTCGACCCGGTCGAGCAGTTCGATTCGTCGACCGGCATCGGCGTGCACGGGCAGGTCGGCGGCGTCCGCCTCTGCCTCGGCAACACCGCGCTGATGGAGCAGGAACAGGTCGCCGTCGCGCCGCTGCGCGACGTCGCCGACAGCCTGCGCGGAGAAGGCGCGAGCGTCGTCTACCTCGCCGGCGGCGGCCGGCTGCTCGGCCTGTTGGCCGTCTCCGACCCGATCAAGGCGAGCACCCCGGAGGCGCTGGCGACGCTGCGCGCCGCCGGCCTGCGCGTGGTAATGGCGACCGGCGACGGCCACGTCACCGCCAACGCGGTTGGCAGGCGCCTCGGCATCGACGAAGTCCACGGCGAGGTCAAGCCGGCCGACAAGCTGGCGCTGGTCGACCGCCTGCAGCGCGCAGGGCGCGTCGTGGCGATGGCCGGCGACGGCATCAACGACGCGCCGGCATTGGCGAAAGCCGATGTCGGCATCGCCATGGGCACCGGCACCGACGTGGCGATGAACAGCGCCCAGCTGACGCTGGTCAAGGGCGACCTGCGCGGCATCGCCCGCGCCCGCACGCTGTCCGTGGCGACGGTGCGCAACATGCGGCAGAACCTGCTCTTCGCCTTCCTCTACAACGCGCTCGGCGTGCCGGTCGCCGCCGGCGTCCTCTACCCGGCCTTCGGCCTGGTGCTGTCGCCGATCATCGCCGCGCTGGCGATGAGCTTCTCGTCGGTCAGCGTCGTCGGCAATGCGCTGCGCCTCAGGCACAGCGGCGCGGACGCGGAAGCCGCCGGGAAAGGCCAGCCATGAGCCGCTGGCTATGGCTGTGTCCGCCGCTCACCCTGGCGCTTGCCGCCGGCATCCTCTGGCGCTGGGGGCTGACGCCGGCGTCGGCCGTGGTCGTCGCGCTGCTTCTGGTCTGCCCGGCGCTGCTCGTCTGGGGCGGCGTCGCGCTGCGCCGCCGGCCGGAGTACCCGAGCGAGCCGGCGCCGGCGACGCGCGGCATGCCGCTCGGCTGGGCGGCGCCGGTCTACGACTGGTACTGCCCGAAGCTGGGCCTCGGCCCGGCATTCCGCGCGAAGACGATCGCGCTCGGCGAACTGAAACCGGGCATGCAGGTGCTCGAAGTCGGCTGCGGCACCGGCGTGCTGACGCGCCTCGCGGCGGCGGCGGTCGGCCCGGACGGGCGGGCGGTCGGCATCGACCCGGCGCCGGAGATGATCGCCGTGGCGCGGCAGAAGGCCGTCGCCGGCGCGCAGTTTCGCCTCGGCGTGATCGAGGCGCTGCCGTTCGCCGACGCGAGCTTCGACGTCGTTTTCGCCAGCGCGATGCTGCACCACCTGCCGCCGGCGACCAAGGACGCCGGCCTCAAGGAAGTCTTCCGCGTGCTGCGCCCGGGCGGCCGGCTGGTCGTCGTCGACCTCGACCGCCCCGCCAACCCGCTGTGGTGGTTGCTCTTCTTCCCGCTGCTGGCCTGGCCGATGACCGCCGGCAACCTGCGCGGGGAGATTCCCGATTTCCTCGCCCGCGCCGGCTTTGCGCCGGTCGCGCGGCACGGCCGCTGGCTGGGGCTGCTCAGTTTCTGGACGACCCACAAGGGAGGTGCATCATGAAACGCTTGCTGATTTGCCTTGCAATCTTTTTCGCCACAGCCGCGGGCGCCGCAGAGACCGGCCAACACCAGCGGGTCGGCGGCATCGACGTCTATTACGGCATCATGCCGGCGGCGATCGCCGGGGCGCACGAGGAGAAATCCATGCACGGCGGCGCGCGCACCGGCAAGGACCGCTACCACCTGGTCGTCGCACTGTTCGCCGCCGACGGCCAGCGCATCACCGAGGCCGAGGTCCGGGCCAGCGTCGGCGAGTTGGGCATGGCCAGCAAGCGCGTCGCGCTCGAACCGATGCCGGTGGCCGGCGCGATGAGCTTCGGCAACTACGTCGCGCTGAAGGGACGCGGGCCGTTCCGGATCGCGATCGAGATCCTCCTGCCCGGACAGGAGCGCCCGCTTGAGGCGCTGTTCAACTACCGGCGCTAGCAACACGCAACCGCACGAGGGCAGACATGGATGCTGACCGGGCCAGAATGAGGGCGAGCCGGACGCCCGGAGCGTCGGCGATGCGCGTCGCGGTGCCGCTGGGCGCGATTCTGTCGGTAGCCATGGCCTATGGCGTGACGCTCCCCGTTCTGCCTTTCCTGCTGGAGCGACTGCTCGGGCAGGCCGATGCGGCCGGGGTATCGCGCCACACCGGATGGCTTACGGGTCTTTACACCCTCGCCCTGTTCGTCATGTCGCCGCTGTGGGGGGCATTGTCGGATCGTGTCGATCGACGCGGGGTGATGTTCTTCGGACTGGCGGGAAGCGCCGTCGCCCTGCTTGCCCTCGACAATGTTTCCGGGCTGGCGGAAATTTACGCCGCCCGTCTTGCCAGCGGCTTTTTGTCCGCCGCCGTCTTTCCAGCGGCCCTGGCCTATGTGGCGGAGCATTCCCCCTTGGCCGAGCATCCGAGAATCTTCGCCCTGGCGGCATCGGCAACGACACTGGGTTTCCTGCTGGGCCCGGCGCTCGGTAGCTGGCTTTCGCCGATGGTCGTCGCGCCCCCCGCGGACATGCGGCTGGCCAGCGTCCTGATGGCGGACTCCCCATTCTTTCTGGTGGCCCTGCTGAACACGATTGCGGCCGTCGCCGTGAGCGCGCTACCAACCATGCGGTCGGCGCGTGTAGCGCCGCGCCCCACGGGCGGCGAAGCGGCAATCCGCCGCTACCTCCTGCTGACCGCCGTGGTGGCTTTCGGCATCAGTACTGCCGAGGTCGGCGTTACCCTATTCGGCAAGCACGAACTTTCTCTGGGACCACGGGGTATCAGCGCGTTCTTCCTGGCCTGCAGCCTCGTCATGGTCGTCGCGCAGTCGGTGGGCTTTCCGTTCGTCAAGCGCCGGCTCGGGGATCGCCCGATTCAAGTATCAGCCTTCGCACTCATGACCGTCGGGCTTTCGGCCGCTGCGCTGAGCGACTCCTCGTGGGCAGCCGGCCTGGCTTTTGTTTTGGTTTCCGCCGGTACGGGTATTCTCATTCCGTCCTTGGCCACGCAGATTTCGGAGGCGACGACGGATAGCCAAGGTCAGGCACTGGGCTGGCAGGCGGCTGCAGCCAACCTGGGCCAGGCGCTGGCCGCCGCCTCGACCGGGATGCTGTTTGCTGCGGCCCCGGCCGCACCATTCCTGCTCGGTGCGGCGCTGCTGGCCGTGGGCGCACTTATCGCCGCGAGGCAGAGAAATCAGTCAACTGCGGGGGAACGCCATGGAGCATGACCATTCACAGCATCACACCCACAACGGGGCTCGTCCGCAATCCAGCGGAGGCTGGGATCGCAAGAGCAAGTGGGCCTGGATCGGCTTCGCCATCGTCGCGGGCTTCTTTCTCGTCACCGAGCATCGGGCGCACCTGTTCGGCATCCTGCCCTACCTGTTGCTGCTCGCCTGCCCGCTGATGCATTTGTTCCACCACCATGGGCATGGAAGGCACGGCGCAGAACACGAAGGCCCTCATGGCGATACCGGCGACAAGAGTGAAGGAGAAACGAAATGACCGAACCATCCGCCTACGGCCTGTGGCTGCTGGTCATCCTCAATTCGGCGGTATTCATCCTCTTCGCCGCCAGCTTCTTCAAGCCGCAGAGCCGCCAGGACTGGCGCACGCTGGGGCTCTTCTCGGCCTTCGTCGTCGCGCTGTTCACCGAGATGTACGGCTTCCCGCTGACCATCTACCTGCTCTCCGGCTGGCTCGCCGAGCGCGTGCCGGGGGTCGACTTCCTCTCGCACGACGCCGGCCACCTGCTGGAAATCCTCTTCGGCTGGCGGGCGAACCCGCACTTCGGGCCGTTCCACCTGCTGTCCACCCTGTTCATCATCGGCGGCTTCTGGCTGCTGGCGAAGGCCTGGCCGGTGCTCTACGCGGCGCAGCAGGGCGGCACGCTGGCCACCAGCGGCCCCTACGCGCGCATCCGCCACCCGCAGTACGCCGCCTTCCTGCTGGTGATGACCGGATTCCTGCTGCAGTGGCCGACGCTGGTCACCGCCGCGATGTTCCCGATCCTCGCCTTCACCTACGTCCGCCTCGCGCACCGCGAGGAACGGGAAGCGCTGGCCCGCTTCGGCGACGCCTACCGCGCCTACGTGGACGAGGTGCCGGGCTGGTGGCCGCGCTTCAAGTGAGTCCGCGAGGGCGCCGAGGGCAATGACAAGGGCAACTGACAAGAATGTAATCCAAGGGCGCGGAAACATCTCTTACAATCCGCCCTGACATGCTCCGACGCCACTTTCCGCTACCGATGAAGCGCCTCCTTGCCGTGCTGCTGATGCTGATGCTGCCGCTGCAGGCGCCGCTGGCTGCGCTGCTGACCGCCGCCGGCGGCCACCAGCATCAGCACGCGCACGCGGACTTCGACGGCGGCCATGGCCATGCCGCTGACCCTGCCGGCAGCGATACCGGCAGCGGGGAGGGGCATGCGCACGGTCACGATTGCGGCGCCGGACATTGCAGCGCGCCGCCGACCGACGGCAGCAAACCGGCCGTGCTGCAGACCGCAGAATCGCTTCCCGCGACCGCCTTCGCCGTCCCGGCGACGCCGCCGGCCTCCCGCCCCGAACGCCCGAAATGGAGCCGCTCCGCCTGACCCGGCGGAGCACCCCCGACGATTTTCCAATAGTCGTTCCGGCACGCTGAACCCCCGTTCGGCCTGCCGCCGTGCGCCGCCGGATTTTCCGCATGCCCCACCCGCATTCCAGGAGAATCCGATGCGACCCTTCGCATTCATCGTTGTCTTGTTGCCGCTGCTGGCGCCGAGCGCCCAGGCGCAGACGCTGCGCGACGCCGTCGACGCCGCCTGGGCGCGCCAGCCCGCGGCGCAAGCCCTCACCGCCCGCCAGGACGAATTCGCGGCCCGCCGCGACGCTGCCGACAGCCTGCTCTCGGGGGCGCCCGCGGCGACGCTGGCCAACCGCAACGACCGCCTGCAGCGCCATACCGGCCAGTCCGAGTGGGAGGCCGGCATTGCGCTGCCGCTCTGGCTGCCGGGCTATCAGGCGCGCACCCTGGCGCTGATCGAGCGCGAACGCGAATCCTTCGCGGCCCTGGTCGAGGAGGCACGCTGGCGCCTCGCCGGCGAAGTCCGCGAAAGCTGGTGGCAAACCCGGCTGGCGGCCAACGAACGCGAGCTCGCTGCCCGCCGCGCCGACGCCGCCCTCCAGCTGGTCGCCGACGTCGACCGCCGGGTGCGCGCCGGCGACCTGCCGCGCATCGACCTCAATCAGGCGCGCGCTGCCGAAGCCGCCGCCGACGCGGCGCTGGCCGAGGCGGATGCCCGTGCGCACCGCGCCGCCCGCGCCTTCCTCGCCCTCACCGGCCATCCCGAACTGCCCTCGCCGGCCGGCATGGAGGAGACCCGGCGCGAGGCCGACCCTGGCGCAGCGCACCCGCGCCTGGCGCCGCTCGAACGCGCCATCGCCGCCGCCCGCGCACGCCTGCAGGTCGCCAGCCGCAACGTGCGCGACCTGCCCGAGCTGGCCTTCGGCCTGCGCCGCGAACGCGCGCTTGACGGCGCCGCGTGGGAAAACTCGACCAGCGTCGAAATCCGCATCCCGCTCGCCACCGACGCGCGCAACCGGCCGAGGATCGCTGCCGCCAACGCCGAGTTGATCGAGGCGGAAGCGCAGTTGCCGTACGAGCAGGCGCGCATCGAGGCCGAGCGCGACGCCGCCGGGCACGAACTGGCGCGCGCCGCCGAGGCGGCCGGGCGCGCCGAAACGAGGCGCGCGCTCGCTGCCGAAACGCAGCGCGAATACGCGCGCGCCTTCGCGCTGGGCAACATCGACCTGCCGCAACGCCTGCGCATCGAGGCCGACAGCTTCGACGCCGAACTCGCCGCCGCGCGCGCCCGCATCGAAGCGGCGCGCGCCGTCTCCCGCTACCACCAGGCCATCGGAGTCCTGCCATGATTCTTTCGCGCAACATTCTTCCCGCGTTCGCACTGCTCGTCGCGCTCCTCGCGCCGCCGGTGCTCGCCGCCGAGGCGGCCCACCCCGCCTTCGAGGCGAGCAGCGAGCTGTTCGAACTGGTCGGCCGCCTCAAGGACGGCCGCCTGACGCTGACCCTCGACCGCTGGGCGAGCAACGAGCCGGTCGCCGGCGCCCGCATCGAGATCGACAGCAACGGCCGCCAACTGCTCGCCGCGGCGCAGGCCGACGGCACCTACGCGCTCGATGCGACGCCCTTCGCCGCCGCCGCCACCTATCCGCTGGCGATCACCGTCAGCGCCGGCGACGAGAGCGACCTGCTCGCCGCCGACTTCGTCGTCGCCGACGCCCCGGCCGCGGCCGCCGCCGAGGCCCCGGCAAGCTCCCGCCGCGCCGCCTTCGTCGCCGCTGCGCTGGCGCTGCTGGCGGCCGCCATCTACGCCGTCCGCCGTCGCCGCGCCACCGGAGAACACGCATGAGCCACAAGACGCACCCGACCCGCCCACCGAAACGCCTGCAGCAGGCGCTGGCCGCGCTGCTCGCCCTCAGCCTCGCCGCCGTGCCGGCGGCGGCGCACGAAGGCCACCAGCACGCCGACGAAAAGCCGGCACCGGTGACGCGCGGCGACGGCCCGCAGCGGCTCGCCGACGGCAGCCTGTTCGTTCCCAAGCTGACGCAGCGCCAGCTCGCGCTGCGCACGCAGCTGACGGAAGCCGGCGAACAGCCGGTGTCGGTCGAACTCACCGGCAAGGTGGTGCTCGACCCCGGCAGCGGCGGCCGCGTGCAGTCGATGATCGGCGGCCGCGTCGAGGCGCCGGCCGGCGGCATTCCGTCGCTCGGGCAGGCGGTCAGGAAGGGCGAGCTGCTGGCCCGCGTGCACCCGGCGGTGTCGCCGCTGGAACTGGGCGGGCAGACGGCGCAGGCAGCCGAGCTGCGCGCCAACCTCGGCGTCGCCGAACGCCGCCTCGCCCGGCTGAAGGAACTGGAAGCGACCGTTGCCCGGAAGGACATCGACGCCGCCGAGGCCGACGTGCAGAGCCTGCGCGAGCGCCTGGCGGCGATCGGCAGGAGCCTCGCGCACCACGAGGACCTGCGCGCGCCGGTATCCGGCGTCGTCGCCGCTGCCAGCGTCGTTGCCGGCCAGGTGGTCGAGGCGCGCGAGCTGCTGTTCGAGATCATCGACCCGGCCAACCTGCGCGTCGAGGCGCTCAGCTACGAGCCGCGGCTCGCCGCCGACATCGCCGGCGCCTACGGCAGCGCCGGCCCCGGCCAGGAGGTGCGGCTCGCCTTCATCGGCGCCGGCCGCTCGCTGCGCGAACAGGCGATCCCGCTGCTCTTCCGCGTCGAGGGGGCGATGTCGAAAGGCGGGGCGACGCTGGCCCTGAACCAGCCGCTGAAGGTGATCGCGCAGACGCGATCGCTGACCCGTGGCGTACCGCTGCCGGCCACGGCCGTCGTGAAGAACGCCGCCAACCAGGAGATCGTCTGGGTGAAGACCGCCGCCGAGCGCTTCAGCCCGCGCCCGGTGCGCACGCAGCCGCTCGACGGCAGCCGCGTCGCCGTCGTCGCCGGCCTCGCCGCCGGCGAGCGCGTCGTCGTGCAGGGCGCGCCGCTGGTCAACCAGGTTCGGTGAGGGTAGCCATGGCCCTGTTCGCGACAATTGTCGAAAAAAGCCTGGCGCAGCGCCTGCTGGTCGTGGCGGCGGCGATCGTGCTCGTCCTCTACGGCGCGCTGGTCGTGCAGAAGACGCCGGTCGACGTCTTCCCCGACCTCAACAAGCCGACCGTGACGCTGATGACCGAAGCCGGCGGCATGGCGCCGGAGGAGGTCGAGGCGCTGATCACCTTCCCGATCGAGACGGCGATGAACGGCATGCCCGGCGTCGCCTCGGTGCGCTCGGTGTCCTCCGCCGGACTCTCCTTCGTCTATGTGCAGTTCGACTGGAACACCGAGATCTACCTCGCCCGGCAGATGGTCGCCGAACGCCTGTCGCTGGTGCAGGGGCAGCTGCCGCCCGGCGTCGTCGCGCACATGGGGCCGGTGGCGTCGATCATGGGCGAGATCCTGCTCATCGGCATTCCGATCGCGGCGCCGGCCACAACCACCGAGGGCGACGCCGAGGCCACCCGCCTGCAGGCGATGGCGGCGCGCGAATACGCCGACTGGGTGCTGCGTCCGCGCCTGCTGACGATTCCCGGCGTCGCGCAGGTGATCCCGATCGGCGGCGAGGTGCGGCAGTTCCAGGTGCAGCCGGACACCGTGCGCATGGCCGCGCTGGGGATCACGCTGGAGCAGGTCGAGAGCGTGCTGCGCGGTTTCGCCGCCAACACCAGCGGCGGCTTCCTCGAACTCAACGCGCGCGAATACCTGATCCGCAACCTCGGCCGCACCAGCCGCATCGAGGATCTGCGGCGGCTGCCGCTGACCGCCCGCAACGGCCAGCCGATCCTGCTCGCGCAGGTCGCCACGGTCGGCTTCGCGCCGGCGATCAAGCGCGGCGACGCCGGCCTGAACGGCCAGCCGGCGGTGATCCTCTCGGTGCAGAAGCAGCCGGCGGCCGACACCGTGGCGCTGACGCGGCAGGTCGAGGCGGCGCTCGCCGAGCTGCAGGGCGGCCTGCCGGCCGGCCTGGAAACGCCGCGCGTCACCTTCCGCCAGGCCGACTTCATCGAGGCCAGCATCCTCAACCTGGAAGTGAAGCTGGCCGCCGCCGCGGTCTTCGTCGCCGCGGTGCTCTACCTGTTCCTCGGCAACCTGCGCGCGACGCTGATCTCGCTGACCGCGATCCCGGTGTCGATCCTCACCGCGGCGCTGGTCTTCCGCTACTTCGGTCTGTCGATCAACACGATGACGCTGGGCGGCCTGGCGATCGCCATCGGCGAGCTGGTCGACGACGCGGTGGTCGACCTGGAGAACATCATTCGCCGGCTGCGCGAGAACCGGCAGAAGGAACACCCGGAGCCGCTGCTGCGCGTGATCGTCAAGGCCTCGAACGAGGTGCGCTCGGGCATCGTCGTGTCGACGCTGATCATCGCGCTGGTGTTCGTGCCGCTGTTCGCGCTGCCGGGACTGGAGGGGCGCTTCTTCGTGCCGCTCGGCGTCGCCTACCTGACCGCGATCCTGGCCAGCCTGGTCGTCTCGATCACGCTGACGCCGGTGCTCGCCTGGTACCTGCTGCGCCACGGCGGCGACACCGCGCACGGCGACACGCGCTTCGTCGCCTGGCTGAAGGGGCACTACCGGCGCTGGCTGGAGGCCGCGCTGACGCACCGCCGCCGCGTCATCGGCGGCGCCGCCGTCGCCGCGCTGCTGGCGGCGGCAAGCGTGCCCTTCTTCGCCACCACCTTCCTGCCGCCGTTCAACGAGGGCGCCGCCTTCGTCGGCCTGCGCCTCAACCCCGGCATCACGCTCGCCGAGTCGGTGCGCGTCGGCGCGCTGGCGGAGAGGCTGGTGCGCGAGGTGCCCGAGGTCGACTACGTCGGCCGCCGCTCCGGCCGCGCCGAACTCGACGAGCATGCCGAGGGGGTGCACGTTTCCGAACTCGACCTGCGCCTCAAGCCGGGCCGGCCGCCGTCGGCGATCTACGCCGACCTGCGCGCGCGACTGGCCTCGCTGCCGGCGGCGGTGAGCATCGGCCAGCCGATCTCGCACCGCATCGACCACATGCTTTCCGGCGTGCGCGCGCAGATCGCGCTGCGCATCGTCGGCGACGACCTCGATGTGCTGCGCGGGGAAGGCGCGGCGCTGCGCGACCGGCTCGCCGCAGTGCCCGGACTCACCGACCTGGAGCTGGAGAAGCAGGTGCTGGCGCCACAGATCAAGGTGCACCTCGACTACGCGCGCGCCGAGCAGTACGGCGTCTCGCCGGCGATGCTGCTGCGCCAGTTGCAGACGTTGATCGACGGCGAACAGCTCGGCCAGGTGATCGAGGGCGCCCGCCGCTTTGCGCTGGTGCTGCGCCTGCCGGACAGCGCGCGCGGCACCGCCGGGCTGGCCAACCTGATGATCGAGACGCCGAACGGCCGCGTGCCGCTGTCGACCGTCGCCAGCATCGAGGAAGGCGACGGCCCGAACCAGATCAGCCGCGACAACGGCCGCCGGCGCATCGTCATCGCCGCCAACGCGCAGGGGCGTCCGCTCTCGGACGTGGTCGCCGACGTGCGCCGGGTGATCGCCGACACCAGGCTGCCGACCGGCTACTTCATCACGCTCGACGGCCAGTTCCGCGCGCAGGAGGAAGCCGCGCGCCTGATCGGCGTGCTCGCGCTGGTCTCGCTCGGTCTGATCTTCGTCGTCCTCTACAGCCGCTACCGCTCCGGCGTGCTGGCCGCGCTGGTCATCGCCAACGTGCCGCTGGCGCTGATCGGCAGCGTCATCGGCCTGTGGCTGTCCGGCCAGCCGCTGTCGATCGCGACGCTGATCGGCTTCATCACGCTCGCCGGCATCGCCACCCGCAACGGCATCCTCAAGCTCTCGCACTACGCCAACCTGGCGCGCTTCGAGGGCGAGGTGTTCGGCCGCCAGCTGGTCGTGCGCGGCTCGCTGGAACGGCTAACGCCGGTGCTGATGACGGCGCTGGTCGCCGCCTTCGCGCTGGCGCCGCTGCTCTTCGAGGCCGAGGCGCCGGGCACCGAGATCCTGCACCCGGTCGCCGTCGTCATCTTCTCCGGCCTGATCTCGTCGACGCTGCTCGACGCCTTCGTCACGCCGGCGCTGTTCCTCGCCTTCGGCAAGGCGCCGCTGAAGCACCTGCTCGAAGGGCAGAAACACGACGTGTTCTAACGGGCATGGATTGAGGCCGCCCCGAATCATGAAAACCTTACCCATGCCCGTTTCCCTCACCCCCGACCCCTCTCCCGCTTCGCGGGCGAGGGGAGGTTCGCGAGACGCTTCGCGTCTTTCACGTCAACTCCACCCCGAAAGGAAACCCACGATGAAAACTCTTGCCTCCCTCGCCTTCGCCGCGCTCCTCGCCGCCGCCCCGGCCTTCGCCCACAACGACCACACGAAGCCCCGCCACGGCGGCGCCGTCGCCGACGCCGCCGAATTCCAGGCCGAGCTGGTCACGCAACCCGACCGGCTGACGCTGTACATCAGCGAGCACGGCAAACCGGTGGCCTCTGCCGGCGGTAGCGCGAAGCTGACGCTGCTCGTCGGCGGCCGGAAGACCGAGGTCTCGTTGCCGCCCGCCGGCGACAACCGCTTCGAGGCGCAAGGCAGCTTCGCGGCGAAGGGCGCCAAGGCCGTCGCCACCATCAACCTGCCCGGCAAGCCGGCGAAGACCGTGCGCTACGCGCTCGACTGAAGCGAGCGCACGGGACGCGACGGGAAGCTGCCCCGCGGCAGGAGCGAGGGCCGCGGCGCCGGCACCGCGACTTCTGCCGGCAGCGCGCTTCCGCTAACATCGCGCATCCCTTCGACTCTTGCGGAGCATCCGATGATCAAGGCCATCGTCACCGGCCATTCGCGCGGCCTCGGCGCCGCCATCGCCGGCAACCTTCTGGCACGCGGCATCGCCGTCCTCGGCATTGCGCGCCACGGCAACGCGGCGCTCGCCGCCGGCTTTCCCGGGCGGCTCGCCGAAGCCGCGCTCGACCTCACCGACAACGCCCGGCTCGCTGCCTGGCTCGACGGCGGCACGCTGGCCGCCTTCGTCGCCGGCAGCGAACAGGTGCTGCTGGTGAACAACGCCGGCCTGCTGGCGCCGGTGGGACAGCTCGCCGCACAGCCGCCGGAAGCGATTGCGCGCGCGATCGGCTGCAACGTCGCCGCGGCGCTGATGCTCGCCGCCGCCAGCGCGCGCATCAGCGCCGCGGCGAAGGTGGCCGGGCTGCGCATCCTGCACATCTCCAGCGGCGCCGGACGCTACGCGATCCCCGGCTGGAGCGTCTACGGCGCTGGCAAGGCGGCGCTCGACCACCATGCCCGCGTCATCGACACCGGCATGCAGGCCGAGATCCGCGGCACGCCGCTGGCCGACTTTCCGCTGCGCGGGAAATTCGAGACGCTGAAGGAGAGCGGCGCACTGGCGACGCCGGAGGACTGCGCCGCCGGCATCGTCGCCCACCTGCTCGGCGAGCGTTTCGGCGAGACGCCGGTGGCCGACCTGCGCGAGCTGGCCTGACCACGCGTCGAGCGCAAGCCCCGACATTCATGCCGGGGTGAGCGAGACGAAGACACAACCAGGGCGCGCACCGCGCGCCCGCTCTGTATCGTGGGAAGCCCCGGACCTTCAGGTCGGGGAGCTTCACGCGCAGCAGCCCCCTCGCCATCGGCATACGCTCGCTCTAGAATCCCCGCACTACCCACAACACGGAGACCCGAATGAAACATGCCGTCCTCACCCTCGCCCTGAGCGGCCTCGCCTGCAGCGCGCACGCCGGCGGCTTCGCGCTCGCCAGCCCCGACCTCAAGCCGAACGCGACGATCAGGGAGGCGCAGGTGTTCAACGGCTTCGGCTGCAGCGGCGGCAACGTCTCGCCGGCGCTGGCGTGGAAGAACGCGCCGAAGGGCACGAAGAGCTTCGCGCTGCTGGTGCACGATCCGGACGCGCCGACCGGCGGCAGCGGCTGGTGGCACTGGGTGGTGGTCAACCTGCCGGCGAAGCTGAGCGAGCTGCCGGCCGGCGCCGGCCGCGGCGACGGCGCGCTGCTGCCGACCGAAGCGCTGCAGGTGAACACCGACTTCGGCGGTCCCGGCTGGGGCGGCCCGTGCCCGCCGGTCGGCGACAAGCCGCACCGCTACCACTTCACGCTGCACGCGCTGAAGGTCGACAAACTCGACCTGCCGCCGGGCGCCACCGCCGCGCTCGCCGGCTACCTGGTCAACGCCAACAGCCTGGGCAAGGCGACGCTGACCGGCACCTACGGGCGCAGGAAGTAATGGGCAAGGCCGCTGTCGCCGGCGATGCCTGCCCCTGCGGCAGCGGCCGGCCGTACGCGCGCTGCTGCGGGCGCTGGCATGCCGGCGAGCCGGCGCCGACCGCCGAGGCGCTGATGCGTTCGCGTTACGCCGCCTACGTGCTTGCGCGGCACGACTACCTGCTTGCCACCTGGCATGCCTCGACCCGCCCGCCGGCGCTCGACGACGCCCCCACCCGCTGGCTGGGGCTGGAGGTGAAGCGGCACGAGCAGCACGGCGACGACAGCGCGATCGTCGAGTTCGTCGCCCGCTACCGCGCCGACGGGCGCGGCCACCGGCTGCACGAGACCAGCCGCTTCGTGCGCGAGGACGGCCGCTGGTACTACGTCGACGGCGATATTGCCGGCTGACGGTCAACGCGGCACGGCCCGGCTGTCCTGCCCCTGACGCCTCGCCAGCCCGATCAGCCCCCCCGCCAACGGGGATTTCACAAGCCGCCCGGGCCGGAGCACAATAGCTGCGTCAGCCAGGAGGGGGCGCATGAAAAAGGACTCCGGATCACCGGCGCGCTATCAGGCCATCGGCAAGGTTCTCGACGAGGAGGCCGAGCGCGCTGCGCATCAGCTGCTGGCCGGCGTCTGCCTGATCGCGCTGATCGGCGTGCCGATCTCGGTGTCGCGCACCTTCGTCTTCGGCTGGCACCCGATCTACGCGCTGCACCTGTTCGGCCTGTTCACCGTCCTCGCGCTCTACGCCTTCCGCCGGCGGCTGCCGACGCGGGTCAAGACGGGAACGGTGCTGGCGCTGGCACTGGCCGTCTCGCTGGCCGGCCTGTTCAATCTCGGGCTCTTCGGCAACGGGCCGATGTGGGGCGTCTTCGCCGTCTTCATCGCCTCGATGTTCCTGCGCCAGCGGGCAGTGCTGGCGATCGCCGGCGTCTTCATCGGCACCTTCGTCCTCGTCGCCTACGGCTACGTCGATGGTTACCTGACCTTCCCCTACGACCCGATCCGCTACCTGCGCTCGCCGCTGACCTGGAGCGTCGCCGCCGCCGGCTCCATCTTCTTTCTGGTGCTGATCATCATCATCGACAGCAACCACAAATCGACCACGCAGCGCCTGATCCTCGAACTGGAGAAGAAGACCAAGCAGCTGGCGATGATGGCCGACCAGGACCACCTGACCGGGGTCGCCAACCTGCGCGCGCTGAAGACGCACCTCGACGACATCATCGCCGCGCACCCGGCGGCGGGCGGCGGCGCCGCGCTGTTCTTCATCGACCTCGACGGCTTCAAGAAGATCAACGACGACTACGGCCACGATGCCGGCGACCACGTGCTGAAAACCATCGCCAACACGCTGCTCGGCATCGTCCGCGAAGGCGACCTGGTGGCCCGCATCGGCGGCGACGAGTTCGTGATCGTCCTGCGCGGTACCGCGCAGGCGGCGCTGCCGGCACTCGACACCTTCGCCCGGCGCATCGTCGCGGCGGCGGCCACCCCGATTCCCTCCCCCTCGGGTCCGCTGCAGGTCGGCGCCAGCGTCGGCGTGACGCTGCTCAACGACGCCGATGACAGCTATGATGCCGCCGTGAAACGCGCCGACGCCGCGATGTACGAAGTCAAGAGCGCGGGCAAGAACGGCTTCCGCATCGCCTGAGCGAAGCGCAAGCTTCGCGAGGAAGTACTCTTGGGGTGCGCCTGAGCGAAGCGCAAGCTTCGCGAGGAAGTACTCTTGGGGTGCGCCTGAGCGAAGCGCAAGCTTCGCGAGGAAGTACTCTTGGGGTGCGCCTGACAGCCGCGCCGCCGGCATTCAGGCATCCGGACCTTCGCCGAACCCGACCGACCAACCGACACCGCCCTACCGAGAATTTTTCCGATGCTGACCATCCTCCATCGCGACGAGGCGCTGATCGCCATCGACAAGCCGCCGGGCCTGCTCGTGCACCGCACGGTGCTCGACCGCCACGAGACCGAGTTCGCCGTGCAACTGCTGCGCGACCAGATCGGGCAACCGGTGCATCCGGTGCACCGGCTCGACCGCGGCACCTCCGGCGTGCTCGTCTTCGCGCTCGACCGCGACAGCGCGCGCACGCTGTCCGACGCCTTCGCCGGGCAGCAGGTGGCCAAGACCTACCTCGCCGTCGTCCGCGGCTGGCCGGCGGAAAGCGGCACCATCGACCACCCGCTGCAGCGCCAGCCGGACGACGCCGAATGGGTCGATCCGCGCGCGCAGCTGCTGCCGCAGGCGGCGGTCACGCACTGGCGGCGACTGGCCGAAAGCGAACTGCCGATCGCCGGCGACCGCCATCCGACGACGCGCTGCGCGCTGCTCGAACTGACGCCGGACACCGGGCGCCGGCACCAGATCCGCCGCCACCTCAAGCATGCCGCGCACCCGATCATCGGCGACGCCACCTACGGCAAGGGCCGGCTCAACCGCGACTTCGCCGCGCACACCGGCTGCGCCCGCCTGCTGCTGCACTGCGCCGCAATGCGCTTTGCGCACCCGCGCAGCGGCCAGCCGCTGCAGCTCGTCGCGCCGCTCGGCGGCGCCTTTGCGCAACTGATGCAGACGCTCGGCTGGGCGGACGCAGCCGCCCCCTGGTTGGTCGCCCGGGGCGATGCCCGAAGCGCAGCGGGCGCCGATTCGGGTTGAATCGCGGCGAGCCAGCGAGTACCATCAGCTTAGGCACGCCCTTCTTTTCCAAATCAGTCGATTAGCGCGTTTTTCTCACGCGCATGGTGAAGTCAAAACAACAATGCTGACCCATCCGTTGCAGGATCTCGAAACCTGGGTGCTGTTCTTCAGCGGCGCCGAACTGCCCGTGCTGCGGCACACCGTCCGCCAGCTCGACGAGTTGCGCGCCAACATCGACCGCGTCAACGGCCGCGAAATCTCGCGCGTCGTGCTGCAGGACCCGCTGATGACGGTGAAGGTGCTCGCCTACATCCAGCCCTTCGCCGGCAAGACGCTGCGCACCGACATCACGACGATCGGCAGCGCGGTGATGATGATCGGCGTCGAACCCTTCTTCGAGAAGTTCAAGGAACTGGCCACCATCGAGCAGATGCTGAAGAGCGAGCCGACGGCGATGCTCGGCACGCTGCAGTTGATCCGCCGCGTGCAGCGCGCCGCGCACTACGCGCACGAATGGGCGCTGTGGCGGCAGGACATGAACGTCGAGGAAGTGACCATCGCCGCGTTGCTGCACGACCTCGCCGAGATCCTGCTGTGGTGCTTCGCGCCGACGCTGGCGATCGAGATCCGCGAGCGGCAGAAGGCCGACCGCACGCTGCGCAGCAGCGTCGTCCAGCGAGCCGTTCTCGGCATCGAGCTGATCGACCTGCAACTGGCGCTGTGCCAGGCCTGGCACCTGCCGCCGCTGCTCGCCACATTGATGGACCCGGAGCACGCCGAGGCCCCGCGCATCCGCAACGTGCTGCTCGCCGTCGACCTCGCCCGCCATTCCGCGCACGGCTGGAGCGATGCGGCGCTACCGGACGATTTCGCGGCGATCGAGAAGCTGCTCAACCTCAACCGCGATGCGCTGATCCAGCGGCTGAAGCTGACCGACGAGGAAAAGCTGCAGCTGCCGCCGATGCCGGAAATGCCGCCGCCGCTGGAACCGGAAGCCCCGGCGGCCTAGTCGCGGCAGTCAGTCACGTGTACGAGCCTGCCGCTGGATTCCGGGTCAAGCCCGGAATGACGGGTTGGCATCAACCGGATTCAGGTTGACCGACGCCTGAGCTGCGTTCTTCCACCCTGACGTTTCCGCATTTCCGTATCCACCACTGCCGGCGTGACATTCGCGCCCCGATGCCTGTCAGAAAGCCCCCGATGCACGCCACCCGCCGCCGCCTGCTCGCCGCCACCGCCGCCCTCGGCACCGCCGCGCTGTTACCGGGACCGCTGCGCGCCGCCCCGGCGCTGCTGCCGCCGGCGAAACGGGGCCGCGTCGCGATCGTCGGCGGCGGCTGGGGCGGCCTCGCCGCCGCCCGCCGCCTGCGCGAACTGGCGCCGGAACTGGAGGTGGTGCTGCTCGAACGCAACGACGCCTTCTGGTCCTTGCCGCTCACCAACCGCTGGCTCGCCGACCGGCTCGACGGCCGCCTGCTGCGCCACGACTACGCGGCTGCCGCACGCGCCTTCGGCTACACCGTGCTGCGCAGCGAGGTCACCGCCGTCGACCGCGAGCGGCGCGAACTGCGCACCGCCGACGGCGCGCTCGCCTACGACTGGCTGATCCTCGCCGTCGGCATCCGCGACGACTACCGCGCCTGGTTCGGCGACGACGCGCGGCCGGCGGCGGAAGCCCGGCAGCAGTTCGGCAGCGCCTGGCAGGCCGGCGAGCAGCAGGCGCTGAAGGCGCGGCTGGAACGCTTCGCCGGCGGCGACTTCGTGATCACCGTGCCGCCGATGCCGTACCGTTGCCCGCCGGCGCCGTTCGAGCGCGCCTGCATGATCGCCACGCTGTTCCGGCAGAAGAACCTGAAGGCGCGCGTCATCGTGCTCGATCCGAACCCGATGATGCAGGGCTTCGCCCGCGTCTTCGGCGGCCAGTACCGCGACCGCGTCGTCTACGTGCCGCAGGCGCGGGTGCAGGCGATCGACCCGTTCGCGAAGACGGTGAGCACCGACTTCGAGACCTTCCGCTTCGACGACGCGCTGCTGATGCCGCCGCAGCAAGCCGGCGGCCTCGCCTGGCAGGCCGGGCTGATCGGCCGCGACGTGAACGACGCGGCGAAGGCCAGCGGCTGGGCCGCGCTCGACCCGCTGACGCAGCGCTCGCTCGCCGATCCGCGCGTCTTCGTCGTCGGCGACATGGTCGACCGCGCCTCGCAGCTGTTCGGCCATTACCCGAAGACCGGCCAGATGGCGGCGCGCCAGGGGCAGATCGCCGCCGCGCAGATCGCCGCCGAGGCACAAGGGAAGGAGGCGCCGCGACGGCTGCCGGACAGCACCTGCTACGTGCTCGCCGGCGCCGAGCCGATGGAGATGATGCGCATCGAGACCCGCTACCGCGTCCGCGGCGACGGGCTGATCATGCAGATGGTGCAGCAGCACTACGACGCGCAGCCGCGCGACGAGGACGTCGCCTGGGCGAAAGGGATGTTCGCGGAACTGCTGGGGCCGGCAGCCGCCGGCTGAGCAGAGCGGGGAGCGGCGCCCGCCTGGCGCCGCGGCGCGCTACGCCTTGCCGGCCTGCGGAAACTCGTCGTGGTGCACTTCCTCGACGACGTAGCCTTCCATGTTGATCGCTCCGCCGTGCTGCAGATCGGCGTCGACGGTGCCGTGCACGCTGCCCGGCAGCAGCCGCTCGACCTCGCGCAGCCGCTGCTTGAGGCGACGGTATTCGCCGCGGCTGCGCTTGAGCATGCGCGCACGCTTGGCGCGGGCGGTCACCGACGCGATCAGCAGTTCCATGTCCACCGGCTTGGTCAGGAAATCGTCGGCGCCCAGGTGCAGCGCCTCCAGCTGGCGGGCGATCTCGGCCTCGCTGGAGAGCAGCAGGATCGGCGTATCGGCGAGCGTGTCGTCCTGGCGCAGCAGCGCGAGCAGCTCGAAGCCGTTGCAGCCGGGCATGTAGAGGTCGCTGATCAGCACGTCGGGTTCGAATTCGGCGATCTTCGCCGGCACCTGCAGCGGGTCGCCGACGATGCAGGTGACCATGCCGGCGTCGGCCAGGCCGTCGGCATAGACCTCGCCGAGGAAGGGGTCGTCCTCGACCAGCATCACGCGGAACGGCTGGCTCGGCGTCTGCAGCGTGACGCCCTTGAGGATGGCGACCAGGCGCGCGGTGTCGACCGGCTGCCGCAAGTAGCGCGTAGCGCCGAGGCGTACCGCCTCCAGGCGCGCCGGGATGTCGTTCGCCTCGCCGATGCAGAACAGGTGCGGCGGCGGATCGAAGCGGCGGCGCAGCGCCGCGAAGACTTCCGAGCACTGCGGATAGAGCTGGCACAGGCTGAGGTCGGCGATCACCGCCACCGGCCGCTCCGCCTCGCCGATGGCGGCAAGCGACGCCAGCGTATCCACCCGCGCCGGCTCGAAACCGGCCTGCGCCAGCGTTTCGCGCAGCATCACCGCGAGCGGGCCGCCGTCGACGTAGAGGGCGATGCGGTTGCTCACCGGCAGCGCTGCCGGCGCCACCGGGGTCACCAGCGGATGCGGAACTTCCGCCGGATGCGGTTCGTCGTCCGGCGCCAGTTCGCGCAGCAGGTTGCCGAGCAGCGCGTCGACCTGCCGGCGCTCCTGCGCATTCGGCCCGCGCTCGCCGCACTGGTGCAGCAGGCTGGCCAGCGAGCGGGCGATGGCGCCGGCGTCCGCCATGCCCGGCACTTCCTTGCCGGTGATGTTGAAATCGAACAGCGCCGAGGGCAGGAGTTGCGGCAGGGGGGCGTCGGGGGCGGCGAGGACTTCTGCCGCGAGGCTGCGGATGCGGTCGATCTGTCGCTGCAGGGCTTCGTTGGCGTTATCTTGCAAGACGGTTTCCTGATGGCCGGAAGGTGCTGCAAATATAGACCAAATAGGGCCGCGCATCGTGCCGGAAAATCAAAAAGGCGGTGCCGTTCCGCGGCGGAACGGCACCTTCCGTCGGCTCGCCCGCCGACTCGCGGGCGCCCCCGTCAGGCCAGCCCGAGCGCCTTCGCCACGCCGGCGCCGTAGGCCGGGTCGGCCTTCGCGCAGTTGGCGACGTGGCGGCGCTGGATGTCCACCGGTGCGCCGCCGAGCGAACGGGCGGTGTTCTCGAACAGCACCTGCTGCTGCGCCGGCGTCATCAGCCGGAACAGCGCGCCCGGCTGCGAGTAGTAGTCCTCGTCCTGGCGATGGTTCCAGTGGTCGGCGGCACCTTCGACCGACAGCGGCGGCTCGCGGAAATCCGGCTGCTCCGGCCATTGCCCGTAGCTGTTCGGCTCGTAGCCGATGCGGCCACCGTGGTTGCCGTCGACGCGCATGGCGCCGTCGCGGTGGTAGCTGTGGAACGGGCACTTCGGCGCATTCACCGGAATCTGGTGGTGGTTCACGCCGAGCCGGTAGCGCTGCGCGTCACCGTACGAGAACAGCCGCGCCTGCAGCATCTTGTCCGGCGAGAACGAAATGCCGGGCACCACCGCCGCCGGGTTGAAGGCCGACTGTTCGACCTCGGCGAAGAAATTCTCCGGGTTGCGGTTCAGTTCCATGACGCCGACCTCGATCAGCGGGTAGTCGCCGTGCGGCCAGACCTTGGTCAGGTCGAAGGGGTTGTACGGCACCGTCGACGCCTCCTGCTCCGGCATGATCTGCACGTACAGCGTCCACTTCGGGTAGTCGCCCTGCTCGATGCTCTCGAACAGGTCGCGCTGGTGCGACTCGCGATCCTTGCCGATGACCGCCTCGGCCTCGGCGTCGGTCAGGTTCTTGATGCCCTGCTGCGACTTGAAGTGGAACTTCACCCAATGGCGCTCGTTCGCCGCGTTGATGAAGCTGAAGGTGTGCGAGCCGAAGCCGTGCATGTGCCGGTAGGTCGCCGGCAGGCCGCGCTCGCTCATGACGATGGTGATCTGGTGCAGCGCCTCCGGCAGCGAGGTCCAGAAGTCCCAGTTGTTCTTGGCGCTGCGCAGGTTCGTGCGCGGGTCGCGCTTCACCGCGTGGTTGAGGTCGGGGAACTTCAGCGGGTCGCGCAGGAAGAACACCGGCGTGTTGTTGCCGACCAGGTCCCAGTTGCCTTCCTCGGTGTAGAACTTGACCGCGAAGCCGCGGATGTCGCGCTCGGCGTCGGCCGCGCCGCGCTCGCCGGCGACCGTCGTGAAGCGCGCGAAGAGTGGCGTGCGCTTGCCGACCTGCGAGAAGATCTTCGCCCGCGTGTATTTCGTGATGTCGTGCGTCACCGTGAACGTGCCGTAGGCGCCGGAGCCCTTGGCGTGCATGCGCCGCTCGGGAATCACCTCGCGGTCGAAATGCGCCAGCTTTTCGAGCAACCAGACGTCCTGCAGCAGCACCGGGCCACGCGGGCCGGCGGTCATCGTGTTCTGGTTGTCGGGCACCGGCGCGCCGGCGGCAGTGGTGAGTTTCTTCCGATCCATGGTCATTCCTCCAGACGTTTCAACAAGACTCGGTTCAATAGGCCTCGGCGACCAGCGCCAGGATGTCGATCCATAACGCATTCATCATGATTTCCTCGCCGCTCATGGCAACCTCGCTTTCCTGTCCGGCGTTCTTGCCGGTGCGTGAGAGCAGTCTAGGCAGCCGTCAGTCATTTCAGAAGGAAATTGTTTCTATAAAATCGATAGCTGACCGCTATGTTGCTGACAGCGCCATGCGCCATGGAATCCGGCGCCACAGGACCTGTCCAACTGCGGCGGGACGCGCGGAAATAGCCACCCGGGCGGAGGGCGTCGTTGCGCACCGCGACACGAAGAGGAGCCGACCATGTTCGACAAGGAACGTTTCATTGCGGACTGCATTGCCGCAGTCGCCGACGGCCAGGGCGCCATTCGCGAGCTGGTCGCGGCAGCGGTCGCCGACCCGGCCGGCGTGATGTCGGCGCTCGGCGAACCCGAGCACGCCGGCCTCACGCCGCTCTACCGCTCGCCTGACTTGACCGTCATCAACTTCGTCTGGGCGCCGTGCATGAGCCTGATGCCGCACAACCACCGGATGTTTTCGGTGGTCGGCATCTACGCCGGACGCGAGGACAACGTCTTCTGGCGCCGCACCGATGCCGCCATCGAAGCGACCGGCGCCCGCTCGCTTGGCCGCGGCGATGTCGCGACGCTCGACCGCGACGCCATCCACTCCGTGCTCAACCCGATCGGGAAACAGACCTGCGCGATCCACGTCTACGGCGGCGACTTCTTCGCGCCGCCGCAGCCGAGAAGCCAGTGGGACCACGAGACGCTGGCCGAGCAGCCGTGGGATGTCGAGCGGGTCAAGGTACTGTTCCGCGAGGCCGAGGCCCGCTTCGCCGCATCAGCGCACTGACGGTACGAGCGGCAGCGAAGCCCGGCCGCGGCAAGCGGGCGCGTCAGGCGTGCGTCTTCGCCGGCAGCAGCGTGCGGCTGGCGTAGTGGATCGATATCTCGCCGGCATCCGCATACCAGCCCGGCAGCAGCCGCACCAGTCCCCCCCCGTTCCAGCCAGGGCAGCACGTCCGGTACCGCCAGCAGCGCAACGCCGAGGCCGAGCCGCGCCGCCTCGCGGCGCGGCGGCAGGTCAGCGAGATTCGCCGAATTCCTGCGGTGACAGCCGGCGGAGTGCCGTTCACGCGGCATCGCCCTTCTCCAGTTCGGCGAACAGCCAGTCCTGGAAGCTGCGGATCTTCGGCAGGTCGGCGCGGGACTTCAGCAGGTTCAGCGTATAACCCTGGATCTTCGGCCCGTCGAGCCCGAAGGGCGCGACCAGGCGCCCGGTCTCCAGTTCGCGCTGCGCCAGCAGCAGGCTTTCGAGGCAGACGCCGAGGCCGTCCACCGCCGCGCTGATGGCCATGAACGAGCGGTCGAAGCGCGGTCCGCGCGAGATGTCGAGCTGCACCTTGCGGTGCTGGCGCATCCAGTCGCGCCAGTTCACCAGGCAGACCTCGCTGTGGATCAGCGTGTGGTGGCGCAGATCCTCGGGCGTGCGGATCGGGTGCTCGCCGTTCGCCAGTTCCGGAGAGCAGAGAGGAACGATGGTCTCGGGCGGGAAGGCCAGCACCATCGTTCCCGGCGGCTGCAGGCGCTTGGTGCCGTAGCGGATGTCGATGTCGACGCCGCTGGTGAGCAGGTCCGCCGGCGGCGGGTAGGACGCGTTCAGGCGCACGTCGATGTCCGGGTTGAGCGCGCTGAAGCGGGCCAGGCGCGGCATCAGCCATTGCGTCGCGAAACTCGGCGTCGAATGCACGGTGAGGATGTCGCTCTTCGCCGTCCGCCCGAGCTCGCGCGTCGCCGTTTCGATGCGCCCGAACGCCGCCGACACCTCTTCCGCGTAGCGCCGGCCGGCGTCGGTGAGCACCACCGCGCGATGCACGCGATGGAACAGGCGCACCCCGAATTGCTCCTCCAGCAGCTTCACCTGGTGGCTCACCGCCGAGGGGGTAACGAACAGTTCTTCTGCTGCAAGCGCAAACGACGAGAGCCGGGCGGCGGCCTCGAACGCTTGCACTGCCTTGAGAGGGACGCGACGCTGCATTGCAATATTCACGTGAACTCAATTCATCAATAGTGAATGATTATTCGTTTGAGCAATAAAACGCAAGCTCCTAAGCTTCACATCACTCCCCGGAGACACCGCAGCGACAGGCTGCCGCGGCTCCGGGAAGGCCCGGAGAGAAGCCTCTCCGATGGATGAACAACCGCGCCGGCGGTTCGCTTTCCCGCCGGCCCAACCCAGGAGATTTGCGTGGACTCAAGCCTTACCGCGACCCATGCCCACCTTGCCGAGCGCGCCTACAACATCCGCCGCAACGCGCTGCTGATGGGCGAAGTACAGGGCCAGGGCTATGTCGGCCAGGCCCTCGACATCGCCGACGTGCTGGCGGTCGCCTACTTTCATGCGATGGACTACCGGCCGGACGATCCCGACTGGGACGGCCGCGATCGCTTCCTGCTGTCGAACGGCCACTACGCGATCGCGCTCTACGCGGCGCTGATCGAGGCCGGCATCGTGCCGCAGGAAGAACTCGAAACCTACGGCAGCGACGACAGCCGCCTGCCGATGTCGGGCATGGCCAGCTACACGCCGGGCATGGAGATGTCGGGCGGCTCGCTCGGCCAGGGGCTGACGATCGCCGTCGGCCACGCGCTGGGCCTCAAGCGCAGGGGCAACAAGTCCTTCGTCTATACGCTGTTCTCCGACGGCGAACTGGACGAAGGGGCGGTCTGGGAAGCGCTGATGTCGGCCGCCCACTGGCAGCTCGACAACATGATCGCCGTTGTCGACATCAACAACCAGCAGGCCGACGGCCCGTCGAGCCAGGTCATGGCCTTCGAGCCGCTGGTCGACAAGATGGAAGCCTTCGGCTGGTTCACCCAGCGCATCGACGGCAACGACCTCGCCGCGGTGATCCGCGCCTTCGACGCGGCGCGCGAGCACCCCGGTCCGCAGCCGCGCATGATCATCGCCGACACCCGCATGGGCTGCGGCGTCCCCTTCCTCGAAGCCCGCGAGAAGAACCACTTCATCCGCGTCGACCCGCACGAATGGCAGCTCGCCCTCGAAGCGCTCGACGCCGGGAGGACCGCATGAGCACCGCCACTGCCCAGAAACCCAAGCTGAAGACCTCGGCGATGATCGCCTCGATCGCCGGCGAGGGACAACGCACCCAGTCCGCCCCGTTCGGCCACGCGCTGGTCGAACTGGCCGGCACCCGCGCCGACGTGATCGGCATGACCGCCGACCTCGGCAAGTACACCGACCTGCACCTCTTCGCCAAGGCCTACCCCGAGCGCTACTACCAGATGGGCATGGCCGAGCAGCTGCTGATGGGCGCCGCCGCCGGCCTCGCCAAGGAGGGCGCGCTGCCGTTCGTCACCACCTACGCGGTGTTCGCCTCGCGGCGCGCCTACGACTTCATCCACCAGGCGATCGCCGAGGACGACCTCAACGTCAAGATCGTCTGCGCGCTGCCCGGCCTGACCACCGGCTACGGCCCGAGCCACCAGGCGACCGAGGATCTGGCGCTGTTCCGTGCGATGCCCAACATGACGGTGATCGACCCCTGCGACGCGCACGAGATCGAGCAGGCGGTGCCGGCGATCGCCGCGCACAAGGGGCCGGTCTACATGCGCCTCCTGCGCGGCAACGTGCCGCTGCTGCTCGACGAGTACGACTACAAGTTCGAGCTCGGCAAGGCCAAGCTGCTGCGCGACGGCCGCGACGTGCTGGTGATCTCGTCCGGGATCATGACCATGCGCGCGCTGGAAGTGGCCAAGGCCCTCGCCGACGACCGGGTCGACGTCGGCGTGCTGCACGTGCCGACGATCAAGCCGCTCGACATCGCGACCATCCTGCGCGAAGCCGGTCGCTCGGGCCGCCTGGTGGTCGTCGCAGAGAACCACACGACGATCGGCGGCCTCGGCGAAGCCGTCGCCACCGCGCTGCTGTCGGCCGGCGTGACCCCGCCCTTCCGCCAGATCGCGCTGCCCGACGCCTTCCTCGACGCCGGCGCGCTGCCGACGCTGCACGACCGCTACGGCATCTCGACCGAGGCCATGGCGAGGACGATCAAGGGCTGGCTCGGCTGACCCCGCCGCCTTTCATTACTCAACCCCGGGCGCCGTACCGGTACGACGCGGCGCCCTGTTTCAAGAGGACCATTCGATGTCGCAATCACTCCTGCTCGACGGCAAGGTCGCCGTCATCTCCGGTGCCGCCTCGCCGCGCGGCATCGGCCTGGCCACCGCCCGCCTGTTCGCCAGTCACGGCGCCCGGGTCGTCATCCTCGACCTCGACGAAAAGGCGGCCGCCGAAGCCGCCGCGACGATCGGCCCGGCGCACCGCGGCTACGCCTGCAACGTCGCCGACCAGGACGCCTGCCGGCGCGTCGCCGACAAGGTCATCACCGAGTTCGGCCGCATCGACGTGCTGATCAACAACGCCGGCATCACCCAGCCGGTGAAGACCCTGGAGATCGACCCGGCCAGCTGGGACCGCATCGTCGACGTGAACCTGCGCGGCGTGCTCTACCTGTCGCAGGCGGTGCTGCCGCAGATGAAGCGGCAGCGCTCGGGCTCGATCGCCTGCATGTCGTCGGTATCGGCGCAGCGCGGCGGCGGCATCCTCGGCGGCCCGCACTACTCGGCGGCGAAGGCCGGCGTACTCGGCCTGGCGAAGGCGATGGCGCGCGAATTCGGCCCGGACAACATCCGCATCAACTGCGTGACGCCGGGGCTGATCGACACCGACATCACCAGCGGCAAGCTCGACGACGCGAAGAAGGCCGAGATCGCCGCGACGATCCCGCTCAACCGCCTCGGCAAGGCGGACGAGATCGCCGGCGCCTACCTGTTCCTGGCGTCCGACCTGTCGTCCTACATCACCGGCGCAGTCATCGACGTCAACGGCGGCATGCTGATCCACGGCTGACCCCCCGTTTTTTTCCACCCCCTACCGAGACAAGCATCCACGCGGCCGCATCGGGCGGCCCGTGATCTGAAAAGAGAGAGACAGGAGACACCCATGAAAAAATCACTGATCGCCATCGCCGCCACGCTCGCGCTGACGGCCACCTCCAGCTGGGCCCAGCAGGTGCTGCGCCTGTCGCACAATGCGGCGCCCGGCAACCCGAAATCCGAGGCCTCGCTGAAGTTCGCGCAACTGGTCGCGGAAAAGACCAACGGCCGGATCAAGGTCGAGGTCGGCGGCAACGCCCAGTTCGGCGACGACGTCGAATCGCTGACCAACCTGCGCCTGGGCACGCTCGCCTTCAGCACCAACTCGCAGGGCACCACCTCCGGCGTCGTGCCGCAGTTCTCGGTGATCGGCCTGCCCTTCCTGTTCCGCGACCTCAATCACGCCTACAAGGTGGTCGACGGCCCGGTCGGCGACAAGCTCAACGAGCTGGCCAAGGCCAAGGGCCTGGTGGTGCTCGCGCTGTGGGACAACGGCATCCGCCACACCAGCAACAACAAGCGGCCGATCGTCAAGCCGGAGGACCTGGCCGGGATCAAGGTGCGCACGCCGCCCGATCCGATCACCCTCGACATCTTCAAGGCGCTCGGCGCCAACCCCGGCCCGCTGGCCTTCTCCGAGCTGTACATCGCGCTCCAGCAGGGCGTCTTCGACGGCCAGGAGAACCCGCTGATGAACATCTACTCTTCGAAGCTGCACGAGGTGCAGAAGTACATCTCGCTCACCGGCCACAAGTACGAAACGACGCCGCTGCTGGCCAGCAGGATGATCTTCGAGACGCTGTCGAAGGCCGACCAGCAGGCGATCAAGGAGGCCGCCGTGGAGGCCGGCAAGCTCAACCGGCAGATGTCGCTGGCCGCCGACGCCGACCTGCGCAAGAAGCTGGCCGACGCCGGCGTCAGGATCAACGAAGTCGACCAGGCCGCGTTCGCCGCCAAAACCAAACCGGTCTACGACAAGTGGTCGCAGCAGTACCCCGACCTGGTCAAGCTGATCGTCGCCGAGGCGGCCAAGTAATGAGCGCGCTCTGCGCCTCCCCCGCGGCGGAGCGAAACGGCATCGCCGCCGCGGTGGTGAAATGGGTCGACGGCGCGATCGTCGCCGCCAGCGTGGCGCTCGCGATCTCGTCCCTCAGCGTCATGTTCGTGTCGCTGATGGCCGAGGTCGTCATCCGCTACGCCACCGACCAGGGCATGGGCTGGCCGACCGAGATGCCGAACATCCTGTTCCCCTGGCTGGTGATGAGCGGCGTCGTGCTGGCGGCGCAGCGCGGCCAGCACATCGCGGTCACCGCACTCAACGCGCTGCTCGGCCGCCGCGGCAACCGCGTGCTGCTGCTCGGCCAGCAGGTGCTGGTCGCGGCGACCTTCTTCTACCTCGCCTGGGTCGGCCTCGACGTGATCGAGATCACCGGCGGTGAGGAGTTCCCGGTCACCGGCATCACCGCGCGCTGGGCCTACCTGGCGCTGATCGTCGGCTTCGTCGGCCTCGGCCTCACGGCGCTGACCACCTTCGTTCGCCTGCTGCTGGCGAGCGACCCGCTGGCCGTGCGTACCCACCATATCGAGGAGGATGTATGACCCTGATGATGATCCTTGTGTTCGGGGCGCTGCTGGCCCTCGCCCTGCCGGTCGGCTACGCGCTGGTGATCAGCTCGGGGCTGGCGGCGGTGAGCGTCGGCGGCATGCCCAGCGTCGCCGCCGTGGTGAAGATCTTCCAGCCGACGCAGAGCTTCCCGCTGCTGGCGATCCCGTTCTTCATGCTCTCCGGCAACCTGATGATGGGCGGCACCCTGGGCAAGCGGCTGATCGCCTTCGCCACCTCGCTGGTCGGCCGCTTCCACGGCGGCCTCGGCCAGGTCACCGTGGTCGGCTCGACGGTGTTCGGCGGCGTCTCCGGCTCGGCGGTCGCCGAAGCCTCGGCGCTCGGCTCGATGCTGATCCCCTGGCAGAAGCGCGAAGGCTATCCCGGCGCCTTCGCGGCGGCGGCGACCGCCTCGTCGTCGGTGATCGCCGGACTGATCCCGCCGTCGATCCCGCTGATCCTGTTCGCCGCGGTGTCGAACGAGTCGATCGCTTCACTGTTCCTCGCCGGCATCCTGCCGGGCCTGCTGCTGTGCGGCGGCTTCATGCTCACCTGCTACCTGTCGGGGCGGCTGCGCGGCTTCAAGCGGCTGGCCGACAAGATCACCTGGCGCGACATCCTGCGGGCGACGGTAGCCGCCGCCCCGGCGCTGGCGATGCCGGCCTTCATCGTCGTCCTGCTGCGCGCCGGCATCGCGACGCCGACCGAGGTCAGCGTGATCGCCGTCGCCTACGGCCTGCTGGTCAGCGCGCTGATCTACCGCGACCTGACGCTGAAGCGCTTCTACGATGCGCTGGTGCATACCGCCGTCACCACCGGCGTGGTGATGCTGGTGATCGCCGCCTCCAATCTGGTCGGCTACGTGCTGACCGTCGAGGCGGTGCCGACCGCGGTCGCCGAATGGACGGTGAAGACGCTCGAAACGCCGCTGATGATCATCCTGATGCTGAACCTGATCATGCTGGTGGTCGGCATGTTCCTCGACCTGCCGGCGGCGATCCTGCTGCTCGGCCCGACCTTCGTCGCCATCGGCAACGCGATCGGCCTCGACCTGATCCAGCTCGGCATCATGATGGCGGTCAATCTCAGCATCGGCCTGTTCACGCCGCCAGTGGGCACCACGCTGTTCATCGCGGCGGCCATCTCGCGCGAAAAGGTCGGCGCCATCGTCCGCGAGCTGTGGCCGTTCTATCTGGTGGCGGTGACCGTGCTCATCCTGGTCTCCTACGTCCCCGCCTTCACCCTCTACTGAGACGAGATCGGCGCGGCCGCCGCGGGGTGGCCGCGCCGCGAAAGGAAATTCGATGAAGACTGTTGCCTTTGCCGGCCTCGGCGCGATGGGCTTGCCGATGGCCCGCAACCTGCTGGCCAGGGGATTCCGTGTGCGTGGCATCGACCTCAACGCCCGAGCGCTCGAAACGCTGGCCGCCGCCGGCGGCGAACCGGCCCCGTCCGCGGCCGCTGCCGCCAGCGGCGCCGACGTATTGATCCTGATGGTGGTCAATGCCGCCCAGGCCGAGCAGGTACTGTTCGCCGACGGCGCGCTGCAGGCGCTGAACGACGGCGGCATCGTCTGCCTGATGGCCACCTGCCCGCCCGGCGCCGTCGAGCGGATCGGCGCGCAGGTCGCGGCCGCCGGCCGCCGTTTCGTCGACGCCCCGGTTTCCGGTGGCGTCGCCGGCGCCACCGCCGGCTCGCTGACGATCATGGCCGCCGGCGCGCGCGCCACCTTCGACGACGCGCGGCCGGTGTTCGAGGCCATCGGCCAGCGCATCTTCCACGTCGGCGAGCGGCCCGGCCAGGGAGCGACGGTGAAGACGGTCAACCAGCTGCTGTGCGGCGTGCATATCGCCGTCGTCGCCGAGGCCTTCGCGCTCGCCGCCAAGGTCGGCGTCGACCTCAAGGTGCTGCTCGAAATCATGGGCGGCTCGTCGGCATCGAGCTGGATGCTCAAGGATCGCGGGCCGCGCATGCTGCAGGCGGAGCCCGAGGTCACCAGCGCGGTGGACATCTTCGTCAAGGATCTCGGCATCGTCATGGAGGCCGGGCGCGACGCCAAGGCGGCGCTGCCGATCGCCGCCGTTGCCCAGCAGCTGTTCCTCGCCGCCTCCGGCCGCGGCGACGGCCGCGCCGACGACAGCCAGGTCATCCGCAGCTACTACGCGCTGAACGGAACGAACTGAGCCCGGCGGCGCTGGCGATCCGCCTGGCGGGCTGAGCACCGCAACGAACGGGGTAGCGAACGGAGCGGCGGGCTTCGCCGGAACGGGCTGCCGCCGGTTCCCGCCGACGCGCCAGAGCGTGCGTCGGGTCGCCTGTCCGCCCCCTCACTTGATCGGGATCATCAGGTGCTGGTACGGGGTTCCCGGCCACATCACGTAGGGCACCGACGTATCCGGCGTCGCGCTCTTCGGATACATGTCGTAGAAGCTGGCGTCGGCGCCGACGATCATCACGTGCGGCCCGGTCTTCACCCAGTGGTTGTCGGCACCGGGCTTCGTCGCATAGGGGTCGGTATTGCTGGCGTCGGTGCCGCCGGCGAGCATGTACATGAAGCCGACCTTGCCGGCCGCCGGCGTCTTGCGGCCGATCCAGGCGCCCGCCCACTCCCAGGCGGCCTGGTCCATGCACATCGGGTCCGGCCCCGGCGTCGCCGGGTTGTCCGGCATGCAGGTGAAGCCGTTGCTGCCTTCGCGCAGGGTGCGCATCTGGCCGTCGGCGCCCATCGCAACGATCGTCGCGGCAGCGCCGACTTTCTTCGGTGCGGCCTGCATCGCACTCTTGATCAGTTTCCGATCGGCGGCGGAGGGGGCTGCCGCCTTGGCGGCGGTCGCCGGCATGGCCATGTCGGCGGCCACGGCCGCAGGCGCGAACAGCATCGCCACGGCGGCAGCGATCGAAGCGGTGGTGGGGAGTGAGGTGGACATCATGGCTTTCTCCTTGTGCGTGTCGGGAAATGCAGGATGTACGCGGCAGCCGGACTGCGCGGCCGCCACGGGGAGAACGGGCGGCGCACTTCCGGATTCGCGCGGGAACGGAAGCGCGCCGCTCGGAGACCGCGGGAAAGGTCTGCCCGCGTTATAGACACGCCGGCCGGCCATGACAAGGAGCAGCCGACCGCCGGCAAACCGGGTCCTCTTGTGGATATCCACAATTCGGATACCCACAATGGCCGGTCGCCGCCGGCGTCGCCATACTGCGCACCAATCCATAACTACACTCGGGGTTGCGCTGTGAAAAAGGCTGTTTTCAAGAGTCTGTACGTGCAGGTCCTGATCGCGATTGCCATCGGCGTCGCGCTCGGCCATTTCTACCCGGATACCGGCGCGGCGATGAAGCCGCTCGGCGACGGCTTCATCAAGCTGATCAAGATGATCATCGCGCCGATCATCTTCTGCACCATCGTCGTCGGCATCGCCGGCATGAAGGACATGAAGAAGGTCGGCAAGACCGGCGGCTACGCCGTGCTCTACTTCGAGGTGGTCAGCACCATCGCGCTGATCATCGGCCTCGTCGTGGTCAACGTCTGGGCGCCGGGGGCCGGCATGAACGTCGACGTGTCGACCATCGACACCAAGGGCATCGCCAAGTACGCGGAACCCGGCAAGATGCAGTCGACCGCCGACTTCCTGATCAACATCATCCCGACCAGCGTCGTCGATGCCTTCGCCAAGGGCGACATGCTGCAGGTGCTGTTCTTCTCGATCCTCTTCGGCTACGCGCTGCACGCCTTCGGCGAGCGCGGCAAGCCGCTGTTCGAGCTGATCGAGAAGCTGTCGCACGTGCTCTTCGGCATCGTCGGCGTGATCATGAAGGTGGCCCCGATCGGCGCCTTCGGCGCGATGGCCTTCACCATCGGCAAGCACGGCGTCGGCAGCCTGGTGCAGCTGGCCAGCCTGATGGGCGCCTTCTACATCACCTGCGTCATCTTCGTCTTCGGCGTGCTCGGCTCGATCGCCGCGATGCACGGCTTCTCGGTGTGGAAGCTGATCAAGTACATCAAGGAAGAACTGTTCCTCGTCCTCGGCACCTCGTCCTCCGAATCGGCGCTGCCGCGCCTGATGGCGAAGATGGAGAACGCCGGCGCCGAGAAGTCGGTGGTCGGCCTGGTCGTTCCCACCGGCTACTCGTTCAACCTCGACGGCACCTCGATCTACCTGACGATGGCCGCCGTCTTCATCGCCCAGGCGACCAACACGCCGATGGACCTGTCGCAGCAGATCACGCTGCTGCTGATCCTGCTGCTCACCTCGAAGGGCGCCGCCGGCGTCACCGGCTCCGGCTTCATCGTCCTCGCCGCGACGCTGTCGGCCGTCGGCACCGTGCCGGTCGCCGGCCTCGCGCTGATCCTCGGCATCGACCGCTTCATGTCGGAAGCGCGCGCACTGACCAACTTCGTCGGCAACAGCGTCGCCACGCTGGTCGTCGCCAAGTGGTGCAACGCGCTCGACAGCGACAAGCTCAACGCCGTGCTCAACGACGAAACCGCCGACGAGGCGAACAACCCCGAGCGGGTGCTCGACGACGCACCGGCGCCGGTGCTGCCGGCGGTGTCGCGCCCGGCCGTCGAACACCACTGATCAGGACGACGAGGATGTCGAACCCGGAAGGCGAGACCACTCTGCTGCCCTGCCCGTTCTGCGGTTCGACGCACGTCCGGGCCATCGAGATCGACATCGCGATGTGGGCGGTGGTCTGCAATCCATGCCAGACCATCGGCCCCGCGGCCTCCGAGAAAGCCGACGCGACGGCATTGTGGAACCGCCGCGCGCCGGGCTGAAGCCACGCGCTGCGCGTTGGCGACGGCGCCCAGGCCCGACTTCGGTCGGGCTTTTTTCTTTCCGGCGCGGCTAGAATGAAAGCACCGCACCGCCACAGGAGCATTGCATGGATACGACCAAGGAAGACGCCCGGCTCACCCTGCACGACGCCGCGCGGCTGCTGCCAGCCGCCTCGGCGCACGACGCCGAGGTCGAGCTGGCGCGCGCGATTGAACACGGCCAGTTGCGCGCCAACGTGAAGCGCTGGGCGACCGAGCAATGGGAGGGCCGGCAGCTGCCCGGCAACATCAACCGCCTGGAAACCTGGATCGAGCGCAGCGACTTCGACGCCTGGCTGGCGACGCGCTGAACCCCGCCGGCCGGCGCGGAAGTCCGCACGCCGGCGCCGGCGGATTCCGGCGCTTCGCACACCGGGCACGCCGACGGCAGGCAAAAAACAAAAAGGAATTCAGCGACTTGCGAAACGGCAGTCGCCTGGCACGGCTCCTGCGACGGGAGAGCCCGCCAGCAGGAGATTCCCAGCCCCCAAGACCCGATGGAGAACCCGGAAATGGAACAACCCGCCCACCAACTCAGCATGACCGTGCTGATGACCCCCGACATGGCCAACTTCGCCGGCAACGTGCACGGCGGCACCATCCTCAAGTTCCTCGACCAGGTGGCCTACGCCTGCGCCAGCCGCTACGCCGCCAGCTACGTCGTCACCCTCAGCGTCGACCAGGTGATGTTCCGCCAGCCGGTGCACGTCGGCGAACTGGTGACCTTCCTCGCCAGCGTGAACTACACCGGCAACTCGTCGATGGAAGTCGGCATCAAGGTGCTCGCCGAGAACATCCGCACGCAGGAAGTGCGGCACGTGAACAGCTGCTTCTTCACGATGGTCGCCGTCGATGACGAGCGCAAGCCGATCGCGGTGCCGCCATTCCGCCCCTTCGGCCCGGTCGAGAAGCGCCGGCATGCGGCGGCGCTGCTGCGCAAGGAGCTGCGCCAGGAATTCGAGAAGCGGTTTTCCGCGGCCAACGCCGCGGCCGCCTGAAGCACACAGCCGGCGGACGCGGCCGGCCGACTCAGGCCGGCGCGAAGAAGCGCCCGGCCGCAGCCAGCGCCTCGTCGTCGGCAAGCACCGCCTCCGGCGCGCCGCCCTTGCCCCACAGCGCGCCCATCCACGGCATGCCGATGAACTCGGCGCACAGGCGGTAGCTGTCGAGCATCGGCTGCGCCTTGGCGCGGTCGCCGCTGGTCGCCACCACCCACAGCCGCTTTTGCGCCATGCGCGCCTTGAAGTCGAGGCCGGGCACGCGCAGCCAGGCGCTCCACTGGTCGAGGCACAGCTTCAGCGGCGACGGCACCGAGAACCAGTACACCGGCGAGACGAGGACGATGTCGGTGGCGTCGAGCAGCGCGTCGAGCACGCGTTTCGCGTCGCCTTCCGGCATCTCGTAGGTGCCGGCGGTGTGACGACGGTCGACGAAGGACGGCAGGTCGAGTCCCGCCAGCGACAGCCAGGTCTGCGCCGCCCCGGCCGGCAGCGCGAGCGCGGCGCGACGGGCCAGGGTTTCGGTGTTGCCGACGTGCCCCGGCTCGCGGGTGCTGGCGTTGAGAAAGAGATAGTGCTTCATGCGTGCGGGGCGGCGCCCCTCCTCCACGTTTGCGGGAGCGTGATTATCGCGCGAAGGAGGTGGTCCGTGCATGAGCCGACGGCGCGGGGGGCGGGGCGGGGCGGGGCGGGGCGGGGCGGGGCAATTAGGATGATTGCGGGATGGTAACTGGTGGTCAGTCAAAGTTGCCGTTTGACGATTTTCGCACTTAGCCCATTTTTCATAGCCGACACCAACCAATCTTTGCGAACCTTTCGTAACAATCACTCCAAACTTCTTTCGATCAACATATATGCTGATAAAATTAAAAACGAGGGGTGGGTTACTCCTCTTGCCAAGCGGCAAGGGCGGATCTAGCAAAAAACGGCGTCAGCCGTTGTCCTCGTTGCAAGACGAGGACTGACCCTTTTTAGGGTGATTTTCGTTTCCAATTCTTCTCACCCCTCATCCAATCTTGAGTAAGCAACGATGCACGACAACATTTGGTTTACTTACAAGGCTAGGATCCGTGCTCACTTGCGACTAGCCAGCAATGATTTTCACACGCAGCTTCTCATGGTCTGGTATGCCCTTGCCGGGTCGCTGCTTGGAGTCGTTTCAATTCGTTACCCAAAAATTCTCGGGAACGACACTGATCTGATCGCAGCTCTCATTTCCACTGCGCTACTTGTCATATCGATGTTGGTGGCAAACAGGGATTTTCGAGGCCGTGCGATTCAGATGCGGACGAACTATCTGGCATTGGGAGAGCTATACCGAAAGGCTAATAATGGCGGAGTGTCTCAAGAACAAGCCAATAGCGAATACCAGCAGCTTCTGAATGCCGTGGAAATTCATTCTGAAATAGACGACAAATATTTTCGGGTTTTTCATAGTGGGAATTTGACGTCAAGACAGCCCACGCTTAGGGAGCGTGCCGACGTCATCTCCTACATAGTCACGCGCACGCTCGGACTAGCCGCATGCTATCTGCTCCCTGTCGTGTCCGTTTTCGCATCGTGGTAAGGAAATGACTGCAGCCAATTCATTTCGGCGGAAATTTACCAAGAAGAACCTGAGGATTATTTATCACGAGCGCATTCGGTCATCCGGCGCTGTCGGAATTGATCGCGTTCATCCAGAACTACTGAACAAGCAACTCTCAGATCAGCTTGACGTTATTACGACGAAGGTTAAAGCCGGCACCTACCGGTTCACACCGTTCAAGGAAAAGTTGATATCGAAGGGGGCTGGAAGCCACCCTAGGGTAATTTCCATTCCGACAGCACGGGACAGAATCGTACTCCGAGCAATCTGCGATCTATTAGCCGAGGTTTTCCCGGAGGCTGTTTCCGAAATTCCGCAGACGAAGATTGCCAGTCTCAAACAGGCCCTGGTATCAGGTGGATACACCGAGTACGTCAAGATTGACCTTTGCCAGTTCTACCCCACGATTCCCCATGACAAATTGATGGCTACACTGCGGTCAAAGATACGAAAACCGGAAATCTTGGGCCTCATTGAAAGTGCGATATCAACGCCTACAGTTCCCGAGCAAAAAGGTGGGAAAGACGCAACACCAAACGCAAGGGGCGTTCCACAAGGACTAGCAATTTCCAACCTTCTCGCAGAAATCTTTCTGCACAAGCTGGATTCCGAAATAGCAGCCAAGTCTAGTATCTGGTATCAGCGCTACGTCGACGACATTCTGATCCTCTGTGCTGACGGGGCTTCGAGCAAGGTCGCTGACGCGGTGTGCAGTCAATTAGAAAAATTAGGGGTGACACCGCATCGGCTAAACGGTCCGGACTCAAAGTCAAAGGCAGGAAAACTTACCGACGCATTTGATTTTCTTGGCTATCACATCGTCGATGGAAAACTGTCGATAAAAAAGCAGAACATTCAGAAATTCGAATCTTCCTTGGCGAAGATTTTTACTGCTTACCGTCACAAGCTATTGATGGCAAAGAGCCCTGCCGACAAAGCACGCGCCCTTGCTATTTGCGAGTGGCGATTAAATCTTAGGATCACCGGTTGCATATTTGGTGGCAGACGTATGGGATGGGTTTTCTACTTCTCCCAGATTACGGACACGACACGTCTTCGCGTGGTCGACAACACTATTGGAAGCCTTCTGAGGCGCTTCAGCCTTGTCGGGAAAATTCACGCCAAACGGCTCTTGAAGACCTTTTATGAGTGCCGGAGAAAGGACAAATCCGGACATGCCTACATCCAAAATTTTGACGAAATGCCAATCGATGAACGTCGAAAAATATTGGTGATGTGGTTTGGAGCGAAGAGAATTGCAAGGCTTTCGGATAGAAAAGTGAATCAACTATTTGAAATGCGCATATCTGCCGCTGTTAAGGAACTAGAACAAGACCTTGGCACAGTCTCGTAGCCGTCTCTCCTGTGCCCACCGCCCCACAACCGCCCTCAGCGCCGCGCCGAAACGATCACGTTGCGCGGCGTCAGCGTCCGCGCGCAGAAGAGGTGCAACTCGGCTTCGAAACCGGCGCCTTCGAGCGCCAGCGCGAGGTCGTGCAGCAGCCAGACTTCGATCGCGCGGCGGCAGGCCAGGCGGGGCAGCTGCAGCCGGCGCGCGGCGCGGTGGCGGGCCCAGCCGGCGGCTTCGGCGATGGCGAAATCGAGTTTCGGGTCGAGCGGGAGGTGTTCCCGCGCGGCGAGCGATTGCAGGAAGAAGGCGAAGCCCCGCTTGCTCCAGTCGGCCGGCACGGGCTTGAAGCTGCGGTACGCGGCGCCGGGCGAATGCGCTTCGCGCAGCGCGACGAAGGCGAGTTTCCAGGCCGACAGGCGCTCGCTTTCGGCGGCCAGCCGCGGCGAGGCGGTGACGGTTTCGGTGACGGCCAGGCGCAGCGCGTTGCGGTCGAGCACGAGCGCGCTGTCGCCGCCGCGCGGCCGGTATCGATCGTCGGCGCCGAGCGGGTAGCAGCACGGCGCGACGTCGAGCGCGCGCGCGCCGGCGGGGCCGGCCAGGTCGATCAGCCGCCGGTGCAGGTCGCCGCAGGCGTGCAGCGCGATGGCGTGAGCGCCGGCGAGGCTGGCGGCAGCCTCCGCAGCGAGCACGTCGGCGACCTCGAAGTGCTGCGCGAGGCCGGCGCGCGCCGACAGCGCCTCGCCTTCGCGGCAGAGCACGGCGTTTCGTTCGAGCGCCCTCGCCTCGCCGCCCCAGGCCATCAGGAAGCGCCGGCCGAGGTGGCCCTTGCCGGCGCACCATTCGACCAGTGGCCCCTGTGGGGCGCCGACGGCGGCGGCGAAGGCATCGATCTGCGCCGCCTTGCGGCCGGGGATGAACTGCCAGGCGGCGCGGCTGACCGGTGCCGGCGCCGCTTCGCGCGCGGGCAATTCGATCAGCGCCGGCAGTTCGGCGAGGGCCGGCAGGTGGGGAATGAGGAAGGCGCGCGCTGCGTCGTCGTCGGCGCTCAAGGCCGCCAGCGTCGGTTCGTCGAGGCCGAGCAGGGCTTCCGCGAGCGCCGGATGGGTTTGGCACCACGCCGGCCGCGCCTCGCAGAACGGCGACGGCATCCAGAGCGGTGCCAGCTCGGCCAGCCAGCGGTCGAGCGCGGCGCGCCTGCGGGCATGCAGACTCATGCGGCGCAGCCGCTCAATGCCGCGCCCAGACCTTGATGCGGCCGTCCTTGTAGACGACCATCGTGTTGAACATCTCGCGGCGGATCTCGCGTTCCGGGGTCTGCGCGTCGAGCATCGTGCAGCCGGTCTCGCAGGAGGGCATCGACAGCTCGCGGCCGGGGGCGCCGCGCGGCAGGCCGGGGACGGCAATGCCCCAGGCCTTGGGCTTTTCCTTGAGCAGCTCGATGATGTCCTCGGCCGGCACGTGGCCCTCGACGAAGTAGCCGGCGACCACCGCGGTATGCACCGATTCGAGGTCGGCCGGCACCTTCAGCTTCTTCTTCAGCGCCGGCAGGTCGGCAACTTCCTTCACCTTGACGTCGGCAAAGCCGTTCTGGCGCAGGTGCTCGGCCCAGTCGAGGCAGGCCAGGCAGAGGCCGGGGATGAACACCTCGACCGGCGGCAGCTTCTTGTCGGCGGCAACGGCGCCGGACAACAGCGAGGCGGCGAGCACGGTAAGCAGCAGTTTTTTCAGCATCGTCGTCACCCCACCTCAGTTCTTCGGCACCATCGCTTCCAGCGCTTCCCAGCGTTCGAGCAGCACCAGCAGTTCGTCGTCGATCTCCGTCAGGCGCGTGGCGAAGCCCTGCGCCGCCTGCGGGTCGCTGGCGTAGAGCGCCGGGTCTTCGAGTTTCGCGGTGAGCGTCTTCTGTTCGGCTTCGAGCGCAGCGATCTTCGCCGGCAGCGCGTCGAGTTCGCGCTGGTCCTTGTACGAGAGCTTGGTCGCGGCGGCGCGCGGCTTCGCGTCCGTCGCCTTCGCCGGCGCGCTGGCGGCCTTCGCCTGCCTTTCGGCCTGTTTTTCCGCCTGCATTTCGGCGGCCTCGGCGGCGCGCCGCTGCGTCTGGTAGTTGGCCCAGTCGCTGTAGCCGCCGGCGTATTCGTGCCAGACGCCGTCGCCCTCGGCGGCGATCGTCTGCGTCACCACCGCGTCGAGGAAGGCGCGGTCGTGGCTGACCAGGAACAGCGTGCCGGGATAGTCCTGCAGCAGCTCTTCGAGCAGTTCCAGCGTCTCGATGTCGAGGTCGTTGGTCGGCTCGTCGAGCACCAGCACGTTCGCCGGCCGCGCGAACAGCCGCGCCAGCAGCAGGCGGTTGCGCTCGCCGCCGGACAGCGACTTGACCGGCGAACGCGCGCGCTGCGGCGCGAACAGGAAGTCGCCGAGGTAGCTGATCACGTGCTTCTTGACGCCGGCGACCTCGACGTAGTCGGAGCCCGGCGAGATGACGTCGACCAGCGCCGCTTCCGGGTCGAGCTGGGCGCGGAACTGGTCAAAGTAGGCGACCTGGATCTTGGTGCCCTGGCGCACCTTGCCTTCGTCCGGTTCCAGCTCGCCGAGGATCAGCCGCAGCAGCGTGGTCTTGCCGGCGCCGTTGGGGCCGATCAGGCCGATCTTGTCGCCGCGCATCAGGCGCGTCGAGAAGTCGCGTACGACGGTCTTGTCGCCGAAGCGCTTGGTCACGTTGTGCAGCTCGGCCACCAGCTGGCCGCTCTTGTCACCGGCGTCCACCGCCAGTTCGACCTTGCCCTGGCGCTCGCGCCGCGCCGCGCGGTCACGGCGCAATTGTTCGAGGCGCAGCACGCGGCCTTCGTTGCGCGTGCGCCGCGCTTCGACGCCCTTCCTGATCCACACCTCTTCCTGCGCCAGGAACTTGTCGAACTTGGCGTTGGCGATTTCCTCGTCGTAGAGCATCTGCGCCTTGCGCTTCTGGTACTCGGCGAAGCTGCCCGGGCAGCTCATCAGCTTGCCGCGGTCGAGCTCGACGATGCGCGTCGCGACGCGGTCGAGGAAGCGCCGGTCGTGGGTGATGAACAATAGCGTCAGGTTCGATTCGATCAGCTGGTTTTCCAGCCACTCGATGGCGGCGATGTCGAGGTGGTTGGTCGGCTCGTCGAGCAGCAGCACCTCGGGCGACACGGCCAGCGCCTGCGCCAGCGCGAGGCGCTTCTTCTGGCCGCCGGAGAGGCTGCCGACCCGCGCGTCCGGGTCGAGCGAGAAGCGCTGGATGACGCGCTCGGCCTGCGATTCGTATTCCCAGGCGCCGAGCGCTTCGAGCTCGGTCTGCAGCGTGTGCAGGCGGCCGAGCAGCGCCTCCTGGTCGGCGCCGGCCTCGGCCAGCCGGTGCGAGACGTCGTGATATTCGGCCAAGAGCGCGGAGACGTCGCCCATGCCGGCGACCACCGCCGCGAACACCGTCAATTCCGGATCGAACGGCGGCTCCTGCGGCACGTAGCCGATGCGCGCGCCGGGCTGGCGCCAGACCTCGCCGTCGTCGAGCGCGCCGCTGCCGGCCAGCGCCGCCAGCAGCGAGGACTTGCCGGTGCCGTTGCGGCCGATCAGCGCGACGCGCTCGCCCGGGTCGAGCTGGAAATCGGCGTGATCGAGGAGCGGCACATGGCCGAAGGCGAGCGAGGCGTTGCTGAGGGTCAGATAGGGCACGGTTCGGACATCGGTTCAGACGCCGGGAAGCCACGGCGCGGGGGGGTACGCGAAAGGCGGCGGGCGCCGTCGGCGCACGCTGCGAAGGCGCAATTTTAGCGCGTCCGGCGGTGCGCTGCCGGGCGATCTGGCGGCGCCGCCCAAACCCTGACCGGCAGCGCCGCCTTAAAGATGCATTTTACTTGTTGCTTTACGATTTTTCCGGTGCTACGATAAAGCTGTATTTAAATTGCCTCTTATAAAACCATGAGCCAGAACGATCACCCCACCGACCGCCCCGCCGCCGATCCGGCCGCCCTCCCTCCCGACCCCGAGGTCGTGCGCGCCGCGCTGCGCCACGTGATCGACCCGGAGGTCGGCATGAACATCGTCGACCTCGGGCTGGTGTACCGCATCGACACCGGGGCCGGCATCGTCGTCGAGATGACGATGACCTCGCCGGCGTGCCCGATGGGCGACCTGATCATGGACGAGGCGCGCTACGAGCTGGCCGAGGCCTTCCCCGACGAGCCGCCGGCCGACATCCGCCTGGTCTGGGAGCCGCCCTGGGAGCCCGCGATGATGAGCCGGCGCGCCAAGCTGAATTTCGGCTGGGATGCCGCCAAGGCCGACTGAGGCGCGATTTCCCGCCCCCAAACCCCACCCCCAACCCCGACCGAGGAGCACCACCATGAGCAATGCCAACGCCTTCAAGACCACCGTCGACGTCCGTGCCATCCCGCCGCGCGAGCGCCACCCGCTGATCTTCGGCACCTTCGACGAACTGGCGCCGGGCGAAGCCCTGCTGCTGATCAACGACCACGACCCGAAGCCGCTGTTCTACCAGTTCCAGGCCGAGTCGCGCGGCGAGTTCACCTGGGACTACCTGGAGAGCGGCCCCGAAGTCTGGCAAGTGCGCATCGGCCGCGCCGTGCCGGGCGAGGCGGCGGCAAAGGCCTGCGGGCACATCTGAGCCGTCAGCGGAGCATCGCACGCATGGTCGAGGCCGGCGGCGTGGCCATCTTCGACAAGGCGGCGTAAGCGCGCCGCAAGACCCGATCGAGCAAACGAGGAATTTGCACCATGAAACGCAACCCCGCCCTGCAGGACCTGTCGCGCGAACACCACGACGCGCTGAAGCTGGCGCGCGACGGCAAGGCCGCCGCACTCTCCGGCGACGGCGCGCTGATCGCGGCGCTGGCCGCGCGCACCGTGCGCGAATTCGAACGCGAGATGGAAGCGCACTTCCAGGAAGAGGAAGCGGGCCTGCTGCCCTTCCTGAAGAACGCCGGCGAAAGCGACCTGGTCTGGCGCACGCTCGCCGACCACGCCGCGCTGCGCGCGCTGGCGAAGGCGCTGCGGCAGCCGGACGGCGAGACGCTGCGGCATTTCGCCGAAGTGCTCACCTCGCACGTCCGCTTCGAGGAGCGCACGTTGTTCGAGGCGGCGCAGCGGCACGGCTTTGCGCCGACGGACGAGTTCAGCGTCGTGGCAGCACCCACACCCGCAGCAGCACCGCCGCCAGCAGCGCCAGCGCTCCACCGGTGATGAACGCGGCGGCGGCGCCGAAGGCCTGCCAGACGCCGCCGAAGAACAGCCCGGCCGGAATCGCCGCCAGCCCCAGCGTCATGTTGTACCAGCCGAAGGCGGTGCCGCGCTCGGCGGCGGTGCCGAGATCGCCGACCAGCGCCCGCTCGGCGCCCTCGCCCACCCCGGCGCAGACGCCGAAGACGAGCGCCGCCGCCCACAGCATCGGCGGCGTATCGGCGAAGGCCAGCAGCTGGAAACTCATGCCGTGCACCAGCCAGTGCAGCAGCACGACGCGGCCGTGGCCGATGCGGTCGCCGAGACGGCCGCCGAACCACGCGGTGACCGCCTTGGCGAAGCTCATCGCCGCCCACAGCAGCAGCAGTTGCGGCACGCCCATGCCGAGCTCGTGGCCGCGCAGCACGATGAAGGTCTCCGACGCGCGGGCGAGCGTGAACAGCGCCAGCACGAGGAAGTAGCGGCGCAGCGTCGGGTCGAGCAGGCGCCAGGCGAGCGGCGGCGCGCTGCCCGCGGCCGGCGCCGGGCCGCTGGCGTGGTCGCGCACGGCGAAGGCCACCAGCGCGACGCCGACGAAGCCGGGAATGGCGGACAGCAGGATGATCTGCGGCAGCGTCAGCGGCGACCACGCCAGGCAGGCGGCGGCGAGCAACGCGCCGCCCATGGCGCCGCCGTTGTCGAGCGCGCGGTGCAGCCCGTAGGCGCGGCCGCGCAGCCCGGGCGGCGTCGCATCGGCCACCAGCGCGTCGCGCGGCGCCGTGCGCAGCCCCTTGCCGACGCGGTCGATGCCGCGCAGCAAGGCCACCGCGCCCCAGCTCGCCGCCAGCCCCAGCAGCGGCCGCACCAGGTTGGAGAGGAAGTAGCCGGCGAGCACGAAAGGCTTCCGGCGCCCGCCCCACAGATCGGAACGGCGCCCGGCCCAGAGCTTCAGCCAGGCGGCGACCGCCTCGGCAACGCCCTCGACCAGCCCGAGCGCCAGCGGCCCGGCGCCGAGCACGGCAGCGAGCAGGATCGGGATCAGCGGCGTCACCATCTCGGAAGCGAGGTCGTTGAAGAAGCTGACCAGCCCGAGCACGACGACGACGCGCGGCAGGCGTTGTTTCGGTGCGTTCATGGTCCGCCGATTATCCCGCCAAACTGGCCGCACCGGCGCGTAACCGCTACAATGCGCGCCTTGGTCGCTCCTCGTAGTTCAATGGATAGAACGGGCGCCTCCTAAGCGCCAGATACAGGTTCGATTCCTGTCGAGGGGACCACAAAAACGCGCAAAAACATTGCATCATCAATGCGTTAGCAGACCAAAGCCTGAATCGCGGTGGTAATTCTGTGGTAATCGACCATGCGATTCGTAATTGGCTACATGGAGACCTTGCCAATTTGACCTGTCGCTCATTGCCCCCCGACTCCCCTGCCTTCGAGAGCCTACGGCATAGGGAAGCCCCCCGAAGGATTTGACCCGCTTACCCGTCCCTGCCCGTTTGCGCGGGCGCCGCCTTTACGCTCAGGTAGAGGCCCTGCCTGACGTCCGGCAGGGGTACGCCCTACCCTGACAGGCTGCACCGCAATGCATATTGAATATATTGTCTGCGTTTGGGAGAATCACTCGCTTGTCGATTTGAGGGCAAGGTTATGCAAGCGAGCGCCGTTCCAGATGTTCAATGGTGGATACAACAGCTGTCATCTCTGACAACAGCAGGAAAATGCGCCGCACCGCAATTTCTCAAGCCATACCATTTCGTAACAACCGCTCTGGCGGTCAAACGTAGCAAGTTCACGTCGTTGAATCTTCCTGACAATCTCAGGAATTACGCAATCAGGATGCATTTGTGGGAGGCCGCCGGGTTGCCTGACCCTACATCAGTAGGGGCCAATCCAGAAGGTAAGCGTTTCCTGCCGGTCGAGGCTCTGCGAGACAGGAATGCGGTAGCTGCAAGCGCATCGAAGCTGGCATTGATAGCAGGGAACAACGGTGCAGATGCGGCGACGGTGAATAGCTTGGAAACCGCACTAATGGAGATTCTTGAGAACTGCTTCGCCCACGCGCAGATGGATGATGAGTTGTGGGGGTTGGCATGCGCACAAACATGGCCCAAGGGAAATAAGGCACAGATCGCCATCGCTGACAGCGGAGTTGGGATCAGAAATTCGCTCCGCGACAATCTATTACTGGCGCAACGATTGGCTGAAGAAAACAGCTGTGAAATGGCGACCCAGTACGGCGTCACGGGCAAACCGGGCAAGGGCCATTCCGGCTATGGGCTAACGCTATCAAGACAACTACTAGAGGGAAATGGCGGCACTCTAATCATAGTGTCCCATGACGAGTATTTTTGCTCTTCGAACGGTCATACGTCATCAGGAAAACTGATGTCGCCTTGGTTGGGTACGGTTGTGATGCTAGAGTGGAATACGGACCGACCGCTTGATGTAACTGCCGTTTACAACGGTTGGCCTCTTCCGGAGGGAATGACAGATGGCGACTTTGATCTCTAGCTTTTCGGTAGTATCCGCCGTCCGCGATTTCGCAACGAGGGAGGGCGGGCGCCGTGCGCTTATTGCAATTCAGAACGAATTACTCCGCGAGGACAGCATCGAGCTAGATTTCGCTGGAGGAGCCTTGACCCCCTCGTTTGCAGATGAATGCATCGGCGGGTTGGCTGCGTCTCTAGGAATTGATGAGTTCAAGCGGCGCATTCATTTTGCGAACGTTCCTGACAGTGCAAAGCCACTCATTCGACATGTGGTGTTAAAGCGATCCCAAGTGGCTGCATAGCAGCGGCTAAGAAAGGGCTGGGGAGGGGGAGCCTTTCGGACGTGCGGAGCGAGAATGCCGCTCGCAAATTTGCGGTGAAATTTTTGGCCGCCAATTGCAGTCCCAAACAGGGAATCGAATTGGTCCCGCAATCTTTCTACCGCCTTCACCTAAGTGGTAGAGTGGTGGTAACTCAACAAACACCATCAGCGACGACCCTTGCTACACAAGGGTTTTCAGGCGCCGGTTAGGTTCCTTCTCTCCTGTCGAGGGGACCATCCGACCGTACGAGACCTTACGCAAAAACCCGCACCAGTGCGGGTTTTTCTTTTTCCGATGTACGAGACCTTACGGCCACTGGAAAAAGCGTGTGGAACATGGATCAGGGCGGATGCAAGACTTGGGGCACATTGTTTCCAAATGCAATCAGATAAGCAGTAAACTGGTCTGCATGTGCAAACAAAATCGTCGCCATGAGAGCCATTACCGCTGATTCGCTTCCCGCCGGAGTCCTTGAGGTCTGCGAGACTTGGGCGCGCCTGATCGTCGCGACCCGCAAAGCGCAGGGCCTGACCCAGGACGAACTGCGTCAGGATGCCGGAATCAGTCGATCGACCCTGGTCGAGATCGAGGCCGGTTCGCCGCGTGTACAGTTCGCTCACTGGCTGGTCGTGCTCGATCGGCTTGATTTGCTGGATGCCTTCCGTTCCGTACCCGCAGCACAACTCTCGGCCATCGCCAGCGCGGTAAAACTCCCTTCCCGGAGGCGCCATGGATGAGCAGCCCGTCTGGTTCTGGCCCGAAGGCTCGGAAGCGCCCGTGTTGGCCGGCCATCTCAAGGACCTGGGCGCGGGCACCGCGTTCCGATACGCGTCGGACTTCGTCCGGCGGCCGGACGCCCGGCCGCTGGATCGCGGTCAGCTGCGCCATTTCCGCGCCGATGCACCGCGCGTGATCCCGAGCACCGCCCGCGAAGGGTTGCCGGGCATCATTGCGGACGCCGGCCCGGATTCCTGGGGGCGGATGCTCCTCGCGCAGACCTTGCGGTTTACGCCGACGGCGCTGGAGGCCCTGGTCCACTCCGCCGATGACGGTGTCGGCAACCTGGCGGTCGGCGACCTGACGCTCAAGCCCAATGCGCTGGCCCGGGATCTGGATGAACTTGCCGAGGCCGTGGCTCGCCGCCAGTCCGGCGAAGCGGTGCCGGCGGAACTGGCGCAGGCCCTGTCGCCGGATACGGCGCTGGGCGGCGCCAAGCCGAAGGCCTCGGTCGAAGTGGATGGCGCGCTGTGGCTGGCCAAGTTCCCGGAACGCGGCGATACGCCCGCACTACCCTTCCTCGAAGCGGCGGCCATGAGCCTGGCCGGCCGGCTCGGGCTGCGGGTGGCCGAGGCGCGACCGGTAACCTTGGCCAAGGGCTATGCCGCCTTGTTGGTGCGCAGGTTCGACCGTCGGCAGCAGGATGGACGGCGAACCCGGCTTGGTTTTGCCAGTGCGCTGACGGTCATGGGGCCACGCGGCGAGCTGATCGGCGCACCGGAGCGCAGTTACCTGCATCTGGCCAGGAGCCTGGCGCAATGGTGTCCGGCAGAGGCGCTGGCAAGCGAATTGCGCGAACTCTGGCGCCGGATCGCCTTCAACGGGCTGATCGGCAACCGGGACGATCACCCGCGCAACCACGGCCTGCTTTGCGAAGGGGGCACGTGGCGACTATCGCCGGCCTTCGATCTGGTGCCGGCCTGCCATCCGACGGAACAGCTGAGTTTGTCGCTGCCCTTCATCGTCGTGGACGGCCAGCGCAGCTCGCTGGTCACCGCACAGCGCTTGATCCAGGCTGCGCCGACCTTCGGCGTATCGACCGAGGAGGCCCACGCCGATCTGCGAGCCATGCTCGACACGATGCGGACGGTATGGCCGGCAATGCCCTCGGAACTGGGCGCGCCGGCTTCGGCACAAGCGGTTTTCCTGCATGCGTTAGCCTGGGCAGATCGGCTGCGGCAGTCGCTGGATGCCTGTTCCTCCGCCGACCTGGAGCCGCCAAAGCGCGCCAGCGGGCGCGGGTGGCGAAGCAATCGGCGCCTGCTTGGGCAATGAACGAGGGGGTATTTCCGGGCGCCGGCCCCTCAGCGCCGCTCCCGCCGCTCGTCCGCCGCGGCCGGCCCGCTATCACTCCGCAGCCACTTCTCCCGCTGCCGGCGGATGAAGGATTCGTTGCGCGGCCGAGCGCCGCTGCGCAGCCGCTCGCGGCAGGCGCCGAAGGCCGAAATGCCGACCAGCACCAGCAGCAGCGGGATCAGCAGCGGCGCCAGCGAGAGCACGATCAACCATTCGCCGGCCCGCTTCGTCCGCGCCAGCGCCGGCGGCCCGCCGCACAGGCGCTGCAGCAGCAGGATGGCGAAGTAGAGCGCCATCGCATCGGTGACCAGCGCGCCGAAACCGAACGGCAGGCGGCACTGCCAGCCGGACAGCGCGCCGTCCACGCTGAAGAACGACACGGGCAGGCTGCCCTGGCAGAAGCGCTCGCCGGCGCCGAAGGCGATCCAGTTGCCGATCGCCGCCAGGCCGACGATCACTGCCAGCCCCAGCGCATCGCGCAGCGTCGGCTGGCGCTTGCCGACAAGCAGCGCGGCGCCCGCCGCGACGAAGATGCCGCCGGCGACGACGGCAAGCCAGGGCGGCCCCTGGATGTCGGCCCGCTGCAGCGGGCCGATGTCGAAGGCGGCGAGCATGAACGGCAGGCCGCAGGCGACGCTCACCAGGCCGAGCCAGTGACGGAACGAGAAGGGGGCGCGAGTTCCTTGTGCCATGCCGGCGATTATGCGCCGCCGGTGCAGCGCCTGTCAGCGGCGGATCACGCCGGCCCGCCTCCCCGCATCACCTCGTTCGCAGGCGACGGAGAGGCGAGGCAGCATCGGCAATCCGCGGCATAATCCTAATGACCGAAGGATGAACCGCCGAAGGAAATCCCCATGCGCCCAAGCTGTCTCCGCTCCGTCGTCGCTGCCGTCGCCGTCGCCATCGCCCTGCCCCTCGCCGCCTTCGCCGCACCACCGAGCGAGGCGTCCTGCGGCCGGCCGGGCCAGTGGCTCGTTCCCGGCAAGACCAACGCGCCGCTGAGCACCGTCGCGCTGGTCGAGCGCCTCGGCGACCGGCAGGCGGTGCTGCTCGGCGAGGCGCACGAGAGTGCCGAGGATCACCGCTGGCAGCTGCACACGCTGGCGCAGCTGCACGCGAAGCGGCCGCAGCTGGCATTGGCGCTGGAGATGTTTCCGCGCCGGCTGCAGCCGGTGCTCGACCGCTGGGTTGCCGGCGAACTCACCGAGAGCGAGTTCCTGCGCCAGGCGGAATGGGAAAAGGTGTGGGGCTTCGACGCCCGCGACTACCTGCCGCTGTTCCACTTCGCGCGCATGAACCGGCTGCCGATGCTGGCGATGAACGTCGACCGCGCGCTGGTCGACGCGGTCGCCCGCGAGGGCTGGGAGGCGGTGCCGGAGAAGCGCCGCGAGGGCATCTCACGCCCGGCCAGGCCGTCCGCCGAATACCTGAAATACCTGCGCCGGGTGTTCGAGCATCACCCGGAGAAGACCCGGGGCGAGAAAGGCTTTGCCACCTTCACCGAGGCGCAGACGGTGTGGGACCGCGGCATGGCGCAGACCATCGCCGAACACCTGCAGAAGAACCCGGACAGCCTCGTCGTCGGCATCCTCGGCGCCGGCCACGTGCGCCACGGCTACGGCGTCGCGCACCAGTTGCGCGACCTCGGCATCGGCCGCGTCGCCGGCCTGGTCACGTGGAACCAGGCCGAGGCCTGCAGCGGCATCGCCGACGGCCTGGCCGACGCCGTGCGCATCGTCGCCGAGCCGGCGGCGAACCCGCCCCGCCTCGGCATCTCGATGGAAGACCAGAAGGACGGCGTGCGCGTCGTCAGCGTGGTCGCCGGCAGCGTTGCCGAGCAGGCCGGCATCAAGCCCGACGACGTCATCGTCGGCGCCGCCGGCCAGCCGGTGCGCGACATGCAGGCGCTGCGCTACGCCGTGCAGCGGCAGCCGCCCGGCACCTGGCTGCCGCTGCAGCTGAAGCGCGGCGGCGACGAACAGGAAGTGGTCGCCCGCTTCCCGGCCGACGGCAAATGACGCCGCTGCCTGCTCCGCCGCTCGCCGCCTTCCGTGCGGTGCTGCTGCCGCTGCTCGCCGGCGCCGCACTGACCGCCGCCGCCACGCCGCAGCTCGACCTGCAGGTGCGCCTCGACCCGGCGACGCGCGCCTTCGCCGCCACCGCCCGCCTCGCCGACAACGAGCCGGGGCGAGCGCTCACCGGCTTCGCGCTGGCACCGGAATTCGAGATCACCGCGCTCACCGTCGACGGCCGCCGGCACGCACTGAAGCCGACGCCGCGCCAGGGCCGCGCCTGGTATCGCCTGCCGGCCGGCGCCCGACAGGCGGAGATCGCCTACCGGGCGACGCTGGCACCGGCGCAGGCGCTCGACCACCGCGAGGTGCTGCAGTCGCGCGCGCCCACCGCCGACGCCGACGGCAGCTTCCTGCCCGCCGTGGCCGGCTGGTACCCCGACCCCGGCGAGCTGTTCGCCTACCGCGTCGCGCTCGCGCTGCCGGCCGGCCAGAAGGGGCTGGTCGCCGGCGAACTGGTGAGCGAGCGCGACGACGCCGACGGCTACCGCGCCGAATTCCGCTTCCCGCAGCCGGCCGACGGCATCGACCTGATGGCCGGCCCCTACGTCGTCGGCGAGCGCACGCTGACGCTGGCCGGCGCCGAGGGCCAACGTGTCATCCGCATCCGCACCTGGTTCCACCCCGAGCTGGCGCCGCTCGCCGCCGGCTACCGCGACGACTCGGCGCGCTACATCGAGCGCTACAGCAAGCTCATCGGCGACTACCCGTTCGCCATGTTCAGCGTCGTCTCCAGCCCGACGCCGACCGGCTTCGGCATGCCCAGCCTGACCTACCTCGGCCGCGACGTGCTGCGCCTGCCCTTCATCCGCGCCACCTCGCTCGGCCACGAGGTGCTGCACAACTGGTGGGGCAACGGCGTCTACCCGGACTGGGCGAAGGGCAACTGGTCGGAGGGGCTGACCACCTTCCTCGCCGACTATGCCTACAAGGAGGACGAAGGCGAGGCAGCGGCGCTCGACATGCGCCTGGGCTGGCTGCGCGACCTCGCCGCGGTGCCGCCGGAGAACGACAGCGCGCTGCGCGACTTCGTCTCGCGCCGCCACGGCATCTCGTCGATCGTCGGCTACAACAAGGCGGCGATGCTGTTCCTGATGCTGAAGGACGAGATCGGCAGCGCCGCCTTCGAGCGCGGCCTGCGCCGCTTCTGGCAGGAGCACCGCTTCCGCAGCGCCGGCTGGGCCGAACTCGAAGCCGCCTTCACGCACGAGGCCGGGCGGCCGCTGCGCGACTTCTTCCGGCAATGGGGCGACCGCGCCGGCGCGCCGGTGCTGAAGCTTGCCGCCGCCGAACGGAAAGACAACGCGCTGGCGGTGACGCTGGCGCAGCAAGGCGAAGCCGGCGCTTACGCGCTGAACGTGCCGCTGCGCCTCGTCTTCGCCGGGCGCAGCGAGACCCGCCGCGTTCCCCTCGCCACGGCGCGCGAAACGCTGACGCTGGCGGACGCCGGCGCCGCGCTGGCGGTCGAACTCGACCCCGACTACCGCCTGTGGCGCCGCGTCGATCCCGCCGGGCTGCCGGCGATCCTGCGCGAGGTGTTCGTCGCGCCGAAGGCGACGCTGCAGGTGGTCGACGACGACGCCGCGCTGCAGACCGCCGCCCGCTCGCTGGCGGCGCGGCTGCTCGACGCCGGGGCGAAAGCCGCGGCTGGCGCTGACGGCCCGGCACCGCGGCTCGTCATCGGCAGTGCCCCGGCGATCGACACCTGGCTCGCCGCACGCGGCCTGCCGCCGCGGCCGGCCAACGCCGGCGGGCGCGGCACGGCGCAGGTGTGGGCCGGCCGCGACGACACCGGGCAGCCCTACGCCGTCGTCTCCGGGCAGGACGCCGCCGCGCTGCGCGCGCTGGAACGCGCTCTGCCGCACTACGGGCGGCAGAGCTGGCTGGTGTTCGACGGCCCGCGCGTCGCCGACAAGGGCGTCTGGCCGCCACGCGTCGAGCGGATCGAGCTTCGCGAGCGGAGCGGAAATCAGCCCCCGCGCTGACAGGCCCACCACCTCCACGCTATTTTTTCAGGAAAACACTAGCCTTTTCCTGAAAAAAATCTATGCTTGTGTTCATGCAAGCAATTGAACAAAAGATACTTTCAAGAATTTACGGGCGCGGCAGGGGTTGGTCATTCACAAAAACAGATTTCGTCGCCGGTTTTGATGAGACCAACATCCACCAGGCCCTTTCCACGCTGGCCCGCTCGGGCAAGATCCGCCGCGTCTGCCATGGCGTGTACGACTACCCGCGCTACAGCGAGCTGCTGGGCCAAGCCCTGAGTCCGGACATCGACCAAGTGGCGCAAGCACTGGCACGCAAGTTCAACTGGCGGATTCAGCCATCGGGTGAGGCCGCCCTGAATCTCCTCGGCCTTTCCACCCAGGTGCCGGGGCGCTGGGTCTATCTGTCGGACGGACCAAGCCGCGACTATCAAATCGGCGATGACAGCCGCCAGATCCTCTCTTTCCGCAAGTCAGCGCTGAAAGGCACGGGTTTCAAGCACCGCGAAAGCGGCCTGTTGGTCCAGGCCTTGAAGGCGCTCGGCAAGGAGCGGGTGGATGCGTCGGTGATCCAGGTACTGCACCGCTGGCTCGACCCCAAGCTGCGTCGCCCCATCCTGACCGACACCCGGGCCGTTGCCGGCTGGATACTCCAGATCATCAAGCAAGTGTGCGAGGAGCCCGCCTGATGGAGAAGGTCGCCCGGCTTCCCGCGCGCCAGCGCCGGGAACTGTTTTCCGAAGCGGCGGCACGGCTGGGCATGACGCCAGCGGTGGTGGAAAAGGATTTTTGGGTCACCTGGGTACTCGACCGCCTGTTCGCCACGCCGACACTTTCGCCCTTGCTGATGTTCAAGGGCGGCACCAGCCTGTCCAAAGTCCATGGGCTGATCGAGCGCTTTTCGGAGGACATCGACCTGATTCTCGACTGGCGCGTGCTCAGTGAGGACGCCCCCTTGGCCAAACGCTCGAAGACACGGCAAGCCGAACTGAACGAGAGCATCAACCAGCACGCCCGCGCCTATATCGCCGGGCCGCTGCTGGCAGCGCTGCGCGCGGCGACGGATGGCATTTGCCAATGCCGTATCGGCGACGACGACCCGCATGTGATCGAGGTGAGCTATCCGGCGGCATTCGGCGACGCCTATCTGCGACCGGAACTACGACTGGAAATCGGCCCGCTCGCCGCCTGGTTGCCGCACGAGGAGCGCCTGATCTCGGCTTATGCCGCCCAAGCCTTTCCCGACCTGTTCGCCCGACGGGAGGCAATGGTCAAGGTCATCCGCGCCGAACGAACCTTCTGGGAGAAGGTGACGATCCTGCATCAGGAAGCACATCGCCCCGAGGGCAAACCCCAGCCGGCTCGCTACTCCCGTCACTACTACGACCTGGCGCGGCTGGCGGCCTCGCCGGTAAAAGCCGCCGCCTTGGCCGATCGGGCGCTGCTGGCCAGCGTCGTCGAATTCAAGCAGCGCTTCTACCCGCGCGCCTGGGCATGCTACGACCTCGCCACGCCGGGCAGCCTGCGCCTGTTGCCAAACGAGAAGGCGCTGGCCGCAGTGGCCGCCGACTATCGGGCGATGGAAAATATGATCTTCGGCCAGGCACCGAGTTTTCCGGGCATCGTGGCAGAACTGCGCGCACTGGAAAACGAGATCAACGGGAAGAACTGACTCCGCCCCATTCTTACTGCGGCGCGCCGGCGATCGACGCCCGGCCCGCCGCCAGCCAGCTTCGTTTGCCGGTTGTTCGCTGCCGCCACCCCATTGGCAGGTACACTCCCGCCTTCGCCCATTCCAGAGAAGCCCCCCGCAATGCACAGAGAAGCAAACGACAAGCCCGGCCACGCCGTCATCGCCGCCGTACAACTGCCGAACGTCAGCGATTTCGAGTTCGAGGCCTCGCTGGCCGAGTTGCGCGAGCTGGCGAAGACGCTCGGCCTGCAGGTCGTGCACACCTTCACGCAGAAGCGCTCCGGCTTCGACACCACGGCCTACCTCGGCACCGGCAAGCGGGAGGAGATCCGCCGCTACGTGAACAACATCCCCGAGGCCGAGGAGTGGGAGGAAGCACCGGAGGAAGGCGCCGCGGCCATCCGCCCCAGCGCGCAAGCAATCGACGTGATCCTCGTCGACCACGAGATCTCGCCGTCGCAGGCGCGCAACCTGGAGAAGGAGACCGGCTGCGAGGTGATGGACCGGACCATGGTCATCCTCGAAATCTTCCACCGCAACGCGCGCTCGCGCGCGGCCAAGGCGCAGGTGGAAATCGCCCGCCTCGGCTACATGGCGCCGCGCCTGCGCGAGGCGGCCAAGCTGGCCGGGCCGCAGGGGCGGCAGCGCAGCGGCGTCGGCGGCCGCGGCGCCGGCGAATCGCACACCGAAATGGACCGCCGCAAGATCCGCGACCGCATCGCCGAACTGCAACTCGAAATCACCGCCATGGAAGCCGAGCGCAAGACCCAGCGCGCGCGGCGGCAGGGCCGCCAGGGGCTGGCCGGCGTCGCGCTGGTCGGCTACACCAACGCCGGCAAATCGACGCTGATGCGCGCGCTCACCGGCAGCGAGGTGCTGGTCGCCAACAAGCTGTTCGCCACGCTCGACACCACCGTGCGCACGCTCTACCCGGAAAGCGTGCCGCGCGTGCTGGTCAGCGACACCGTCGGCTTCATCAAGAACCTGCCGCACGGCCTGGTCGCCTCGTTCAAATCGACGCTGGACGAAGCGCTCGACGCCGAACTGCTGCTGCACGTGATCGACGCCAGCGACCCCGGCTTCGAACGCCAGCTCGAAGTCACCGACAAGGTACTGGAAGAGATCAGCGCACACGAAGTGCCGCGCCTACGCATCTTCAACAAGATCGACCACGTCGGCGACGCCGACGAGCAAGCCGAAATGGAAGCGGCGCTGAAGGAGAAGTACCCCGACTGCATCGTCATGAGCGCCCGCCGCCCGGACGAGGTCGCGAAACTGCGCCAGCGCATCGTCGCCTTCTTCCAGAAGGACCTGGTCGAGGCCGAGCTGTTCCTGCCCTGGTCGGCGCAGCAGCTGCGCAAGGACATCTACGCGAGTTGCGAGGTGATCGAGGAGCGGGCGGACGAGGACGGGGCGTTCTTCAAGCTGCGCGGCGAGGCTGCCACCATCGAGATGCTGCGCGAACAGTTTGCCGAGGCGGGCTGAGGCCAGCCCTCAACCCGGCTACAAAATGCATGGGGCCATGGATTGACTTTTCCGACGCCAGTATCGAGCGCGCGATAGCGAAATGACATAATCTCTTCGGGGATTGATCGGAGAGCGAGCATGCCGGCAGCAAGAGAACACCAGCAAGTCGAGTGGAAGGAATCCTGGCGCGACGAGTACCTGAAATGGGTCTGCGGTTTCGCCAACGCCGAAGGCGGCGTACTGGTGATCGGCCGCGACGACCGGGGCGTCGCCGTCGGCGTGCCAGAGGCACGCCGACTGCTGCAGGAGATTCCGAACAAGGTGCGCGACGTGCTGGGCATCATGGTCGACGTAAACCTGCGCGAAGAGGCCGGCAAGGAGCTGCTGGAAATCCGCGTCGAGCCCTACCCCAGCCCGATCAGCTACAAGGGCGAATACCACTACCGCAGCGGCAGCACCAAGCAGGAGCTGAAGGGCGCGGCCCTGAGCCGATTTCTGCTGAAGAAGCAGGGCCTGCATTGGGACGGCGTGCCGCTGCCGTATGTCGGCGCCGACGATCTCGATGCGCGGGCATTGGCCGACTTTCGCCGGCAGGCGCTGAACAGCGGACGCCTCTCCACGGAGATTCTCAAGGAACCCGATCCGGCGCTGCTCGACAAGCTGCATTTGCGGGAAGGCGAGTATTTGAAACGGGCCGCCGTGCTGCTCTTCCACCCGACCCCGGAGCGCTTCGTCACCGGCACCTACGTCAAAATCGGCTTTTTCGAGAACAACGTCGACCTGCGTTATCAGGATGAAGTGCACGGCTGCCTGCTGACGCAGGTCAATCGGACCATCGAAATTCTGCAGGCCAAGTACCTGCGGGGCTGGATTTCCTACGCAGGCCTGCAGCGGATCGAGACCTATCCGGTGCCGGAGCCGGCGCTGCGCGAGGCGATCCTGAACGCGGTCGTGCACAAGGATTACGGCAGTGCGACGCCGATCCAGATCAGCGTTTATCCGAACAAGCTGATGATCTGGAACCCAGGACAACTGCCGCCGGAATGGACTGTGGAACGGCTGCTGGGCAAGCATGCCTCGCTGCCGTTCAACCCCGATGTGGCCAACGCCTTTTTCCGTGCCGGGCAGATCGAGTCATGGGGTCGCGGCATCGAGCGGATGCTGGAAGCCTGCCAATCTGCCGGAACGCCGGCGCCGGTGTTGGAGGCGGAGCATTCCGGCTTATGGGTGACCTTTGCGTTTTCGGCACCGCAAGCGACTGGGTCGGCGACTGGGTCGGCGACTGGGTCGGTCGAGTCATCCAGCGACCCGGTGCATCGCCTGCTTCTGGCACTGGGAACGGAAACGCTCGCACCTTCGGAAATCCAGCGGCGATTGGGGCTGCGGCATCGGCCGACGTTTCGCGCGAACTATCTGCGCCCGGCCTTGCAAAAAGGGCTGGTCGAAATGACCCTGCCCGACACCCCCGGCAGCCGTTTGCAGCGCTATCGACTGACAGAGGCCGGCAAGGCCTTCTGGGCCAGTCTGACGCAAAAGGAATCGCGATGAGCGGCACCGGCCAAGCAAATGACCGCCAGCCGACGCCCCCACCCGACAACGAGTGAACGATGAGCGAAACGCAGAAGAACAATCCCCTGCACGGGGTGACGCTGGAAAAGCTGCTGAACGAACTGGTCGCGTTCTACGGCTGGCAGGGCCTGGGAGACCGCATCGACATCCGCTGCTTCAACCAGGACCCGAGCATTGCTTAAAATGAAATCCGACTTCCCCTCCCGGGGAATGTCTTACAGCGCCTCACACACAGAAATTCTGACACTCCCGGCAGAATTTGGTCAGTGAAATATCAAGAGTCTCGGAAGAGTGTTCTGAAAGCGTTCTGTTCACGAAGAGTTGATCCAGCCTAGGCAAAACTCAGGGCACCATATGGACAGGCAACGTACCTAAATGCATAGGGTGCTGCAGCCCTGGGAACGGAGGTTCGATAACGGCATCACGGTTATCCGCCTCATAACGATAGTCCTTGCTAGCGAATACGACTTGCGCATCGTGGTCAGCGCAAAGCCGCTTCAGTGCACGCATGAAATTGCGTAGATCCTCCGTCTTGATCTCCTGCTGGTTTGGCGTGTCAAAGATCAAACAAGAAAGCTTCTCGCCGGGACGAGCCATGTAGGCTTCGAAAAGCGCTGCATGAATTGCCAAGACGACCCGAACCAAGGTGCTGCCTTTAAAAGCTCGGATCTGCTCGTTGCCAAACTGAAACTTTAGATCCGGGTCTATCTGGAGATTGCGGTCTACGTTTTCTGTTCCTAGGATTTCTAGCCATTTCAGCGTAAGGGCCCTGAGCTCAATTCGTAGCGCGACCATGTTTTGATCAGCTGTGCGCCCATGGCTGGAAATGTTCTCGATCTTGTCGCTCAACGCGCTTCGATCTGCTTCGGCCTCATCAAGACGTGCGGTCAAGGAGCGTAGCTGCCGGACGACAGCAAGTTCCTGCTCAAGCGCGATGACCGATTCGGTGACCTCCCTAATGACCTCCACCAGCCCGGCCAAGCCTTCCTGTTGGAGCGACCGTTCCCGTTTTACCTTCAGGCGCTCCAACTGCGCCTGAAAACTGACCCGAACTTCGCGGATTACATTGATTCTCGCTTCAGCAGCTTCCGCGCCAGATTCTAGATCTTTGGCTTGATCCTTGAGATACAACAGATTCTTTCCATAACCTTCCGTGCTTTTCTTGAAGAGTCCACAGTCACCGTTCGTGCAGATGCTCTCCATCGATTCGAATAGTCGTCTGGCTCTCTCGTTCAGTGAAAGCGTATTGATCTCTGTGTCAATCTCTTGCTTGATCCTCTGAAAACTAGATGCACGGAGCCTTAATTCGGAATCTTCGCGATCCAGTTCAGTTATTGACTTACCTAGCTCATAGATTTCATTGTCATAAGCAGCCGTGGCGTCACTTCGCGCCCCCTGTGACGAACTTAGTCGATCGAGTTGAGCCTTTTTTTCCGTGATCCGATCAGTGATCGCCTCCTCGGATAAATTGGAGGTGTGCTTTGCGTACAAGCGCTCAAGAACCGATCGATGACCAGCAATGATCTCGTCCAGCGTTTCCCGCTTTGCTTTAAGCGCAATCAAGTCCTTGGCTGACTCAAACAGATTCTTCTGGGAAAACCTGAACAGATACCGAACCATCTCCTGGAACTGGTCCTTGATGAAGATGGCAGCGGGTTTATAGATGTCCGAATAGCCGTTGTCTTGATCAAGAAAAAACAGCGGAAGTGCGGTTGCCATGTAAGGGACAGTCTTCCGATTCGAGGAATCCAGCAAATTGACTGGTTCAAGTCCGATAAGCGAAAAAACAAACGAAGAAAACTCTCGCTCGTCACCAAAATCGCGGAATGCGTTACTCGATGAAACCGTGATCTTTGTGTCAACCTCGATCATTCTCTCGATTAAGTGGCGCTCATTTCTCGCCTCGATTAGCAACGAAATACTTCTGCACTGGGCCTTTACGTCATCTCGAAAGGTAACCGGAAAGCCAAGACAAAAAACGATTGCCTGAATGATTGGGGTTTTGCCACTACCGTTCTCGCCGGTTACTTGTGTGACGTGGGCACCAAAAGCAATCTCATCCGACTCCCAGCCTGAATTGCCCCGTTTATTGATCTTCAGCGATATGAGCTTCATAGAAGTTCCAGTTGGCTGCGGCGTTCACCGCAAATATCCCGGTAAGACCGCTCGACCGTCATCAACGTAAAGCTGAGATCATCATCTTCAGCAAACGCGGACTTGATCACCTTCCGACCAAGATCAGTCGCCGAAATGATGCCTTTTTCGGCAACAGTGACCAGATTGGCGGATTCAAGAAAAGCCAGTGCGGCGACGGTGCGAATCCTCAAGTTGGCAGACCATCCCAAGCGCTGGCTCGATCCTTTGAAGTTTGTAAAGGTTCGTTCGATACACTCTCCCACCATCTGTCCAATCTCAGCCGTTCTGGGCTTCCTGGACAAGCAGGCTAAGGTCAGTACAACTGCGGCCAGCAGCGGTATGTGAAACAAAGCTTCATTGCTTAACAAAGAAGGACCTCGATCAGATGCCTCGAAGACAACCGAAATTTTCGAACGTGTCGCCTCTTGTTTGCACTTGTCAAAGTCCATCATTTTTGATTTCTCGTTACCTCTGACAAAATTCCGCCAAGGATTAGGGCTCTATTCAGCTCATTCCGAAGAATAGAATTGCCACTTACCGGGAATGATTCTGCAATCTCGAACAACTTTTCCAATTCTCCACCAGACAGCGCCCAGTCCTTTCCCGCCTTGTGGAGGGCTGCCATTAGTCTGTTGGCATCAAATTCGGGAATGATGTGACGCTTAGCTCTTAGCCATTCGTCCCACAACACTTTCTGACGACAGAGGTAATCAATCGTTTCTTCGCTGACCCCCGCGCCCTTCAATTTCCTGTGCAGGATCGACGCGGTCCTCAGAGCCGTTACGTCTCCTCCGTTTACTAGGCTTTCGTAGCCGGCGCGGGATATTGCAAGAATATCGAGCAGGTCGTAAATCGTTACCCCGGCAGCATCAACGAGCGATGCCTCATCCACTTCACCAATTTTCCGTAGCGACTTCCGTTGAACTAGCGCCAACAGCTTCTCGGCGATCTCGACAAATTCTTGGTAGCTCAATTCAACTTCACTGAACCGGTAAACAGCATCCTTTGCTAGGGCGAGAAAATTGTCGCCGGCCGGATCGGCAATCGCGGAACCTGGCTCCAGTCTGAACTTGCTCAGACTGGATCGGATCGCCGACTCGTCTAATTCGGCGCCTTCCAGAAAAATTTCTCCAAATTTTTTGAAGAACGTGCTCGCGTACTTGTGGTCACTCTTCCCGTCCCGAAGCGCATCGCCTATTTCGCAAGCTTGGTCGTGAAACTGGATATTGGTCTGCAATACAACCGAGCGGCAGGATGCACCAAAGCGGACGGTGTGTATAAGAAGCTTCCCAGCAAAGCTGTCACTAATTTCCTGAAAGTCGGGAGATCCCTTCCTCGGGATCTTGAACACATCCTGCTGGGTCCATTGGTAGTTCGACTTCCCTTTTGTCTTGACCTGATAGAAGTCGTAAAGGGGAACCAAATTGCCTCTTCGCCTTACGACGTAATCATCATGATAATCACAGAAGACGCAGTCAATCTCGCCATTTTCAAGAATTCCCAAGGACATGTATGCAGCCGCCCTGAACTGGGCTGCAAAACGCGCGATTGCTTCTCGACCGGCAGCCTCGCGGGGTTCCACTTCGTGCAAAAGCTTTCCATTCAAGATACCCACTCCAAAATGACAATCTGGTACTCGCATTCGTACCCAAGATTACTGCTCTGATCTCACCAGGAAATATTTATATCGATTGGCAGAGATTATCCCATACGATTATGTTGATGGATGTAACACGTACAAAGTAACGCTGTTTTGCGCTCGTATAGGTCCAGGCAAGCCTCGGTTAAGCTCCATTCGAATGAATAGCCGATCGTCCATAAAGTTGAACGATGGGTAGTCTGCACAATGCTGCCCTATTCAGAGTGCCGGGCCAACGACAGCAAAGGCCGACAACCGCCCCCTTAGGCTTCAGCCAACGCCAACTTCTCAATAGCGTAAGCAGCCTGCTGTATGTCCTTGGAATTGAGGCGTGAGCGGCTCTTCTCCGGAAGAAGTAGCCACTGCACATTCTTTGGATTGACGACACGGACCATGTCGTCGGTAATTTTCGTGGTGTTTTCAATGTACCAGCCGGGAAGTGCAACCACGGCGAAGACAGGAAAGGCCTCGCCAGTCGAACGCTTCAAGTGATCTGCCAGCCAGCGGGCCTGCCGCTCCGCTTGCTGAATTGGTTTGCTTTCCGTCCACGTTGGAAATTCGAGCGCCCTCCCGTCGTAGCGCACCTTAACGGCAGCTGAGCCTTGCCCGGCGGGCGGCTTCAACCGAGATTTCGTTTCGACTGCAAAAACGCCCGCAGGCGTGATTACGACGTGGTCGATGTTGAAGTCTTTGGCCTTGATGTCGTTCAGTATCCTGTTGTCGCCCGACAGTGAGGCTGCCAGCTCTTGAGCAGTCGCCTGCTCAGCGCGGGCAGCCTGCTTCAAGTTGCGATGAAGAGGCATGTCTTTCGCGATCTTCCGAGCATGGAATAGCGCAAAGCCAAGTGCCCCAACAACGATTACGCCATCAAAAAAATCCCATGGCCTGAACTCGCCAACAACGCGCCGGTAGGAAAGAATCAGTGCGCACATCAGGCCTGTTGTAATGGTGATGACCACGCGATCCAAACGCTTCTCCGCCAAGCTTTCGATCCGCTCCTGCAGGCTGTCGGCGGGCAGACACAGCAAATCCGTAGTAATCGGGTCACGCCTGTCGTTCTTGTCTAGTTGCCGGCGCTTGAGATAAACGTAACCAACCACCAAAAAAAGCGGTGCCAAGGCGATCAGTTCAATCATCAGAAGCATCATTGCTCTACCTCACCAGGTGTATTAATGGTGGTGCCGATAAGCACACGGCTCTGGTAACTCGCCAAGCCGTTAAAGCTGAAACGACGACCATCGTTGCCAAGTACGGGGCGGCCAAGCTGCGCCCACACCGCTTTCTCGATGCCGCACAGCGGCGCCGGTTTCTGCCGGCGCGCTTACGGCACCACCCCGTCACCCCCTGACCACCCCCAGCATCTCGTGCACCTCGTAGCTCATGGTGCCGAGCACCACCAGCAGGATCAGATAGTAGGCAGCGTAGGTGACCCGCGCTTCGGCGCTGACGCCGTAGTAGGCCTGGTTCTCCGGGGCGGCGGAGTCGTAACGTAACGCGCGCCAGACCTGCGGCGCTGCCAGCACGGCGATGACGATCAGCATCGGGCTCGGGTTCCAGATGAAGACGCCGATCAGCACCGGCACGCCGAGCAGCCAGACGCGCGGCGTCAGGACTGCGGTGATCCGCCCGCCGTCCAGCGGCGAGAGCGGAATCAGGTTGAACAGGTTGAGAAAGAAGCCGGCATAGCTCAAGGCCAGCAGCAGCATGCTGTCGCTCTGGCGCGCCAGGAAATAGCACGCCAGCGACGCCAGCGTGCCGACAAACGGACCGCCGAGGCCGACGTAGGCCTCGGTTTCCGCGTCATGCGGCAAGTCCTTGAGCGCCACCCACGCGCCGACGAAGGGAATGAACGCCGGCGCCCCCACATCCAGATTGCGCTGCCGGGCGGCGACGTAATGCCCCATCTCGTGCGCGAACAGCAGGACCACGAAGCCGACGGCGTAGGGCCAGCCGAACACGAAGGCGTAGGCAACGACGGACAGCAGCATCGTGCCGCCTGTGGTGAGCAGCTTACCGAACTTCAGGAAGCCCAGCAGCTGCAGGAACTTGCCACCGAGAAGAAGCGACAGCGCTTTCACCGGATCACGCCGACGGTTTCTTGTCGCGACGGAAGAACTTGACGGCGGCGGCCCCCAGGGCGAAGACAGCAATCCCGATCACCTTGGCAAACTTGGCAAAAAACGCCGCCATCAGCGCAAAGAAGCCCAGCTTCTTCGCCGCAACGCCGCCGACCAGCGCGGCCAGGCCATACTCGGCCATGCGGTCGGTGCTGGCATTGAAGTCGGCGTATTTCTTGCCCGACGTGAACTCCAGCGCCGCCAGCAGCGTCTGGGCGTGCGACTTGTCGTGCTCGACCGTCTTGATGTCGGAGATCAGGTTGAGGCTGACATAGCCTTCCCGGCCCAAGGCATAGGTGTTGTAGTTCACGCCATTCGGCGCCTCCGCCGGCGCCCCCTTGCTGCGCGCGGCCATCGACCAGACGAGCCGGTGCGTTGCCGCGTCGTAACGCGGCCGCTCGGCCCAACCGACGATTTCGAGCTCCGGGAAACCGCGGCTGCGACGATCCTTGTTCGCTTCTTCGGTGCCCTGCTTGAGGTTGTTGAACAGGTCATCGACGTTCCAGTTCCTGGCGTCGTCGTCGGGGATGTAGCCGGAATTCTCGTACTTGACGACGGCCATCCACTGCTGGTCGTCCTGCGGGAAGATCAGCCCGACCATGCGCTCGTCGCCCATGTTGCCCATCGCGCGCATCAGCTGGTCCGCCTCCGGACGCGGCACGAACACGTAACCCGCCGGCAGATTCAGCTGAGCCTGCTCAAGCACCTTCACGGGGTTCGGTCCGCGAACGGCCACCTTGGAAGCGGAAGCGAAAGCCGCTTCGAGCTGCTGTTCCTGCGGACTCTTGCCATTTTGAGCGGCGGCCGGGACAACCCATCCAGCGCCGGCGAGCACAACAAACAGCACGGCCAGAACGCGCGCCTTGAGCATACGAATCATGAACATCCCCTTGAATGATGGTGGGCGAATGATGCCACGGGGAGATTATATTTATTCTAAAGGCATGAACATATATTCACAGTGCATTCATCAACCATGCCAACGCCCGTAATTTGAGGCTGACGCAGGCACGCGAGCTGTTGCCAGCCTTCGTTCCCGTCCGGGCACTCGATCATGAGGGCGGCCATCCGGGACCCGCGCCCCAAACCTCCGAAACAATCGGTTACCAGCTGCTACGAAACTTCGCGCCGGCACGTGATATCTACCTGACAGGTATCCACGGAAAAAAGGCTGGAAATGAAACGTTCACTTATCGCCCTTGCCTGCGGCTTCTGCCTGTCCGGTGCTGCGCTGGCCGAAGAAGGCGTGATGGAAAGGGCCGGGTCGGCCATCGATCGCGGTGCGCAAGCCACCATGCACGGCATCAAGCGGGGCGTCGAGGCGGCCGGCAACGGCATCAAGCGTGGCGCCGAGGCGGCCGGCCATGGCATCGAAGTCGGCCTGTCGGCGGCAGGCCGGGGAATCAAGCGCGGGGCGGACGCGACCGGGCGCGCCTTGAACAGGGCGGCGGAAAAGGTCGGCGGGTCAGGCGAATCTTCATCCTCGTCTGAGGACTGATTCGATGTAGCGGCCGGCCGGCTGCTGTAGTCAGTCGTTCTGGAGCGAAGGGATGGGTTGGTCATTCTGTTCCCTTCACTGGCCGGCTGCCTGGATTCCGGGTCAAGCCCGGAATGACGGGGGAGGGGTTACAGCAACCGGATTCGGGTTGGTTGACTGAGTTTTGCGCCCGCGTGCAGGCGGGTGGCGGCAGGCATCTGCCGACAGATACCGGACTGGGGTCGCCCGAAGCGGAAGGGGACGCGCCCCGTCCCGCAGTTGCGAGGAAATCAGGGAGTTCAGCGCCAGCCAAGGTGGAGGCATTGCCATGCAGCCCATTGTCTCGTTCGGCTCCGTTTCATTGCAGGCCGCCCCATGACCCGGCGGCGATGCTTGCTGTGGTCGTTGCCCTTGCTGCTGCTCGTCGCCGCGCTGGCAGCGGGTGAGGCCTGCGGCTGGTTCTTCCTGCGGGCGCCGGCGGAAGCCGTGCTGAGTTCGCGGCTGGGGCGCGAGGTGCGCATCGCGGCGCCGTTCCGCCTCCATTTCCGCAGCACGATCCGGCTCGCCGCGGGCGGCCTGTGGGTCGCCGCGCCCGCCGGATTTTCCGTTCCCCACCTGATCGATGCCGAAGGGTTGACGCTGCGCCTGCGCTATCGCGACCTGCTCGCGCTGCGCCAGCCCGGCGAGCCGTTGCGCGTCGCGGCGCTGAGCGCGGAGTGCATCGACGTCCGGCTGATCCGCCGGGCGGACGGCCGCGCAAGCTGGCAGTTCGGCACGGCGTCGGCGCGCCCGCCGCCGGAGGTCGAGCACCTGGCCGTGCAACAGGGCGAGATCGTCCTGCGCGACCCGCTGCTGGCGGCCGATCTCGACGCCCGGGCCAGCCCGCGGGATGGCGGCGCCTCGCCGGCCATCGTCACCGAGATTTCCGGCCGGCTCCGGGAGCGCCCGCTGCGCGCCCGCATCACCTTGCCCGACGGCCCGCCGCGCACGCTGCCGGACGAGGCCGGCGCGCCGATCGCGGTCGAAGGGCAGGCCGACTACGCCGGGCTGCATCTGGAGTTCGCCGGCGCCCTCGGCGCCGACGAGCTGCGCGGCACGGTGGCCGTGCGCGGGCCGTCGCTCAGCCTGCTCGGCCGCCTGTTCGACACGACGCTGCCGACCACCGCCCCGTTCAGCCTGCAGGGCAGCATCGACCGGGATTTCAAGGATTCGCCGCGCTGGCGGATCATGGTGGCCCGCGCCCGGGTCGGCAAGAGCGACCTCGCCGGCGAGTTCACCTACGACACGCGCAGCAATCCGCCGCGTCTCGACGGCGAACTCAGCGGCCGCAACTTCGTTCTCGCCGATCTGGCGCCGGCCTTCGGTACGCGCGATGCGGACGGCGTCGTCGTCCGCCCCGCCCGCGGCCGCACGCTGCCCGACCGCCGGCTGGACCTGCCGTCGCTGAGCCGGCTGGACGCCGCCATCGCCATCGATCTCCAGCAGGTCGACCTCGGCGCCGCCTTCAACCAGCCGATTGCCCCGCTGCGCGCGAAACTGACGCTGGACGGCGGCCGCATGACGCTCGCCGACATCGACGCCCGCAGCGCCCGCGGCCACCTCTCCGGCACGCTGGCGGTCGACGCCCGCTCCGCGCGGCCAGAATGGCGCGCCGACCTCGGCTGGAACGGCGTCCGTCTCGACCACTGGCTGAAGGCCGCCAAGCCCGGTGCCGACGACATCCGCCGCCAGGGCACGGGAGCGGACGAGCCGCCGCCGTGGTTCACCGGCACGCTGCACGGCCGCACGCGGCTCGTCGGGCATGGCCAGTCCACCGCCGAACTGCTCGGCTCGCTCGACGGGCGGGCGACGGTGTCGGTGCGCGACGGCAGCCTTTCCCACCTGCTGCTCGAAGGCCTCGGGCTCGACATCGCGCAGGCGCTGGGCCTGCTGCTGCGCGGCGACGACCGGCAGCCGGTGGAATGCGCGGTGATCGACCTGGATGCCAAGGACGGCCGCGTCACGCCGCACGTCGCCGTGATCGCGACGCCGGTGACGGTGGTGATGGTCGACGGCAGCATCGACTTCGCCAGCGAGCGACTGGACCTGCGCCTCGCCGCCAAGCCGCAGAACGTCTCGCCGCTGACGCTGCGCTCGCCCTTCCACGTGCGCGGCAGCTTCGCCGCCCCGGAGCTCGCCCCGGCCACCGCCCCCATCGCCATCCGCGCCGCCGGCGCCCTGGGCCTCGCGCTGCTCAACCCGCTGGCCGCCATCCTGCCCTTCATCGACCCCGGCGAGCGCGATGCGGCGGTCTGCAGCCAGGCGCTGGCGAAGCATGTTCCGAAAGCCGCGCCGGCGCCCCGGCCGCAGCGCGTCGATTGATGCCGGGCGATGGGCTGCCGCGCTGGCAGCCGGGCTACGCCCGCGGCGGGAACGCGCCATCCCGGTGAAAGCCGGGATCCAGAAAAAACCTGCGAGCATGGGGTCCGGCTGCCAGCGTACGAGACGGCCGCCTGGATTCCGGGTCAAGCCCGGAATGACGGGGGTTTTGGTGGCGTTGCGGAAGCTGGGGGTAGGGGGATTTCTGCGCCCACGGCGGGAACACGCCATCCCGGCGAAAGCCGGGATCCAGGAAAAAACCTGCGAGCACGGGGTTTGGCTCCCAGCGTACGAGACGGCCGCCTGGATTCCGGGTCAAGCCCGGAATGACGGAGGTTTCGGTGGCGTTGCGGAAGCTGGGGGTAGGGGGATTTCTGCGCCCACGGCAGGAACGCGTCATCCCGGCGAAAGCCGGGATCCAGGAAAAAACCTGCGGGCACGGGGTCCGTGCTCCCAGCGCACGAGACGGTCGCGTGGATTCCGGGTCAAGCCCGGAATGACGGGGGGTTTTGGTGGCGTTGCGGAAGCTGGGGGTAGCGGGGATTTTCGTCGGGGCGCAGCCATCAAAGCATCCGTCACGGCCACCGCCCCCCGTCTCTAACCCCCTATTCCGAACCCCCGCCCCCGTCACTCCGGCGAAAGCCGGAGTCCAGGGATGGCCCGCCGGTGCTGATTCAAGGCTCGCATGGATTCCAGGGCGCGCCTGGAATGACGGGGTTGCATGAAACTGATAACGGATTCGGGATGACTGGCTGCTAGCGCAGATCCCCCGCCAGCGAATCCCGCACCACCTGCGGCAGCGTCACCTCGGCGTGATATCCCGCATGCGCGATCCCGGCGCGGATCGCCGCGCCCTGCCTGACCGCCGCGACCATCGCCGGCGTCAGCTCGAAGCGCAGGAAGTGCACGGCGGAGGTCTTGTCCTCGGTTTCGCGACTGAGGTCTTCGTTGGCGATCGGATGCACGCGCGCGAAGTCGGCGACCTGCATCCACACCGCCTTTTCGATGCCGAGCAGATGGGCGAGCTTTTCCCGGCGCTCGTTCTCGTCCGGGTACTCGATCATGAAGGTGGCCTTCCAGTTGCTGCCTTCGGGAATCAGCGGGTTGTAGACGTCGAGTTCCTCCTGGATCAGCTCGGGTTCGAAGATGCGTTCCAGCCGCAGCATCTCCTGCACCTGGTACTGCATGGTCAGCGCATCCTCGAAGTGCAGCGTGGCGTTGGCGCCGAGGTGCACCAGGCGGTCCTTCTTGTGGGCGATCACTTTCGCGCGGAACTCGGGGCGCAGGCGGGCGTACTGTTCGAGGCTGTAGAGGTCGTCGTGGGTGAGCATGGCGTGGTCTCCCGTCAAATGCCGTAGGCGTGGCGCAGCAGCGTCATCGGGTGCTCCGGGGCGGTGCCGTCGGCGCGGGCGTGGGCGATGTGGTGGCCGGCCATCGCGCAGTCGCTGCCGTAGTGGTCGGGCTGCGCCTGGTTCACGCGGTTGACCACCGGCTTGACGATCTTCATCGCGTATTGGTGGTACTCGGCCTTCACCGCGTAGGTGCCGTCGTGGCCGGAGCAGCGCTCGATGCTGTCGATCTCGGTGCCGGGCACCAGCGAGAGGACTTCGCGCGTCTTCGGGCCGATGTTCTGCACGCGCTGGTGGCACGGCGCGTGGTAGGCGACCTTGCCCAGCGTGTGCTTGAAGTCGGTCTTCAGCAGCCCTTCCCGGTAGCGCAGCATCAGGTATTCGAAGGGGTCGAAGAAAGCGTTCTTCACTTTCTGCACGTCCGCGTCGTCGGGGAACAGCAGCGGGATTTCCTGGCGGAACATCAGCACGCAGGAGGGGATCAGCGCGGTCAGGTCCCAGCCGTCGTCGACCAGCTTCGCCAGCACCGGGATGTTGGCTTCCTTGGCCTTCTTCACCGATTCGAAGTCGCCCAGTTCGAGCTTGGGCATGCCGCAGCACTGCTCCTTGACCGCGAGCGTGACCGGGATGCCGTTGTGCGCGAAGACGGCGGCGAAGTCCTCGCCGGGGCCGGGTTCGTTGCGGTTCATGTAGCAGGTGGCGAACAGCGCGACCTTGCCGCGCGTGCGGCCGGCCGGCTCGCCCGGCGTGTCGGCGGGGAGTTGTCGCAGGCGCTTCCGGAGCGGCCGGGAATCGAACTCGGGCAGCCAGGCCTCGGCATGGATGCCGGCGACGCGCTGCGCGACCTGGCGCAGCGCGCCGACCTTGTTCACCGCGTTCACCGTCGGCGCCACGATCGGGATGCCGCAGAACTTGCCGACGAGGTCGGTGCTGGTGAGCAGCTTGTCGCGCAGCCTGGTCTGGCCGGTCTTGAAGTGCACCGCCTTGGCGCGCAGCATGAGGTGCGGGAAGTCGACGTTCCACTTGTGCGGCGGCACGTAGGGGCACTTGGTCATGTAGCACAGGTCGCACAGGTAGCAGTGCTCGACAACCTTCCAGAAATCCTCCTTGGCGACGCCGTCGACCTCCATCGTCGGCGAGGCGTCGACCAGGTCGAACAGCGTCGGGAAGGAGTTGCACAGGCTGACGCAGCGGCGGCAGCCGTGGCAGATGTCGAAGACGCGCTCCATCTCGTGCAGCAGCGCGTCCTGGTCGTAGAAGCCGGGGTTCTGCCAGTCGACCGGGTGGCGGGTCGGCGCTTCGAGGTTGCCTTCGCGGGCTGCGGCGGGGGCGGGAGCGGTGGGCGCAGACATGAGCTTATCCTCCACATCAATCCTCTACGGACCTGTTACTGGCGCGCGGGGTGGGCGCCGTCCATGCTTCGCCACACAGCGACTCGGCACGAACGGCCTGTTTCCGCACTGCGGCACTTCAACCCACCGTTCGCCCCCTCGACAGGCTCAGGGCAGGCCCTGAGCAGCTCGCTTCGCGAGCGTATCGCGGCCTGTCCGGGGCGACTCCACCCCTCAAAGCAGTTCGTCCAGCGCCTTCGTATACCGGTTCGCGTGCGAGCGCTCGGCCTTGGCCAGCGTCTCGAACCAGTCGGCGATCTCGTCGAAGCCTTCGGCGCGGGCGTCGCGGGCCATCCCCGGATACATGTCGGTGTATTCGTGGGTCTCGCCGGCGATGGCGCTCTTCAGGTTGGCTTCGGTCGGGCCGAAGGGCAGCCCGGTGGCCGGGTCGCCGCATTTTTCGAGGTATTCGAGGTGGCCGTGGGCGTGGCCGGTCTCGCCTTCGGCGGTGGAGCGGAACAGCGCGGCGACGTCCGGGCGGCCCTCGACGTCGGCCTTGTTGGCGAAGTAGAGGTAGCGGCGGTTGGCCTGCGATTCGCCGGCGAATGCATTTTTCAGATGCGTCTCGGTCTTGGATCCTTTCAGTTGCATATGAGCCTCCTGTGATCAATCAGACATGGAGCATGAGCAAGGCCCGCCGCGGCTGCGGCGGAGAGCCCTGACGTATCCAACATAGACCCGGGGCAAGGTGTTGCATAATTGATTTTGGCTAAGCGCTGGATAGTCGATGGCTATCGCGCCCGCAGCGCGCTGCGACGCCGACATATCACGATCCCGTCACCCCCCGGACCCGACGACACAGGAACGCTGAAGACCATGAACACCGCCACCGAAACCGCCGCTCCCCCTCCCCCGCCCGCCCGCAAACGCCGCTGGCTGCTGTGGATGCTGGTTGCGCCGGCCCTGCTGGTGGTGGCCGCCGTCGTCGGCCTGCGGCTGGCGACGGACAAGCTGAAGACGACGATCGAGGCGGCGCTCGGCCCGAACAGCGAGGTGGCGAGCATCGAGGCCGGCTTCTCGTCGATCGCCATCAACGGCATCCGCATCCGCGCCGGCAAGGAGTGGCCGGCGGCCGACGAGCTGTCGGCAAAGCGGGTGGTGATCCGCCCGGACTGGGACGCGCTGCTCTCGCGCAATATCCGCATCGCCGCGATCGAGGTCGAGGACGGCTACGTCTCGATGCTGCGCCGCAAGGACGGCAGGCTGCTGCTGCTGCCGTCGCTGCTGGCCAGGGACAAGGAAAGGGACAAAGAGAAGGCGAAGTCCGGCGCCGACGAGGCGCTGCCCGAGATCACCATCGGCGGCGTGTCGCTGAGCAACGCCGCGGTCGATTTCTTCGACGCCTCGGTACGCCAGCCGGCGCACAAGCTGCGCCTGGAGCAGACGGCGATCCGCCTCGGCCAGCTGCGCCTGCCCGCGCTCACCGGGCGCACCGCGATCGAGCTCGACGGCGTGGTCAAGGGCGTGCGGCGCGACGGCAAGGTGTCGCTGAAGGGCTGGGCGGAGATCGCCAGCAAGGATTCGGAGATGCAGGCGAAGCTCGCCGCGGTGGACCTGGTGGCCTTCCAGCCCTACCTGATCAAGGCCGCCGAAACCGGCGTGAAGAAGGGGTCGCTCGACCTCGACCTGAAGTCGACGGTGAAGAAGAACCGCCTGCACGCGCCGGGCAAGGTGGTGCTCTCCGGGCTGGAGCTGACCAGCGGCAAGACCTTCATGGGCATGCCGCGCGACACCGTGGTCAAGGTGCTGAAGGACAAGGACGGCCGCATCGTCGCCGAGTTCTCGCTCGACGGCGACATCGACGACCCGAAGTTCTCGCTGAACGAGAAGTTCATGTCGCAGGTCGGCATCGCCTCCGCCAACGTCCTCGGCATCAGCCTGGAAGGCCTGGCCAGCGGCATCGGCAGCGTCGGCAGCAGCGCCGTCGAAGGCATCGGCAGCGCGGTGGGCAAGCTGTTCGGCGACAAGAAGTAGCACGGCGCTGCCGGAACAACCGGCCATTCCGGGCGCGTCCCGGAATCCACACGAGCCTCGAAGCAGCACCGGTGGGCCATTCCTGGACTCCGGCTTTCGCCGGAGTGACGGGGGCGGGGTTTGGGGACGATGGGCGGCGGCGGTGGCGGTGGCTTTGATGGCTGCGCCCCGACGCCACCCCCAGCCACCCCCAGCCACCCCCAGCCTCCGCAACGCCGCCGAAACACCGCGTCATTCCGGGCTTGACCCGGAATCCATACGCGCCTAGAACCTGCCCCGACGCCCCCTGGACTTCGGCCTTCCCGGAGTGACGGGTCGGCCGTTGCCTGCCCGACAAGCAATCCCGGAATGAAAACGGGCGCAGCATCGCCGCGCCCGTTTTGCCCGCTGCCCTCGCCAATCAGCAGCGGAAGCGGCCGACCAGGCGGTTGAGTTCGCCGGCGAGGCTTTCCAGTTCGCTGGCGGTGCCGGCGGTGGCGTTCATCGCGGCACTGGTTTCCTCGACCATCTGCGCGATCTGCTCGACCTGCTGCGCGATGCTGTTGCTGGCGATGCTCTGCTCCTTGGTCGAGTCGGCCACCTCGCGGATGCGGGTGAGCGTCTGCGAGGCGCCCTCGCGGATGTCGCGCAACGACTTGGCCGCGCCCTCGGCCAGATGCACGCCCGCTTCGACCTGCGGCAGCGCCGCGTCCATCACGCCGACCACCGATTCGGTGTCGTTCTGGATGCCGCTGATCATTTGCTCGATCTCGACGGTGGCGGCCGAGGTGCGCTCGGCGAGCTTCCTGACTTCGTCGGCGACGACGGCAAAGCCGCGCCCCTGCTCGCCGGCGCGCGCCGCTTCGATCGCGGCGTTCAAGGCGAGCAGGTTGGTCTGGCCGGCGATCTCCTTGATCACCTGCGCGATCGACGAGACCTGGTCGGCGCGCTGGTCGAGCTCGCGGATCTTCTGCGAGGCTTCGGTGACCGAGGTGGCGATCTTGTTGATCTCGGCGGTCGCCGTCAGCACCTGCTGCTCGCCCTCCGCCGCCTCGTTCGCCGCCAGCTCGGAGGCGCGCTCGGTTTCGACGGCGGTGTCCGAGATGTGGTTGATGCTCACCGTCATCTCTTCGATCGCCGCGGCCATCGCCGAGGTGGCGTCGGCCTGCTGCTGCGAGGCCTGGGCGACTTCCTTGGCGGCGGTGTTGATGCGCTCGGCGTCCTTGATCAGCCGGTTCGAACCGGAGTGGATCTCGGTGACCATGCTGCGCAGCGACACCAGCATCTCGCCGAAGGAGGCGAGCATGCTGCCCTTGGCCGCCTGCTTGACGTCGACGGTGAGGTCACCGGCGGCGGCCCGCGCCATCAGGTCGATCGCCTCGCCCGGCTCGCCGCCGACCTGGCCGAGCACGCTCCTGGCGACGACGAAGCCGACGCCGCCGATCAGCAGCAGCGCGACCGCGGCGACGGCGAGGTCGCTCAGCACGCGCGTGCGGAACGCGGTGTCGAGGTCGTCCATGTAGAGGCCGGTGCCGACCAGCCAGCCCCAGGGCTGGAAGTGCATCACGTATTGCAGCTTGGGCAGCGGCTCCTTGCCGCCGGGGCGCGGGAAGGCGGTGTCGACATAGGCGCCGCGCTGGCTCTGCACGGCGGCGATGATGTCCTTGATCGTGTAACGCCCCTGGCCGTCCTTGATCTTCTCCAGCATGTTCTGGCCGACCATCTCGGCCTTCGGGTGCACCACGCTGACCCCCTCCATGGTCCACACGTAGAGGTATTCGGTCTTGCTGTCGGCGCCGCCGTACCTGGCCACCTTCACCGCCTCCGCCGCGAGGCGCTGCGCCTCTTCCTTCGGCAGCTTGCCGGCGGCTTCCAGCGACTGGTAATGCGCGATGATGTTGTAGCCGGCCTCGACCATCGACTTGATCACTTCCTTGCGCCCCTCGGTCAGGTCGCGCTTCGCGGCCAACGCCGAGAAGACGGTGATAACCGCCATCCCCGCCAGTGCCGCCAGCACCAGCAGAATGATCTTGCTGCGCAGTTTCATATTCCCCAGCATGTCTCGCTCCTGTATCTTGCCGGGTTGTTCTGACTGCACTCCCGGCTCATTTGTAATGTAATCGGATTTTCAGGCTACCTCTTTTCCCGGATGACGAAAACCCTTTCCCTTCCCTGCAATCGACCATGACTGACGACAGCCCCGACCACAGCATCGACATCAGCGAAGAAGACGGTGTCCGCTACCTGCACTTCGGCTCGGAGTGGATCCAGGGGGCGATGCGCATCCGCCGGCCGTGGGCGCTGGAGCTGGACTACACGCGGGAGATGATGGCCGGCCTGCTGCTGCGCGCGGCGCCGTGGCCGAAAAGCGCGCTGCTGATCGGCCTCGGCGCCGGGTCGCTGGCCAAGTTCATCTGGCGCCACCTGCCGCAGACGAAGGCCACGGTGGTCGAGATCAACCCGCGCATGCCGTTCGCCGCGCGCCAGTTCTTCAAGCTGCCGGACGAGGACGAGCGCCTGCAGATCCGCATCGGCGACGGCGCCGAACTGATCGCCCGCGACCGCCGGCGCTACGACCTGATCCTGGTCGACGGCTTCGACCACAACGCCCGCGTCGGTGCCCTCGACAGCCTGCCCTTCTACCAGCACTGCCGCGAACGGCTGAGCAAGGAGGGGCTGTTCGCCACCAACCTGTTCGGCGACCGGCGCGGCTTCCGCGCCAGCGTCGAGCGCGTGCGCGAGGGCTTCGCCGGGCGCGCGCTGGTCCTGCCCGCCTGCGCCGGCGGCAACAGCATCGCGCTGGCCGCCGCCGGCGAGCCGCTGGCCGTGCCGCTCGCCGAACTGCGTCTGCGCGCGGCGACCGTGAAGCGCGAGACCGGCCTCGACCTGAAGCCGACCTTGAGCCGGATGCAGCTGGCGGCAGCGATGCCGGACGGGGTGCTGCAGCTCTGAGCGGCGCCGGCACACTGTCGGCAAACGGCGACACGCGGCGAAAACAGCGCATGGCATGCTGCAAAGAAGATGGAAATTTTTTATCCCACGGCCGCCAGCCTTGCCTTTTACCGTCGGTGGACTAGCCTTTCCTGAGTACCGCACCGACAAGCCCCGGAACGTGACCGGAGCATCCCAAAAAGCGGGCATCGAAGATTCTGCCATGCCGCAGTAGCTAAGACGGGAGGAACCCGCTGGCGGCATGCCTGACCGGAGACTGCCAATGCTTTGCCTAGAAGATTGCCTGGATTTCTGCGAACTCGACCAGGATGAAGTTGAAGCCATCGCCGAGCACGAACATGTGCCGACCATCGTGGCTGCCGAAATGGGTTATGAACTGCTGAAGAGCGATGCAGGTGTGGCGCGGCTGCACCTGATGATCCTCGACGATATCGAAATTGCGCTGAAGCACGGTCGCGTCGACCATGCGAACGAGCTGGTGTGCACCTACCAGCACTTCCAGCGCAGCCACCCCTTGCAAACCTCCTCCCTCTGAGGAACTGCGCCGGCCCCAAGCCGGCCGGGCTCCCGGTGGCCGCCCCTTCGGCCTCGGGAGCCCTCTTTGTTTGCGGCGCTTTTTTTGGCCCTGATTCCCTCCCGCCGGGAAGCGGGAAGTCACGGCGAGCCGTCCCGAACCCAACCCCGTCATTCCGGGCGCGCCCTGGAATCCATGCGAGCCTCGAATCAGCTCCGGCGGGCCATCCCTGGACTCCGGCTTTCGCCGGAGTGACGGGGGGCGGTGGCCGTGACGGAGGCTTTGATGGCTGCGCCCCGACGACAATCCCTCCTCCCCCACCGAAACCCCCGTCATTCCGGGCTTGACCCGGAATCCAGACGGCGGACTCGTACGACGGAGAGTCGGATCGTGCGCTTGCGGGTTTTCCCCTGTCTAGGTTCCCCCATTCCCCTCAGTTGAATCCCGCCGCGCCCCGTTCGTGATGAGTAGCCTGGCAAAGCAGGGCCTATCGCACCATGAACGGCCGCCCGGAGGTCGAAGGCCAAGCGGCAACGGGCCTACGCCGCCAGCTTCTCGTCGTGCGCCTGCTTCTCGTAGAGGAAGGAGAGGACCGCCGCGCGGCACGCGATGTAGCGCGGGTCGTGCGCCAGTTCGAGGCGGTTGCGCGGGCGATCGAGCTCGACCTTGAGCACCTCGCCGATGGTCGCCGCCGGGCCGTTGGTCATCATCACGATGCGGTCAGAGAGCAGCACCGCCTCGTCGACGTCGTGCGTGACCATGACCACGGTGGCCTTGGTGGCGACGCAGATCTTCATCAGTTCGTCCTGCAGCTTGGCGCGGGTCAGCGCGTCGAGCGCGCCGAAGGGCTCGTCCATCAGCAGCACCTTCGGCTGCATGGAGAGGGCGCGGGCGATGCCGACGCGCTGCTTCATGCCGCCGGAGATCTCGTGCGGATACTTCTGCTCGGCGTGCGTCAGACCGACCAGCGCCAGCGCCTCGTGCGTGCGCGCCTTCAGTTTCGGCTTGCCCTCCTTCGCCGCGAACACCCGCTCGACGGCGAGATAGACGTTCTCGAAGCAGGTCAGCCACGGCAGCAGCGAGTGGTTCTGGAAGACCACCGCACGCTCCGGGCCGGGGCCGCCGATCTCGCGGCCGTCGCAGATGAGCACGCCGTCGGTGGGCCGGGTCAGCCCGGCGATCAGGTTCAGCAGCGTGGACTTGCCGCAGCCGGAGTGCCCGATCAGGGCGATGAACTCGCCCTTCTCGATGGTCAGGTCGACGTTCTGCAGCGCGACGAACGGGCCTTTCTTGGTGTCGAAGGACATGCCGACACCCTCGATCTGTACGAACTTTTTCATGGTCTGGCTCCTTGGATCTGTCTTCACTCGTAGCTGAAGCGCCTGGCGATCGCGATCAGCATCTGCTCCAGCAAGAGGCCGACGATGCCGATGACGAAGATGGCGATGATGATGTGCTCGACCTTGAGGTTGTTCCACTCGTCCCACACCCAGAAGCCGATGCCGACGCCGCCGGTGAGCATTTCGGCGGCGACGATCACCAGCCAAGCGGTGCCGATGGAGAGGCGGATGCCGGTGAGCATGTAGGGCAGCACCGCCGGGAACAGGATCCGGGTGAAGATCTTCCACTCGGAGAGGTTCAGCACGCGGGCGACGTTCATGTAGTCGGAAGGCACGCGCATCACGCCCTGGGCGGTGTTCATGATCATCGGCCAGATCGAGCAGATGAAGATGGTCCAGGTCGCCGCCGGGTCGGCCTTCTTGAACACCAGCAGGCCGATCGGCAGCCAGGCCAGCGGCGACACCGGACGCAACAGGCTGATGATCGGGTTGACCATGCTGGAGAGCGTGGCGAAGCGGCCGAGCATGAAGCCGAGCGGGATGCCGATCGCCGCCGCAATGCCGAAGCCGATGGCGACGCGCTGCAGCGAGGAGAGCACGTTCCAGCCGATACCCTGGTCGTTCGGCCCGTTCGAGTAGAACGGGTCGGCGAACAGCGTCACTGCCGCCCGCCAGGTCTGTACCGGGCCGGGCAGGCTGCCGCCGGCCGAGAGCGTGGCCAGGTACCAGATGCCGACCAGCACCGCCAGGCCGATCAGCGGCGGCAGCGCGGCGCGCGCGGCGCCCTTGAGCAGTTCGCCGGCGCGGCCGGGCTGCTTCGGCGACGGCGCACTGCCTTCGTTGGCGGCGGCCGGCACGCCCGGCGCGGCGGCCTTCACGACAGCGGTCTCGGCAACCGGTTCGCTGCGCGCCACGGACGGCGCCGCTTCCCCGGCAGCCGCCAGTGCGGCTGCCTTATCGAACGTCATTGCAGTCATGATGACTCCTTTCTCAGGCCTTGACCTTGAAACCGGCGGCGTACTTCTTCGGGTCCTTGCCGTCCCAGACGACGCCGTCGATCAGCTTGTGGCTGCGCATGTCGCTCTTCGGCACGCTGACGCCGACGCGGGCGGCGGCCTGCTTGTAGAGCTCGGTCTGGTTCACCTTCTTGGCCACGCCGAGGTAGTCCGGGTCGTCCTTCAGCAGGCCCCAGCGCTTGTGCTGGGTCAGGAACCACATGCCATCGGAGAGGTAGGGGTAGTTCACCGCGCCGTCGTTGAAGAACTTCATGTGGTTCTTGTCGTCCCAGCTCTTGCCCAGGCCGTTCGAGTAGCGGCCGAGCATGCGTTCGAGGATGACGTCGGTGTCGGTGTTGACGTAGGACTTCTGCGCGATCGTCTCCGCCGTCTCGCGACGGTTGGCGAGCGAGGCGTCGATCCAGCGGCCGGCCTCGATGATCGCGCACATCATGGCGATCGCCGTCTTCGGGTACTTGGCGACGAAGTCGGCGGTGGTGCCGAGCACCTTCTCCGGATGGTCGGTCCAGATGTCCTGCGAGGTCACCGCGGTAAAGCCGATCTTGTCGATGATCGCGCGGTTGTTCCACGGCTCACCGACGCAGAAGCCGTCCATGTTGCCGACGCGCATGTTGGCGACCATCTGCGGCGGCGGCACGGTGATCGTCTTCACGTCCTTGAACGGGTTGATGTCGTGCGCCGCCAGCCAGTAGTACAGCCACATCGCGTGCGTGCCGGTGGGGAAGGTCTGGGCGAAGGTGTATTCGCCGGGCTTCGCGGTGATCAGCTTCTTCAGCCCGGCACCGTCGGTGACGCCCTGCTCCTTCAACTTGTTGGCAAGGGTGATCGCCTGGCCGTTGTTGTTCAGCGCCATCAGCGTCGCCATGTCCTTCTTCGGCCCGCCGATGCCCAGATGCACGCCGTAGATCAGGCCGTAGAGGACGTGCGCCGCATCGAGTTCACCGTTGACCAGCTTGTCGCGCACGCTGGCCCAGCTGGCTTCCTTGGTCGGCACGATCTTGATCCCGTACTTCTTGTCGAAGCCCTTGGCCGCGGCCATCACCACCGATGCGCAGTCGGTCAGCGGGATGAAGCCGATCCTGACCTCGGCCTTCTCCGGCGCATCCGAGCCGGCCGCCCAGGCCGCCGCGCGCAGGCCCGGCAACATGCCGAGCAGCGAGGCGCCGGCGGCGGCCTTGACGAAGCCACGGCGATCGAGAACTTCAGTCTTCTTGTCCATGGTGTTTTCCTTTCAATGTGGGGTTGTGATGCACTACACATCGCAACCCTCGTGCCACATGTCGGAAACAATGGATTTAGATCAAAAAAACAAATGCTTGGATTGATGCATCACACCGTGCTAAATATGCAAATTGCACTATTGCAGTGCAACAGGACGGTGCATGCGCACGTTGTTGGCGTGAAAAACGCGGAAGGAACGAAAGCAGTGCTGCAGGGAAGGTCAGGAGGCGTTGCCGGGTCGGCGGAGGATCCGCGCGAGCGCTTCGCGGCCGAGCTCGCCCTCGGCGACTTCGAACAGTTCGCGCTCCTCGAAGCGCACGTGCTCGCTCATCAGTTCGGCGAAGCGCAGCAGCACCTCGGGATCGGGCACCTCCAGCTCGCGCACCAGCCACTGCAATGCGCGATGCTCGATCAGCGTGCGCGCGACAACGACGTTGGCACCGGCGGCCTCCAGATGCGGCAGCAGGCAATCTTCCTCTTCGTGGAAATGCGGCAGCAGCTCGTTGACGAAGACGTCACGGGCACGAACGCAGGCGGCTTCGATCCGCGCCTCGTCGCCGCTGGCGGCGGCGCGCTTGAGGTGCAGCGTGAGCTTGAGCGCGCTGTGATGCTCGCGCGAGAGGTTCTGCAGTTCGGGACAGCGTTTCATGCCGGCCAGTGTTGAGCCGGCGGAACAGGAAATCCTTGAGCTTGGTCAAAAATTACCGCGAGCCGTCCGGCATTTTTGCCGTCGTCATTCGTCGTCGAGGATCACGCCGCCGTCCGGCCCCCAGCGCACCTGGGTGATCCCCGGCTCTTCGGCTTCGAGGCGGTGCCGCTCGATTTCCTCCGGCGACATCGCCGCCTGCCGGGCGCGGGTCTCCTCGGCCAGTTGCCGCTCCGCCTCCTGCTCCGCATAGAGGGCCAGTGCGGTGCGCACGGTGATTCCCAGCTCGACGTCGTCCCAGGGTTTCAGCACGTAGCGGAAGATTTCGGCTTCGTTGATCGCCCCGAGCAGCGTGTCGACGTCGCTGGTCGCCGACAGCACCAGGCGGATCGCGTTGGGCTGCGAGATGCGAAACTGCTTGAGGAAGGTGACGCCGTCCATCGGCGGCATGCGGTAGTCGGACATGACCAGCGCGAAATCGGCCTCCGCCGCGCGTGCCAGCGCCCGCCGCGGGTCGTCGAACGTCTCGATCTCGACCGCCTCGTCGCTGAGCGCGCGCATCAGGTTGCGGCGCAGCGCCGTCAGCACGTGCGGCTCGTCGTCGACCAGCATCAGGCGATACATGCACTCACCTCTTGTCGGCGCGGATGTAGAGGCCGTGCAACCCGCCCTCGCTGCGCGCGTAATCCTGGATCTGCCGGATCAGACGCTCGTCGAGCAGGTAGTCGGCGGCGAGCAGCAGCACGCCGTCGCGGGTGACCAAGTCGCGCGCCATCACCATGCCCGGCTGCAGGTCGGCGAGCGGTACCAGCACGCCACCGCCGGGCTCGGGCTCGACGCTGCCGAAGATGGCGATGAAGGCATCGACGACCTGCGGATCGTAGCGCTTGCCGCGGCCGTCGACGATCAGCTTCTTGGCTTCCTCCTGGTTCAGCCGGCGCGGGGAGATGATGCCGATCTGCAGCCCGTCGTAGTCGTTGGCCAGCGCCAGGATGCGCGCACCGAGCGGGATCGCCAGCCCGGACAGGCCGTCGGGGAAACCCTGGCCGTCGAAGCGCTCGTGGTGCGAGCGCAGCAGCGTGGCGGCGCCGCGCAGTTCGTCGAGCGCCATCAGCGACTGCTCGCCCTTGATCGTGTGCTTGCGGTAGGCGCCGAGGTCGTCGCCGCTCATGTGCGTGACCGGCTTGGCGAGCAGCGTGTCGGGCAGCCCGATCTTGCCGATGTCGTGCAGGAGTCCGGCGAGGAAGACGTCCTGCAGCTCGCGGCCGGTGAGCCCCATCTTTGCGGCGATCTTGCGCGCGAGGTCGGCGACCCGGCGCGAATGCCCGGCGAGCGCGCCTTCGCGCAGTTCGATCAGGTTGGCGAAGACCTTCACCGAGGTGAGGAAGCTGCCCTTCAGCTTCTCGTTGGCCAGCGCCAGCTCCTGCGTGCGCGCCTGGACCTTTTCTTCGAGCGACAGGTTGAGCGCCTTCAGCTCCTCGTTCTGCCGCGCCGTGAGCAGTTCCAGGCGCAGCTTCTCGCGCTCCAGCGCCTTGCGTTCGAGCGCCTTGCGGATGGTCAGCAGGACGTCGTTGTCGTCCCACGGCTTGGCGATGTAGCGGTAGATCTCGCCGCGGTTGATCGCGGCCACCGTCGAGGCGATGTCGGCGTAGCCGGTGAGCAGGATGCGTACGGTGTCCGGCCAGCGCTGGCGGACCTCGTCGAGGAACTGCGCGCCGTCCATGATCGGCATGCGCATGTCGGAGATGACCAGGTCGGCCTCCTCCTTCTCCAGCGCCTGCAGCCCTTCGGCACCGCTGTTGGCGAGGGTGACCTGGTAGCCGCTGGAACGCAGCAGGCGGCGCAGCGAGGAGAGGATGTTCGGTTCGTCGTCGACGCACAACAGGCGCCACGGGCGCTCGGCGGCGGCAGCGTCGACAAGGTCGGGAGAGGCGGCGGGAAGATTCATGGCGCGTTTTCGGATTTCGGCTGTTCGACGGGCAGGGTGATGCGGAAGGTGGAGCCGCGCCCCGGTTCGCTGACGACCTCGATGGTGCCGTGGTGCTTCTGCACGATGCCATAGGACAGCGACAGGCCGAGACCGGTCCCCTTGCCGATCGGCTTGGTGGTAAAGAACGGATCGAATATCCGCTGCCTGACCTCCGGCGGAATGCCGGAGCCGGTATCGACGATCTCGACCCAGACCTTGTCGCCGGCGACGCCGGTACGCACGGTTATCGTACCGCGTTCCGCGCCCATCGCGTGCGCGGCATTGACCAGCAGGTTCATGAACACTTGGTTGAGCTGCGACGGCAGGCATTCGATGTCGGGCAGCGCGCCGTACTCCTTGACCACGTCGGCCTTGTACTTGATCTCGTTGTTCACGATGTTGAGCGTCGAGTCGAGGCCGCGGTGCAGGTTCGTCCATTGCCATTCCTGCGAGCTGTCCACGTGCGAGAAGTCCTTGAGGTCCTGGACGATCTTCTTGACGCGGGTGATGCCTTCCTTCGACTCCTTCAACAGCGCCGGGATGTCCTCCTTGAGGAAGTCGAGGTCGAGTTCGCTCCGCAGCGCCCTGGCCGCGCGCGCGGCCTCGCTGTCCGGCAGCTCCCCGGCGAGCACCTCGTAGGCGCCGAGGATGCGGAACAGGTCGGAGAGGAAGGATTCGAGCGAGCCGATGTTGGAGTAGACGTAGCCGATCGGGTTATTGATCTCGTGCGCGACGCCTGCCGCCAGCTGGCCGATCGAGGCCATCTTCTCGGACTGCGTCAGCTGTTCCTTGGCCTGCGACAGCTCGACGTTGAGCCGGGTCACCTCGGCATAGCGCCGCAGCAGCTCGGCCTCGGCCTGCTCGCGCATGGCGAGGTCCTCGGCCATGCGCCGGTTGGCCTCGGCCAGTTCGGCGGTGCGCGTCGCGATGACCCGCTCCAGGTCTTCCTGGTGCCGGCGCAGCGCCTCTTCCGCCTTGTGCCGGTCGGTCACGTCCTGCAGCGTCTCGATCGCGCCGACGATGTTGCCGGAGAGGTCACGCACCGGCGCGGCGGTGAAGAACAGCCAGTAGCCACTGTCGCCGAACTGGGGGAAGAAGTCCTCGGCTTCGTAGATGTCGTCGGCCAGTTTCGAACGCCGGTATCTGCCCTTGTAGTGCGCCTCGAAGAGCTCCTCGAGCGCGCCGTTCACGATGAGGTCGGCCATCACCGGCCGCTCCTTGGCGTAGAAAGCCCGCCACTGGTTGCGGGTGCCGACGATGTCGGCCGCCTTGACGCCGGTGACCAGTTCGCAGGCGCGGTTCCAGTGCGTCACGCGGTGTTCGGCGTCGATGACGAAGGTCGGCACCGGGTCGCCCTCGATGATCTGCCCCAGGCGCTGCTGCATGTCGCGCCGCACCTCATCGGTCCGCTCGCGTTCCAGGCCGAGCGCCTTGAGCAGGCCGTTGGTCGCCGGATCGCCGCCATCGCCCCCGGCCTTGTCGAAGGCAGCGGCGGGGTCCATGCCGGCCTGGATGTATTCGACTTGGTGGGCCATCACCAGGTCGACGCCGAGGGTGTGGTAGATCAGCCAGCGCATGATGAAGTGCTGGAGCGCGCTGACGTCGTGCTGGTTGTTGTCGCGCATCGCCTCCAGCTGGCCGATGAAATCGCGGTGCAGGCGGCTGTGCGCCTCGACGTGGCGGGGATCGATGTGCCGATCACGCATCGCCCGCTCTTCGCGATCGAAATGGGTCCGCGCATGCCGCTTCAGATGATCGTATTCAGCGGACAGATCGGGCGTCACAGTCGACCTGGAATGGAGGTGGCCGATTTCATTGACGATCCGGATCAAGGCCCGATGGTCGTCGTCGACCTCCGGGATCCCGGTCGCCATATGCTCGTTCCAGACAAAGGCTTCGATTGCTCCGCTCATTTCACGTCGACTCCAGACCTCGCTGCCTCCCTGCGTTCATACTAAAGGAGTATGTCGCAGATCTCCCCGAATTGCGCCTCGACATCGGCAAACAGGCGCTGCGTCTCGTCCCACGAGAGCGCCATCGCCTCCCAGCAGGCGGGGACGAGACGCGGCACCATCGCCGTCGGCTCGTTGCCGAAATCGAGCGCGCAGGCGATGGCGTTCGACAGGTGCAGGATTCCCGGCAGCTGCCGGTAGGCGTCGGCGGGCGGCGCATGGTGGCTGCCGATGGCGGTGCACAGCGACGACGGGAAGCGCCAGCGCTCGGTCATCAGCCGCCCGACCAGCGCATGGTCGAGACCGAGGACGGCGTTCTCGGCGTCGATCGGCTGGCAGTCCCGCTCGCGGCGATAGGCGACAACCGCCGCCATGTGCCGGGGAAAGCTGACCACCAGCGCAACCCGGCCGATGTCGTGCAGCAGTCCGCCGATGAAGGCCTCTTCCGCCGGAACGCCGACCCGCACGGCCAGGAGACGGGCGCACAACGCAGCCGAGATGCCATGCTGCCAGAACGCCTTCAGCTCGGCCTCGGCGTCGGCGCCGACCTTGAACACCGAGGTGAAGCTGGCCGCCACGGCCAGCGCGCGCACGCTGCGCAGGCCGAGCACGATCACCGCGTCGGCGATCGAGGCGATGCGGTGCGACTGGCCGTAGAAGGGCGAATTGGCGACGCGCAGGATGCGCGTCGTCAGCCCCTGGTCACGGGCGATGCGGCGGGCGATCGCTGCGGTATCGGCGTCGGGGTCATCGATGCTCGACAACAATTCAGTGACCGACGCCGGCAGCGACGGCAAGGCGTTGATGCCCGACAGCACGCGCTCGACGTCGAGGCGGAGGTTTTCTTCGTTCATAGCTGGCTCCGGCGATAGCTGAGCAGGCGCAACTTCAGGTCGTCGGCGGCGGTATTGCCGCCGCAGTCGCGGAACAGGTAGGCAAGACGGGCCTCGATCCGCTGCACCTCGGCTTCCTGCGCCGCGTCGTCCAGCCGTACCGGGACCGCCAGCCACAGCTGGTCCACGCCGCGTCGACGCAGGCTGGCCAACGCGGCCTCGGTGATCAGCGCGCCCCCCGGCAACAGGACATGTCCCGACGCGTCGCACACCTCGTCGGCAAGCGTCGATCCCGGCGCCACGTCGTCGATGGGCACTTGCTTCCGTTCTATCCGCATCCGTTCTCTCCCTTGCGTAATACCAGCAACAGCCGGCCGCTCGCCCGCCCGTGCATGTCCCGGCCAAGGACCCGGTAGGCGCAACCGCCGATCACCGCCTCACCGTCGCCCTCATCGGCCGGCGACAACAGGCGGAGCAAGGCCTCCGGCAGGCGGGTGCAGGCGTCGGCGCCGAGCAGCGGACAATCGCCGCTCAGCAGCGACTCGGCCGACTGGTTGGCAAAGACGATGAGCCCATCCTCGTCGACGCCGATCATCGGCAGCGGAATTTCCTGCAGGATTTCCCGCATCACTTCCAGGCTCGCCCCGCCCAGCGCCAACTGCCGCTGCTTGTCGTGCAACAGTGCGGTCAGCTGGCCGTTGGCTGCCGCCAGTTCGCGGTTGGCCAGCTCCAGCTCGCGCCCGAGACGCAGGTTCTCGTCGCCCATTTCCTTGTAGCGGAACGCCTCCTCGATGTTGGCGCGCAGCAGCTCGTCGTCCCACGGCTTGGTCAGGAACTTGTAGATCGCGCCTTCGTTGATGGCGTCGGTGATCGACTGCAACTCGGTGTATCCGGACAGCACCATGCGCACCGTGGCCGGGTAGAGGGTCTTCACCCGGCGCAGGAATTCGACGCCGGTCATGTTCGGCATGCGCTGGTCGGAAAGGATCACGTCGACGTCGTTCTGCACCAGCAATTCAAGTGCTTCCGCGCCGCCGGTTGCGGTCAGGATATGGTAGCCGTCGCGGCGCAGCAGCCGTTTCAGCGAGGCAAGGATGTTTTCCTCGTCGTCCACCAGCAGCAGCGTGCGCTGGCGCGCTTGCTCGACGGCGGCCGGCGGCGGCGGCTTGCCTTGCTCGCCCAGCATCCGCTCCATCTCCGCCGCCGGTAGCGGCCGGCTGAAGACGAAGCCCTGGATCTCGTCGCACTGGTTGGCCACCAGCAGCGACATCTGCGTTTCGGTTTCGACGCCTTCCGCGACAACCTTCACTTTCAGCTGGTGCGCCATGGTGATGATGGCGCGGGTGATCGAGGCTTCGTTCCGGTCGGCGGCGATGTCCTGGATGAACGAGCGGTCCACCTTCACCCGGTCGAGGGGACTGCGCTTCAGGTAGGTGAGCCCGGAGTCGCCGGTGCCGAAATCGTCGACCGAGATCGTCACGCCGAGCTGGCGCAACTCGGCAAGGATCGCCACGGCCTGCCCGGCATGGGCCATCAGCGCGGTTTCGGTCAGTTCCAGTTCGAGCAGCTGCGGCGGCAGCGCGGCGGCCTGCAGCGCGCCACGCACCGTCGCCAGCAGCGCCGGGCCGTCGTCGAGTTGCCGCGCCGACAGGTTGACCGCCACCGAGAGCGGACCGAGCCCGGCGTCCAGCCAGGCCTTGAGCTGCCGGCAGGCCTCGCGCAGGACCCAGCCGCCGACCTCGCCGATCAGCCCGACCTCTTCGAGCACGGGCAGGAACTCGGCCGGCGGCAGCACGCCGCGCAGCGGATGGTTCCAGCGCAGCAGCGCCTCGGTCCCGGTGATGCGGCGGCTGCCGCAGTCGACCTTCGGCTGGTAGTAGAGCTCGAACTCGCCGCGGCTGACGGCGAGCCGCAGTTCGCTATCGATCTGCCGGCGTTCCATGGCGGGCTCGTTCATCGCCGGCATATGGCAACGCCCGCTGTCGCGCCTCCGCTCCCGGAGCATCGCCGCGCCCGCCGGGCGGAGCGGCCGGGCGGGGCGGCGTTGGCGGCACGGGGGCGCGCGCCGGCTTCGAGGAAGGAGCGGAACGCTTCATCGCTTGCCAGGGTGCTGCAAACGGGTGGATTCATTGCAACCTCATCATCAACGCCAGGCATTGCCGCCGCTTCGGCAGCGTACTTCGCAGGCCCGCACGGCGGTGCGAAAGCAGCGGACCGAGGATCGTTTCGCCGGCCATGGCACGAGCATCAACCTACGACTGGAGCTTACCACCGTAACGCGGACGACGACAGGCCAACGACATAAGCGGAGGGGCGACGGCGACGGAGAGGAAGCGATACCCTGGATCGGGCGCGATCCGCTCCGGTTCGGGAGCCATCGCCCGGCGCGTCGCGATACGCTCGGGAACGACGAGGGGCGCTTGGGGGAGTCGGGTCAGCGGCCGCAAGACGGCCGACGCCGCTCAGCCGGCGGCGGTGGCGTCTCCGCCGGCGAGGGCCGCCGCATAGGCGGCCATCGCCCGGACAATCGGCTCGGCTTCGCCGACCGGCGCCGCCAGCGCGAAGCACACTTCAGGATGGCGGTCGCGCAGCCGTTCCATCAGCAGCGGCACGTCGTTCTTGAGATGACCGCCCTGGGCGATGAACATCGGCACCACGACCACCGTCGCGTAGCCTTCGCCGGCCAGCGTCGCCGCGCAGGTTTCGAGATCCGGCGACATGAATTCGAGGAAGGCCAGCTCGACGCGCAGCGCCGCCGATTGTTCGAGGATGGCGGCACGGACGCGGCGCATCGGGCTCGCCCACTCGGGGTCACGGGCGCCATGGGCGAAGAGGATCAGGGCCGTTTTTTCCATGGCATCAGTTTAACGTGAAAGACGCGAAGCGGCTCTCGAACCTCCCCTCGCCCGCGAAGCGGGAGAGGAGCCGGGGGTGAGGGAAACGGGCATGAGTAAGGCTTTCATGATTCGGAGCAGTCTCAATCCATGCCCGTTAGCTCGGCGCGACCGTCACGCGACAGATCAATGCGCCAGCGCCGCCCAGCGATGCGGTTGCGCAGTCGATGTATGCACAAGCGCTCAGTGCAGCAGCAGCGCCAGCAGCACCAGGTTGAGCGCCAGCGACACGGCGGCGATCAGCCGCCAGGCGCGCAGCGGGTTCCGCGCCATCAGCGGCTGCCGCGCCGGCGCGGCGAGCGGGCGCGCGGCGCCGCGTTCGAGCGCGAGCAGGAACTCCTCGGCGGTCTCGAAGCGCCGCGCCGGGTCCTTCGCCACCGCCTTCAGCAGCAGGTTCTCGACCCAGGCGGGAACCTCCGGCCGCCAGCGCGTCGGCGGCACCGGCTCGGCGAACTTCGGGTGCTGGAAGGGCTCGATCTCGCCGTACGGGTATTTGCGCGTCAGCAGGTGATAGAGGGTGACGCCGGCCGCGTAGAGGTCGTGCGCGGCGACCGCGGCCTCGCCGGCGAACAGCTCCGGCGCCATGAAGCTGGGCGTCCCCGGGTTGCCGACGGCCGTTCCGGTTTCGCCGGCGCTGACGGCGACGCCGAGGTCGAGGATGCGCAGCCGGCCGTCCTGGCCGAGATGGATGTTGGCCGGCTTGATGTCGCGGTGCGCGATCTCCAGCCGGTGCAGCGCGCCGATCCCCTTCAACAGCCGGACGCCGTGCTGCACGACCTCGGCGACGGTGAAGTGGTGGCCGGCGTCGAGCATCTGCTGCAGCGTCGCGCCTTCGTGCCAGGTCATCAGGAAGTACAGCCAGCTGCGCTCGTCGGCCGGCACCACCTGCGGGAAGAACGGCGAGACGACGCGTTTGGCGCGCCACTCCTCCATGATCAGCCCGGAGATCTCCTCGCTGTCGCCGGAACATTCCGGACGCAGCGTCTTCAGCACCAGGCGCTGCCCGCTCTTCTTGTCGCGCACGCGGTAGAGCAGCGTCACCCGCGAGTCGTGCAGCAGGTCCTCGACCTGCAGGCCGTCAAGCTCCTGCCCCGGCTTGAGGCGCGGCGGCAGCGGCAGGTTGGCGATGTTTTCGAGGCTGTCGCGCAGGCTCGGCGCCGGCAGGTCGAGCACCTCGACGACCACCGCCGAGGCGTTGTCCTGGCCGCCGTTGGCCAGCGCCAGGCTGGTCAGCGCCGCCGCCGCCTGCTGCGCCTCGGGCTGCGCGAGCAGCACCTCGACCAGCTTGGCCTCGGGCAGCACGCCCCAGACGCCGTCGGAGAGCAGCACGAAGCGGTCGCCCGGCTGCAGCTCGCCTTCGGCATAGTCGAGCAGCAGATGGGCATCCAGCCCGACCGCGCGCGACAGCACGTTCTTCAGCTCGGGGTGGTCCCACAGGTGATCGGTGGTCAGCCGGAACAGTTCGCCGCCGCGCAGCAGGTAGATGCGCGAGTCGCCGATATGCGCGCTGTAGTAGCGGCGGCCGCGCAGCACGACGGCGGACAGCGTCGTCGCCATGCCGGCGAGTTCGGGGTCGCGCGCCGACTGCGACAGCAGCCAGCGGTTGAGCGCGGTGACCACCTTGTCGATGGCGCGATGCACGCCCCAGGTGTCGGGCGTCGCGTAGTAGTCGCACAAGAGGCCGCGCACCGTGTATTCGGCCGCCTCGCGGCCGCCCCTGTGGCCGCCGAGGCCATCGCCGAGCGCGGCGACCAGGCCCTTGTTCTCCAGCTCCTGCCCTTCCGGCGTGACGACGCCGCAGAAGTCCTCGTTCCGCTCGCGCGGACCGGTGAGGGAGGAATGACCGACGGCGACGGAAAGGGGCATGCAGCAACTCCAAATGACAACCGGGGGAGCAGGCGCTCCCCCGGCGGGACTTTACGTCAGATTTTCGCCGTCGTCAGGTGCGAGGCGCCCCAGGTGGTGCGCCAGCGGTTTTTCACGCCGGTCAGCCCGACCAGCGCGAGGATCGCCAGACCGGCGAAGATCAGGAAGCCTATCTGGTAGTTGCCGGTGAGCTGCTTCGAGTAGCCGAGCGACGAGGCGAGGTAGAAGCCGCCGACGCCGCCGGCCATGCCGACGAGACCGGTCATGACGCCGATTTCCTTCTTGAAGCGCTGCGGCACCAGCTGGAACACCGCGCCGTTGCCCATGCCCAGCGCCAGCATCGCGCAGACGAAGGCGACCAGCGCCATCCACGCCTCGGGCAGGCCGAAGCTGACGATGGCGAGGAAGACCGCGGCGACGACGTACATCAGCGACAGCGAGCGGACGCCGCCGACGCGGTCGGCGACGTTGCCGCCGATCGGGCGCACCAGCGAGCCGGCGAAGACGCAGGCGGCGGTGAAGTAGCCGGCCATCTTCGGATCCAGCCCGTACTGCGTGTTGAAGTAGATCACCAGCGACGAGGCGAGGCCGACGAAGCCGCCGAAGGTCACCGAGTAGAAGAACATGAACCACCAGGCGTCCTTGTCGTGCAGGACCTTCAGGTACTCGGCCAGCGACTTCGGCGGCGGTGCGCCGGGGGCGTCCTTGGCGAGGATGATGAAGAGCACGAAGACGATGGACAGCGGGATCAGCGCGATGCCGAAGACGCTGGTCCAGCCGTAGGCGGCAGCCAGCCCCGGCGCCAGCAGCGCGGCGAAGGCGGTGCCGGAGTTGCCGGCGCCGGCGATGCCCATCGCCGTCCCTTGGTGCTCCGGCGGATACCAGCGCGAGGCGAGCGGCAGCGCGGCGGCGAACGAGGCGCCGGCGACGCCGAGGAAGAGGCCGAGCACCAGCACTTCGCCGTAGGAATGGACGCCGACCAGCCAGGCGTAGGTCAGCGCGCCGAGGACGATGACCTGGCCGATGATCGCCGCCTTCTTCGGCGACAGGCGGTCGACCAGGATGCCCATGACGATGCGCAGCAAGGCGCCGGCGAGCACCGGCACCGCCACCATCAGCCCCTTCTCGGCGTGCGACAGGCTGAGGTCCTTGGCGATGCCGACCGCCAGCGGGCCGAGCATGACCCAGACCATGAAGGCCAAGTCGAAGTAGAGGAAGGCGGCCAGCAGCGTCGGCATGTGGCCGGCCTGGAGGAAGGTTTTCTTGTCCATTGGGGGGACCTCGGATTATCAGATTTTTAGATAGACGTCGCCGCCGTCGACCTTGACGGCGAACTTGTCGCAGTGGCCGACATCCGGTGCCACGGCGTCGCCGCTGTCGAGCGCGATGTTCATGCCGTGCAGCGGGCAGGTAACGCGCTTGCCGTGCACGATGCCCTGCGACAACGGACCGCCCTTGTGCGGACACTTGTCGTGCAGCGCGAAGACCTCGTCCGCGGCGGTGCGGAAGACAGCGATGTCGCCGCCGGCGTTTTGCACGACGCGCGCGCCGAGGCGCGGGATGTCGGCCAGCGTGCAGATTTTTTTCCAGTCACTCATTGTCGTTCTCCCAATCTTCATCACGCCGGCTGCACTGCCAGCATCTCGAATTCGCGCTTCAGTTCGCCTTCGACGCGCTCGGCCCACGGGTCCTTGACGCCCTTCAGCGAGTCGAGCAGGCGCGCGTAGAGCGCCTTGCGGTTCTCGGCGTCCTCGACGACCTTCGACTTGACGTGCTCGAGACCGACGCGGTGCACGTAGTGGCAGGTGCGTTCGAGGTACCAGCCCTCCTCGCGGTAGAGCTGCAGGAAGGCGCCGGTGTATTCCATGACCGCCTCGTCGCTCTCCACTTTGACCAGGAACTGGGCGACTTCGGTCTTGATGCCGCCGTTGCCGGCGACGTAGATCTCGTAGCCGGAATCCACCCCGATCACGCCGACGTCCTTGATGCCGGATTCGGCGCAGTTGCGCGGGCAGCCGGAGACGGCCAGCTTGACCTTGTGCGGGCTCCACATGCCGAACAGCATCTTCTCCAGCTTGATGCCCATGTCCATCGAGCGCTGCGTGCCGAAGCGGCAGTGCTCGGCGCCGACGCAGGTCTTCACGGTGCGGATCGACTTGCCGTAGGCGTGGCCGGAGGGCATGCCGAGGTCGGCCCACATCTTCGGCAGGTCGTCCTTCTTGACGCCGAGCAGGTCGATGCGCTGGCCGCCGGTGACCTTGATCGTCGGCACGTGGTACTTCTCGGCGACGTCGGCGATCTTCCTGAGCTGTTCGACCGAGGTGACGCCGCCGAGGATCTGCGGCACCACCGAATAGGTGCCGTCCTTCTGGATGTTGGCGTGCGCCCGCTCGTTGATGAAGCGCGACTGCGGGTCGTCCGCGGCCAGGTGCGGCCAGGTCGAGATCAGGTAGTAGTTGAGCGCCGGCCGGCACTTCTCGCAGCCGTCCGGGGTCGTCCACTCCATGAACTCGGTCACCGCCTTGATGCTGGTCAGCTCGCGCTCGCGGATCGCGCGGCGCACGTCCTCGTGGCTGTGCTCGGTGCAGCCGCACATCGGCTTCTTGTCCGACGCCGTCGCCTGGTAGGCGCCACCCAGCGTCGACGCCAGGATCTGCTCGCAGAGGCCGGCGCAGGAGCCGCAGGACGACGCCGCCTTGGTGTGCTTCTTGACGTCGTCGAGGGTGAACAGCCCCTTCTCCTTGATCGCGCGGACGATGGTGCCCTTCTTGACGCCGTTGCAGCCACAGACCTCGGCCTCGTCGCTCATCGCCGCCGCCTTGTTCTGGCCCTGATGGCCTACGTCGCCGACGGTGCTCTGGCCGAACAGCAGGTGGTCGCGGATCTCGTGGATGTCCTTGCCGTCCTTCAGCAACTGGAAGTACCACGGGCCGTCGGCGGTGTCGCCGTAGAGCACACCGCCGACCAGCTTGTTCTCCTTGATCACCAGCTTCTTGTAGACGCCGCCGGCGGGGTCGTTGAGCACGATCTCCTCGGTGCCGGCGCCACCCATGTAATCGCCGGCGGAGAACAGGTCGATGCCGGTGACCTTGAGCTTGGTCGAGGTCACCGAGCCGGTGTAGCGGCCGATGCCGTAGTTGGCGAGGTGGTTGGCGCAGACCTTGGCCTGCTCGAACAGCGGCGCCACCAGACCGTAGGCGATGCCGCGGTGGGCGACGCATTCGCCGACCGCGTAGATCTTCGGATCATAGGTCTGCAGCGTGTCGTTCACGACGATGCCGCGGTTGCAGTAGATGCCGGACGATTCGGCGAGCGCGGTGTTCGGGCGGATGCCGGCGGCCATCACCACCAGCTCGGCCGGAATCTGCATGCCGTCCTTGAAGCGCACCGCGGCGACGCGGCCCGATTCGCCTTCGATCAGCGCCTCGGTCTGCTTCTCCAGCAGGAAGTTGAGGCCGCGGTCTTCGAGCGACTTCTGCAGCATCTTGCCGGCGACTTCGTCGAGCTGGCGTTCGAGCAGCCACGGCCCGAGGTGCACGACGGTGACGTCCATGCCGCGCAGCTTGAGGCCGTTGGCCGCCTCCAGGCCGAGCAGGCCGCCGCCGATGACGACCGCGTGCTTGTGACGCTTCGCTGCATCGATCATCGCATCGGTGTCGGCGATGTCGCGGTAGCCGATCACACCCGGCAGGTGGTTGCCCGGCACCGGCAGCATGAACGGGTTGGAACCGGTGGCCAGCAGCAGGCGGTCGTAGGATTCGACGGTGCCGTCCTCGGCGATGACCTGGCGCTTGACCCGGTCGATCTTCGCCACCTTCTTGCCGAGGTGCAGGTTGACGTGGTTCTCGCGGTACCAGTCGTGGTCGTTGAGGATGATGTCCTGCACCTTCATCTCGCCGGCGAGCACCGGCGAGAGCAGGATGCGGTTGTAGTTGGGATGCGGCTCGGCGCCGAAGACCGTAACGTCGTACATCTCCGGCGCGATCTTGAACAGTTCCTCCAGGGTGCGCACACCCGCCATGCCGTTGCCGACCATCACCAGTTTGGGTTTGCTCATGTTGCGACTCCAGTGCGTTGATGTTTCTGACGCACTTATTGCAACTGCCGTGCCAAGAGCACAAGTCGCTGTTTTTGTTTGTCTATCTTGATTTACATCAAAGAATGATGCACACGACTGGTGCATTCCACCCAAACACGGTGCGGGCGGCAGCACCGTTACAGTGAAAGCCGCGAAGCGGCTCGCGAACCTCCCCTCGCCCGCGAAGCGGGAGAGGGGCCGGGGGTGAGGGAAACGGGCATGGGCAAGGCTTTCATGATTCGGGGCGGTCTCAATCCATGCCCGTTGCGGGGGATCGGGCCGGCTACTGTGCCCAGCGATAGGTCTTCGCCGGATGGAGGCTCCAGCGGCCGTCGCCGGCGAGTTCGAGGACCTGCGTGTGGTACTTGAGGACGCCGGGACGGTGGCCGACGCTGACCAGCGTGGTGCGTCCGGCCACCAGCTGGCGGTAAAGGTGGTCCTCGTTGGGCGCATCGAGTGCGCTGGTCGCCTCGTCGAGGATCGCAAAGCGCGGCCGGGAGAGCAGCGCGCGGGCGAAGGCCAGGCGCTGCCGCTCACCGACGGAAAGCAGCTTCTCCCAGTCCATCTCGACGTCGAGGCCGCCGACGCGCGCGGCGAGGTCGGGCAGGTTGGCCTGGCGGAGCAGCGCCAGCAGCTCCTCGTCGGCGATCGCCGGATCCTGGCTGGGATAGAGCAGCTGCGCGCGCAGCGTGCCGAGCAGCATGTAGGGCTGCTGCGGCAGGAACAGGATGTCCTCCGCTTTCGGCCGGAAGATGATGCCGCTGCCGGAGTACCAGAGGCCGGCGATCGCCCGCAGCAGCGAGCTCTTGCCGCTGCCGCTCTCGCCGACGATGAGCAGTCCCTCGCCGGGACTAACGTTCAGCGTCAGGTCGCGCACCAGCACGCGCTCGTAGTTAGGCGTCTGCAGCGTGACGCGTTCGAGCGCCAGCCGCCCGCCCTCGACCGACTTGATCACGTTCTGCTCCGGCCGCCGCCGTTTCGGCAGCACCGGCAGCACGTGCGCCAGCGTGTTCAGGCGGTCGATCCCGGCGGCGAAGCGGGAGAGCCCCTCGAAGTTCTCGACGATCAGCGAGATCGCGCTGAGCACGGCGGCGAAGGCCCCCGCCGCCTGGATCGCGCTGCCGACCTCCAGCTCGCCGGAGAGCACCCGCGGCGCGATGATGGCGCTGGGCAGGACGATGGTCAGCAGGTTGTAGGCATGCTGGAAGAAGTTGAGCGAGAGCTGGCGGCGGATCAGCCGGTTGTAGTTGTTGAAGGCTTCGGCGAAGCGGCGCCGGACCTGCAGCAGTTCCTGCGCCTCGCCGCGGTAGAAGGCGATCGATTCGGCGTTTTCGCGCACCCGCACCAAACTGAAGCGGAAGTCGGCCTCGCGCCGCAGCTGGCTGAAGTTGAGGCCGATCAGCACCTTGCCGAAAACGAAGATGGTGATCAGCGTGCCGGCGATCGCATAGAAGATCAGGAAGTAGACCAGCTCCCGCGAAATCGACCAGAGCACGGTGCTGAAGGCGACCAGCTGCAGGATCGAGCCGATGAAGATAAGCAGGAAGTAGAGCGTGCGCTGGGTGAAGGTGTTGATGTCCTCGGCCACCCGCTGGTCGGGGTTATCGATCAGGGCGTTGGAATTCAGCTCGTAGAAATGCCGGTTGCTGAAATAGCTTTCGAGGAAGCGGTTGGTCAGCCAGCGCCGCCAGTAGATGCCGAGCTTGTCGCGGACGAAATAGTAGAAGGCGTAGATCGGGACGGCGGCGACGAGCAGGGCCAGACAGAGCTTGATCGCGTCCCAGAAACGCTCTGCGTCGTGCGCGGCGAGCGCCGACGTGAACTCGCCGGTCTGCCGGATGAAGAGGACGGCGAACTGCGTCTGGCCAAGCAGCAGCAGCACCAGCAGCGCGAGCAGGCCGCGCGCCGTCCATTTCTCGTCCTCGCGCCAATACGGCGTCGCGATAGCCAGGAACCGCTGCCACAGGTGACGGTCAGCTATCTTCATCGTTGTCTGGTGGGTCCGGGCGCCGTGCAGCGAAAACGGGTCGTGAAGGGGAGCGGCTCACGCCTCCGGTAGCCAGCCAACCCGAATCCGGTTGAGGTCACCCGCCATTCCGGGCTTGACCCGGAATCCAGGCGGCACGCTTCCGGCGTTCGCCGGAATGGCGGACCTGTCCGTCCGTTCCGATTTGGCTGACTGCCAGGGATGTTTTACCCCCAGCCTCCCTTCAGGGTCAAGCCTGACGGGCATGGATCGAGACCACCCTGAATCATGAAAGCCTTACCCATGCCCGTTTCCCTCACCCCCGGCCCCTCTCCCGCTTCGCGGGCGAGGGGAGGTTCGTGAGACGCTTCGCGTCTTTCACGTTAACGCGGCCTAGCGGCGAGGATGCCGGCAGCGGCCGGCGTGCGGATCAGACGGTGACGACGGGGTGCCCGTTGCCTTCGACGGCGACGATGGCCTTGGCCTCGTTGAAATCGTCGGCGTAGCCGCAGGCGTGCAGGCAGGCGGCGAGCTGGTTGGCGATCGGCTGCGGCAGCGAGACCTGGCCGTCGAGCACCTTGCGCGTCCAGTTGGCGGTGGTCGCCGCATCGGCCTCCTCGGGCAGGTGAGGCAACACTTTGAGGCTGTCGTGCTCGGATTCGAAGAGGACTTCGCCGACGCCGTCGTGCAGGTACTCGATGCGCGGGCGGCGCTTCGGGTTGGCGAAAGGTTCGCCCTCGGTGGCACGCAACAGCAGCGCGCGCGCCTGCAGGCTGCCGAGCACGTCGCGCATGGTGTCCATGTAGGCCGGGTGCGTCGCGGCGGCGAGGATGACGCCCTCGCCGCGGAACGGATCGAGCATCTTGACCAGGCTGTGCGCGCTGTTGCGCACGCCCAGCCGCGCGCGCAGCGCGAGCAGGTTGGCCAGCCCGGGGGCGATCACCGGCAGCGGCACGAAGGCCAGCCCGCGCTCGTCGAGCGCCTGCTGCGCCTGCTGGTGGGTGCCCGAGGGCATCACGCCGAGTTCGCGGAAGACGTGGCCGCTGGTGACGCGGCCATAGCCTTCGAGCAGCCCATGCACCACCACCGGCACGCCGAAGCGCTGCAGCAGCATGGCCAGCAGCGGCGTCAGGTTGGCGCCCTTGCGCGCGCCGTTGTAGCTGGGGATGACCACCGGCCGCAGGCCACCGTGCTGGCCGTGCAGCGCATGCACGCGTTCGTTGGCGGCAGCGAGGAAACCGATCATCTCCTCGCAGGATTCGCCCTTCATGCGCAGCGCGATCAGGATCGCGCCGAGTTCGAGGTCGGGCACGCCGCCGTCGAGCAGCGCGCCGTAGAGCTGCTGCGCTTCTTCCGGCGACATGTCGCGCGAGCCTTCGGCACCGCGACCGATCTCCTTGATGATGTGGGCGTAGCTCATGTTCTCTCCTCGGGGGTCAGGCAGCCACCGGCTGCACGGCCGATGCCAGTTTCTTTAGCTCGGGCAGGCAACCGCCGCAGAAGGTTCCGCATTTCAGCTTGTCCTGCACCGCATCGAGCGAGGCGCCGGCGGCCAGCGCAGTCCGGATCTGCGCCTCGCTGACGCCGGCGCACTTGCACAGCACCGGCGAATGCTTCGGCGCCTGCTTCGGCGGCGTGGCGATCGGCGCCAGCGCGAAGCGGATCAGCGCGGCGTCGATCGCGTCGTCGGCCATTGCATCCTTGAGCCAGGCCATCGCCAGCGTCTCGCCGGCGAGGCGCACGCCGAGCAGGCGGCCGTCGCGGGCGACGGCCTTCTTGTCGATATTCCGTTTCGGGTCGACATAGACGATGGCCCCCTCGTCGCCGGCGAGCGCGAACAGCGCGTCGATCTCGGCGAGCAGCTCGGCCGACGGCGCGCTGGCGGCGGCAGCGCGCAGCACGACCAGCGGCGCGCTGCTGCCGTAGAGACCGACGGTAGCGTAGGGAAAGCGCTTGAGCAGGGGGCGCACGCGTTCGAGCAGCGCCAGCGCGTTGTCCGTGGCCGACGCTTCGTCGCCGTGGCGCAGGACGACCAGCGTCCACGGCAGGTCGACCTTGTCCACCGCCACCGCGGCGTGCTTGAGTTCGGGTTGGAACGAATAGGGATCGGTCGCCGCGGGCATCAGCGCGTTGGCGCCGTAGCCGTTCATGAACTGCTCGCCCCAGTGCATCGGCAGCCAGGCGCGGCCGCGCGGCATGCCGTCGTCGACCTCGACGCGGACGATGATCTCGCCGCGGCCGTTGCTGACTTTCGCCAGGGCGCCGGACGCCAGCCCACGATGGCGCAGGTCGTCGGCGTTCATCTTCAGCAGCGGCTCGTCCTCGCCGTTGAACAGGCGCGGTACGGTGCCGGTGCGGCTCATGCCGTGCCACTGTTCGAGCAGGCGACCGGTGATGAGGCTGATCGGGCGCATCTCGTCGGTCAGCTCGGCGGTCGGCTTGTGCTCGACGGCGACGAAGCGGGCACGTCCGGACGGCGTCGGGAAGACGCCATCGGCGTAGAGGCGAACCAGGCCCTCGCCGGCGCCTTCCGGATACGGCCACTGCTGCGGGCCGGCAGTCTCCAGCAGCGCGTAGCTGAGGCCGCTGATGTCGAGGTCGCGGCCGCGCGTCGATTCACGGTGTTCGGCGTGGATCGATTCCGGCGTGGTGTACGGGAAGAGTTTTTCGGTCAGCGGCTGGCCCAGTTCGGCGCCCAGGCGGCGCGCGAAGTCGAGGGCGATCTGCCAGTCGTGGCGGGCCTCGCCCGGCGCCGGCACGGCGGCGCGCACGCGCGAGATGCGCCGTTCGGAGTTGGTGACGGTGCCTTCCTTCTCGCCCCACGAGGTCGCCGGCAGCAGCAGGTCGGCGTACTGCGCAGTGTCGGTGTTGGCGTAGGCCTCCTGCAGCACGACGAATTCGGCGGTTTCCAGCGCGGCGCGGATCGCCGCCTGGTCGGGCATCGACTGTGCGGGGTTGGTGCAGGCGATCCAGACCGCCTTGATCTCGCCGCTCTTCAGCGCGCGGAACAGTTCGACGGCCGGCTTGCCGGGTTTCGGCGGCACGAACGGAACGCCCCAGAAGCGGGCCATTTCGGCGCGGTGCGCCGGGTTCGCCAGGTCGCGGTGCGCCGACATCAGGTTGGAGAGGCCGCCGACCTCGCGCCCGCCCATCGCGTTCGGCTGGCCGGTCAGCGAGAACGGGCCGCTGCCGGGCTGGCCGATCTTGCCGGTGGCGAGGTGCAGGTGGATGATCGCGGCGTTGTTGTGGGTACCGTGCCAACTCTGGTTGAGGCCCTGGCAGTAGAGCGACAGCGCCGCCTTGGCGGTGCCGAACCAGCGTGCGGCGAGGACGATCGCTTCCGGCTCCAGCCCGGTCAGCTCGGCGGCCATCGCCGGCGTGTAGCGTTCGACCAGCTTTTCCAGCGCGTCGAAGCCTTCGGTATGGGCGGCGATGTAGTCGCGGTCGACCAGGTTCTCCTTCAGCAGCACGTGCAGCATCGCGTTGTACAAGGCGATGTCGCTGCCCGGCTTCAGCCCCAGGTGCAGGTCGGCGATGGCGCAGCTTTCGGTGCGCCGCGGGTCGACGACGATCACGCGCAGGTTCGGGTTGGCGGCCTTGGCGTCCTCGATGCGGCGGTAGACGATGGGGTGCGCGACGGCGGCGTTGGAGCCGGCGATCAGGATGCACTCGGCGTGGTCGATGTCCTCGTAGGCGCACGGCACCGCGTCGGCGCCGAGCGTCTGCTTGTAGCCGGCGACGGCCGACGACATGCACAGGCGCGAGTTGGTATCGAGGTTGTTGGTGCCGATCAGGCCCTTGGCCAGCTTGTTGAAAACGTAATAGTCCTCGGTCAGCAGCTGGCCGGCGAGGTAGAAGGCGACCGAATCGGGGCCGTGCGCGCGGATGGTGTCGGCAAAGCGGCGGGCGGCGTGGTCGAGCGCCGTGTCCCAGCCGACGCGCTGGCGCGGCAGGTCGCGCGCGCTGCGCAGTTGGGGGTGCAGCAGGCGGTAATCGTGACGGGCGGAATCGGCGAGCGAGGCGCCCTTGGCGCAGAGGCGGCCGAAGTTGGCCGGGTGCGCCTTGTCGCCGCGCACGCCGACGATGCGCTCGCCCTCGCTTTCGATGACGACACCGCAGCCGGTGCCGCAATAACAGCAGGTGGATCTGGTTTCCGTTTTCATGTCTGAGTCGCTCCTACCCAAGAAACAGCAACAGGCATGCCACACTGAATAATCAGCGACTTAGGATCACGGAGTGATGGGTTCCGGTGCGCCACGCCTTGTCATGGTGCGCTCACTGGCGGCAGCGTGCGCCACGATGGTGCGCACAAAAATGGCGCACGCGGCGGGCGAAGGCTTATTTGATGCGTTGCAGACGGGGCCGCGTCGGGGGCGGGGTCGGTTCCGGATCGGGCTCGGGCGAGGCGGCGACGGCCGAGCCGGCATCGTCGCCGGTGGCAGCTTCGGCTTCTTCGGTGTCGAAAGCCATGCCGGCACCGTTCTCGCGGGCGTAGATCGCTGCGACGTTGGCCAGCGGCACGCAGATGTCGCGCGCGACGCCGCCGAAGCGGGCCTGGAATTCGATGAAGTCGTTGCCCAGGCGCAGGCGGTTGGTGGCGTCGGTGCTGACGTTGAGGACGATCTGACCGTCGCGCACGAACTCGATCGGCACGCGGGTAGAGGCGTCGACGACGACCGCCAGATACGGCGTGAAGCCATTGTCGCAGCACCATTCGTGGATGGCGCGGACGAGGTAGGGCTTGGTCGAGGGGAGCGCGGGCGTGGACATGGCGGCAGGCAGACGGTCGGCGGATGGGCAGAACGGCGGGGGCGCCCGGGGAATCGGGCCGCCCCCGGCGGGTTGCTTAGCGGCGCATCACCTTTTCCGGCGGCGTCAGCGCGTCGATGAAGCCCTGGCGCGAGAAGATCCGCTCGGCGTACTTCATCAGCGGCGCCGCCTGCTTGCCGAGATCGATGCCGTAGTGGTCGAGGCGCCACAGCAGCGGAGCGATGGCGACGTCGAGCATCGAGAAGTCGTCACCGAGCATGTGCTTCTGCTTGGTGAAGATCGGCGCAAGCTCGATCAGGCGGTCGCGGATGGTCTGCCGCGCCTTGTCGGCCGTCTTGATGTTCTTTTCGAGCGCCTCGATGTGCACGAAGATCTCGCGTTCCATGCCCGACAGCAGCTGACGCGCCTTGGCGCGCATGATCGGGTCGGCCGGCATCAGCTGCGGATGCGGGAAACGCTCATCAATGTATTCGTTGATGATGTTCGGCTCGTACAGGATGAGGTCGCGCTCGACCAGCACCGGCACGCGGTTGTACGGGTTGATGACGGCGATGTCTTCCGGCTTGTTGAACAGGTCGACATCGATCACCTGGAAATCCATGCCCTTCTCGTACAGGACGATACGGCAGCGGTGGCTGAACGGGCAGGTAGTCCCGGAATAGAGGTTCATCATGGTCGTTACCCTCAAAAAACGAATCGGCATCGCAGCGGCACGGGGTCTCCGTACCGGCGATGCCGTGGCCTGACATCAGACGCTTACTTGACGTCTTTCCAGTAGTTCTTCTTCAGCGCGTAGGCGAGAACGAAGAGAACGCCGAGGAAGAGCAGGACGATGATGCCGAGCTGCTTGCGCTGCTCCTGCATCGGCTCGCCCATCCAGACGAGGAAACCGACGAGGTCGGAGATCGCCTGGTCGTACTCCTTCGGCGACAGCGTGCCCGGTACGGCCAGCTCCAGCTTGTGCGTTTCGTGGTTCAGCACTTGCTGGCCCTGCAGCTGCCACAGGATGTGCGGCATGCCGACGTTGTCGAAGACGACGTTGTTCCAGCCGGTCGGACGCTTGTCGTCGCGGTAGAACTGGCGCAGGTAGGTGTACAGCCAGTCGGCGCCGGAGCCGTGCTCGGAGGCGCGGGCGCGGGCGATCACGGTCAGGTCGGGCGGCGCGGCGCCGAACCACTGCTTCTGTTCGTCGGTGCGCGCGGCAACGCGCATCTGCTCGCCGATCTTCTCGGCGGTGAACATCAGGTTGTCCTTGACCTGCTCTTCCGTCAGGCCAAGTTCGGTCAGGCGGTTGTAGCGCATGTACGACGCGCCGTGGCAGTTCAGGCAGTAGTTGACGAAGAGCTTGGCACCGTTCTGCAGCGCCGGCTTGTCGGCGACCGAACCCGGCCACTTGTCGAGGTGCAGCGCGGCGCTGCTGGCCAGGGCCATCAGCGGTGCAAAGAGCAATGCGACGAGAATTTTTTTCATGTTGTCCATCCCCTTACATCGTGACGCGATCCGGTGCCGGACGGTACTTGTCGACCTTGGAGTACCACGGCATCAGCAGGAAGAAGCCGAAATAGATCAGGCTGCATACCTGCGAGATCTTCTCGCCCCAGTACGACGGCGGTTGCGTGCCGAGGTAGCCGAGGATGAAGAAGGAGATCACGAACAGCGTGAGGAACGTCTTGTAGATCGGGCCGCGGTAGCGGATCGACTTCACCGGGCTCTTGTCCAGCCACGGCAGGAAGGCGAAGATCACGACCGAGGCGCCCATCGCCACCACGCCCCAGAACTTGGCGTCGAGACCGAAGATCGGCCACACCATGGCGCGCAGGATCGAGTAGTACGGCGTGAAGTACCAGACCGGCGCGATGTGCGGCGGGGTCTTCAGCGGGTCGGCCGGGAAGAAGTTGTTGTACTCGAGGAAGTAGCCGCCGCCTTCCGGCGCGAAGAACATGATCGCCGAGAAGGCCATCAGGAAGACGACGACGCCGACGATGTCCTTGACCGTGTAGTACGGGTGGAAGGGGATGCCGTCGAGCGGGATGCCGCGCTCGTCCTTCTTCGCCTTGATCTCGACGCCGTCCGGGTTGTTCGAGCCGGTTTCGTGCAGCGCCAGGATGTGCGCGGCGATCAGGCCGAGCAGCACCAGCGGGAAGGCGATGACGTGGAACGAGAAGAAGCGGTTCAGCGTCGCGTCGCCGATGACGAAGTCGCCGCGCAGCCAGATCGACAGCGGTTCGCCGACCAGCGGAATGGCCGAGAACAGGTTCACGATGACCTGGGCGCCCCAGAACGACATCTGGCCCCACGGCAGCAGGTAGCCGAAGAAGGCTTCGCCCATCAGGCACAGGAAGATGCCGACGCCGAACAGCCAGGTCAGCTCGCGCGGCTGGCGGTACGAGCCGTACATCAGGCCGCGGAACATGTGCAGGTAGACGACGATGAAGAACGCCGAGGCGCCGGTCGAGTGCATGTAGCGGATGACCCAGCCCCACGGCACGTCGCGCATGATGTACTCGACCGAGGCGAAGGCCACCGGCACGCCGTTGGCATTCAGCGCCGCATCGGGCTTGTAGTGCATGACCAGGAAGATGCCGGTGACGATCTGGATGACCAGAACGAGCAGCGCCAGCGAGCCGAAGAAGTACCAGAAGTTGAAGTTCTTCGGTGCGTAGTATTCGGTGAGGTGGCCCTTGATGCTGGCGGTCAGCGGGAAGCGGGCATCAACCCATTCCAGCACGTTGCCGCCCAGGGAACCATCCGACTTGTATTTTTCGAAACTGGTGTTCGCCATGGCTTAGGCCCCCTTCTTGTCTTCGCCGATCAGGATGCGGTTCTCGGCGATGTAGTAGTGCGGCGGAACTTCAAGGTTGTCCGGTGCCGGCTTGGCCTTGTAGACGCGACCGGCGAAGTCGAAGGTGGAACCGTGGCACGGACACAGGAAGCCGCCCAGCCAGTCGCCGCTCATGCCCTCCTCCGCACCCTTCTTGAACTTGGACGACGGCGAGCAGCCGAGGTGGGTGCAGATGCCGACGGCAACCATGATTTCCGGCTTGATCGAACGCGTGTCGTTCTTGCAGTAGTCGGGCTGCATCTTCTTGTCCGACTTGGGATCAGCCACCTGGTCGTTGAGCTTGGTCAACGTTTCCAGCATGTCCTTGTTGCGGTTGATGATCCAGACCGGCTTGCCGCGCCACTCGACGGTCATCATCTGGCCCGGCTCGAGCTTGCTGATATCGACCTCGACCGGAGCACCGGCCGCCTTGGCACGCTCGGAAGGCAAAAGACTGGCAACGAACGGCACCAGTGCCGCCACCGCTCCAGCCCCCCCGACGGCTGCAGTCGCAACGACGAGACGTCGCCGGCCGCAGTCCACTTTGCACTCATTGCTCATAGCGCTGATCCCTAGGACTAAGATGAATGGGAATAAACCAAACCCAAAATTATACCTCAAATCGAGGGGCTTTAGAATGGCGGCAAGCCGCCCGGCGGACGGAAACGCTCAGTCGGCGAGCGGACGGCGCTCTCTGACCGCCTGCGCCAGCGTGCCGCTGTCGACGTATTCGAGCTCGCCGCCGACGGGGACGCCACGGGCGATGCGGCTGACGCCGACGCCGTGACTCTTGAGCAGCTCGGAGAGGTAATGCGCGGTTGCCTCGCCCTCGTTGGTGTAGTTGGTGGCGAGGATGACCTCGCGGACGACACCGTCGGTGGCACGCGCCAGCAGGCGGTCGAGCTTCAGCTCGCGCGGCCCGATGCCATCGAGCGGCGAGATCCGCCCCATCAGGACGTAGTAGAGGCCGCTATAGGCATGCGACTGCTCCATCATGTTCATGTCGACCGGCGTTTCGACGACACAGAGCAGCGAGGCGTCGCGCTTCGGCGAGGCGCAGCGCTCGCAGATGTCGGCCTCGGTGAAGGTATTGCAGCGCTGGCAGTGACGGATCGCCTGCAGCGCCGTCTCGAGGCTTTCAGCAAGATGCTTGGCACCTGGGCGATCGCGCTGCAGCAGGTAGTAGGCCATGCGCTGCGCCGATTTGGGCCCGACACCCGGCAGGCAGCGCAGGGCTTCGATCAGCGATTCGAGACTGGAGGGGTTCACTTCGGGTCAGACTGAAGAGGGGTCGGCGTGGCGCCGGCGGCGCCACGGTCGTTGCTGCGCAGAAATCAGAACGGCATCTTGAAGCCGGGCGGAAGGTTCAGCCCGGCCGAGAAGCCGGCCATGCGCTCCTGGGATATCTGCTCGCCGCGGCGCACCGCGTCGTTGAAGGCGGCGGCAACGAGGTCTTCGAGCATTTCGCGGTCGTCCATCACCGACGGGTCGATGCTAACGCGACGCACGGCGTGGGCACAGGTCATCGTCACCTTGACCATGCCGGCGCCGGACTGGCCCTCGACCTCGGTCTGGGCGAGCTGCTCCTGCGCCTTTTTCATGTTTTCCTGCATTTGCTGGGCCTGCTTCATCAGGCCGGCGATGCCGCCTTTCATCATGGTGCTGAGTCCTCAGATCGGTTTGATGGATGATTCGATAAGCTGTGCGTCGAACATCTCGATGACGTCACGCACGAAGCCGTCCTGCTCGATGGCGGCGACCGCCTTTTCCTGGCGCTCCTCGCGGGCGCGCTGAGCGTTCGCCGCCGGCGTCACGCCCTCCGTCTCGGCGAGCTCGATGCGCAATACGAGCGGACGCCCGAAATGCTCCGAGAGCGCCTGCTGCAACTTGTCCTGCGCCGGCTTCATCTGCAGGTGGCGGTGCATCGGCGCCAGACGCAGCGCAATCTGCCCCGCGTCGAGCGTGCGCAATTCGCAATGCTGCGCAAGCTCACGGGCCATGCCGGAGAGTTTCAGTTCGGGCAGCAGCCGATTCCAGTCGCCGCCGCCGAGCTCGACCGACCGCGGGCTGGGCGCTGCCACGCCCGCGGGCTCGGGAGCAGTTGCCGCGCCAACCACGGCCGCCGCCTCCGCGGCCGGAGGCACCACCGCCGGCGCGGCGCGGTACGCCGCCTCCGGCGCACGCGCCAGCGGTGCCGAACGCGGCTGTGGCTGCGGCTGAACCTTCCGTGCGCCCGGCGCATCGGCCGCATCAGCCGCTTCGGGACGAAAAGCGTGCAAGCGCAACAAGGTCATCACGAAACCGGCGTACTCGTCCGGCGCCAGCGCCAACTCCTGGCGGCCGTGCACGGCAATCTGGTAGGCAAGCTGGACGAATTCGAGCCCCATCCGCGCCGCCAGATCGAGTAGGCGCGGCCGTTCCGGGACGTCGTCAGCGATCGCCTGCGGTGCCAGTTGCGCCACCTGGATACGCGTCAGCAACGTCGCCAGCTCCAGCAGCGCCGCGTCGAAGGACAGGCTGCGGCCGGCCATGTCGTCGGCAACGCGCAGAAGCGCGCCGGCGTCGCCGGCCAGCAGCGCTTCGAGCAAGTCAAAGAGATAATCGAGGTCGACGGTGCCGAGCATCTCGCGGACCTGTCCCTCCTCGACCTTGCCGGAACCATGCGCGATGGCCTGGTCAAGCAGCGAAAGGGCGTCGCGCATCGACCCCGCCGCCGAACGCGCAAGCAGGTTGAGCGCCCCGCTTTCGTACGGAATCGATTCGCTTTCGAGGATGCGCGACAGGTGGCCGCTGATCGCCGCCGGCTGCATCTGCTTGAGGTTGAACTGCAGGCAGCGCGACAGCACGGTCACCGGAATCTTCTGCGGATCGGTCGTCGCGAGAATGAACTTCACATGCTCGGGCGGCTCTTCCAGCGTCTTCAGCATGGCGTTGAAGGCGGAGTTCGAGAGCATGTGCACTTCGTCGATCACGTAGACCTTGTAGCGTCCCCGCGTCGGTGCATAGACGGCGTTTTCCAGCAGCTGGCGCATCTCGTCGACGCGCGTGTTGGTCGCGGCATCGACTTCGAGCAGATCGACAAACCGTCCGCTGTCGATCTCGGTGCACGCGGAACAGGTGCCGCATGGGTTGGCGCTGACGCCGGACTCGCAGTTGAGCGACTTGGCGAGGATACGGGCGATCGTCGTCTTACCGACGCCGCGTGTGCCGGTGAACAGATAGGCATGGTGCAACCGCTGCTCGGAAAGGGCGTGCGTCAGTGCGCGCACGACGTGTTCCTGACCGACCAGCGTAGCGAAGGATTTGGGGCGCCACTTGCGCGCGAGGACTTGATAGCTCATCGGGCGAATTTTACCCCAACGGAATGAACTGTTCCCCGGCGAAAAGCGCTGTGGGCAACAGCGAAAATAGGTGGGGTGGCGAGCCTGACCCCCGGCACTTGCAGTCAGTAGCTGTGGCTGCTTCCTTCCGGACCTGACCAGATTCACCACCCTGCAATGCGGGGAGACCCGCCACGACGCATCGTACCACAACCGATCGTCCAGACGAACGTCGACATCGTGAAAAACCTTGCGGCAGCTCGGATTCGGCGATTCCGACCGCAAAAAGCACAACACCCCGTTCGCATGTTGCGAACGGGGTGTTGAAGGGGGAGCCTGGCGGTGACCTACTTTCGCACACGGGAAGTGCACTATCATCGGCGCGGTTTCGTTTCACGGTCCTGTTCGGGAAGGGAAGGGGTGGGT
>JACPEH010000023.1 GCA_016183655.1 Rhodocyclales bacterium
AGGACTGGAAGGAGGCGATGAACCAGTTCGCCATCTTGTATGACGATCGCTTTGTTCGCGCAGTCCATTAAAATAGCTCTCGACGAGCCCCATTGGGGGACGTCTCAAACCGCCTCACACACAGAAATTCTGACACCCCCTCCCTCATCGCCGCTCGGCATACCGCTTGTCCGCAAAGCGAATGGTATGCTTTAAAAATCTGCCGCCCCAGCAGACACCGCTTGCCAAGCCACCCTTTCGTTGCGGTAAAGGCTAGCACTATTTGTGTCGTCGCATGGCGGAATGGAAAGCCACCTCGACACGGCGGCTGATATCGTCAAACAGGAAGCGATCACAGTAAAGGCTACTCCAAGTTGACCGTCCTCCAGAGAAGGGATGCTTATAGGATAATTTGCCTTGTAGCATGGCTGGCGGCAACCGTTTGGTCGTCCGGTACAACAGCGGCTGCTCAGGGGCTTACCGTTCTCGGAGCACTGAGCCTACCCGGGTTTGCCCTGCTCGGCTGGACCAATCCACTAACACAACCGATCGCCTCCGCAACACGCGCTGCCGCTGGAATCGGGCTATCGTTGCTGGCGCTGGTGGCCACCGGGCTCGCCTATGGCAAGCTGACCCCCATCCAATCGCTGACCACGCTGGCGGTTGTCACGATCGGTTGCTTCACTGGCGCCGTACTGACAAAACGCCCATCAGGCATCACCTCGTACGAAACTGCTATGCCGTGGCTAGCCATTCTGGGCTCGGCAACGATATTGGCCATACCCCTTACCGGCGCAGCTACATTTTCTGCCGACTCGCCCAGCTACCGACCATTTTTCAACGCAGACTTCTTCAAGCACCTCGCGCTTTCCCAATCCCTAGCTATCGGAGAATTACCGCCAATCGATCCCTTTGGTGCACGAAATGGGCCGCTCCATTATTACTGGCTGCAGTACGTTGTTCCCGCCACCGCAATGCAATGGTTTGCGGTCAATGACCCGGCAGCGCTGCTGAAAGCTATCGGTATTATCCAGACTGCTCTTTTCACCGCATTGTTGTTTGGACTAGCCGAACGCACCTGCGCCCATCCGCTACCGGCCCTGATAGCGACACTCATCGGTATCGCCGGCCTTTCCCTAGATGGTGTAGAAGCCCTGCTGGAGCGATCGGGAGCATGGCTTGAAGCGGCCACGGAGGTGAACCAAGAGGCACTTGATTTCACCACGTCTCTTGGGGCCAAAACGCATATTGCGGCAACGACACTTTTCCGCCTTTGCCTCTATATTCCGCAGCATCAGCTCTGCGCAATACTCTTCCTCGCCTGCCTATTGCTCGCCAATAGGCCATTTTCCACCGCCACGTGGCTCGCGAGAGCGGCGATGCTCACCATCATGCCACTGCTCAGCCTGTTACTCGGCGCCCCTGCAGTAGCCGCTTTGGTAATAGTTGCCGCAGTTGACCGGCAGCACCGTCGTTCCTGGCTATTCGAATTAACCCCCATTCCCGTCACTATAGCCATCCTAGTGCTCACCGGAATGGTCGATGTTCGCCATGCACAGAATTTAGTGACCGACACCATCGTTCCGATATCCGAGCCGGACCTCCCCATCCGACTTGCTTGGTTCATCCCACAGCTATTTTCAAACTTTGGCGTAATTTTCTTCGCGGCGTGCTGTGCGCCATTCATAAGACGCCCTGCCGCAATCCCGATGTCGACTCTGCTGATTCCTTTGGGATGTGCAGTAACCGGCTATATTCTCGTCGAGTCTCTGCTCCCTTTCGGCCGCATGCGGATAGACTCTGAACTCAAACTCAGCCTGCTGATGAACCTTGTATCGGTACCGCTGGCAGCACACTGGTTAGCAGGCGTCCAGACAGCCATGATTCCGCGTTGGCAAGCGTGGATCGGCGTCACCCTGTTAGCAATGGGAATCGCCTCACCGCTGCACGACGTTTGGTGGCACAGTCGATACGCCGGCGCGGCAGATACCTCGGGGACCACAGTGACCATTCCGTCTGCCGACATGCAGGCGCAACGCTGGATTCGGGCAAACATTTCTGTCGATGCTGTCCTCCAGCAGTACCCGGAGCCTGCATTCCTCACAGGGGGACGTGACACGTGGATTCCGATATTTTCCGGCCGGCGACTCGCCGCGTCGATGCGCGGAACGAACACTGAACGCAACGAACTGGAGATCGCACAAGCGCTTTACAGCACCGATGCAGGGGGCTCCGCCGCAGATAAAGCAATCCAGCTCGGCGCCGATTATCTCTACCTAAGCCCTTCACTCACTCCAAAAGAATTTGCAAAAATCAGGGCTGCATGGCAATCCGATCCGAAGCTGCGTTGCATTTATGAAGTCGAAAACGTATCCGTATGGCAGGTTCTCGCAAACAATACACAACGATGAGAATGACAGAATGAAAATTTCCATCATCATTCCCGTGCTGAACGAGGCGGAGTCCATCCCCACCCTTTATGCCGAAATCAACGCCGAACTGTCCCAACTCGACTTAAACGCGGAACTGATTTTCATCGACGACGGATCATCCGATGCCACGCCACACATACTCCAGAATCTCGCGGAAAGTGACGAGAGCGTCATCTGCATTCGGCACCTTCGCACTCTGGGCAAGTCGGCTGCATATGCTGCCGGCTTCCAGATTGCGGACGGAGAAATCATCGTAACCATGGACGGCGACCTGCAGGACGATCCCAAAGAATTGCCGAATCTGCTCCAAGCCCTCGAAACGGACGCCGATATTGTCATCGGATGGAAACAGAACCGTTTCGGCAACGAATTCGGCAAAGCCCTGCCATCAAGGGTATTCAACTGGCTTCTCAACTGGACGTTCGGCATCCGACTCCATGACTCCAATTGCGGCTATCGTGCTATGAGAAGCGACGTTGCCAGAAACCTCACTCTATTTGGCGGCTATTACCGTTTCATTCCGGAGATGGCTCACGCCAAAGGCTTCCGCGTCAAGGAAATCCCCGTGGCGCATCGCAGGCGAGTCTATGGAAGCAGCAAGTATGGGCTTGCCCGTTTCTGGACAAGCGTCTTCGACATCCTGGCTCTACGCTTCTCGCTGTCATTTCAGGACCGACCTTTGCAAGCGTTCGGCAGCATTGCTGCCATTTTCATGATTGCCGGCAGCACTCTTGAAGCCTATGTCCTGTGGCAAAAAATCCAAGGGAACGCCTTCCAGACCCATCTCGCAGCACTGATCACCGGCATCTTTCTGCTCATTATCGGTGTTCAGATTCTCGCCATCGGCCTCATCGGAGTCATGCTCGCGGCACATCGTTACGATTCATCGACTGGGTGTCTCAGCAACAATAAGCGCCGAAAGCCACCAGTCCCCGACCGCAGGCAGCCATGAGCCGACGAGTGACGGATGCGCAAAACCCGGCGAGGGGTATTCTGCGCCTATGCTGGGCGCTGCTGTTCTATGGGCTTGCTACCTGGTTCATCTTACAGTTCCTGACAACTAACCTCAGCTATGAATTGTTGCGTCGACTCATGTCGCCGGCGGCCATACTAACCGTCACCGCCTGGCTATTCACACGGCATTTCATGATGCTTACCTGGAGATCCCTGCTCGAAAACGCTGCTCGTGGCAACAGCACGATGGTCGCCTCTGTTTATGCGAAAAGTCTGCTTGGCAGATATATACCGGGGAAGATTTTCATGTTCGCTGCTCGTGGTACAGCGAGCCGACAATTGGGGCTGTCGCTGCCGCAGATTCTTAGCACCTCCGTGGCGGAGGCGATACTTGCCTTGCTCGCAGCAGCAACCGTCGGCAGCGTACTCATCCTGCTGTCTGGAACACTTGGAGCCACGCCGCAAGTCATCGGCGCCCTATCTCTGCCAATCATGCTAGGCACCGTGGTGTTCAGACTTGCCGATCCGTTGCGTCTGCTCCAAATCGTTTCCGGCCGCGGTCCCCGCTGCGATTGGTTTCTTGGGTGGTCGCGACAGGTGACAGTTCTCGCCCTACGGCGAGCCTGCCTTTTCGCGCTTGCAGCACAACTCCTTTCCGGGGCCGGTTTCCTCGCTTGGGCGCTGACTGCGCCCGTCATGATTAGCTGGAGCGACGGGCTTCGGGTGGCCGGCAGCTTCCCTCTCGCCGGGGTTGTTGGGGTCCTGGCACTCACACCGGCCGGCATCGGCTTTCGTGAAGCCGCGCAGTTGCCTCTGATCGGAAAGCTTTTCGACAACGAAGAATTCGCCCTTCTGATCGTCGGCGCGAGACTGCTGGAACTCGTCGCCGACCTGGGATTCCTCGTTTTGTGCCGACTCACGCAGACCACCAAGCAAACAAATGGATAGGCCGGACCTGCGTATCCGTTTCTTCGGCACTTACCACCGGGAACGTGTCGCAAGGATATCTGTACTGCTCGACGGCCTGCGTGAAATCGGCTGTATGTGCGAAGAAATGAACGCCCGCCTTCCCGTTGGGCACGACCAACGCCTCGCAATGCTACGCTCTCCCTGGCTCGCCTGCCGACTACCATTCGCGCTGCTCCAGGCTTGGTTAAGATTGGTGGCACAACGCATCGGCGCACGGCCTGCGGACATCGTCCTCGTACCGTACATGGGGCATTTTGATGTTGTTCTAGCGCGGGCGTTGCACCCATACTCGCACATCGTTCTTGACCATCTCATCTCAGCCGCCGACACCGCCAACGATCGACGCGCGCCATACTGGCTGCAAAGAATTCTCAGTTGGCTCGACGGCATCGCAGTTACTTGCGCCGACACTATCATGGTCGATACCGAGGAACAGGCCACGTTGGTTCCCCTGCGTTTTCGAGACAAGACCATCGTCGTTCCTGTCGGCGCTCCACGCTCATGGTACGCCGGCGCGCCCCCAACCCCGTCATCCGGCCCGCTTTCCATCGTCTTCTTCGGACTATTCACACCGCTGCAAGGCACCATTACCATCGCTGATGCGCTCAACATCCTCGAAGAACGCGGCATTTCCTATCGGGCCACACTCATTGGCCGGGGGCAGGATTTTTCCGCCGTGCGCGAAAGGCTACAAAACAATTCCCATATCTGCTGGTTCGAATGGCTGGACGACCAATCGCTGTTTCAACAGGTTGGGAGTCACGATGTCTGTCTCGGAATTTTCGGCACCAGCGCTAAAGCCGCACGGGTTGTCCCGCAAAAGCTTTACCTAGGCGCTGCAGCCGGCTGCGCACTCGTAACATCCGACACGCCGCCGCAACGGCGTGCATTCGGCCCGAACGCCAGCTACGCTTCAGCCGGCGATGCAAACGGGCTTGCCAACCGATTGGCGACATTAGCCGCACACCCGGACATGTTGCAGAACCTCCGGCTGCGCGCCCGTGAACACGCCAGGAGCACTTATCAGCCGGATCGCATTGCTGCCACGCTGGCAAGCCAGATCCAACAGCGGAGAGCGCGATGACCTGGCCACCACTATCAACGTCGGCATGGCTGAGAATGGATGCCATCCGGAACGCATTCGACATTGCGCGCCCAGTTACTGTGCTGGAAATTGGTCCCGGCCTCGGTGCGCTGGCGTGCCGCCTCGCCGAGTCCTACGACTATACCGGTGTGGAACTCGACCCTGTCTCGTACCAGATTCTCGCCAGCCAGCTCGCTGCGCTCGGCAAAGGGGAAGTGCTACAGGGTTCCCCCGCTTCGCTTCATGATCGCCAGTTCGATCTGGTTTGCGCCTTCGAGGTTCTCGAACACATTGCCGACGACGCGGGCGCGCTGCGCGACTGGCACCGCTTGCTGCGCCAGGAAGGCCATCTGCTCCTGAGCGTTCCGGCGCATGTGGAAAAATTCGGCCCACTTGATGAACTGGTAGGACATTTTCGGCGCTATGACAGGATGGCTCTGGAAACGCTCATAGCCAACGCCGGATTTGATGACATCAGATTTTTCTCGTATGGATTCCTATTGGGCCACGCAATCCACTGCATTTCGTCCAAAATCGCTCGTCGCCGAAAGCTGCCTGCGTCAGTCAGCCAAGCTACCGGCGAAAGCGCCCGTTTTCTGCAACCTTCGAGTATGATCGGCGGAGTTCTGCGCTGGCTCGCGGCCTTGCCCTTTCGCTGGCTGCAACGTCCGTTTGCAGCATCGAACATCGGAACGGGATTTGTCGTTCTGGCGCGCAAGAAGCAAGACTAGAACACTGAATCAGCCCATTAGACGGAGCCGCCTGGCAGAAGGATGCGCCTATCGAAACGACCGACAGTCGTAGAGGTTCCACCGACGCAGGCCAGGCCCGACCGTTTCTGACCAGGAAGCAAGAACGTAATCGGGGAAAAGCTTGTCGTGAATGACGAAATCGAGTTCACGATCACCACAAATGAACCGTAGCCCATCAAGCGTCAAGCTGCCGGCTTCATAGCTGTGCAAGTCGTTTAACTTGACTATGGGCTGACCATCCTCGCTGTTCCTCAGTTTGACCGCTTCCTCTCGATTAGCGGCCGAGCCGAACAACACGGGTTCCGACGTACCTGCCAACGCAACGCGCCCGAGACGCTTGGCAACCTCGAGTGCCATCTTTTCTGAAAACACGATGCCAACGGCTTGAGTATTACTTACATAACTCGCCGTTCGCAGCCCAAACCAGACTCGCTCGGGATGCCGCTGCCAATACACGACGTCCCCTGGCCTGACGTGCTCAGCGAACAGCTGAGTACCAACGGCATTCCCACTCCAATACGTTTCATCGAATTGCCGTCCAATCGGTACACGTGCGCCCCACTGCCACAATCCGGTAGCAACGAGCACCAGTGCAACGACCATCGCCGGCCACGCCAGTCGCGATCTCGACGCTGCCCACCAGACAGCCAGCGCACATAGTCCGTAGCCGCCGGTAAATAGCAAACTTCTGCCAAAATCGGCAAGGTCGTTCGAGGCATCTCCGACACGCCATAAATTGCTGCCAACGGCCTCGATCTGAAGCACCGCATCAATACCAGCGAGCGCCAGCAGTATCCAGGAGCCGAAGCGGAACACCCGAATAGCCACCTCACCTTCCACAGACAAGAAGGTCTGCAGCGCGATCAAGAATCTTCGGGGACTGCATGCCGCCAAGAGAACGGCCCATGCGCCAGCCCACGGAGACAGGAACAGCAAGCTTGTCGCAGCAAGCCCGGTATGACGCACCAGGCGATCAGCACTACCAAAACGCAGTGCGAGATCGACCCCGGCAATCACCGCAATGACGAGTGCAAACCAGTTCCCCCGCCAAAGCTGCGCCTGCATGATGATTGCTGCGGGAAAAAAAGCGCTGCAGATCCAGTTAACGGCATATGCCGTAGCGGAAACGACTAGCACTACTCGATACCATGGCTGTAATCCGACCTGCCCCCAGCGTGAGCCGGCAAGCAAAACCGCATAGCAGGCCAGCGCAAAATCCAAACGATGGAAACCTTCCGGCTGCACAAACACTACGCGGGCGGTTTCGCGCACAAGCGCCCCCCATTCGCCGGCAAGTGGTCGAAAGATACCCACGCCAGCAACACTGAGGCCGACAAGGGTGGCCGCCCCCACGGCTGCCAGTACCAATAGCGAACAAAAACGAAAAAGGGTTCCGATAGCCGCCAGGCCGACCCACATCGCGATAAGCGGATGAAATACCATTGCCGCCGCGAACAATACAGCAGCCATGCCTTGGCGACGTGAGACAAATGCAGCAAAGGCGACCATCGCCAGCGAAACGGCAATCTGTCTGCTCGTAATGAATGACTCGGAAACGCGAAGAGTTTCCACCGGTCCGAAATCGTTGACGCAATAGACTAGCTGGACCGAAACCAACAGCAGGAATACCAGGTCGCGCCACCTTCCCAACGGCAAGACGCGCGAGAAAAGCCAGCTAGCAGCAACGTAGCTCAGCCCCGCGAGCAAAGTTCCCCACTTGGCTGCAGCGTTGATGCCGAAGGCTGAAATTGCAGTTCCGTAGATCGGCGAAAACAGTGTAAAACTGTCCTGCGAGCCAAACATGAACCAAGGATCGCGGGAAAATGAGGTCGGATCGAGCCAGCGCACCGCCATCAGCGTGTAAACACGCGCATCGTGCCAGATTCCCCAATAAGGATGACTCCACAGCCAAAGGCCGATACCTGCCAGGAACAGCACCGCTCCGCGCCATGTCAATGAGCGGATAACGCCGACACGGCCGAACGTCCCTCCGTTCTCCGCGTCATCGATTGGGGCAGCGGAATGCCCGGGCAATTACTTTTTTTCCTCGTGGTATTCGTCGTCGACGTTCACATTCCAGATCGCCGATTTATCAATGTTTCCCGCGACAATTGCCTCAGCTGCAAGCTTCGCCGTCAGCATCGAATGATCCTGATTGTTGTAGCGATGCATACCGTTGCGGCCGACGAGGAAGAGGTTCTCGATGCCGTCGACGAACTCACGAATCTTGCCAAACTCGGCATAGGCGCCGAAATACGCCGGGTAGGTCTTCGGCACACGGATAACCGTGCCGTCGACCACGTCCTCTTCGTCGATCATGCCGATCGTCGCCAATTCGGCGGCGGCGAAGCGAATCATGTCGGCGTCGGACTTGACCCACAGATCGTCGCCCTCCTGGCAGAAATATTCGAGGCCGAGCCAGACCTTCGAATCGTCGGCGACGAGGAACGGACTCCAGTTGTTGAACACCTGGAGACGGCCGATTCGCACGTCGCGCTCCTGGATGTAGATCCAGTTATCGGGCGGCATGTTGCTTTGGGCGGCGCTCTGTGATTGTACGTTCGGCTTCATCCGTTTGAGCAGCAGACCGACAGTGATGAAATCACGGTAGGGCAGTTCGGTCGCCACACGGCAAATCTCGGGCGGAGCCGGCGGTTCAAGACCGTTGATGAGATCCTTCACCGGCATGGTCGAAATGAATGCATCACCGGCGAATTCTGCAGGCAGCCCGGCTGCATCACGGGCACGCACGGAGACGACGTGCGCACCATCCCGGACGATGCCGGTAACCGCGTGACGCAGATGAATCTCGCCCCCGCCTTCGACCACGCGCCGCGCCACCTCCTCCCATAGCTGCCCGGGCCCTAGTTTGGGATACAGGAATTTCTCGATCAGGCTCGTCTGCGTTGCCTTCTGCCCGTCGACCGAGTCGGACATGAAACGCTTGGTGAAGGCATGCCGTAAAGCAGACAGCACCGACAGCCCTTTGATGCGCTGCGCCCCCCATTCCGCGCTGATCTTTTGGCATTCGACGCCCCATACCTTTTCCGTATAGTCCTTGAAGAATGTGCGGTAAAGTTCACCACCGAAGCGATTGACGAGAAAATCCTCTAGCGACTTCTCGCTCCGGCGCGGAAAGAGCATTGACCACACATAGCTGACACCAATCCGCACCAGTCTAACCGGCCCGAGGTTAAGCAAGGTATTGGCGTTCAGCTTGATCGGATAGTCGAAATACTTGCGCAGGAAATAGATGCGCGACAAGCGACCGCGAACCAGCATCACATTGGCGCCATCACCGCTCCCTTTATCGGCAACGATGGCTCGCTGCTTGTTCTGGTAGGCAATCGAGATTGAACCTTCCGTTTCGTCCCCTGAATGAACGGGCAGGATGTCCCGCCACCACGCCATCACCCAGTCCGACTTCGAGAAGAAACGATGGCCGCCGATGTCCATTCGGTAGCCTTTGTAGTTGACCGTCCTGGATATGCCCCCTATCTCTTCCGATGCTTCCAGTACCACCGGCAGCGCCTGACCGCTTTTTAACAGTTCGTAAGCGGCGGTCAATCCCGCCGGACCGGCGCCGATGATCACGACGCGCTTTCTGTTCTCCACAACCCCACCCTCCAAAGACGGTTTTACCGCAACTAAAACAGCGCGAGCTTTCGTGCGCCGTAGCCGAACAAAAACGAAGCGCCCGCAGCGGCAAGTTTGGCTACCGGCAACGATGCATGCAGGATTTCGACACAAAGTGCAACGACAACGATCGTAACCAGCAAGGCCAAGACTCCTGAGCCAACGAATACGGCGATTTCGGTCATTTGTCGATGTTCCAGACGGCGACGGCGAAAGACGAAGGCGATTGAAATCAAATAATGGACGCTGGCGCCAATGAGGAAGCTAATACACGCAGCTGCCGCGTAGTGAATGTAATTCGCAAAGATAATGAGCAGCGACATATCGACGGCCAGCGCAACGATGCTGGCCACGAAATAGCGCAAAAACTCTCCGCCCACCGCCATCAGCGGCCGCTCCCCAATGGCCATCGCTTTCATCCGGCACGTCCTCCCCGCAATTCACACCAATCGGCACGTTTCTAAAATATAGCCCGTCGCTTTTCGCATTCACCCTCTGCGCGGCACAACCCTCCATGAGTCCATCCAAGCCCATCCACAAGGTCCTTGCCGCATAGAGAGCGACGTCCCGGCACGGGGAAATGTGGAGAACGTTTAGCAGTCAAAGCTACCGAAACCATTTCCCCAAGATAGCCAATCCAAGCGACCAAATACGCAAACATTCAAGCACATTCTCTGCCAGCCCGGAACTATAGTTGCATACTCAACCGCCCGACCGATCCAATGCCGAATAAATATCACCCAACGGAGGCTGTTGATTCAGCTTCTTACACTGATAAACGTAATATTCACGCCCTGAGCCATCATCATAAAGGTCTGGAAGCATTTCCGGCATGAGGTCCTTCCAATGATTTAGGTCGATGACAAAATCGAGCTCTCTGTCACGGCAAAGAATTCGCACCCCGATGTTGGACAAGCCCCTGCCCATCTCGTCCTCGTAGGCCGCTAGAACATTCAGCCTGAGATCTGGCAGCCTCGCCGAAATACGGGCGAAGGCCACCGACAAGTCGATCTCCTCTATATCTCGGTCGAGATTCGATGACGCGACAACTAGCCGCTGCAGCCGGTCGGCAAGCAATAGCGTTCGCGTTCGCGAAAATATGAGCCCGGTTGCATGGGTTGTAGAAGCATAGCCAGCGGTCCCAAGCGTAAACCACACTCGCTCTGAACCCTGATGCCAGTACACGACACTGCCCGGCGGGATCAAATTTGGAACGCGGCTCGTGTCTCCTGGCAACCGATAGCCACGCTCGAGCGCTACCCGCTCGTCGCCTCGAGCATCCCATCCTGACACCGCGACAGCTAGCGACAGGCCAACGAATATAATGGAGTAACGTAGTGGCAGCTTGCACAGCGCGAACCAGAAAAGGAAAGCCGCGATGCCGAAACCTCCCGTCCCCAGAACTCCTAGAACCCAATCAGGCAATGCACGCGATGGTGGCAGTGCAGCCCCAACCGAATGGAGTCCGAAATATAGATGTGGCAGAAGCAACAGCACTAGGACAGGCAAGGCATAGGCAATCAGATGTTGATGTTGGCAGAGAGGAGAACGGCGCCAGTCCAGCCGCGTCACCGATAGCAATTTGGACGCGACTAGCAAAACAATCGCGAATAGTGGATGCGTCAGCGAGATCAGCACCAATGCCAACATGACAGCAGACAATAAACGCCAATACGGGCGATTGCGCTGTACCAACAACAGGATGCCGATGTCGACGGCGGCGACCAAGGCCACGAGCTTTGCCAGCCATAGCGTACGCCAGAACTGCGCCTGCAAGACAATGGTGACGGGATAGAAGGCCGCTACATACGACACCGCCACGGCAATCACGGCCACAACCATCACTAATTCATAGACTCGTCGACGCGCAGGATTCGCGTACAAAGCTGCCGTTACAAGAGGGACGGCCCAAAACAACAGGTCGGGGAGGTCGCGGATCAGCCATTGATCGATAAACACCAATACTGCCGGCGAGGCATAGTAATACCAGGAATCATCCACTAAGGAGAGCCGACCGACTAGCGCACTGCAAAATACAACAACGATCCCGAGCGCAGCGAGAATGAACAGCCACTTTGCCCTTCGCTTTCCGGCCAGAAGCATGACGCTGACGGCCGCCGGCGCGAATGCCATGATTGGATGAAACAATAAGGCCGCCGCCGTCGTCGCAAGAGACGGCACACCACGGTTCCTGAACGCGAGCCCCAAGCCAATGAGGGACAAGGGGATAGCGAGTCCCCTGGCCGTAACGAAACCTTCGGTGACGAACAGCATGCCACGCGGCGAGTAAAGAATCGGGATGGACGCCACCAGGAAACCGGCAAGCATGCCGGCTCTACCGCGAAACATAGCCCCCCCCAAGTAAAGCGCCGCTACGCAGAACAACACTGCTTGGACCAGTGTAGCCAGCATCGCGCCATGGGAGACGCCGAGCAACTTCAGAATGATCCCCAGATACGGGGAAAACAGACTCCAGTCATCTTGCGAACCGAACGCAAACCAAGGATCGCGCGCGTATGAATCCGGCGAGAGCCAGTGCGACGCCATGAGGACATATAGACGCGCATCGTGATCAATGCCGATATAGCGATTGGCGGACAGCCAGAACGCCAACGCCATCAGAAAAGCCGCCGCCCTCTGTCCCCCGAACGAGGCGATCACGCGCTATCCTTCCCGTTAACCACTGCCATGAAAGCAGTCTCAAGGGAGAGCGTAGTGCGCACTTCCTGAATTTCGTGCCCAGCGGCCTGGATACGCATGAGCAAATTCCACAACTCCGCCCGTGGCAACGTTGCCGACCAGCGCCCATCGAACTCGCTTCTCATGCCAGAAACTTCCTGTCGGCCAATGCTACGCACTTCGACCATTTCATGCATGCCGAGCAACTCGGCCGGGGAGCGGACCGCACGCAGCCTGCCACGATGGATCAGTCCAAAGCGATCCGCCAAGCGTTCCACATCGTGCAGGACATGCGAGGTGAAGAATAGCGTTCCCCCGCTCCGTTTGTACTCGGACAGAATTTCCACCACATCCCGACGACCAATCGGATCCAGTCCGGACAAGGGCTCGTCAAGAATCAGCAGGCGCGGCTGAATACACAGCGCTTGAGCCAGCGCCACACGCTGCATCATGCCTTTCGAAAACGAAGTAATCGTCTTGTTGGCAACAGCGCCAAGCTCGAAACGGTCGAGCCACGTCAGGCAGTGCTTGAGTTCCTGTTCCAACGCCACACCATGCAGACGCAAACCCATGTGCAGGATTTCGAGTGGCGTCAGGTAATCATAGAGCGACGGATTCTCCGGAACGTAACCGAGACCGCGGCGAGCCTCCGGCTGGTCGACCGGAATACCGAACAGACTGGCTGTACCGTGAGTGGGCCTGAGAATCCCGGTCAGAATCTTGATCGTTGTGCTTTTCCCGGCACCGTTCGGTCCGATGAAGCCAAACGCCTCCCCAGGCGCAATCTCCAGCGAAACGTTATCAACCGCCAGAAACGCGGGGGCACGAAATTTACCCTTAAACTCTTTGCACAGGCCTACTGCATGAATTGCGCTATACATCACTTCTGCTTTGCGTTATGAGGCATCAATAACACGGGAACGCCGGCTTCATCCAGGCCAAAGCCAAGCCCGAACGGATCAATCGGCAACTCGGTAATGAGACCGCGTTCCTTCAATTCCTCTATGCGAAGCGGCCGTCGGCCAAACTGCTGCTCAAAGGCATTAGCTGCTTCCCGCAATACCTCCAGACTCCTGAGACGAGCGGCACGGTGACGAAGGTAACGGCGGAAGGCGCCCTCCTGCACTTGCTCCGCCAACGCCTCCACGACACCGGCGGCGACCCGCGGCTGGTAGCCTATCTCGTACCATTTCGCGGCCAGTTCCTGCAAGTACATTCCCTGCATGCGATCCTCTGCCTGTTCGCTGGCCCTGATCAGCCACTCAGCAGCCAACGCCGGATTTCGCTCGAAGTGGTAAATATTGAATGCGTAATAAAAAGCAGGCTGCCAATCTTGAGATCTCGCTTCGGCGGCACGCTTCAGCACATACTGCGCCGATTTCAGCTGATTCGCCCATGGCAATATAGCTGCAGCGATATAGTAGTTGTCCTCATGCGCGGGATTGAACCAGGAGATGTCCTCCTGCAGGCGCGCCTGAACCGCGTAATTTTCTTCTCGCATCAATTCGGTCGATGCCACCAACACGCGAAACCCGGCCAGGTTAGCGGCCAAGTAGCGATCACCAGCAGCCATCGCCACCTGCACCAACCGGGGCAAAGCCACCGCCATCTCGCTGGTAACGTCGGCGCGCTTGCGCCCCCCCAAGTTTTGCACTGACAGCACATAAACCGCCGCCAGCACCATCAAGGAAATCACCGTTGCCGATGTCGAGCGGAGCCTCATTCAGGCGAATTCCCGCCGGGAAAAGATGATCACTGCCATCGCGACCATCAAGCCAACATAGGCCAGCGCCATGACACACGCAAACATCACGTTCGCATAATCCGGAGTCATGGCATACATAGGCCAACTCCGCCAATCAAGACGGGACAGATCCGGCAGCACCCACTTGATTGTAAAAATTAACGGATCGAACCGAGCCACCATTTCTGCGTCACCGTCTGCACCTCGCCCCAGATAGTCCATGACCGAACCAAGCGCCTTGCCACTAACGGCGAAGGCCAAGCCGAGTACGAAAGGCAGGAACGACACCGTTGACAGCGACGCGATCCACAGCGCAAACGACGCTACCACGACCGCATCAAGCCAGAAGCCAAATACCGTCAGCCAATAGCTGAAGCCGAGGTGCACCGACAATTCCTGCTCGTAACCACCGCCCGCCGAAAAAACGACTAGCCACAACAACAGACTTATCACAATGCAGGCCAGCCCGATCAGCGCCACCACACCCAAAAACCGGCCAGCAAGATAGGCATGGCGGGAAACGGGATAGGCCAGCGAGAACCACACCGTCTTGCGGTTGATCTCGCTACCAACCATCTCTTGGACCCAGAGCAATCCCAGCATCACGACGGAAAAGCGCAATCCGGAAAAGCCCACATCAAGAGCAACCGTTTTGGGTTGACGAGGGGAAAAATAGCCGGAGAGATAGGCGCCAATCATCAGCACGACCCCGAGCAGGAAGGCCGCATAGAAGCTGCGCCCACGCAACCCTAGCCGAATTGATGAGAGGAAGAACTGAAACATGGTCGCCACCCCAAAAGCAAAGCGCGCCGTAACGGCGCGCTTTGGTCTACATCTGGATCAGCACATCACGAGGCGCTGCTTGCCGCCGTGTTGGCCTCCGCAGCGGTACACGCACCGGCAGTTCCACAAGCCCCGGCAGCCTTGACGCCACCGCCGTTCGAACTGCCGTTGAACGTATTCTTACCCTTGCTGGACGCAGCGCCAACACCGTAGTAGGAACCCGCATCGTTGCCGACCAGATGAACGTTCGCCGAACACTTGACGTTGCTCATGCTCTGCTTGATGAAGGTGCTCGAGGTCGCGCTCTGCGTTATGGTAGAGGCGTAGGCTGCCGTACCCGCCGTACAGAACGTGGAAGCAGCGGCCTGCGCTTGAGCGCTAGCAGCCACGGTCGCCACAACTGCCGAAGCAAATACCAGTTTTTTCATGTCGATTCCCCTGTTATTGCGCCGTCGAGGAAGCGATGGCGTTGGTCAGTAGATTGCGGGCATCGGACTGCGCCGCCTTGTCTTCACCCTTGCGGGTGTAGTCGCTAAACTGCGGAATGGCAATGGCCGCCAGAATACCGATGATCGCAACGACGATCATCAGTTCAATCAGGGTAAACCCCTTCTGAGCACGCTTCAACATAAAGAATCTCCTTTTTCGAGTATTGACGGATGCCCGCCTGATCTGGATGCTAGCATAGATAGTGCCAGCGGCCCTCCACGCAAGGCGACTGCGGCAGATGCGCAAAACGACAATTTTCGTCACATCAACAAGCAATTTACGTCACCTATCCGACCGTCGTCACCAAATCACCGACATGAAACCCAAAGCAGTGCAGAAGCTTGCCGTCCAAGCCCAAGACCGTTATAAAAAAGGCGATTATTCGGGCGCCGAGAAACTGCTCCGCCAGCTCGTAGCGCTTGTTCCCAAAAGCAGCGAGTACCTGTGCAGCCTTGGCGCCACCCTTTTCGAAAATCATCAAGACGATCGCGCTGAAGCCCTATGGCGCCAAACCCTGCTGATCGCCCCTGGAGACGCGGACGCACTTGCCAACCTTGCAGCAATCGCAGCGCGCTCCATCGATGCGGATGCCGCCGAAGATTACGCAACCCGGGCACTCGCTGCAAACCCCCGACACACAGTAGCACTCTGCGCACTGGGCAACGCCTGGTTCAGCAAGGATCTGCTTGCCCAATCCTTGAGCTGTGCCAACGCTGTTCTGGCAATCGACAAGGAGAACCCCAGCGCCATCTACAACCGCGGCTTGATCAAGCTAGTGCTCGGGCAACTCGAAGCGGGCTGGGCGGATTACGAGCTACGTTGGAAGACATCGTTAGTCCTTTCGGGCGAGGCGAACAAACCGACGATTCCCTTGTGGACCGGCGGCGATCTGCGGGGTACGCGACTACTGATTGTCGCCGAGCAGGGAATTGGTGACACCTTCCAATTTGTACGGTATGCCCGCCTGGCAGCGCAGACGGCCAAGGAAGTCGGCGTCGTAGCACACAAGTCACTGACAGGTATCTTGCGTGAATGCCCTGATTTGACGATTTTCGACGAACTTCCAGAGAGCGGAGCCTTCGATGTCTACTGTCCGATGCTGTCGTTACCGCATCGTTTCAAGACTTCATTGCAGTCGATACCGGCCAGTACGCCATACCTGCACACGCCGGCGGCGGCGTCGCGGCACTGGCAAAAGTGGTTCTGCTCCACAGGCGTGTTCGCTTTTCCTAAGCTCAAGGTCGGCTTATCTTGGGCAGGGAACCCAAGTCATGCAAACGACATGCGCCGTTCATTAAAACTGGACCAGATCGCCCCGCTCTTGACGGTACCCGGGATTTATTGGGTCAACCTCCAGCGCGACAGGATTCCCGACGAGCTCGATCAATCATTCGCCGGCCTTCACTGGGTCAATCCGATGACGAAGGTGCGAGATTTCACCGACACCGCGGCCGTGATTGAACAACTGGATTTGGTGATCACTGTCGACACCGCACTGGCGCATCTCGCCGGCGCACTCAATAAGGAGACTTGGGTACTGATTCCAAAGCCATGCGACTGGCGATGGACGCTGACCCATCCAGACAGCAGCCCATGGTATCCCGGCATGCGCCTCTTCCGGCAAGACACCGTCGGCGATTGGGAAGCAACAATAACTAAGGCTACCGAAGCATTGAGACAACGGATTGCTGGAGAACCGTTCCGGCCAGCCCCCCCCTCTCTCCCCATCGAACCCGAAAAGAAGCCGTTTGTCGCCCCTGAGCCGGTTCGCTCGCTCGCACCAAAATCTCCGGACTACGAGCGCTGGCGCAAGGAAGTAATTCAGCATCCTTTTTGGTACCACCGGATTTGCTTGCCGGGTGGGCTGGAAACACCGGGAAGCGAGCCGATCTCGCCGAAAGCGTATGACCTACCAGAAAGGATGGATGGCTTACGTGTTCTCGACGTTGGTGCCCGGGACGGATATTGGACCTTCGAGGCCTTGCGTCGCGGTGCGCGGGAAGTAGTGGCCATCGATGATTTTTCCGAGACGCAGGGACTCCCAGCCAATCTTGCTCCAAAGGAATGGGGCACTTTCGATCTTTGCCGTACTGCGCTCGGGTACTCACCAGAAATTTGCCGGAGGCAGACGATGTCGGTGTATGACGTTTCCGAATCAACCCTCGGAAAATTCGATGTCATCCTGTTTTTCGGCGTGATCCAGCAGCTCCGTCATCCGATGCTGGCACTCGACCGCCTAGCTTCAATCTGCAATAGTTACATGCTGGTCGAATCCCTCATTTGCGACGATTACAGCGCGCACCGCGGCCCGAATCTGAACACCGGCTATTCGGATAATCAGTTGGTCTTGGAGTACTACCCAAAAGCGGAATACCCAGGCGCAGAGCACACCTGCTGGGTACCGACACTATGCACGCTGGCGATGATGCTAAATGCAGCCGGATTCCCAGAGGTGGACGGCTGGAAACTCGACGAGGCACCGAGCAAGCCATCTCGATGCCGAGGTTTTATTAAAGCAAGCCGCGAAAGAAATACTTAGGCAGGCAATCATAGATCGTCAATCTGCCCCGCATCCAAAAACCGCTCCGCATACCTCAGATACACCTTTTGGCGGACAAACACGTCAAAGAGGTCCGGATCGATGTGCCCCCCCTCGGCAAACTTGCGCAAAATCCCCAGCGCCTCCGAGAGTTTCATCGGCGGCTTATACGGCCGGTCCTTCGCGGTCAGCGCCTCGAAGATGTCGGCGATGCCCATCACCCGCGCCTGCACCGACATCTGCTCGCGCGTCAGGCCGCGCGGGTAGCCCTTACCGTCCATCCGCTCGTGGTGGCCGCCGGCGTACTCCGGCACGTTCTTCAGGTGCTTCGGCCAGGGCAGCGATTCCAGCATCTTGATCGTAGCGACGATGTGGTAGTTGATGATCTCGCGTTCGGTAGCGGTCAGCGTGCCGGCGCGGATGGTCAGGTTCTCGACCTCGTCGACGGAGAGGAACGGGGCCGTCGTCCCCTCGGGGTCGGTCCACGAGCCGGCGGCGATCCGGCGCACGCGCTCCTGGTCCTCTGGGCGCATCGCCTCGCCGCCGACGTTGGCGCGGCGCAGGAAGGCCCGGTCGTCGTCGATCTGCTGCAGCGTCTCCGCATAGCGCCCCTCGGCATCGGCGCGCGCCTCGCCGGCGACAACCGCCTTCAGCATCGCGATCTCGGCATCGCGCTTGAGCACCTCGAAGCGGGTGTCGATCAGGTGGATGCGGTCGAAGATGGTCTGCAGCTTGGTCGCCTTGTCCACCACGTGCACCGGCGTCGTCACCTTGCCGCAGTCGTGCAGGAGGCCGGCGATCTTCAGCTCGTAGCGATCCTTGTCGGTCATCGTGAAGCCGGCGAGCGGCCCGTCGGTGGTGTCGTTCACCGCCTCGGCGAGCATCATCGTCAGCTCCGGCACGCGCTGGCAATGGCCGCCGGTGTAGGGCGACTTTTCGTCGATCGCCATGTTGATCAGGCCGATGAACGACTCGAACAGCGTCTCCAGTTGCGTGATCAGCAGCCGGTTGGTCAGCGCCACCGCCGCCTGCGACGCCAGCGACTCGGCCAGCCGGCGGTCGGCATCGGAGAACGGGCGAACGCTGCCGTCGTCGTCGCGGGCGTTGATCAGCTGCAGCACGCCGATCACCTCGTTCTCGTGGTTCTTCAGCGGCACGGTGAGGAAGGACTGCGAGCGGTAGCCGGTGGTCTGGTCGAACTTGCGCGTCCCCGAAAAATCGAAGCCGTCCGCCGTGTAGGCATCGGCGATGTTCACCGTCTCGGCGTGGATCGCGCTGTAGGCGGCGACCAGCGAGTTGTTCGGCGCACCGTCGTCGAGGAACAGCGGCAGATCGCGGAACTTGGCCGAGATCGGTTCGCCGGTGGTGCCGCCGAAGGCGATCTTCAGCGAGTCGGTGCGCACGATCTCGAAGCGCAGGTGCTTGCCGTCGTCGGTCGTCCGGTACAGCGTGCCGCCATCGGCCTGGGTGATCGCCTTCGCCGCGAGCAGGATGTTTTCGAGCAGGCGGGCGATGTTGCGCTCGTGCGACAGCGCAGTGCCGATCGTGTTCAGCTGTTCGAGTCGGCGGAAGAGGTCCTGCAGCGTGGCATCCATGGTCGACATCCCTACTTGATGCACACCGCCCGCACCTGCGCCATGTCGGTGATGCCCTGCATGACTTTCTCGATGCCGTCCATCTTCAGCGTGCGCATGCCTTCGTTGAGGGCTTCGGCGAGGATTTCGGCAACCCGCGCCTTCTCCTGGATCAGCCTCTTCACCTGATCGGTGCCGACCAGCAGCTCGTGCAGGCCGACCCGCCCCTTGTAGCCGGTATCGCTGCAGGTCGGGCAGCCCTTTGCCTTGTACAGCGTGAACTTGCCGTCCTTGGCGTAGCGCTGCTGCCAGTCCTTGTAGACCGCCTCCATCTGCCCTTTCGGATCCTTCGCCCAGCTATCGGTGTTGCGCAACTCCTCGCTGTACTCGTTGAGCAGTTGCTTGAGTTCATCGGGCGTCGGCTGGTAGGCCACCTTGCACTCCTTGCACAGGCGCTTGGCCAGGCGCTGGGCGAGGATGCCGAGCAGCGCGTCGGAGAAGTTGAACGGGTCCATGCCCATGTCGAGCAGGCGGATGATCGACTCCGGCGCCGAGTTGGTGTGCAGCGTGGCGAACACCAGATGGCCGGTGAGCGAGGCCTCGATGCCGATGCCGGTGGTTTCCGCGTCGCGCATTTCGCCGACCATGATGATGTCCGGGTCGGCACGGAGGAAGGCCTTCATCACCGTGGCGAAATCGAGGCCGGCCTTCTTGTTCACCTGCACCTGGCGCAACCCCTTCTGCGTGATCTCGACCGGGTCCTCGGCGGTCCAGATCTTGGTATCGGGCTTGTTCAGGTAGCCGAGCACCGAGTGCAGCGTCGTCGTCTTGCCGGAGCCGGTCGGACCGCAGACGAAGAACAGGCCGTAGGGCTTGGAGATGCACTTGATCAGGTTCTCGTGGTTGTGCGGCGAGAAGCCCATCGCGTCGAGCGGCAGCGGCTCGCCGGCGGCGAGAATGCGCATCACCACGTCCTCGACGCCGCCGGCGGTGGGGATGGTCGCCACGCGCAGCTCGATGTCGAGCGGCCCGTACTTCTTGAACTTGATCTTGCCGTCCTGTGGCCGCCGCTTCTCCGAGATGTCGAGGTCGCACATGATCTTCAGGCGGGTGATCAGCGCGTTGCGGTAGGACGCCGGCACCTCGATGTAGTTGGACAGCGAGCCGTCCTTGCGGAAGCGGATCTGCACCTTGTCCTTGCCCGGGCGCGGCTCGACGTGGATGTCGGAGGCGCCCTGCTGGTAGGCCTCGACGATGATCTTGTTGACCAGCCGCACCAGCTCGTTGTCGGCGGCGGCGCTGATGTCGTCGGCGCCGATCTCGCCCGGTTCGCCCTCGTCGAGGTCGGAGAGCAGGTCGCCGACCGAGCCCATGTCGGCGAGCGCGCCGTAGAACTGGTCGATCTGCTTGCGGAACTCGCCTTCGGTGCTCACCCGGTAGACGATCTTGCCCTTGGGGAAGATGTTGTTGACGATGCGCGAGGCGCGGATGCGCTCCGGGTCCGGCGAGACGACGACGATCCCCTCCTGCGTTTCCTCGATCGGCAGCCAATGGTTCGCGTCGACGTATTCGCGGCGCAGGTTCTTCAGCAGGTCGATCGGCTTCACCCGGTCCGGACGGAAGGGCTCATAGGGGACGCCGAAGAACTTCGCCAGCGCCTGGCCGATCGCCGCCGGCTTGACCTGGAATTCCCTGATCAGGATTTCTTCCAGCGGCAGCCCCTTGCGTCGCGCCGAGCGCTGCGCCAGGTCGAGTTCGGCGGCGGAAATGACGGCCGCAACGACGAGGTCGTCGTACTTGCCGCGCGCCACCAGCTGCGGCTTCTGCCGCTGCGTAAACGCCACCGCCAGGGTCTGCGCCAACCCCTGTACCCCCTCCTCGGCAACCGCCGAGAACGGCGTCCCGTCCTTGTGGTTGATCAGCTGCACGACGCCGAGCAGGTCGCCCGTCGTCGCATCGAGGATCGGCGCCACCAGCATCTGCTTCGAGCGGTAGCCGGTGCGCTTGTCGACCTCCTTGAGAAAGGCCATGTGCGGGCTGTAGCGCGCAAGCTCCGCGGTGTCATAGACGTCGTGGATATTGACCAGCTTGCGGTTCGCGGCAACGTAGCCGGCGATGCTCTGGTCGGCGATCGGCAGGCGCAGGTCCTTGAACGAATTGAGTCCGGTCTTCACCTTGGAGACGATGCTCTGCTTGTCCTCGCCGACGGCGTAGACGGTCAGCCGGTCGCAGTTGAACAGCGTGCAGATATCCTGCGACAGTTCGAGCATGATCTCGTCGATGTTCGCCGTCGCGTGGATCTTGTTGGTGACGACCTGCAGGTTCTTGAAAAAGGCCAGGCGAGCGGCGGCGTCGTCGACACCCGGCTGCTCGATTTTGCTCGTCGTGGACATGGTTTTCCGGTTCAGGGATGGCTGGTCGCGCGCAGCCCGCCTTCGAGCCAGGCGGCGCGATAGCCGTGCTGCGAGAGGATGAAGGCCGCCGCCGAACTGCGGCGGCCGCTCTGGCAATAGACGATGTATTCCTTGTCGGTCTCGAGCGGGCCGATGGCGTTGCGGATTTCGTTGAGCGGGATGTTGATCGCCCCCGGCAGGCGGTCGTGCTGGAACTCGGCCGGGAAGCGCACGTCGAGCCACACCGCGCCGGCCGCCACCCGCCGCTCCGCCTCGGCGCGCGATACGCGCTTGAGCAGCGGCTCGCGCAGCAGCTCGATGAAATCCTGCTTGCCGAGCCGCAGCAGCACGCCGTTGGTGCGCATCGTCACCGTCGCGTTGCGCTGGCCGCCGGCGACCAGCGATTCCTCGCCGAAGGCGTCGCCGCCCTTCAGTTCGGCCAGCGACAGGGTCGCGCCGCCGACGCAGCGGGTCACGTCGCAGCGGCCGGACTCGATCAGGTAGTAATACTCGCCTTCATCGCCTTCGCGCAGCACCACGTCGCCGGCCTTGAGGCGAATCCGTTCGAAGCGGCGCAACAGCGCATCGATGTTGGACGGCGGCAGTGCGGCGAAGGCGCCGGAGGTCAGGATCTCCATCCGGAAGGCGCCGGACAGTGTCCGCCAGTCGGTGCTTTCGGCAACATCGTTGCCGTTGACCTGCGTGCTCAGCTGGTCCCAGGTCAGCATGATGTCGAGCAGGTGCTCGTCGACCCGCAGCAGCTCGACATCGGTGATCGCGCGTACGGCGGCGCAGCGCGCCAGATCGCGGGACAGCGGCCGCAGGGCAGCGTCGCAACCGCCGACGACGACCTCGACCATGCCGTCGGCGTGGCTCAATTTCAGCTCGCCGGAGACCAGGTAGACGGCCTCGCCGTCCAGCCCGTGCAAACGGAACGGATCGCTGCCGCGCGGCACCGATTCGACACGGCAGACGCCGGCCAGCTCGCGCAACCGTTCCGACGACAGCGAGCCGAGCGGCTCGAAGGCCTGCAGGCGTTCCGGGGTCAGCAGCTTCGTCTCCGCCATGTCAGAACTCCAGCACCAGGTTGCTCTGCAGCATGTGCGGCTTGTAGTCGCCGATGCAGGTCGCCAGCTCGCCCATCGTCAGCTCGATCTGCCCCGGCTTGAGGTGGGTGATGTGGATCTCGCAGTCGCGTTCGAGCTTGAGCAGTTCGGCGGCCAGCATGTCCGGGCACATGTGCTTGGAGATGCGCGCCAGCCGTTCCTCGCGGTTCGAGAACGCGCACTCGATGATCAGGTGGCGCAGATTGGCGATCTTGTTCACCACCGGCCAGAAGCGGTCGTTGACCGTCGTGTCGCCGGTGAAGACCAGGCTGCTGCTCCCCGAATCGAGATGGTAGCCGACCGCCGGCACGGTATGCTCGGCCGGCACGGCGGTGACCGTCAGTTCGCCGATCCGGTTCTTCTGGCCGACGCGCAAGGTCTTGAACTGCAGGAAGGGTGCTTCCGGCGTCGGGATTTCCGAAAAGTCGGGCCAGATCGCCCAGTTGAAGATGTGGTTCTTCAGGATCTGCAGCACCGCCTCGGTGCCATGCACCACCAGCGGCTTGTCGCGCATGTCGCCGACGGTGTCGATCATCAGCGGCAGGGCAGCGATGTGGTCGAGATGCGTATGCGTCAGGAAGACATGGTCGATCATCGCCAGCTCGGCCATCGACAGGTCGGCGACGCCGGTACCCGCATCGATCAGGATGTCGTGATTGACCAGGATCGACGTGGTGCGCAAGTGGCGCCCGCCGATTCCGCCGCTGCAACCGAGAATTCTCGCCTTCATGCGCTGGCTTCCATGCAATCACTTCGTCTCGAAGGTGGTGACGCCGTCCCAGCCCTCGCCCGGCGGGTGCTGGCGATAGTACGCAATGCGTTCGGCATAGAGCTGGTAGAGCTTGCAGTCGGGCGCCTGGCGCGTTAGATTGTACAGCTGCACGTCGGCCTGGTCCCAGTCCTGGGCGCGATACAGGCGGAGTACCTGCTGCCACAGCTTGAGCGCATCGAGCACATCCTTGCCGACCTCGCCGACCAGCCCCAGCGGCTCGTAGATCGCCACCGGCTCGTCCTTGCCCTTGACGCGAACCCGGTCGAGCTCGCGGAAAACGACATCCTTCACCGCTGCCCGCGTGGTTTCACCAACAAGGATGCCGACGCCGTACTGCTTGGTGATTCCCTCCAGCCGCGAACCGAGGTTCACCGCATCGCCCATCACAGTATAGGACTGGCGCACCGGCGAGCCCATGTCGCCGACGGTCATCGTGCCGGTGTTGATGCCGACCCCGATGTACAGTGGCTTCCAGCCGCGCGCCTTGAACGGCTCGTCCAGCTTGCGCAGCTCGCGCTGCATGTCGAGCGCGGTGAGCACCGCATGCCGCGCGTGTTCCGGGTCGGCGACCGGCGCCCCCCAGAAGGCCATGATCGCGTCGCCGATGTACTTGTCGAGCGTGCCGCGGTTGCGGCGGATCACCGCAGTCATCGCGCCGAGGTACTCGTTCATCAGGTGCGTCAGCTCCTTCGGGTCGAGCCCCTCGGAAATCGTCGTGAAGCTGCGCACGTCCGAGAACAGCACCGTCAGCTCCTCGTTGCGCCCTTCCATGCTGTAGTTTTCCGGATCCCGGCTCATCTCCTCGACCAGTTCCGGCGGCACGTACTGCCCGAACAACCCGGTCAGCTGCCGCTTGGCGCGCGACTCGACGAAGTAGCCCCAGGACATCGACAGCGCGTAGAGGGCGAGGATCAGGAGCAGCGTCGACGCCAGCGGAATGAGCAGGCCGGATTGCCACAGCACAAAATTGAGGCCGGCGGCGGCGAGCAGCACGCCGAACGACAGCAGCGACGCCTTCAGCGGCGAGAACAGCGGCAGCAGCAGCGCCAGGATGAGGCCGCAGAGGGCGACCATCAGCACCTCGGCACCGAGCACGTAGGCCGGTTTCAGCTTGATGCGGCCGTCGAGCATGCCGGCAACCAGGTTGGCGTGGATCTCGACCCCCGGGTAGGAGGTCGCCACCGGCGTCGCCCGCAGGTCCATCAGGCCGGGGGTCGAGGTGCCGACGATGACGATCTTGCCCTTCAGCGCCTCGACCGGTAGCCGCCCGTGCAAGGCGTCGGCAATCGGCAAATAGGGGAAGCTGCCCTGCCTGCCGCGGTAGGGGATCAGCGTCGCCACCGACTCGTCCACCGGGATGCGCACCGTGCCGCGCGGCGTCGGCAGCTCCAGCCACTCCAGCCCGGCGTAATCGCGGCTGCCGGGCGCACCATCGTCGGCGTAGCCTGGAACCAGCTTCGGCATGCCGAGCAGCAGCCGCACCATCGCCAGCGACAACGACTCGTAGTAAGCCCCCTGATATTCAACCAGCATCGGCACGCGGCGCGAGATGCCGTCGAAGTCCACCAGCGGCACGAAATGGCCGGCGCTGGCGGCGTTCGTCTGGTATTCGGGCAGGTTGGCGCCGTAGCCGTTCCAGGTGGTGATGGCGAGGTTACGGCCCTTGAAGGTTCCCGGCGCCAGTACCGGTTCGGGCAGCCGGCCGCTGGTCAGCGCATTCGACATGTTGGTGAAGTAGTAGCCGAGGACCACCGGCCGCTTGGCCATCGCTTCGGCAAAGCGCCGGTCGTAGTCGAGGCTCTGGCGCAGGCCCTTCAGCGCTGACTGGTAGCCGGCATCGTCCTTCAGTTCGCGCTTGCCGATCGCCTCCAGCGATTTCAGGCCGGAACTCTCGTCCGGCTCGGCGAAGACGACGTCGAAACCGAGCACGGCAACGCCGTAATGGTCGAACAGGCGGTCGAGCAGCGTCGCCATCTTGTCGCGGCTCCACGGCCAGCGCCCGCCTTCGGCCAGGCTCTTTTCGTCGATGTCGAGGATCACCACGCGGTCGTCGACGCCGCCCGGCATGGTCAGGCGCAAGCGGGCGTCGTAGATGAAGGCGTCGATCACGCTGACCAGCGGGATCGGGTAGAAACGGCCGGCATGGCCGAGGAAGGCGAGCATGATCGCCAGGCCGAGCAGGATCTGGATCAGGTGCTTTTTCAGGGCTGCCACGGCCATCGGTCCGCTCGGAATCAGAAATCGGGGATCAGGTCTTCAGGAAGAATTCCATCTTGACGCCGGCGATCTCGATCACGTCGTGGTCGGCCAGCTGATGCGCCTGCGCATCGAGCGCCTTGCCGTTGACCACCGGAAACTGCGCACCCTCGACGTGCGTGACGAAGTAGCCGTGCGGCCGCTTGGCGATCACTGCCACCTGCACGCCGGGCTTGCCGAGCGTGGTCAATGTCTTGGTCAGCTCCAGCTCGCGCCCGGCATTGGCGCCGCTGAGGATCTGGATCGCGGCCGCCTGCTGCGGCGCCGGCGCGGCAGCGGCCGGAGACGGTTGCGCCGGGACGCCGGCCTGGGTCTCGCCCATCCCCCGAACCGGGGCGGCGGCGGCGGGAGCTGCCGGCGGCGGCGTGGGCGCCGCCGGTGCCGGCGCGGCAGGAGCGGCTTCCGGCGCCGGCCGCACCATGTTCGGACGCATGATCATCGTCTTCTCGAAATCGGCGGCATCGCCCGCTGCCGCCGTCTGGTCGGCGATGTACTTGAGCTTGTACTTGCCGAGTTCGACGACGTCGCCGTTCTTCAGGAAATGCTTCTTGACCGGCTGGCCGTTGACCAGCGTGCCGTTGGTGCTGTTCAGGTCCTCAAGGAAGGAATCGTTGAGGATGGTCACCACCGCCGCGTGCTCGCCGGAGATCGCCAGGTTGTCGATCTGGATGTCGTTGTGCGGCTTGCGGCCGATCGTCATCCGTTCCTTGCCGAGCTGAATCTCCTTCAGCACCAGACCGTCCATGGAGAGAATCATCTTTGCCATTTTCGTCCCGTCCCTTACTTGAACCAGTTGAAGAGTTTGTCCCACCAGCTCGTGGCGGCGGGAAACTCGCGCAAGACCTTGACCAGGATCACCGACACATTGTCGCGCCCGCCGTTGTCGTTTGCCATCTGGATCAATTGCGTCGCCGCCAGTTCCAGATTCGCGCCGAGCGCCTGCAGCGTCAGCGCGATCTCCTCGTCCTCGACCATGTCGTTGAGGCCGTCGGAGCACAGCAGGTAGATATCGCCCGGCAGCACCTCGTGGTCGTGGATTTCGGTCTCCACCTGCGGATCGACGCCGAGCGCGCGCGTCACCAGGTTCTTGTTCTGCGAATGCCGGGCTTCCTCGGCCGTGATCATCCCCGCGTCGATCTGCTCCTGCAGCAGCGAATGGTCGCGGGTCAGCTGCGCGAAGGCTTCGCCGCGCAGCCGGTAGAGCCGCGAGTCGCCGATATGCGCTGCGGTCAGCCGGTCGTCGTGAAAGAGCGCCAGCACCAGCGTCGTTCCCATGCCGGCATACTGCGGCTGGCTGGCCGCCGCATTGAAGATCGCCGCATTGGTGTGGGCCACGCGTTCCAGGATCGCGGCCTGCGCGTAGGAACGGCCGTCCGCCTCCGGAGTGTCGGGCGCACGCGCGGCGAAGGCGGCTTCCAGCTCGGTCGACAACACCGTCGTCGCCATGCCGCTGGCGACCTCGCCGGCGTTGTAGCCGCCCATCCCGTCGGCGAGGATGACCAGGCCGCGGTGCGGGTTGCCGAAGACCGAATCCTCGTTGTGCGAGCGAACCATGCCGGGATCGGTCTTGGCGACGATCTCGATCGATTCGGAGAGACTTTTGCCCACGCTGGCTCCTAGAGATTGATATCGACGCCCGGCGCGGCGGCAGCAGCCACGGGCCGGGCATTCATGCATTCACGCAAATCCCGCGCCATCTCGTCGCCGCTCTGGTAGCGCTGTTCGATGTTCTTGGCCAGCGCCTTGTCGATCACCGCCACCAGGCAGGCCGGCAGGTCGGGGCGCTCGGCGCGGATGTCGGCCGGCGGCTCGTTGGCGATCTTGAACATCAGTTGCGCCATCGACTCGCCGGCGAACGGCAGCTTGCCGCAGCACATCTGGTAGAGCATCACGCCGAGCGAGAAGAGGTCGGAACGGCCGTCGATCTTCTTGCCGGCGAGCTGCTCCGGCGACATGTAGCTGGGCGTGCCGAGCACCATGCCGGTCTTCGTCCTCGACGAATCGGTGATGCGCGCGATGCCGAAATCGGTGACCTTGACCTGGTCGCCGTCGGCCTCGTACATGATGTTCGCCGGCTTCACGTCGCGGTGCACGACGTTGTTGCGATGCGCATAGGCCAGCGCCTCGGCGACGCGGGCGACGATGCTGGCCACCTGCGGCAGCGGCAGCAGGCCGCCGGCCTTGGTCTGCGGCACCAGGTCCTTGCCCTTGAGGAATTCCATGGCGATGTAGGCGAGGTCGTGCTCCTCGCCGGCATCGAAGATGGTGACGATGTTGGGATGATTGAGGCGCCCCGCCGTCTCCGCCTCGCGGAAGAAGCGCGCCTTGACGTCGACCAGCTCGTCCTCGTCGAACTCCTGCGACAGCGCCATCGTCTTGATCGCCACGACGCGGTTGATCTTCGGGTCGCGGCCGAGATAGACGACCCCCATCGCCCCCTTGCCCAGCTCCTTCTCGACCTGGTAACGGCCGAGCATCGGCTTCTCGACCTGGACGCCGTCCGGGCCGCCTTCCAGGATCATCGTGCTGGCGTTGGTCCGCCCGCCGCTGCCGCCGAGCATCACCGTTTCCGACATCTGCTTGGCGCGCGCGATGCGCTGCGGCAGGTCGCGGAAGTCGAGGCGGTACTCGGCCATGTAGCGGAACACCGCCTCGGCCTTGTTGAACTGCCGCTTGCGCTCGAAATCCAGCGCCAGGTTGTAGAGGTTCTCCAGCAGCGCATCGTCCAGCGGGCACTTGCGGAACTTGTCGAAGGCCATGTCGAGCTGGCCTTGCCCCTGGAAGGCGAGGCCGAGCATGCGGTTGGACTCGGCCGACTCGGCTTCCGATTTCTCCTTGCCGCGCTCGGTGACGAGGAAGCGCTTGGTGGTCAGCAGCAGGTGGCCGACGATCAGCAGCATCGCCGCCGCCATCAGCTGGATCCACATGCCGGCGCCGACCATCAGGCCGAAGTGGGCACCAACCAGCGCGACCAGCAGCGCGGCCGTGGCCAGCGCGCCGATGCCGGCGGAGAAGCGCGGCAGCAGCACGATCAGGTAGAGGGCGACGAGCAGGAAGGCGCCGAGCGAGGCATAGCCCGCCCACGGCGGCGTCACGAAGAAGTGCTCCTGCAGGATCGACGACACCGAATGCGCCAGCGTCAGCACCGGCTCCATCGCCGGCGACACCGGCGTCACCTGCGGCGCGCCGACGCCGCCGGCGGTGGCGCCGATGAGGACGATCCTGCCCTGGTACTTGCTCGCCGGGATCTTGCCGGTGAGCACGTCGTAGAAGGAATCCACCGGGAAGGCCGGCCTGTCGCCGCGGTCCTTGTAGAAGAAGGTGTTCATCTGCGTCATGCCGTCGGTCGGGATGCGCAGCTTGCCCAACCGCACCTCCTCGCCGAGGCTGGCCTTGATGTCGGCGGGGCCGAGGTTGAGGCTCTTCGCCGCAACCAGCAGCGACAGCGACGGGAAATAGAGGTCGTAGTAGCGCACCACCAGCGGCTCGGCGCGGATGCCGCCGTCGACGTCGGCATTGGCGTTGAGGTGGCCGATGGCGACCGCCCGCGCCCCGAGCGACTCGATCGGGTACTGCACCGACGCGGTCGGCAGCGCATCGCCGCCGGCCTCGCCGACCTGCGGCAGCCGGTTCCTGGCGACGTATTCCGGCAGCGGCTTGTCCGGGCGGCCCTTCGGATCGCCGAGGCGGAACAGCATCGGCATCACCACCAAATTGGCGCGCTCCAGGCTCTCGGCAAGGCTGCGGTCGTTGTTCAGGCGCACCTCGGCTTCCTTGAGCAGCGCCCCCATCTCGGCAATCTGCGGCGACTCGATGCCGGCGGCGACGACCTGCTCATGCAGGCCGGCGAGCTTGGTCACATAGCCGTAGCCGGCGTCGATCTGCGGTTCGAAGAAGAGCGCGGTATTGGCGACCACCTTCGCCTGGGCGCCGGCCAGCAGATCGGTCATCTTCGCGTGCAGGTCGCGCGGCCAGGGCCAGCGGCCGAGGTTGGCGATCGAGGCGTCGTCGATGGCGATCACCGCGATGCGCGACAGCGGCTCACGCGACGAGGACTGCACGCCCCAGTCGTAGGCCTTGCGCTCGATGCTCTGGATGGCGTCGACATTGGCCAGCGCGAGCATGGCCAGCGAAACGACCAGCCCGAGAAACCAGTCCGACTTCCAGAAACCGGTCTTGCGCATGCCTGCCTCCATCGAACGGCTGGACGCCGTCTTGTCTTCGTTGTTAGCCGTCAGCCCCCGCTCCGGGCGGAGCGGGCCGCGAGGCTTTGTATGCGGCCGACTTGCGGCGGATCCCGGGCAGCACGCGCAGCGGAATCAACCGAAAATCGGAAAAAGAAACAGTCGACTACCCGGTATTCTTACAGTGGCGCCTGAGAACAGTCAATGTCGGCGCCATGCGGCAGGCGGGATTCCGCTCAATCGACGGCGACGGAGGCGGCGCGAACGCGGCGGGTTTCCACCCATTTGCCGGCCGCGACGACCAGCGAGGCGCTCAGCGCCGCGGCCACGGTGGCCGACCAGGCGGGGAAGGAAGAGACCAGCGCGACGACGGCCGGGTCGCTCCAGATCATCGTGCCGGCCACCCAGCCGAGCAGCGCGGCGCCGATGACGACGACCACCGGCCAACGCTCCATCAGGTGCAGCACGATCTGGCTCGACCAGACGATCAGCGGAATGCTCACCAGCAGCCCGAAGACGAGCAGGCCGAGGTTGCCGTGCGAGGCGCCGGCGACGGCGATCACATTGTCCAGGCTCATCACGAAGTCGGCGACGATGATCGTGCGCACCGCGCCCCACAGGTGGTCGGCGGGCGAGATGGCGTGCCCGTCGTCGTCCTCCGGCACCAGCAGCTTGACGCCGATCCACAGCAGCAGCAGGCCGCCGGCCAGCTTCAGCCAGGGCATGTTCATCACCACCGCGGCAGCCATGGTCAGCACCACGCGCAGGCCGACGGCACCGGCGACGCCCCACAGGATACCGCGGCGGCGCTGTTCGGCCGGCAGGTTGCGGCAGGCGAGCGCGATGACGACAGCATTGTCGCCGGAGAGCACGAGGTCGATCATGATGATCTGCAGTACGGCAACCCAGAATTCGGGCGAAAGGAGCATCTCGGGCACGGCAACCTCGGGCGATGGGTGGCAACGGAAGGCGCGAATTCTAGCGCGAAACGGCGTGCCGGCGAGTCCGGCAACGGCCCGCGGCATCGCAATTCCCCGCCCTCCGGGAACACCCCCTATAATCGCCGCCATCCCGGACGCATCGACATCACCGCGAAAAATGGAAAGACGCCGCCTCCACGCCCCCGCCGCCAGAAGCCCCTCCGGCAGCTCCGCCGCGCGCTCCCGGGCGCTGTCGACCTTATGCGCCGGCGTCGCCTTGCTGCTGCCCATTGCCTCGGCACACGCCGCCAAGTGGCTGGCGGTCGGCCCCGGCGGCAAGTCGGCGCCGCTCAAGGTCGCGGTCGACACCAGCAGCATCGATCGCGGCAGCGACGGCAAGGTCCGCGCCTGGCACCGCGAGACCTACGCGGCGCGCCGGCTGCAGGAATCGTGGGCCTTCTCCTACGCCAGCCTGACCCAGCTCAGCGAATTCCAGTGCGACAAGCGCCTGGTCGCGCCGCTGCGCCGCCTCTACCTGGCCGAGAACGGCAGCGAGCTGAAGAGCGAAGGCTTCGACGGCAAGGATGCCCTGCCGGTCGTGCCGGAAACGCCGCTCGAAGCGGTCTTCAACCATGTCTGCCGCAAGCCGGCCGCCCCGGCGACGCCGCCGGCGCCGGCCAAGCCCGCCGCCGAACTGGTCGTCGAACCTAGCAAGCCGGGCAAGCCGCGCGGCAAGGGCGACAAGGAAGAAGCGCCGCCCCCGCCGCCGAAACCGCCGGCGGCGTGGAGCCACGACGGCAAGCTCGGCCCGGCCCGCTGGAGCAAGCTGTCGGAAGACTATGCGGCGTGCGGCGACGGCAAGCGGCAGTCGCCGATCGACATCCGCGCACCGATCCGCGCCGACCTGTCGCCGATCCGCTTCGCCTGGAAGCCGATTCCGCTTTCCATCGTCGATACCGGACACACCATCCAGGTGAATGCCGACGACGCCGGCAGCATCGTCGTCGACGGCGAGGAGTATCTGCTGCAGCGCTTCTGGTTCCGCCACCCCGGCGAAGAGATGGGCAACGGCAAGCGGCCGGTGATGAGCGTGCAGTTCGAACACCGCAGCAAGTCCGGGCAGGTCGCGATGCTGGCCGTGCCGCTGGTAGAGGGCAAGGAGAACCGGCTGGTGCGCACGCTGTGGAATGCGCTGCCGCTGGAGCCGGGCAAACCCGTCACCCCCGGCGGCGCGAAGATCGACCCCGGCCAGCTGATCCCGCAGAAGCGCGAGTACAGCACCTACATCGGCTCGCTGACGACGCCGCCGTGCACCGAAGGCGTGCTCTGGCTGGTGCTGAAGCACCCGGTCAGTGTCTCCCGCGAGCAGATCGCCGACTTCGCCAAGGTGTACAAGAACAACGTGCGGCCGGTGCAGGCGACGAACGGGCGGGTGGTCAAGGAGTCGCGCTGAGGCAGACGGTGGGGGGTGCTTGCGGCGGCTGTTTCCGGCCCGAAGCTGACAAGAAAGTGGTGCGCCGTTAGCGGACGTTCGAAATCTTTCTGAGCCCCAGGGTAACTGAAGTTGTTAACGATATGGCTTTCTGCACGTCGTTGCACATCATCGTATTACTTCTGCATAATCGGAAGTGCATATCCGATTTTTGAGCTCCCTCGATATGGAATTCATTGCCCTTGGACTAGCCCTAATACCGGTATGGGTTCCGCTACTTAAGCTGGCGAGCTTAAGGAATACATCCGAAATGCCGTGGAGCCGGCCTAGTCACTTTGCTTTTGCAGCGACCTTCGTTTGGACTGGTGGAGGAATTTCATACCTCTGGATTTCAAAAGTACCAAGCGGAATTCCCTACGGCATCGTTCTGATGATCGGCTGGATTGCCTTTCTTGTTTCTATTGTGCTGGATGTGGTGTCTGGTAACGCCCCTCTGCCGCCAAAGAAAAACCTATAGGGCGTGCGCACCGTTTAATTCATTCTTTGAACGTCCGCTTCTAACTGGCGCAAATTACCGCTAAGGGTCGTAAGCAGGCTCGAAAAAACAAAAAGGGCAGGCGCAACGCCTGCCCTTTTCCATGCCGCAAGCGAAGGTTTACAGCATTGCCTTCAGCAGCTTGGCCATTTCCGACGGGTTGCGCGTGACCTTGAAGCCGCACTCTTCCATGATGGCGAGCTTGGCGTCGGCGGTGTCGGCGCCGCCGGAGATCAGCGCGCCGGCGTGGCCCATGCGCTTGCCGGCCGGGGCGGTGACGCCGGCGATGAAGCCGACGATCGGCTTCTTCATGTTGGCCTTGCACCACATCGCGGCTTCGGCTTCGTCTGGGCCGCCGATTTCGCCGATCATGATGACGGCGTCGGTTTCCGGATCGTCGTTGAAGGCCTTCATGACGTCGATGTGCTTCAGGCCGTTGATCGGGTCACCACCGATGCCGACGGCGGACGACTGGCCGAGGCCCAGTTCGGTCAGCTGGCCGACGGCTTCGTAGGTCAGCGTGCCGGAACGCGAGACGACGCCGATGCGGCCCTTCTTGTGGATGTGGCCGGGCATGATGCCGATCTTGATTTCGTCCGGGGTGATCAGGCCGGGGCAGTTCGGGCCGAGCAGCAGCGTCTTCTTGCCGCCCTTGGCTTCCTTTTCCTTCATCTTGTTGCGCACCATCAGCATGTCGCGGACGGGGATGCCTTCGGTGATGCAGATGGCCAGGTCGAGGTCAGCTTCAACGGCTTCCCAGATCGCGGCGGCAGCTCCGGGGGGCGGCACGTAGATGACGGAAACGGTGGCGCCGGTTTCCTTGGCGGCTTCCTTGACCGAACCGTAGATGGGGATGTCGAAAATCCTCTCGCCGGCCTTCTTCGGGTTCACGCCGGCGACGAAGCAGTTCTTGCCGTTGGCGTATTCCTGGCACTTTTCCGTATGGAACTGACCGGTCTTGCCGGTGATGCCCTGGGTGATGACCTTGGTGTCTTTGTTGATGAAGATGGACATTCAATAGCTCCTTACTTGACCGCAGCAACGATCTTGGTGGCGGCTTCGGCCATGGAATCGGCGGAGATGATCGGCAGACCGGAATCCTTCAGGATCTGCTTGCCGAGATCTTCGTTGGTGCCCTTCATGCGCACGACCAGCGGCACGCTGAGGTGCGTTTCGCGGGCAGCGGCGACGACGCCGGTGGCGATCGTGTCGCAGCGCATGATGCCGCCGAAGATGTTCACCAGGATGCCCTTGACCTTCGGGTTCTTGAGCATGATCTTGAAGGCTTCGGTGACCTTCTCGGTGGTGGCGCCGCCGCCGACGTCGAGGAAGTTGGCCGGCTCGGCGCCGAACAGCTTGATCGTGTCCATCGTCGCCATGGCCAGCCCGGCACCGTTCACCAGGCAGCCGATGTTGCCGTCGAGCGAGATGTAGGCGAGGTCGAACTTGGAAGCTTCGATTTCATCGGCGTCTTCTTCGTCCAGGTCGCGCATGGCGACGATCTCTTCCTGACGGTAGAGGGCGTTGGAGTCGAAGTTGAACTTGGCGTCGAGCGCCTTGACCGTGCCGTCGCCTTCGTGGATCAGCGGGTTGATCTCGGCCAGCGAGGCGTCGGTTTCCATGTAGCAGGTGTACAGCTTCTTCAGCGTGTCGACGCACTGCGGGATCGAGGCTTCGTTCATGCCCATGCCCTTGGCCAGCGTCAGCGCCTGCTCGTCGGTCAGGCCGACCAGCGGGTTCACGAAGACCTTGACGATCTTTTCCGGGGTCTTGTGCGCGACTTCCTCGATGTCCATGCCGCCTTCGTACGAAGCCATCATCGCCACCGACTGCGTGGCGCGGTCGGTCAGCGCGGCGACGTAGTACTCGTGCTTGATGTCGGCGCCTTCCTCGATCAGCAGGTGACGGACCTTCTGGCCTTCCGGGCCGGTCTGGTGCGTGATCAGCTGCATGCCGAGGATCTGGCCGGCGTATTCGCGAACTTTTTCGAGCGAGGTTGCGACCTTGACGCCGCCGCCCTTGCCACGGCCACCGGCGTGAATCTGGGCCTTCACCACCCAGACCTTGCCGCCCAGGGTTTCGGCTGCCTTGACCGCGTCATCCACGGTGGTGCAGTGAATCCCGCGCGGAACCGTCACGCCGAATTTCTTCAGGATTTGCTTGCCCTGATATTCGTGAATCTTCATGCGCTTTCCTTGCTTAGTTGAGGTTGCGAGCGATTGGGCAGGAGGGTTTCCTACCCGGTTTTCTGGCCGCGGTACCAGCGCGGGTAATAGCGCCGGACTGCTTCCGAATGCGATTCCAGGGCGTGGCAGCGATCGAGCTGGAAGGGCTTGATGCCGCTGTCCGCGTTGTCCTGCACGTCACTGGCGAAGGTCTGCAATGCCGCCGTCGGCAGATAGGTGAGCAGCTCGGTGATGTGCGAGCAGCCGTGAATGCCGCCGAGGCGTTCCTTCACGGCCTTGCGGAAGCCGTGGAAGAGGTTCAGTCCGACCAGATACTTGCCGTAGTCCGGCGCGATCGCCGTGCAGTGCTCGTCGTACGGCGCCGCATCGCTGCTGGCGCAGGCGTCGAGCACGTTCATCTGGTGGTCGATGGTGACCCGGACCCACATGTCGTGCACCGGCTCGCCCTGGGCGATGGTCTTCGACGAGATCGGGTAGTCGTGGTTCTTGGTGTCGGTGATGCGCGCCTCGATGTCCCAGCGGCCGTCGACGCGCTTGTACCCGAACAGCTGCACGTTGCGCAGCTGCACCAACGTGCGCTCGACACTGGGGGGCGGCAGGGGCATGGTCGGGTTTCCGGGGGGAGGCAAAGACGATGTCTTTTATTAGGCGGGGGATCATAGCACAAAAGACCCTGCCACTGACCACGGAAATTCATAATTATGAATTTCCGCAGAAAACACCCGCATCAACCGCCTGATTGCAGGCCGTATTTCCGGATCTTGTCGTGCAGCGTCGTCTTCGCCACGCGCAACGCTTCGCTGGTGCGGGCGAGGCTGCCGTCGTGCCGGCGCAGCTCGGCGGAGATCAGCGAACGCTCGAAGCGCTCGACCGCCTCGGCCAGCGACAGCCCGCCCTCCATCACCTCGGCCGGCGCCATGACGTCGTTGCGCAGGCCGAGCGCGAAGCAGTCGGCGGCGTTGCGCAGCTCGCGCACGTTGCCCGGCCAGTCGTGCGCCATCAGCCGGTGCACGTCCTCCGGCGCCACCGCCGGCAGCGGCCGCTGGTAGCGCTCGGCCGCCTGCATGACGAAATTCTCGAACAGCAGCGGGATATCCTCGCGCCGCTCGCGCAACGGCGGCAGGTCGATGGTGACGACGTTGAGGCGGTAGTAGAGGTCGGCGCGGAAGCGTTCCTTCTGCGCCAGCACCGCCAGGTCCTCCTTGGTCGCGGCGACGACGCGGCACGACACCTTGATCGACTGGTTCGAGCCGAGCCGCTCCAGCTGCCGCTCCTGCAGCACGCGCAGGAGCTTGATCTGCATCGGCATCGGCATCGTTTCCAGCTCGTCGAGGAAGAGCGTGCCGCCGTTGGCGTACTCGATCTTGCCGATGCGCCGCTTCTGCGCACCGGAGAAGGCGCCCGGCTCGTGCCCGAACAGCTCGCTGTCAAGCAGCGTCTCCGGCATGCCGCCGCAGTTCAGCGCGACGAAGTTGCCCTTCGCCGTCGGTCCGTTGTCGTGCAGGCAGCGGGCGACCAGTTCCTTGCCGGTGCCGGTCTCGCCGCGGATCAGCACGTCGACCGCCGAGCCGGCGACCTCCTGCACGCGCCGACGCACCGCCGCCATCTGCGGCGAGCGGCCGATCAGCATCGACTCGATGCCATCGCGATGCTCCAGGCGCCGGCGCAGCGCCTCCACCTCCAGCGTCAGCGCCCGCTTCTCCATCGCCCGCTGCACCACCTCGACCAGGTGCTCGGGCGAGAACGGCTTGGGGATGAAGTCGTAGGCGCCGCTGCGCATCGCCTCGACCGCCAGCGAAACATCGCCATGGCCGGTGATCATGATCACCGGCAGCGCCGCCTCCAGTTCGTGCGCCCAGCGCACCAGCTGCAGCCCGTCCATTCCCGGCAGACGCATGTCAGTGACGACGATGCCGGGGAAGCCGGCGCTGAGGCGCCGCTGCGCCTCTTCGGCGGAGGCGACCGCGGTCACCGGAATGCCGGCGAGCTGGATCGCCTGCTCGCAGCCGAGGCGGACGTTGGCGTCGTCCTCGATGAGCAGCACCGACAATTGCGGATTCATGATTTCCCTTCCTCTTCTTCCTGCCCGGCCGCGGCCGCCTCGGCCGGCAGCACGATGACGAAGCGCGCGCCGCCGCCCTCGCGGTTCTCGGCAAACAGGTCGCCGCCGAAGGAGCGCACGATGTCGCGCGAAATGGCCAAGCCCAGCCCCAGCCCCTCGCCCGCTGCCTTGGTCGTGAAGAAGGGCTCGAACAGCCGGTCGAGCACGGCTTCCGGCAGGCCGCAGCCGGTATCCGACACCGACAGCACGATACCGCCGGCGGAACGTTCTTCGGCGGCGATCTCGATGCGCCGCTCACTGCGGTCGTTCATCGCGTCGGCGGCGTTGCCGATCAGGTTGATCAGCACCTGCTGCAGCCGGTTCTGGTCGCACCAGGAAAAATGTTCGCCGACGACACAGCGGTTGTCCACGACGACGCCCGCCTGACGCAGCGACTGGTCGAGCAGGAACAGCGCGCTGCCCACCGCCTGCGCCACGTCGACCCGGCTCGGCATTGCCGGCGACTTGCGCGCAAAGGTCTTCAGCGGCCGGATGATGCCGCCCATCTGGTCGGCCAGGTCGCAGACGATGCGCAGGTTGCGCTCGGCCGTCTCGGCATCGCCGCGGTGCATGAACTCGACGGCGTTGCCGGCCAGCGTGCGCACGGCGCCGAGCGGCTGGTTCAGCTCGTGCGTGATGCCGGTCGCCAGTTGCCCGAGCACCGCCAGCTTGCCGGCCTGCACCAGTTCCTCCTGTGCCGCCAGCAGCGTCTGCTCGGTGCGCATGCGTTCGCTCACTTCCGCTTCCAGCGCCTCCACCGTCCGCGTCAGGTCGGCGGTGCGCGCCGCGACCTTGTCTTCCAGCTCGCGGTTGGCGGCCTCCAGCGCCGCCTGCGCGTTCAGCCGCGCCTGCAGCACGCGCCGGCGCTGGCGCAGGTAGAGCAGCCACAGGATCAGCGTCGCGCTCGCCGCCGCCGCCAGCGCGCCGTGCGCCAGCGCCTGCGAGCGCACCGGGCGTACGCTCGACAGCACCAGCAGGTGCCAGGCGGCGCCGGACAGGTTGCGGCTCATCACCAGATAGTCGCGCCCGCGCGACATCGGCCCGAGCGAGGCCGCCGGGCGATCGGCGAAAGTGACGACGATTCCGGATTCGGCCGCCTCGACGTCGATGTCGAGCGACATCGTGCCCAGCTTGCGCCCTTCGAACTGCTGGCGCACCAGCTCGCTGACCTGCTCGCCGGGCAGCGGCCGCAGCGTTGCATAGCGCCACTCGGGCGGCGCCGAGAGCAGGATCACGCCGTTGCCGTCGGCGATCAGCGCCGGCGCGTCGTTGGTCAGCCACTGCCGTTCGACGCCGCGGATGCTCGCCTTGAGCACGGCGACGCCGACGATCTTCCAGTCCTGGCGTTCGTCGCGGATCGGCTGTGCGAAGAAATAGCCGGGCTCGTCGCGCACGCCGTCGACGGCGTACTGCCGGTAGGGGGCGCCGCCGATCGCCGCCTGGAAATACGAGCGGTGCGAGAAGTCCGCGCCGAGCAGGTTGTCGGTGAGGATCCAGTCGCTGGAGGCGACGACGCGGCCGCGGACGTCCATGACGAAGACCGCCAGGCTGTCGACGTGCTGCGCGCTCAGCCGCTCCAGGTAGTGATTGACCACCTCCTGCTGCAGCGAGTTGTCGGCCTGCTTCCGGCGCAGCAATTCGAGGACGTCGGCGTTGAGCGCGAGGATGCCCGGGATATGGGTCACGCGCGCCACCTCGGCATCGATCGCGGTGGCCAGCAGGTCGAGGCGGTGGCCGGCATCCTCGCGCAGCAGGCGCATGCCGTAGCGCTCGGACGAGGCGTAGCCGGCGAAGCCCGCCACCACCAGCACGACCAGGATGAGGAGCGCGCCGAACCAGCGGCTGCGGCCGAAACTGGAGAAGCGGCGGGAGCGGACAGGGGCGGGGGCGGTCATCGCGGCAAGGGACATGGGCTGCGCCTATTGTAAGGCCAGCGCTGCCCGGCCGCCCCTCCCCGCCGGCGACACCAGCGCACCGATGCGCCGTTGCCCGGCAGCGAAGGGGGGGCGACGCCGGTCGGCGAGGCCGGCGCGATGGCGCTCAGGCGCGCCCCGAGGGCACTTGAGCCATAGGCCCCTTCGATTCGCGATGTGCAGTGCCCATCGCTCAGGCGCACCCCGAGGGCACTTATTCGCGATGTGCAGTGCACATCGCTCAGGCGAGCGCGCGCGGCGCCGTCAGCACCTCCGGGCGCAGCACCTTCTCCAGCTCCTCGTGCGTCATCAGCCCCATCTCCTCCACCAGCTCGGCGACGCCGCGGCCGGTGCGCAGGGCTTCCTGTGCGACGCGCGTGGCGTTCTCGTAGCCGACGAACGGGTTGAGCGCCGTCGCCAGCCCGGCGGAGGTGCGCACGCGTTCGGCGAGCAGCTCGCGGTTGGCGGTGATGCCGACCACGCAGTGCGCCGTCAGCGTGCGACAACCGGCCGCCAGGTGCTCGACGCTCTTGAACAGGCTGTGGCCGATGATCGGCTCGAAGGCATTCAGCTGCAGCTGGCCGGCCTCGGCGGCCATGGTGATGGTCATGTCGTTGCCGATCACCTCGAAGGCGATCTGGTTCACCACCTCCGGGATCACCGGGTTGACCTTGCCCGGCATGATCGACGAACCGGCCGCGCGCGACGGCAGGCGGATCTCGTTCAAGCCGGCCTGCGGTCCGCTGGAGAGCAGGCGCAGGTCGTTGCAGGTCTTCGACAGCTTGCAGGCGACGCGCTTCAGCACGCCGGAGAGCTGGACGAAGGCGCCGCAGTCCTGGGTCGCCTCGATCAGGTTCGGCGCCGGTTCGAGCGGCAGGCCGGACAGCTCGGAGAGGTGCCGGATCGCCAGCCTGGCGTAGCGGATGTCGGTGTTGATGCCGGTGCCGATGGCGGTGGCGCCGAGGTTGATCTCGCGGATCAGCGCGATCGCCTCGCCCAGCCGCGCCTCGTCCTCGCCGAGCATCACCGCGTAGGTCGAGAACTCCTGGCCGAGCGTCATCGGCACCGCGTCCTGCAACTGCGTGCGGCCGATCTTGAGCACGTCCTTGAACTCCTCGGCCTTCTGCTCGAAGGCGTGGCGCAGCCCGGCCATCGCCGTCAGCAGGTTGCCGATCGACAGGCAGGTGGCGACGCGCAGCGCCGTCGGATAGACGTCGTTGGTGCTCTGCGACATGTTCACGTGGTTGATCGGGTGCAGGTAGGCGTAGTCGCCCTTCTGCCGGCCGAGCAATTCGAGGGCGCGGTTGGCGATCACCTCGTTGGCGTTCATGTTGGTCGAGGTGCCGGCGCCGCCCTGGATGACGTCGACGACGAACTGGTCGTGCAGGCGGCCGCCGGCGATCTCCTGGCAGGCGGCGATGATCGCGTCGGCGCGGGTCGCGTCGAGCTGGCCGAGCTCCTTGTGCGCCAGCGCCGCGGCCTGCTTGACCAGCGCCAGCGCGCGCACCAGGTCGGCGTAGCTGCCGATCGCCTGGCCGGAAATGGGATAGTTCTCGACCGCGCGCAGGGTATGCACGCCCCAGTAGGCCTGGGCCGGTACCGGTGCGTCGCCGAGAAGGTCGTGTTCAAGTCGTGTTGCGCTCATGCTGTCTCCGTTGTGCTGAATGCGATGCGAGGAAAGTGCCGGGACTCAGGTCCCGGCAACGAAACTGCGGATGCCCGAGCCGACGAACTGCACGCCGATGCAGACGAGCAGGAAGCCGGTCAGGCGGGCCACCACGTTGATCCCCTCGCCGCCGAGCCAGCGCGACACGAGGCGGGCGGAGCGAAAGATGCCGAACATCAGCAGGCAGGTGGCGAGGATGCTGAAGACGGTCGCCCCGTAGGCGGTGGCGCGCAGCGCGCCGCTGGGCAGCTCGGCGATCTCGGTCGAGATGCCGATCACCGTGGCGATCGCGCCGGGGCCGGCGATGCCGGGCATGGCCAGCGGGAAGAAGGCGAAACCGGTCGCCGTGCCGCTGCTGGTCGGACGGGGAAAGAGCGCTTCGGTGGTGCCAAACAGCATGCGGTAGCCGATCACGGCGACGGTCAGGCCGCCGGCGACGCGCAGCGCGCCGTAGGAAATGCCGAAGGTCTCCAGCACTGCGACGCCGGCGAACAGGCAGCCGGCCAGCAAGGCCAGCGCGTAGATGCAGGCGCGGCTCGCCTCGCGGCGCGCCGCCGCCTCGTCGAGGTCGGCCGCCAGCGAGACGAACAGCGGGATCTTCGAGAGCGGGTTGGTGATCGTCACCAGGCTGACCAGGCCGCCGAGCAAGAAGCTCGTCGCCAGCTTGTAGAGGGTGGGTTCCACGCTCACGCCGTCCGGAAATGGCCGAGGCCGGTTTCCAGCGAGCCGGCCAGCTGGTCCAGCTCGCGCGCGGTGTCGGCCACCGCCGCGGTTGCCCGGTCGTTCTCGCCGACCATCTCGACGATGCGCTCGACCCGCCCGGACACCTCGTGGCTGGCGCCAGACTGCTCGTGCAGCGCCGACGACACCTCGTCGATCACCGCGATCACCCGCGCCGCGCCGGCATCGATCGCCGCCATCGCGTCGCCGGCGGCGCAGGCCACGCGCAGGCCGGCCTCGACCCGCTCGACCGAGCGCTCCATCTGCGTCGCCATCGAGCGCGTGCCGCTCTGGATGGCGGCGATCATCTCGGCGATCTCGCGCGCCGAGTGGTTGGTCGTCTCGGCCAGCTTCCTCACCTCGTCGGCGACGACGGCGAAGCCGCGGCCGGCCTCGCCGGCGCGCGCCGCCTCGATCGCCGCGTTCAGCGCGAGCAGGTTGGTCTGGTCGGCGACGTCGCGGATGACCACGGTGATCTTGGAGATCTTTTCCGAATCCTGGCCCAGCGTCGTCACCGTCGCCGCCGACTCGCTGACCAGCGCCGAGATCGAATGGATCTCGTCGACCATCGAGCGGATCAGCCCGGCGCCGTCGCCGGCCTGCCGGCCGGCGTCGGCCGACAGCGTCTGCGCCTCGCTGCCCAGTCCGGCGATGCGCTCGATGCGCTCGGCCATTTCCTGCAGCGTCGCGGCCATCGCGGCGGCCGCCTCGACCTGCTGCCGCGAGCCGCGGCCGGCGCCTTCGGCGGCGCCGGAGAGGTTCGACGCCGCGCTCTTCAGCCGCGCCGCATCGCCGCGCATGCCGGCGAGCAGTCGGGTCAGCTCGCTGGCGGTACGCCGGGCGGCCAGCTGCACGCGCTGGATCTCGCGGCCGCCGCTGCCCGAAACCTGGCCGGTCAGGTCGCCGGCCGCCATCCGCTCCATCAGCGCCACCGTCTCGGCGAGCGGGCCGCGCACGCTGGCGGTCAGCCAGACGCCGAGGACCGTCGCCACCAGCCCGGCGATGCCGGCAAGGACCAGCGCGACGACGCGGGTCCGCCCCGCCTCGTCGACGATGTCCGCCGCCCGCGCCCGGCTCTGCGCCTGCACCAGCTGCCGCGCCTCGCCGATCGCCGCGGCGACCTTCTGCATCTTCGGCCCGCCGTCGTTCTGCAGGATGCCCATGGCGACGCTGGAGAGGAACTGCATCGCCTCTTCCATCGCCTTGTCCTGCGGCACCACCGCCGCCTCGAAGCCGCCGGCGATGCGCCGCAGCAGATCGCGTTCGGCGGCGTCGGCCTCGCTCTCGGCGGCGAGCTTGTCGAGCGCCTGCAAGGCGTCGGCGAAGCGTTTCTTCTCGGCGAGGTAGACGCCCTGCTCGCGCTTCATCACCTCGGCATCGGTGAAGATGATGTTGTTCCTGACCGCCGTCTGCATCTGCTGGAAGGCGTCGGCGAGCTGGGCGATCTGCGCCTCCTTGGCCAGCGAGACCGAGGCGATGCGCTCGGCGGCGCGGTCGACGCGCGCCAGGCTGAAGGCGGTCCACGCCGCCACCGCGACGAACAGCCCGACCACCACGGCAAAGGCCAGCGTCAGCTGCTGGCCGATCGTCAGTCGATTGATCACGTTCATGAAGTCTTGCCCTCCTGCCGGCAGCACCGGCATCGCTTTGGTCGTGGCGTTCATCAGTTCGGCAGCCAGTCGGTGGGGGCCTTGAACGAGTCGCGCAGCAGGTAGCTCATCGTCAGCCCGAGGTTGATGCCTTTCGGCGGAATCGGCGACTCGAACCAGCGCCGGTAGATGCGATGGATGTCGTTGCCGACGATCAGCCGCACCACCTCGCGGTCGACCAGCTGTTTCAGCGCGGCGTCGTCCTTGGCGAACATGATCGCCAGCGGCTCGATGTTGAGCGGTTCGCGCGTCACTGCGAAGCGTTCGGGCGTCCCCGAGGCGGCGCGCAGGCTGTAAAGGAGCACGTCGTCCATGATGAAGGCGTCGGCCTGGCCGGACTGCAGCACCGCGAACGACTCGGCATGGTCCTTCGCCTCGACCAGCCTGGCGCGCAGCGTGCGCCGCGTGTCCGCCTCGCGGAACAGCTTCTCGGCAGTGGTGCCGCGCGTCGTCACCACGGTCTTTCCGGCCAGGTCGTTGATCGACGCGATGCCGCTGTCGGCTTTCACCAGCAGGCGTGTGGTGGCGATGTAGGTGGGCACGGTGAATGCCACTTTCTGCCGACGCTCGCCGGTGCTGGTGGTGGTGCCGCATTCGAGGTCGACCTCGCCCTTGATCACCGCGTCCATGCGCGTCGCCGAGGTCACCGGCACGTAGCGGACTTCGAGCGGCCGGCGCAGCGACTGGCGCATCGCCTCGACGATGTTCAGGCAGATGTCGATCGAATAGCCGATCGGGCGGCGGTCGGCGTCGAGGTAGGAAAAGGGCGGCGACGAATCGCGGTAGCCGATGTTGACGACGCCGCTTTTCGCGACGCGGTCGAGTACCGGTTCGGCCCGGGCCGCGCCGGCGATGGCGATGGACAGCAGGAGTGCAAGGGCCCCTGCACGGCGAAGTGCATTCAATTTTGTCTCCTCGGGGGAACGCCCGGCGTTGTTGTTTTTGTTCGCCGGGCGGGTCCTGCGTCAGTGGTGGAGGATCTTGGCGAGGAAATGCTGCGCCCGCTCGGAGCGCGGCTTGCCGAAGAAGTCTTCCTTCGCGGCGTCCTCGACGATCTTGCCCTGGTCCATGAAGATCACCCGGTTGGCGACGCTGCGGGCGAAGCCCATTTCGTGCGTGACGCACATCATGGTCATGCCTTCCTTGGCCAGCTCGACCATGACGTCGAGCACCTCGTTGACCATCTCCGGGTCGAGCGCCGACGTCGGCTCGTCGAACAGCATGCAGATCGGGTCCATCGCCAGCGCGCGGGCGATCGCCACGCGCTGCTGCTGGCCGCCGGAGAGCTGGCCGGGGAACTTCTCGGCCTGCGCCATGAGGCCGACGCGGTCGAGCAGCTTCAGGCCCTTCGCGCGCGCCTCCTCCTTCGAGCGGCCGAGCACCTTCTCCTGCGCGATGGTCAGGTTCTGCGTGATCGACATGTGCGGGAACAGCTCGAAGTTCTGGAAGACCATGCCGACGTGCGAACGCAGCTCGGACAGGTTGGTCTTCGGATCGCCGACCGAGGTGCCCTTGACGGTGATCTCGCCGGCCTGGAACGGCTCAAGGCCGTTCACGCACTTGATCAGCGTCGACTTGCCGGAACCGGACGGCCCGCAGACGACGATCACCTCCCCCTTCTGCACCGACGTCGTGCAGTCGGTGAGCACCTGGAACTGGCCATACCACTTGGAAACATTCTTGATTTCGATCATTTCGCGAACCTCGCTTGCAGACGCTTCACCAGCAGCGAGGCGGAGAAGCAGATAACGAAATAGATGACACCGGCGAAGAGCAGCAGCTCGACCAGGCGGCCGTCGCGGTCGCCAACCTTGTAGGCGGTGCCGAAGAAGTCGGAGAGTCCGATCACATAGACCAGCGACGTATCCTGGAAGAGGATGATGGCCTGCGTCAGCAGCAGCGGCGTCATGTTGCGGAACGCCTGCGGCAGCACGATCAGGCGCATCGTCTGCCCCGGCGTGAAGCCGAGCGCGAGGCCGGCGGCGGCCTGCCCCTTCGACACGCTCTGGATGCCGGCGCGGATGATCTCCGAGTAGTAGGCGGCTTCGAACAGCGCGAAGGCGACCAGCGCCGAGGTCAGCCGGATGTCGCCGATGTCGTCGCCGAAGATCGCCTTCAACCCCTGCGGCACGATCAGGTAGAACCACAGGATGACCATCACCAGCGGCACCGAGCGGAACAGGTTGACGTAGGTGGCGGCGAGCTTCGACAGCACGACATTGTTGCCGAGACGGGCGATCGCCAGCAGCGTGCCCCAGACGATGCCGACGATGATCGCCGTCATCGTCACCTCGAAGGTGATCAGCATGCCCTTGGCGAGCAGCGGAATGGCGCCGGGGATGGAGGTCCAGTCAAACGCGTACATGGTTCATTTCCCTCCGATGAAGCCCGGCACGCGGACTTTCTCTTCCAGGCGACGCATCAGGAACATCACCGTCACGTTGATCAACAGGTACATCACCGTCACTGCGATGAAGGCCTCGTAGGGTTGCGCGGTGTAGTCGACCAGCTGCTGCGCCTGGCGGCTGAGCTCGATCAGGCCGATCGTGGTGGCCACCGCCGAGTTCTTGAAGATGTTGAGGAACTCGGAGGTCAGCGGCGGCAGGATGATGCGGAAGGCCATCGGCGTCAGCACGTAGCGGTAGACCTGCGGCAGCGTGAAGCCCATCGCCAGCCCGGCGGCCTTCTGCCCGCGCGGCAGCGAGTTGATGCCGGAGCGCACCTGCTCGGCGACGCGCGCCGAGGTAAACAGGCCGAGGCACAGCATCGCCGAGAAGAACTGCTGCCAGAGCGGGTCGCTCTGCTTGAAGGCATTGCCGAGCGCCGGCGGCAGCAGCTCGGGCAGCACGAAGTACCACGAGAAGAGCTGCACCAGCAGCGGCACGTTGCGGAAGGCTTCGACGTAGCAGGTGGCGAAGCCGGACAACCATCGGTTCGGCACCGTGCGCAGCACGCCGATGATCGAGCCGACGATGAGGGCGATCACCCACGCCGACAACGAGAGCGTGACCGTCCATTTGAGGCCGGTGATCAACCAGCCGAGATAGGTGTCGTCGCCGCTTGCCGACGGCTGCAGGAAGACACCCCAGTTCCATTGGTAACTCATTCAAGAATTCCCCGTTCTTATAGTCGCCCGGGCCGGACCAGCCCGCCCCGGGCGTTGTTCCTGCTCAATATTCCCAGAAGATGCGCTGCAGTTCCTTGCTGTCCTGCGTCCGGGTCAGCGCCACCGCCGCCAGCACGCGGGCCTTCTGCGGATTCAGGTCGTGCGCCACCAGCCAGTCGTACTGGTCGTCCGGCTGCTCGGCGTTGCGCAGCACCAAACCGCCGGCATTGACGTGCGACGAGCGGATGATGTGCACGCCCTGGGCGCGCAGGTGACGCAGCGCCGGCACGACGCGGTTGCTGACCGAGCCGTTGCCGGTGCCGGCGTGGATGATCGCCTTGGCGCCCTTGTCGGCGAAATTGCGGTAGGCGGCATCGCTGACGTTGCCGTAGCTGTAGGCGATGTCGACCTGGGGCAGCGTCTCGATCTTGTCGATGTCGAACTCCGAATTCACCGTGTGGCGCTTGGCCGGCAGGCGGAACCAGTAGTTCCTGCCCTCGATGACCATGCCCAGCGCGCCCCACGGGCTCTTGAAGGCCTCGGTCTTGACGTTGACCATCTTCGACACGTCGCGGCCGCTGTTCAGCTCGTCGTTCATCGTCACCAGCACGCCCTTGCCGCGGGCGTCCTTGCTGGCGGCGACGCTCACCGCGTTGAACAGGTTGAGCGTGCCGTCGGCGGACATCGCGGTGCCGGGACGCATCGAGCCGACGACGACGATCGGCTTCTCGGTATGCACCACCAGGTTGAGGAAGTAGGCGGTTTCTTCCAGCGTGTCGGTGCCGTGGGTGACGACGATGCCGTCGACGTCGCCCTGCTTGGCCAGCGCGGAGACGCGCTTGCCGAGGGTCAGCAGGTGCTCGTTGGTGAAGCTCTCGGAGGCGATCTGGAAGACCTGTTCGCCGCGCACCTGGGCGACGTCGGCCAGCGTCGGGATACCGGCGATCAGCTTGTCGACCGGCACCTTGGCGGCCTGGTAGGTGGCGCTCTTGGCGGCATCGGCACCGGCGCCGGCGATCGTGCCGCCGGTGGCGAGGATGACGACGTTCGGCTTGGCGGCGAAGGCCGGCAGCGCGAGGAGGCTTGCTGCGATCAGCAGGCCGCGGGAAAGGAAACGTTTCAGCATCAGCATGTCTCTGGTTTGTAGTCGTTATGGGTGGCCGCCGGCGCGCGCCGGCGGCCGGGGTGTTGCTTACTCGAAGGCCTTGTCGTTCGGGGCCTTGTGCAGACCCTTCATTTCATCGGACATCGGCATGTTGAGGTTGAGGCCCTTCGGCGGCACCGGGTTCATGAACCACTTGGCGTAGATCTTGTCGGCCTCGCCGGAGGTCTGCACCTTGGCGATGGCGGCGTCGACGACCTTCTTGAAGCCGGCGTCATCCTTCCTGAGCATGCAGCCGTAGGCCTCCTTCGACTGCGCGGTGCCGACCACGGCCCAGTCGCCCGGCTTCTTGGCCTTGGCGATCTCGCCGTAGAGCAGCGCGTCGTCCATCATGAAGGCGACGGCACGGCCGGTTTCCAGCGTCAGGAAGGATTCGCCGTGGTCCTTGGCCGAGATCACGTTCATCTTCATCTGCTTGTCTTCGTTCATCTTGCGCAGCAGGCGCTCGGAGGTGGTGCCGGCGGTGGTCACCACGTTCTTGCCGCCGAGATCCGGGAAGTCCTTGATGCCCGAGTCCTTCTTAGCCAGCAGCTTGGTGCCGATGATGAAGAAGGTGTTGGAGAAGGCGACCTGCTTCTGGCGCTCGGTGTTGTTGGTGGTCGAACCGCACTCGATGTCGACGGTGCCGTTCTGCACCAGCGTGATGCGGTTGGCGGAGGTCACCGGCATCAGCTTGACGTCGAGCTTGGCCAGCTTCTGGTCGGCCTTGATCGCGTCGACGACCTTCAGCATGATTTCGTGGGCGTAACCGATGACCTGCTGCTTGTCGTCGTAGTACGAGAACGGAATCGACGATTCGCGGTGGCCGAGGGTGATCGACCCGGTATCCTTGATCTTTTTCAGCGTGGCGCTTTCCTGCGCGAAGGCGGGAGCGGCGAAGACGGCGGCGGCAACAGCGGCAGAGAGTACGGTGGGCAGCAATTTCATTTGAGTGTCTCCAACGGGTTGGTATGTGATTTCCGGCATCGGTTGAGCCGGTTAGATCACAGCACGAGCCGTGCCAGACATCGATTCACTGATAAGCAACTGATTCACCGCGCTTATTGCAACGCAACAGACGAGACGGGCGTTCGAGTTTCCGAATAAACCCGCCGAACGCCGTTCGGGAAACCGAACACCCGCCGCTGCCGCCATCGACTCAGAGCTGGTCGTTGGGACGTTTGTACAGCGACCGGATCTCTTCGCTCATCGGGTAGCCCAGGTTGATCCCCTTCGGCGGGATCGGGCTCATGAACCACTTGTTGTAGATCTTTTCCGCCTCGCCCGAGGTCATCAGCCGTGCAATGGCGCCATCGACCACTTTTTTGAAGCCCTCGTCGCCCTTCGGCAGCATGCAGGCGTAGTTCTCCGTCTGCAGGGGGCGGCCGACCACGGCCCAGTCGTCGGCCTTCCGCGCCTTGGCCTTCTCGCCGTGGAGAAGCGGCTCGTCCATGACGAAGGCGGCAGCACGGCCGGTCTCCAGCGTCAGGAAGGACTCGCCGTGGTCCTTGGCACTGATCAGGCTGAAGCCCGGCTTGCGCTCCTCGTTGAGCTGCCGCAGCAGCCGCTCGGCGGTGGTGCCGGCGGTGGTGACGACGTTGCGCCCCTTCAGGTCGTCGAGCCCGCCGACCCCGGCGTCCTTGCGCACCATCAGGCGGATGCCGTAGAGGAAGAGATGGTTGGAGAAGCCGACCTGGCGCTGCCGCTCGACGGTGTTGGTGGTCGATCCGCACTCCAGGTCGATCGTCCCGTTCAGCATCAGCGAGATGCGGTTGGCCGAGGTGACCGGCATCAGCCTGACCTGCAGGGCCGGCAGGCCGAGTTCGCCCTTGATCGCACGCACGATCTCGCTCATGAAATCCTGCGAGTAGCCGATCACCTGCTGCTTGTCGTCGTAGTACGAAAACGGGATCGACGATTCGCGATGACCGAGGTTGATCACGCCCTGCTCGCGGATGCGTTTCAGCGTCGGCGAATCCGGCGCGGCGGCGGCGGGCAGGGACAGAAGGTTGAGGCCGATCGCGGCCAACAGCAGCAGACGTTTCATGATGTTCTCCGGTGGGTGGCAAGGCGCCTGTTCGTGCAAGGCAAGCCGACTGTAGCCAGCCCTTCGCCGAGCCCGGGTTCCCCATGCAAAAAACGCATGCCCCCTGCGGAATAGCGCATCGGATGCCCGCCGCTGGTGCATCGCCGCCTACGCTGGTGCTCCCTCGTCACTCCCGGGACCGCAGCATGGAAAAAATCGTCGGCATCCTCGGCGGCATGGGCCCTCTGGCCACCGCCGACTTCCTGCACAAACTGGTCGAGCGCACGCCGGCCCGGCGCGATCAGGAGCACATTCCGCTGGTCATCTATTCGGTGCCGCAGATTCCCGACCGCAACGAAGCCATCCTGCACCGCGGCCCGTCGCCGCTGGCAGCGCTGCTGCGCGGCGCCGAGGTGCTGCGCCGCGCCGGTGCCGGCTGCATCGCGATCCCCTGCAACACCGCGCATTTCTGGGCCGACGAACTGGCCGAAAAGAGCGCCATGCCGGTGCTGCATATCGCCGATGCCGTCCTCCGGGAGCTGGCCGCCCGCCCGGCGCCCGGCGCGGCGATCGGCATTCTCGGCACGGCCGGCACGCTCGCCGCCGGCATCTACCAGCGGCGGCTCGAAGCGCACGGCTACCGGAGCGTCATCCCCGAGCCTCGGGAAATCGACCGGCTGCTGATGCCTGGCATCCGCGCCGTCAAGGGCGGCGACCTGGCCGGCGGCGGCGGCCTGCTGAACGAGGCGGCGCAACAACTGCAGCAGCGCGGCGCCAGCCGGCTGATCCTCGCTTGCACCGAGATCCCGCCGGCGCTGGCGGCAGTCGCGGCACCCTGCCTGCCCGCCTGCATCGACGCCACGGCCTGCCTGGCCGCCGCCTGCATCGCCTGGTGGCAGGCGGTGCCGGCGGCGGCCGGCCGCCACCGCGCCGGCCCGCCGCTTCTCGGGTAGAGTGCAAAACGCGTCGCCGCGGGCGGCGAGCGCGTTCTTGCGGAGGGAGCCGACGGCATGGAAATCAAATGGATCGAGGACTTCCTCTGCTTTTGCGATCTGCGCAGCTTTTCCCGCGCCGCGGGCGAGCGGCACGTCAGCCAATCGGCCTTTAGCCGCCGCATCCAGGCACTTGAGGACTGGCTCGGCGTCGTGCTGATCGACCGCAACTGCCAGCCGCCGGCGCTGACCGCCGCCGGCCGCGTCTTCCGCAACTTCGCCGCCGACCACGTGCGGCGGCTGTACGAAGCGCGCGCGCTGCTGCGCGGCCAGCATCCGGAAAACGGCGAGGCCTTGCGTTTCGCCGTCGCCCACACGCTGTCGCTGACCTTCTTTCCCGCCTGGTTCGCCGCGCTGCGCCAGCGCTTCAGCCAGATCCAGGCGCAGGTGCAGGCGACCAACATCATGGAAGGCGCCCACCTGCTCAGCGAGGGCGCGACCGACCTGCTGCTCTGCTACCACCACCCGCAGTTCCCTATCCTGCTCGACCCCGACCGCTACCCCTTCGTCGTCCTCGGCACGGAGCGGCTGATGCCCTATTCCGGCTGCGGCGCCGACGGCCGGCCGCACTTCACGCTGCCCGGTCAGCGCGGCGTGCCGCCGCCGCTGCTCGCCTACGCCTCCGACACCTTTCTCGGCCACCTGGTCGAGATGATCCTGCTCGACCCGCCGCAGCCCTGCCATCCGCAGACCTGCTTCCAGACGCACATGTCGGAGGCGCTGAAGGCGATGGTGCTGGCCGGCCACGGACTCGGCTGGCTGCCCGAGTCCTGCGTGCAGGAGGAGGTCGCCGCCGGCCGCATCGCGCCGGCCGGCTCGGCGGACTGGGGGACGCGCATGGAAATCCGCGTCTACCGCGCCGCCGGCAACCGCCGCCCGGCGGTCGAGACGCTCTGGCAGCACTTGGCGCGCGGCGACGGCAGCGCGCCGTGAAGGTCCGCCGCGGCGGCACGCGCACAGTCGCGCGACCGCCGCCGGGCCGCATACAATGCGGCTCGTGGGCGCCCTGTCGCCGCCAACCCCCGCCATCATGAAAAACACCCCGATCCGCTATACCCTCCGCCCTGCCGACCCGGCCGCCCACCTCTTCGAAGTGAGCTGCCGCGTCACCCATCCCGACCCGGACGGCCAGCGTTTCGCGCTGCCGGCGTGGATTCCCGGCAGCTACCTGATCCGCGATTTCGCCCGCCACATCGTCGCCATCTCGGCCGAGGCCGGCGGCCGGCCGGTGGCGCTGCACAAGCTCGACAAGCACACCTGGCAGGCGGCGCCGGTGCCCGGCAAGCAGGCGCTCACCGTGACCTGCACCGTCTATGCCTGGGACCTGTCGGTGCGCGGCGCCCACCTCGACCGCACGCACGGCTTCTGCAACGGCACCAGCGTCTTCCTGCGCGTGCTCGGCCGCGAGGAGGCGCCCTGCCTGGTCGACCTGCAGCCGCCGCCGGGCAAGGACTACGCCGACTGGCGCGTGGCCACCGCGCTGCCGGCGGCGAGCGGCGAGAAAGGCGCGGCCAGGGCGCACGGCTTCGGTCTCTACGCGGCGGCGAACTACGACGAGCTGATCGACCATCCGGTCGAGATGGGAACGTTCACGCTGGCCCGCTTCAAGGCCTGCGGCGTGCCGCACGAAGTGGCGATCAGCGGCCGCCACGATTGCGCAGGCAGCGCACTCGAGCGCCTGACCGCCGACCTGCGGAAGATCTGCGAGTGGCAGATCCGCTTCTTCGGCGAGCCGGCGCCGATGAAGAAATATGTCTTCCTCGTCACCGCCGTCGGCGACGGCTACGGCGGGCTGGAGCACCGCGCCTCGACGGCGCTGCTCTGTTCGCGCGACGACCTGCCGTACCGCGGCATGGAGGGCGTTCCCGAGCGCTACCGGACCTTCCTCGGCCTCGCCAGCCACGAGTACTTCCACACCTGGAACGTCAAGCGCATCAAGCCGGCCGCCTTCGTTCCCTACGACCTCGACCGCGAGAACCACACCACGCTGCTGTGGGCCTTCGAGGGCTTCACCTCGTATTACGACGACCTGGCGCTCCTGAAGAGCGGCGTGATCACGCAGAAGGACTGGCTGGAGCTGGCGGCGAAGAACCTCGACAGCGTGCTGCGCGGACCGGGGCGGCTGAGCCAGTCGCTCGCCGAATCGAGCTTCGACGCGTGGAGCAAGTACTACCGCCCGGACGAGAACACGCCGAACGCGGTGGTCAGCTACTACGCCAAGGGCTCGCTGGTGGCGCTGGCGCTCGACCTGACGCTGCGTGCCGGAAGCCGGGGAAAGGTGTCGCTCGACGACGTGATGCGCGCGCTGTGGCAGCGCCACGGCCAGACCGGCGTCGGCGTCGGCGACGACGACATCCGCCGCATCGCCGAGGAACTGTCCGGCATGAAGCTCAAGCGCTTCTTCGCCGAGGCCGTGCATGGCACCGCCGACCTGCCGCTGGCCAAGCTGCTCAAGCCCTTCGGCATCGCGCTCACGCGCGAAGCGGCGAGCGCCACCCCCGGCCTCGGCGCCAAGACCAACGGCGACGGCAGCGAGGTCAAGCTGGCGACGGTCTACCGCGGCGGCGGCGCCGAACGCGCCGGCCTCGCCGCCGGCGACGTGTTGCTCGCCATCGACGGCCTGCGCGTCACGCCGGCGACGCTCGACCGCCAGCTGGCACGCCGGCGCCCTGGCGCCACCGTCGTCGTGCACGCCTTCCGCCGCGACGAGCTGCTCCGCTGCGAACTGCGCCTCGACCCGCCGGCGGCGGACAGCAGCAAGCTCGCCAGCGACGGCCAGCGCAACGAACTGCGCGCCGAATGGCTGGCCGAGACGGGACGGCGCAAGGAGCGCACCGCCGGCAGGAAGGCGTGATGCGCCGCCGCCCCGCGTAGCGCCGGGCGTGCGGCGACCCTATACTGCACGCCGCCGATCAATGCGCCCCCCGGAAAGGACTTGTTCGCGAAACGCTCCGCGCTTCGCTCAGTGCGCGATCGGCTTGAAGCCGGGATCGTCGAAATGGCTGGCGTACTTCTCCAGCGCGCCGATCACCTGCACCGCGCCGCGCTGGCGCTTGCCGCCCTTGGCCTTGCCGGCCATCTGCTCGGCGCCGGCGAGCAGCTCGGCGACGACGACGTGCAACTGCGCGTCAGCTGCCGCCGTCAGCTTGCAGTTGGCGACGATGTTGCCGACCTCGCTCTCGACCTGGTGCGCCAGCCGGCCATAGCCCTTCGCCGACAGGCGGTCCTCGTGGATCTCGTGCAACGCCGCGGCCATCGTCCGGCGGATGTTGCCCATCGCCAACCGCAGCGCGGCGTCGGTCTCCCATTTCTGGCCGGCGTTCAGCTGCAGCGTCGTCGCCGCCGCGCCATGCCCGTGTTCGTGCTGGTGTTCCGTCGCCGCCAGCGCCGGTCCCGCCGCCGCCAGGCACAGGGCGCCGACGAGCTGCAGTGCGCTACGTTTGATCCATTTGATCCGTTTCATGCGTTCATCTCCATTCCGAATTGCGATGCCCGGGTGGCATCTGCTTGATCAAACGGATGGGCGAAAGAAAAGTTCCGCGGCGAAATCCAGTGCCACGGCAAGGGCTTACGGAACCTCGCCGCGCCGGCCGCCTCAAACCAGACGACAGCCGACCGGAGATCCGCCATGCCCCTTGCGCTACCGCCTTCTGCGATGAATTCCCATGGCTTGCTGCGCCGGCGCGCCGTCGCCACGGCACTGGTCGCAGCACCGGCGTTGTGGCTGGGCGCCTGGGCGCAACCGGCCACCGGGCGGCGCCTGACGCCGGCGCAGACCGAAGGGCCGTTCTACCCGCTGCTCATGCCCAAGGATGCCGACCACGACCTGCTGCGCAACGGCGCGCTGAGCTATCCGGAGGGGCAGGCCGTCTGGCTCGAAGGCAGCGTCAGCGACCCCGCCGGGAGGCCGCTGGCCGGTGCGCAGGTGGAGATCTGGCAGTGCGACCAGGCCGGCCACTACCACCACCCCGGCGACGGCGGCCGGGCCGATCCCCGCTTCCAGGGCTTCGGCCGGTTCACGGTCGGTGCCGACGGCAGCTACCGCTTCCGCACGATCCGGCCGGCCGCGTACCGCGGCCGCACCCCGCATATCCACCTCAAGGTCCGGCTCGGTACGCGCGAACTGCTGACGACGCAGGTCTACGTCGCCGGCGACCCCGGCAACCCCCGTGATTTCCTGTGGCGCAGCCTCGACGACGCCGAGCGTGCCGCGCTGACCGTCGCCTTCACGCCGGGCAGCGACGGGCTGCACGCCGTTTTTCCGATCGTCGTCGCCGCCTGACGACGGCAGCCGGGGCGGCGCCCGCCTCGATTCCACAGAGCCGCCGCGCGAAGGCTGCCGGCCCTCAGTTGGCCAACTCCTTCACCTCCTTGATGACGACCCGGTTGCGGCCGGCTGACTTGGCGGCATAGAGCATCTCGTCGGCCATCCGGACCAGCGCCTGGCCGCCCGGATGGCCGGCCGCAGCCGGCGCTGCCTGGGGAACGGTCCGGCTCCCGTGGACATCGGCGACGCCGATGCTCACCGTCACGCAGCCGTCCGGCGAGGCCGGATTCCGGATGGCCAGTACGGCAACGCCCTCCCGGATGCACTCGGCGAGCCGGCCGGCGGTCGCGGCGTCGGTCTGCGGCAGCAACACGGCGAACTCCTCGCCGCCGTATCGCGCCGCCAGGTCGATGGCGCGGGTGGCCGAAGCGCGCAGCACCGCCGCCACCGCTTGCAGGCATTTGTCGCCTTCCACATGGCCGTAGTGGTCGTTGAAAGGCTTGAAATGGTCCACGTCGATCATGATCAGCGACAGCGGCTGACCGGAGCGCATGGCATGCTGCCATTCAAGATCGAGCGCGGCGTCGAAGGCTCGCCGGTTGGCGATCCCGGTCAGCGCATCCTGCAGGGTCAGCTGCTTCAATTTCGCCGTCAGCTGCATGAGCTTGCGGTAAAGAATGCCGCTCTCGGCCAGCAGGACCAGCAACACGAAACTGGCGGCGAGCAGCCCGTAGATCCGGCCGGCATAGAATCCGAGATCGAAACGCCCCTGGTTGAGCACCGCCGACAGCGCAATGTCGACCAGCCAGGCACAGATCACCACCATCAGCCAGAGGTCGAGCACCGAATGCGGCTTGCGCAGCCACAGCACGGCCAGCGCCACGAGGCTCAGCGTCCATACCGACGACACCACGACAATCATCGCCGGCGTGTAGCGGTTCCCTTCCATGATGGCCGGCAGCAGGGACTGGCCGACGGTGGTCAGCGCCGTCAGGCCGCCGACGACCACCGGCACCGCCAGCAAGGCCGACAAGCGCCATTTCGGCGAGCGCTTTCCCGCCTCCCTGGCGGTCCCGTCCAATCGCTTGAGCAGGGCATAGGCGACGACGAACAACGGAAAGCCGCCGTGCCAGAACATGTAGAGCCAGGCCGTGCTTTGCGGCCCGGCGCCGAGCAGGCCCGACGGCGAGAACAGACCGGGAAAGGTCAGCGCGTGCACGCCGGTCGTCAAGGCACTGAACAGGTATCCGGCCGCCAGGACGAGCAGGGAGCGGGAATGGAAGGAGAGATACTGCCCGCACAGCAGGCTCACCGTAATCAGGTCGAGAACGACCAGCGACGCCTCGTAAGCGGGAATGAAGGCCGGGACCGGGAGCAGCTGCGTCCTGGCGAACGGAGCGAGCGCCGCGAAGAGCAGGAGCGACACCGCCACCGCCGCCAGCGCCAGACGCCGCTCGCCTCGGCTGGCAGTCTGCGTCGACAGGAGAAATGGCCGGTACTCGGACGGGCTCGTCGGCATGGGAATCCTTCATGCGTACAAAACACCTGCTCTATTACCAAAGTAATAGACACTCAGTCCCGGTGCAAGCGCTCGAACGCCGACGGCCCGACCGGCTGTTCGCTCAGCAGTTTCGCCAGCCGCTCGCGCTGCACCGGCGTCAGCAGTTCGCGCTCGCGCAGCAGCTGGCCGACCACCAGCTTCTGCTGTTCGTCCTGCAGGCGGGCGATCGCCGCGCGCTCGGCGTCGATGCGCGCATGGTCGGGGCGGTCGGAAAAGATCTCGGCGATCATCCGGTCGCGATGGGTGCGCACGTCGCCGGCGCCGGCAGCGAGGCGGGCGAGGAAGGCGGCTTCCGACTCATGCCAGTGGCGCAACTGGCGCTCGTCGAGTTGCAGGTAGCGCGGCAGGCCGGGGAAGGCCTCGGCGGCGGGGCGGGCACCGTCGCCGCTCAGCCCGCGCCAGGCGACGGCAGCGAGCACGCCGGCGTTGACCAGCAGCGAGAGGACGAGTGCGAAGCGCAGCAGATGGCTTTTCATTTCAACGTTCCCTTCGCATAACAGGTGTCCGCGCCAAGGCAGACGCTGCCCGGCGGCATCGGGTCGAACACGCGCATGGCGCTGACCAGCGTCGGTTGTGCCGCATTACCGGCGTTGCCGGCAGCACCGCCGAGCAAGGCCGAGCCGAGGCCGATGCCCAGCGCCAGCGAGGCGGCGGCACCGACCGTCGCCGGCAGCCAGGCCCGCCAGCGCGGCGCTTCGCGGGAGGCCGTCGGCGATGGCGGGGGTGGCGCCGCCGCCAGCCGCCCCTCGATGACGCCGGCGAGGTCGTAGCCGAGCGTCTCGCCGCGCATCGCGGCGAAGCCGGCGGAAAGTTCGCGCAGCGCGATCGCCTCGGCGGCACAGGTCGGGCAGTCGGCGAGATGCTCGTCGACGCGCTGCCGCGCGGCGTCGTCCAGCTCGCCGTCGAGCCAGGCAGACAGCGCTTCGCTGTCGGGTCGGTGTTCAGCCATCGCGATGCTCTCCGGTGTGGCGTTGGTAGTGGGTCAGCGCGGCGCTGCGGGCGCGGGCGAGGCGCGACTTGACGGTGCCCTCGTTGATGTCCAGCGTCGCCGCGATCTCGGCGTAGCTCATGTCTTCCAGTTCGCGCAGCAGCAGCACCTCGCGCTGCTCCGCCGGCAACTCGCGCAGCGCACGGTCGAGCGCCGCGACGCGCCGCCGGTCGTCGAGACACTGGTCCGGTCGCGGCGCCGGGTCCGGCCAGGCGGCCTCGCCCTCTTCCGGCGCCAGGTCGTCGAAGGCGAGGAAGCCGACCCGCTGGCGCCGACGCAGCAGGTCGAAGGCGGCGTTGCGCGCAATGCGGAACAGCCAGGCGCGGAACGGTGCCTCCGGCCGCCATTCGGCGAGCGACTGGTAGACCTTGAGGAAGGTGTCCTGGGTCAGGTCCATCGCCTCGTCTCGGTTGCCGACGAGGCGCAACAGGAAACGGAAGACGCGGTCCTGGTGGCAGTCGACCAGCGCGGCGAAGGCGCGCCGGTCGCCGGCGCGCGCCCGCGCGACGACGGCGGCGGCATCCGGCGACAGCGCATCCTCCCCCCGCTCTTCGTCCATCACTCCCTCATGCCCTCACTCCCTCACCGTCTTTTGCCTCCCGGCCATCGCCGATTCTGCGGCAGGCCGCGCCAGGCACGGGTGCGCCCCATCGGATGCAACCCGCAACTTCGACCAGCGCGGCACTGGCCCCCGCTGCGCTTCGCAAGTTCAACGAACGGCGCCGGCGAAAGTTCCGGCCGCCGGTCATCGGCAGCGATCGCGTCGCGATCCGCGGCCCCCGTCCGGGGCGCGGCGGCGCAGTTGAATTTCCGTTGCCGGGTGCTAGCCTTGAAGCGGGGTACATCACGCGACACCACCGGCGCGTCGGCGAGCAGCAGCCTCGCCCCCTGCGAAGAAGGATATGCATGGACGCAGTGACCATCATCGGTGTCTCCGGCCTCTATCTCTATCTGCTGTTCGCGGTCGCCTTCCACATCGACGCGCAGGCGCGCACGCCGGATTCGCATTGGACGGGAGGGGCGGGGGTCTATGCATTCTCGATCGCGGTCTATTGCACCTCGTGGACCTTCTACGGCAGCGTCGGCCGCGCCGCCGAAAGCGGAGTCGGGTTTCTCGCAGTCTATATCGGCCCGATCCTTGTCTTCATCCTCGCCCGGCCGCTGCTGGCGAAGATTCACCATGTCACCCGCACCCAGCACATCACCTCGATCGCCGACTTCATCGCCGCCCGCTACGGCAAGAGCCAGGGACTGGCCGGACTGGTCACCGTCATTGCGGTGATCGGGATCATGCCGTACATCTCGCTGCAGCTAAAGGCGGTCAGCCGCAGCCTGGACCTGCTCACCCGCTACCCGAACCTGCCCGCCGCAGGCGCCACGGCGTCGATCTGGGGCGACACGGCGTTCTACCTGGCGCTGCTGATGGCGCTCTTCGTCATCGTCTTCGGCACCCGCCACGTCGATGCCACCGAACAGCATCGCGGCATGGTGACGGCCATCGCGCTCGAATCGCTGGTCAAGCTCGCGGCCTTTTTGACGATCGGCGTCTTCGCCACCTACGTACTGTTCGACGGATTCTCCGACCTGCTGGCACGAGCGGCGGCGCAGCCGGCCCAGGCCCCCCTGCTGCGCTTCGGCGAGCAGATCTGGAGCATTCCGTTCTGGATGATCGTCGCCCTGTCGGCGGTGGCGATCATCTGCCTGCCGCGACAATTCCAGGTGACCTTCGTCGAATGCAACGACACGGCGCATTTGCAGCGCGCCGGCTGGGTGTTTCCGCTCTACCTGGTGGCCATCAACATCTTCGTGCTGCCGATCGCGCTCGCCGGGCTGCTGCTGATCGGCAACAACGGCATCTCGCCGGACACCTACGTGCTGGCTTTGCCGCTCCTCTCCGAGCACCGCCTGCTCGCCGCCATCGCCTTCATCGGCGGCCTGTCGGCGGCGACGGGAATGATCATCGTCGAGACCATCGCACTGGCGACGATGGTCTGCAACGATCTGGTCATGCCCGTCCTGCTGCGCGGCCGGCTGATCCACATGGATTCCGCCACCCACCTGGTCGGGCTGGTCAAGGCGGTGCGCCGCGGCTCGATCCTTTTCGTGCTGCTGCTCGGCTACGCCTACGCACGGCTGGTCGGCGAGTCCTACGCGCTGGTCAGCATCGGGCTGGTTTCCTTCTGCGCCGCGGCGCAGTTCGCGCCGGCGCTGATCGGGGCCGTCCTGTGGAAGGGTGGCACCCGCGTCGGGGCGCTGGCCGGCCTCGTGCTCGGCTTCGCGGTCTGGCTCTACACCCTGCTGCTGCCTTCGTTCGCGCGCTCGGGCTGGCTGCCGGATGAGTTCGCCAACGAGGGCGTCTTTTTCATCGAGGCACTCAAGCCCTATGCGCTGTTCGGGCTCGCCGGACTCGACCCGATCAGCCACAGCCTGTTCTGGAGCCTGGTCTTCAATGCCGGCGGCTATCTCCTCGGCTCCCTGTGGTCGACCCCCGGCGTGCTCGAACGCATCCAGGCGGGGGCCTTCGTCGACGCCTCCGGAGACGACGCCAGCGCGCCGGTGCGGGCGTGGAGCGCCGACGTCACCCAAGGGCAGTTGATCAACCTGACCTGCCGCTTCATCGACGAGGAACGGGTGCGCGATGCCTGCACCGAATTCGCCGCGGCCGGACATGTCGCGCTCGATCCGGCGCAGCACGCCGATCATCGCTTCATCGCCTTCGCCGAGCACCTCCTGGCTGGCGCGATCGGCACCGCGCTCGCCCGCGTCGTCATCGCCTCGGCGATCCGCGAGCGGGAGATGGACCTCGACAACGTCGTCGACTTCCTGACCGGCGCCTCGCGCGCGATCGAAACCAACTGGGAGCTGACGCGCGAGGCGATCGAGAACGTTCCGCAGGGGATCAGCATGTTCGACGCGGACTTGCGGCTGGTGGTCTGGAACCGGCGGCTGTTCGAACTGCTGGAACTTCCCGACCAGCTCGCCGTGGTCGGCACGCCGCTGGCCGATTTCCTGCGCTACGACGCCCGGCGCGGGGAATACGGCGCGGGCGACCCTGAGCGGCTGGTCGACGAGCGGCTGGCCATGATCAGGACGAACCAGCCCCATCAATTCGAGCGCGAGCGTCCCGACGGCACGGTGATCGAGGTGCGCGGCAAACCGCTGGCGGGGGGCGGCCTGGTCACGACCTACACAGACATCACCGAACGCAAGCGCACCGAGCGCGAGCTGCAGCGCGCCTACGAGGAAATGGAGCAGCGGGTCGCCGAGCGCACGCGCGACCTGCGCGCGAGCGAGGAGCGTTTCCGCGACCTCGCCGAATCGGCCTCGGACTGGTTCTGGGAAACCGACGCCGAATTGCGCTTCACCTATGTTTCGGAGCGCTTCTTCGAAGTCTCCGGGCTGAAACCCGGGCAACTGATCGGCAAGCGGCGCTGGGAAGTCGCCGATTTCGACGCGCTGCGCCGCGCCAACGCCAAATGGGATCAGCATCGCGCCGACCTGGAAGCCAGGCGGCCGTTCCGTCGCTTCGAATACGAAGTCGTCAACCGCGAGGGCACGCGCTCCCACATCCGCATCTCCGGCAAGCCGGTCTACGACGAGCGGAAGCAGTTCATCGGTTATCGCGGCACGGGAACCGACATCACCGAGCTGGTCCGCGCCGAGAACGAACTGCTGCATTCGGAGAAGCTCGCCGCGCTCGGCGGCCTCGTCGCCGGCGTCGCACACGAGATCAACACCCCGGTCGGCATCGGGCTGACCGCCGCTTCCTATCTCGACGAACGGATCAGGGAGTTCGAACGGGTCTACACCGAGGGCAAGGTCCGGCGATCGGACATCGAGACGCTAATTGTCGCCTGCAAGGAAACCTCGGTCGCGCTGCTGACCAACCTCCGCCGCGCGGCGGAACTCGTGCGCAGCTTCAAGCAGGTCGCCGTCGACCAGTCGAGCGACATGAAGCGCCGCTTCGATCTCGGCACCTACCTCGCCGAGGTCCTGCTCAGCCTGCACCCGCGCTTCAAGCGCACGCGCCACCAGATCGTCGTCGCCGGAGCCGACGGCATCGAGCTCGACAGCTACCCCGGCGCCTTCTCGCAGATCATCACCAACCTGGCGATCAATTCGCTGATCCACGGCTTCGAGGGGGTCGAAGAGGGGCACATCCGGATCGATGCCGAAGTCGCCGACCACGAACTGGTCCTCAGCTACCGGGACGACGGGCGCGGGATGAGTGCCGAGCAGATGAAGCATCTGTTCGAGCCCTTCTATACGACGCGGCGCGGGCAGGGCGGGAGCGGATTGGGCATGCACGTTGTCTATAATCTGGTAACCCAGACGCTGCGCGGACGGATCGAGGCCGATTCGACCCCGGGCAACGGCGTCCGCTTCACGATCCGCGTTCCGCTGGAGAAAGAGGAGGGTGGCGCATGAATACCAGAGACAACTCCCCGCCGGATGGCCCCGAGGCGCTGTTCGTCTTTGCCGAGGAGGCCGAGACCACACCCCCCGCGGTGGCCGGGAAGGAGTATCCGGGGCCGCGCCCGTGGAAGGTGCTGGTCGTCGACGACGACAACGAGATCCACAACATCTCGCGCCTCGTGCTCGGCGATTTCCGCTTCGAGGGACGGCCGCTCGCGCTCTACAGCGCGCACACCGGTGCCGAGGCCAAGCGGCTGATCGCCGAACATCCCGACACGGCGCTCATCCTGCTCGACGTCGTCATGGAAACCGACAACGCCGGGCTCGAAGTCGTCCGCCACATCCGCCAGTCGCTGCACAACAGCTTCGTGCGCATCGTCCTGCGCACGGGCCAGCCCGGCCAGGCGCCGGAGCGCTCTGTGGTGATCGACTACGACATCAACGACTACAAGGAAAAGACCGAACTGACCGCGCAGAAGCTCGTCACCACAGTCATCTCCGCGCTCCGCGCCTACCGCGACATGCAGACCATCGAGGCCGGCCGTCGGGGGCTGGAGCAGATCATCGACGCCTCGCGCAACCTGTTCGAGCAGCAGACGCTGGCGCAGTTCTCGGGCGGCGTCCTGCAGCAGCTGACCTCGTTGCTGAATCTGGGCGAGGACAGCCTGCACATCCAGTGTTCGGGCTTTGCCGCCAGCACGCCGGCGGCCTGCGCAGGCGACTTTCAGATCGTCTCGGCGACCGGGCGCTTTGCCGAGCACGTCGGCCGCTGCATGAGCGAGGTGATCCCGGAAGCAATCCGCGAGCAGGTCACGCGGGCAAAGCAGGAGCGGCGGACGCTGATCGGCGACGAGGCCTTCATCGGCTACTTCCAGAGCAGCTCCGGATCGGAGAACCTCGTCTACCTGCAGGCCCGCCGCCCGATCAACGAGCACGACGCGCGACTGCTGACGGTCTTTTCCGTGAACATCGGCATCGCCTTCGACAACATCCACCTCAACGACGAACTGATGCAGACGCAGGCCGAGATCATCCACACGCTGAGCGAGGTGGTCGAGACCCGCTCGAACGAAACCGGCTACCACGTCTTGCGCGTCGGCGAGTACTCGCGCCTGCTCGGCGAGCTGTACGGGCTCGACCAGGCCAACTGCGACCTGCTGGAAATGGCGGCGCCGATGCACGACGTCGGCAAGATCGGAATTCCCGACGCGCTGCTGAACAAGCCCGAGCGCTTCAGCCCCGAGGAATTCGAACTGATGAAGCAGCATGCGCGGATGGGCCAGGACATCCTCAAGGGCTCCCGCCGCCTGCCGCTGCGCTCGGCCGCGCTGATCGCCGGCCAGCATCACGAAAAATGGGACGGCAGCGGCTATCCGGAAGGGCTGGCGGGGGAAGACATCCACATCTTCGGCCGCATCGTCGCGCTGGCCGACGTCTTCGACGCGCTCTCCCATCAGCGCCCGTACAAGCCCGCCTGGCCGCTCGACCAGGTCCTCGAATACATCCGCGGAAATTCCGGGAGCCACTTCGATCCGACCCTGGTCGAACTTTTCCTGAACAACCTCGACCGCTTCATCGCCATCCTAGACAGCCGCCCCGACCGCCCGGCGGAGGCCGGCAACGGCCCACGCGGCCGGTAGCCCCGGCGGACGGGGGCGACGGCAGGGCACGGGGCGAGGCGAAGGGTCTCGCCATCCACCTTCCCGTTCGCCGAGCGGCCCCCGGCGCCTGGGGACGACCGGAACGATTCGCCGCCGGTCAGCGCCCCCCGTCGGCGGCGACGGTCTGCTGCCGACGCACCGCCCGCCAGAGGATGCCGCCGATCAGCGCCGCGGCAACGACCAGGCTGAGCAGCGAGGCCAGCCAGAAGCCTGCGACGCCCATCGGCTGCGGCAGCTTGAAGGCCAGCCACCAGCCGCCGAACAGGCCGACGCCCCAGAAGGCGACGGTGTGCACCAGCATCGGCGCGAAGGTGATCTTGTAGCCGCGCAGCGCATAGGCGGCGACGGTCTGCACCGCGTCGAAGAACTGGTAGACAGCGATGTAGCCGATCAGCGACAGCGATACCAGGCGCACCGCGGGGTCGCTGGTGTAGGCGAAGACCAGCGGCTCGGCGGCCAGCCAGAGGGCGACGCCGAGCAGCGTGGACAGGCCGCCGGCGAGCAGCAGCCCGGCGCCGATCGCGGCGCGCGAGCGCGGCCAGTCGCGGGCGCCGGCCGCCTGCCCGACCTGCGCCAGCGTGGCGATGGCCAGCGCCAGCGGCAGCATGTAGCAGAGCGCGGCGAGGTTGGCGACGATGCGGTGGCCGGCCACCGCCGTCGCCCCCAACTGCGCGACGAACAGCGCGATCAGCGTAAACGAGGTGATCTCGACGAAGTTGGAGAAGCCCATCGGCAGGCCGAGGCGCAGCAGGTCGCGCAGCGTCGCCCGGCGCGGCGCCTGCCAGTCGGCGAACGGGCGGAAGCGCGCCAGCCCCGGCGAGCGCGCCACCCACAGCGCGGCCAGCGCACAGCCGACCCAGTTCACCAGCAGGTTGGAGAGGCCGCAGCCGAGCACGCCGAGCGGCTCGGCGAACACCCCGGTGACCAGCGCCCAGGCCAGCCCGCCGTGCAGCAGCGTGTTGCCGAGGCTGATCACCATCAGCGGCCGCGGCTGGCGGAGCGCATTGCAGAAGGAGTAGAAGGTCCGGTAGAGCAGCGCCGCCGGCATGCCGCAGGCGAGGATGCGCAGGTAGGTGCGCAGCTTGGCCTCGACCGCCGGCTCGATCATCGACAGCGCCAGGATCGGATCGGGGAACCACAACAGCAGCATCCCCGGCGCGGAGAGCGCCAGCGCCAGCCACACCGTCTGCTGCAGCGCGCCGGCGACCTCGCCCTCGCGCCCGGCGCCAACATGGTGGGCGACGGTTGGCGCCACCGCCTGCAGGATGCCGACCAGCGCGAACACCACCGCGATGTAGATGCCGCCGCCGACCGCCACCGCGGCCAGATCGACGGTGCCGTAGTGGCCGAGCAGCACGGTATCGATCACCATCATGCCCATCGAGGCGAGCTGGGCGACGAGGATCGGCCAGGCGTGGGAAACGATGGACGAAGCCTGCCGGTTCAGCATGTCGCACTCCGCCAACGCCGCTGCGGCGCTTGCAGCGGGTATTCAATATGGATAACCTTGACCGCTACCAGCGCGCGCCTGAAACGCCGGGGCCGCATCCTGCAGCACACCAAGAGGGAGGCACCGTAACCGTGCAAGCCGTTTGTCACTACACGCTGCTGGGCGTCGGTACCGATGCCAGCACCGAAGAAATCAACAGTGCCTACGCGCAGGCACTGTCCCGCTTCAAGCGCCGGCTGGCCGCCGGCGACCCGCTGCCGCTGGAACATCTCGACAGCTTGCGCGATGCCTACCGGACGCTGGCGGCGCCGGCATCGCGCGCCAGCTACGACCGCGAGCGTCTGGCCGCGATGCCGCCGGCGCCCGCTGCACCGGCCGTCGCCGGGGAAGCCGGCGCGCCGGAAGGCGCCGTCGAGTTCCACGGCGCAGGCAGTGAATACCTGCGCATCTGGCTGGTCAACATGGCGCTGTCGGTGCTCACGCTGGGCATCTACTCGGCATGGGCGAAGGTTCGCCGCGAAAAGTACTTCCATCGCAACCTGGTCGTCGACGGTGCCGCGTTCGATTACCACGGGAATCCTCGTGCCATTCTGGTCGGGCGCATCCTGCTCTTCATCCTGCTCATGGTCATGAATTTCGCCGAGGGGATCTCCCCCGCCGCCCACATCGCCATCCTGGCCGTCGCCGCCTTTGCCGTCCCCTGGCTGCTGGTCCGCTCGCTGCAGTTCCGGGCGCGCAACACCAGCTACCGCGGCGTCCGCTTTGCGTTTGCGGGGAGCTACCGGGAGGCACTGGCCCTCTACCTCGGGCACGGTGCGCTGACGCTGCTGACGGTGGGAGTCTATCTGCCGGCCTTTCTCAGGAAGCAGAAGGCGTTTCTCGCCGGCAACCTGCGCTTCGGCGACACGCCGTGCCGCTTCGATGCCGGCGTCGGCGCATTCTACAGCGGACTGAAGGTGCCGCTGCTGCTGTGGGTACTCATGCTGGCGGTGCCGCTGCTGGTGGCGGTGATCGGTGCGGGCGGCCCGTTGCTGGCCGTGCTGGTCCCGATCCTGATGGCCGCGCTGGTGCTTTCCTTCAACCTGCTGCTGGTGCCGTTCATCCGCGTCGTCGGCACTAACCTGTTGTGGAACCACACCCGACTCGGCGACACCGCCTTCCGCAGCACGCAGACGGTGGGCAGCTACCTCGGGCTGGTCATCCGCAACTGGCTGCTCATCCTGCTCTCGCTCGGCTTCTACTGGCCGATCGCGCAGATCCGGATGGCCAGCTACCGGGCGCATCACCTGACTGTGCTCAACCCGGCGGCGCTGGGCAGTGCCGCCGCCGCCCAGGGCACGAACCCGGCGGCGGTCGGCGACGAGGTGATCGACGCCTTCGACTTCGACATCGCGCTGTAGATGCTCTCCGCCGTGTATTACGACGGCCGCAGTGCGCTGCGCCACCCGGTCCGGCTGCACGTCGGCGACGACTGCCTGCACCTCGACGGCGACAGCGTCCGCCGGTCGGTGCCGCTGGGGTCGGTCGATTTCGGCGAAGCGATGGGCAAGGGGCCGCGCTGCATCGAACTGCCCGACGGCGCGCGCTGCGAAGTCGCCGACCACGACGGCATGCGCCGGCTGCTGGCCGCGGCCGGCGTCACCGAGAGCCTCGTCGTCCGCCTGCAGACGCGCTGGCGCTGGGCGGCGGCCGCGCTGGCGATCGTTGTCGGCAGCGCCGGCGCCGCCTATTTCTGGGGATTGCCGGCGCTGGCGCGGACCCTGGCGCCGCACGTGCCGGCACCGGCGGTCAAGCTGATCTCGGACGGCGTCCTCGCCCAGCTCGACGGACAGCTGTTCGCCGCCAGCGCCCTCCCGCCGGCGCGCCAGGACGAAATCCGCCGGCTGGCAACAGCGCATCTGCGCGAGGCCGGCCAGCCGGACTGGCGCATCCACTTCCGCAGTGCGCCGAAGATCGGCGCCAACGCGCTGGCGCTGCCCGGCGGCGACATCGTCATCCTCGACAAGCTGGTGACGTTGATGAACGACGACCGGCAGCTGCTTGCCGTCGTCGCCCACGAGGTCGGGCACCTTGCCCACCGCCATTCGCTGCAGCAGCTGATCCAGGGGGCGACCTTGTCGCTGGTGCTGGCGGCCTGGTTCGGCGACGTTTCCTCGGCCGCCGTGGCGCTCGGCGGCCAGCTGCTGCAGGCGGGTTATTCGCGCGAGGCGGAACGCGAGGCCGATGCCTACGCGACCCGCCTCCTCCTCCGCTGCTGCGGTTCGAGCGCGGGGCTGGTCGAAGCCCTGGAGAAGCTGGCGCGGAGCGAGGGCGACGCTGGCGGCGCCCTGTCGCTGCTTGGTTCGCACCCGGAGACGGCGGCCCGGATCGCCGCCATCCGCGCGCTGGCCGCGCAGGGCAACTGATCCAGATCAAGGCAGGTTTTTCCGCTCGTGGCGAGACTGGCCGCCTTCGGGAGGATGATAGAAGATGACGCACAGAAACATGCTCGACCCCATCGAGACAGCCAGCCGCGACGAGCTGGCGGCGCTGCAGACCGAGCGCCTGAAATGGTCGCTGCGGCACGCCTACGACAACGTGCCGCACTACCGCCGCAAATTCGACGAAGCCGGCGTCCATCCGGGCGACCTGAAGACGCTCGCCGACCTGGCCAAGTTTCCGTTCACGACCAAGCAGGACCTGCGCGACAACTACCCCTTCGGCATGTTCGCCGTGCCGCGCGAAGACGTGGTGCGCGTGCATGCCTCGTCCGGCACCACCGGCAAGCCGACCGTGGTCGGCTACACGCAGCGCGACATCGACACCTGGGCGACGCTGATGGCGCGCTCGATCCGCGCCTCCGGCGGAAAAAAAGGCGACATCGTCCATGTCGCCTACGGCTACGGGCTGTTCACCGGCGGTCTCGGCGCCCACTACGGCGCCGAGAAACTCGGCTGCACGGTGATCCCGATGTCCGGCGGGCAGACCGAGAAGCAGGTGCAGCTGATCATGGATTTCCAGCCGGACATCATCATGGTCACGCCCTCGTACATCCTCAACATCGCCGACGAGTTCAAGCGTCAGGGCATCGATCCGCGCGAGACCAGCCTGAAGATCGGTATCTTCGGCGCCGAGCCGTGGACCGACCAGATGCGCAAGGAAATCGAGGCCACCTTCGGCATCGACGCCGTCGACATCTACGGCCTCTCCGAAGTGATCGGCCCCGGCGTCGCCAACGAGTGCATCGAGACCAAGGACGGCCCGGTGGTCTGGGAGGACCACTTCTACCCGGAGATCATCGACCCGGTCAGCGGCGAAGTGCTGCCTGACGGCGAGCATGGCGAACTGGTGTTCACCTCGCTCACCAAAGAAGCGCTGCCGGTCATCCGCTACCGCACGCGCGACCTGACCCGCCTGTTGCCGCCGACGGCGCGCTCGATGCGGCGCATGGGCAAGATCACCGGCCGCTCCGACGACATGCTGATCATCCGCGGCGTGAACGTCTTCCCGTCGCAGATCGAGGAGCTGATCCTGAAGCGCGAGCGGCTGTCGCCGCACTACGTGATCGAGGTCTCGCGCGACGGCCACCTCGACGCGATCACCGTCAATGTCGAGATGAAGCCGGAGTTCCAGTACGCCACCGCGGTGGAGAAGGAGTTCGCCGCCAGCGACCTGCAGCACCACATCAAGTCGTACATCGGCATTTCGGCGAAGGTGCGCGTGGTCGAGGTCGGCGGCATCGAGCGCTCGATCGGCAAGGCGAAGCGGGTCATCGACAAGCGGCCGAAGTAAGCGAGGCGAGCGGCCAGTCGGGACGGCGGGCCGCCTTCCGCGTTGTTTGCTATCATGCCGCTGGCTTTCCGGCGGCATGCCGCCGCGCCCACCCCCTGCCCCATCACTGATGCTGCCCACCCCCAAACACACCGCCGACATCATCCTTCCCGCCGGACGCGAGAAGAGCGGCGCCTGGCCGGGCGAGAAGCTGATCGCCATCGGCACCTCGACCGGCGGCACGCAGGCGCTCGACGCCGTGCTGCGCAAACTGCCCAGGGCGGTACCGGGAATCGTCGTCGTCCAGCACATGCCGGCACAGTTCACGACGACCTTTGCCGAACGGCTGAACACGCATTGCGAAATCGAGGTCCGCGAAGCCAGGGACGGCGACCGGGTGGAAGCGGGGCTGGCGCTGATCGCCCCCGGCGGCAAGCACATGCTGGTCCGCCGCGCGGCCGGCCACTACTACGTCAACGTCATCGACGGACCGCCGGTGAACCGCCACCGGCCGTCGGTCGACGTGCTCTTCCGCTCGGTCGCCAACTGCGCCGGGCCGGCCGCCACCGGCATCATCATGACCGGCATGGGCGACGACGGCGCCCGCGGCATCAAGGAAATGGAAGTGGCGGGCGCCCACACCGTGGCCCAGGACGAGCAGAGCTGCGTCGTCTTCGGCATGCCGAAGGTGGCGATCGAGCTCGGCGCGATCAAGGAAGTGCTGCCGCTCGGCCGCATCCACGAAGCGATCGTCGCCGCCAGCCGACGCTAGCCGCCGCGCCCCGGCGGCACAATCGTGGAAACCCACATCGTGGATACCCACAATACCCTGCCCTTCCCGCATTGAGCACGATAAGGGTGGCGAGACTCTGCCGCCGCCCCGAACAGCACAACATCGAGCCGGCAAGGCAGCTCGCCCTGCGGTCGTGGCCGATCGTTCGCCGCGCCGCGTGCCAATCCACAACAAGGAGAAATCAATGCACGTTTCACTCAGCAGGAAGGCCGGCATCGCTGCCGCCGCATCACTGTCGCTGTCGGGCGCGGCACTTGCGCAATCGAACGTCTCGCTCTACGGGATCGTCGACGCCGGCTACGTCTACTCGTCCGGCGAACGGTCCGGCGACAACAGCAACGCCAACTTCAGCGGCATCAACTCGGGCGTCATGGCCGGATCGCGGCTCGGCTTCAAGGGCGAGGAAAACCTCGGCAACGGCTTGAAGACCGTGTTTGTGCTTGAGTACGCTTTGAACGTTGACACCAACGCCGGTGTCGGCACGGCCTTGGCTCGTCAGCAGTTCATCGGCCTGAACAGCGCCAAACTGGGTCAAGTCGCCTTCGGCCGCCAATATGCTCCGGGTTATTTGGCCAGCGCCCGCAATCACGCTTTCGGCGGATCGACCGTACAGGGACCGCTGGCAATCCTGACCGGCGCTGCCGGAAATTCGATCACCGCCGCCGCAGTCCAGTCCCGTATCAACAACAGCGTGAGCTACACCTCGCCGAATTGGTCCGGACTCACGGCCAGCGCCATCTACGGTTTCGGCGAAGGCGGCGGCACCGGAGCCGACGGGATCAGCCAAGGCAATAACGGCTTTTTCGGCGCCGGCCTCAACTACGCGCGGGGACCGCTCAACCTGGACCTGCTGTTCCAACAGCGCATCGGCGTCGCCTCGAACCCGGTCGCAACAACGCCCGTCACGACCGTTGCCGCCCAGAAAAACATCAACGAATGGGCGCTCATGGGAGCCTACGACTTCAAGGTCGCCAAGCTGTTCGGCACCTACCAGCATCAGGACGATGACAACGGCTCGTCGACGCGGGAAGGCAGCAACCACACCTGGTCGATCGGCGCGACCGTCCCGGTGTTCGGGAACGGGCTGATCCAGGCAAGCTATGTCAGGCTCGAATGGGATCGCCGCGGCGCCGGCGGCAGCGACGGCTGGGCGCTCGGCTACCGGCACGCGTTGTCCAAGCGCACCACGCTGTACACGACCTACACGCTGATCGACAACGACCGGACGACACTGGCAGCAGCCGGCCCGATTTCGAACACCGCTCGCATCGGTGAAGCGAACGGAACGTTCACCGCCGGTCTTAACCACACCTTCTGACGCCAATCCGCCCCGCCGGGCGGACCTGACCCACAGGAGCGCCGCTCGGCTCGCCCGGACGGTGCTCCTGCCCTAGACTCGCGACAGCGGGGCCGTCAGCCCGGTCACACCAGGCGAACCTTCAGCTCTCCGACGCCGGCAACGCCGCCTTCCAGCACGTCGCCACGGACCACCGTCGACACGCCGGCCGGGGTACCGGTGAAGATCAGGTCGCCCGGCGCCAGGCGGACGAAGGTGGACAGGTTGGCGATGACTTCGGCGACCTTCCATGACATGTTGGCGAGATCGCCGTCCTGCCGCATCTCGCCGTTCACCTTGAGCCAGATGGCGCCCTGCAGCGGATGGCCGATCGCCGCCACCGGGTGCAGCAGGCCGGTCGGCGCCGAGGCGTCGAAGCCCTTGCCCATGTCCCACGGATGGCCCTTGTCCTTGGCGCGCGCCTGCAGGTCGCGGCGCGTCAGGTCAAAGCCGACGGCGTAGCCGAACACGCACTGCAGCGCCTTCGCCAGCGGGATGTCGGCGCCGCCGTTGCCGTGCGTCGCCGTCTCCGGCCCGAGCGCGACGACCAGTTCGACCTCGTGCTGCAGGTTGGCGGTGGCCGGTGGATACGGCACGTCGCCGCCGGCGACGACGGCGTCGGCCGGCTTGGAGAAGAAGAACGGCGGCTCGCGCCCGTCGGCCTGCTCGTGCGCCCCCATCTCGCGGGCGTGGTCGGCATAGTTGCGGCCGACGCAGTAGACGCGGCGGATCGGGAAACGGGCGGTGCTGCCGGCGACGGCGAGGCTGGCCTGCGCGGCGGGGGGAAAGACGTAGGTCATTTTTCCGGGAGAAATAAAGTGGGGAACCGGGAGTGTACCCCACCCGCCCCTAGCCCCTAGCCCCTAGCCCCTAGCCCCTAGACAGGATTGTCGATGTCGATGAATTCGCAGTCGAGGCCGAAGCGCGCAGCGAGATGCGCGGCCAGCGCCGTGGCGCCGAAGCGCTCGGTCGCATGGTGGCCGGCGGCGAGGTAGGCGACGCCGGATTCGCGCGCGAGGTGCACGGTCGGCTCGGAGATCTCGCCGCTGATGTAGGCGTCAACGCCGAGCGCGATGGCCTGTTCGAAATAGCCCTGGGCGCCGCCGGAGCACCAGCCGATGCGCGCGACCGGGCGCGACGGTTCGCCGACCAGCAGCGGCGTGCGCCCCAGCCCGGCGGCGATGGCCGTCGCCAGCTCGCCGGCGGTAGTCGGCGCCGCAGTGCGGCCGAGCCAGGCGATGTCCTGCTCGCCGAAGCGGCCTTCCGGCTGCCAGCCGAGGCGTGCGGCGAGTTGCGCATTGTTGCCGAGTTCGGGATGGGCATCGAGCGGCAGGTGGTAGGCGTAGAGGTTGATGTCGTGGCGCAGCAGGCTGCCGATGCGGGCCTTGCGCAGGCCGGTGATGCGGCCGTCCTCGCCCTTCCAGAACCAGCCGTGGTGCACCAGGATCGCGTCGGCGCCGCGCTCGATGGCGGCGGCGATCAACGCCTGGCTGGCGGTGACGCCGGCAACGATGCGCCGCACCTCTGGGCGTCCTTCCACTTGCAGGCCGTTTGGGCAATAATCCCTGAAGCGCGCGGTTTCAAGCGTTTCGTCCAGATAGCGCGCCAGTTCATCACGATTCATGCGGGGTTCCGTTCGCTGGCTATGAATAGGCTGTGGCTGATTTTTGCACAAACGGTAACGGTTAGTCTTGCCGTCTTTTTCGTCGTCAGCACGCTCAAGCCGGAGTGGTTGGGCGAGCGGCCGGGGATCGTCCGCATCCAGGAAACGGCGACGACCGCACCGGGAACGGCGCAGCCAGCGACCGCCTCCTACAACGACGCCGCGCGCAAGGTCGTGCCCAGCGTCGTGCACATCTACACGACGCAGGCGCCGCGGAAGAACCGCAACCCGCTGCTCGACGACCCGATCTTCCGCCACTTCTTCGGCGATGGACTCGACGATGACCGCCGCAGCCGCTCCGGCCTCGGTTCGGGTGTGATCGTCAGCGCCGACGGCTACGTGCTGACCAACTACCACGTCGTCGAGATGGCCGACGCCATGGAGGTCGCCCTCAACGACGGCCGCAAGCTGCGCGCCAAGGTGGTCGGCGCCGACCCGGAAACCGACCTCGCCGTGCTGCGCATCGTCGGCGAAAAAGGGGCGGACAAGACCGAGGACCTGCGGCTGACGCCGATCACCTTCGGCCAGATGGACAGCGTCCGCGTCGGCGACGTCGTGCTCGCCATCGGCAACCCGTTCGGCGTCGGCCAGAGCGTGACCATGGGCATCGTCTCGGCGCTCGGCCGCTCGCAGCTCGGCATCAACACCTTCGAGAATTTCATCCAGACCGACGCGGCGATCAACCCCGGCAACTCCGGCGGCGCATTGACCGACGCGCAGGGCAACCTGATCGGCATCAACACCGCGATCTACTCGCGCTCCGGCGGCTCGCTCGGCATCGGCTTCGCGATCCCGGTATCGACGGCGAAAAACGTCATGGAGCAGATCATCCAGACCGGCAGCGTCACGCGCGGCTGGATCGGCGTCGAGGCCCAGGAGATCACTCCGGAACTGGCCGAGAACTTCGGCCTGCCGAACGCCGAGGGCGCGCTGATCGCCGGTGTCGTCCGCGGCAGCCCGGCCGACGGCGGCGGCATCCGCCCAGGCGACGTGCTGCTCGCCGTTGGCGGCAAGACGGTGCGCGACCCGCAGGGCATGCTCGACCTGATCGCCGCGCTGAAACCGGGCGAGGCGGTGCCGTTCAAGCTGCGCCGCGACAAGGGCGTCGTCGACGCGCAGGTCAGGATCGGCAAGCGCCCGGTCTCGGCGCGCAGCCCGCGGGAATAACGGACGCCGCGGGAGGCCGCCATGTGCCAACTGCTGGGGATGAACTGCAACGTCCCCACCGACATCTGCTTTTCCTTCACCGGCTTCCAGGCGCGCGGCGGCGCCACCGACGTGCACGCCGACGGCTGGGGCATCGCCTTCTTCGAGGGCAAGGGCGTCCGCGTCTTTCTCGACCCGCAGCCCTCGTGCAGCTCGCCGATCGCGGCGCTGGTGCGCCAGTATCCGATCCGCTCGAAGAACGTCGTCGCCCACATCCGCAAGGCGACGCAGGGCGTCGTCGCGCTGGAGAACACGCATCCCTTCATGCGCGAAGCCTGGGGCCGCTACTGGATCTTCGCGCACAACGGCAACCTGCACGCTCCTTCGACGAGGCTCAGTACAGGCCCTTCGACCGGGCTCAGGACAGGCTTCGCGCCGCCGCTCGACGGCAGCTTCCTGCCGGTCGGCAACACCGACAGCGAGTACGCCTTCTGCTGGCTGCTGCAGACGCTGCGCGAAGAATGCGGCGACACGGCGCCGGACCACGACCAGATCTTCGAAATCGCACACCGGGTGGCACGGGAGGTCGGCACGCTCGGCGAATTCAACTTCCTGCTCGCCGGCAGCGACTTCCTGATCGCGCACGCCTCGACCCAGCTCTCCTACATCGTGCGCAAGGCACCGTTCGCCCAGGCGCACCTGAAGGACGAGGACGTCACCGTCGATTTCAGCGAGGTGACGACCCCGGACGACCGTGTCGCGGTGGTCGCGACGGTGCCGCTGACCGACAACGAGGACTGGCAGACGATGCCGCCGGGGACGCTATGGCTGTTCGCCGAAGGCGTGCCGGTCAGGCAGGCGACGACCGTCGCCGGGGTGAAACGGACGGCGCCGCCGGCTACCGGCGGCGGGGAGGCTCAGGAGCGGTCCTGAATGCGCCGCTCGTCGGCTTCCGTCGCCGGCGCCCAGGCATCTGCCGCCGGCGCTTTCGGCGGCGGCGCGGTGACGAAGCGGGCGAAGAGGATGCCGAGCTCGTAGAGCAGGCACATCGGGATCGCCAGCGCCAGTTGCGAGACGACGTCCGGCGGCGTGACGACGGCGGCGACGATGAAGGCGATGACGACGAAGTACGAGCGCCATTCCTTCAGCTTCTCGATCGTCACCAGCCCCATCTTGACCAGCACGACCAGCACCACCGGCACCTCGAACGAAACGCCGAAGGCGAGGAACATGGTCATCACGAAGGACAGGTAGGCCTCGATGTCCGGCGCCGGCGTGATGCTCTTCGGCGCGAAGCTGTTGATGAACGTGAACACCTGGCCGAAAACGAAGAAGTAGCAGAAGGCGACCCCGATCAGGAACAGCACGTAACTGGCCACCACCAGCGGCAGCGCCAGGCGCTTCTCGTGCGCATAGAGGCCGGGGGCGACGAAAGCCCAGATCTGGTAGATAACCACCGGCAGGGCGAAGATGAAGGCGACCAGCATGGTCACCTTGATCGGCACCATGAACGGCGTGATGACGCCGATCGCGACCATCTTCGTGCCTTCGGGCAGCGCCTGCGTCAGCGGCAGCGCCAGCATGTCGTAGATCTCGCCCGGTCCGGGATAGAGGCAGAGGCCGGCGAAGACGAGGCCGAGCACGATCAGGCAGCGCAGCAGCCGGTCACGCAACTCGACGAGGTGGGAGATGAAGGATTCTTCCTGCTGGCTCATGCGGGTTCGTTTCGCGTGGCGCGGTTCAGGCCTTGGCCACCGGTGACGGCTCGGCAGGCGCCGGGGAAGCCGCTGCCTCCGGCGGCGCCGTCGGCACGGCGGGTGCGGTCATCGCCGACAGGCTGGCGACGGCGTCGTCGACGGTCGCCTTCGGGGTCTCGGCGACGCTGTCGGCGACCTGGTTCAGCGAGGCCTCGGCCGACTGCATTTCGGTGGTGATGCTGCGCTCCATGCTGCGCGCCGAGTCCTCGACCTGCGCCTGCAGCTTCTTCAGTTCGTCGAGCTGCATCTCGCGGTTGATGTCCGACTTGACGTCGTTGACGTAGCGCTGCAGCCGTCCGAGCAGGTGCCCGGCCGTGCGCGCCACCTTGGGCAGCCGCTCGGGGCCGAGCACGACCAGCGCCACGACGGCGATGACCACCATTTCGGAAAAGCCGATGTCGAACATAGGGGCTAGTGGCCAGGGGGCAGAGGCCAGGGAAAAGCGAGGGGCAGCAGCCCCTTGTCCCTAGTCTCCAGCCCCTGCCATCACGATTTCGTCTTTTCCTTGACCTCGCCCTCGATCGTCTGGCCGGAGCCGGCGACCTGCGGCGGCGTCTGCGCGGCGGCATCGGCCGACTTGTCGCCATCCTTCATGCCGTCCTTGAAGCCTTTCACCGCACCGCCCAGGTCGGAGCCTATGTTGCGCAGCTTCTTGGTACCGAAGACGAGCAGGATGATGACGAGAACGATCAGCCAGTGCCAGATGCTAAAGCTACCCATGTGTGTCTCCTGAAATTTTTGTCAGATCTTTTTCAGCATCGGCCCGACCGGTTCCGGTCCACCGACGATGTGCAGGTGCAGGTGCGGCACTTCCTGATGGCCGACCCGCCCGGTATTGATGATGATGCGGAAACCGTCCGGGCTGCCCTGCTCAGTCGCCAGCCGGTTGGCGACGGCGAGCATCTTGCCGAGCACCGGCGTGTCGGCCTCGGTGACGTGCGCCAGCGACTCGACGTGGTGCTTCGGGATCACCAGGATGTGCACCGGCCGTGCCGGGGCGATGTCGTTGAAGGCGAGAAGGTCCTCGTCCTCGTAGACCTTCTGCGACGGGATCTCGCCACGGACGATCTTGCAGAAGATGCAGCTGGCACTCATGCCTGCGTCCTCGATTTCTTCTCGTCGACGCCGGAGATGCCCTCGCGGCGGCGCATTTCCTGCAGCAGGTCGTCGATCGACAGGTTGTTGAAGGCGAGCAGCACCATCAGGTGGTACATGACGTCGGCCGACTCGCGCACGACGTGCAGCTTGTTGCCCTCCTTGCCGGCCATGATCAGTTCGGCGCATTCCTCGCCGATCTTCTTCAGGATCGAATCCGGGCCCTTGGCGAACAGTTGCGCCGTGTAGGAGCTTTCCGGATCGGCGTTGCGACGCGAGGTCAGCGTCTCCGAGAGGCGGTGCAGTACGTCGTGCGTGTTATGCATCATTTTGCGTAGATTTCCTTCGGATCTTTGAGAACCGGATCGACGGGCACCCAGCACCCGCCCTGCAATTCGTGGAAGAAGCAGCTCTGCCGGCCGGTGTGGCAGGCGATGCCGCCCTCCTGCGCGATCTCCAGCAGGATCACGTCGCCGTCGCAGTCGGTGCGCACGGCACTGACCTTCTGGTAATGGCCGGATTCCTCGCCCTTCCTCCACAGCCGGGAGCGCGAGCGGGACCAGTATACCGCGTTGCCGGTACGCACCGTCTCTTCCAGCGCCTCGCGGTTCATCCAGGCGAACATCAGCACGCGGCCGCTCACGGCGTCCTGGGCGATTGCCGGCATCAGGCCGGCATCGTCCCATTTCAGGGCCTCCAGCCAGGGCCGCCCGGTATCCAGATCGCTCACAGCCGGACCTCGATGCCGCGCTCGCGCATGCGTTCCTTGGCCTGGCGCACGGTGTATTCGCCGAAGTGGAAGATCGACGCGGCGAGCACGGCGTCGGCGTGGCCTTCGGTGACGCCGTCGGCGAGATGGTCGAGGTTGCCGACGCCGCCCGAGGCGATCACCGGGATATCGACGGCATCGGCGACCGCGCGCGTCAGCGCCAGGTCGAAGCCGTTCTTGGTGCCGTCGCGGTCCATGCTGGTCAGCAGGATCTCACCGGCCCCCAGCTGCTGCACCTGGCACGCCCATTCGATGGCGCACAGGCCGGTGCCCTTGCGGCCGCCGTGCGTGAACACTTCCCAGCGGCCCGGCGCCGACTGCTTGGCGTCGATGGCGACGACGATGCACTGGTTGCCGACCTTGGCCGACGATTCGGCGACGAGGTCGGGGTTCTGCACCGCGGCGGTGTTCATGCTGACCTTGTCGGCGCCGGCGTTGAGCAGGCGACGGACGTCGGCGATCGCGCGCACGCCGCCGCCGACGGTGAGCGGGATGAAGACCTGCTCGGCGCAGGCCTCGACGATGTACAGGATGATGTCGCGCTGGTCGCTCGATGCCGTGATGTCGAGGAAGGTCACCTCGTCGGCGCCCTGCGCGTCGTAGCGGCGGGCGATCTCGACCGGATCGCCGGCGTCGCGCAGGTCGACGAAGTTGGTGCCCTTGACGACGCGGCCGGCGGTGACATCCAGACAGGGAATGATGCGTTTGGCGAGCATGCAGGTTACTTCTTGCCGGCGTCGTCGGCCAGCTTCTGCGCCTTGGCGAAATCGAGCGAGCCGTCGTACACGGCACGACCGGCGATGGTGCCGACGACCCCTTCGGACTCGACCGCGCACAGCTTGGTCACGTCGTCGAGCGACGACAGGCCGCCGGAGGCGATCACCGGAATGCGCAGGGCCTGCGCCAGCTTGACCGTGGCATCGATGTTGATGCCGGAAAGCATGCCGTCGCGGCCGATGTCGGTGTAGATGATCGCTTCGACGCCGTAATCCTCGTACTTCTTGGCGAGGTCGATGACGTCGTGGCCGGTCATCTTCGACCAGCCGTCAACCGCCACCTTGCCGTCCTTGGCGTCCAGCCCGACGATGATGTGGCCGGGGAAGGCGCCGCAGGCGTCGTGCAGGAAGCCCGGGTTCTTCACCGCGGCGGTGCCGATGATCACGTAGGAGATGCCGTCGTCGAGGCAGCGTTCGATGGTGTCGAGGTCGCGGATGCCACCGCCGAGCTGGACGGGAATCTCGTCGCCGACTTCCTTGAGGATCGCCTTGATGGCGCTCTCGTTCTTCGGCTTGCCGGCAAAGGCGCCGTTGAGGTCAACGAGGTGCAGGCGGCGCGCGCCCTGCTCGACCCACTGCCGCGCCTGCGCAGCGGGATCGAGGTTGAACACCGTCGCCTCGTCCATGAGGCCTTGTTTGAGGCGGACGCATTGCCCGTCCTTCAGGTCAATCGCAGGAATGATCAGCATGGGGAAAACGCGAAATGAGCGATAGATGGGTGGACCGGAACGCCGTCAGCGCGGACTCAGGGTTTCCAGTTGATGAAGTTGGCTAGCAGGGCGAGGCCGGCCTGCGCGCTCTTCTCCGGGTGGCATTGAACGGCAAAGATATTATCCCGCGCACAGGCACTGGTAAAGGGGATGCCGTAGTCGGTGGTGCCGGCGATGCAGCCGGCATCGTCGGGGGCAACGTAGTAGCTGTGCACGAAGTAGAAGCGGGAGCCATCGGCGATGCCGTTCCACAGCGCGTGCGGCCGCGTCTGGCGCACCTCGTTCCAGCCCATGTGCGGCACCTTCAGCTTCTGGCCGTCCGGCAGGTGCATCTTCTCGGCGGGGAAGCGGCGCACCTGGCCGCGCAGGATGCCGAGGCCGGGCACGTCGCCCTCCTCGGAATGGTCGAACAGCATCTGCTGGCCGATGCAGATGCCGAGGAAGGGCTTGTTCGCCGCGGCGTCGATCACCGCCTGCCTCAGACCGCGCTCGGCGAGCTCGCGCATGCAGTCGGGCATCGCCCCCTGGCCGGGGACGACGACGCGCTCGGCGGCGGCAAGCACCGCCGGATCGGCAGTGACGACCACCGGCTTGCCGCCGGCGACATGCTCCAGCGCCTTGGCCACCGAACGCAGGTTGCCCATGCCGTAGTCGACCACGGCGATGGTGCCCGCCGCCCCCCCCCCTCTCATCACAGCGCGCCCTTGGTCGATGGGATGGCGCCGGCGGCGCGCGGGTCGAGCTCGGCGGCCATGCGCAGCGCCCGGCCGAAGGCCTTGAACACCGTCTCGGCCTGGTGGTGGGCGTTGTTACCGCGCAGGTTGTCGACGTGGATGGTGACCAGCGCGTGGTTGACCAGGCCCTGGAAGAATTCGTTGACCAGGTCGACGTCGAACTGGCCGATCCAGGCGCGGACGAAGGCGACGTGGAACTCCAGCCCGGGCCGGCCGGACAGGTCGACGACGACGCGCGACAGCGCTTCGTCGAGCGGCACGTAGGCGTGGCCGTAGCGGCGCAGGCCCTTTTTGTCGCCGAGCGCCTTGGCCAGCGCCTGGCCGACGGTGATGCCGATATCCTCGACGGTGTGGTGCGCGTCGATGTGCAGGTCGCCCTTGGCGCTCACCTCGAGGTCGATCGCGCCGTGGCGGGCGATCTGGTCGAGCATGTGGTCGAGGAAGGGGACGCCGGTGTCGAATTTGCCGACGCCGGTGCCATCGAGGTTGATCTTCACCGAGACCTGGGTCTCGAGCGTGTTGCGAGTGATTTCGGCCTGCCGCATGGTAGCTGCCACAAGGGATTGGAACAGGGGGGCATGATACCATTTCGCCCTTCGAACGGTCTGCCTTCACACCCGAGCTGGATACCCTCATGAGCAAGTACTGGAGTGCCGTCGCGCGCGGCCTGACCCCCTACGTTCCCGGCGAGCAGCCCAAGCTCAACAAGCTGGTCAAGCTGAACACCAACGAGAACCCCTACCCGCCCAGCCCGCACGCGGTCGCCGCGCTGCGCGACGAGCTCGGCGACGACGGCGGCAGCCTGCGCCTGTACCCGGACCCCAACGCCGACCGCCTGAAGGCGGCCGTGGCCCACCATTTCGCCGGCTTCGGCATCACGCCGGCCCAGGTCTTCGTCGGCAACGGCTCCGACGAAGTGCTGGCGCATGCCTTCCAGGGCCTGCTCAAGCACGACCGGCCGATCCTCTACCCGGACATCACCTACAGCTTCTACCCGGTCTACTGCGGGCTGTACGGCGTCGACTACAACCAGGTCGCGCTCAACGAGCGCTTCGAGCTGGTGGTCGAGGATTACCTGCGGCCGAACGGCGGCATCATCTTCCCCAACCCGAACGCGCCGACCGGCTGCCTGCTGCCGCTCGACGCGGTCGAGCGGGTCGTCGCCGGCAACCCGGACTCGGTGGTGGTGGTCGACGAGGCCTACATCGATTTCGGCGGCGAGACGATCCCGACCGCGATTGCCTTGGTGAGCCGCTACCCGAACCTGCTGGTGGTGCAGACGCTGTCGAAGTCGCGCTCGCTGGCCGGCCTGCGCGTCGGCTTCGCGGTCGGCCACCCGGACTCGATCGACGCGCTGGAGCGGGTCAAGAACAGCTTCAATTCCTACCCGCTCGACCGCCTGGCGATCGCCGGCGCCGTCGCCGCGATGGAGGACGCCGCGCACTTCGACGCGACGCGCCGGGCGGTGATGCAGAGCCGCGAGGCACTGGTCGCGGAAATGGGCAAGCTCGGCTTCGACATCCTGCCTTCCGCCGCCAACTTCATCTTCGCGCGCCATCCGCAGCACGCCGCCGGCACGCTGGCCGCCGCGCTGCGCGAGCGCAGCATCATCGTCCGCCACTTCAAGCTGCCGCGCATCGAGCAGTTCCTGCGCATCACCATCGGCACCGACGCGCAGTGCATGGCGCTGCTCGCCGCGCTGCGGGAGATCCTGTGATGTACGACCGGGACGACCAAACTGCAGCCGTCGCCCACGTCGACCACGCCATCGCCTCGCGCCGCTCGGTGCGCCGTTTCCTGCCGACGCCGGTGCCGAAGAAGACGGTCGAGGAGCTGCTCGAACTCGCCGCCCGCGCGCCGTCGGGCACCAACGTCCAGCCGTGGAAGGTCTATGCGCTGGCCGGCGATGCCAAGGCGGCGCTGTCCGCGGCGATCCTCGACAAGTACCACAGCACCGGCATGGAGGGCCGCGAGTTCGACTATTACCCGACCGAGTGGAGCGAGCCCTGGCTGTCGCGCCGGCGCAAGATCGGCTTCGACCTTTACGGCCTGCTCGGCATCGGCAAGGAGGACAAGGTGCGCATGCGGCAGCAGGCCGGGCGCAACTTCCTGTTCTTCGACGCCCCGGTCGGCTTCATCTTCACGATGGACCGCAGCCTCGGCCAGGGCATGTTCATCGACTACGGCATGTTCATGGCCAACCTGATGACCGCCGCCCGTGCCCGCGGCCTCGACACCTGCGCGCAGGCTGCCTTCGCCGACTACCACCAGACCATCCGCCGCGTTCTCGGCATCCCCGACAACGAGCTGGTCGTCTGCGGCATGGCCCTCGGCTACGCCGACAACGAGGCGCCGGAAAACAAGCTGGAAACGGTGCGCGAGCCGGTGGCAGGCTTCACCAGCTTCCGCGGCTTCTGAGGCACGGCCCGTGTATTGCCCCGCCCATTTCGACGAATCGCGGCCGGAAGTGCTGCACGCGCTGATGCGCGCACGGCCGCTGGCGACGCTGGTCACGCTGGGCAGCGGCGGCCTCAACGCCGACCACCTCCCGCTCGTGCTGGAAACGCCGGCCGCGGCGCCGGCGACCCTGCGCGGCCACGTCGCGCGCGCCAACCCGATGTGGAAATCGCTGTGCGGCGAGGTCGAGGCACTGGCGGTCTTCCACGGCCCGGACAGCTACATTACGCCGTCGTGGTATCCGAGCAAGAAAGAGCACGGCAAGGCGGTACCGACCTGGAACTACGTCACCGTCCATGCCCGCGGCCCGCTGCGGGTGGTAGACGATGCCGACTGGCTGCGTCGGCACCTCGAAGCGCTGACCCGGCAGCAGGAAGCCGCCTTCGCCGAGCCCTGGGCGGTTTCCGACGCACCCGCCGACTATCTGGAGAAAATGCTCGGCGCGATCGTCGGCGTCGAGCTGACGATTACCTCGCTGCACGGCAAGTGGAAGACCAGCCAGAACCAGCCGGAGGCGAATCGGGCCGGCGTCGTGCAGGGACTGCGCAACCTGGACAGCGCGCCTGCGGCGGCGATGGCTACCCTGGTCGAGCGCCGCTGAACGTCGCGGCCGGTACCGGCTTGACCGGCTCGAAGGCGGGGAATAAAGTGATTGTGCTTTAGTCAAGGCAAAGGAACGAAATGCGCACCGCGCCCCCATCGATCAAGAAAGCAGTCAACCTGACGATCAACGCTGCGCTGCTCGACGAGGCCAAGGCGCTCGGCATCAACGTTTCGCGCACGCTCGAGGAAGCGCTCGCCGAAAGGACACGGGTTGCTGCAGCCGCCCGCTGGCGTGAAGAGAACGCGGAGGCCATCGCCTGGCAGAATGCACTGACCGAACGCATGGGCGGCACGCTGCAGGAATTGCTGGACGCCGACGATGCAGTTTGACGTCTACCCGACGCCGGGGCCGGCCAGGGCGTTCCTGCCCTTCATCATTGACGTCCAGTCTGATCTCCTTTCGTCGCTCGATAGCCGACTGATCGTTCCCATGCTGTCGATCCCCGCCGGCAAGAAAGGGGCGCCAAAGCTGCTGACCCGGCTCAACCCGATCATCGAATTCGACGGCAAGTCTTATGCGCTGCTGGCCAACCAGATGGCCAACATCTCCGCCAATCGGTTACGCAAGCCCGCAGGCAACCTGAGCACTCAGCGACAGGCCATCGTCGAGGCCATCGATTTCCTGATTACCGGCATCTAGACGACGCCGGCCAGCCCGAGCAGGGCGCCGGCGGCGATGCACCACAGTGGGTGAAATTTTGTCTTCGTGCTGAACGCGGCGACGGCGAGCACGAAGCCCCAGCCAGCCACGCCCAGGCCGGCCGACTGGCCGACCAGCGCCGCCCCGGAGAAGATCAACCCGACCGCCAGCGGCGCCACGCCGAGCTGGACCGCGCGCTGCCAGCGCGCGCCCTTGAAGCGTTCCCAGCGGCTGAACAGCAGGTAGACGACGACGCTCATCGGCAGGCACATCGCCACCGTCGCCGTCAGCGCGCCAGCCAGCCCCGCCACCTGCCAGCCGATCAGCGTCACCACCAGCACGTTCGGGCCGGGGGCCGCCTGGGCGATGGCGTAGAGGTGGGCGAAGGTGGTCGCATCCATCCACTGCCGGTTGTCCACGACGACGCGGTACAGCTCCGGCAGCAGCGCCGTCGCGCCGCCGAAAGCGACGAAGGAGAGCAGCGCGAACTCGGCGAAGAGGTCGATCAGCGTACTCACCGGCGCTCGCCCTCGCGCAGCAGCCACCAGGCGACGCCGCCCGACGCCGCGATCCCGGCCAGCATCACCGCCGGCAGCGACCAGCGCAGCAGGCCGATGGCGACGAAGACGAGCACGGTGAAGGGCAGGAACGCCCGTTTGTTCCTGACCGCCAGCGCCATGCGCACGGCCATCGCGAAGAGCAGCCCGGCGCCGGCGGCGGCGATGCCGCGCAGCATGCGCTGCGCTTCCGGCAACGCGCCGAAACGGTCGTAGAGCATCGCCAGCAGCAGCACGATCGCCACCGGCCCGGCGAGCAGGCCGAGCGGCGCGACCAGCGCGCCGGCCAGCCCGCCGTAGCGGCGACCGACGACCACCGCCAAGTTGACCACGTTCGGCCCGGGCAGGAACTGGCACAGGCCGAGCTGGGCGTTGAATTCCTCGGCCGTCATCCAGCGGCTGGTGTCGACCAGGTAGTGCCGGGCGAAGGGCAGCACGCCGCCGAAGCCGGACAGGCCGATCTTCGAGAAGCCGAAAAAAAGCGCCGCGAGCGAGATCGCCGGCGGCGCTTTGGTTTGCTCTTGCAACATCAGTCGAGTCTGCTCATTTCAGTCTGAACTCGGCCGACTTGGCGTGCGCCGGCAGACCTTCGCCGTACGCCAGCGTCGAGGCGATCCGGCCCAGCGTCTGCGCGCCGGCCTGCGAGACGCGGATCAGGCTGGAACGCTTCTGGAAGTCATAGACGCCCAAGGGCGACGAGAAGCGCGCCGAACCGGAGGTCGGCAGCACGTGGTTCGGGCCGGCGCAGTAGTCGCCGAGCGATTCCGACGTGTACGGGCCGATGAAGATGGCGCCGGCGTGGCGGATCTTCGGCACCCAGCTTTCGGCATCGACCATCGACAGTTCGAGGTGTTCGGGGGCGATGCGGTTGGCGATGGCGACGGCTTCCTCCATGTCGCGCACCTGGATCAGCGCACCGCGGCCGGACAGCGAGGCCTCGATCACCGCGCGCCGCGGCATCGTCGGCAGCAGCTTCTCGATGGCCGCCGCAACGCGCTCGATGTAGGCGCCGTCGGGGCAGACCAGGATCGACTGCGCCAGCTCGTCGTGCTCGGCCTGCGAGAAGAGGTCCATCGCCACCCACTCCGGATCGGTCGAGCCGTCGCAGACGACGAGGATTTCCGACGGGCCGGCGACCATGTCGATGCCGACGATGCCGAAGACGCGGCGCTTGGCGGCGGCGACGTAGGCGTTGCCCGGGCCGACGATCTTGTCCACCTTGGGCACGGTCGCCGTGCCGTAGGCCAGCGCACCTACCGCCTGCGCGCCGCCGATGCAGAACACGCGGTCGACGCCGGCCAGCGCAGCGGCGGCCAGCACCAGCGGGTTGTGCTCGCCGTCCGGCGTGGGCACGACCATGATCAGCTCGCCGACGCCGGCGACGTGCGCCGGGATCGCGTTCATCAGCACCGACGACGGGTAGGCCGCCTTGCCGCCGGGCACGTAGAGGCCGACGCGGTCGAGCGGGGTGATCTTCTGGCCGAGCAGCGTGCCGCGCAGTTCTTCACTTTCTTCCTCGTACTGCCAGCCCTGCAGCGGCTGCCGCTCGTGGTAGCTGCGCACGCGGGCGGCAGCGGCTTCGAGCGCGGCGCGGCGGTCGGCCGGCAGGCCGGCCAGCGCGGCTTCGAGTTCGGCGCGCGACAACTCCAGCTCGGCCATCGACTTGGCCGAGAGGCGGTCGAAGCGGTTGGTGTATTCGATCACCGCGGCATCGCCGCGCTGCTTCACGTCGGCGAGGATGGCGGCGACGGTCTGGTCGATCCGGTCGTCCTGCGCGCCTTCGAAAGCCAGCAGCAGGTCGAGCTGCGCCGTGAAACCGGCATCGGCGGAATTGAGTCGCTTGATCGAAACCATGGTCAGTCCTGCTTTACGGCACCGGCAAAGGCATCGAGGATCGGCGCCAGCGTCTCGCGCTTCAGCTTCAGCGCCGCCTGGTTGACGACCAGGCGCGACGAGATCGGCATGATGTCCTCGACCGCGACGAGCTTGTTGGCCTTCAGCGTGCCGCCGGTCGACACCAGGTCGACGATGGCGTCGGCCAGTCCGGCCAGCGGCGCCAGTTCCATCGAGCCGTAGAGCTTGATCAGGTCGACATGCACGCCCTTGGCGGCGAAGTGCTCGCGCGCCGTCTTGATGTACTTGCTCGCCACCTTGAGGCGGGCGCCTTGGCGCACCGCACGCTCGTAGTCGAAGCCCTCGGGCACGGCAACCATCATCCGGCACTTGGCGATGTTCAGGTCGAGCGGCTGGTAAAGACCTTCGCCGCCATGCTCGATGAGCACGTCCTTGCCGGCAACGCCGAGGTCGGCAGCGCCGTACTGGACATAGGTCGGGACGTCGGTGGCGCGCACGATGACGACGCGGACATCCTCGCGATTGGTGCCGATGATCAGCTTGCGCGAAGTTTCCGGGTTCTCGACCGGCACGATGCCGGCGGCCGCCAGGAGCGGCAGCGTCTCGTCGAAGATGCGGCCCTTGGAGAGGGCGATGGTGATGCCAGTCACGGGATCGGGCCTTTGAATACTGGGAAAATGGTGATTTTAACGCAAAGTCCGGTGCCGGCCTTGCACTGCACAAAGGCCGCTGAAAAAAGCGGCCGGAGGATTTCGCTAACGGGCATGGATTGAGACCGCCCGAATCATGAAGGCCTTACCCATGCCCGTTCCCCTCACCCCCGGCCCCTCTCCCGCTTCGCGGGCGAGGGGAGGTTCGCGAGACGCTGCGCGTCTTTCACGTTAACGCGACAGCGCCAGCAACGCGAAAACGATCACTGCCGCGACGATCAGCAGCGTGCGCTTCGCGTCGCCGGACGAGATTCCGTACAGGGAGGAAAGCCTGAGCCTTTGCTGGCGGCCGATCGAGTTCGGCAGCGGGCCGACGAGCTTTTCGAATTCCCGCAGCCGCTGATGCTCATTGCGGCAGATGTCACGGTCCGCGCGCAGCAGGAGCACGAGAAAAACCACGAGAATGCCGGCAAAGACGATCTCGGCCGGCATGCCGTCAGTGTGCCCGCCGCACCTTGGCGCCGAGCTTCGCCAGTTTCTCCTCGATCCGCTCGTAGCCGCGGTCGAGGTGGTAGATGCGGTCGATGGTCGTCTCGCCCTGGGCGACCAGGCCGGCGATGACCAGGCTGGCCGAGGCGCGCAGGTCGGTGGCCATCACCGTCGCCCCTTCCAGTTTCTCGACGCCACGGACGATGGCGTTGCTGCCCTCGATCTGGATGTCGGCGCCAAGCCGCATCAGCTCGTTGGCGTGCATGAAGCGGTTTTCGAAGATCGTCTCGCGGATCGTCGCGACACCGTCGGCAACGGCGTTGATGGCCATGAACTGGGCCTGCATGTCGGTCGGGAAGGCCGGATACGGCGCCGTGCGCAGGCTGACCGCCTTCAGGCGCCGCGGCGCCTTGAGGCGGATCGCGTCGCGCTCGGTGACGATGTCGCAGCCGGCATCCATCAGTTTGTCGACGACGGCATCCAGATAGGCGGCCGAGGTCTGCGTCAGGCGCACTTCGCCGCCCGAAGCGGCGGCCGCGCACAGGTAGGTGCCGGTCTCGATGCGGTCGGGCATGATCCGGTGCTGCGCGCCGGAAAGGCGCGCGACGCCGCGGATGCGGATGACGTCGGTGCCGGCGCCGGAAATCTGCGCGCCCATGGCAACCAGGCAGTTGGCCAAATCGACCACTTCCGGCTCGCGGGCGGCGTTTTCGATGACTGTCTCGCCGTCGGCGAGGACCGCGGCCATCATCAGGTTCTCGGTGCCGGTGACGGTGACCATGTCGGTACAGATGCGCGCCCCCTTCAGGCGCTTCGCCTTGGCATGCACGTAGCCGGCCTCGACCGTGACTTCGGCACCCATCGCCTGCAGCCCCTTGATGTGCTGGTCGACCGGCCGCGCACCGATGGCGCAGCCGCCGGGCAGCGACACGCGCGCCTCGCCGCAGCGCGCCACCAGCGGACCGAGGACGAGGATCGAGGCGCGCATGGTCTTGACCAGGTCGTACGGGGCCAACGGGTTGTTCAGGCCGCCGGCGCCGAGCACGAGGCCGGACGGGCCGTCGAGGGTGACCTCGACGCCCATCTGCGCCAACAGGCGCAGCATCGTCGAGATATCGTTGAGGTGCGGCAGGTTGGCGAGCTGCAGCGGCTCGGCGGTGAGCAGGCTGGCGCAGAGGATCGGCAGTGCCGCGTTCTTGGCGCCGGAGATGGCGACTTCGCCGTTGAGCGGCGTGCCGCCCGCGATGATCAGCTTATCCACGCTGCGCCTCCCACTCTTGCGGGGTCAGCGTCTTCATCGACAGCGCGTGCAGCACGCCGGTGTCGAAGTGCCCCTTGAGCACGGCGTTGACGCGCTGCTGGCGCTGCACGCGGGTCAGTCCGACGAATTCGGCGCTGACGATCACCGCCTCGAAGTGATGACCGTCGCCCTCGACGGTCAGGTATTCGCAGGGCAGCCCCTCGCGGAGCAGGGATTCGATGGTTTCGGGGTGCATCATGGTGCTTCAGTTCCTGAGTTTGTAGCCGCGCCGAAGGAGCGCCAGCGAGAAAGCGGAGACGACGACGAAGGCGGCGGTGACCACGGCGAGGCTCACCAGCGGGGAGACGTCTGAGGTGCCGAAAAAGCCATAGCGGAAGCCGTCGATCATATAGAACACGGGGTTGAATTGCGACACCCGCTGCCAGAAGCCCGGCAGCGAATGAATCGAGTAGAAGACGCCGGAGAGCATGGTCAGCGGCATGATCAGGAAGTTCTGGAAGGCAGCCAGCTGGTCGAACTTGTCGGCCCAGATACCGGCGACGACGCCGAGCGCCCCCATGATCGCGCCGCCGAGCAAGGCAAAGGCGAGAATCCACAGCGGCGTGACCGTGCCGAACGCGCCGGCCGGCGCAAACCAGACGGTAACGGCAAGCACCCCGGCACCGACGACGAGGCCGCGGGTGGCGGCAGCCAGCACGTAGGCAAGGAAGAATTCGAGATAGGAGATCGGCGGCAGCAGGACAAAGACGATGCTGCCGGTAACCTTGGCCTGGATCAGCGACGACGAGGAGTTGGCGAAGGCGTTCTGCAGCACCGACATCATCACCAGGCCGGGGATCAGGAAGGCGGTGTAGCGCACCGACTCGTAAACCTGCACCTGCTCGTCGAGCACGTGGCTGAAGATCAGCAGGTAGAGCAGCGCCGTCACCACCGGGGCGGCTACGGTCTGGAAGCTGACCTTCCAGAAGCGCAGCAACTCCTTCCAGAGCAGGGTGCGAAAGCTGACCATCAGGAGCGTCCCCGCTGCATCACGCGGACGAAGGCTTCTTCGAGATCGGGCGGCGACAGGCGCATGCCCTCGATGGCGATACCCGCCTCGCGCAGCGCGGCAAGCACGCGCTCCACGGCCGAGAAATCGGGGAGCCGCAACTGCCAGACGCCATCCACCTGGCCGGCCGAAAGGGGGACCAGTGCTTCCGGCAGGGCGGCGCCATCGGCCAGGCGCAGGCTCAGGGCGTGACCGGAAAAATCGCGCAGCAGGTTCGCGGTCGAATCCAGCACAACGACGCGACCGTGCTGCAGCATCGCGATGCGGCTGCACAAGGCCTCCGCCTCTTCCAGGTAATGCGTGGTCAGGATGATGGTGTGGCCTTCGGCGTTCAGGCGCCGAACGAACTGCCACAAGCCCTGGCGGAGCTCGACATCGACGCCGGCGGTCGGCTCGTCGAGAACGATCACCGGCGGCTTGTGCACCAGCGCCTGCGCCACCAGCACGCGGCGCTTCATGCCGCCGGACAGGCGGCGCATGTTGGTATCGGCCTTGTCGGCGAGGTCGAGGTTGGCCAGTATCTCGTCGATCCAGGCATCGTTGTCGCGGATGCCGAAGTAGCCGGACTGGATGCGCAGCGTCTCGCGCACGGTGAAGAAGGGGTCGAAGACCAGCTCCTGCGGCACCACGCCGAGCAGGCGTCGCGCCTCGCGGTAGTCGGCGACGACGTCGCGGCCGAGCACCGTCAGCCGGCCGGCGTCCGGCCGCGCCAAGCCGGCGAGGCAGGAGATCAGCGTCGTCTTGCCGGCGCCGTTGGGGCCGAGCAGGCCGAAGAACTCCCCTTCGGGGATATCGAGCGAGACGCCGGCGAGCGCCTGCAGCGCGCCATAGCGTTTTTCGACCTGCTGAATGGAAACGGCGACGCCCACGGCGTTAGTCACGACTCGAAAGGGGCGACACCGCTCAGGCGAGCGGGAGGAAATCGTCGACGCCGTAGAGTCCGGCAAGACTGAGCAAGCCCGCCGGCGGATTGACGATGCGCAGCGACACATTGCGCGAACGGCCATCGCGCAGCCAAGCGAAGAGAACGGCCAGCGCCGAGGAATCGGCGTCGGAAACCGCACCGAGATCGACCTCGGTCACGCCGGCATCCAGCGCCGCGCGGCCGGACGCGAGCAGGGCCGACGCGTTGCCGTAAAGCATCGCGGTGGTCACTTTCAGCGCCGAGCCGGAACGTTCCAGCATCCTTATTTCTTCTCGGCCTTGCCGGCCTCGAACTGCTTGTTCTTCGCCGCGATCGAGGCGATCAGGCCGTCGATGCCGCCGGCGCGCACTTCCTGGGCAAAACTTTCGCGGTAATTGGTGACCAGGCTGATCCCGGCGACGACGACATCGTAGACCTTCCACGCGCTGTCCAGCTTCTCCAGGCCGTAGTCGAGCAGCACCGCTTGCTGGCCCGGCTGGCGGATCTCGGTGCGCACCAGCACCTCGGTTTCGCCGGGCTGCATCTTCAGCGGCTTATAGACGACCGTCTGGTTCTTGTAGGCGGTCAGCGCGTTGGAGTAGGTGCGCACGAGCAAGGTCTTGAACTCTTCGGTCAAGCGCTTCTTCTGCTCCGGCGTTGTCTGCCGCCAGTCCTTGCCCACTGCCAGTGCGGTCATGCGGCTGAAGTTGAAATGCGGCAGCACCTTGGCCTCGACCAGCTCGATCGCCTTCCGGGTGTTGCCGCCCTGGATGTCCTTGTCGGCACGGACGATGGTCAACACCTCGTCCGTCACCCGCTTGACCAGCACATCCGGCGCTTCTTCGGTGGAAAATGCGTTGCTGCAAAGGAGGAACAGCCCTGCGAACAGGGAAAACAGCTGCTTCATGAGTTGCCTTGAATATTGCGAAAGTTAACGTCCAGCGGGTTTTTCCGGGCTCGATTTCAGCTCCACGGGAGCCTTGCCGTTCGGCATATCCAGCTCGCGCGGCGGATTGCCGTCATAGACCGCATTGCGACGGTGCTGCAGGTAGGCGTCGCGGATGTAGGCGTACTTGTCGAGCGCGCCTTCCTCGATGATCTTGTCGGTCGGCAGCAGCGCGGCACGCTGGTCGACATAACGCAGGCCGACGAAGCTGTTGCGCACCGGCACCGGCTCGACGTACCAGACCGGGTCGGCATAGGAGTCGACCACGAAACCGGCGGTGTCGCGCACGGTGCGCGGCCCGATGATCGGCCAGAACAGGTAGGCCCCCTCGTCGACGCCCCAGGAGCCCATGGTCTGGCCGAAGTCCTCGTAATGCTTGTCCAGCCCCATTTCGCTGGCCACGTCGAAGGCGCCGCCGATGCCCACCGTGGTGTTCACCAGGACACGGCCCCAGTCGGTGAACGCCTCTCCGGGCTTGCCCTGGAACAGATTGTTCATCCCGATCATGACATCGGCGATGTTGCTGAAGAAATTGCCGACCACGGCCTTGACCGGCAGCGGCGCCACGTAGTCGTAACCCTTGGCAACCGGCTTGGCGATCGCCGTGTCGAGACCTTCGTTGACCGCGAACATGGCGCGGTTGAAACCCTCTGCCGGATCCTTGGGATTATCTGCGGCAATCGCGCCACCGGACAGCGCGGCAGCGACTGCGAGCGATACAACCGACTTGACGAGTGTTTTCTTCACGGTAATCCCTCAGAGTTGTTGTTACTTCTTTTCCGGCCCTTCCGAGGCCTTGTTGAAAAGGAACTGACTGATCAGCTTCTCAAGCACGACTGCCGACTGCGTCTTGGCAATCGTATCGCCCGGCTTGAGCAATTTCTCATCGCCGCCGACATCGAGGCCGATGTACTGCTCACCAAGCAGGCCGGAAGTCAGGATCGATGCGAAGGTATCTTTCGGGAAGCGGTAGCGGGTGTCAACGTTCATCGTCACCACCGCCTCGTAAGTTGCCGCGTCGAATTGTATGTTTGCAACACGCCCGACGACGACGCCGGCGCTTTTCACCGGCCCGCGCACCTTCAGGCCGCCGATGTTATCAAATTTGGCTTGCAATACATAGGTTTCCGCAAAGTTGGAGGACGACAGATTACCCACTTTGAGCGCAAGGAAAAGCAGCGCGGCTATGCCGATGGCAACAAAAAAACCGACCCACAGGTCGAGTACCGTCCGATTCATCAGAGGCTCCGGAACATGAATGAGGTCAGGACAAAGTCCAGGGCAAGGATGGCCAGCGCCGAAGTCACGACGGTGCGGGTGATGGCGCGGGAGACGCCCTCCGCAGTCGGAATCGAGTCGTAGCCCTCGAAAACGGCAATCAGCGAAACCGCGACGCCGAACACGAAACTCTTGATGACGCCGTTGAGGACGTCCTCGCGGAAATCGACCGCGGACTGCATCTGCGACCAGAAGGCGCCCTCGTCGACGCCGATGAAGACGACGCCGATCAGGTAGCCGCCGAAGACGCCCATCATCGAGAACAGCGCCGCCAGGAGCGGCATCGAGATAACGCCGCCCCAGAAGCGGGGAGCGACGACGCGAGCCAGCGGGTTGACCGCCATCATGTCCATCGCCTTCAGCTGCTCGGTCGCCTTCATCAGACCGATCTCGGCGGTGACCGCCGAACCGGCGCGCGAGGCAAAGAGCAGGCCGGCGACCACCGGCCCCAGTTCGCGCACCAGCGACAGCGCAACGAGGATGCCGAGCGCCTCGGACGAGCCGTAGCGCTGCAGCGTGTCGTAGCCTTGCAGGCCCAGCACCAGGCCGACGAACAGGCCGGAGACGAGGATGATGATCAGCGAGAGCACGCCGCAGAACCAGATTTCGCGCAGCAGCAGGCGCGGGCGCAGGAAGGTCTGCCCGGAGTAGACGAGCAGCATGACGAAGAAGCGCATCGCGAAACCGAGCCGCCAGATGCGGTCGGTGACGCGCGAGCCGAGGCCGACGAGGACGGCGGAAATCTTATCCACGGGCGGGGACCCTCAGCAGGTCGGCGGAGAAATCGCCGGCCGGGTAATGGAAGGGTACCGGCCCGTCGGCTTCCGCATAGAGGAACTGGTGCACGAAGGGATCCTTCGTCGCCCGCAGCTCGTCCGGCGTGCCTTCGGCGACCACCCTACCGTCCGACATGAAGTAGATGTAGTCGACGATCAACATCGATTCCTGGATATCGTGCGTCACCATCACCGAGGTCGCTCCGAGCGCGTCGTTGAGCTTGCGGATCAACTGGCCGATGACGCCCAGCGACAGCGGGTCAAGGCCGGTGAACGGCTCGTCGTACATCATCAGCATCGGATCGAGCGCGATCGCCCGCGCCAGCGCGACGCGGCGCGCCATGCCGCCGGACAGCTCGTTCGGCATCAGCGCGTGCGCGCCGCGCAGACCGACCGCATTGAGCTTCATCATCACCAGGTCGCGGATCAGCTCTTCCGGCAGATCGGTGTGCTCGCGCATCTGGAAGGCAACGTTGTCGTACACTGAGATATCGGTAAACAGCGCGCCGAACTGGAACAGCATGCCCATGCGCCGGCGCATCTCGTAGAGTTCGTCGTGCCCCATCTCGTGAACGACGCGACCGTTGACCGTCACCGACCCCGACGAAGGGCGCAGCTGCCCGCCGATCAGGCGCAGCAGCGTCGTCTTGCCGCAACCCGAACCGCCCATGATCGCCACCACCTTCCCCCGCGGGAATTCCATGTTGATTCCGTTGAGGATGGCGCGATTGTCGTAGGAAAAATTCAGATCGCTGATCTTGACCAGGTTATCGGTCGGCACAAAAAATCCCGCTGGATGCAAATTTTTCAATTCTACCAGAAGCGCTTTCCCCGCCCCGTGGAATAATTACGATGTGATATTGGGGAACCACAGACACCGCATGCCACGGAAAAGTGCACGCACCCGATGCGCTCGGCCTAACTATTATGGATAATCGGCGGATTCACCTACCGAAGCGCCATGCCGACCACGACGGAATCCACCGCTGACAACCGGCCGTTGCTGCTGATCGTCGATGACGACCCGCTGATCGCCGACACGCTGGCGATCGCGCTCAAGGACGCCTTCGAGATCATCACCAGCCCCTCGCGCCCGCAAGCCACGGCGCTGGTGCGCCAGTTGCGCCGCCTGCCGGCCGTGGCGCTGGTGGACCTCGGGCTGCCGCCGCTGCCGCACCGGCCGGACGAAGGTTTCGCGCTGATCACCGAACTGCTCGCGCTGGCCCCGGAAATCCGCATCGTCGTCCTTTCCGGGCAAAACGACGACACCAACGCCCGCCACGCCCGCACCCTGGGCGCCGCCGATTTTGTCGGCAAGCCCTGCCACCCCAACGCCCTGCGCCAGGCGCTCGATCGCGTGCGGATGTTCGACGAACCGCCCGCCGCCGTCGGCAACGACAGCTGCCCATTGCTGATCGGCGACAGCGTCGCCATGCAGAAGCTGCGCACCCGGATCGCGCAATACGGCGAATCGCCGTTCCCGGTGCTGATCAGCGGCGAATCGGGTTGCGGCAAGGATATCGTCGCCCGCTGCCTGCACCATGCGACCCGGCGGCGGCACGCGCCGTTTCTCGCGCTGAACTGTGCCGCCATCTCGCCCGCACTGGTCGAACCGACCCTGTTCGGCCATGCCAGGGGCGCCTTCACCGGGGCCGCGGGCGCCCGCGGCGGCTACTTCGAGGATGCCGGCGACGGTACGCTGTTCCTCGACGAAATCGGCGAATTGCCGCTCGAATTGCAGCCGAAGCTGCTGCGCGTACTGGAGAACGGCGAGTATCAGCGGGTCGGAGAAACCCAGACCCGCCGCTCGCGTGCCCGCATCCTCGCCGCCACCAACCGCGACCTGCGCCAGGAAATCCGTGCCGGCCGCTTCCGCGCCGACCTCTACCACCGCCTCTCGGTGTTCAGCGTCGACGTGCCGCCGTTGCGCGACATGGCGGACGATCGCCTGCTGCTGCTCGACCATTACCGGCAGCATTTCGCCAGCCGTTCGCAGCATCTCCCGTTCGAACTCGACCCGGCGGCGCGCGACCTGTGGCGGGATTACCCGTTCTTCGGCAACGTCCGCGAGCTGCGCAACATCGTCATCCGCCTGAGCGCCAAGTTCCCCGGCGGTCGGGTAGGCGTTGCCGAGCTGGCACAGGAGCTGGACCTGCCTGACGATGTCGCGGTCGGCCAGCCGCGGACCGACGGATTGGACGGTGCCGCCGGACTGGCCTCGGCGTTGCGCCGACTGCAGGACGCGGAGGCGTTCAGCCTGGACGCGACGCTCGCCGACCTGGAGCGGACCTATATCGACGCCGCCCTGTCGCTGGCGGACGGCAACGTCAGCCAGGCGGCGCGCCTGCTCGGCGTGAACCGGACCACGCTGTACAGCCGGATGGACGCCGCTCGCGCCGAATCCCCGCGCAGCGCCGAAAGCGCCGGGACAGGGGAAGCATGATGTACCTGGAGCATTTCGGGCTGCGCGAAGCGCCGTTTCGGATCACCCCGCATACCGAATTCTTCTTCGCCGGCGGCAACCGCGGCGCCACGCTGGAGGCGCTGATCTACGCGATCACCCACGATGAAGGCATCGTCAAGGTCAGCGGCGAGGTCGGCAGCGGCAAGACCATGCTCTGCCGCGTACTGCTCGAACGGCTGCCGGAGCGCGTAGAGACTGTCTATCTCGCCAACCCGTCGCTGTCGCGCGAGGAAATCCTCTTCGCCATTGCCGACGAACTCGGCATGCCGCTGCCGGAAGGCCGCACCCATCTGCTGCAGCGGGCGCTGCAGGAGCGCCTGCTGGAGATCTACGCCGCCGGCAAGCAGGTGGTGGTGCTGATCGACGAGGCGCACGCCATGCCGGCCGAGGCGCTGGAGGAAATCCGCCTGCTGTCGAACCTCGAATCGAACCGCCACAAGCTGCTGCAGATCGTCCTCTTCGGCCAGGCGGAACTCGACCTCCGCCTGGCGCAGACAGAGATGCGCCAGCTCAAGGAGCGGATCACTCACAATTTCGCGCTGGAGCCGCTGCAGCGAAACGACATCGCCAGCTACCTGATGTTCCGCATGCGTGCCGCCGGCTACCGCGGTCCGGACCTGTTCACTGCGGGCGCGATCCAGACGATCAGCCGCGCCTCCGAGGGGCTTACCCGGCGCGTCAACATCCTCGCCGACAAGGCCTTGCTTGCGGCCTTTGCCCAAGGCAGCCACCAGGTCGACCAGCGGGAAGCCCGGGCCGCGGTGCGCGACGCCCAGTTCCGGCCGATGGCCGGCGACCAGGCACGGGCACGCAGGTGGCTCGGCATCGGCAGCGGCGGGCTGCTCGCAATCGCCGGCGCCGCGTTCCTGCTGAGCCAGGCGGCGACCGAACCGCGCCTGGTGCCGATGCCGCCGGCAGTCGCCCCGCGGGAAATGCCCCCGGCCCCGCCGGCAACGACGACGGGCGAGCCCGCCGCCGCGAGCCCCTCCGTTCCCCCCGCCCCCGGCAGCACCACTGCACCGAACCCGAACACGCCCCCCCGCAACGCGGCGCCCCCGGCAACGCTCGGCCCGCTGACCACGGCGCGCCTGGCGGCTTCGGAAGCCTGGCTGCGCGAAGCACCCGGCAAGCGCTATTTCATCCAGTTGATGAACACCGACGCGAGCAACGCGGCGGCGGTCGAATCCTTCCTCGCCGCGTACGCGGGCAACCTCGATTCCGGCCAGCTGCGCGTCTACCGCTCGGCGCTGAGCGGCCGGGAGCGCATCGGCGTCGTCTATGGTGACTTCCCGACGCCGGTGCAGGCAAGCGCCGCGCTGGCCGCCTTGCCGGCCAGCCTGCTCGACGCCAGGCCCTATGTCCGCAGCGTCGACAAGCTGCGATAAGGCAGCATGAAGTCGCAAAAAATCATGCACATGCGCCACTTTTTTGCATGCTAATATCATTAGCACCTATCCGCACTCGTTCCGGGACAAGATAAATGTCGTCACGCCCACTGACCGTCTGCCTTCTCGCACTGCTTGTCGCCGCCTGCACCTCGCCGACGATCAAGGATCCGTCCCCCTCGCACCTGCGCGCCGACGCGGCCCCGGCAGCCGCACAGAACCTGCCGCAGCCCGTCACCCGGTCGCTGACCCCGCCGCCGCCGAAGCCCGCGCCCAAGACCGAAACCTACAGCGTCGTCGTAAACAACGTGCGGGTGCACGACCTGCTGTTCGCGCTGGCGCGCGACGCCAGGATCAACGTCGACATCCACCCCGGCATCAACGGCAACGTCACGCTCAACGCCATCGACCAGACCCTGCCGCAACTGCTCAACCGCATCGCCAAGCAGGTCGACATGCGCTTCGAGATCGACGGCCCGAACCTGGCGGTGATGCCGGACACGCCGTTCCTGCGCAATTACCGGGTCGACTACGTCAATATGAGCCGGGACACTGCCGGCAGCGTGACCGTCAACACCCAACTCGTCGGCATCGCCGCCGGCGGCACTGGCGCGCCGACCATCGGCGCCGGCTCCAACAATTCGACGACCAAGGTCGAAAACAAGGCCCAGCACCACTTCTGGGACACGTTGATCCAGAACATCAAGGACATCCTGCGCGAGACCGACAAGGAAATCGTCGTTTCCCGACGCAGCGCCGTGTCGCAGGAACAGACCAGCCGCCAAGGCAATACCACCGCCTCGTCGTCGGGCGCCGGCTCCGTTGCCGCCGCCGGCAGCCAGGCCGGTTCCGCAGTCGCCGGAGCAGGCAACCAGACGGCGAAGACACAGGCGGATGCCACGCAGGCCGCGCAAACGGAAAAGGACTTCAAGGATTTCCAGACGGTGTTGGCCGCCTCGGTCATCGCCCACCCGGAAACAGGCATTCTTTCCGTTCGCGCCAACGCCCGGCAGCACGAAAAAGTGCAGGAATTCCTCGACAAGGTCCAGGTCAGCGCCAGACGCCAGGTGATGATCGAAGCGACGATCGTCGAAGTCCAGCTGTCGAACAATTACCAGCAGGGGATCGACTGGAGCAAGCTGCCGCTGTCCACCGGCCTGGGCTTCGGGCTGCAGTCGAAAACCTTCGACAGCACGCAGGGCTTGTTCACCGCCCAGTACAAGAACGACCGCTTCAGCAGCGCGATCAAGCTGCTCGATGATTTCGGCACGACCAAGGTGCTTTCCAGCCCGAAGATCTCGGTGCTCAACAACCAGACGGCGGTGCTCAAGGTCGTCGACAACGAGGTGTATTTCACGATCAAGGCGGATACCTCGCAGAACCAGACGACCACCGTCATCACCTACACCACCACGCTGCACCAGGTGCCGGTGGGGTTCGTGATGAACGTGACGCCGCAGATCAGCGAGTCGGACACCGTCCTGCTCAATGTCCGGCCCAGCGTTTCGCGCATCGTCGGCACGGTGCAGGACCCGAACCCCGCGCTCAGGAAATCGACGACGAACAACTTCACCGAAGACATCAAGAGTGAAATCCCGATCATTCGCATGCGCGAAATGGAATCGATGCTGCGCGTCCAGGACGGCAACATCGCCGTCATGGGCGGACTGATGGAGGACCATCTGCAGAACCGGGACCAGTCGGTGCCCGGCCTGGGTCGGATACCGCTGCTCGGCGAGCTGTTCAACCAGCGGGACGACACCGCGCGCAAGACCGAACTGGTCGTTTTCCTGCGCCCGACGATCATCCGCGACCCGAGCATTTCCGGCGATTTCTCCAGCCTGCGCGAACACTTGCCGAAGGGCGACTTCTTCACCAGCGTTCCCGATCCGCAGACGCCCGGGGACAAGGTCGAGCCGTTCAGGGGTGCCCGGTGAGCCTGCTCCTTGATGCACTGAAAAAGGCCGAAGCGGCGAAACGCCAGTCGGCGGCGGCAGGTGCCGATTCGCCAGCCGCCCCGCAGGCGCTGGCGCTGGACCCGGCGCCCCCGCCGCCCGCCTCGCCGCTACCCGATCTCTCGGCGCACATCGACGCAGTGGACGCCGATCTGGCGGCGGTATCGACCACCCTGCCGCTACGCAAACCGGCATCGCAGCGCCGCGAGCCGTTCCGCCCGCCGACGGACGGAATCGAGGCGGAGCGCGAAGCCGCGCGCAACGTCTTTGCCGCGAAACAGACGCCGATGCCGCAGCGGACACCCCTGTGGGTCGCGCTGGCGGCCGTCGGCATCGCCGGGCTGGGAATCGGCGGCTGGTTCTGGTGGCAGTTGCAGTCAATCGGGGCCGGGTCGCTCGCGGCCCGGCCGGCGCCGGAGACACCCGCCAGTCCTTCGCCATTGGCCAGCGCCCCGCTGGCATCGCCGCAGCCGCCGACGCCGCCGATAGCGGAACCGGCCCCGACCACCGCCCGGCCGTTCGCCGAGGCGGCGCGGGAAGCGGAACCGCAGCCGCGCACGCCGCCATCTTCCGCAGCAGCAGCCGAGCCGGAAAGCCCGGTACGCATCACGCGCGGGCAGCTACGCGTGAATCCGGCGCTGGCTCAAGCCTACGAACGACTGCAGGCAGGCGACGCCGAGGGGGCGGCCGACGCCTACGCGCAGGTGCTGCGCGGCGACCCGAGGAACGTCGACGCGCTGCTGGGCATGGCCAGCGTCGCCCTGCGCCGGGGGCAGCCCTCGGCTGCCGAGGCGTGGTATCTGAAGGCGCTGGAAGCCGACCCCAAGGACATCAACGCGCAGGCCGGGCTGATCGACCTGCGCGGGCAGGCCGATCCGATCACCGCCGAAAGCCGGCTCAAGGGTCTGCTGGCGAACAAGCCGGATTCGGCCACGCTCAATTTCTCCCTCGGCAACCTCTACGCCGGGCAGCGGCGCTGGGCCGAAGCGCAACAGGCCTACTTCAACGCCCACATCGCGGACGGCACTCACCCCGACTACCTGTTCAACCTGGCCGCCAGCCTGGACCACCTGCATCTGCCGCAACTGGCGCTCGACTACTACCAGTCGGCGCTGACCGCCGCCGGCGACCGCCAGCCGTCTTTTGACGCGGCCCAGGTCAGGGCCCGCATCAAAGAACTGCAGCACTGACTCCGACCCAGAGACAGGACGCCCCGCCGCCATGAACGCCCCCGCCCCCCACCGCCGCCCGCTCGGCCAGATCCTCATCTCCCAGGGGATCCTCTCCGAGGATCAGCTGCGCATCGCGCTGCTGGAACAGATGAAATCGAACCAGCCGGTGGGCAAGCTGCTCGTCTCGCTCGGTTTCGTCACCGAGGCGACGCTGCGCGAGGCGCTCTCGGAAAGCCTCGGCAAGCAGAGCATCGACCTGTCCAACGCGATCATCGATCCGGCCGCGCTGAAACTGGTACCGCGCGACGTCGCCAAGCGTCACCATCTGCTGCCGCTCGATTTCGATGCCCCGAACCAGCGGCTGACGCTCGCTGCCGCCGACATCAGCGACCTCGTCGCGATCGACAAGGTGCGCGCGCTGCTGCCCGAGCAGATCGAGGTGGAAACGCTGCTCGCCGGCGAATCGGAGATCGACCGGGCGATCGACCAGTACTACGGCTACGAACTGTCGATCGACGGCATCCTGCACGAGATCGAGACCGGAGAGATCGACTTCCGCAGCCTGCAGGCGTCCTCCGACGAATACAGCCAGCCGGTGGTGCGCCTGATCGACTCGATCCTGACCGATGCGGTGAAGCGCGACGCCTCCGACGTGCACTTCGAACCGGAGGCCAACTTCCTGCGCATCCGCTACCGCATCGACGGCATGCTGCGGCAGATCCGCGCGCTGCACAAATCCTACTGGCCGGCGATGGCGGTGCGCATCAAGGTGATGAGCGGCATGAACATCGCCGAGACGCGCGCGCCGCAGGACGGCCGCATCAACCTGACGATGAGCGGCCGCCAGGTCGATTTCCGCGTCGCCGCGCAACCAACGATCCACGGCGAGAACATCGTCCTGCGCATCCTCGACCGGCAGAAGGGCATCGTCCCGCTCGAGCGGCTGGGACTGGCCGAGGACCACCTCGACCAGTTGAAGCTGATGATCGCCCGCCCCGAGGGCATCATCCTCGTCACCGGCCCGACCGGCAGCGGCAAGACGACGACGCTGTACTCAGTGCTCAACCACATCAACGCCGAGGGCATCAACATCATGACCCTCGAAGACCCGGTCGAATACCCGATGGCGCTGGTGCGCCAGACCTCGATCGCGGAATCGGCCAAGCTCGACTTCGCCAACGGCATCCGCTCGATGATGCGCCAGGACCCGGATGCCATCCTGGTCGGCGAGATCCGCGACGCGGACACCGCAGAAATGGCCTTCCGCGCGGCGATGACCGGCCACCAGGTGTATTCGACGCTGCACACCAATTCGGCGATCGGTGCCATCCCGCGCCTGCTCGACATCGGGCTGCTGCCCGACATCCTCGCCGGCAACATCATCGGCATCGTCGCCCAGCGCCTGGTCAGGAAACTGTGCCTGCACTGCAAGGCGCCCTACCAGGCCGAAGGCGGCGAGCTGAGACTGCTCGGCATCGCGGCGGAGGCGCCGCGCCCGGTGATCTTCCGCCCCTGCGGCTGCGAGCGCTGCGATTTCCAGGGCTACCGCGGCCGGCTGGCAATCATGGAGCTGCTGCGCATCAGCAGCGACATGGACGAGCTGATCGCCCGCCGCGCCACCGCCCGCGAGATTCGCACGCTGGCCCGCGAAACGGGCTTCCGCGCACTGGCCGACGACGGCCTGCGCCGCGTCCTCGACGGCTCGACCTCGATCGAGGAACTCGGGCGCGTCGTCGACCTGACCGACCGGATGTAAGGGCTCGCCGAGATGGCAGTCTTCCAGTACAAGGCGGTCACCTCGGACGGGCAGATGGCGCGCGGGCGCATCGACGCGCTCAACGTGATCGACCTGGAAATGCGCCTGAAGCGCATGGAGCTCGACCTGGTCAGCGGTGCCCCGGTCACCGATCGCGGCCTGTTCGGCGGACGCAGGGTGCCGCGCCGGGAGCTGATCACCTTCTGCTTCCACCTCGAACAGCTGATCCACGCCGGCGTGCCGATCATCGAAGGCCTGTGTGACCTGCGCGACAGCATCGAGCACCCGCGCTTCCGCGAAGTGATCGCCGGCATCATCGAGTCGATCGAAGGCGGCGAGACGCTCTCGGGAGCGATGAGCCACCACACGCGGGTCTTCGACAAGGTCTTCATCAGCCTGATCCGCGCCGGAGAATCCACCGGCCGGCTGCCCGACGTGCTGAAGAACATCATCGATTCGCTGAAGTGGGAGGACGAACTCGCCTCGCACACGAAAAAGGTCCTCATCTACCCGGCCTTCGTCGGCAGCATCGTGGTCGCGGCAACGCTGTTCCTGATGATCTACATGGTCCCGCAGCTCAAGCAGTTCGTGCGGAACATGGGCCAGGAACTGCCGGCGCAGACCCGGCTGCTGTTCTTCGTCTCCGACGCGCTGGTCGCCTACTGGTACCTCGCCCTGCTGCTGCCGATCGCCGGTCTGGTCGCCGGCGCCCTCGTGCTGCATAGCAACCCGGCCGCGCGCCTGCGCTTCGACGGCTTCAAGCTGCGCCTGCCGCTGTTCGGTGCGATCCTGCGCAAGATCATCCTCTCCCGCTTCGCCAACACCTTCGCGCTGCTCTACGCCGCGGGCATCCCGATCCTCGACTCGATCCGCACGACGCGGGACGTGGTCGGCAACCTGGTGATCGAAGACGGCCTGCGCCGCGTCGAGCAGCTGATCGGCGAAGGGCAGAACGTGACCCAGGCCTTCCATGGCGTCGGCCTGTTCCCGCCGCTGATCATCCGCATGCTCAAGGTCGGCGAGGGCACCGGCGCGCTCGACGAGGCGCTGACGAACGTCAGCTATTTCTACAACCGCGACGTCAGGGAATCGGTGGAAAAGGTGCAGGCCATGATCGAACCGCTGCTGACCCTGCTGCTCGGCGGCATGCTCGGCTGGATCATGCTGTCGGTGCTCGGCCCGGTCTACGACGTCATCAGCAGGATCAAGACCTGATGGGCGGCCACCGCATCCTCTACCTCGGCGCCCACCAGCTGACCGCCTACCGCCGGCAGGGTGGCGGCATACACGCCGACGGCAGCTTCGCGGTTTCGCCGGACGGACTGGCGGCGTTCGCCGACTACGTCACGATGCATCGGAAAAGCCTGTTCACGCTGCTCGTCAACCTCGCCGAGGAAGCCTTCCAGGCCGAGACGATCCCCTACCTGCGGGCCGGCGACCGCCGGGCGGTCATCACGCGCAAGTTGTCGCAGCTGTTCTATGCCACCCCCTACACCGCCTCGCTCTCGCTCGGCCACGAGAAAAACCGGCGCAAGGACGAGCGCCTGCTGCTCGCTGCGCTGACGGCGCCGGGTTCGCTGGACCCGTGGCTGACGGTATTGCGCGACCGGCGCGTTGCGCTGAGCGGCATCTACTCGCTGCCCTTCATCGGCGCGGCATTGCTCAAGAAACTGCACATCGACGACGAACGCTGCCTACTGCTGACGGTACAGGACCAGAGCCTGCGCGAAAGCTACTTCGAGCGCGGCCACCTCCATTTCAGCCGGCTGTCGCCGCTGAGCCAGTCGAGCATCGGCGGTATCGCCCAGGCGCTGGCGACGGAGGCGATGAAGCTGCAGCAGTACCTGCTCAGCCAGCGGCTGATTGCCCGCAACCAGCCGCTACGCGCGATCGTCGTTGCCCATCCGCAAGCGCTGAAGGCGGTTGCGGGCAGTTGCATCAGCACCGATTCGCTGACCTTCGACATCCGCAGCACGATCGACTGCGCCCGCCAGATCGGGCTGAAGACACCGCCGGCGGACAGTCATCTCGACACCGCCTACGCCCACCTGGCCGCCGCCACGCCGCCGGCCGTCCAGTTTGCCGCCGCGCCGCTGCGGCACGACTACCGCCTGCGGCAGATCCGCGATGGGCTGTATGGTCTCGGTGCGGCAGTCTTCGCGGCCAGCCTCCTCTTCGCCGGCCAGCAGCTCTACGCGGCGCACGGCCTGGCACAGGAAACCGCCGAGACGCTGGCGCGGGCACAAGGCGCGCGGCAGCGCTACGAGGACATCGTGCGTACCTTCCCGCAGATTCCGGCCAGCAACGAGACCTTGCGCCAGATCATCAGCCGCCACGCCGAGTTCGAACGCAGCGGCGCTTCGCCGGAAGCGTTTTACCGCGATCTCAGCGCAGCGCTGGACAAGGCCCCCGCCGTCGACCTCGACAGCATCGACTGGCACGCCGCCGACAGCGTCCCGCAGACAGGCACGCCGGGCGGCGGCACGGCCCCCGTCGGCAGCGGACAATTCGTTCAACTGCGCGGCACGGTCAACCTCGGCCCGCGGGCAACGCCGCGGCAGTTGCTCGCGGCATTCCAGCAGTTCGTCGACGCGCTCGGCGCCAACCCGGCGCTGTCGGTCACCGTCAGCCAGCAGCCCTTCGACGTCGGCACGGGGAAGGCGCTGCGCGGCGGCGAAGCGGAAACGGCAACCGGCATCCGCCCCTTCGCCCTGCAGATCACCCGGAGGAGCGGCGCATGACCTTTACCCGCAGCGACTTCGCCCGCCTCCGGATCAGCCTCGTCGCCGCGCTGGCGATGATCGCCGCCGGCGGCAGCATCGCCTGGCTGGCGGCGGGGGAAGTGCGCGACGCCACGCGGGCGCGGGCGGACGCCGAGCGGCAACGGGTCGAATTCGAGGGCCGGCTCAAACAGGTCCGCGACGAAGAAAGCGAAATCCGGCAGAAGGCCGCGCAGTTCGCCGCCATGCGGGCCCGCGGCTTCATCGGCGAGGAGCGGCGGCTGGACTGGGTGGAGTCGATCAAGGAGATCAGGGAGACGCGCAAGCTGCTCGACCTGCAGTACGAGTTCGCGCCGCAACTGCCACTCGACCGGGCGGCGATGGCCGGCTACAGCTTCCGCGGCAGCGCCATGAAGATGCAGCTGAAGCTGCTCCACGAAGGCGACCTGCTCGACTTCATCAACGATCTGCGTGCGCACGCGCGGGCCTATGTCCGCGTGCGCAGCTGCACGGTCAGCCGCATTGCCCGCGGCGCCATCCCCGGCGATGCGGCGCAGCTCGACGCCGACTGCCAGCTTGACTGGATCACCATCCAGCCGGCGAAGGAGGCGCCATGAGCCACGCCCGCAGATCCCCATGTCCGCCGTGGCGCCACCTGCTTACCACGCTGCTCGCCGGCACCGGGCTGCTTGGCGCGCCTGCATGCGGCCTCGCCGACGAGGGGCTCGGCCGCCTCTTCTTCTCCCCGGAAAAACGCGAGCAGCTCGACCGGCAGCGGGCGCACAACACGCTGGAATCCCGAACGACCGGGGAAGACCCGCAGGTCCTCATCAACGGGCAGGTCCGGCGCAGCTCGGGCCGGCACACCACGTGGATCAACGGGCAACCCCAGAACGACAACGAAACTGTGGCAGGCGTCGTCGCCCGCCCCGACCCGCGCGCGCCAGCCCGGGTCGTCGTCGAAGCGGGGAGCGCAGTGCAGGCGCCGGTCACGGTCGGCGACGCGCTGAACCGCGGCACGCTGGAAACGAGCAGCGCGCTTGGCGACGGCCGGATCGTCGTCCATCCGCGGGGCGCGTCCAAGTCCCGCTAGCGACCGCCGGCAGCGAACCATGGCGCATTCGCGGCAGCTCCGCCAACGCATCCGCCAGCGCGGGGCGGTGTTGCTGCTGTTCATGCTGGTCGGGCTGATCCTCGGCGTCGGACTATTTCTCGATTTCTCCCCCGCTGCCGACAGGACCGGCCGCAACGCGCTGACCACCGATGCGCTGGCACAGGCGAAGGCCGCGCTGATCGGCTACGCGCTCACCTACCGCGACACGCATCCGAATGAATCGTACGGCTACCTGCCCTGCCCGGACACCAACAACAACGGCGAAGCCGAGGGCAAGTGCGGCGACAAGGACGTCTCGGTCATCGGCCGGCTGCCATGGAAGACGCTGGGACTCCCGCCGCTGCGCGACGGCAGCGGCGAGTGCCTGTGGTACGCCGTCTCGGGCGTAGCCAAGAACAGCAACCCGAAGACCGACATCTACAACTGGGACACCGTCGGCCAGTTCATCATCCAGGACAAGTCGGGAAACATGCTGGCCGGGGCGACGCCGCACGCGCAGCCGCTGGCGATCATCTTCGCGGCCGGTCCCCCGCTCGACACCCGGGCACGTATCGGCGCCGGCGGCAACGAATGCGGCGGCAGCAATGACGCAGCGGACTATCTCGATGGGGTCGGCGCGCTCGACACCGGCATCACCACCGTCACGCTGGCCACGGCGGACAGTCTGAGCGACGGCACGAACAACGACCGCGCGGTATGGATCACCAGCCAGGAAATTTTCGGGCCGATCAAGCGCCGGGCTGATTTCAAGGCCGACGTCGATGCGCTGCTGAACGACCTGGCCATCCACCTGAACACATTGACGCCCGCCGCCTTGCCCGCCGCAACCGGCAGCAAGGGCATGGCGGCGCTGGCAACGAGCTACCTGGCGACCGATCCGCCAGCGCGCAAGATAAGCCTGTTCAGCAACTGGCAGGACAATCTGCTGTATGCCAAGCCGGGCGCGCCGTCCACGGTCAATGGCGAAACCGGCTGCAACGCCATCCTGCTCTTTGGCGGCGAACGAACCGCGTCGGGACAAAGCCGGGCAACGACGGCTGAACGCGACAGCAGCGGCAACTACCTGGAAGCGCCGCTGGCGACGCTGTTTCCGGCAGCCGGCGCCTATGCGGGGAGCTCCGACTATCTCGCCGCCAGCCCGGCGACCGACCTCGTCCGCTGCATCAAGGGCCTGACCCCGCCCGCCGTGCAGACCTCGTTCGCCACCGACTTCGCCTCGTTCGCCCCCGCCGGTGCCGCTGGCGCCGCAACCGTCAATCCGGTCGCGCAGACCGCCAGTTTTCAGGATGCCAGCGGCAGCGTCGGCGGCTGCCTGTGGCACGCCAACGCCGTCCCGCTCGCCGGCCGCACGCTGCGTGCCCACTACACCTTCCAGTTTTCCCGCGCCGACCCGGCTGGCGGACCGGATCTCGGCAACGGCTTCACCCTGCAGCTGACGCGGGGAGATCTGGGGCCGCCCGATGGCTGCGGCGCCGAGGACGACAACGGTGCGCTCGGCCCGACAGCCACCGGCGGCGCCCCCGGCACCTGGGGCTATTTTTCGTTCATCGTCGAAACCGACATCCGCCGGAACCCCAGCCGCAGCGACCCCAACGGCAATCACACGGCGATCATGAAGAACGGCAAGGTCAAGCACGCCGACTTCGGCGTTGCCGCGAGCACCGCCTGCAACGGCAGCCGGAATCTCTGCGAACACGCCGCCGACAAGTTCGAGGAGTCGCCGACGCCGGCCGCACACAACCAGCGGCTGGAGATCGTCACCGGCTGCGATCCGGGTTGCGGCACCTGCACCCCGACGCCGCTCGGCCACGCCGACCCGAATACCTACGCGAAAGTCTCGGTGTGGGTCGATTGCACGAACTGCAGCGACGTCGCCATCAATCTCGACCGCGTCGCTCAGGCGCCGACCGTGGAGATCTGCTCGGCACTCGATGCGTCGATGAACACGGTCTTTTTCGGCTTCACCGGCAGTTTCGCTTCCGGGACGCTGCAAAACAGTGTTACCGTCCGCGACTTCGTCTTACGCAGCGAATGAGCGCCACCGGGATGCTCCACGGGAAGTCTTCCTGCCGCCGCCAGCACGGCTTCACGCTGGTCGAACTGGCCATCGTCCTGATCATCGTCGGCCTGCTCGTCGGCGGCATGACGGTCACCCTTTCCGCCGTCCAGGACGGCAACAACGTCAAGGAAACGCAGCGCCGGCTGGCGCTGGCGCAGGAGGCGCTGCTCGGCTTCGCCGCCGGCAACGGCCGCCTGCCCTGCCCGGCCGCCGCCCCTGCTGCGGGCGGCGCCGAGGCGCCGGCCGACGCCAGCGGCAACTGCACGGCGGCACTGAACGGCTATCTCCCGGCCTTGACGCTCGCGCTCGCCCCGACCGACGAGCGGGGATACCTCGTCGACGCCTGGGGCAACCGCATCCGCTACGCCGTCTTCAACGGCACCATCGGCGCGCAGAGCAACCCGTTTACCACCGCCGGCAGGATGAAGGAAATCGGTATCGAGACCTTGTCGACGAACCCGGCGCCGAATTCACGCCGGCTGCTTTACGTCTGCGACTCGGGCTCCGGCATCGGCGCCGCTGACTGCGGAACGGCCAAGGTGCTCACTGACAACGCCGTCGCCGTCATCTTCTCGATGGGCAAGAACGGCGGTGTCGCGGCGGCCGGCGACGAGGCCAAGAACGCCGATGGCGACATTGTCTTTGTCAGCGTGACGACCCCGGCCTTCGACGACGTGGTCGTCTGGCTGTCGCCGAACGTCCTCTACAACCGCATGATCGCCGCCGGCCGGCTTCCCTGAGCGTCCGTTGAAATCCGGCGGCGCCGGCGCCGGATTTTCCTTCCACCCCCGCCCCCGCCCGAGACAAGCAAGCCTTTGACGCGGCGCGAAAAATCCGTATAATGCGCGGTTCTTCGTTTCACGTTTTGTATGGAGTCCAACATGTACGCGGTCATAAAAACCGGTGGCAAGCAGTATCGCGTTGCCGCTGGCGAAAAACTTAAAGTAGAACAGATACCGGCGGACGTTGGCGCAGAGATCACGCTTGACCAGATCCTGATGGTAGGTGAAGGCGAGTCGGTGAAGATCGGCGCCCCGCTCGTTTCCGGAGCCTCGGTGAAGGCCACCGTGCTGGCCCAGGGCCGTCACGACAAGGTCAAGATCTTCAAGATGCGCCGCCGCAAGCACTACCAGAAGCACCAGGGGCATCGCCAGAACTACACCGAACTGCGCATCGACGCGATCAACGCGTAAGCGCGGCTAAAGCAAGGAGCTGAAACATGGCACACAAAAAAGCTGGCGGTAGTTCCCGTAACGGCCGCGACTCGGAATCGAAACGCCTTGGCGTGAAGCGCTACGGCGGCCAACTGGTCGCTGCCGGCAACATCATCGTTCGCCAGCGCGGCACCGAATTCCACCCGGGCGAAAACGTCGGCATCGGCAAGGACCACACCCTCTTCGCGCTCGTCGAAGGTCGTGTGCTGTTCGCGATCAAGGGCGCCCAGCGCCGCCGCACGGTGAGCATCGTTCCCGCCGCCGAGTAATCGACAGCGTGACCAGAAAAAGCCCTATCCGTGCGATAGGGCTTTTTTGTTAGCGCAGGATAAATCATGAAATTCATCGACGAAGCCAAGATCTACGTGGCTGCCGGCGACGGCGGCAACGGCATGGTCTCGTTCCGTCGCGAGAAGTACATCCCCAAGGGCGGCCCGAACGGCGGCGATGGCGGCAAGGGCGGCAGCGTCATCGTCGTTGCCGACCAGAACATCAACACGCTGATCGACTACCGCTACACGCGCAAATTCCTCGCCCAGCGCGGCGAGAATGGCGGTACCGCGGACTGCTACGGCAAGGGCGGCGACGACATCGTGCTGCGCATGCCGGTCGGCACGGTGATTACCGACGCCGCCAGCGGCGAAGTGATCGCCGACCTCGACGTGCACGACAAGCAGATCATCATTGCGCGCGGCGGCCGCGGCGGCCTTGGCAACATTCACTTCAAGTCGAGTACCAACCGCGCGCCGCGCCAGAGCACCAAGGGTGAGCCGGGCGAAGAGCTCGACCTCAAGCTGGAGCTTCGCGTACTCGCCGACGTCGGCCTGCTCGGACTGCCCAACGCCGGCAAGAGCACTTTCATCCGCGCCGTTTCGGCGGCCCGGCCGAAGGTTGCCGACTACCCGTTCACGACGCTCCACCCCAACCTCGGCGTCGTCCGCGTCGACGAGAACAAGAGCTTCGTCATCGCCGACGTACCCGGACTGATCGAGGGTGCGGCCGATGGCGCCGGGCTCGGCATCCGCTTCCTCAAGCACCTGGCGCGGACGCGCCTGCTGCTGCACATCGTCGACCTGGCGCCCCCCGACCCCGAGGCCGACCCGGTGCGCGATGCGCGCGCGATCGTTGCCGAGCTGGAGAAGTACAGCCCGGAACTCGCGGCGAAGCCGCGCTGGCTGATCCTCAACAAGCTCGACCTGATCCCCGAGGAAGAACGCGATGCGCGCATCACCGACTTCCTCGAAGCCTACGGCCACGACGGCCCCTGGTTCGGCATCGCCGCGATCAGCGGCGACGGCTGCCGGCCGGTGGTCTACGCCATCTACGAAGCGCTGCAGAAGATCCAGCCCCCGCCCCCGGCGATCGAGCCGGACGCCGACGAGGCCGACGCCAACCTCGCTGAGACCGACATTCCGGAAACACCGTCAGACGAATGACCAAGACCCGCCTTGCCATTTCCCGCCGCCTCGTCGTCAAGGTCGGCTCCGCCCTCGTCACCAACAACGGTACCGGGCTTGATCTCGTCGCCATCGGCGAATGGGCCCGGCAGATCGCCGTGCTGCGCAAGCAGGGCAAGGAAGTGGTGCTGGTCTCCTCCGGCGCAATCGCCTGCGGCATGCAGCGACTCGGCTGGAGCAAGCGCCCGCATGCGGTGCACGAGCTGCAGGCGGCAGCAGCTGTCGGCCAGATGGGTCTGGCCCAGGTTTACGAAAGCGCCTTCACCAAGCACGGACTGGCCACGGCGCAGGTCCTGCTCACGCACGACGACCTGGCTGACCGCAAGCGCTACCTGAATGCCCGTTCAACGCTGACCACCCTGCTGCAGCTTGGCGTGGTGCCGATCATCAACGAGAACGACACCGTCGTCACCGACGAGATCAAGTTCGGCGACAACGATACGCTCGGCGCACTGGTCGCAAATCTGGTCGAAGCCGAAGCGCTGATCATCCTCACCGACCAGCCCGGACTCTATACCGCCGACCCGCGCAAGGACCCGACGGCAACGCTGATCAGCGAAGCCGCTGCCGGCGAAACCCGGCTGGAAGCAATGGCCGGCGGCGCCGGCAGCTCGATCGGCAAGGGCGGCATGATCACCAAGGTCCTCGCCGCCAAGCGCGCCGCGCGCAGCGGCGCCCATACGGCGATCGCCAGCGGCCGCGAGCCGGACGTGATGCCGCGCCTCGCCGCCGGCGAAGCGATCGGCACGCTGCTCGTCGCCGAAACCCAGCCGCTCGCCGCGCGCAAGCAGTGGCTGGCCGATCATCTGCAACTGGTGGGAAAACTGATTCTCGACGCCGGCGCCGTGCAAGCACTGCGCGACGGGCGCAGCCTGCTGCCGGTCGGCATCAAGAGCGTCGAAGGCGAATTCGAACGCGGCGCGGCCGTCGCCTGCATATCCCCCGAGGGCAACGAACTGGCCCGCGGCCTCACCAACTACGCCAGCAGCGAAACCCGCCTGATCGCCGGCAAGTCGTCCGGCGACATCGAATCGATCCTCGGCTACGTCGACGAGCCGGAACTGATCCACCGCGACAATCTGATCCTGATCGGCTGATTACGGCCAGGATCGATGCAGCGCCGATCCGATCTCTTATTCGCGACACATCAAAATAAAGGCTCATCGCGCCTTACCGGGGAACGCAGCCTTGATCTTCAGAAAGAAATAGGCTGAGTCGCGGAAGCCGTAGGCAGTCCGCTTGATGACCTTGATCTTGTTATTAACGCCTTCGAGGATGCTGGTGCTCATCGGGAAGACGGCGGAGGCAAGGATGCCGCGAAGGTATTTGCGCAGCCGCTTGGCGAACTGGATGGCGGGCGCAAGGTCGCTGTCCAGGGCCAGGCGGAACCATTCCCGCCAGCGTCTTCGCCCTTCCTGGATATCCGGTGCGAACCACAACTCCTTCAATGCTGTCTTGAGCAAATAGACCTTTGCCAGCGGGGCATTGGCGGCAAGCAGTTCGTTGAGCCGGACAGCCTGCCTCTCATCGAGATTGTCCCGATTGCGCAGGAGCAACCAGCGGCTGCGTTTGATGATTTGGCGAGCTTTCGGCTCCTTCCGGAGTTCGTTGGCCTGATCGACCCGAACCCGGTCAACAACCTCACGCCCGAAGCGAGCCACGACATGGAAGAGGTCATAGACCACCTCGGCCTGTGGGCAGTGCTTCTGCACTTCGAGATCGAAGGCTGTATTCATGTCCATCGCCACGGCTTCGATCCGCTTGCAGCCTTCCGGCCCCAGCTCCTCGAAAAAGGGGCGAATGTCCGCCCGGCCGTTGCCTTCACCCACCCAGATAACCCGCATGGTGCGGGCATCCATGACCACGGTGGCGTAGCGGTGCCCCTTGTGCAAGGCGAATTCATCCATGACCAGACGGCGTACGTCGCGCCTTTCGAAGGCGCCGTATTTCGCCCGTAGCCGGGTATGGTCGATCTATTTGATCGTATGCCAGTGCAGCCCCGTGAGCTGGGCAACATGGGCAATCGGCAGCAGTTGCACGAGGGCTTCAACCCAGGCGCGTAAGCGTCGCGTGATTCTGGCGCGTGGATCGAGCCAGCCGATCCGCTCGGTCGCATGGGCGCCGCAGTGGTGGCAGTCCATCCTCCGGATCGGAACGTCCAGCCAGACCCGCCGATCAAAAAAATCGCGCTCCCGTACCCGACGCCGCCCACGTTCATGGACAAGAACGCAGGGCGCCTCACAGTGTCCGCAGATCGCGGGGGAATCGGGAGATTCCGAGAGCCGTATCAGCAGCGAACCATCGGCTTGTTCGCTGTACGACTCAACAATATGCCCTTCCCAGAACGAGAGGGCCGACATAGCATTCAACATGGCGGGGGGATGGGGAACGATTGATCTGTTTGGCGACAATCAATCTACCAACTCCGAACCTCCGCCGCCTTGCCCCTGCCTATTTCTTTCTGAAGATCAAGGCTGCGTTCCCCGGTAAGGCGCGATGAACCAAAATAAAACGGGCGCCGAAGCGCCCGTTTTTCACATCTAACTGACTGAAGGTCAGATTAGAACGTGTGGTTGATACCAGCCGAGAAAGTGCCGTTGCGCTCGCCACGGAAACGGGTGTTGGCAATCGGGCCGGCAGCGACGAGGGTGTCGTTGTCGTTGTCAACCGAGGCGTAGGTGGTGTACAGCGTGGTGCGCTTCGACAGCGCGTGGGTGTAACCCAGCGCCCAGGCATCGGAACCACCGGCGCTCTTGCGATCCCACTCCAGGTTGGCGTAGCTCACGCGAACCGTGCCGTTGCCGAAGACCGGAACGGCTGCGCCGACCGACCAGACGCGGTTGCTGGCTTCCGTCGACGACGTGCCGTTGTTGTCGTTCTGGTCCTGATAGGTCGCGAACAGCTTGACGACCTTGAAGTCGTACGAGCCGCCGATACCCCATTCGTTGATGTTGTCCTGGGTCGCGGTCGAAGCGGTCACGGCCGACAGGCCGTTGCCGGCGGCGGAGACGGCAACGATCGTGTTGGTGGCAACGGAACGGCGCGACTGGTAGACCAGGTCGAGGTTCAGCGGGCCGTTGGCGTAGTTCAGGCCGGCGCCGAAGAAGCCGCTGTTACCCTGGCTGATGCCATCGGCGGTGGTACCGCCGGCTTCGGCGAAGCCGTAGATGCCGCTGACGGTGAAGCCGGACCAGTTCGGGCTGGTGTAGGTGACCGAGTTGTTGATGCGGGCATTCGAGGCGCCCTGGATGGTGTTGCCACCGGCGGTGTTCAGCGCGGCCAGCACCGAGCCGATGCCCGAAGCCGCCATCGCGTCGTTGCGGACCTGGGCGCCGTAGCCTGCAGCATACTGACGGCCGAGGGCGACCTGGCCCAGCTTGGCGCTGTTCAGGCCGACGAACTGCTGGCGGGCCAGCGCGGCACCGACGCCGACGTTGCCGTCGATGCTCAGTGCGTATTCCAGCGTGAACACAGCCTTCAGGCCGTTGCCCAGAGCTTCCTCGCCCTTGAAGCCGATACGCGAACCGCCCAGCAGGCCAGAGTCGATAGCGGAGTAGTTGGCATCTTTCTGCGACGTCGCGGCGCTGGTGGTGCGGCGCTCGCTCGAGCTGTTGACGTAGCCGGCGTCAGCCACACCGTAGATGGTGACGTTGGATTGCGCGAAAGCAGCGGTCGAGGCCAGACCGGCGACGGCCAGAGCGATCAGTTTCTTTTGCATCAGATTTCTCCTCTGTGATTAAGGCAGGTTTTTCGTGTTGCCGAATCGGCCACCACTCGAACCGGGCTTACCTCTCTTGAAATGAGGGGTTGGACGGATTCTGGCAAAGGGGAGGGGGCGGAGCAATGTTGGCGAAGGAATTGCCGGCCGGATTTTTGAGGTTTGTTGCACGGATGCAACAACCTCAAAGTATCAGGCAGGAAACAAGGCGGCGAGGGCCTCGCCGGGCTCTGGTGCACGCATGAACGCCTCCCCGACGAGGAAAGCGTGAACGGCATGCCGCCGCATCAGGACGACATCCGCCGGCACCAGGATGCCGCTCTCGGTCACCACCAGCCTGTCGGCCGGGATGCGCTGCAGCAGGTCGAGGGTCGTCTGCAAACTAACCTCGAAGCTGCGCAGGTTGCGGTTGTTGATACCGACCAGCGGCGTCTGCAGTTGCAGCGCGATATCCAGTTCGGCGGCATCGTGCACCTCGACCAGCACCGACATACCCAAGCCAAGGGCGATCGCCTCGAATTCCCGCATCTCGCCCAGGCTCAGCGCCGAGACGATGAGCAGGATGGCATCTGCCCCCATCGCCCGTGCCTCATAGACCTGGTACGGATCAACCAGAAAATCCTTGCGCAACACCGGCAGCGCACAGGCGGCACGGGCGGCCTGCAGGTACTCCGGCGCTCCCTGGAAATACTGGCGGTCAGTCAGCACCGACAGACAGGCCGCGCCATGCTTCTCGTAGCTGGCGGCGATCTCGGCCGGCCGGAAGTCGGCGCGTAGCACGCCTTTCGACGGGCTGGCCTTCTTGATTTCGGCGATCACGGCCGGCCGGCCGGCCGCCACCTTGGTCTTGAGGGCGCCGGCGAAATCACGGGGAAAAGCCTGCGCCGCGGCCTCGGCACGAATCGTCGCCAACGACTTAACGGCAACGGCAGCCGCCACTTCCTCGCGCTTGGTGGCAAGGATCTTCTTCAGGATATCGCTCATGCAAACTGCTTCGTGAAATTGACGAAGGCATCGACCTTGGCGCGAGCGGCGCCGGAGGCGATGGCCTCGAAGGCCAGATCGACGCCGTCGGCCAGCGTCTCGGCGACACCGGCCACATAGAGGCTGGCGCCGGCGTTCAGCGCGACGATGTCGCGCGGCGCGCCGAGCTTGTTTTCCAGCGCGCCGAGCAGCACCGCCTTCGATTCCTCGACGTTGGCGACGCGCAATACCTTGGGATCGTGCACCGCCAGGTTGAACTGCTCGGGATGCACCGTGTATTCCTCGACGCGACCATCCTTCAGCTCACCGACGAAGGTTTCGCCGGAGATCGAGATCTCATCCAACCCCTCGCGGCCGAAGACGGTGAGCGCCCGCTTGCTGCCAAGACGCTGCAGCACGCGCACCTGGATACCGACGAGGTCCGGATGAAAAACGCCCATCACCTGCTGCGGCGCATTCGCCGGATTGGTCAGCGGACCGAGGATATTGAAGATGGTACGCACGCCGAGTTCGCGACGGACCGGAGCAGCATGCTTCATCGCGCTATGGTGGTTCGGCGCGAACATGAAGCCGAGGCCGGTTTCGTTGATGCAGGTCGCGACCTGCTCCGGCATCAGGTTGATGTTGGCGCCGAGCGCCTCCAGCACGTCGGCACTGCCCGACTGCGACGACACCGAGCGGCCGCCGTGCTTGGCGATGCGCGCGCCGGCCGCCGCGGCGACGAACATCGCCGCGGTCGAGATGTTGAAGGTATGCGCGCCGTCGCCGCCGGTGCCGCAGGTATCGACCAGCCGGGAATCGTCCTTGACCGCCACCTTGGTCGACAGCTCGCGCATCACCGAGGCGGCGGCGGCAATCTCGCCGATCGTCTCCTTCTTCACGCGCAGGCCGGTGATGATCGCCGCGATCAGCACCGGCGACACCTCGCCGCCCATGATCTGGCGCATCAGCGAAACCATCTCGTCATGGAAGATCTCGCGATGCTCGATGACGCGTTGCAGGGCCTCTTGCGGTTTCATTTGGCGTGCTCCTCGAGGAAGTTTTTCAGCAGGTCGTGACCGCGCTCGGTCAGGATCGATTCGGGATGGAACTGCACCCCCTCGACGGCCAGCGTCTTGTGGCGCACGCCCATGATCTCGCCATCGTCGGTCCACGCGGTGACGTCGAGACAATCGGGCAGCGACTCGCGCTCGATCGCCAGCGAGTGGTAGCGCGTGCAGGTCAGCGGATTGGGCAGCCCCTTGAAGACGCCGACGTCCTGATGATGGACCGGCGAGGTCTTGCCGTGCATCAGCTGCTTGGCGTGCACGATGCGCCCGCCGAAGGCTTCGCCGATCGACTGGTGACCGAGGCAGACGCCGAGCAACGGAATCTTGCCGGCAAACTCGCGGATCGCCGCCAGCGAGATGCCGGCCTGTGCCGGCGCGCAGGGCCCGGGCGAGATCACCAGATACTCGGGCTTGAGGCGGGCGATCTCGGCCAGCGAGATGGCGTCGTTGCGATACACCTGCACGTCCTGCCCCAGCTCGCCGAAGTACTGGACGATGTTGTAGGTGAAGGAATCGTAGTTGTCGATCATCAGCAGCATGGTTCTTCTCCCTCACTCGACCCGGGTATCGAGGCCGTGCTCGGCCATTTCCGCCGCGCGCAGGATGGCGCGCGCCTTGCTCTGCGTTTCCTGCCATTCGGCGGTCGGATCGGAGTCGGCGACGATGCCGGCGCCGGCCTGGACGTGCATCTGGCCATCCTTGAGCACGGCAGTGCGAATGGCGATGGCCAGGTCCATGTCGCCGTTGAAGCCGAGGTAGCCGATGGCGCCGCCGTAGATGCCACGCTTGACCGGTTCCAGTTCGTCGATGATCTCCATCGCCCGCACCTTCGGCGCGCCCGAGAGCGTGCCGGCCGGCATCGTCGCCTTGAGCACGTCGAGCGCGTTCAGCCCCGGCTGCAGCCGGCCTTCGACGTTGGAGACGATGTGCATCACGTGCGAGTAGCGCTCGATCATCATGTTCTCGGTGACCTTGACCGAGCCGACCTGGGCGACGCGGCCGACGTCGTTGCGCCCCAGGTCGAGCAACTGCACATGCTCGGCGCGCTCCTTCTGGTCGGCCAGCAGTTCCTTCTCCAGAGCCAGATCCTCGTCGTGCGAGGCGCCGCGCCTGCGCGTGCCGGCGATCGGGCGGACGGTGACCAGACCTGCATTTGGGGTGCCTGCGCCCTCATGTTCGAGGCGCACCAGAATCTCCGGCGAGGCACCGACGATGTGAAAATCGTCGCAGTCGAAATAGAACATGTACGGCGACGGGTTGAGCGTGCGCAGCGCCCGGTAGAGCGCCAGCGGGCTCGCGGTAAACGGCTTGGTCATGCGCTGCGAGAGCACCACCTGCATGATGTCGCCGTCGCGGATGTACTGCTTGGCCTTGCCGACCGCCGCCTTGAATGCCGCTTCGCCGAAGACGGAGACGGCCGGCTGCGATGGCGTCGCACGCTCATCCGGAATCCTCACCGGTGCGCGCAGCTTGGCCAGCAACTCCTTCAGGCGAGCCTGCGCCTTCGTATAGGCGCCGGGCACCCCGGGCTCGGCGTAGACCACCAGCGTCAGCTTGCCGGAAAGGTTGTCCACCACCGCCAGTTCCTCGGAAAGGAAGAGCAGGATGTCCGGCGTTCCCAAATCGCCAGGCTTCTGCGTGCGCGTCAGCTTGGTTTCGACATAGCGCACCGTGTCGTAGCCGAAGGCGCCGACCAGGCCGCCGCAGAAGCGCGGCAGATTCGACGACGGCGCGGCGCGGAAGCGCGTCATGAACTTCTCGATGAAGTCGAGCGGATTGGTGTCGTCCTCGCGCTCGGAAATGCGCTGGCCGGTCAGCACCAGCACCTGGTGGCCATAGACGGCGATGCGCGTCTGCGCGGAAATGCCGATGAAGGAGTAGCGGCCGAACCGCTCGCCGCCCTGCACCGATTCCAGCAGGTAGGAATACGGCGTGTCGGCCAGCTTCAGGTAGATGGACAGCGGCGTGTCGAGATCGGCGAAGGTCTCGAGCGTGACGGGAATGCGGTTGTAGCCCTGCGCGGCGAGCGCGTTGAATTCGGTTTCGGTCATGATGCCCTCAAGCGGGAATTTCGTTTTCAGTCCGGGGTCGTGTGCTCTTGTCCGCCCCGGTGACGGACGGAGTTCTCAATGTTGGCGCGAACGCCACCACTCGCGGCGCCAGGCGCCGGAGAACAATTCCGTCCGAATAACGAAAAGCTTGCGGGTCACGATATGGGCTGTATCTGTCTGTTGATTTCGGCCACGCGGCGCGCGGCTTCAAGCAGATCGGATACTAGCGCATCGCAGTTGGCCGTGTCCACAGGCCCTTCTTCCGTATAGCCATAGGGTACCGCGAAGGCGCGACAGCCGGCGGCGCGGGCGGCGAGCAGGTCGTTGTCCGAATCGCCGATGTGCAGGTTTTCCTCCGGCCGCACGCCAAGGATGGTGCAGGCGTGCAGGATCGGCTCCGGGTGCGGCTTCTTGTTGGCCGTGGTGTCGCCGGAGACCGCGACGACAAAGAAATCGGCCAGCCCGGTCCGTTCGAGCAGCGGCCCGGTGAAGGCTGCCGGCTTGTTGGTGACGACGCCGAGCGGCAGCCCGAGCGCGCGGAACGCTTCGAGGCCGGCGCGCACGTTGGGGTACTCGCGCGCCTCACGGCCGTTGAAACCGGCGTAGTGGTGCCGGAACGAGGCGACGGCACGCGCCTGCAACCCAGCGTCCGGCGCTCGCCCGTCGGCCGCCGTCAGACAGCGCTCCACGAGCACCGCCATGCCCTTGCCGACGAAGCGGCGCACCTTATCGACGCCGTGCGGCGCCCGCCCCAGTTCGACCAACATCGCATCGCAGGCCGCGGCAAGGTCGGCGATGGTGTCGAGCAGCGTGCCGTCGAGGTCGAAGGTAACCGAGCGGATCATCGCACTACCTCTCAGGCCTTGGCCAACTCCGCGCGCAGCGCAGCGATCACCGAATCGTAGCGGTGCGCATCGCCGTCCCTGCCGGCGCCATATACGGCAGAGCCGGCGACGAAGGCATCGGCACCGGCGCGGGCGACCCCGGCGATGTTGTCGACCTTGACGCCGCCATCGACTTCGATGCGGATGCGGCGGCCGGTACGCGCGAAGTAGGCATCGGTCCGGGCGCGCGCCGCCTTCAGCTTGTCGAGCGTCGCCGGAATGAATTTCTGCCCGCCGAAGCCCGGGTTCACGCTCATCAGCAGCACCAGGTCGAGCTTGTCCATGACCCAGTCCATGTGGTCCAGTGGCGTCGCCGGATTGAAGACGAGGCCGGCCTGGCAGCCGCTGTCCTTGATCAGCCCGAGCGTGCGGTCGACATGGTCGGAGCCTTCCGGATGGAAGGTGATGATGTCGGCGCCGGCCTTGGCAAAGTCCGGGACGATGCGATCGACCGGCTTGACCATCAGATGGACATCGATCGGCGCCTTGGTCAGCGGGCGGATCGCCTCGCACACCAGCGGGCCGATGGTCAGGTTCGGCACGTAGTGGTTGTCCATCACGTCGAAGTGGATCCAGTCGGCGCCGGACGCGACGACGTTCTGCACTTCCTCGCCGAGCTTGGCGAAGTTGGCCGAGAGGATGCTGGGGGCGATGACGTACATGGCGGGGATACCCGTGCGGAAGCGAAAGGCGTAATTCTACCAACATAGACGATCGGGGAACGCGTGCCGGCGCCGGCTTGTCTTACCGGGGCGTTTGGTGTGCAATGACCCGGACGCACAACAATGACATCCGACCCGACATGAGCGACGACAAGAAATACGAGATAACGGTAAGCGCTTCGCCACGGTTCCTCGCCGACCAGTCCAACCCGGAAGACAGCCATTTCGTGTTCGCTTACACGATAACCATCCGCAACGCCGGCAACATCGCTGCACAACTGGTGTCGCGCCACTGGATCATCACCGACGCCGACGAGGAGGTGCAGGAGGTGCGCGGACTCGGCGTCGTCGGCCAGCAGCCGCTGTTGCAGCCCGGCGAGCGCTTCGAATACACCAGCGGCTGCGCGCTGCCGACGCCGGTCGGCACGATGCGCGGCAGCTACCAGATGGTGGCCGAGGACGGCACGCACTTCGACGCGATGATTCCGGAATTCACCCTCGCCGTCCCGCACGTATTGCATTGACGCTGAAGACATCCTATACGCTGATCGCACCGCTTTACGACCTGGCGATCGAGCGGGCGACGCGGGCTGCGCGCCGCGCCAGCCTGGCCCAGTTGCCGACGGAACCGGCACGGGTACTGATCAACGGTGTCGGGACCGGACTCGACCTGCCGCTGCTGCCGCAGCAACACCAGTACGTCGGACTCGACCTCACCGCTGCGATGCTGCGGCGCGCCCTGCCCCGCGGCGGCGGACTGGACTTCCGGCCGGTGCTGGGCAACGTTCAGGCGCTGCCGTTCGCGGATGCCGGCTTCGACCATGCGGTGCTGCACCTGATCCTGGCGGTGGTTCCCGACCCGGACGCCGGCTTGGCCGAGGTCGCCCGCGTCGTTCGCCCCGGCGGCACCGTGCTGGTTTTCGACAAGTTCCTGCGCACCGGCCAGCCCGCCCCGCTGCGCCGGCTCGCCAATCCGCTGCTGCGCCGTATCGCGACGCGGCTCGATGTCGTCTTCGAAGAGATGCTCGGCCGACGGCCGGAGTTGCGGCTGGAAAGCGACCAGCCGGCGCTGGCGTCGGGCTGGTTCAGGCTGATCCGCCTGCGCCGCGTCTGAGGATTACTCCTCGGCCTTGCCGAGCGCGTCCTCGACCCAGGCTTCGAGCAGGGTGTAGGTCACGGCCAGCACGACCGGGCCGATGAACAGCCCGATCAGGCCGAAGCCGAGCATGCCGCCGATGACGCCGGCGAAGATGAGCAGCAAGGGCAGGTCGGCACCGCGCCGGATCAGCACCGGCCGCAGGAAGTTGTCGAGGGTGCCGACGACCAAGCTCCACACCAGCAGGAAGACCGCCCAGCCGGTGTCGCCGCTCCAGAACAGCCAACCGACCGCCGGCAGCAGGACGACCATCGGGCCGACCTGGGCGATGCACATCATCAGCATCAGCGCGGTGAGGAAGCCGGCGAAGGGCACGCCGGACACGGCGAGGCCGATGCCGCCGAGCAAGGTCTGCACGATGGCGGTGACGCCGATGCCCAGCGCGACGCCGCGGATCGCCTGACCGGCAAGGGTCACCGCATTTCCGCCGCGATCGCCGGCAAGCCGCCGGCCGAAGCGATGCAGCTTGTCCGCCGCCGCCTCGCCACTGCCATACATGATCGCCGCCAGCGTCACCACGAGCACGAACTGGACAAGCATGAAGCCGAGGCTGCCGGCCTCGGCGACCAGCCACTTGCCGATATTTGCCGCGTAGGGTGTGACCCGCCCCATCAGGCCTTCCGGCCCGGCCGCGGCGATTTCGCGCCACAGCTGCGCAACCCGCTCGCCAACCAGCGGCAGGGTCTGCACGAATTCCGGCGGCATCGGCAAGCCGCGTTCGGCCAGCGCCCGGGCCCAGGCGGCGATACGGTCGGCGTTGCCGACCAGGGCATCGATTGCCAGCCACAGCGGAACGACGAGCAGGAGCAGCAGCGCAACCGCCATGATCGTCACGGCGACGACGCGGCGCCCGCCGAGGCGATTCTCCAGTTCCAGAAAGAGCGGCCAGGTGGCGACGACCAGCATCGCCGCCCATACGGCGGCGCCAAGGAAGGGCTTCAGCACCCAGAACGACGCGCCGGCGAGCCCGGCGATGCAGGCGATGGCCAGCAGCGTACGCGTGAGGTCATGGCGGATGGCGGACATATCTTCTCCCTAGCAGCTAATGCGCGCCAACCCGACGCACCTCTTCCAATGCATCAAGAACACTGCTTTCAAAGACTCGAACGACATCAAGATCTCTATCCGCGTGCTTCGCGGCATTAAATATGCGAGCGCGGACTTGCTCGCGCCGAACGGGATCGCGACACACCGCCGCAAAATCTGCAGCAATGGAAACAAATGCATCGGCTGACAGAGCCACGGTTTCCGGCAACCCAATTTTCCTAAGCAGCCCCGACGCCAAGCGTTGCCTCATATAGCGCCCTTCGAGCGTAACAATTGGCGTCCCACGGTGAACCGCCTGCCAAGCAGTCGTATAGCCCGAAAAACTCGGGCAATCCAAATAGATGTCGGCCAAATCCAGCAGGGACAGGAAGGCGCCAGAAGAGAGCCAAGGAAGCATTAGCAAGTAACGATCGGGGTCGAGCCCGGATTCGGAAAAAGCACGACCAAGCCTTCGAAACACTTGCTCTGAAGCCCATGGATAGATCGGGTCGGAAAAAACGATAAAGACGCAATCGGGCACTTTCCCCGCGATTTGCGCATAGAGCGCATCATCAGCTGGATCAAACTTGATCGGTCGATGCGGAAGTACAAATCGAATACTGCCACGCTCCTTCAATACCGCTTCGATATCAGGGATCGGCTCCGCCGTAATCGACAGAGGAACGGTACAACATCCTGTTCCGGGCAGGAGGACTAAGCGCTCACGATAGTGCGCGTCGGCATCATCCGGTTCAATGAGCTCCCCGGAAAAATACAGGTCCACTGTGGGCAAACCAGTCGTCACCGGATGCCCCCAGCTTGCAACCTGCAAGGGAGCCAACCGGAGCGAGGCAAGATGAAAAGAAACAGAATCCATCCCAATTTCAGGATAGAAAATCACATCCGGCTGATCGGCTTCAATCTTGGTCCGCCAGTCTTTGCCGTCGGAAACAGTACTTCGATCCCGCCATACATCTGCCAACTCCTTTGCAATCGCTGTTTGACTGTCCTCCTCGGTGCCCAGGTGGTAAACAATCACCTCGAACTTTGACCGATCGATATTCTCCAGCAGTCCACGCAAGACGACGTCCCATACGGAATGACGTCGCAAATGATGCGAAACGACGAGCAATCGGCACCTGCATCGATCAGGAGAGGCCCCACTCCATTCCTGCTCCGCAGTACCAACAAGTGCCTGCGCAACATCTCCAAAGACGGACAGGGAAGTAAGGTGATTGCCATTCCGATAGGCTAGAAGAAATGGCAAGCGCCCCAGCATATCCGCCGCGGCGCCTGATTTGGAAACCCCATCATGACTTAACCAGCCCAGAATATCCCTCAGGCCATGCAAAAACGAAGCTTCGGCCCCTCTGGCAGTTTCAACTGACAGTGGCACAACAGGAATCCTCAGCAGAACCTCTTCCAGTCGAGCATCCCATCGTGTCGGGTCATGCTGAATAAGGTGCTGGCAGATGGCGCGAGCCTCTGCCTCCTGCCCCTGCTCTCGCAAGACCTCAACCAAGCGCAGCAGGGAATCGACATTGCCAGGACTCTTCTCGATGACCCGCCTGTATACAGCTTCTGCTTCCGCATAACGGAATTGTTGGGAATACAGCCGACCTAGGTTGTGGAGCGCATCGACATAGCCCGGCGCAATATGAAGCGCACGAGACAAGGCAGCTTCAGCCGCCACATGTTGACCAAGGTCAATCAATGCACAACCCAGATTGTTGTATGCAGGCAGATATTCCGGAGCCAATTCGATAACGCGCGCAAACGCTGCAGCCGCCATATCCAGCCGCCCTGCCATGCGGGCAACATTCCCTTGGCAAAACACGGCGCCCGGATGCGACGGAAGGCGGACCAGCATGTCGTTGCAATAGGCTTGGGCCTCTTCCATCCGGCCGGACTTTGCGAGCACCTCTGCCAATCCAAGACAGGCGTCGATGCACGCAGGATCCTGCTGCAGGACCTGCCGAAAAGAGCCCTCGGCCCGACCAAGATCACCCAGTTCGCAAGCGACCTGCCCGAGCAACATACGCGCGCGAATGCTATTCGGTCTCAGACCCAAGGCAAGTTGCAAGCGATCAGCCGCCTCTACCAGCAGCCCCTTGCCCGCAATGGCTGTCGCTAGGTTTAATTGGGCATCAGCATCGTTCGGCAACAGGTTGGCGGCTCTTTCGAGAAGTGCGAGACCATCCCGCCCCTGCATCTGCAACACGACCCCCATCAATCCCAGCAAAAACCCGGAATCAGGAGAATGCTTGAGGCGTTCGCTCACGCGCCCTTCAAGTTCGACAACACGTCCTGAATTTAGGAGCGCAAGTAACTGACGCCCTTCCGCCGTCTCTGCAGAGATGGCTGCGGCGCCTGTCCTCCCCCGACAGCAAGACTTATACTTCCGACCGCTACCGCAAGGGCAGGGTTCATTTCGTCCTGGCACCATCGAAAGCATCAGCTCCGGTAATCGGCGTTGATCTTGACGTAGTCGTAGGAAAAATCGCAGGTATAGACGTTCGCCGCCGCCGCGCCGCGCCCGAGGTCGACGCGCACGGTGATCTCGGCGGCCTTCATGATGCGCGAGCCGTCTTCCTCGCGGTAGCTGGCGGCACGCCCGCCCTGTTCGGCGACGAGCACTTCCTCGCCATTGCTGCCGAGCCAGACGCGGATCCGGTCGACATCCAGATCGGCGATGCCGGCGTAGCCGATCGCGGCGAGGATGCGGCCGAGGTTGGGGTCGGAGGCGAAGAAGGCGGTCTTCACCAGTGGCGAATGGCCGATCGCGTAGCCGACCTGACGGCATTCGTCGCGGTCCTTGCCGCCACCGACGGCGACGGTGATGAACTTGGTCGCCCCCTCGCCGTCGCGGACGATGGCTTGCGCCAGCTCGCGGGCGACGGCAATCACCGCTTCGCGCAACTGCGCGTAGCCCGTGGCCGCGGCGTCAGCGAAGTGTGCGCCGGAGTGGCCGGTGGCGATCAGGATGAAGGAGTCGTTGGTCGAGGTATCGCCGTCGACGGTGATGCAGTTGAACGATTCGTCGGCAGCTTCCTTGACCAGCGTCGCCAGCAGCGGCTGGGCGATGCCGGCGTCGGTGGCGAGATAGCCGAGCATCGTCGCCATGTTCGGCTTGATCATGCCGGCGCCCTTGGAGATGCCGGTCAGGGTGATGGTCTTGCCGTTGATCTCGACGCGGCGAGAGACGGCCTTGGCGACGGTATCGGTGGTCATGATGCCGTGTGCCGCGGCATGCCAGTTATCGGCCTTGAGGTCGGCGGCCGCCGCCGGCAGACCGGCAACGAGACGCTCCACCGGCAGCGGTTCGAGAATGACACCGGTCGAGAACGGCAGCACCTGCGCGTCGCTCACCCCCAACACCTCGGCGACTGCGGCACAGGTCTGTTCCGCAGCCGTCAGGCCCGGTTCGCCGGTACCGGCGTTGGCAATGCCGGTGTTGATCACCAGTGCGCGGATTCCTTTGCCGAGCGCCAGATGACGGCGGCAGACCTGCACCGGCGCGGCGCAGAAGCGGTTCTCGGTGAACACGCCGGCGACGGTGGCGCCGGCGTCGAGCGCGAGCAGCGTCAGGTCGCGGCGGTTCGCCTTGCGGATGCCGGCCTCGGCGACGCCGAGGCGAACGCCGGCGACGGGAAACAGGGCTTCGGGAGCGGGAGTGGCGTAGTTGACGGGCATGATCGAATCCGGAAAACAGAGACTATGAATGACGAAGGCACAGAGGATAACGCATCCGCGTCACGCCCTGTGCCTTGGGTACTGCCGCTGCCGAGCGGTCAGCTCAGCTTGCCGTGGCAGTGCTTGTACTTCTTGCCCGAACCGCAGGGGCAGGGATCGTTGCGGCCGACCTTCGGCGCCGCATGCGCCGGCTGCGGCGGCACCGCCCCCCCCTCGTCGGCCGTACCCAGCACCTCGTCGTAGTCGGCGTGATGGTATTGCACGTTCTGCACCTCGGCGTGCGGCGCGGTTTCCTCGACGTCCTCGGCGGAACGGATCTGCACCGTGACGAGGAGGCGGGTGACGTCGTTGCGCACCGACTCCAGCAGGCTCTCGAAGAGCTCGAAGGCCTCGCGCTTGTATTCCTGCTTCGGGTTCTTCTGCGCATAGCCGCGCAGGTGGATGCCCTGACGCAGATGGTCGAGTGCCGCCAGATGCTCGCGCCAGTGCGTATCGAGGCTCTGCAGCATGACGTTGCGTTCGAACTGGTGGAAGTTCTCGGCGCCGACCAGCTCGATCTTGGCGGCGTAGACTTCGTCGGCCTGGGCAACGATGCGCTGGAGGATATCGTCGTCGGTGAGGTTCGGTTCGCTCTTCACCCACTCCTGCACCGGCACCGAGAGCAGCAGCTCGCCCTGCAGCGTCTTCTCCAGCGCGGCGAGTTCCCATTGTTCCTCGACCGATTCCTCCGGCACGTGCGTGCGGAACAGCGCATGCACGACGCCGTGACGCATCGCCGTGATCGTCTCGGAAATATCGTCGGTTTCAAGCAGCTCGTTGCGCTGCGCGTAGATCACCTTGCGCTGGTCGTTGGCGACGTCGTCGTATTCGAGCAGCTGCTTGCGGATGTCGAAGTTGCGGCCTTCGACCTTGCGCTGCGCGGATTCGAGCGAACGGCTGACGAGCGGGTGCTCGATCGCCTCGCCTTCCGGCATCTTCAGGCGCTCCATGATCGCCTTCAGGCGCTCGCCGGCGAAGATGCGCAGCAGCGAATCGTCGAGCGACAGGTAGAAGCGCGACGAGCCCGGATCGCCCTGGCGGCCGGCGCGACCGCGCAGCTGGTTGTCGATGCGGCGCGACTCGTGGCGTTCGGAGCCGATAATGTGCAGGCCACCGGCCTGGATCACCTGCTCGTGCAGCTGCTTCCATTCTTCGCGCAAGGCAGTGATGCGCGCCGCCTTGTCCCCGGCCAGCACGGTCTCGTCGTCCTGGAGGACGGCGATGCCCTTCTCGACGTTGCCGCCGAGCACGATGTCGGTGCCGCGACCGGCCATGTTGGTGGCGATGGTGATGACGCCCGGCCGGCCGGCCTGGACGACGATCTCGGCTTCGCGCGCATGCTGCTTGGCGTTGAGCACCTGGTGCGGCAGCTTCTCCTGGTCGAGCAGGCTGGAGAGAAGTTCCGAGTTCTCGATCGAGGTCGTGCCGACCAGCACCGGCTGGCCGCGCGTGTGACAGTCGCGGATGTCGGCGATGATCGCAGCGAATTTCTCCGGCGTCGTGCGGAAGATCTGGTCGTTGTGATCGAGGCGCTGGACCGGCTTGTTGGTCGGGATGACCACCGTTTCCAGCCCGTAGATCTGCTGGAACTCGTAGGCTTCGGTGTCGGCCGTACCGGTCATGCCGGCGAGCTTGCCGTACATGCGGAAGTAGTTCTGGAAGGTGATCGAGGCCAGCGTCTGATTCTCGTTCTGGATCGCCACGCCCTCCTTCGCCTCGACCGCCTGGTGCAGGCCGTCGGACCAGCGGCGGCCGGCCATCAGGCGGCCGGTGAACTCGTCGACGATGACGATCTCGCCGTTCTGCACCACGTACTGCTGGTCCTTGTGGAACAGGTTGTGCGCGCGCAGCGCGGCATACAGATGGTGGATGAGCAGGATGTTGGCCGCCTCGTAGAGGCTGCGCCCCCCTTCGAGGATGCCGAGCTCGGCGAGGACAGCCTCGGCATGCTCGTAGCCTGCCTCGGTAAGCAGCACTTGGTGGCCCTTTTCGTCCACCCAGTAGTCGCCCGGGCCGTCTTCCTCGGTACAGCGCGTCAGCATCGGCGCCACCTGGTTCATGCGCAGGTAGAGGTCGGTGTGGTCTTCCGCCTGGCCGGAAATGATCAGCGGCGTCCGCGCCTCGTCGATCAGGATCGAATCGACTTCATCGACGATGGCGAAATTGAGGCTGCGCTGCACCCGCTCGCCCGCGGCATAGACCATGTTGTCGCGCAGATAGTCGAAGCCGAATTCGTTGTTGGTGCCGTAGGTGATGTCGGCGGCGTAGGCGGCCTGCTTCGCCTCGTGGTCCATCTGCGACAGATTGACGCCGACCGAGAGGCCGAGGAAGCGGTGCAGCCGGCCCATCCACTCAGCGTCGCGGCTGGCCAGGTAGTCGTTCACGGTAATGACATGGACCCCGTTGCCCGACAGCGCATTGAGGTAGCACGGCAGCGTCGCGACCAGCGTCTTGCCCTCGCCGGTACGCATTTCGGCAATCTTGCCGTCGTGCAGCACCATGCCGCCGATCATCTGGACATCGAAATGGCGCATGCCGAGCACGCGCTTGCCGGCCTCGCGGACGACGGCAAAGGCTTCCGGCAGCAGCGCGTCGAGGGACTCGCCCTGCGCCACCCGCGCCTTGAACTCACCGGTCTTGGCCTGCAGCGCCTCGTCGGAGAGCCCTTCCATCTGCGCTTCAAGCGCGTTGATCTTCCTGACGGTCTGCGAATACTGCTTGATCAGCCGGTCGTTGCGGCTGCCGAAAATCTTCTTGAGGAGGCCGGAAATCATCGTGGAGACGACCGAGGTCGTGGGTTCGGGAAAGGGCGGATTCTACCATGCCGCCGGCACGCGCCGCCGGCATGGCATCCGGCGGGAAATTACTTGCGGCCGCGGGGCGCCTGCGCGAGCTGGGCCCCTTGCTGGAGGAAGCGCGCGGGGTTCTGGGCAACCCCCTTGTAGCGGACTTCGAAATGCAGGTGCGGGCCGGTGGAGCGCCCGGTATTACCGGACAAGCCAAGATGCTGGCCCCGTTTCACGAACTGGCCATCCTTGACGGACAGCTTCGACAGATGCGCGTAGCGGGTGGAGAAATCGTTGCCGTGGTCGATCTCGATCAGGTTGCCGTATTGCGGATGCCGCTCGGCAAGCGCCACGACCCCGCCCGCGGCAGCGATCACGGGCGTGCCGACGTCGGCCGCGAAATCGATGCCTTCGTGCATGGCACCGGCGCCGACGATCGGGTCGACGCGCCAGCCGAACCCCGAGCCGACGTAGTTGCCCTGGATCGGCGTGATCGTCGGCAGCAGCGAACGGCGCACCTTGTCGTCGAGCAGTTGCGTTTCCATCGCGCTCAGGGCATCGAGGCGAAACTCGACACGGCGGGAAAGGCGGTCAAGTGCCTGGCCGAGCTCGTTAGGCGTCTGCGGTTGCGCCAACAACAGCGGGCCGCCCTGACCGCCGCGGAACTCGATCGGCTTTTCCTCGGACTTGACGCCGGAGAGCGTCGACACGCGCTCGCCTAGCGAATCAAGACGCAGCAACTGCGCCTGCATCTGGCCGAGCCTGGCCGCCATCGCGTCCAGGTTGTCGCGCATGTAGGCGTCGCTGCGTTCGGTTTCCTGCTTGTGCACGGAAAGCACCAGGTTTTCGAGGAACGGCAGACGAAATTGGACCGACAGCCACGAGAACAGCGCCGAGGTGGCGAACATCATCACCAGGAAGACGGTTATCGCCGCCAGCACGAAGCGCGGCGTGACGACGAAGGTCTTGGCGGTTGCCAGCTTGTTCGAGACCAGAATAATATGCACTGCTGCACTCCTCCTCTACATCCGATGTCCCATTCTCCCCAGCCCCTCAACAACTACCTGTCGGACAGCGACGGCGCCGGCAGGCTCATGGCGCATGTCGCGCTGCTGCGGAAGCTGGCGCGCATCTATGCAAACACGGCGCCGGAACATCTCGGTCAGGCCAGTCGAGTGGCCAATTACAAGTCGGGGACAGTCGTTATCCACGCCGACAACGGCGCGGTCGCGGTCAAGCTGAGGCAGATGGCGCCCACCCTCGCCCGCGAATTTTCGAATCGGGGAGTCGAGTGTAGCGGCGTCCAGGTAAAAGTGCAAGCCCTTGAAATATCAGGCCATTCCAAGCCAGCCGTGCATCGCCCGCTGTCCAGCCGAACCGGGGACGAGCTGGCCGCGCTGGCCGGCGGCATGCGCGCCTCGCCGCTGCGCGACGCGATCGAGACGCTGTTGCGGCGGGCAGCTAGAGAGAAATGACGGCGACGCGCTCGAGGACCATCAGCGCGAACACCAGCAGCGCGACGATCAGCGCGTAGCGAAAAACCCGCCAGGAGAAACGAACGTATTTCTTGTCGCCGGTCAGCAGGTAGGCGATGACGCCGCCGGCGACGGCGATGACGACCAGGACCGCGAGCAGGCGGAGGATCAGCACCGGTCGCCGAGCGCAGGAGTCAGGCCGCGGCGTTCGCCGCCAGCCAGCGGGAAACGGCGACCGGCGCCTCGCCGGCCTCCTCGAAACTGACCAGCTCCCAGGAATCGCGGGCATCGAGCAGCGCCCGGGCAAGCTGGTTGTTCAGCGCGTGCCCCGACTTGTGCGCCGTGAACTCGGCGAGCAGCGGATGGCCCAGCAGGTAGAGGTCGCCGATCGCGTCGAGCACCTTGTGCTTGACGAACTCGTCGGCATAGCGCAATCCGTCGGCATTGAGCACGCGGTATTCATCGAGCACCACCGCATTGTCGAGGCCGCCGCCCTGGGCGAGGCCGTTCTCTCGCAGCCACTCGACTTCCTGCATGAAGCCGAAGGTGCGGGCGCGCGCCACTTCGCGGACATAGGAGTTCTCGGCGAAATCCACCGTCACTTCCTGACCGGTACGGTCGATCGCCGGATGATTGAAGACGATCGAGAAAGTCAGGCGGAAGCCGTCGTAAGGCGTGAAGCGGGCCCACTTGTCGCCGTCGCGGACCTCGATCGGCTTGGTGACGCGGATGAATTTCTTCGCCGCCGCCTGTTCCTCGATGCCGGCCGACTGGATCAGGAAAACGAAAGGCGCCGCGCTGCCGTCGAGGATCGGCACTTCCGCCGCATCCAGATCGACCCAGGCGTTGTCGATGCCCAGCCCGGCAAAGGCGGACATCAGGTGTTCGATGGTCCCGACCTTGACGCCATCGCGTTCCAGGCAGGAGCACATGCGCGTATCCCCCACGGCCACGGCCGACGCGGGCAGATCGACCGGCACGTCGAGATCGACGCGACGGAAGACGATGCCGGTATCAGGCGCCGCCGGACGCAGCACCATCGTGACGCGTTCGCCCGAATGCAGGCCGACGCCGGTGGCGCGAATCAGGGACTTGAGCGTTCGTTGCTTGAGCATGTATCTGAAAAATATGGGAAAGCGGCGAATTTTAACATGCGCCGCTCTCCCTTTGCAGAGGCTTTACATCTTCGTTACAACTTATCCACGACCGTGCGAGCGCAGCTCAGGCGAGGCGCGGACGACCGCCGCATGGCAGCGCCATGCAAGGCCGGCCGCAACGACGCATGAGCAAGCGCAGCCGGTCGCTCAGTCGGCCTGCTTGCGCAGGAAGGCCGGAATGTCATAGCGATCGACGCCGCTGTTCGCCAGCGCCTCGACCGTCGAGCTGCCGCGCTTCCTGACGATCGCCGGCACGTTGTCGAGATCGCTGTAGTTGATCGCCTGCGACGCCATCGCCGAAGCGTCGTGCGTGCCGGTCGCCTGCAGCACCGGGGTGTTGATCACCTCGAAGGTCTGCCGCTTGGCCTGCGCCTGGCCGAGGCCGGTGGCGACGACGGTGACGCGGATCTCCTCGCCCATCGCCTCGTCGTAGACGGCGCCGAAGATGATGTGCGCGTCCTCGGCGGCGAATTCGCGGACGGTGTTCATCACCTCGTTCACTTCCTTCATCTTCAGGCCGCGGGTGGCGGTGATGTTCACCAGCACGCCCTTGGCGCCGGAGAGGTTGATCCCTTCCAGCAGCGGCGAGGCGACCGCCTGCTCGGCGGCGATGCGCGCGCGGTCGACGCCGGCGGCCGACGCGGAACCCATCATCGCCATGCCCATTTCGCCCATCACCGTGCGCACGTCCTCGAAGTCGACGTTGACCAGACCGGGGAAGTTGATGATCTCGGCAATGCCGCCGACGGCGTTCCTGAGCACGTTGTCCGCCGCCTTGAAGGCTTCGTCCATCGACACGTCGTCGCCGAGCACTTCCATCAGCTTGTCGTTGAGGATGACGATCAGCGAATCGACCTGCTTCTGCAGCTCGGCCAGTCCGGCTTCGGCAACCTTCATGCGCTTGCCCTCGAAGCCGAACGGCTTGGTGACGACAGCGACGGTCAGGATGCCCTGTTCGCGTGCCACCTCGGCGACGATCGGCGCCGCGCCGGTGCCGGTGCCGCCGCCCATGCCGGCGGTGATGAAGACCATGTGCGCCCCTTTCAGCGCCTCGGCGATGCGCTCGCGCTCTTCCATGGCGGCGCTGCGCCCGGCCTCCGGCTTGGCGCCGGCACCGAGGCCACTCTTGCCAAGCGCCACCTTGAGCGTCGCGCCGCTGCGTTTCAGGGCCTGCGCATCGGTATTGGCGGCGATGAACTCGACGCCGTTCACGCCCTCGCGGATCATGTGATCGACGGCATTGCCGCCGGCGCCGCCGACGCCGATGACCTTGATCACGGTACCGCTATCGTTCGTCACTTCTTCGATATCGATGATTTCAAACATGGTGGGGCCTCCTCTGCAAAAAAACGTAAAGATCAGAAATTCTTTTCGAACCAGGACTTCATCCGTCCCATGACCTGCTTGAAGCTGCGCGTCTCATGCACTTTCTGGCCGCGCTTGTGTTGCGTCTGCGCCTCCAGCAGCAGGCCGTAGGCGGTGGAAAAACGCGGGCTCTGCACGACGTCGGCAAGCGCGCCCGAATACTTCGGCGAACCCAGCCGCACCGGCATGTGGAAAATCTCCTCGCCGAGCTCGATCATTCCCGGCATCACCGCGGTACCGCCGGTGAGGACGATGCCCGACGACAGCACCTCCTCGAAGCCGGCACGGCGCAGCTCGGCCTGGATCAGCTCGAACAGCTCCTCGACGCGCGGCTGGATCACGTCGGCCAGCGCGCGGCGCGACAGCTTGCGGCTGGGGCGATCATCGACGCCGGCGACGTCGAGCACTTCCTCCGGGTCGGCCAGCTGCGACAGCGCGCAGCCGTGGCGGCACTTGATGTCCTCGGCTTCGCGCGTCGGCGTGCGCAGCGCCATCGCGATGTCGTTGGTGATCTGGTCGCCGGCGATCGGGATCACCGAGGTGTGGCGGATCGCGCCCTGCGTCCACACGGCGATGTCGGTGGTGCCGCCGCCGATGTCGACCAGGCACACGCCGAGATCCTTCTCGTCCTCGGAGAGCACGGCATAGGACGACGCCAGCGGCTGCAGCACCAGGTCGTTCACCTCGATGCCGCAGCGGCGCACGCACTTGACGATGTTCTGCGCGGCAGAGACGGCGCCGGTGACGATGTGCACCTTCACTTCCAGCCGGAAGCCGCTCATGCCGATCGGCTCGCGGATGCTGTCCTGGTCGTCGATGATGAATTCCTGCGTCAGGATGTGCAGGATCTCCTGGTCGGCCGGGATCGGCATCGCGCGCGCCGTCTCGATCACGCGGTCGACGTCCATCGGCGTCACTTCCTTGTCCTTGATCGCCACCATGCCGTTCGAGTTGAAGCTGCGGATGTGGCTGCCGGCGATCCCGGTATAGACGTCCTTGACCTTGCAGTCGGCCATCAGCTCGACTTCCTGGACGACGCGCGAGATGGCGGCGACGGTCTCCTCGATGTTGACCACGACCCCCTTCTTCAGCCCCTTCGACTCCTGCGAGCCGATGCCGATCACGTTCAGCCGCCCCTCCGGCGTCACTTCGGCGACCAGCGCGACAATCTTCGAGGTGCCGATGTCCAGCCCGACGATCAGATCCTTGCTGTCTCTGCTCATTGCTTCCCTTTGCTTTCAGTTACCTGCGCTGCCGCAAGCCGCAGCGCGAATCCGTTGGGGTACCGCATGTCCACCACGCTCGGCCGCGCCTTTGCCACGGTCAGCACGCTCGGGTAGTGGTTGACGAAGCGCTGCAGCCGGGTGCGGATCGGCACCTTGGCCTGCTGCCGGCCGAGCTCGATCACCATCCCGTCGTCCAGCTTCAGCTGTACCGCCAGCCGCGGCGACATGGTCAGTACGCGCGGCGCACGGCCCAGCGGCTTCAGCAGGTCCACCGCCTCGCGGTAGTAGCCGAGCATTTCCGGCGCGACGGCCAGCGGCCCGTGCAGCACCGGCAGCGGCTGCGGCACCGTCATCACCGCCGCAAACACCTCGCCATACGTATTCACCAGCTGTCCGCCCGCCTCGCCCCATTGCGCCACCGGCCGATGCTCCTCGATGCGCACTTCCAGGCCGGACGGCCAGCGCCGGCGCACTTCCGCATGGCGCACCCAGGACAGCTTCTCCAGCGAGAGGCGCAGCGCCTCGACATTGGCGCTGAAGAAATTGCCGCGCAACAGACCGGACATCGCCCGCTCGACATCGGCACGCTTTACCTCGGTCAGCTCGTGCGCGACCACCACCTGCGACAGGCGGAAGTGCGGCAGCCGGGTGAACCAGACCGCCGCCGCCACCAGCAACGCGGCCGTCGCCGCCGCGAAGAGCAGGTCGGCAACGGCGGTCATCAGCTGCGGCTTGTTCCACATGGTTCATTCGCGCTCCCGCGTTCAGCCCTTCGCCGCCAGCGCCAGCACCCGCAGCACCAGCGCGTCGTAGTCGATCCCGGCCACCCGCGCCGCCATCGGCACCAGCGAGTGGTCGGTCATCCCCGGCGAGGTATTCACTTCGAGGAAGTGGGCATTGCCCGCCTCGTCCATCAGGAAATCGACGCGCCCCCAGCCGCGCCCGCCGAGCACGCGAAAGGCTTCCATCGCCTGCTCGCGGATGTGCCTCTCGCGCGCTTCCGGCAAGCCGCAGGGGCAGCGGTACTGCGTGTCGTCGCGGTTGTACTTGGCCTCGTAGTCGTAGAACTCGGTCGCCGGCTCGATCTTGATGATCGGCAGCACCTCGTCGCCGAGGATGCCGACCGTGTATTCGCCGCCGAGGATGCCGCGCTCGGCGATCACCAGCGGGTCGTATTTCGCCGCCAGCGCGTAGGCCGCCGCCAGATCGCCGCGGCGCTTGACCATCGAGATGCCGATCGACGAGCCCTCGCAGGCCGGCTTAACGAACAGCGGCAGGCCGAGCTCTTCCTCGACCTCGGCGAAATCGCTGTCGGCGTTGAGCAGCGCGTAGTCCGGCACCGGCAGCCCGGCCGCCTTCCACAACAGCTTGGTGCGCCACTTGTCCATGCCCAGCGCCGACGCCATGACGCCGCTGCCGGTGTAGGGGATGCCCATCAGTTCGAGCACGCCCTGGATCGTGCCGTCCTCGCCGTGGCGGCCGTGCAGCGCGATGAAGGCGCGGTCGTAGCCGCGCAGTTCGTCGAGCGCGCGCTCGGCCGGATCGAAGGCGTGGGCATCGACGCCCTGCCGCAGCAGCGCCGCCAGCACGCGCGAACCGCTGTTCAGCGACACCGGCCGCTCGGCCGAGGTACCGCCGAAGAGGACGGCGACTTTTCCGAAATCAGTCATGACAAAAACCCCTTAACCGCTCTTGACGCGGAGGTCGCAGAGACGCAGAGGACGCAGAGAAGAACCGGAAATCTCTGCGCGCTCTGCGTCTCTGCGCTCTCTGCGTTCAAGGCGGTTTCGTCCATATCAAACATTCGCAAGCTTCCCCGGCACGCCGCCAATCGAACCCGCGCCCATGGTCAACACGACGTCGCCGTCGCGAACGACATCCAGAATCGCCTGCGGCATCGCCGCGATGTCCTCGACGAAGACCGGCTCGACCTTGCCGGCGACGCGCACCGCGCGCGCCAGCGAACGGCCGTCGGCAGCGACGATCGGCGCCTCGCCGGCGGCATAGACCTCGGCCAGCAGCAGCGCGTCGACGCCGTTCAGCACCTTCACGAAATCCTCGAAGCAGTCGCGCGTCCGCGTGTAGCGGTGCGGCTGGAAGGCCAGCACCAGCCGCCGGCCGGGGAAGGCGCCGCGCGCCGCGGCGAGCGTCGCCGCCATCTCGGCCGGGTGGTGGCCGTAGTCGTCGACCAGCGTGAAGCGGCCGCCGCTCGGGCAGTCGACTTCGCCGTAGCGCTGGAAGCGGCGGCCGACCCCCTTGAACTCGGCCAGTGCCTTGACGATCGCCGCGTCCGGCACCTGCACCTCGGTGGCGACGGCGATCGCCGCCAGCGCGTTGAGCACGTTGTGCATGCCGGGCAGGTTCAGCGTCACCGGGAAGCGGCTGGTCGTGCCGTTCACCCGCACGCAGTCGAACTGCATGCGGCCGTCGGCGGCGACGACGTTCTCGGCATGCACGTTGGCCGACGGGTCGAGACCATAGGTGACGATCTGCTTGGCCACCTTCGGCAGGATCTCGCGCACATTGGGATCGTCGGCGCAGAGCACGGCGACGCCATAGAACGGCAGGCGCTGCAGGAAGTCGACGAAGGCTCCCTTCAGCCGTCCGAAGTCGTGGCCGTAGGTCTCCATATGGTCGGCGTCGATGTTGGTCACCACCGACACCACCGGATTCAGGAACAGGAAGGAGGCGTCCGACTCGTCCGCCTCGGCGACGATGAAGTCGCCTTGCCCCAGGCGGGCGTTGGCGCCGGCGGCGTTCAAGCGGCCGCCGATGACGAAGGTTGGATCGAGCCCACCCTCGGCGAGGATCGACGCGACCAGGCTGGTCGTCGTCGTCTTGCCGTGCGTGCCGGCGATGGCGATGCCCTGCTTCAGGCGCATCAGCTCGGCCAGCATCTGCGCGCGCGGTACCACCGGCACCTTCTTCTCGCGCGCGGCGACCACTTCCGGGTTGTCCGCCTTGACCGCCGTCGACACGACGACGGCGTCGGCGCCGGCGATGTTGTCGGCGGCGTGGCCGACGCGTACCTGCACGCCCTGCGCGGCAAGCCGCCGAGTCACCGCGTTATCGGCAAGATCGGAGCCGGAGACGGCGAAGCCGAGGTTGGCGAGGACTTCGGCGATGCCGCTCATGCCGGAACCGCCGACGCCGACGAAGTGGATGTGCTTGACCTTGTGTTTCATTTCACCAGCTCCGTGCAGGCTTGCGCCACGATCGCCGTGGCATCGGGTTTGGCCCGTTCGCGGGCGCGCTCCGCCATCTGCAGCAGTTGCTCGCGGCTGTAATTGCGGATCAGCGCGATCTTCTCCGGCGTCATCTCGGACTGCGGCAGCAGGATGGCGCCGCCGGCGCTGGCGAGGAACTTGGCGTTGCCGGTCTGGTGGTCGTCCACCGCGTGCGGGAACGGCACCAGGATGCTGGCCACGCCGGCGGCGGCCAGCTCGGCGACGGTCAGCGCGCCGGCGCGGCAGATCACCAGGTCGGCCCACTCGTAGGCGCCGGCCATATCCTCGATGAAAGCGACGCAGTGCGCATCGACACCGGCCGCGGCATAGTTCGCCTGCAGTGCGGCGAGATGCTTCTCGCCCGCCTGATGCACGACGGTCGGCCGCTCGCTTTCCGGAATCAGCGCCAGCCCCTGCGGCACCGTCTCGTTGAGCGCGGCGGCGCCGAGGCTGCCGCCGAGCACCAGCAGCCGGATCGGCCCGTCGTGCGCGGCAAAGCGTTCGGCCGGCGCCGGCAGCGCGGCAATCTCGGCGCGCACCGGGTTGCCGGCCCAGATCGCCCCCGGCAGCACGTCGGGGAAGCCGGCCAGGATGCGGTCGGCGACCTTGGCCAGCACGCGGTTGGCCAGCCCGGCGACCGAATTCTGCTCGTGCAGCGCCAGCGGGCAGCCGAGCAGCGAGGCCATCATGCCGCCGGGGAAGCTGATGTAGCCGCCCATGCCGAGCACGACGTCGGGACGCACCCGGCGGATCTGCCGTGCCGCCTGCCAGAAGCCCGAGAGCAGCGCGAGCGGCAGCAGCAGCTTCCTGAGCAGTCCCTTGCCGCGCAGCGCACCGAAGCGCACCGGCGCCAGCTCGTAGCCGCGCGCCGGCACCAGCTTCGCTTCCATGCCTTCCGGATTGCCCATCCAGACCACGTTCCAGCCGCGCGCACGCAGGTGGTCGGCAACGGCAAGGCCGGGGAAGACGTGGCCGCCGGTGCCGCCGGCCATCACCAGCAGCGTGCGGGCGACGTCGGGCGCGTTCGTGCTCACAGCTTGCCCCCCCGCATCAGTTGCCGGTTCTCCCAGTCGACCCGCAGCAGGATCGCCAGCGCCACGCAGTTGGCGAGGATGCCGGAGCCGCCGAAGCTCATCAGCGGCAGCGTCAGCCCTTTGGTCGGCAGGAGGCCCATGTTCACGCCCATGTTGATGAAGCCCTGGACGCCGATCCAGATGCCGATGCCCATCGCCACCAGCGCCGGATACAGGCGGTCGAGCGCGACCGCCTGGCGGCCGATGACGAAGGCGCGCTGCACGATCAGCGCAAACAGCGCGACGACGATGACGACGCCGACTAGGCCGAGCTCCTCGGCGATCACCGCGAGCAGGAAGTCGGTATGGGCCTCGGGCAGGTAGAACAGCTTCTCGACCGAGGCGCCGAGCCCGACGCCGAAGATCTCGCCGCGGCCGAAGGCGATCAGCGCGTGCGAGAGCTGGTAGCCGCGGCCGAAAGCGTCGGCCCACGGGTCCATGAAGCCGAAGATGCGGTCGCGCCGGTAGGGCGAGACGATGATCAGCAGGGCGAAGGCGGCCAGCAGCAGCACGATCAGGATCGCGAACAGGCGGGCGCGCATGCCGCCCAGGAAGAGGATGCCCATGGCGATCGAGATGATCACGACGAAGGCGCCGAAGTCGGGTTCCTTCAAGAGCAGGATGCCGACGAAGACCATGGCGCCGGCCATCGGCAGGAAGGCCTTCTTCAGGTCGTGCATTACCGCCATCTTGCGTACCGTGTAGTCGGCGGCGTAGAGCACGGCAAAGAGCTTCATCAGCTCCGACGGCTGCAGGTTGGCGATGCCGAGCGGCAGCCAGCGGCGGGCGCCATTGACGTCGCGGCCGAGCCCCGGCACGAGGACGACGATCAGCAGCAGCACGCCGGCGACGAACAGCCACGGCGCCATCTGCTGCCAGGCGTTGAGCGGCACCTGGAAGGCGACGGCGGCGGCGATGATGCCGATGCACAGGAAGACCGCGTGGCGCATCAGGAAATACGCCGGCTGGTTGCCGGTGAAGCGACCGGCCTCGGCGATCGCGATCGACGCCGAATAGACCATGACCATGCCGAAGAAGAGCAGCAGCAGCGCACTCCACAGCAGCGTGAAGTCCACCTCGGAGGGCATCCGGCGCGGCGTGTCGAGCGCCTGCATCAGCATGGCGCGCCCTCCTTCGCTTGCTGCACCTTCACCGCGGCGATGAAAGCCTCGGCGCGGTGCGCGTAGTTGCGGTACATGTCGAGGCTGGCGCAGGCCGGCGACAGCAGCACGGCGTCGCCCGGCTGCGCCTGCGCGGCACAGAAAGCCACCGCCTCCGTCATGTCGGCGCAGCGCTGCAGCGGGATGCCGCTACCGGCGAGCACCGCCGCGACCGCCTCGGCATCGCGGCCGATCAGCGCCGCGGCACGGCCGTGCGCAACCAGCGCCGGGCGCAGCGGCGAGAAATCCTGCCCCTTGCCATCGCCGCCGAGGATGATGGCGAGCTTCCGCCCCATGCCGTTGATCGCCGCCAGCGTGGCGCCGACATTGGTGCCCTTGGAGTCGTCGTAGTAGTCGACTTCGCCGATGCGGGCGACGAACTCGACGCGGTGGGCAAGCCCCTTGAACTCGCGCAGCGCCGGCAGGCAGGCCTGCGGCGCGATTCCCACCGCTTCCAGCAAGGCCAGCGCCGCCAGCGCGTTGGCGGCGTTGTGCAGCCCGGCGAGCTTCAGCTCGGTCTGCGCCACCAGGCGCTCGCCGCCGCGCATCAGCCAGCCGTCGACCAGCCCGTAGTCGCCGGCGCGCGGCGGCCTGTCCAGGCCGAAGGTGACCAAGGCCTTGCCGCAGCGCCCCATGCCGAGGCTGCGGTCGTCGTCGCGGTTGAGCACCATGACGCGGGTGCCTCGGAAAATGCGCGCCTTGGCGGCGGCATAGTCGTCAAGGCCGGCGTAGCGGTCGAGGTGGTCCTCGGAGATGTTGAGCACGGTCGCCGCATCGGGCTTGAGCGTGTGCGTCGTTTCCAGCTGGAAGCTCGACAGTTCGAGCACCCACAGCGCCGGCAGCGTACCGGCGTCGATCACCGTCATCAGCGCATCGAGCGCGGCCGGCGAGATATTGCCGCAGGCCACCGCCGGCACGCCGGCGGCGTTGGCCAAGTAGGCGGTCAGCGCCGTCGTCGTCGTCTTGCCGTTGCTGCCGGTGATGGCGACGATCTTCGCCTGCGGCGTGCGCGCATGCACCGCCCAGGCGAACAGCTCGATCTCGGAGACGACCGGGACGCCGGCGGCGAGCGCCGCCTGGACGTGGGCCTCCTGCACCGGCAGGCCGGGCGAGATGGCTATCAAATCGACACCGGCAAAGGTGGCGGCGGCGAACGGCCCGGCCACCAGCTCGGCGGCCGGCACCGCGGCGGCCAGTGCAGCGGCATTCGGCGGCACGGCGCGGCTGTCGGCGACGCGGACGCGCGCGCCTTCGCGCGCGAGCCATTTCGCCATCGCCAGCCCCGTTTCGCCGAGGCCGAGCACCAGTGCCTGTTTGCCGTTGAGGTTCATATTCCCGTGTTCAGCGCAGCTTCAGCGTCGACAGCCCGAACAGCACGAGCATGATGGTGATGATCCAGAAACGGACCACCACCTGCGTTTCCTTCCAGCCGCTCAATTCGTAGTGGTGGTGCAGCGGCGCCATGCGGAAGATGCGCTTGCCGCCGGTGAACTTGAAGTACAGCACCTGCGCCGCGACCGACAGCGTCTCGGCGACGAAGACGCCGCCCATGATCGCCAGCACGATTTCCTGGCGGACGATGACGGCGACGGTGCCGAGCGCGCCGCCCAGCGCCAGCGCGCCGACGTCACCCATGAAGACTTCGGCCGGGTAGGCGTTGAACCAGAGGAAGCCGAGCCCGGCGCCGGCCATCGCGCCGAGGAAGATGCACAGCTCGCCGGCGCCGGGCACGTACGGAACGAACAGGTACTTGGCGTAGACCGCGTTGCCGGCGACGTAGGCGAAGATCGCCAGCGCGGCGGCGACCATTACCGCCGGCATGATCGCCAGCCCGTCGAGGCCATCGGTCAGGTTCACCGCATTCGAGGTACCGACGATGACGAAATAGGTCAGGATCATGAAGCCGATGACGCCGAGCGGGTAGGCCACCGTCTTGAAGAACGGGACGATCAGTTCCATCTGCGCCGGCAGCGTCGCCGTCATGCCGAGATAGACGGCGACGGCGGCGCCGATCACCGACTGCCAGAAATATTTCCAGCGCGAAGCCAGCCCCTTCGGGTCGCGGTAGACCACCTTCTTCCAGTCGTCGACCCAGCCGATGGCGCCGAAACCGACGGTGACGATCAGAACCACCCAGATGTAGCGGTTGGAGAGGTCGCCCCACAACAGCGTGGTGACGGCGATGGCGATCAGGATCAGCACGCCGCCCATGGTCGGCGTGCCGGACTTGGCGAGGTGCGTCTGCGGGCCGTCGGTGCGCACCGCCTGGCCGATCTTCTTCGCTGCCAGCCAGCGGATCACGCGCGGCCCGGCAATGAAGGAAATGATCAGCGCGGTCATCGCCGCCAGCACGGTGCGCAGCGTGATGTAGCCGAATACGTTGAAGACCCGCAGATCCTGGCCGAGCCACTGGGCGAGCATCAAGAGCATGTTTTGTTCTCCGTCGGCGGCACGGCGGCGATGGCATCGGCCACGCGCTCCATGCGCATGAAACGCGAACCCTTGACGAGCACGGTGGTCGTTGCCGTCAGTTCCGGGCGCAGCGCGTCGATCAGTTCTTCGATCTTCTTGTAGTGGTGGGCGCCGGCACCGAAATTGCGGGCGGCGACGGCGCTCGCCTCGCCGAGCGCGTACAGCGCATCGACGCCGGCGCTCTTGGCGTAGCCGCCGATCTCGTCGTGGTACTGCGCCGCGGCGTCGCCGATTTCGCCCATGTCGCCGAGCACCAGCACCTTGCGGCCGATGGTCGAGGCCAGCACGTCGATGCCGGCGCGCATCGAGTCCGGGTTGGCGTTGTAGGTGTCGTCGAGGATCACCGCCCCGTTTGCCCCGGCGCGGCGCTGCAGCCGCCCCTTGATACCGCGGAAGGCGGCCAGGCCGGCATTGATCGCCGCCAGCGGGATGCCGGCGGCGAAGGTCGCGGCGACCGCCGCCAGCGCGTTGCGGGCGTTATGCACGCCGGGCAGCGCCAGATCGACGGCGCCTTCGCCGAGCGGCGTGATGAAATGCAGTTCGGTTTCCAGGCCGTGCACGCGGACTCGGCCGTGCACGTCGGCGGCGCCGTCGAGGCCGAAGCTGACGACGCGGCGGCCGACGTTGGCGGCCTGCCACAGCGGCGCATGCGGATCGTCGGCGTTGATCACGGCGACGCCGTCGGCGACCAGCCCTTCGTAGATCGTGCCCTTTTCCAGCGCGATCGCGTCGAGCGTGCCCATGCCCTGCAGGTGCGCGCGCTGGGCGTTGGTGACCAGCGCCACGGTGGGGCGCGCGATGCGGGTCAGGTAGCGGATCTCGCCCGGGTGGTTCATGCCCATCTCGACGATCGCCGCCCGGTGGTGCGCGCGCAGCTGCAACAGCGTCAGCGGCAGGCCGATGTCGTTGTTGAGGTTGCCCTGCGTCGCCAGCACCTCGTCGCCGAAGGCGGCGGCCAGGATGCTGGCGATCATTTCCTTGGTCGTCGTCTTGCCGTTGGAGCCGGTGACGGCGATCAACGGCAGCTCGAAGCCGGCGCGCCAGTGGGCGGCCAGTTCGCCGAGCGCCAGCCGCGTATCGGCGACGACGATCAACGGCAGGTCGACGCCCTTCAGCGCGTCGACGGCGTCGGCGGCGATGACGGCGCCGACCGCCCCTTCCGAGGCCACGGCGCCGATGAAGTCATGGGCGTCGAAACGCTCGCCGCGCAGCGCGACGAACAGGTCGCCGGCGCGGATCGCGCGGCTGTCGGTCGACACCGCCGAAAATTCGGCATCGACGCCGAGCAGCCGTCCCTGCAATGCCGCCGCCGCGGCCGAGAGTTTCAGCATCGAGCTCATGCAGCCTCCTGGCGCGCCGCCAGCGCCGCCTCGGCTTCGCGCAGGTCGGAAAATGGATGGAAGGTACCGGCGATTTCCTGGTAGGCCTCGTGCCCCTTGCCGGCGAGCAGGACCACGTCGGCCGGCGCGGCGCCGGCGATGGTCGCGGCGATGGCTTCGCGGCGATCGACGATCACCTCGGCCTGCGGCGCCCCGACGCGGATCTCCTCGACGATCGCCGCCGGCGATTCGCTGCGCGGGTTGTCGCTGGTGAGCACGACGCGATCAGCGATACGTGTCGCCACCTCGCCCATCAGCGGCCGCTTGCCGTGATCGCGGTCGCCGCCGCAGCCGAAGACGCAGACGAGCCGACCGCCGCGCGCCGCGGCTTCCTCGCGCAGCGCGGCGAGGGCGTTGTCCAGCGCATCCGGCGAATGGGCGTAGTCGATCACGACCAGCGGCTGACCGTCGCCGCCCAGGCGCTGCATCCGCCCCGGCGGCGCCTCCAGCGCTTCCAGGCGAGCGGCGAGCTGCTCGAAGGGCAGGCCGGCGGCGAGCAGGACGCCGGCAACGGCGAGCAGGTTGGCGACGTTGTAGCGGCCGACCAGCCGGCTGCGTATCTCGACCACTCCCTGCGGCGCACGCAGCGTGAACGCCATTCCCGCCGCTTCGTGACGGACGTCGCCGGCGGCCACCAGCATGTCGACCGAGGCCGTGGCATCGGCCAGCGTATACCCGACCTTCAGTCGCGCCCGGGTCACCTTCGCCAAGTGGCAGCCGAAGGCGTCGTCGAGGTTGATCACCGCCGCACGCAGCCCCGGCCAGAGGAACAGCTTTTCCTTGGACGCGGCGTAGGCTTCCATCGTTCCGTGGTAGTCGAGATGGTCGCGCGTCAGGTTGGTGAAGGCCGCGATATCGACATGGGCACCGTTCATCCGCCCTTCTTCCAGGCCGATCGAGCTGGCTTCCAGCGCACAGGCCTCGGCGCCCTGATCGAGGAAGGCGGCAAGGCAGCGCGCCAGGGTCGTCGCCTGCGGCGTGGTAAACCCGGTTTCGTCGAGGTCGCCGGGGAAGCCGGCGCCGAGCGTGCCGATGATCGCGCAGCGGCGGGGATGCGCGCGGGCGATCCATTGCGTGCAGCTGGTCTTGCCGTTGGTGCCGGTGACGGCGATCAGCGACAGACGTTCGCTCGGCTCGCCGAGCACGGCATGGGCCAGGTTGCCGGCGAGCGCACGCAGGTCGCGGACGGCGATGCTCGGCACCGGCAGCGTCTCGCCGGCCGCCCCTTCCGCTTCGAAAAGCACTGCCGCCGCGCCGCGGGCGATGGCATCGCCGATGTAGCGGCGGCCGTCGGCGGCATCGCCGGGGTAGGCCAGGAACAGGTCGCCGCGACGCACCAGCCGCGAATCGTCGGTGAGGTTGTCCGGCTCGACGCCGAGGGCGGCCAGTTGGCGCAGGAGTTCAGCGGCGGCGCTCATAGTTTTTCCTTCGCGGTGGCGGCCTGCGCCACCGTCATCTGCGCGTCCGGCGGAATCCCCAGCGTGCGCAGCGCACCGCCGGTGATCGCCGAGAAGACCGGGGCGGCGACGTCGCCGCCGTAGTGTTTGCCGCCCGACGGTTCGTCGATCATCACGGCGACGATCAGGCGCGGATCGGAGACCGGGGCGAAGCCGACGAAGGACGACACGTATTTGTTGGCGTAGAGCCCGCCTTCGAGCTTGTGCGCGGTGCCGGTCTTGCCGGCGACGCGGTAACCCGGCACCTGTGCCTTCGGCGCTGTGCCGCCGGGGCCGGCGGCCATCTCCAGCATCGCCCGCACCTCGCGCGCGGTCTGCGGCGAGAACACCGGCACGCCGGTCACCGGCCCGTCATCGATGCGCGTCAGCGACATCGGCAGCAGCTCGCCGTCGCGGGCGAAAACGGTATAGGCGCGCGCCAGTTGCATCAGCGACACCGAGATGCCGTGGCCGTAGGACATCGTCGCCTGCTCGATCGGCCGCCAGGTCTTCCACGCGCGCAGCCGGCCCGGCACCTCGCCGGGAAAGCCCAGCCGCGACGTCTGGCCGAAGCCGACGGCGTCGAACATTTCCCACATTTCCCGCGGGCTGAAGTTGGCGGCGATCTTGGCGGCACCGACGTTGGAGGATTTCTGGATGACCTGGGCGACGGTCAGCGCGCCGTGCGGATGCGCGTCCGAGATCGTCGCATTGCCGATGGTCAGCCGCCCCGGCGCGCAATTGATGATCGAATCGAAGCGGAACTTGTTCGATTCGAGCGCCAGCGCGGCGGTGAACGGCTTCAGCGTCGACCCCGGCTCGAAGGTGTCGGTCACCGCGCGGTTGCGCAACTGGCCGCCGGACAGGTGCTCGCGATTGTTCGGGTTGTAGGTCGGCCAGTTCGCCAGCGCCAGGATCTCGCCGCTCTTGGCGTCGATGACGACGGCGCCGCCGGCCTTTGCCTTGTTGTCGGCGATCGCCTGCTTGAGCTGGCTGTAGGCGAGGTACTGGATCTTCGAGTCGAGCGCCAGGCGGATCTCCTTGCCGTCCTGCGGCGACCGGATCGAGCCGACGTCCTCGACGATCTGGCCGCGCCGGTCGCGAATCACGCTGCGGCTGCCGGCGTGGCCGACCAAACTCTTCTCGAAGGCCAGCTCGACGCCCTCCAGCCCCTTGTCGTCGACGCCGGTGAAGCCGACCATGTGCGCGGTCATCTCGCCGGTCGGGTAGTAGCGGCGGTATTCCTTGTTCTGGTAGATGCCGGGCAGCTTCAGCGCCGCGATGCGGTCGGCGACTTCCGGCGCCACCTGCCGCTGCAGATAGACGAAGCCCTTGTCGCTGGCCAGCTTGCGCGCCAGCTCCTTCGGGTCGCTGTCGAGCGCGCCGGCCAGCGCCCGCAACTGCTCGGCGCTGAGCTTGGCATCGACGGGGATCGCCCAGATCGACTTCATCGGCGTCGAGATCGCCAGCACGTCGCCGTTGCGGTCGGTGACCTTGCCGCGCGACGCCGAGATCTCGATGTCGCGGCGGTAGCGCGAATCGCCCTTTTCCTGCAGGAAGTCGTTGTTGATGATCTGCAGGTAGAAGGCGCGGCCGACCAGCGCACCGAAGGCGGCGAGCAGGCACAGCCCGACCAGGCGCGAGCGCCAGGCCGGCAGCGCCAGCTGCAGCACCGGGCTCTCGGCAAAGCGGTGGGTGCGACCGCCCTTGCCGCGGATCATTGCCCGCCCTCCTTCGGCGCCGCGACGAGCAGGCGGCCGGCCTCGGGGAGACGCATCTTGAGGCGCTCGCGGGCGATCTTCTCGATCCGCGGATGCGTCGCCCAGGTCGACAGTTCCAGTTGCAGCTGGCCGAACTCGACATCGAGCTGCTTGGCGCGCTCCTGCTCGCTCTCCAGCTCCTGGAAAAGCTTCCTCGCCTTGTGCTGCGAGGTGACGACGCCGAGCGCGCAGAAGACGACGAAGAAGAGGAGGAGCATGTTGGTGCGCAGCATCAGCACTTCTCCGCCACGCGCATCACCGCGCTGCGGGCGCGGGGGTTGCCTTCAATTTCCGCCGCCGACGCCTTGACCGGCTTGCCGACCAAGCGCAGTTTCGGTGGCGGCAGCTCGGAAGCCTTCAGCGGCAGGTTCTTCGGCAGCGAGGAGTCCGGGGCCGCCGCGTCGCGCATGAAACGCTTGACGATGCGGTCTTCGAGCGAGTGAAAGCTGATCACCACCAGCCGCCCCCCCGGATTGAGCATGTCGAGCGCCTGCGGCAGGGCTAGCGCAAGCTGCTCGAGCTCTTGATTGATATGAATCCGTAAAGCCTGAAAGGTGCGCGTCGCCGGGTCCTGGCCGGGCTCGCGGGTCCGCACGGCCTCGCGTACAAGCGCGGCGAGCTGCCCTGTGGTTGCAACAGGCCGCTCGCTCCGAGCAGCCACAATCTTCTTTGCAATCTGGAAAGCAAACCGTTCTTCGCCATAGTCCCTCACCACCTGAGTAATTTCTCTTTCGTCGGCCCGTGCCAGCCATTCCGCGGCCGTCTCGCCCTGCGTCGTGTCCATCCGCATGTCGAGCGGCGCATCGAAACGGAAGCTGAACCCCCGCTCCCCCTCATCCAGCTGCGGCGACGACACCCCGATGTCCATCAGCACGCCGTCCGCCCTGCCGAATCCAGCTTCGCTTACCGCCGCCGCCATTTCGGCGAACGGGCGATGAACGACCGTCAATCTGTTGTCGCCGATCGCGGCGGCCGCCGCGATCGCCCGCGGATCGCGGTCGAGCGCCAGCAGGCGGCCCCGCGGCCCGAGTTGTTGGAGGATCGCCCGGCTGTGGCCGCCGCGTCCGAAGGTGGCATCGACATAGACGCCGGCCGGCTTGACTGCCAGCGCTTCGACCGCTTCCCGCAGCAGAACCGTCAGGTGCTGCGCGGGCGCGCTCACAAGGCCAAATCCTCAAGGCCGGGCGGCAGCAGCTGATCGCCGAGGGCGAAGATCGCCTCCTGCTGCTTCTGCCAGCCGGCATCCGACCAGATTTCGAAATGATTGCCCTGGCCGACCAGCCACACCTGCTTCTCGAGCTGGGCGAACTGCCGCAGCTCGGGCGCGACCAGCAGGCGACCGGCGGAATCGAGCTCCTCCTCGCGGGCAAAACCGACGAGCAGGCGCTTCAGGAGGGCGGATTGCTGTTCGAGACTGGGCGCCGACAACACCTTGTTGCGGATCGGCTCCCAGGCGGGATTGGGGTAGAGCAGAAGACAGCGATGCGGGTGCGCGGTAAGAACCAGGGTGCCGTTGGCGGCAGCGACGAGCGCGTCACGGTGGCGGGCCGGGATGGCCAGCCGCCCTTTGGCGTCGAGACTGAGTGCAGCCGCTCCGAAAAACATGGACTCCCTGACCCTTTCCTCTCCCGGGGCACACCCCGTTTTAAACGTAAACCCACTTTGAACCACTTTTCCCCACTTTAAGACATCGAAGTGCACCGGGTCAAGGGGTTTTTGTGAGTTTTTTCAATGGGGACAAGGACTTAGACGCATTTTCGCAGGAAAATTTGCAAAAAATTTCCCTTAAAAAACAATACTAGCGAAATGCAACTTAAAGTGCTTTGTGAGAAGTGGGGCGCGCTTAACGGGAACCCCGCCGGCATGAACGGGGTCTGCATTGTTCCCATTCCCACAGGAGACATTCATGAAGCTCTACTACAGTCCCGGCGCCTGCTCCCTCTCCCCGCACATCGCGCTCTGCGAGGCGGGACTGGCGCACGAGCTGATCAAGGTAGACCTGAAGACGAAGAAGACGGAGCTAGGCGACGACTTCTACGCCACCAACCCCAAGGGGTACGTACCGGCGCTGCAACTGGACGGCGGCGAAGTACTGACCGAGGGCCCGGCCATCATCCAGTACCTCGCCGACCTCGTGCCGGCGACCGGGCTGGCGCCGGCCGCCGGCACGCTCGCCCGCGTCCGCCTGCAGGAATGGCTGAACTTCATCGCCACCGAACTGCACAAGGGTTTCAGCCCGCTCTTCCGCAACCCGCCGGCCGAGTGGAAGGAAACGGTGCGCGCCGGCCTCGCCGGCCGCCTCGCCTACCTGGCGCCGATGCTGGAACGGCAGCCATACCTGATGGGCGACGCGTTCAGCGTCGCCGACGCCTATCTGTTCACCATTCTCAACTGGGCAAAATGGGTGAAGCTCGACCTGGCGCCCTGGCCGGCGCTGGGCGCCTATCTCGCGCGCGTCGCCGCCCGGCCGGGCGTGCAGAAGGCGCTGAAGACGGAAGGCCTGCTCTGACCACGCGTCGAGCGCAAGCCCCGGCATTCATGCCGGGGTGAAAATGAAAAACCGGCGGCAGGCGTCAACGCCCACCGCCGGTTTCCCGTGTGAAGTGAAGCTGGCCGATAAGCCGGGTTCTGTCGTGGGCAACCATTCCTCTAGGCGACGCGTTACCGCGCCGCTCAAGCAGCCTACCCGGAAGCAGCGCGAGCCACGCCCAAGCTTCCCTATTTGGCCTTGCTCCGGATGGGGTTTGCCGTGCCGTCCGTGTTACCACGTCCGCGGTGAGCTCTTACCTCGCCGTTTCACCCTTGCCTGATCTCAGCGAACTGAGCCATCGGCGGTCTATTCTCTGTTGCACTTTCCGTCGCCTTGGGTCTTTCGACTTATAGCGCCCGGTCGTTAACCGGCATCCTGCTCTGCGGAGCCCGGACTTTCCTCCCGGCGTCGGGACCGGAATCCCTTCGCCCGGCGGTTGCCTGGCCAGCTTCACCGCCGATTATACGCGTTCAGCGCGCCGGCCTCCGGCCGGAACGAAATTGCCAAGCATCGTCGTAATAGGCCGGATCCTCGTTGTCGGCAACGACGCCGGGCAGGCCGAGCAAGGGCAGCGGCTGCAGCGCGCGCGGGTCGCCGTGCCTGCCCGCCGCCAGATCCGCCGCCAGCCAGGCATCGATCTCCGCCAGCTGCTCGGCGAGCGGCTGCGCCAGCCAGGCCGGCGCCACCGGGGTCAGCACGCACTTCGCCGTCAGCCCGCGGAACGGCGCCAGCAGCGCCTCGTAGGTGGCGTGCCCGAAGACGAAGACGCGCAGCCCGGCGGCGACCGCCAGCCGCCGCTCGACGAACAATTCGCGCCAGCGGAAGGCCGCGAGCAGGTCGAGCAGCGACGGATCGTCGGCAACGACGACGGCGCCGCATTCGTCGAAATGGGTCATCGCATCGCGCACCCCGCCGCGCGCGCCGTGGCCGTTCGCCGCATCGCCGCCGCACGCCAGTTCGCGCGCATGGCGCGCCGACAGCGCCGCCTTGGCCTGCGGGAACGTCAGCCAGACCAGCGCATTGAACCAGTCGTGCCAGTTATCCGGCCGCGTCTCGACCTCGCCGCGCAGCGCAATGCGGGCCTCGTAGCCGAGACCGTCGCCCGGCGGCGGGACGAAGCGCACCGGCAGGCCGGTGGCGGTGCGCGCGGGCCGGGCGGACGTCAATGCCGCCAGCGCGTCGCTGTCGGGCGCCGCCGGCAGCTGCGCCAACAACGGCGTCAACGGGAAGAAAAGCGGATTGGCGAACAAGAAACGGACCTGCCGCCCGGCGTCGGGAGACGCCGGGCGGGATCAAATCATTTTGCCGCCTGTGCGGCGGCGAAGACCAGCCGGCCGCGCTCCTCGCGGAAGACCCCGAGCAGTTCCCCCTTGCCTTCCGGCGGCGGTGCGTCGAGCTTCTGGAAGCCCTTGCAGGTCTCGGTTTCGGTCAAATAGAGGTGGCGCCCCTGTTCGAGCAGGAAGGTATTCGGCGCGGTCAGATAGACCGTGAGCTGGAAGTCGCTGCCAACCGGCGCCGGCTGCAGCGCGTAGCGGCGCTGGCAGGTCGGCAGGCGGGCGACGACGATCTCCAGGTCCATCTTCTTTTCCCAGAAGCGCGACTGCGCGCGCATCAGCGAGATGGCATGGTCCGGGCCGTCGATGACCATCGCGATGCCGTCATTGACGCAGCCGGACAGCGCGGGCACGAGCAGGGCAAGCAGGGCTAGGCGTTTCATCGTCGCGGCTCCTCGGCGCGTTGTTCTCAGTCGACCAGGCTCCACGCCAGCGTCTCGCCGGCGCGCAGCGGCACCAGCGCCTCGCCGGCGAGGTAGGGATAGGCGTCGGGAACGGCTTGCGGACGCTTTTCCAGCGTGATCGTCCCGGCATTGCGCGGCAGCCGGTAGAAATCCGGCCCGAAGTGGCTGGCGAAGGCCTCCAGCCGGTCGAGCGCGCCGGCCGCCTCGAAGGCCTCGGCGTAGAGTTCCATCGCGGCATAGGCGGTGTAGCAGCCGGCGCAGCCGCAGGCCGCCTCCTTGGCGCCGCGGGCATGCGGCGCCGAATCGGTGCCGAGGAAGAACTTCGGGTTGCCCGAGGTCGCCGCGCGCACCAGCGCCAGGCGATGGACCTCGCGCTTCAGCACCGGCAGGCAGTACCAGTGCGGACGCACGCCGCCCTGGAAGATGGCGTTGCGGTTGTAGAGCAGATGATGCGCGGTGATCGTCGCACCGACGTTGGCGCCGGCCTCGGCGACGAACTCGGCGGCGTCCTTGGTGGTGATGTGCTCCATCACCGTGCGCAGCCCCGGATGGCGCTTGAGCAAGGGCGACAGCACCTGCTCGATGAACACCGCCTCGCGGTCGAACAGGTCCACCGCCGGATCGGTCACTTCGCCGTGCACCAGGAGCGGCAGACCGAGCTTTTCCATCTCGGCGAGCGCCGCGGCGCAGCGCGCCAAGTCGGTGACGCCGGCGTCGGAGTTGGTCGTCGCGCCGGCCGGGTAGAGCTTCACCGCCTTGACGAAACCCGACGCCACCGCGGCGCGGATTTCCGCGGCCGGCGTGTTGTCGGTGAGGTACAGCGTCATCAGCGGCTCGAAGGCCATGCCGGCGGGCAGCGCGGCGAGGATGCGCTGGCGGTAGGCGGCAGCCTGGGCGACGGTGGTCACCGGCGGCTTCAGGTTGGGCATGACGATGGCCCGCGCGAACTGGCGGGCGGTGTGCGGCAGCACGGTGCTCAGCGCGTCGCCGTCGCGCAGGTGCAGGTGCCAGTCGTCGGGGCGGGTGAGGGTGAGTTTCATGAATGGCCGGGGAAGGTTGGAATCGCGATTTTAAGCGATTCGCGCCACGTTCAGTGCTCGGCGTTGCCTTCCGCGACCGCCTCTTTAACGTGGAAGACGCGAAGCGGCTCTCGAAGCTCCCCTCGCCCGCGAAGCGGGAGAGGGGTCGGGGGTGAGGGGAACGCGAGTCCCTCCGGACGGCATCGGCTATACCGCCTCGACCCGACGCCGTTCGCCGCCGGGCGCCGCGCCCAGCCAGCGGGCAAAGACCCGAGCCAGGGCGTGCTCGGCAGGGGGCTTGGCCAGACATTCGTCAACCCCCAGCTCCCAGCAGAAGGGGCTGCCGGCCCGGATGTTCTCGGCAGTGATGGCGACGACCGGAAGCGGGCGACCGCCGCGGCGCCGCTCTCCGGCGCGAATTGCATGCACCAGCTGGAAGCCGTCCATCACCGGCATCCGGCAGTCGGTAAGGAGCAGCCGATAGCTCCGCGCGGCGAGCAAGGCCAGTGCCTCGGCACCGTTTTCCGCGGTATCCGCCGACCAGCCGAGGTATTCGACCTGGCAGCGCAGCACCTCGCGGAAGACCGGGTCGTCCTCGACGATCAGGATCGGCGGCGCATCCCCGCCACAGGCGTGGCGACGGACCAGGTCGACCAGCCATTTGTGGTGCGAGAGCCCCGCCGATTGCGCCGCATCGCGCAGCGCCGCCTCGGTCGCGTCATCGAAAACTATCGTCACTTGCCCCATGCCCCCTCCTCGACGCAGAAAAGTCCTTGCGAACAGTGGAAAAACTGGCGCCCGCCCCGACTTTGCGGTACACCTCGACGCTTTCGACCGGCGGCGGACCGGGCCGCGCAAGCGCACCGTCATAACGTTTTGCCATTGGCAATATAGGCATCGGCTATTTTCATGTCAATAGGTTATGCCTATTTTTCATTGCCCGGCCCCGCCGCTAGGGTTGCCGGATGAAAATCGGACTACGCATCAAGAACCTCCGCGAGGAACGGGGCTACAGCCAGGGCGAGCTCGCCCGCCGCGTCGGGGTGACCCAGCCGACCGTTTCCGACTGGGAAAACAACAAGACCGAGCCGACCGTGGACAATCTGCGGCTGCTGGCGGTCGAATTCGACGTCTTCTTCGAGTGGCTGGTAACCGGCCGCGGCGAGCGGCAGTTCGCGCCGCTGGCCAGCGAGCCGCCGGCCGAGTACCGCGTCGCGCGGCCGCTGCCCGACGACGAGGCGCGCCTGCTCGACACCTTCCGCCGGCAGTCCGCGGCGCGCCGGGAGGCGCTGCTGGACTTCCTGTCGCGCTGGGACTGAGAACGCCGCCGCCCTACGACTCGCCGCGCAGCGCCAGCGCCCGAGCGTAGAGCGCGTTCTTCGCCGCGCCGGTGATCGCATGCGCCAGCTTGGCCGCCTGTTTCACCGGCAGCCCCTCGTCGAGCAGCAGCCTGAGCACGCGCTCGGCTTCGGCGCCGTCGCCGACGGCGGCTTCCGGCGCATCGACGACCAGCACGAATTCCCCCTTCTGCCGGTTGGCGTCGGCGGCCATCCATGCCGACGCCTCGCCGAGCGGGCAGGCGTGGATGCTCTCGAACAGCTTGGTCAGCTCGCGGGCGATGACCAGGCGGCGGGCCGGGCCGAGGGTCGCCGCGAGTGCGGCGACGGTGTCGAGGATGCGGTGCGGCGCTTCGTAGAAGACCAGCACGGCCGGCAACGCCGCCAGCTCGCGCAACGCTTCCTCGCGCTGCTTCGCCTTGGTCGGCAAAAAGCCGTGGAACAGCCAGTGCGGCGCAGTGATGCCGGAGGCGGAAAGGGCAGCGATCGCCGCGCAGGGACCGGGCAGCGGCACCACCTGATAGCCGGCCTCGCGCACGCGCGCGACCAGCCGGGCACCGGGGTCGGAGATCGCCGGCGTGCCGGCATCCGAGATCAGCGCCACCGCTTCGCCGGCGGCCAGGCGGTCGATCACCTGCCGCGCGGCAGCCTCCTCGTTGTGTTCGTGCGCCGGCAGCATCCTTGCCGGCGAGCCGAGGTGGCGCAGCAGCGGCGCCGAGTGCCGGGTGTCCTCGGCGGCGACCCAGGGCACGCTGCGCAGCACGTCGGCGGCACGGGCGGTGAGGTCGCCGAGGTTTCCGAGCGGCGTGGCGACCACATACAATGCGGGAGATTCTTTTGTCATGGGAGCGATGGCGGTGGGCAAGCCCAACGATACCACGGACGGTGCGCGCGCCGAGGCGCTGGCGGCGGCCCACCTGGCGCGCCACGGTCTGGTCGTCGCCGAGCGCAATTATCGCGTCCGCGGCGGCGAGATCGACCTGGTCTGCCGCGACGGCAGGACGCTGGTCTTCGTCGAAGTGCGCCTGCGCCGCAACGGCGGCTTCGGCGGCGCTGCCGCCAGCATCACCGCCACCAAGCGCCGCCGGCTGGTGCTGGCGGCACAGCACTACCTGGCGCAGCGCGCAAACGCGCCCGACGCCACCTGCCGTTTCGACTGCGTGCTGCTCGACACGCTGGCAAGCACGGGCATCGAATGGATCCGCAATGCGTTTTCGGCAGACGACCTCTAGCCTGCTGCTGGCCGCCCTGCTCCTCGGCGCCGCCGCCCGCGCCGAGGAGCGCGTGCAGATCCTGGTGCAAAGTTCGCCGCTCGCCGGCAGCCAGTACTACGCGCTCACCGCCGTCTGGAAGGAGATCCGACCCGGCGACAAACTGTTACTGACGCGCGAGCCGGACAACCGGCATGATGGCAACGCCATTCGCGTCGAATGGAACGGACAGCAGCTCGGCTACGTGCCGCGCGCCGAGAACCGGGCGCTGGCGGAGGCGATGGATCGCGGCGAGCGGGTCGAGGCCCGCGTCGCGCACATCCGCAAACACCGCAACCCGTGGCAGCGGGTCGAATTCGAGGTGTATCTGCTCCTCTGATAGAATCGGCCGCACTTTACTCACAGATTTCGCACGCTTCCCGCATGGATCTCATCGAACGCATCAGTCAGCAGTTTCAAGACAGCGCCCAGACCAAGCTCGACGCCATGGAGCTGCTCGCCGCCCCGATCTCCGACGCCGTGCAGACGATGGTCGCCTGCCTGGTCAACGACGGCAAGATCCTCGCCTGCGGCAACGGCGGTTCGGCCGCCGACGCGCAGCACTTCGCCGCCGAGCTGGTCGGCCGTTTCGAGGCCGAGCGCCAGGAGCTGGCGGCGATCGCGCTGACCACCGACAGCTCGATCATCACCGCCATCGCCAACGACTACAGCTACAACGTCATCTTCGCCAAGCAGGTGCGCGCGCTCGGCCGCCCCGGCGACGTGCTGCTGGCCATTTCCACCTCCGGCAACTCGGGCAACGTGATCGAGGCGATCAAGGCCGCGCACGACAACGAGATGAGCGTGGTTGCGCTGACCGGCAAGGGCGGCGGCCAGATCGGCCAGCTGCTGCGCGACGGCGACATCCACCTCTGCGTGCCGGCGGAACGCACCGCCCGCATCCAGGAAACCCACCTTCTCGCCATCCACTGCCTGTGCGATGGCATTGACTGTCTGCTGCTGGGAGTTGACGAATGAACTTCGGACGAATGAAACGGCCCCTGCTTGCCGCCCTGCTCGCGGCGCTGATCGCCCCCACGCTGACCGGCTGCGTCGCCGCCGTCGCCACCGGCGTCACCGCCGGCGCGCTGGCCGTGATCGACCGCCGCACCTTCGGCACGCAGACCGAGGACGAGGGGATCGAGTGGAAGATCCTCGGCAACCTGATGAACAAGTACGGCGACAAGGTGCACGTCAACCAGACCAGCTTCAACCGCAAGGTGCTGCTCACCGGCGAGGTGCCGGACGAACAGACGAAGTCGGAGATCGAGCGCTTGGTGCGCGGCATTTCCGGCGTCCAGGACGTGTGGAACGAGCTGCAGGTCGGCCCGGTGCGCTCGTACCAGAACCGCAGCAACGACGCTTTCATCACCTCCAAGGTGAAGGGCCGCTTCGTCGACGGCGGCAAGTTCCGCGCCAACCTGGTCAAGGTCGTCACCGAGGGCGGTACCGTGCACCTGCTCGGCCTGGTCACCCGCGCCGAGGCCGATGCCGCGATCGAAATCACCCGCACCACGGCCGGCGTGCAGAAGGTGGTCAACGTGATGGAGATCATCACCCCCGAGAAGGCGAAGGCGCTCGATGTGCCGCCGCCGGACAGCGGCAAGACGCAGCAGCCGGCACCGGTACAGTAACACGGGCGACGCCCAGCCGCCCCAGCCCGTGCGGCGCGCAGTCGATCGCCGGCGTCAGCGGCGGGCGAGGAACTCCTCGATCTTGGCCAGCAGCTTCCGGTCGTCGGGGTCGGTCAGGCTCGAATAGGCCACCACTTCCTTGCCGCTGCGGTCGATCAGGTACTTGTAGAAATTCCATTTCGGCGTCGTTCCCGAGGCGGCGATCAGCTGCGCGTAGAAGGGATTCTTCCGCTCGCCCTTGACCGTGGTCTTGGCGAACATCGGGAATTCGACGCCATAGGTGAGGCGGCAGAACTCGGCGATTTCCTGGTTGCTGCCCGGCTCCTGCCCGCCGAAGTCGTTGGTCGGGAAGCCGACGACGACCAGGCCGCGTTCCTTCAGCCGCGCATAGAGCTTTTCCAGGCCGTCGTACTGTTTGGTGAAGCCGCAGTAGCTGGCGGTGTTCACCACCAGCAGCACCTTGCCCTGCCACTGGCACAGCGACTGCGGTTTCTCGTCCTGCAGCCGGGGGAAGCTGTGGTTGAGCAGGGCCGGGCAGGCGGGATCGGCGACGGCCGGGGCCAGCGGCCCGGCCAGCCCGGCGAGGACAAGCAGGAACGGCATCAGGCGGGATGGCGACAAGGACATGGGCGGACTCCTCCAGGGGTTCGCCCGGTTGGACCGCCGGCCGGCGATTTAGCTCCCGGCCGCGGGAAACAGTAGAATCCCCGTTCCCCCGCCAACGACACGCCGCATGAACGCCTACCCCGCCCCCGCCTTCGAAGCCAAGATCTGCCCGCCCGACCAACTGGCTGCTGGCGTTGCCCGCCTGCCGCGGCCGCTGGTATTCACGAATGGCTGCTTCGACATCCTGCACCGCGGCCACGCCACCTACCTGGCGCAGGCGCGCGCGCTCGGCGCGTCGCTGGTCGTTGCGCTGAACAGCGACGCCTCGGTGAAACGGCTGGGCAAGGGCGACGACCGCCCGGTGAACAAACTGGAAGACCGGCTGGCGGTGATGGCCGCGCTCGGCTGCGTCGACCTGGTGACCTGGTTCGACGAGGACACGCCGCTCGCCCGCATCCTCGACTGCCGCCCGGACGTGCTGGTCAAGGGCGGCGACTGGCCGGTCGCGCGCATCGTCGGCGCCGGCGAGGTGCTGGGCTGGGGCGGCAGCGTGCATTCGATCCCGTTCGTCCACGAGAAATCCACCACCGCCCTGCTCGACAAAATCCGCCGGCTGTGAGCCCAGTCATGCGGCGCCGCCGTTCGCCGCATTGACCGCCGGCAGCGCGTTTACAACTTCTTTACGCCGGCGGCGATGATTTCTACGCCGCTTTTGCGCCGGCTCTCGTATCCTGCCCCCACAAGACTGCTATGGAGGCAGGCATGGCTCCGCTCCCCAACCCGTCGAACCGCATCACCGCCTACGCCGCGGCCGTCGCCGCCTGCCTGCTGACCGCCGCGCTGGCGGCGCCGCTGCATGCGCTGATCGACCTGGCCAACATCGTCATGCTGTTCCTGCTGACGGTATTTCTCGTCGCCTGGAAGCTCGGCCGCGGCCCGGCGGTATCGGCCGCCTTCCTCAGCGTGGCGCTGTTCGATTTCTTCTTCGTGCCGCCGCAGCTGTCGTTCGCGGTCAGCGACGTGCAGTACCTGATCACCTTCGCCGTCATGCTCGCCGTCGGCCTGATCACCGCCCACCTGACCACCGGCCTGCGGCGGCAGGCCGACATCGCCGGCGCGCGCGAGCAGGCGGCCAAGCGCCTCTACGAACTGGCCCGCGACCTCGCCGGCGCGCTATCGGCCGAGCAGGTCGGCGAGCGGCTCGCCGACCATTGCCGCGCCGCCGGCTACCGCATCGCCATGCACCTGCAGAACGACAGCGCGCCGCCGACGGCCCCGCTGCCGGCGGGAGTCGACGCCACGCTGGCTCGAACCGCCATGCACACCGGCAGTCCGGTCGAAACCGCCACCCTGGCCGGCGCCGGATCGGCCGCGCTGTATCTGCCGCTGGTCGCCCCGATGCGCGTACGCGGCGTCATCGCGGTGACACCTGCCGCCCAGGGCGAGGCACCGAGCCCGCCGGACCGGGAATTCCTGGAAACCGTGGCCTCGCTCGCCGCCATTGCCGTCGAACGCCTGCACTACGTCGACGTAGCGCAGCAGAACCACATCGAGGTCGTTTCCGAGCGGCTGCGCAGTTCGATCCTGGCCGCGCTGTCGCACGACATCCGCACGCCGCTGACGGCCCTGGTCGGGCTGGCCGATTCGCTGGCGATGGCCCGCACCGGCGTAGACGACGCGGCGCGGACGACCGCCGCCGACATCCGCGACCAGGCGCGGGCGATGAGCCACCAGGTCAGCAACCTGCTCGACATGGCCCGCCTGCACGCCGGCCGGGTCGAGTTGCGGCGCGAATGGCAGTTGTTCGAAGACGTCATCGGCGCCAGCGTGCAACTGCTGCGGCCGGCGCTCGGCGAGCGCCCGGTGACGGTCGAACTGGCGCCCGACTTGCCGCTGGTCGAGTTCGACGCGGTGCTGCTCGAACGCGTCATCTGCAACCTGATCGAGAACGCCGCCAAATACGCGCCGGCGGGCAGCCCGATCGAAATCTCGGCCTTCGTCGACGGGCCGCGCGCCTGCATCCGCGTGCGCGACCACGGCCCCGGCTTCCCGGAAGAGAACCTGGCGCGGGTATTCGAGATGTTCGCGCGCGGCGCCGCCGAGTCGAAGACGCCGGGGGTCGGCCTCGGGCTGGCCATCTGCCGCGCCATCGTCGACGCCCACGGCGGCAGCATCGGCGCCGAGAACGTTGCCGACGGCGGCGCCTGCGTCACGCTGTGCCTGCCGTGCGGCACACCGCCGCCGGTCGAGGAGGAAGAGCTGGCGCCGGAAACGGGAGCTGCCGCCCGATGAGCATCGACGCCACCATCCTGCTGATCGAGGACGAACCGCAGATCCGCCGCTTCGTCCGCAGCGCCCTCGAAGCCGAAGGCTGTAAGGTGTTCGAAGCGGAGAACGGCGAGCGCGGCCTGATCGAGGCCGGCACGCGCCAACCCGAACTGCTGATCGTCGACCTCGGCCTGCCCGACATCGACGGCGTCCAGGTGGTGCGCGACTTCCGTAGCTGGTCGGGGGCCCCGGTGCTGATCCTGTCGGCCCGCGTAGACGAACAGGACAAGGTACGGGCACTCGACAGCGGCGCCGACGATTACCTGACCAAGCCATTCGGCGTCGGCGAGCTGCTGGCCCGCGTGCGGGCGCTGATCCGGCGGCACCAGCGCGGCCTCGACCCATCGCCGCAGGTCGTTTTCGGCGACGTCGAAATCGACTTCTCGCGGCGCACGGTCAGCCGCGGCGGCGAAGCGGTGCACCTGACGCCGCTCGAATACCGGCTGCTGGCTTTGCTCGTCGCCAACGGCGGCAAGGTCATGACCCACCGCCACCTGATGCACGAGGTGTGGGGGCCGGCCTACGCCGAGAGCAGCCACTACCTGCGCATCTACGTCAGCCGCCTGCGCCAGAAACTCGAAGCCGACCCGGCCCAGCCGCGGCATTTCCTCACCGAGACCGGCGTCGGCTACCGCTTCGAACCCTAGGAAGAACACATGAGCGCACCCTCCAGCGGCCGCAGCGCCGGCCTGGCGCTGGCCGCCCTCGGCGTCGTCTATGGCGACATCGGCACCAGCCCCTTGTACACCATGAAGGAAGTCTTCGCCGGCGCCCATCACCCGGTGCCGATCAGCCCGGAGAACATCCTCGGCATCCTGTCGCTGATCCTGTGGTCGCTGCTGGTCGTCGTCGCGCTCAAATACGTGCTGTTCGTGATGCGCGCCGACAACAAGGGCGAGGGCGGCATCATGGCGCTGATGGCGCTGGTGCTCGGCAGCGTCAGGAACGGCGGCAACGCCGGCCTGCTGATGCTGCTCGGCCTGTTCGGCGCGGCGCTGTTCTACGGCGACAGCGTCATCACCCCGGCCATCTCGGTGCTGTCGGCGGTGGAGGGGCTGGAGATCGCGACGCCGGCATTCAAGCCCTACATCATCCCGATCTCGCTGACCGTGCTGCTGGCGCTGTTCGTCATGCAGAAGCACGGCACCTCGCAGGTCGGCAAGCTGTTCGGCCCGGTCATGGTGCTGTGGTTCGCCACCCTCGCCGTGATGGGCGCGGTGAACATCGCCGCGACGCCGGCGGTGGTGGCGGCGGTCGATCCGCGCCACGCCCTCGCCTTCTTCGCCGCCAATCCGCTGCTCGGCTATTTCTCGCTCGGCGCCGCGGTGCTGGCGCTGACCGGCGGCGAGGCGCTCTACGCCGACATGGGACACTTCGGCCGGCGGCCGGTGCAGCTGGCGTGGTTCGGCCTGGTGCTGCCGGCACTGGTGCTCAACTATTTCGGCCAGGGCGCCTTACTGCTGGCCGACCCGACGGGCATCGAAAACCCGTTCTACCGCATGGCGCCGGAATGGGCCTTGTACCCGCTCGTCGCGCTGGCCACGCTGGCCACGGTGATCGCTTCGCAGGCGGTCATTTCCGGCGCCTACTCGATCACCCGCCAGGCAATCCAGCTCGGTTACGCACCGCGCATGGACGTGCAGCAGACCTCGCAGCGGGAGATCGGCCAGATCTACCTGCCGGGCGTCAACTGGGCGCTGCTCGTCGCCGTCGCCGCGCTGATCCTCGGCTTCGGCAGCTCGTCGAACCTGGCGGCAGCCTACGGCATCGCCGTCACCGGCACGATGGTCATCACCACGCTGCTCGCCTACGTCGTCGTGCGCCGCATCTGGGGCTGGTCACTGCTGCCCAGCCTGGCCGTAGCCGGCACCTTCCTCGCCGTCGACCTTGCCTACTTCTCGGCCAATCTGGTCAAGGTCATGGAAGGAGGCTGGTTCCCGCTGGTCCTCGGCGCCGGCATCTTCGTGCTGATGACGACCTGGAAACGCGGCCGCCAGTTGCTGCACGACCGTCTGGCCGGCGACTCGCTGCCGCTCAAGGAATTTATCGACAGCATCGGCGACGGCACGGTACCGACCGTTCCCGGCACCGCCGTCTTCCTGACGCCGACGCCGGCAACGACGCCGCATGCGCTGTTGCACAGCATCAAGCATTTCAAATGCCTGCACGAGCGCATCGTCATCGTCTCGGTGCAGATCTTCGACGTCCCCTACGTCCCCGAGATCGACCGCGTCGAAGTGCGCAAGCTGGGAGACAGCATCTGGAGCGTCAGCGTTCAATACGGATTCAAGGACGAACCGGACATCCCGGCGGCGCTGGTCTTGTGCGCCGAGGTCGGATTGCAGATCGAGCTGATGGACACCTCGTTCTTCCTCGGCCGCGAGACGCTCTTCCCGCGCCTCGGCTCGGGGATGGCGCTGTGGCGCGAGAAGCTGTTCATCGCCATGTTCCGTAACGCCGACAGCGCCGCGGGCTATTTCCATCTGCCGCCCAACCGCGTGGTCGAACTCGGCACGCAGATCGTGCTCTAGTCGACGCGCTTGCACCGCCGGGCACGCCGGCGCCCCCTTGAGCAAAGCCGGAACCGCGCGGGAAGAGGCCGCATCGCCCGTCAGTCCCGGGTCAGCGGGTACCGATATAAAGGGACCGTGACGCCCTTACGAACTCCCGGCTCTCTCCTCCAGACGGGCTACGGCCCCCGGCTCCGCGAGGGCGTCACCCCCTCCCCTCGCGTTCTTGCACCCGCGCTCAGAGGACGATCTGCGTGCCGAGTTCGACCACCCGGTTGGACGGGATCTTGAAGAAGGCCGTGGCACTGCCGGCGTTGCGGAACATGGCGACGAACAGCTTCTCGCGCCACAGTGCCATCTCCGAACCGAGGCGCGGAATCAGCGTCTCGCGGCCGAGGAAGAACGAGGTGTCCATCATTTCCACCGCCAGCCCGGCCTCGGCGCAGAGCGCCAGCGCCGCCGGGATGTCCGGCTCGTCCTTGAAGCCGTACTGGACGATGACGCGGTAGAAGTCGCCCTTCAGCTTGTGCACCTCGACGCGGTCGATCTCCGGCACATACGGCGTGTCGAAGACCTGCACCGAGACGAGCACGACGCGCTCGTGCAGCACCTTGTTGTGCATCAGGTTGTGCATCAGCGCGTGCGGCACACCGTTCGGGTCGGCGTTCATGAACACCGAGGTGCCTGGCACGCGCGTCGGCATGCCGGCGAGCAGCGCGTCGATGAATGAATCAAGATGGATCGCCTCGCTCTGCAGGCGGTCGCTGAGCAGCTGGCGGCCACGCTTCCAGGTGGTCATCAGCACGAACACGGCGGCGCCGGCGACCAGCGGGAACCAGCCGCCGTCGGGAATCTTCAGGATGTTGGCGGCGAGGAAGACCAACTCAACCGAGAGGAAGGCGGCAAACAGCGCGACCGCCTTGTTCCACCCCCAGCCCCAGACCTTGGCGACGACCACCGTCGCCAGCAGCGAGGTGATCACCATGTCGCCGGTGACGGCGATGCCGTAGGCTGCCGCCAAATTGTTCGATGACTTGAAGCCGAGCACGAGGATCACCACGGCGAGCAGCAGGCCCCAGTTGACCGCCGGCAGGTAGATCTGCCCCTGCTCCTTCTCCGAGGTGTGCTGCACTTCCATGCGCGGCATGAAACCGAGCTGCATGGCCTGGCGCGAGATCGAGAAGGCGCCCGAGATCACCGCCTGCGAGGCGATGATGGTAGCTACCGTGGCCAGCCCGACCAGCGGCAGCAGCGCCCAGTCGGGGGCCGACAGGTAGAACGGATTCTGCACGGTGTCCGGGTTCGCCAGGATCAACGCGCCCTGGCCGAAATAATTGAGCACCAGCGAGGGCAGCACGAAGCCGTACCAGGCGAGCTGGATCGGCTTGCGGCCGAAGTGCCCCATGTCCGCATAGAGCGCCTCGGCGCCGGTCACGGCGAGGACGACGTTGCCCATCGCCACCAGCGCCATGGCCTTGTTGGTGGCCAGGAATTCCAGCGCGTAGAGCGGGTTGAGCGCGAGCAGCACGTGCGGGTTGTCGGCGATGTTGTAGAGCCCGAGGCCGGCCAACGTCGAGAACCAGACGATCATGACCGGGCCGAACAGCGCGCCGACGCGGGCGGTGCCGCGCTTCTGCATATAGAAGAGCGCGAAGAGGACGACCAGCGTCACCGGGATGACGAAGGACTTCATCGCCGGCGCCACGATCTCCAGCCCCTCGACCGCGGACAGCACCGAGATCGCCGGCGTCACCATGCCGTCGCCGTAGAACATCGCGGCGCCGAGGATGCCGATGATGGTGATGATCTTCAGCCGCCGCGGGTTGCCCTGCGCATCGTGCAGCGCCAGCGCGATCAGCGCCATGATGCCGCCCTCGCCGCGGTTGTCGGCGCGCATGATGATCGCCACGTACTTGAGCGAGACGACGATGATCAGCGCCCAGAAGAAGGCCGACAGGCTGCCCAGGACGTTGTCGTCAGTGAGCGGGATCGGGTGGTTGCCGGCGAAGACTTCCTTCATCGCGTACAGCGGGCTGGTGCCGATGTCGCCGTAGACGACGCCGAGCGCGGCCAGCGCCAGTGCGGGCACGGCGGTTTTTGCGGCAGAGTGGCTTTGCATTGGGAGGATTCCGGAGCGGAACGAACGCTCAGCCGTGCCGCGCGGCGGTTCGTCCGGCGGCGGCCGGCGCGCGCGCGCAGGCGGGGGCGCGACCGTGCCGATCCCGCGCCGCCTGCACGAAAAGTTCGAAGCTGTTGAGCCTGTTCATTGGAAACCCCTGCCCGTATCCCGGTCTGCTTTGTTGCGCCGCGGCAATTCTGCATCAAATCGGCCCGAACGTGGACACAAGTCGTTACAGATTTTTTCGGATTCTGGTGGCAGTCGGCAACGGGGGATGCCGCCGTTTCCGCCTGCCGCGCCGGGAGCACCCCGGGTCCCCGCAGACACTGGATGCGCGCCGGCATTCCCTTTAATATTGGCGCACTCTCGCCGCACCGGGCATCCGGCGCGACACCGCCGCCCCCGTTCCCGGACGCCCCCAGCCGAACAAGCCCATGTCCCTGACGCGTATCCGCCACAAGATGCTGGCCGTAGTCGGGCTGACCGCCGCGCTGGGCTTCGTCACCTCCGCCTACTACTACGTCTCCCATCAGGAGAAGGCGCTGCTGGCGCAGAACGAGCAGACCATGATCCGTCTCGCGGAGAGCGTCAGCCAGGGCCTGCAGAGCGTCATGCTGGCGGGCTCGGCCGACATCGCGCAGGCCTTCGCCGACAACCTGAAGAAGATCGCCGAGGTGTCCGAATTCCGCATCATGCGCGCCAACGGCGACGAGGCCTTCCGCGACAACCAGACCATCGACGAGGTCAACCGGCGACGCGGCGAGGAGCTTTTCTGGCCGCGCGACGAGGAGAAGCGCGTGTCCATCCTGCCGGCGGACAACGCCAACCTGCGGCAGGTCCTGCACACGAACAAGTCGCTGATGCTCTACGACCGCGCCACCCCGGAGCGCTCGACGCTGACCTTCATGCTGCCGGTGCCGAATTCGGAGCAGTGCTACAAGTGCCACGGCAGCAAGAGCAACATCCGCGGCGTGGTGATGCTGACCACCTCGCTGGCGCGGGTCGAGCGCGACATCCTGAAGACCCGCCAGAACGTCGTCCTCCTTCTCGGCGGCGCCCTGATGCTGACCATGCTGCTGACCGGCTACACGCTGGGCCGCGCCGTGATCCGCCCGATCGAGAAGGCAACGACGGCGATGCAGGCGGTCTCCGGCGGCAACCTCGACTCGCACATGAAAGTCGGCAGCGGCGACGAGATGGGGCAGATGGCATCGAGCTTCAACCTGATGACCGAAGAACTGCGCCGCACCTACGCCAGCCTGCGCCGTGAGCAGAACAAGCTGACGACGATCATCCAGAGTTCGAGCGAAGGCATCGTCGTCACCGACAGCGAGGATCGCATCGTGCTGGTCAACCCGGCGGCGGCGGCGCTGCTCGGCAAGTCGGAAACGGAGATCGCGCGCGAGGGCTTCCTCGGCCTCTTCGACGCGCCCGAGGAGATCGCCATCTGGCTCACCGCCGGCGACCGTTCCGGGCCGCACATGAAGATCCGTGGCGGGCGGCACCTGCGCGTCTTCGTCAACACCATCCGCCACGGCGACGGCGATGTGCTCGGCAGCGTCGCCCAGATCCGCGACATGACCGAGGAACTCCAACTCGAAGGCGAACTGCGCCGCCTGTCGACCACCGACGGGCTGACCGGCCTGTACAACCGGCGCCACCTCGAAAACACGCTGCGCAACGAACTCGACCGCGCCCGCCGCACCCGCCAACCGCTGGCGATCGTGATGTTCGACGTCGACCACTTCAAGCGCTTCAACGACACCTATGGCCACGACCAGGGCGACCGCGTGCTGCAGGCGGTGGCCGACACGATGCGCGCCAACCTGCGCGAACCCGATGTCCCCTGCCGCTACGGCGGCGAGGAATTCCTGCTGATCCTGCCGGCAACGGCGCAGGCGACCGCCGTCGACATGGCGGAGCAACTGCGCGCCGCGGTGGAAGCGATGGCGGTGGACGACCTGCGGGTGACGATCAGCCTCGGCGTCGCGAGCACGCCGGAAATCGACACGACGATCCCCGACACGCTGATCGCCGCCGCCGACGCGGCCCTCTATCGCGCCAAGGAAGGCGGCCGCAACCGCGTTTCGGTGGCCGGCGTGACGGGAGTATCGGGAGGCGCCCCGACATGACCATCCACCGCCTGCGCCACAAGGTCCTGCTGCTGCTCATGCTGACGATGTCGCTGGGCTTCACCGGCACCGCGTTCTTCTACATGCACTCGGCGGAGCAGTCGGTCCACGCCGAGAACGAGCGTTCGCTGCACAAGCTGACCGAATCGATCATCACGGTGATCCATACGGTGATGCTCGACAACCACGCCGAGATCATGCGCGAGTACATCCCTCGCCTGCGCGGCGTCGAGGGACTGGCGGACTTCCGCATCCTGCGCCGCGACGGCACCGACGCCTTCGTCGACAACCGCACCATCGCGTCGGTCAACGCGCTGCTTGGCGAGGAAGCCTTCCCGCGCCGGCGCAGCGTCCCCAACCCGCCGCAGTTCGACCCACGGCATCCGGCCTTCGTCCGTGCGCTGACCGGCGAGGAAGCGGTCACGCTGTTCGAGACCGGCAAGGGCGGCGAACGCCTGCTGCGCTTCCTCGACCCGATCGAATCCTCGCCGAAATGCTTCCGCTGCCACGGACGCGAGAGCGGGCCGCGCGGCGTGGTGATGGTCGTCACTTCGCTGGCGGCGATGGAGCGCAACATCCAGCAGGTCCGTTTCGAATCCTTCTCGCTGCTGGCCGTCAGCCTGGTGATCACGATGCTGCTCACCGGCTACATGCTCGGCCGCACCATCGTCCGCCCGATCGAAACGGTGACGCGGGCGCTGAGCCGGATCTCCTCCGGCGACTTCACGCACAACGTTGCCGTGCACGGCAACGACGAGATCGGCCACCTCGCCGCCGGCTTCAACGCGATGACCAGCGAACTGCGCTCGACCTACGACCACATGCAGCGCGAGGGCGACAAGCTGCGCACCATCGTCGAAGGCGCGCAGACGGCGGTGATCGCCACCGACAGCAGCGGCAAGGTGGTCATCGTCAACCAGGCGGCGACCGAGTATCTGGGCAAGACCGCCGAGGAGATCGTCGCCGGCGGCATCGAGAACATCTTCGACAACCCGGCGACGATGCAGCATCTGCTCGCCCAGGACGACCAGTGGGAAAAGCCGCCGGAGCGGACGGTGAGCTACAAGGGCCGGGTTTTCCTCGTCTCCGCAGCGACCATCACCGACGAGGAAGGCGCCGTGATCGGCTCGGCGGCGCTGCTGCAGGACGTCACCGAGGAGAAGCGCCTGCTCGACGAGCTGCGCAAGCTGTCGACCACCGACGCGCTGACCGGCCTCTACAACCGGCGGCACCTCGACGCCACGCTGAAGCGCGAGATCGAGCGCAGCAAGCTGTCGCAGGTACCGCTGTCGGTGGTCCTCTTCGACGTCGACCATTTCAAGCGCTTCAACGACGAGCACGGGCACGACCAGGGCGATCGCGTGCTGCAGGCGGTCGGCGAGTGGATGCACCAGGTCACGCGCCAGTACGACACGCCATGCCGCTACGGCGGCGAGGAGTTCGTGCTGATCCTGCCGGCGACCACGCCGGAGACTGCCGTGCTGGTCGCGGAACGCCTGCGCAAGCTGGTCGAGTCGTCCGCCGTCGACGGCCTCTCGGTGACCATCAGCCTGGGCGTCGCGTGCACCGCCAGCCCCGGCCTGATCGCCCCGGAAGCGCTGATCGAGGCTGCCGACAGCGCGCTCTACCGCTCGAAGCACGGCGGCCGCAACCGCACCACGGCCTATGGCGAAACCGGAGCAGCGGAGGGAACGGCGCCGGCCTGAGCACGGCCGGCGCGGTGACGGCGGAAAGCGTTCAGCGCACCGCGCCGAAGTCGAAGCGCAGCGGCTCGGACACGCTCTTGTGCTCGTCGGAGGCGCGGTTGAAGACGGCGATCTGCCCGGTGATCTTGGCGCCGGGGGCGAACGGCCGGTCGTCGGCATGGCCGGTGTCGAGCTTGCGCGCCAGTTCGAGGTTCCAGAAGCCCCCTTTCCAGACGCCCTTCGCCTGCACGTCGGTCGTGCTGCCGGCCGCTTTCGGATTCAGCTCGAACGACTCGATGCGCGCGGTGCCCTGCGTTTTCGGCGGCCGCACGGTCTTGTAGAGCGGGTCGCCGGCGTCGCGGTGCTTCTTGATATAGACCGTACCGACGCCCTGCACGGCGTATTCGGCGGCGTTCTCGATCTCGCGCGTCGCCACCTCGTGCAGCATGTCCTCGGCCAGGCCCTGCGCATTGGAGCGGCCGGCCGACCACAGCCAGACGTCGACGCGATAGCTGTTGGCGGAGAGCATGCTGCGGTCGAACGTGCCGTCGAGATGCCAGCGCACGGCGAACATGTCGTCGCGCGCCTTGCCCTCGACATAGCGCCCGCCCGACCACTCCCAGCCGCGATACGCCGTGTCGGCGGCATCGTCCGGCCAGCGGGCGGCGAGGAAGAAGCGGCCGTCGGCGACGCCGGCCTTCAGCTCGACGTTGATGGAACCGGTGTGGTTGCGATCCTCGCCGTCTAGGCCGAAGCGGGCGCGCGCCGACGGCAGCACCGCCGGATGGACCGCCACCCGGACCCAGCCGTCCTTGCCCCAGTCGGCCAGGTTGCCGTCGACCGCCGGCGCCTTTGCCAGCACGGCGACCGGAACAAGCTGCGGCGGATCGGGCTCGGCGGCGCCGACCACCGCCGGCAACAGCGCGCCGGCGAGCAGCGGGAGAAAGCCGGGCTTCGCCATCATTCGATGACCAGCTGGCCTTCCATGCCTTTTTCCCGGTGGTCGTCGATCGTGCAATAGACCGGGTAGGTGCCGGACTTGACCGGGACGAAGTAGAGGTCGAGCTGACCGCCCTTCTTCAGCACCTCGAAGGCGGTGAAGTACGGCGCCTTGGCCTCCGCCTGGCCATTGACCATGATCTTGCGCCAGGCAACGGCGCGGTTGAATTCCGGCGAGGTGAAGTAGTGATCCTTCTCGCCGACGTTCTTCAGTTCGACCTTGTAGGCCTTGCCGGCCTTGAAGCGCAGGTCTTCCGGCGTGTAGTGATGTTCCGACATCTCGACGGTGACGGTCGTCAGCGCCTTCCAGTCGGCCTTGTCGACATAGTCCTTGGCGTTTTCGATGTAGTCGGCGGCGACGGCGGACAGCGGCACGCCGGCAATCAGGCCGGCCAGCATGGCAGTACGGACAAGCTTCATGAAGCACCTCCAAAATGGTTGGCGCCTCTCCCCGGTTTTTGGTGTTGGTTGCTTTTCTATTGTTGGCCGCAATGATGCCCGTCGCGCACCGGGCGGGCAAGCACCCAAACGTCCGGCCGTGCCAGCCGGCCGCGCTCTTGGTAGAGTGGACGGCCTGCGAACCCCCGCTGGAGCGAACCATGACGCCCCCGATGTCCCGTTACGCCTTTTCGATCCTCGCCACGCTGCTTTGTTCCGGCGCTGCGCAAGCCCAGTCGATCATCCCCAAGCTCGACCAGGAGGGACGCAAGGGCGACATGGCCCGGCTGGCCAAGGAACAGGCGGTGGCCAAGTTCAACGCCGCCGACACCGACAAGGACGGCAAGCTGTCGAAGGACGAGGCCGGCAAGACCAGCCCCTACCTCGCCGAGAATTTCGACAAGCGCGACACCGACAAGGACGGCTTCCTCAGCTGGGAAGAGTATGTCGGCCACGACCGCTGGCCGAAGGACAAGTGAGACGACCGGACGCAGCAAGGAAAATGGCCTCCGCGGAGGCCATTTCCATTTTTGCGACGGCGCGCTCGCTCAGAACGGAATGTCGTCGTCCATGTCGTCGAAGCTCGGCTTCTTCGCTGCGGAGGGCTTGGCGCCGCCGTAGGCCGGTGCCGGCGCGCTGTCGCCGCCGCCATAGGAGGACGGTTCGCCCTGCCCCTGGCGGCCGCCGAGCATCTTCATTTCCTCGGCTTCGATCTCGGTCGTGTAGCGCTCCTGGCCGTCCTTGTCCTGCCACTTGCGGGTGCGCAGGCGGCCTTCGATATAGACCTGCGAGCCCTTCTTCAGGTACTGGCCGGCGATCTCGGCCAGCCGCCGGAAGAGCACCACGCGGTGCCATTCGGTGGCTTCCTTCTTCTCGCCGCTGGCCTTGTCCTTCCAGCTGTCGGTCGTTGCCAGGCGCAGGTTGGTCACCGGGTCGCCGCTCGGCAGGTAGCGCGTTTCGGGATCGGCACCGAGGTTGCCGACGAGGATCACTTTGTTGACCGAAGCCATTGTCTGTCTCCCTCCAGAGGGGTTGCGTTTAATTGGGTTGCGGAGCGGGCTGCGGCTTCCTTGCGCGCACCGGCAGCGGCGCCATGGTCAGCCCGAGGCCCAGCCAGGCCAGCGTCAGCAGGCCGCAGGCGGCATAGACCGCGTCGGCGCCGAAGCGCTGCGCGAGGAAGCCGCCGAGCGCGCCGCCGGCGGCAAGGCCGAGCGCCTGGGTCGTATTATATATGCCCAGCGCCAGCCCCTTGGCCTGCGGCGGCGCGATGCGCGAGATCATCGACGGCAGCGAGGCTTCGAGGATGTTGAAGCCGACGAAGAAGAGGAACAGGAAGAAGGCCAGCGACCAGACGCCGTCGCCGAAGACCCCGAAGCCGAGCTGCGTCAGCAGGATGGTGAGGATGCCGAGGTTGAACACCGCCTTGGTCTTGTTCTTCTTCTCGGCAACGACGATCGCCGGGATCATCAGCACGAACGACAGCAGCAGCGCCGGCAGATAGACCTTCCAGTGCTCGGCCAGCGCCAGGCCGCCGGCTTTCACCAGCGCCAGCGGGATGACGACGAACATCGCCATCTGCGCCAGGTGCAGCGTAAAGATGCCGAAGTTCAGCCGCAGCAGTTCGGGGTCGAGAGCGATGCGCGAGAACGGAATCGGTCCATCCTCGTGGTGCTCGGGCGGCGGCGGCTCGGGCACGACGTAGAGCACGAGCAGGATCGCCGCCAGCGCCAGCGTGCCGGTCAGCGAAAACAGCCCGCCCATGCCGATCGCCGCGTAGAGCAGCGGCGCCAGCACCAGCGACAGCGCGAAGACCAGGCCGATCGACGAGCCGATCATCGCCATCACCTTGGTCCGGTGCTGCTCGCGCGTCAGGTCGGCGGCAAGCGCGGTGACCGCGGCCGAGATCGCCCCGGCGCCCTGCAGCACGCGGCCGGCGATCACCCAGTAGATATCCGGCGCCAGCGCGGCGACGAAGCTGCCGATGGCGAAAATGACGAGACCGATGATGATCACCCGCTTGCGGCCGAAGCGGTCGGAGGCGGCACCGAAGGCGATCTGCAGCAGCGACTGGGTCAGGCCATAGGCGCCGATGGCGATGCCGACCAGCGTCAGGTCGTTGCCGCCGGGAATGCCCTGCGCGTGCACGGCGAACACCGGCAGGATCAGGAACAGGCCGAGCATGCGCAGCGCAAAAATGGCTGCAAGACTGGCGCCGGCGCGCTTTTCGTCGCGCGTCATCGGGTCGGCCGAGGGTGAAAACATGGGTATTGGGCGAGATTGGTTCATGCTGGGAAGGGGCGTATATTAGCAGGTTTGCTTTTAGGCCTCAGACCCCCCCAATGGAAGAAATCCGCATCCGCGGCGCGCGCACCCATAATCTCAAAAATATCAGCCTCGACCTGCCGCGCGACAAACTGATCGTGATCACCGGCCTGTCCGGCTCCGGCAAGTCCTCGCTGGCCTTCGACACCCTCTACGCCGAGGGCCAGCGCCGCTACGTCGAATCGCTGTCGGCCTACGCCCGCCAGTTCCTGCAGCTGATGGAAAAGCCGGACGTCGACCTGATCGAGGGCCTGAGCCCGGCGATCTCGATCGAGCAGAAGGCGACCAGCCACAACCCGCGCTCGACCGTCGGCACCGTCACCGAGATCCACGACTACCTGCGCCTGCTGTTCGCCCGCGCCGGCACGCCGTTCTGCCCGGACCACAACCAAGCGCTGGAAGCGCAGACGGTGTCGCAGATGGTCGACCACGTGCTGGCGCTGCCCGAGGACACCAAGCTGATGATCCTGGCGCCGGTCGTCGCCAACCGCAAGGGCGAGCAGCTCGACCTGTTCGCCGAGCTGCGCGCGCAGGGCTTCGTGCGCCTACGCGTCGACGGCAAGATCTACGAGATCGATGCGCTGCCGAAGCTGGCCAAGTCGCAGAAGCACACCATCGACGTCGTCGTCGACCGGCTGAAAGTGCGCGAGGACATGCGCCAGCGCCTCGCCGAATCCTTCGAGACCGCGCTCCGCCACGCCGAGGGCCGCGCCATCGCGCTGGAGATGGACTCGAACGCCGAGCACCTGTTCTCGGCCAAGTTCGCCTGCCCGGTCTGCTCGTACGCGCTGCAGGAGCTGGAGCCGCGCCTCTTCTCGTTCAACAACCCGATGGGCGCGTGCCCGAAGTGCGACGGCCTGGGCGTGATCCAGTTCTTCGACCCGAAACGGGTCGTCGCCCACCCCGACCTGTCGCTCGCCGCCGGCGCGATCCGCGGCTGGGACCGGCGCAACCAGTTCTACTTCCAGCTGCTCGGCTCGCTCGCGGCGCACTTCAAGTTCGACATCGACACGCCGTGGAACGAGCTGCCGGAAGAGATCCAGAAGCTGGTGCTGTTCGGTTCCGGCCGGCAGACGATCCCGTTCAGCTACCTCAACGAACGCGGCCGGGCGACGATCCGCGAGCACAGTTTCGAGGGCATCGTGCACAACCTCGAACGGCGCTACAAGGAAACCGATTCGGTCGCCGTGCGCGAGGAGCTGTCGAAGTTCATCAGCGACTCGGTCTGCCCGAGCTGCGAAGGCACCCGCCTGCGGCTGGAGGCGCGCAACGTGCGCATCGGCGGCGCCACGCTGCACCAGATCAGCCGCATGCCGCTGGGCGAGGCGCGCGACTTCTTCCTCAATCTCAAGATGAGCGGCCACAAGGCCCAGGTTGCCGAGAAGATCCTCAAGGAAATCACCAGCCGCCTGCAGTTCCTGATCAACGTCGGCCTCGACTACCTGTCGCTCGACCGCTCGGCGGAGACGCTGTCCGGCGGCGAGGCGCAGCGCATCCGGCTGGCCTCGCAGATCGGCTCCGGCCTGACCGGCGTCATGTACGTGCTCGACGAGCCGTCGATCGGCCTGCACCAGCGCGACAACGACCGCCTGCTGCAGACGCTGAAGCAGCTGCGCGACATCGGTAACACGGTGATCGTCGTCGAGCACGACGAGGACGCGATCCGCAGCGCCGACTACGTCGTCGACATCGGCCCCGGCGCCGGCGTCCATGGCGGCGCGATCGTCGCCCAGGGCACGCCGGCTCAGGTCGAGCAGCACCCGGACTCGATGACCGGCGCCTACCTCTCCGGCAAGCGCAAGATCGCCGTGCCCGAGAACCGGCGCAAGGTCGATAAAAAGAAGCAGCTGCAGGTCGTCGGCGCCACCGGCAACAACCTCAAGGAAGTCACGCTCGACTTGCCGGTCGGCCTGTTCACCTGCATCACCGGCGTTTCCGGCTCGGGCAAGTCGACGCTGATCAACGACACGCTCTACGCCGCGGCGGCGAAACACCTCTACGGCTCGACCACCGAGCCGGCGGCGCACGCGGAGATCATCGGCCTCGACCACTTCGACAAGGTGATCAACGTCGACCAGAGCCCGATCGGCCGCACGCCGCGCTCGAACCCGGCCACCTACACCGGCCTGCTGACGCCGATCCGCGAGCTGTTCTCCGGCGTCCCCGAGTCGCGCACGCGCGGCTACGGCCCCGGCCGCTTCTCGTTCAACGTCAAGGGCGGCCGCTGCGAGGCCTGCCAGGGCGACGGCGTGATCAAGGTCGAGATGCACTTCCTGCCCGACATCTACGTCCCGTGCGACGTCTGCCACGGCAAGCGCTACAACCGCGAGACGCTGGAGATCAACTACAAGGGCAAGAACATCCACGACATCCTGCAGATGACGGTCGAGCAGGCGCGCGAGTTCTTCGACGCGGTGCCGGTCGTCGCCAGGAAGCTGCAGACGCTGGTCGATGTCGGCCTGTCCTACATCACGCTCGGCCAGAGCGCGACCACGCTCTCCGGCGGCGAGGCGCAGCGCGTGAAACTCGCGCTCGAATTGTCCAAGCGCGATACCGGCCGCACGCTGTACATCCTCGACGAGCCGACCACCGGCCTGCACTTCCAGGACATCGAGCTCTTGCTGTCGGTGCTGCACCGCCTCGCCGACCACGGCAACACGGTGGTGGTCATCGAGCACAACCTCGACGTGATCAAGACCGCCGACTGGCTGGTCGACCTCGGCCCCGAGGGCGGCGGCGGCGGCGGCCGCATCATCGCCACCGGCACGCCGGAAGCGGTGGTCAAGGCGGCGGAGAGCCATACCGGCCACTTCCTGAAACCCCTCCTGAAAAAGCAGAAGGCCAAGGCATGAGCGCCATCGAACAATTCAAGGGAAAACAGGGCCTGCGCCGGCTGATCAACGCGCTCGGCTACTCGCGCGACGGCCTCGCTTCGGCGTGGCGGCACGAGGCCGCCTTCCGCGAGGAAGTGATGCTCGCGCTGGTCACCGTCCCGCTCGGCCTGTGGCTCGGCCACGGCGGCGTCGAGAAAGCGCTGCTGGTCGGTGTCATCCTGCTGGTGCTCGTCGTCGAACTCTTGAACTCCGCCGTCGAGGCAGTGGTCGACCGGGTGTCGGACGAGCATCACGAGCTGTCGAAGCGGGCCAAGGACATCGGCAGCGCCGCCGTGCTGCTGACGCTGGCGATCGCCGCCGCCGTCTGGGGCCTGATCCTCGTTCCGCGCTTCGTATAACCCAGAACCACTACGCCACTACCGAGATTCCATGCGCACCGATACGCCGCAGACCATCCATCGCGCCGACTACCAGCCGCTCTCGTGGACGGTAACCGACGTCGACCTCCATTTCGCCCTCGACCCGGCAAGCACGCTGGTCAGCAGCCGGCTGACGCTGAAACGCAACCGGCAGGCGCCGGCCGGGCCGCTGGTGCTGCTCGGCGACGAACTGGAACTGGTCTCGCTGACGATCGACGGCAAGGCGCCCGCCGCCGCGCGCATCAGCGATGCGCGGATCGAGATTGACATGCCCGGCGACCTCGACGGCGACACGGCGACCGCCGACATCGTCACCCGCATCGCGCCGGAAAAGAACACCGCGCTGTCCGGCCTGTACACGTCGCGCGGCGGCTTCTTCACGCAGTGCGAAGCGGAGGGTTTCCGCCGCATCACCTGGTTCCCCGACCGCCCGGACGTGATGGCACGCTTCGTCGTCACGCTCGAAGCGGACCGGGCGAGCTATCCGGTGCTGCTCTCCAACGGCAACCTGGTCGGCCAGGGCGAGCTGCCCGACGGCCGCCACTTCGCGCGCTGGCACGACCCCTTCCCCAAGCCCTGCTACCTGTTCGCGCTGGTCGCCGCCGATCTCGCCGTCAACGAGCGCCGGATCAACACGATGTCCGGCCGCGAAGTGCTGCTGCAGATCTGGACCGAGGCGGCCGCGCTGGAACGCACCGAACACGCGATGGAGTCGCTGGTGCGCGCGATCCGCTGGGACGAGGAACGCTTCGGGCTGGAGCTCGACCTCGAACGCTTCATGGTCGTCGCCGTGTCCGACTTCAACATGGGGGCGATGGAGAACAAGGGCCTCAACATCTTCAACTCGAAGCTGCTGCTGGCCACCCCGGACACCGCCACCGACGTCGATTACGAGAACATCGAGGCGGTCGTCGCGCACGAGTATTTCCACAACTGGACCGGCAACCGCGTCACCTGCCGCGACTGGTTCCAGCTGACGCTGAAGGAAGGCCTGACCGTCTTCCGCGACCAGGAATTCACCGCCGACATGCTGGCGGCGGCCGGCGGCGACTCCGCGCGCGCGGTGAAGCGCATCGACGACGTGCGCGTGCTGCGCGCCGCGCAGTTCCCGGAAGACGCCGGGCCGATGGCGCACCCGATCCGCCCGGACAGCTACCAGGAGATCAACAACTTCTACACGGCGACGGTCTATGAGAAGGGCGCCGAGGTGATCCGCATGATCGCCACGCTGCTTGGCCGCGACGGCTTCCGCGCCGGCATGGATCTGTATTTCCAGCGGCACGACGGACAGGCGGTGACCTGCGACGATTTCGTCGCGGCGATGGCCAACGCCAACGGCCGCGACCTGACGCAGTTCCTGCGCTGGTATTCGCGCCCGGGCACACCGGTGCTGAGCGCCAAGGGTACCTACGATGCCGCCGCGCAGACCTACACGCTGACGCTGGCACAACAGTCCGGCGGCGCGGCCGACGCGCCGCTGCTGATTCCGGTCGCGGTCGGCCTGATCGGCGCCGGCGGCGCCGACCTGCCGCTGACGGTGGACGGCGACACGGTGCACGGCACGCGCCTGCTCGAACTCGCCGCCGGCGAAGCCAGCTGGACCTTCACCAGCGTCGCCGAGCGCCCCGCGCTGTCGCTGCTGCGCGGCTTCTCGGCGCCGGTGATCGTCGACCTCGCCGAGGACGACGCGACGCTGGCCTTCCGCATGGCGCACGACGCCGACCCGTGCAACCGCTGGGACGCGGCGCAGCGCTTCATGGAGCGCACCGCCCTCGGCCTCGCCGGCGACGCTGCCGCCGGCCGGCCGCTGCACACCCCGGCACCCTTCGTCACCGCCTTCGGCACGCTGCTCGCCGACGACACGCTCGACCCGGCCTTCCACGCGCAGGCGCTGGCGCTGCCGGGCGAGGCCTACCTGCTCGAACGGATGACGCCGGCCGATCCGGCGGCGCTGCGCACGGCGCTGATGCACCTGCAGCGCGACCTCGGCAAGCGCTTCGCCGCCGACTGGCTCGACCTGCACATGCGCTGCCAGCTGGCCGGCGCCTACCGCTACCACCCGCGCGATGCCGGCCTGCGCACGCTCGGCAGCCTCTGCCTGCGCTACCTGTGTGCCGCCGGCGAGCCGGCCGGCTTCGCCGCCGCCGAACGGCAGTTCGCCCGGACCGGCAACATGAGCGAACGCCTCGGCGCGCTGACCGCACTGGTGCAGAGCGCCGCACCGCAGCGCGAAGGCGTGCTCGCCTCGTTCCACGCGCACTACGCCAACGACGCGCTGGTGCTCGACAAGTGGTTCGCGCTGCAGGCCTCGGCCTGGCGCTGGGAAGCCGCCGCCGCGCCGACGCTGCAGCGCGTGCGCCAGCTGCTGGCGCATCCGGCCTTCGCCGCGACCAACCCGAACAAGGTCTACGCGCTGCTCGGCAGCTACTTCCGCGCCAATCCGGGCGAGTTCCACAGTGCCGAAGGACATGCCTTCTGGGCCGAGCAGATCGTCGCGCTGAACGCGATCAACCCGCAGGTGGCGGCGCGCATGGCGCGCGCGCTGGAACGCTGGCGCAGCTTTACGCCGGCGCTGCAGGCATCGATGCGGCGCGCGCTGGAAACGGTGGCGGCGACGGAAGGGCTGTCGGCGGACGTCGCCGAAATCGTCGGCAAGGCGCTGGCCTAGCAGTCAGCCAACTCGCATCCGGTTGATCCAACCCCCGTCATTCCGGGCTTGACCCGGAATCCAGGTGGCAGGCGCGGACGTCGGCAGGGCACGTTCTTGCGGGGTTTTTCCTGGATTCCGGCGCGGGCGTAGCCCGGCCTGCCCTGAGCTTGCCGAAGCCTGTCCTGAGCTTGTCGAAGGGGGGCCGGAATGACGAACCTATCCATCCGTTCCAACATGACTGACTACCAGGAGCCAGCCGCGCGCTACAGCCCCCGCGCCCAGGCCGGGCGCAGCGGCGCCGACTCGGGGTGCGCGATTGCCGCACGCAGCTCGCCGAGCAGGCGCGCCTGCTCGGCCCCGAGCGTGCCCTTCAGCGCCAGCCAGTTCGAGGCGTGATCGCTGCGGAACACCGTGCGCTTCAGATCGAGCGCGGCGATGAAGCGCTCCAGCTCGACGAACAGCCCGTGCTGGTCGAGCGGCTGCCAGCCCGGGAAGCCGGCGCGAAAACGCGCTTCGCCCATCGGGAAACTGACCACCAGCGTCGACAGGTACTCCGGCTGCGTCGCATTCATCAGCCGTGCCGAATGGTCGGCGTGCTGCGCCGACAGCGCCTGCCCGCCGAGGCCGTTGAGGATCATCACCGAGCGCGTGATGCCGGCCTCGCCCAGTTTCTCCAGCGCCTCGCACGTGCTGGCGAAGGTCTCGCCCTTGTTCACCGCCGCCAGCACCGCGTCGTCGCCGGACTCGGCGCCGACATAGACCAGGTCCAGCCCGGCCGCGGCCAGTGCGTTGACCTCGTCCTGCGACTTCTTCTTCAGGTTGCGCGGCAGGCAGTAGCTGGAGATGCGGCGGACGCCCGGCAGCTGCGTGCGGATCGCTTCGAGGATGGCCAGCAGGCGCCGCGTCGGCAGCACCGTCGCGTCGCCGTCGGCGAGGAAGACGCGCTTGACGTCGGCGCCGAAGCGCTCGCCGCAGCGGCGGATCGTTGCCAGCACCTCGTCCTCGCCGCGCGCGCGAAAAGCCTTCTGCGGCGCGGTGTACATCTCGCAGAAACTGCACTGGTTCCATGAACAGCCGTCGGTCACCGGCAGGATCAGCGAGTTGGCCTCGCTCGGCGGGCGGAAGACGGGTTCGACGTAACGGATCGGCGGCATGGACATGGCGAATGGGGCGACGGCAAGGCCGGGAGAAAAGGAATAGGCCGGGCGAGCCCGGTGCAGCGCTGAGGCATAATTATCCGGCAATCGGCACGGCTTGCGCAGCCGCCCCGCTTGCCCGGCGAACTTTCTCGCCGGCGCGTGGACTAAATGCATCCCGCAACCCGGAAGAGGACACAACAATGACCCAGACCGTAACGCTCGCAGGCAACGCCATCCAGGTGGACGGCAAGTTTCCGCAGGCCGGCAGCCAGGCCCCGGCCTTCACCCTCGTCGGCAAGGATCTCGCCGACGTCCCGCTCGCCAGCTTCGCCGGCAAGCGGAAGATCCTCAACATCTTCCCGAGCATCGACACCCCGACCTGCGCCACCTCGGTGCGCAAGTTCAACCAGGCCGCCAGCGACCTGGCGAACACCGTCGTGCTCTGCATCTCGGCCGACCTGCCCTTTGCGCAGAGCCGCTTCTGCGGCGCCGAGGGGTTGGGCAACGTGCTCACGCTGTCGACCATGCGCGGCAGCCAGTTCCTGCGCGACTACGGCGTCGCCATCGCCAGCGGCCCGCTCACCGGCGTCGCCGCGCGCGCGGTGGTGGTCCTCGACGCGAACGACAAGGTGCTGCACGCCGAGCTGGTTCCGGAGATCAAGCAGGAACCGGACTACGACGCCGCATTGAAGGCGCTCGCCTAAGCACCGGCCACAACCGCTGCGGCGCCCTCGGGGCGCCGCAGTGCATTGCGCCATCCGGCACGCGCATCGCGCCGGCCGGCGCATGGTATTTTCCCGGCATCTTTATCGTTTCCCATCCGGAAACCCGAGTTTCGGCGTCGGCCACAAGCCTTCGCCGCCACACACATGCAGACAATTACCTCCCCCAGCTTCCGCGCCGGCGCGCGCGAGGGCTTCCGTACCTTCCTGCCGCTGTCGGTCGGCCTGATCCCGTGGGCGCTGGTCACCGGCATGTCGATGGTCAGCGTCGGCTTCACGCCGCTGCAGGCGATGGGCATGAACGTCATCGTCTTCGCCGGCACCGCCCAGCTCGGCACGCTGCCGCTGATCGCCGTCGGCGCGCCGGTGTGGCTGATCGTCGCCACCGCGCTGGCGCTGAACCTGCGCTTCGTCATCTTCAGCGCCGCCATCGCGCAGGGCTTCCGCGGCCTCAGCAGCGGCAACCGCTGGTTCTGCGGCCACCTGCTCACCGACGGCGTCTTCGCCACCTGCATGGCGAAGATGCTGGCGACCGAGGACCGCCATTGGCGGCTCGGCTACTACCTGGCGCCGTCGCTGTGGAGCTGGCTGCTGTGGCAGGGCTTCGCGCTGGTCGGCGTCTTCGCCGCCGGCTCGATCCCGAAGACCTGGTCGCTGGAGTTCATGGCGACGATCGCGCTGCTGATCCTGCTGCTACCGATGGCGAAGATGCGGCCGATGCTGGTCGCCGCCGCAGCCGGCGGCGGCACCGCCGTGCTGCTGCATGCGCTGCCGCTGAAGCTGGGGCTCTTTGCCGGCATCTTCGTCGGCATCGCCGCCGGTTTCGCCGCCGACCACTGGCCGAAGAAGCAGGAGGCCGCATGAACGTGCACGCCTTCGACGACGCCACGCTGTGGCTGATCTTCCTCCTGACCGGGCTGGCGACGACCTTGCCGCGCGCCAGCTTCATCGCGCTCGGCAGTCGCGTCACGCTGCCCTCGGTCGTGCAGCGTGCGCTGCGCTATGCACCGGCGGCGGCGCTGGCGGCGATCGTCGTTCCCGACGTGCTGCTCGTCTCCGGCGAGCTGGCACCGCTCAATCCGAAGCTGGCTGCCGCCGGCGCCGCAATCGCCGCCGCCAGTCTGTGGCGCAACCCGTGGCTGCCCTTCGTCGCTGGCATGGCCGTGCTGCTCGGCCTGCGCTGGGGGCTCGGACTGTAGGCCAGGCCGGCGCACCTTGCGCCCTGCCGGGCGCACAAAAAAAGGGGCCTGCCGAAGCAGGCCCCTTTTGCCTTGGGGCGCAGGTCGCACCGCCCGCGCTCAGGTGCCGAAGAAGCCGACGCCGACCAGCAGCAACAAGGTCAGACCGACGCCGATCAGCACCAGACCGAGGACCACCGAGCCCGTGTGGAACTGGCGCGACGGCGGGTCGACCAGATACTGGGTGATCTCGCCGGAGTCGACCAGGCGCTGGTAGTGCGCCGGATGGTCGTGGCGGAATTCCTCAAGCGACTGGGTGCCGGTGAACATCACCACGTCCGGCGGCGGCAGCTTGTCCGGCCGGAAGTGGTTGTTGAAGAAATGCACCGTAAACAGGAAGACCGCCGCCAGGAAGGCTTCCTCGCCATGCACCAGCGTGCCGACGTTGAACACCCAACCCGGCAGGAAGGTCGCCGTGACGTGCGGGAAGGCCAGCATCAGGCCGCTCCAGCCGATGATGTTCACGCCCCAGAACACCGCCCAGTAGTCGAACTTCTCGTAGTAGGCCCAGCGGTCGAACAGCGGCCGCGGCCCCTTGCCGAAGAACCACTTGAACATGCCCCAGCAGTCGGCGAAGTCCTTCCAGTTCGGGATCAGCGAATCCGGGCCGAACCAGCGGAAGGTCTTGTCGCGCAACAGCCGCTGCATGACATAGACGAAGTGGATCATGAAGATGCCGATGAACAGGAAGGCCGCGACGCGGTGGATCAGGCCGAGCATCTTCGGCCCGCCGACCGCCTTGGCCACCACCGGCGCCCACACGCTTTCGGCGTAGAGCGCGCTGGTACCGGTCAGCACCAGCGTCATCGTGACCAGCGCGAAGACCAGGTGGGCAATCCGCCAGCCGACCGGGAAGCGACGGAAATGCTTCTTCGTATCGAGGACGAGGCCCTTGGTGTCGATGTGCGGCGGCGCCTTGCCGGCCTTGCGGTCCATCCACTCGCGGTAGTACCAGAGGCCGGAATGCGCCCAGAAGAAGGCAAAGACGAAGATCAGCAGCGCCACCATGAATTTCGAGGCGACGAACATCTGCGGGTATTTGTCGAAATCGTCGGTGCTCGCATGCGGCGCGAACGAGGCGAAGCCCGGGGTCGCATCGTGCATGCCCGGCTTCTTGTCGCTGTGGCACTTCATGCAGGTCTTCATCCGGTTCTTCGGATGCACCGTCGCGTTCGGGTCCTCGATCGCCTTGATGTCGTGGCTGCGATGGCAATCCACGCAGCGCGCCGTGTAGGTGTAGCCGAGGCGGTTCACCTGTCCGTGGTAGGTGTCGGTGTAGCTGTTCAGCTGCTTCTTGTGGCAATCGCCGCAGGTATTGACGTTGGCCAGCTTGAAGTTGTCGGTCGACGTATTGGTCACGCGGTGCGCCGAGTGGCAGTCGGTACACACCGCCGCCTTGACGTTGCCCTTGTCGATCAGCTCCTCGCCATGGATCGATTCCTTGTAGGAATCCAGTTGATCCTCGTGACACTTGGCGCCGCAGGTTTCCGGAATCTCCTTGTGCCACGCGGTGCGCCGCTCGCTGCCCTTGGGCGGCACGCGGAATTCGTGGCTGCCGTGGCAGTCCTCGCAGAAGGCCTTGGCGCGCGATGGATCGTCGGTGTCGGGGCGTGCATGGAAGGACTTGCGGTAGTCGGCGATGTTCTCGACGACCAGGCCGAGACGATCCTGCCCCTGGGCCTTGTTGTCCTTCTGCGCATCCGCCCATAGCTGCTCGTGGCAGGTGATGCAGTTCGGCGCCCTGGCCTGCGGGTTCTTCTTGTGCTGCGCCTGGCTGTCGGTGATTTCGAGGTGGCAGGTAACGCACTGCATCCCGGCATGGATGCTCATGCCGAACTTGCGCGAATCGACATGGGCGAGAGCGCGCTTGTCGCCCTCCTTGCCCGGCACCTCGATCTTGCCCTTCTTGCCGTCGTGACAGCTCAGACAGCTTGCGTTATCGAGGCCGGCCGTTGCCGCCCACACCTGGGCGCCCCCCAGCAAGGACAGCACGGTCACCAGCAAGCTGCCTAGCGACGCGATTGTCAGGGGCCGCTTGTTCTCCGCTCTAATCATTTTTCTTCCCTCTCAAAGTCGACAGGCTGCCGCGATGTGCAGCCACGAGAAGGACAGCCGACGTCCCCAAATCCGCCCGCCAATCCCCTTATTGTTTTTATGGTCTTTATCTGCCGCGCATTGTGCCACACCCGGGAGGCGGGCTCCAACGAGCACACCGTCACCTTAGCAGCAAACTGCGCCGCGCACCGCCAAGCCGCGCGATTGCCGCGGCGGCAATCACCTGGGCATAATCAGACCCCAGCCACGCCGCGCAGCGCGCCGACCGAGGAGAACGCCATGCAGGAAACCGACCGCCCTCCGGTAACGGACGCCACGGCCACCGCCGCCGGCGCAATGACAGCGCTTTCCGCTCCGCCGCCCGCGGGCGCCGCCGGCATGCTGCTGCGCTGGCTGCAAGAGGGGGCGCGCACGGCGCTGCTGCGGCACGCGCGCTGGGACGGACTGCACGCCCGCCCGGCGATGATCGTCGGCCTGCTCGCGGTGAGCCTGCTGCTCATGTTCGTGCTGCAGCGGCTATGGGTCGTCGGCCCGGCCAGTTTCTACTGGCAGCCGCTGCTGGTCGGCTGGCTGGCGCCGGCGGCAACCGCCTGGGCGTGCTACGCCCTCCTCCACCCGGCCGACGGCAGCGCACCGGCGCACGCGCCGAGCGCCGCCCATCTCTTCTGCCTGCTGCAGGCGCAAGGCTGCCTGCTCGCGGCCGTCTACGGCCTGCTCTGGGCGATCGTCATCCAGAGCGGCGGCGGCATGCCGCCACTGTCGCCGACGCTACTCTGGGGTATCTGGATCAGCCTCTGGGTCTGGCTCGGCGCCGCGCAGACGCTGACCTTCTGGCGCGGCACCCCGCGCAAGGGGCGGGCATTGGCGCTGGCCGTGCTGCTGCTGGCGCTCGGACTCATCGAGAGCGGCAGCAGGCAGGAGACGCTGTGGGTCGCCGAGGCCGGCGCCACCGCGGCGCCCGAGCCCACGCCGCGCCGGCTCGTGCTGACGCAGGAGCTGATGGAACAGCAGCCGCTGCTGCTGGGCCGTCGCCTGCAGGCCTTGCAGGCCCAGCGGCCGGGCATCGTCGACCTCTACGCGCTGACCTTCGCGCCGTACGCGCACGAGGACGTCTTCCGCCGCGAGAGCGAGATGGTCGCGGGCGTCATGGCGCAGCGCTTCGACAGCGCCGGCCGCAGCCTGCAACTGGTGAACCATGCGACGACGGTGGACGACTGGCCGTGGGCGACGCCGCTCAACCTGCAGCGCGCCATCCGCCACCTCGCCGGGCTGATGGACCGCGACGAGGACATCCTGTTCATCCACCTCACCTCGCACGGCGCGCAGGACGGCCAGCTCGCCGCCCAGTTCTGGCCGCTGAGCGTAGCCGCAGTGACGCCGCAACAGCTGAAGGCCTGGCTCGACGAGGCCGGCATCCGCCACCGCGTAATCTCGGTCTCCGCCTGCTACTCGGGCAGCTGGATCGCACCGCTGCGCGACGACAACACGCTGGTGATGACCGCCGCCGACGCCGAGCACACCTCCTTCGGCTGCGGGCGCCAATCCGAGCTGACCTACTTCGGCCGGGCGATTTTCGACGAACAGCTGCGCACGCAGACCCGCTCCTTCGAAGCGGCACACGCCGCAGCGCGTCCGCTGATCGAGCAGCGCGAGCGCGAAGCGGGCAAGGACGACGGCTACTCGAACCCGCAGATCGACATCGGCAGCAGCATCCGCGAACGGCTGGAGCGGATGCGCCGGCAGCTGGAGACCGGTTAGCCGCCCGCGAGGCGGGAGGCGAGGACCGCTCCGCGGAGCGCCGGGCGGGGCGCCCGCGTTCAGGCGGCGGACGGAGCGTCGACCGGCAGCTCGATGCGGAAGGTGGTGCCCTCGCCGACGCGGCTCTTCACGTCAAGCCGCCCGCCGTGGCGTTCGACGATGTCGCGGGAGATCGACAGGCCGAGGCCGGTGCCCTTGCCGACCGGCTTGGTGGTGAAGAAGGGTTCGAAGATGCGGGCGCGGACCTCGTCCGGGATGCCCTGGCCGGTATCGGCAATTTCCACCCACACCCGGTCGTCGGCGGCACCGGTGCGCAGCGTGATGGTGCCGGTGGAATCGATCGCCTGCACGGCGTTGACCAGCAGGTTCATGAACACCTGGTTGATCTGGCCGGGGATGCAGACGACCGGCGGCAGCTCGCCGTAGTCGCGCACCACCTGCGCCTTGTATTTCAGCTCGCTCCAGATCACGTTGAGGGTGCTCTCCAGCCCGCGGTGCAGGTCGACGGTTTCCCGCTGCCCTTCGTCGGTGCGCGAGAAACCCTTGAGGTCGCTGATGATCTGCTTGACCCGGTCGAGCCCCTCGACCGACTCGCGCAGCAGGTCGGGAACATCCTGGCGCAGGTAGTCGATCTCGAGCGTCGCGCGCAGGCGAGCGACCGCCTGCCGCGCCGGATGTTCGGCCGGCAGCGCCTGCTCCATCGCCTCGTAGGCGGCAAGCAGCTCGAACAGGCGGCCAACGTAGGTGCCGAGCGCCCCCAGGTTGGAGCTGACGAAGCCGACCGGGTTGTTGATCTCGTGCGCCACCCCGGCGGCCAGTTGGCCGACCGAGGCGAGCTTCTCCGACTGCAGCAGCTGGCTTTCGATCTGCTTGACGTGCGCCCGCAGGCGCTCCAGCTCCGCGCCCGCATCCGTCGCCGGCCGAACGGCCGCATTGTCGTCGATGCCGTTCATCTCATCCCCCTTATTCCGGTTCCGGGCCGAGCACCCGCAGCACTTCGGCCATCGGCGTCTCGCCGTGCGCCACCTTGTGCCAGGCGTCGTCCCACAGCGTTTCGTGGCCGCCGGCGCGGGCGTGGGCCGCCAGCTCCTTCATGCTCGCGCCGCGGGCGACCAGGTCGCGCATCCCTTCGTCGGGCAGCAGGATCTCGTAGAGCCCGACGCGCCCCTTGAAGCCGCTGCCGTCGCACTCGGCGCAGCCGGCGCCGACGTAGCCGCGCACCGGCGTGTCGCGGAAGCGCGGCCCGAGGCGGGCGGCGAGCGCGGCGTCGGTCACCACCTCCTGCCGGCAGTGGCGACAGATGCGGCGCACCAGGCGCTGCGCGATGATGCCTTCGAGCGCACTGGCGACGATGAAGGGCTTCATGCCCAGGTCGAGCAGGCGGGCGACGGTGGCCAGCGCCGAGTTGGTGTGCAGCGTGGACAGCACCTGGTGGCCGGTGAGCGCCGCATGGAAGGCGACCTCGGCGGTCTCGATGTCGCGGATCTCGCCGATCAGCACAACGTCCGGGTCCTGGCGCAGGATCGAGCGCAGCACCGTCGGGAAGGTCAGGCCGATCTTCTCCTTGACCAGCACCTGGCCGGCGTTGTCCAGGTAATACTCGACCGGGTCCTCGATGGTGATGTAGTTCTTGGCCGGCGAGGCGTTCGCCTGCAGCAGCGAATAGAGCGTGGTGGTCTTGCCGCTGCCGGTCGGGCCGGTGGCGAGCAGCAGGCCCTGCGGCTTGTCCACCATCACCCGCACCTTGGCCAGTCCCTTCTCGCCGAAGCCCAGCCCAGCCAGGCTCAGCACCGCCGAGTTGCGGTCGAGGATGCGCATCACCACTTTCTCGCCGTTGATCGTCGGCAAGGTCGAGATGCGCAGGTCGACCACCCGCAGTGGCGACTTGACCGTCAGCCGGCCGTCCTGCGGCCGCCGCCGCTCGGAGATGTCGAGCTCGGCCATGATCTTCAGCCGCGACACCAGCGGCCCGTGCAGCGCGTGCGGAATCTGGATCTTGTCGTGCAGCACGCCGTCGATGCGCAGACGGACGACGACGTTCTTGGCGCGCGGCTGCAGGTGGATGTCGGAGGCGCCGAGGCGCATCGCTTCGAGGATGATGGCGTTGGCCAGGCGGATTGCCGGCGGCTCGTTGGTCGCCGCCAGCAGCTCGTCGATCGGCACGTTCTCGTCTTCGTCGATGACGATCTCGATGCCCTCGTAGGGGTCGACGCTGCCGACGACGGTGGCCAGGTCGCGGAAATCGGTCGTGCTGCCCTCGCCGTAGAGTTCGTTGATCTTGGCGCGGATCGCCGCGGAATCGGCCATCACCACCTTGAGGTCGAGGCCGGCGGTGAAGCGCACGTCGTCGATCAGGCCGGCGTCCATCGGGTCGGCCACCGCCAGCAGCAGGCGGCGCCCTTCCAGCTTGAGCGGCACCACCAGCTGCTTGTCGCAGAACGAGCGCGGGATCAGCTCGGCCACAGCGGCGTCGACGCGGAACTCGTCGAGCGCCACCTCCTCGACCAGCAAGTCCTCGCGCAGGATCTTGCGCAGCATTTTCTCGGTGACCCAGCCGCGGTCGAGCAGCAGCTTGAGCAGCGGCTCCTTGTGGATGCCCTGCAGGCGGGTGAGCTCCTGCAACTGGGCGCTGGTCAGCAGCTGCTTCTTGTGCAGCATGATCCCCAGCTGGCTACGGTTGGACACCGCGAGGCGCGACAGCGCGCTGATCTCCTTCGCCTTGCGCGTGTTCTCCTGGCTGAGCTGGCGGTTCTTCTGCACCAGGTCGTACTGCTCCAGCGCCAGCGACACGGTGACGCGCAGGTCGTCGTCGTTCCACGGCTTGAGGATGAACTTGTACACCGCGCCTTCGTTGATCGCCCCCATCACCGCACCGGTGTCGGCGTGGCCGGTGAGCATGATGCGGATGGTGTCGGGGTAGAGGGCCTTCACCTGCTTGAGCAGCTCGGCGCCGGTCATGCCGGGCATCATGTAGTCGCTGATGATCACCTGCGCCGGCGCCTCGTGCAGTCGCGCCAGCGCTTCGCTGCCGTTGGCGGCGGTGACTATCTCGTAGGCTTCGCTGCGGAAGGTGCGCGTGAGCGCCTTGAGGATGCCCGGTTCGTCGTCGACGATCAGCAGGCGGTAGCGCGCTGGCGCCGTGCCGCCGTTGGCGGCGGGAGCGTCGGCGGAACCGGTGAAGTAGGCGGCGTAGTTGGTCATGAGTGGGTCATGGCGGATCAGGCGGGTAGCGCGACGGTAACGACGGTGCCGCCCTCGAGCGGGCAGCTGATGTCGACCTTGCCGCTGTGGGCGAGGATGATGTCGCGCGCCACGGTCAGGCCGAGGCCGGTGCCGGCACCGACCCCGCGCGTGGTGAAGAAGGGGTCGAAGACGCGCGGCAGCACCTCGGCGGGAATGCCCGGGCCGTCGTCGCGGATGCTCACGGTGATGTTGTCGCCGACGGCGCGGCTGCGCACGGTCACCGTGCCGCCGGCCTCGACCGCCTGCAGCGCGTTCTGCAGGATGGCGAGGAAGGCCTGGTTGAGATGGCCGGGCAGGCACATCAGCGGCGGCAAGGGCTGCAAGTCGGCGACGAGGTTTACCGCCTCCGGCTTCTGGCCATTGACCACGGCGAGCAGCGCGGTCAGTTGCGCGTTGAGGTCGACCAGCTGCTCCTCCGGCTGGTCGACGCTGGAAAAACCCTTGAGGTCGCGGACGATGCGGGCGATCCGCTCCAGTCCCTCGCGCGTGTCGCGCAGCAGGTCGGCAAAGTCGGCGAAGACGAAGTCGAGATCCTGCTGCTGCCAGACCGCCGGCGGAATCACGTCGCGCAGCGCGGCGAGCTGCGCGCGGTAGCGTTCGGCGGCAAACAGGTTGCTGCCGATGAAGCCGAGCGGGTTGTTGATCTCGTGCGCGACGCCGGCCGCCAGCTGGCCGATCGACGCCAGCCGCTCGGCCTGGTAGAGCTGGCGCTGGCGCTCGTCGATGATCTGCGTCTGCTCGCGCACCTTGGCGTCGAGGTTCGCCGCCAGCTCGCGGTACTTCGCCTCGGACGCCTTCAGCGCCTCGTTCTGCTGCTGCAGCTTGGCGTAGTCGGCGCGCACCGCTTCCAGATGCAGGTCGGAAACCATGCGCAGCCGCGCCCGCGAGAGCAGGCCCCAGCGCAGCAGCCGCGCGATGCCGGCCAACGCCGACGGCGGGCAGTCGGCGGCGAGAAAGCCCAGCGGCTCCAGTTCGAGGACCAGCGGCGCGCGCGCCGCGCCCGGCGCCGGCGGTGCGCTGTCGGCAAAGGGCGCGCCGCCGGCGTCGAGCAGGCTGACCGGGACGCCGAGCAAGCCGGTGGCGGCGGCGCACAATTCGGCGGCGTCGCGCGGGGCCAGCAGTTCCTGCAGCGTGAAATCGCGGTCGAATTCGTTGCCCGGGTTCATGGCATTCCTCCGCCGGCGGCGGCGACGAATTCCTGCTCGCCGAGGCCGTGGGCGCCGGCCAGGTCGAACTCGTCGGCGTAGCGCCGCCAGACCGCGTGCAGCAAGGCGGTGAAGGTTTCCCGCACGCCGCGGCCATCGATCGCCGCGGCGAACACCAGCGGCCACGGCGCTTCGGCGTAGCGGGCGCGAATCTCGTCCTCGGACAGGATGTCCGGCAGATCGCGCTTGTTGAACTGCACGACCAGCGGCAGACGGGCAATGTCGAGGCCGACGCGGCCGAGGTTCTCGGCCAGGTTCTGGAAGGCCTCGCCATTGTTGGTCGCCTGGTTGCGCTGCGAATCGGCGACGAAGACCACCCCGTCGGCGCGCGACAGCACCGCCTTGCGCGTGCCGTCGTGGGCCACCTGCCCGGGCACCGTAAACAGGCGGAAGCGGATGGTCAGCCCGGAGGCGGTGCGAAAGCCGAGCGGCAGCAGGTCGAAGAACAGCGTGCGGTCGTGCTGGGTCTCCAGCGTCATCAGTTCGCCCTTCATCTGCGCGTCGGCCAGCTCGTGCAGTTGCATCAGGTTGGTGGTCTTCCCCCCTTGCGCCGGCCCGTAATAGACCAGCTTGAAGGTCAGCCGCCCGGCGTCGTTCTCGAATTCGGGCATCAGCCTTTCTCCGCGGGACCCGGCGCGCCCGGTTTGCCGAGCCAGTCGTCGGGCAAGGGTTCGTCGAGCAGCGATTCGTCGAGCAGCACCGAGCCGTCCGGCCCCCACTCGACCCGCGCCAGGCCGGGCGCCTCGGCCTCCAGGCGCTTGCGCTCAAGCTCCTCGGCGCTGATCTGGCCGAGCGCATGACGCGCCTGGTCGGCCAGGCGCTGGTTGTCCAGGCTCAGTTCGCGCAAGGCCAGCGCCTGGCCGATCGCGGCGACCAGTTCGTAGTCGTTCCAGGGCTTGGACAGGAAGCGGCTGATGCCGGCCTCGTTGATCGCGCCGATCAGGCCGTTGAGGTCGGCATAGCCGGACAGGATCAGGCGCGGGCAGTCCGGCTGCAGCAGGCGGAAGGCCTTGAGGAACTGGACGCCGTCCATTCCCGGCATGCGATAGTCGGAGAGCACCACGTCGTACGCGGTGTGGCGTGCCCGGTCGAGGGCCGCCTCGGGCGAGGTGAAGCCATCGACGACCAGCTTCCAGCTCTTGTCGCCGGCTGTGCACGGTGTCAGCGACAGCAGCCGGGTCAGCGACCGGAGGATCGAATCTTCGTCGTCGACGAGCAGGATGCGGCTCATGGGACCTCCCGTATGACAAGGGGCGCGACGTCTTCTCGCGTGGCGTGGGGAGCCGCCTTGCCATGGCAATGTCCACATCATACTGCATCATCCGCCCGTCGTAGCGCCGGCCGCCCGCAAAAGGAGCACGGCGCGGGCGCGGCGGAATGCGCGAAGGGCTGGAACGCGGGGCAGAAAAGAACAAGGCCGGATCAGCTTGCACTGATCCGGCCTTGTTCTTTTTGTTGTTCGATGGTGGAGAGGAAGGGGATCGAACCCTCGACCTCCGCATTGCGAACGCGGCGCTCTCCCAGCTGAGCTACCCCCCCAACGAGGCACGGATTATATGCCGCTTTCCGAGGCATTTCAAACGCCAGCCGAAATGCCGCGGAACCATCCCCGTCTGCCCGTGTCCAGCCCTCAGGAACAACCCGGAGGAGACGAACATGAACACTGCCTGTGACATCGCCGACCGGCACTGCGTTCCCTGCGAGGGCGGCATCCCGCCGCTCGACGCGGCGACCGTGGGCAAGCTGCTGGAAAACCTGGACGGCTGGACGCTGACCGGCAGCGCGATCGGCAAGACCTTCCGCTTCAAGAACCATCACGAGACGATGGCCTTCGTCAATGCCGTCGCCTGGATCTCGCACCGTGAAGACCATCACCCCGAGCTGACGGTCGGCTACGCCGATTGCCGCGTGCGCTACTGGACGCACGCAGTCGGCGGGCTGTCGGAAAACGATTTCATCTGCGCGGCCAAGGTCGACCGGCTGTTTGCGCTGTAGCACGGCCCCGCGATACGCGAGGCGCATTGCTCAGGCGCACCCCGAGGGCACTTCTTCGCGATGCCCGAGGGGCATCGCTCAGGCGCCGGCGCCGGCCAGCGCGCGGCGCAGGCGGTCGGCGACCGCCTGCCATTCGGGCGTTTCCGGGATCGCCTCGACGACGATCAGGTCGACGCCGGCGTGGTCGAGTTCGCGCAGCGCGGCATAGAGGTCGTGCGCATAGCCGTCCGGCGCCGCCGGCAGCATCTTCCAGAGATGCGGCGGATTCGGCCCGCTCACCGCCTGCGGCGGCTGCGAATGCGCCAGCACGCCGCAGCGGCGCCCGCTGTGGCGCATCGCATTGAGGAACTGCGCCAGACGGTCGCGATCGACGCGGCGCATCGGCGTCGTCGGCGCGTAGTGCGCCTCCAGCGTCCCCGAGGCGCGCGGCGCAGCGGCGGTTGGCGCTTCCGGCAGCACACCGCAGACCGCCTCGATCGCCGCCGGCGTGATGTGGCCGGGGCGCAGCAGCAGCGGCTTGCCGGACGACAGATCGACGATCGTCGATTCGATGCCGACAGCGCATGGGCCGCCATCGAGCACCAGCGCGACGGCGTCGCCGAGTTCCTCGCGGACGTGCCCGGCGGTGGTCGGGCTGATGCGGCCGAAGCGGTTGGCCGATGGCGCGGCGATACCGCCGCTGCCGCCGGCGGCAGCGAAGGCGCGCAACAGGTCGAGCGCGACCGGATGGCCCGGAACGCGCAGGCCGACGGTGTCCTGGCCGCCGGTGACGGCATCCGGCACGCCGGGAGCGCGCTTCAGGATCAGCGTCAGCGGGCCGGGCCAGAAGTCTTCGGCCAATTCGTAGGCGAGGTCGGGAATGTCGCGCGCCCAGCGATCGAGAAAATTGGCACCGGGGATGTGCACGATCAGCGGGTGGTCGGCCGGCCGCCCCTTGGCGACGAAGATCTTCGCCACCGCCTCGGGGTTGGCGGCGTCAGCGCCGAGGCCGTAGACCGTCTCGGTCGGGATGCCGACCAGCTCGCCGGCCTGCAGCAGTTCGACAGCGCGGGCGATGTCCGCCAGATTACTCATCCTTGATGCCGATGGCGGCGCGCGCTTCCATCGCGATCTTCACCGCACGGTCGAAATCGCCGTCGAGCACCGTGAAGTGCGCCATCTTGCGGCCGGGGCGAGCGTGGTGCTTGCCATAGAAGTGCAGCTTGAGGTTCGGATAGGCATGCAGCCTCGACCAGTCCGGCTCGCGGTAGTGCTCGCCGCCTCTGCCACTTTCGGTCTTCTCGACCCACAGGTCGCCGAGGATGTTCACCATCACCGCCGCCGAATGCGCGCGCGCATCGCCCAGCGGCAGGCCGCACAGCGCGCGTACCTGCTGCTCATACTGGCTGGTGACGCAGGCGTCGACGGTGTAGTGACCGCTGTTGTGCGGGCGCGGCGCCATCTCGTTCACGTAGAGCTGGCCGTGGCTGACGAAGAACTCGACGCCGAGCGTGCCGATGTAGCCGAGCTTCTCGGCAATCCGTTCGGCGTATTCGGCGGCGCTGTCGCGCAGGCAGGCCGAGCCGCGCGCCGGCACCATCGACACGTCGAGGATGCCCTTGCGGTGGCTGTTCTCGGCGGTCGGGAAGCACTTGACGACGCCGTTCTCGTCGCGCGCCAGCACGATGGAGACCTCGTAGTCGAGATGCAGCTTCTGTTCGAGGATGCAGGTCTCGCCGCCGAAGGCACGGAAAGCGGCGAGCGCTTCGTCGCGGTCGTTAACCACCGCCTGCCCCTTGCCGTCGTAGCCAAAGCGGGCGACCTTGAGGATGCCCGGGAAGAGGCCGGCATTGGCGTTGCGGATATCGTCCTCCGCATGCACCGGCGCGAAGGCGCCGTGCGGCAGGCCGTGGTCGCGCAGGAAGGTCTTCTCGGCGATGCGGTTCTGGCAGACACCGACGGCGGCGGCCGACGGCCGCACCGGAATGAACTTGGCGAGATAGTCGAGGGTGTCGGCGGGGACGTTCTCGAACTCGGTGGTGATCGCGGCGCAGTGCTGCGCCAGCTCGTCGAGCGCGGCGTAGTCGTCGTAGGCTGCCGCCAGGTGGCGCTCGGCGATCTGGCCGGCCGGGCTGTGCGGATCGGGGTCGAGCACCCAGACCTTGTAGCCGAGCTCGTGCGCGGCGGAAACGAAGAAGCGGCCAAGCTGGCCGCCGCCGAGCATGCCGAGGGTGGCGGGCGGAAGGATCGCGCTCATCGTCCGCTCAGACTTCCGGCAGCTTCATGGCCAGCACCTTGTCGGTCTGGGCCTGGCGGAAGGCAGCCAGCTTCTGCGCCAGCGCCGGATCGTCATTGGCCAGCATCGATACCGCGAACAGCGCCGCATTGGCAGCGCCGGCCTCGCCGATGGCGAAGGTGGCGACCGGAATGCCCTTGGGCATCTGCACGATCGACAGCAGCGAATCCTGGCCGGAGAGCGCCTTCGACTGCACCGGCACGCCGAGCACCGGGATCGTCGTCTTGGCAGCAAGCATGCCCGGCAGGTGCGCGGCGCCGCCGGCGCCGGCGATGATCGCCTTGAGGCCGCGGCCGGCGGCTTCGGCGGCGTAGGCGAACAGCAGGTCCGGCGTGCGGTGCGCGGAGACGACGCGCGCCTCGAAGGGCACGCCGAATTCCTTGAGCATCACCGCGGCCGCCTGCATCGTCGGCCAGTCCGAGTCGGAGCCCATGACGACGCCGACGAGCGGCTTCGGGTTCTGAGTTTGCGTCACTTGGCGCTCCTTTCGGCCGCTTCCAGCGTGTTGGCGAGCAGCATGGTGATGGTCATCGGGCCGACGCCGCCGGGCACCGGCGTGATCGCGCCGGCGACTTCCTTGACGCCGTCGAAGTCGACGTCGCCGCACAGCTTGCCGTCCGGCAGGCGGTTGATGCCGACGTCGATGACCACGGCGCCGGGCTTGACCATGTCGGCGGTGACGAACTTCGGCCGGCCGACGGCGGCAACCAGCACATCGGCACGCCTGGTATGGAAGGCGAGGTCCTTCGTCTGCGAGTGGCAGATGGTGACGGTGGCGCCGGCCTGCAGCAGCAGCATGGCCATCGGCTTGCCGACGATGTTCGAGCGGCCGATGACGACCGCTTCGGCGCCCTTCAGGTTGACGCCGGCCTCCTCGAAGAACTTGGTGACGCCGTAGGGCGTGCACGGGATGAAGCGCGGCTGGCCCTGCATCAGCGCGCCGACGTTCTCGGCGTGGAAGCCGTCGACGTCCTTTTCCGGCGCGATCGCTTCGAGCACGAGGTCGCTGTCGAAATGCTTCGGCAGCGGCAGCTGGACGAGGATGCCGTGGATCTTCGGATCGGCGTTGAGCTCGGCGATCTTCGCCAGCACCACCTCCTGCGCGACGTCGGCCGGGTAGACGATCTTCTCGGAATGGAAGCTGGCTTTCTCGCAGGCCGCCACCTTGTTGCGCACATAGACCGAAGAGGCCGGGTCTTCGCCGACCAGGATCACCACCAGCCCGGGGCGCGTGCCTTTGGCGGCGAGCGCTTCGGCGCGGGTCTTGAAATCGGCGCGCAGCTTCTGCGCCAGGGCGTTGCCATCGAGGATTTGTGCGGTCATGTCAGCCACGAAAAATTTGATCGGTCGCGTTGTTCAGTCTGTCATTCCGGGTTCCGCGGCATGCGCCGCGGAACCCGGAATCCAGGATGCTCTCTCCGTACGCCGTCCTGGATCCCGGCGTTCGCCGGAATGACGACAGCTCCCACGGAGCGTTGCCCATCGGGAAACAAAATGGGAAAGGAGAGGTTGCCCTCTCCTTTCCCTTTGATCGGAATCGATATTTTACCGCAAATCAGGCAATTGCTTGTTCCCTGGCGTCCTGCGTTTTCTGCGCTTCGGCGGCGGCGGCGCGGCCGGCGGCAAAAGCCTGGCGATTCATCTCGATGACCTTCTCGCCCTTGCGGGCGAAGCGCTGCAGCACGCACTTCTCCAGCACTTCCGCCGGGAACGGCATGTGGTCGGCGATCGCGCCGAGCATCACGGTGTTGCCGAGGCGGATGTCGCCAAGCGAATTGGCGATCGCAGAGGCGTCGAAGGCGAAGACGCGGGCACCGCTCTTGCGCATTTCGCCGACCGGGTCCTGCGGGTACTCGAACAGGCCGAGCTCGACCACCGGCGGCGCCAGGTTGCCGATGTTCATCAGCGCCAGCCCGTCGGCGCGCAGCATGTGCCGCCAGCGCATCCCCTCCGCGGCCTCGAAGCCGAGCAGGATGTGCGCGTCGCCCGGAGTGATTTGCGGCGACAGGACTTTCGGGCCGAAGCGCAGATGCGAGGAAACCACCCCGCCGCGCTGCGCCATGCCGGCGACTTCGGTTTTCTTGACGTCGTGGCCGAGCGCGATCGCCGCTTCGGCGAGGATCTCGGTGGCGGTCATGACGCCCTGGCCGCCGACGCCTACTACCAGAATATTTGTAATTTCAGACATGCGAACTACTCCATAACGCTTTCGACGCAGAGCGCGCAGAGGCGCAGAGAGCGCAGAGAAAGCAGTTCCTACAATCTCTGCGTTCCCTGCGCCTCTGCGGTCTCTGCGTCATAAGAGGTTAGTGTCTTTGCAGGGCCTTGATCTGGATAACCTTGTCGGCGTGCACGATGGCGTCCGGCGCGCAGGGCTGCACGCACAGGCCGCAGCCGGTACACACCGAGCTTTCGATGCGCACCCAGGCGAGGTCGACGGTCTTGCCCGACGGCTTGACGACCGAATCGCGCTTGGTGACGTGGATCGCCGGGCAGCCGGTGTCGAGGCAGTTGCCGCAGCCGGTGCACTTGTCGTCGATGACGGTGTAGGGCTTCAGGCCGTGGTAGTGATCGACCAGCACGCAGGGCTGGTTGGTAATGATCACCGACGGTTCCGGAATCTTGGTTTCCTCGCGCACGGTCTTGAACAGCGTCGGCAGCTCGTAGGGGTTGACCACGTGCACCCGCTCTTCCTTGACGCCGAGCGCCTTCACGATCGCGGCGAAGTCGACGCGCGGCGCTTCCTGGCCGTGGATGTCGCGGCCGGTACCCGGGTTGTCCTGGCCGCCGGTCATGCCGACAGCGCGGTTGTCGAGCAGCAGGACGGTGACGTTGCCCTTGTTGTAGACGATGTCGAGCAGGCCCTGCATGCCCATGTGCATGAAGGTCGAATCGCCGATCACGGCGACGATCTTCTTGTCCTTGTCGGCCTCGCCGCGGCCCTTGTCGAGGCCGAGCGCCATGCCCATCGAGGCACCCATCGAGATGCAGGCGTCGAGCGCGTTCCACGGGTGGCCGAAGCCGAGCGTGTAGCAGCCGATGTCGCCGGCGATGGTGATGTTCCGCAGTTGCGCCAGCGTGTAATAGACGCCGAGGTGCGGGCAGGCGACGCACATCGTCGGCGGCCGCGGAAACACCGGCAGCGGCGCGACGGCGCGCGCCGGCTTTTTCTCCGGCTCGGCGACTTCCTCGCCGAGGAGGCGGCCGACCACCGGCTTCAGCACGTGCGGCGCCAGCTCGCCCTGCCGCGGCAGGATTTCCTTGCCGATCACCTTGATGCCCTGCGCCTTGATCTCGGTTTCGAGCAGCGGCTCGACTTCCTCGACGACGACGCATTGCCCGACCGTCGCCGCAAAGGCACGGATCTTCTCGAACGGCGCCGGGTAGGAGAGGCCGAGCTTCAAGACCGGCGCGTCCGGAAAGGCTTCCTTGATATGCATGTAGGCCGGGCCGGAGGTAACGAAGCCGACGCGGCGGTCGCTGCCACTGTCTACGAAGTTCAGCGGCGTGACTTCGGCCTCGGCGCGCAGGTCGTCCTCGCGCTGGAACATCAGCGGAATGCGTTTCTGCGCGGCACCCGGCACCATCACCCAGCGCGCCGGGTCCTTCTTGAAGCCGGCGGCGACGTGCGGGATGCGCTCGCCGACGGTGACCAGCCCCTTCACGTGGCAGATGCGCGTCGTCATGCGCAGGATGACCACGGTCTGGAAGCGCTCGGAGAGTTCGAAGGCGAGCTTCGTCTGTTCGTAGGCTTCCTGCGAATCGGCCGGCTCAAGGATCGGCACGTGCGCGAAGCGGCCCCAGAAGCGCGAATCCTGCTCGTTCTGCGACGACGACAGGCCGACGTCGTCGGCCACGGCGATCACCAGGCCGCCGGCGACGCCGGTCAGCGTCAGCGTCATCAGCGCATCGGAGGCGACGTTGAGGCCGACGTGCTTCATTGCGCAGAATGAACGCGAGCCGGCCATGGCCGCGCCGAAGGCGATTTCGAGCGAGGTCTTCTCGTTGACCGCCCACTCGGAATAGAGATCCGGGTAGGTCGAGATCACTTCCAGCATTTCGGTCGCCGGCGTGCCCGGATAGGCCGCCGCGACGCGCACGCCGGACTCCCACACGGCGCGCGCCACCGCTTCGTTGCCGGACATCAGAAGCCGGCTCTGCGCCGGCGCGGGCATGACTGCCGCCATGGAATCTCCTCGCTCGATCGAACAATATGGTTCAAAAATCGAGGATTACCATACCGATTCTGTAACACTTTCTCGTTGACCCAAATCAATTCCCCCCCGGGGCCGGCGAGAGGCTGGGCGGGCGCCGCTTGAGCTGGTGAAAAAATCGTCGCGAGGCGCGAGCACCGCCCGGCGAAGCGATCGGCTTGCGCTGTGGATTTGTTCGAAAGCGCTCAGGCCTGACACACGCAGCCGAGGGCATCGATCTCGATCGACGCCGCCGGCTGCGGACGGAAGTAATAGTAGCCCTGCGCGAAATCGCAGCCGATCGCTTGCAGCGCATCGCGCTGCGCCGCCGTCTCGACCCCCTCGGCGGTCACTTTCAGATGCAGAGTCTGCGCCAGCGCGACGATGGTGCGGACGATCGCGTCGTCGTTGGCGTCGCGCGTCATGTCCATGACGAAGGAGCGGTCGACCTTGAGCTTGTCGACGGGAAAGCGCTTCAGGTAGGCGAGGCTCGAATAGCCGGTGCCGAAGTCGTCCACCGAGAGGCGGAAGCCGGCCTCCTTCATCCGCCGCAGGGTCGCCAGCGCCTGTTCGCCGTCCTCCATCACCGCCGTCTCGGTGATCTCGAATTCGATGCGCGACGGCTCGACCTGCGTTTCCGCGAGGATGCCGCGAACGATGTCGAGCAGCCGCGCGTCGCGGAACTGCCAGGGCGAGAGATTCACCGCGAGCAGCGGCACCACCAGTCCGGCGCGATCCCAGGCGCGCAGCTGCTCGCATGCGGCGCGCAGCACCTGCTGCCCGATCGGCGCGATCAGCCCCGATTCCTCGGCCACCGAGATGAAGCGCGCCGGCATAACCAGCCCGAGTTCGGGATGGTGCCAGCGCACCAGCACCTCCATGCCGGCGAGCGAACCGTCGGCGAGGCTGACCCACGGCTGGAAGTAGGGCTCGAATTCGCGGCGGTCGATGGCGCGACGCAGCGCGGCCTCGATCTGGAAATGCTGCTCGGCGGCGCTGGTCATCGCCGCATCGAAGCGGCGGACGGTGTTGCGGCCGGCGTCCTTGGCCGCGTACATCGCCGTGTCGGCGTGACGCAGCAGCATGTCGACGCTGCTGCCATCCTGCGGGTAGAGGCAGATGCCGATCGACGGCGTCGCGAACAGCTCGTGGCCGGCGACGTGAACCGGGCGCTGCAGCGCGCCGCGCAATTTCTCGGCGAGCAGCTCGGCGTGCTGCGCCTGGTCGAGACAAGGCAGCACGGCGACGAATTCGTCGCCACCGATGCGCGCGACGGTATCGCCGACCCGCAGCGCGCCGCTGATGCGCCGCGCCACCTCCTTCAGCAGGGCGTCGCCGACATGGTGGCCGAGCGAATCGTTGATGCTCTTGAAGCGATCGAGATCGACGAACATCACCGCCATCATCAACCCCTGCGCCGCCGAATTCTCGATCGCCTCGTCCAGGCGGCGCGTCAACAGCGTGCGGTTCGGCAGGCCGGTCAGGCTGTCGTGGTGTGCCAGGTACTTGAGGCGCTGCTCGGCGCGGCGGCGCTCGGTCATTTCCGCCTCGAGCTCGGCGGTGCGCTCCTTGACGCGCTCCTCCAGCTCCTCGTGCGAGCGCCGCAGCGCCTGCTGTGCCGCCAGGCGTTCGGTGATGTCGGCGGCGACGAAGAGAAAACCATTGACCGAGGCGCCCCCCTGGTACAGCGGCGAGACAGTGAGCTGCACCGGCAGCGTCGTGCCGTCGCGACGGACGAAGCGCCACTCGCGCTCGTCGACGCGGCACAGGCGCGCGCGGGCGACGAGTACATTGAAGGCGTCGCCGCTCTCATAGCCGAATTCCTCCCGCAGCGCGGCGCGCTGCGCATCGAGTGCCTGCGCTTCGACGAAGGTGTCGACCGGCGAGCGGCCGATCAGCGCTTCCGCCGGCCAGCCCAGCGTTGCCTCGGTCGCCGGGTTGCAGGTGACGATGCGGCCCTCGCGGTCGGTGGCGACGATCATCAGGTTGGCGCTGTCGAGGATGGCGCGCTGCAGCGTCTCGCTCTCGCGCAGCGACTCCTCGGCGAGCTTGCGGTCGGTAACGTCCTCGAAATTCCAGATCGACCCCGCCTGCGGCTGCGCCGGGTCGATCGCGCGGCCGGTGATGCGCACCCAGAACGGCTCGCCGTTACGGCGGCGGTGGATCACCTCGGTGGCGAAGGTCTCGCCGCGACTCAGCGCGCCGTAGGCGATCTCGCCGAGCTCCCGGTAGCTGTGCTCGGAGAGGAAAGTGACGCGGGTTGGCTGGCCGGCGAGTTCGCCCGGGCCGAAGCCGTAGATTTCCTCCAGGCGCCGGTTGCAGCGCTGGAAGAGGCGCTCCTTGACGAAGGCAATGCCGACGACGCTGTGGTCGAGGATCAGCTGCTGTTCGTCGTGGGCCTGCTGCAGCGCCAGTTCCGCGCGGCGAAAGGCGCTGCGGTCTTCGAGGATCCAGATCGTGCCGCCGGTCGGCAGCTCCGGGTTCTCGACGTAGCCGATCAGGTTCACCCAGAGGTCGCTGCCGTCCTGGCGGCGCATCCACAGCTCCTGCTGGAACGGCTTGCCGCTGCCGAGCAGCGGGCCGGCGGCGGTGCCGACGGCGACATATTCCTCGTCGCTGCGGTAAAGCAGGCGCGCCGGCAGGTCGACGCCGGCGTCGCCGGCAAAGCCGAACATCTCGGCGAAATAGGCGTTGTAGCGCACCATGCGGCGGTTGCGCGTGATCAGCACGCCGACCGAGGCGTTGCGCATGATCGCATCCATCTCGTGCAGCGCCTGCTGGAGCGCCTCGTGCGTCCGCCGCGCCTCGGCGATGTCGTCGACGACCCAGACCGTGCCGCGGTCGGTCCGCTGCGGGTCCACCGCCCGCGCATAGAGGCGGCACCAGACGGTGCTGCCGTCCTTGCGCCGCAGCTGCCAGTCGGACGAGAACGACTGGCCGGCGGCGAGCAGCGGCCCGGCCTCGCGGCCGACGCGGGCGTAGCTCTCGACGTCGGGATAGACGGTCTGGCCCGGCTGGCCGACCAGTTCCTCCGGCGACGCGTAACCGAGGATCTCGGCGCCGCGCCGGTTGCAGCGCTCGATGACGCGGTTGCGCGAGAACAGGATGGCGACCGAAGCGTTGTCGAAGATTGCCGTCAGTTCCAGCAGCGAGCGGTCGAGCGCGTCCTGCATCGCCTTCTTGTCGTCGATGTCGGAGATGATCCAGATCGTTCCCTGCGCGGGGTCGGCGGGGTCGACGAGGTAGGCGACGGCGTGCGCCCAGAAGAGCGTGTCGTCCTGGCGGCGCATTTGCATTTCCGCCTCGAACGGCAAGCCCTTCGAGAGCAACGGAAATGCTTGCGCACCGACTTCGGCGTACGCCTCGTCGCTGTCGTAGAGCTCGCGCGTCGGCCGACCGATGCCTTCGTCGCCGCGGTAGCCGAAGATCTCGGCGAAACGCTGGTTATAGCGGACGGTACGGCGATTCAGCGAGAAGCCGATGCCGACCGGCGCGTTGGCGAGAATCGAATGGTATTCGCGCAGCGTGCGGTCAACGTTCTCGGTCGCCTGACGGGCTTCGTTCTCGATGCCGCGCGCGACGATCAGCGATTCGTCGCCAAGGGGAAAGACGTCGACCAGCGCCGCGCCTCCGCCGCTGCGCGCACCGCGCCAGTCGATCGCCAGCGGCGCCGTCTGGCCGGGGTTGGCAAACCGCTCGCGCAGCAGCGCGGCGTCGCCAGCGGAAAGAAAACCGGCGAGGTCGGTGGCGCAGGCCTCCGCCACCGGAACGCCGAGCAGCGCGGCAAACGCCTCGTTCGCGGCCAGCACCCTGCCCGCCTTGTCGACGGCGCACAGCGGCGACGTCATGGCATGAACCAGCCGGGTCAGCATCGGCAATTCCTCAAAGTAACGATCAGCGCCCAGTGGCGCTCCGTCATTCATATTAAGCATCGGTGTCGAAAAAATGGGGGAAGTTCGAAGCGTCGCGATCGCCCCCTTGACATGATAACCGGGTTGACGCTATTTTTTCGTATCGCGAGATTGAATTTCGTAATACGAAACGAATTGATGCGGCGCAATACCAAGAGGTCATACGCCGTATTAAGCTTGGCCGGTCGCGAACCGATCCTCGCGCCAAGCACCTGGGCGCCGCTGCTTACCCGGCAGTCGGCACAAGAAACGCTTCACAGAACCGGAGACACCCATGGCAGCTCTACCCGATAACAAGGCGGTCGACCTCGACCCGCAGGAAACCCAGGAATGGCGCGATGCGCTGACTGGCGTCGTCGACAAGGAAGGCGCCGAACGCGCCCACTTCCTGATCGAGGACCTGATCGACCAGGCCCGCGAGCAGGGCATAGACATCCCCTACAGCGCCAACACCGAATACATCAACACCATCCCGGCCGACCAGCAGCCGAAGTACCCCGGCAACCCGGACCTGGAACTGAAGATCCACAACTACATCCGCTGGAACGCGATGGCCATGGTCGTGCGCGCCAACAAGCACACCAACGTCGGCGGCCACATCGCCTCGTTCGCCTCCGCCGCCGCCCTCTACGACGTCGGCTTCTCGCACTTCTGGCGCGCCCCGTCCGAGCAGCACGACGGCGACCTGATCTTCTTCCAGGGCCACGCCGTGCCGGGCGTCTACGCCCGCGCCTTCATGCTCGGCCGCCTGAGCGAAGAGCAGATGCAGAATTTCCGCCAGGAAGTCGACGGCAAGGGCATCTCGTCCTACCCGCACCCGTGGCTGATGCCGGACTTCTGGCAGTTCCCGACGGTGTCGATGGGCCTCGGCCCGATCCAGGCCATCTACCAGGCCCGCTTCATGAAGTACCTCGCCAGCCGCGGCCTGATCGACGCCGCCAAGGCCGAGCAACGCAAGGTCTGGGCCTTCCTCGGCGACGGCGAGACCGACGAGGTCGAATCGCTCGGCGCCATCGGCATGGCCGGCCGCGAAAAGCTCGACAACCTGGTCTTCGTCATCAACTGCAACCTGCAGCGCCTCGACGGCCCGGTGCGCGGCAACGGCAAGATCATCCAGGAGCTGGAAGCCGAATTCCGCGGCGCCGGCTGGAACGTCGTCAAGCTGATCTGGGGCACCCACTGGGATGCGCTGTTCGCCCGCGACAAGAAGGGGGTGCTGAAGAAGCGCATGATGGAATGCGTTGACGGCGAGTACCAGACCTTCAAGGCGAAGAACGGCGCCTACGTGCGCGAGCACTTCTTCAACACGCCGGAACTGAAGGCGCTGGTCGCCGACTGGACCGACGACGAGATCTGGAACCTCAACCGCGGCGGCCACGACCTGTTCAAGATCTTCTCGGCCTACGACCGCGCGATCAAGCACAAGGGCCAGCCGACGCTGATCCTGGCCAAGACGATCAAGGGCTTCGGCATGGGCGACGCCGGCGAGGCGATGAACATCAGCCACCAGGCGAAGAAAATGGACCTGGAGCAGATCCGCCGCTTCCGCGACCGCTTCGCGCTGCCGGTGCCGGACGACAAGCTCGCCGAACTCCCCTTCCTGACCTTCGACGAAGGCTCGCCCGAGCAGACCTACCTGCGTGAGCACCGCCTGGCGCTCGGCGGCTTCCTGCCGCAGCGCCGGCGCAAGGCGGCACCGCTCGTCGTGCCGCCGCTGGCCACCTTCGAGTCGCTGCTGAAAGCCTCGGGCACCGGCCGCGAGCTGTCGACGACGATGGCCATCGTGCGCGTCATGAACATGCTGCTCAAGGACAAGCAGGTCGGCAAGAACGTCGTCCCGATCGTCCCCGACGAGTCGCGCACCTTCGGCATGGAAGGCATGTTCCGCCAGGTCGGCATCTGGAACCAGGAAGGCCAGAACTACGTTCCGGAAGACCACGACCAGTTGATGTTCTACAAGGAGTCGAAGACCGGCCAGGTGCTGCAGGAAGGCATCAACGAAGCGGGCGCAATGAGCGACTGGATCGCCGCCGCCACCGCCTACTCGGTGCATAACGTGCAGATGATCCCGTTCTACATCTGCTATTCGATGTTCGGCCTGCAGCGCGTGATGGACCTCTGCTGGGCTGCCGGCGACCAGCGCGCCCGCGGCTTCCTGATCGGCGGCACCGCCGGCCGCACCACGCTCAACGGCGAAGGCCTGCAGCACGAGGACGGCCACAGCCTGATCCTGTCCAACCTGATCCCGAACTGCGTCTCCTACGATCCGACCTTCCAGTACGAAGTCGCGGTCATCGCCCAGGACGGCCTGCGCCGCATGTATCAGGAGCAGGAGGACATCTTCTACTACCTGACCGTGATGAACGAGAACTACGAGCATCCGGAAATGCCGGCCGGCGCCGAGCAGGACATCATCAAGGGCATGTACCAGTTCAGGAAGGGCGCCGTCGCCGAAGGCAAGAAGGCCGCCCCGCGCGTGCAGCTGCTCGGCTCGGGCACGATCTTCCGCGAAGTCATCGCCGCCGCCGACCTGCTCAAGCAGGACTGGGGCGTCGACGCCGACCTGTGGGGCTGCCCATCGTTCAACGAACTGGCGCGCAACGGCAACGACGTGATGCGCTGGAACATGCTCAACCCGGCCGAGAAGCCGCGCTTGAGCCATGTCGAACAGTGCCTCAACGACACGCGCGGCCCGGTCGTCGCCGCGACCGACTACATCCGCCTGTTCGCCGACCAGATCCGCCCGCTGATCAATCGCCGCTACGTCACGCTCGGCACCGACGGCTTCGGCCGCTCGGACACGCGCGAGAAGCTGCGCCACTTCTTCGAGGTGGACCGCCGCTGGATCACGCTGGCTGCGCTGAAGGCGCTTGCCGACGACGGCACCATCGACCGTTCGAAGGTGGCTGAAGCGATCCTGAAGTACGGGATCGACGTCAACAAACCGAACCCGATGTCCGTCTAAGGAGGAGCCGACATGAGCAATATCGTGGAAGTGAAGGTTCCGGACATCGGCGATTTCACCGACGTGCCGGTGATCGATGTCTTCGTGAAAGTGGGCGACACCATCAAGGTCGATGACGCCCTGGTCACGCTCGAATCCGACAAGGCGACGATGGACGTGCCGTCCAGCGTTGCCGGCGTCGTCAAGGAAGTGAAGGTCAAGCTCGGCGACCGCATCGCCGAAGGCAGCGTCGTCGTGCTGGTCGACACCGGCGCTGCAGCAACGGCCGCTGCGCCGGCGCCTGCCGCCGCCGCACCGGCGGTCGCTGCTCCGGCCCCGGCCGCGGCCCCCGCTGCAGCCCAGGCTGCAGCCGGCGGCGCCGTCGAAGTGAAGGTGCCGGACATCGGCGACTTCGAATCGGTGCCGGTGATCGACGTGTTCGTGAAGGTTGGCGACACCGTCAAGGTCGACGACGCGCTGGTCACGCTCGAATCGGACAAGGCGACGATGGACGTGCCGTCCTCCGCCGCCGGCGTCGTCAAGGAAGTGAAGGTCAAGCTCGGCGACAAGGTGTCCGAAGGTTCGGTCATCGTCATCGTCGAAACCGCCGGTGGTGCCTTTGCCGCCGCACCGGCACCGGCTGCCGCGCCTGCTCCGGCCGCGGCCGCGACTGCGGCAACCGCCCCCGCTCCGGCGGCAAAGGCGGCCCCGGCCGCCGCCGCGACGCCGGTCGCCCCGGCGCTGCCGCTCGGTTCCAAGGCGCACGCCAGCCCGTCGGTGCGCGCCTATGCCCGCGAACTCGGTGTCGATCTCGGCCGTGTCACGGCGAGCGGACCGAAGGGCCGCATCCTCAAGGAAGACGTCTCCGGCTTCGTCAAGGGCGTGATGTCCGCCCCCGCCGCGGCACCGGGTGCCGCCGGCGCCAGCCTCGGCGGCGGCCTCGACCTGCTGCCCTGGCCGAAGGTCGACTTCGCCAAGTTCGGCCCGGTCGAAGTTCAGCCGCTGTCCCGCATCAAAAAAATCTCCGGCCAGAACCTGTCGCGCAACTGGGTGATGATCCCGGCCGTGACCTATCACGAGGATGCCGACATCACCGACCTCGAAGCCTTCCGCGTGCAGCTGAACAAGGAGAATGAGAAGTCGGGCGCCAAGCTGACCATGCTCGCCTTCCTGATCAAGGCCTGCGTCAAGGCGATGCAGAAGTTCCCGGAGTTCAACAGCTCGCTCGACGGCGACAACCTGGTGCTGAAGAAATACTTCAACATCGGCTTCGCCGCCGACACGCCGAACGGCCTGGTCGTGCCGGTGGTCAAGAACGCCGACCAGAAGTCGGTGCTGCAGATCGCGCAGGAATCCGGCGAACTGGCCAAGCAGGCGCGCGACGGCAAGCTGAAGCCAGCCGACATGCAGGGCGCGTGCTTCACCATCAGCTCGCTCGGCGGCATCGGCGGCACCTACTTCGCGCCGATCGTCAATGCCCCGGAAGTGGCCATCCTCGGTGTCAACAAGTCGGCGATGAAACCGGTATGGGACGGCAAGGCTTTCGTGCCGCGCCTGGTCCTGCCGCTGTCGCTGACCGCCGACCACCGCGTCATCGACGGCGCGCTGGCTACCCGCTTCAACGTCTATGTCGCGCAGCTCTTGGCCGACATGCGCCGCATGATCGTCTGAGGAGCCACGCATGAGCCAACTCATTGAAGTGAAGGTTCCGGACATCGGCGATTTCGACGACGTCCCGGTGATCGACCTGTTCGTCAAGGTCGGCGACACGATCAAGGTGGACGACGCGATCGTCACGCTGGAGTCGGACAAGGCGACGATGGACGTGCCCTCCTCGACGGCCGGTGTCGTCAAGGAAGTGCTGGTCAAGCTCGGCGACCGGGTCAAGGAAGGTTCGCCGCTGATCAAGGTGGAAGCCGCCGCTGGCGCCGCTGCTGCGGCACCGGCAGCACCCGCCGCAGCGCCGGCTCCCGCAGCGGCACCTGCTGCTGCGCCCGCGGCCGCCCCGACGGCGGCCAGCCACGGCGGCACGGCCGACATCGAGTGCGACATGCTCGTGCTCGGAGCCGGCCCCGGCGGCTACTCGGCCGCCTTCCGCTCGGCCGACCTCGGCCTGAAGACGGTCATCGTCGAGCGCTATGCGACGCTCGGCGGCGTCTGCCTCAACGTCGGCTGCATCCCGTCGAAGGCGCTGCTGCACGTCGCCGCGGTGATGGACGAGGCGCAGCACATGGCCGACCTCGGCGTCAGCTTCGCCGCGCCGACGGTCGACATCGACAAGCTGCGCGCGCACAAGGAGAAGGTCGTCGGCAAGCTGACCGGCGGCCTCGCCGGCATGGCCAAGGGGCGCAAGGTCGACATCGTGCGCGGCTACGGCAGCTTCCTCGACCCGCACCACATCGAGGTCGAGCTGACCGACGGCCCGGCGCAAGACAAGACTGGCGCCAAGAAGGTGATCAGGTTCAAGCAGTGCATCATCGCCGCCGGTTCGGCGGCGGTGCACCTGCCCTTCATCCCGCGCGACCCGCGCATCGTCGATTCGACCGGCGCGCTGGAACTGCGCAAGGTCAACGGCGAAGTGCCGAAGAAGATGCTGGTCATCGGCGGCGGCATCATCGGCCTCGAAATGGCGACCGTCTATTCGACGCTGGGCACGCGCATCGACGTTGTCGAAATGATGGACGTGCTGATGTCCGGCCCCGACCGCGACGCGGTCAAGGTCTGGGAAAAGCAGAACCTGCACCGCTTCGACAAGGTCATGCTGAAGACCAAGACCGTGGCCGTGGAAGCCAAGGATGACGGCCTCTACGTCAAGTTCGAAGGCGAAGGCGCGCCGACCGAGCCGGTCAAGTACGACATGATCCTGCAAGCCGCCGGCCGCTCGCCGAACGGCAAGAAGATCGGCGCCGAGAAGGCCGGCGTCATCGTCACCGACCGCGGCTTCATCAACGTCGACGCGCAGATGCGCACCAACGTGCCGCACATCTTCGCCATCGGTGACCTGGTCGGGCAGCCGATGCTGGCGCACAAGGCGGTGCACGAGGCGCACGTCGCCGCCGAAGTCGCCGCCGGCCACAAGGCCGCCTTCGACGCCACCGTGATCCCGGGCGTCGCCTACACCCATCCGGAAGTGGCGTGGGTCGGCTACACCGAGGAACAGGCGAGGAAGGAAGGGCGCAAGGTCGACACCGCCAAGTTCCCGTGGGCCGCCTCCGGCCGCGCCATCGCCAACGGCGCCGAGTACGGCTTCACCAAGCTGATCTTCGACGCCGAGACGCACCGCGTCATCGGTGGCGCCATCGTTGGCCCGTCGGCCGGCGACATGATCGGCGAAGTCTGCCTGGCCATCGAGATGGGCTGCGACGCGGTCGACATCGGCAAGACCATCCACCCGCACCCGACGCTGGGCGAGACGGTGGGCATGGCGGCGGAAGTGGCGCACGGCAGTTGTACGGACGTGCCGCCGGCGCGGAAGAAGTAAGCGGCAAAGGCCATCACGGCAAAGGGCGACGGAGATTCCGTCGCCCTTTTTGTTGTGCGCCCGGCACGGGCGCACTCACTTGGAGGTGAAAGTCCTCTACTCGCCCGGCAAGGGGAAGAGTTAGCCGAACGGCAAGGGTGTTCTGGGCGACTGGAAATCTGGAGGAAGCCGAAGGCAAAGC
>JACPEH010000006.1 GCA_016183655.1 Rhodocyclales bacterium
AAGAACGACATCAACTACGTCGTCACCGAGTACGGCGTCGCCCAGCTGCGCGGCAAGAGCGCCAAGCAGCGCGCCGCCGCGCTGATCGGCATCGCCCACCCGGATTTCCGCGGCGAGCTGCGCGAAGCGGCGAAGAAGATGCGGTTGCTCTGAGGTTGCCCGGCTAGTTCAAGCGGCGCAGGTGGATGGCCACCGAAATCTGCGCGCCGAGCCAGCCGAGCAGCGCGCCGGCGCCGGTGATGAAGGCGACGGCGCGCGCCCCCAAGCCGCTGAGGATGAAGCTGCCGCCGTAGAGCGCGGCCAGCTCGTTGACCGGTGCCGCCAGCAGGTGTGCGCCGAGCGTGACCAGTCCCGCGGCCAGCAAGCCCCCCAGTCCGCCCTGCAGCGCACCGAAGTAGGTGAAGGGGCGGCGGATCCAGGCGTCGGTGGCGCCGATCAGGCGGGCCAGCTCGATCTCGGCGCCCTGCGCCAGGATCTGCAGGCGGATGGTGTTGAAGGTGACCGCGACCAGCGCCGCGGCGAAGACTGCGCCGAGCAGCAGGACGGCGAGCCGGCCGATGCGCAGCAGCGCGTCGAAGCGCTTGGCCCACGCCGAATCGAGCTGGACATGGGCGACTTTGGGCCAGCCGGCAAAGGTCTTGGCCAAGGCTTCCAGTGCCGCCGGCGCCGTTTCCGCCGGCTCGACGACGAAGGCCTCGGGCAGCGGGTTGCGCGGCAGGCTGGCGACGATCTCGGCCATGCCGCTGTTGCCTTGCAGGCGCTGCAGGGCCTCGTCGCGCGGGACGAAGCGCCAGCGGCCGGGCGCGGCCTGGTTCAGCCGCGATTCGATGTCGGCCAGCGCCGCCTTGTCCGCGTTCAGCGCCATGAACAGGCTGATCTGCTGCGTGCTGGCGGCGCTGCGGGCGGCCTGCTGCACGTTCTCGACGAGCAGCCAGCCGGCGGCCGGCAGCGTCAGCGCGATGCCGATCACGAACAGCGCGAGCACGGTGTTGAGCGGGGTCGCCGCGAGGCGGCGCAGCGCGTCGCGCAGCGCGTTGGCGTGCAGGGTCAGCCAGGCCTTCATGCGCTCACCCTGCCCTGGGCGAGGTGCAGCACGCGGGTGTCCGGCTGCCCGCTCCACTGCGGATCGTGGGTGGCGATGATCACCGTCACGCCGACCTGGTGGAAGGCGCGGAAGATGTCGAGGATGCCCGCCGCCGACGCGGTGTCGAGGTTGGCGGTCGGCTCGTCGGCGAGCAGGATCGCCGGCCGGTTGACGACGGCGCGGGCGATCGCCAGCCGCTGCTGTTCGCCGCCGGAGAGGGCGATCGGGTTGGCCTTGGCGCGGTCGAGCAGGCCGACCTTGTCGAGCGCCGCCTGCGCGCGCCGCGTCGCTTCGGCCGGCGGCGTGCCGACGATGGCCAGCGGCAGCAGCACGTTCTCCAGCGCGTTGCGGTCGAACAGCAGTTTCTGGTCCTGGAAGACGAGGCCGAAGTTGCGCCGCAGGTAGGGCAGCGCGGCCGGGCGCAGCGCCGCCAGGTTCTGGCCGTTGACGACGATGCTGCCGGCGGTCGGCCGTTCGATCGCGGCGAACAGCTTGACCAACGTCGACTTGCCGGCGCCGGAGTGGCCGGTGACGAACACCATCTCGCCGGCGGCGATCTCGCAGCTGACGTCGGCCAGCGCCGTCAGGCCGCCGGGGTAGCGCTTGCCGACGCCCGAGCAGCTGATCATTCGAACATCGCGTCCACGAAATCGCGGGCGACGAACGGCCGCAGGTCGTCGATGCCTTCGCCGACGCCGATGAAGCGCACCGGCTTCGGGCACTGGCGGGCGATCGCCGCCAGCACGCCGCCCTTGGCGGTGCCGTCGAGCTTGGTGACGACCAGGCCGGTGACGTGGATCGCCTTGTCGAAGGCCTTCACCTGCATCAGCGCGTTCTGGCCGATGTTGGCATCGAGCACCAGCAGCGTCTCGTGCGGGCCGGACGGGTCGGCCTTCTGGATCACGCGGCGGACCTTGGCAATCTCTTCCATCAGGTGCAGCTGCGTCGGTAGCCGCCCGGCGGTGTCGGCGAGCACGATGTCGATGCCGCGCGCGCGCGCGGCGCCGATCGCGTCGAAGATCACCGCCGCCGGGTCGCCGCCCTCCTGGGCGATCACCGTCACGTTGTTGCGCTCGCCCCAGGTCATCAGCTGCTCGCGTGCGGCGGCGCGGAAGGTGTCGCCGGCGGCGAGCAGTACCGACTTGCCGTGCGCCTGGAAATACCGGGCCAGCTTGCCGATCGAGGTGGTTTTTCCGGCGCCGTTGATGCCGGCGATCATGATCACGAAGGGGCGGTGGGCGGTGACGTCGAGCGGCTTTTCCAGCGGCAGCAGCAGGTCGTGCAGCGCATCGGCGAGCGCCTTCTGGATCGCCTCGGGGGTGTCCAGCTTGTCCTTCTTGGCGCGGTTCTTCAGTTCGCGCAGCAGGTGCTCGGTCGCCTCGATGCCGATGTCGCTGGTCAGCAGCAGCGTTTCCAGCTCTTCGAGCAGCTCGTCGTCGACCTTGCCGCGGGCGAAGATCGACTTCAGCTTGCCGCCGAACTGGGCGCGCGTGCGCGAGAGGCCGGCCTTCAGGCGTTCGCGCCAGGAGGGCGCGGTGCCGGAGGTGGGGACGGTGTCGTCTTCGGTGGGGGGCTTTTTCAGGAAACCAAACATGCGGGGTCCGGGTCGTAGAGGGCTGGGCGGCGGGACTCGCTTCGCCGGGGCGGTGTTAAGATGGCGCCCCGGATTGTCGATTCACTCGCCAAAACGAAAATTTTAACAGAAGCCCCCTGATGACCATGCGACGAAACCTTCTCGCTTCACTGTTCGGGCTGGCTTGCACCCTCGCCGCCCCGCAAATCCTCGCCAATCCCTACGAGCACAAGCTGGCCAACGGCCTCTCCGTGATCGTCAAGGAGGACCGTCGCGCGCCGACCGCGGTGCACATGGTCTGGTACCGCGCCGGCTCGATGGACGAGAGCAACGGCACCACCGGCGTCGCCCACGTGCTCGAACACATGATGTTCAAGGGCACGCCGAAGGTCGGCCCGGGCGAGTTCAACCGCCTCGTCGCCGCCGCCGGCGGCCGCGACAACGCCTTCACCAGCCGCGACTACACCGCCTACTTCCAGCAGGTGCCGAAGGAGAAGCTGGAGGAGATGATGGCGCTGGAAGCCGACCGCATGCGCCACCTGAACCTCAGTGCCGACGAGTTCGCGCAGGAGATCAAGGTGGTCATGGAGGAGCGCCGGCTGCGCACCGACGACCAGCCGCAGGCGCGCCTGTTCGAGGCGATGAACGCCGCCGCCTTCCAGACGCATCCGTACCGCCGGCCGATCATCGGCTGGATGAGCGACCTGGAAAACATGACGGTGCAGGACGCGCGCGACTGGTACGAGCGCTGGTACGTGCCGAACAACGCCTACGTCGTGATCGTCGGCGACGTCGACCACCAGGCGGTTTTCCGCGCCGCCGAGAAGACCTACGGGGCGCTGAAGGCGCGCCCGCTTCCCGTGCGCAAGCCGCAGGACGAGCCGGCGCAGGCCGGCAGCCGCCGGCTGACGGTGAAGGCGCCGGCGGAGCTGCCGGTGCTGATCATGGGCTACCGCGCGCCGGTCTTGCGCGACGTGGACAAGGATGTCGATCCGTACGCGCTGGAAATGCTCGGCTCGGTCCTTGCCGGGCACGGTGCGGCGCGCTTCTCGAAGCATCTGGTGCGCGAGCAGCGCCTCGCCGTCTCGGCCAGTGCCGACTACGACGCCTCGGCGCGCGGACCGGGCATGTTCTATCTGATCGGGACGCCGTCGCAGGGGAAAACGGTGGCTGAAATGGAGGCCGGGCTGCGCGCCGAAATCGCCCGCATCCAGGAAGAAGGCGTCAGCACCGAGGAGCTGGAACGGGCCAAGTCGCAGCTGGTCGCGAGCGAGGTCTACAAGCTCGACTCGATGTTCGCGCAGGCGATGGAGATCGGCCAGCTGGAAGCGGTCGGCCTGCCCTACCGCCAGGGCGAGCGCATCATCGAGAAGCTGCAGGCGGTGACTGCCGAGCAGGTGCGCGACGTCGCCCGCCGCTACTTCGTCGATGACAGCCTGACGGTCGGCGTGCTCGACCCGCAGCCGCTGTCGGCGGCGCCCCGCCGCGCTGCGGCACCGATCCGGCACTGACGGGATCCCGGAAATGGACAAGATGAAACAGAAACTGCTACTCGCCCTTAGCCTGTTCGCGGTCATTCAGTTCGCCCAGGCCGGTGTCCGCATCGATCACTGGCAGGCGCCGTCCGGCGCCCGCGTCTATTTCGTCGAGTCGCGCGCGCTGCCGATCGTCGACGTGCAGGTCGATTTCACCGCCGGTGCGGCGCAGGACCCCGCCGACAAGGCCGGGCTGGCGCAGCTGACGCGCGGCCTGATGGACCTCGGCGCCGGCGGCATGGACGAGAACGAGGTGGCGATGAAACTGGCCGACCTCGGCGCGCGGCTGGGCGGCGGTGCCGACACCGACCGTGCCAGCGTCAGCCTGCGCACGCTGGCGATGCCGGAGAAGCGCACGGCCGCTTTCGCCATCCTGCGCGCGGTGCTCGCCGAGCCGCGTTTCGACGAAGCCGTCTTCGAGCGCGAGCGCACCCGCACCGTCGCGGCGCTGCGCGAGTCGCTGACGCGCCCGGAAACGATCGCCTCGCGCGCCTTCTGGGCCGCGCTCTACGGCGACCATCCCTACGGCCGGCAGCCGACTGTCGACAGCCTGGGCCAGCTCGCCATCGACGACCTGCGCAGCTTCCATGCCGCGCGCTACACGGCGCGCTCGGCGGTGGTCACCATCGTCGGCGCGCTCAGCCGCGCCGAGGCGGAAGCGCTGGCGCAGCAGCTGACGGAAGCCTTGCCCGCGGGCGAGCTGCCGGCGCCGATCGCCGCCGCGACGTTGCCGCAGGGCGGCGAACTGCGCCTGCCGCACCCGGCGGCACAGGCGCACATCCAGGTTGGCCTGCCGGCGCTGAAGCGCGGCGACCCCGATTTCTACGCGCTGATGGTCGGCAACTACAGCCTCGGCGGCGGTGGTTTCGTCTCGCGGCTGATGAAGGAAGTGCGCGACAAGCGCGGCTTCGCCTATAGCGTCTACAGTTACTTTGCGCCGATGAAGGAGGCCGGGCCGTTCCAGATCGGCCTGCAGACCAAGCGCGAGCAGGCGAAGGACGCGTTGAAGGTGGCCCGCGACGAGCTGCAGCGCTTCCTCGCCGAGGGGCCGAGCGCGGATGAGCTGAGGGCGGCGAAGGCGAACATCGTCGGCAGCTTCCCGCTGCGCCTCGATTCCAACCGCAAGATCCTCGACAACGTCGCTGCAATCGCCTTCTACGGCCTGCCGCTGGACTACCTCGACACCTACGCGGCGAACGTCCAGAAGGTGACTGCGGCCGAGGTGCGCGCGGCGTTCGCCCGCCACGTGAAGCCGGAGCACCTGGTGACGGTGGTGGTGGCCGGGGATTGAAACCGGCTGCGAAGGGGGCGGCGGCCGGCAAGGCGGCCAACCGGGCCGCCGGCGGCCAGCTGCGCATCGTCGGCGGCGAATGGCGCCGCCGGGTGCTGCGCTTCCCCGGCGCCGAGGGCCTGCGCCCGACGCCGGACCGGGTGCGCGAGACGCTGTTCAACTGGCTGGGCCAGGAACTTTCCGGGTTGGCCTGCCTCGATCTCTTCGCCGGCAGCGGCGCGCTCGGGCTGGAAGCGGCCTCGCGCGGCGCCGAGCGGGTGGTGATGGTCGAGCAGGCGCCGAAAGTCGCCGCCGCGCTGGCCGCCAACCTCGAATTGCTGGGCGCCGGCGGCAGGGTGGAGCTTGTACGCCAGGATGCGCTAAAATTCGCACTTTCGACCCCGCTCGCCTTCGACGTGATCTTCCTCGATCCGCCGTACCGGCAAGGGTGGGTCGAGAAGCTCTGCCCGCTGCTGCCGCGTCTGGCCAATCCGGACGCGCTCGTCTACGTCGAGGCCGAAATGCCGCTGGACGGCTGCGGCGACTGGCGAACGGTGCGCCGCGGGCAGGCGGGACAGGTTTTTTATCACCTCATGCGGCGGGAAAGCCCTCAGGATGCTGAACCATCGAGTAGCGATCTATCCGGGCACCTTTGACCCGATGACCCGCGGCCACGAAGACCTCGTGCGCCGGGCGTCGAACCTGTTCGACAAGGTCGTCGTCGGCATTGCGCAAAGCCGCTCGAAGCGGCCGTTCTTCACGCTCGAGGAGCGGGTCGAGTTGGCGCGCGAGGTGCTGGCGCCGTACCCGAACGTCGAGATCGTCGGCTTCTCGACCCTGCTCATGGATTTCCTGCACGCCCAGGGCGCCAAGGTGATCCTGCGCGGCCTGCGCGCGGTTTCCGACTTCGAGTACGAATTCCAGATGGCGGGCATGAACCGCAACCTCTATCCGGATGTCGAAACAGTATTCCTGACGCCGGGGGAACAATACATGTTCATCTCGGCGACGATGGTTCGCGAGATCGCCGTGCTCGGCGGCGATGTCAGCAAGTTTGTCCACCCGCTGGTGCATGCCCGGCTGGCGCAAAAGGTTTCCGAGACTTTCAACAATTGAAGGAAGAGCAGCTATGGCTTTGATTATTACCGACGAATGCATCAACTGCGACGTGTGCGAGCCGGAGTGCCCGAACGAGGCCATTTCGCAGGGCGCCGAGATCTATGAGATCGACCCCGCCAAGTGCACCGAGTGCGTGGGGCATTACGACACCCCGCAATGCGTGGAAGTGTGCCCGGTGGACTGCATTCCGAAGAACCCGGATGTGGTCGAGACGACCGACCAGTTGTGGGCCAAGTACGAGAAGCTGACGGGCAACAAGCGCCCGGCCTGAGCGCTGCCGGAACAACAGGAAAAAGCGCCGCCGCCCGGTTCGGGCGGCGGCGTTTTTTTTTGCTCAGAGGTTGACGACCATCTGGTCGCGCGGGTCGACCTGCAATTGCAGCGCTTCGCGGATGCCGCGGGTGATCGATTCGAGCGCCTGGATCTGCGCCACGAGGGTGGATTCGACGTGGCTCAGCTCGCCGATCCGCTCTTCCAGCGTGTCGGTCGCCTGGTGGATGCGCTTGATGCTCTCCAGCCGGCGCTTCAGCTGGATCTGGTGCTCGCGCACCTGCGTCTCCATCGGCGCCATGATCGCCTTCAGCCAGCCCTCGGCGTGGCGGTTGGCGTGTTCGAAGGCGCGCCGCACCTGCACCGCCACTTCCTCGAAGAATTTCTGCGTGAGGTGCGCCTTGTCGTGGCGCAGCAGCTGGAACATCGTGTTCAGGTGGGTGTCGCACCACGCTTCCAGGCGATCCAGCTCCTTCTCGTAGCGCAGCAGCGAGAAGCTGGCCGGGCTGCCCAGCTTGAGGCCGTGCTCGACCGAGAACTTGCGGTAGATGGCCTCCATCATCTTGTGGATTTCGTCGACTTCGCCCTTCGACTTCGCCAGCGACTCGCGGCTGACGGTGAAGAAGTTGGCCATCGCTTCCGAGAGCTGCTTGGAGAAGGTGGCCTCCAGCATCGCCTCGCGCGTCGATTGCGTCAGCAGGCGCAGCGTGTCCAGCCCGAGGTGCGCGAACAGCCGGTTGGTCAGCGTCGAGAAGATGCTGCGCACCGCGTAGTAGCGCTGCAGGCCGGACTCGAACTCCTCCTTCTCGGTGCGCACCTTGCCCATCATGTATTCGACGACGCCGCGGTTCTTGCCGCGCAGCTCGGTCAGTTCGGACAGCTGCTCGCGCAGGCCGGCGAGGCGGGATTCGAGCAGGCCGCGCGCGCGCATGCCGAGCTCGTTGAACTCGTTCTCGGTGTCGTCGCGGACGATCTCCTGCTTGGCCGGGATCAGCTCCTCGGACAACGCGCGCTCCAGCTCCGGGATGCGGCTCTTGGCGAGCAGCGCGGCATCGGCGTTGATCTTGGCGACCAGCCCCTTCTGCGCCGAGACCGGGAAGATCTGGTTGGCCGGCAGGCCGAGGATGCCCGCGCAACTGCCGACCTGGCGGGCGATCTCGAAGTCGATCTCGGCCGCCGTCTTCAGCTCGTCCCACTGGCCGTCGATCTTGTTCAGCACCACCAGCCGGCCCTTCTTGCGGCCGTCCGGGGCGTCGACGTGCTCCTTCCAGATGGCGAGGTCGGACTGCGTGACGCCGGTGTCGGCGGCGAGGATGAAGAGCACCGCGTGCGCGTTGGGCAGCAGCGACAGCGTCAGCTCGGGTTCGGTGCCGATGGCGTTCAGCCCCGGCGTATCGAGGATGACCAGGCCCTGCTTCAGCAGCGGGTGTGGGAAGTTGATCACCGCATGCCGCCAGCGCGGAATCTCGACCATGCCCTCGGCGTCGACCTGGAAGGCGGCGAGCGAATCGTCGGCGAGGTCGAAGCCGAGGTTCTCGGCCGTTTCCCGGTTGACGCGGGTGACCTCGCTGACGTGGCGCAGCGTTTCCTGCATCGATTCCGCCGAGTCGATGTCGAGCGGCACGACCTGCCATTCTTCGGGGAAACGCTTGTACTCGGTGACGCCGGCGTTGCTGCCGCGGGTTTCGATCGGCAGCAGTTCGACGCAGGGCGGCTTGGCCGGGTCGAACATCAGCTCGGTCGGGCACATCGTGGTGCGCCCGGCCGACGACGGCAGCATGCGGTTGCCGTAGTCGGCGAAGAAAATGGCGTTGATCAGCTCCGACTTGCCGCGCGAGAACTCGGCGACGAAGGCGACGTGCAGGCGATCCTCGCGCAGGCGTTCGAGCAGCTGCGTCAGGCGCAGGTCGGTCTGCGCGTCGTTCAGTTCGTTGTCGGCGAGCCAGTTGCGCAGGCTTTCCAGGCCTTCGCCAAGCTGGCTCCGCCATTCCGCGTAGGCGGCAAATTGCTGGGCAAGCGACATGTTCGGTCCGGTTCGGTCAGATGGTCGAACTTTATCATGCGCCCGTTTCAAATCAACGGCATAAGTGAAGACGATGGCGGGGATGGCCGCCGCCGGCCGCGACTAGCGCTGGCAGCGCGGACACCAGTAGGTGCTGCGGCCGGCCTGGCGCGTGCTGCGGACCGGCGCGCCGCAGTTCGTACAGGCTTCGCCTTCGCGATCGTACACCGCGCAGCTGAGCTGGAAGCAGCCGGCGCCGCCGTCGCTGTGCACGTAGTCGCGGACGCTGCTGCCGCCGGCGGCGATCGAGTCGGCGAGCGTCTCGCGCACCGCTGCCGCGAGACGGTCGCAACGGGCGGCGGCGATCCGGTTGGCGGCGCGCAGCGGCGAGATGCCGGCGCGAAAGAGGCTTTCCGAGGCATAGATGTTGCCGACGCCGACCAGCAGGTGGCCGTCCATCAAGACCGGCTTGACCGGTGCCGAGCGGGTGCGCAGCGCCGCATGCAGCCAGCGGCCGTCGAATTCCGGCGACAGCGGCTCGATGCCGAGCACGGCGAGCAGCGGGTGCTTTTCCGGGGCTTCCTCGGTCCACAGCAGGACGCCGAAGCGGCGGGGGTCGCGCAGGCGCAGCACGGTGTCGGCGAAATCGAGGTCGACGTGGTCATGCTTCTGCGGCGGCGTGCCCGGCGCCACCAGGCGCAGGCTGCCGGACATGCCGAGGTGCAGGATCAGCCAGCCGTCGCCGAAGTCGAAGACGAGGTACTTGCCGCGTCGCGTGATGTCCCGCAGCACCCGTCCGGCCAGCAGGTGCGGCAGTTCCGCCGGGATCTCCTGGCGCAGCCGGGGGGTGCGCACCGTTGCCGTGCGCACGGCTTTGCCGGGAAGGAAGGGCAGGAGCCCCTGGCGGCTGACTTCGACTTCGGGCAGTTCAGGCATGGGATGATGTAATCGGTCGATGGAACGAGGCGATGGAATCGGTTGGAAGAACCGGGTTGCGGCGGATCGACTTGAGGGCTGGGGGAAAAGGCCATAACATGCCGAACCATTATTGCCCGAATGTCTCCAATCTTCCACACGGGCAAGCAGGGAAACCATGAAATCGATAAAGCGCGCTGCGTTGGCCGCAGCAATGGCCTTGGCTTTCACGGCGCCGAGCCTGGCAGCCAGTGGTAAGGCGAAAGCGCCGCGCGAGACGGTGAAGCCGTCGCAGCCTCCGCAGCCCCCGCTCTCCGCCGAGCATTACCGCAGCCTCGTCGGCCAGGCGGTCTATCAGGTGCTGCTCGGCGAAATTGCGTTGCAGCGCGGCAACCACGAGCTGGCAGTCAGCGCCTACGGCGATCTTGCCTACCGCACGCGCGATCCGAAGGTGCTCGAACGGACGGTCGAGGTGGCCAGCATCAGCCGCCGCTTCGACGTCGCCTACGAGGCGGCCAGGCTTTGGGTCGAGGTCGAACCCGAGTCGATCACTGCCCGGCAGACGCTGGCGGCGGTGCTGATCATGCAGAACCGGGCCGACGAACTCGGGCCGCAGATCTCGATCCTGCTGGAAAAGGACAAGGACAACCTCACCGACAACCTGCTCCGGCTCAACCGCATGCTGGCGCGCCTGCAGGACAAGGCCGGCTCCTACCGCATGCTGGAGAAGGTGCTGGTGCCGTATGCCGGCATCGCGGAAGCCCACTACGCACTGGCCACGGCGGCCTTCCATGCCGGCGACCGGCCGGGGGCGCTGACGGAAATCCGCAAGGCGGCCACGCTGCGCCCGGACTGGGATGCGCCGGCGCTGTTCGAGTCGCAGCTCCTGGCGCGCGATTCGGCGGCTGCGGCGATCGAAGTCCTGGAGCGCTTCGTCAAGGCCAACCCGCTGGCGCGTGACGTCCGTCTGCATCTGGCGCGCGGCCTGATCGCCGAAAAACGCTATGGCGATGCGAAGAAGCATTTCGACCGCCTGCTCGCCGACAACCCTGGCAGCACGGAGCTGATGTACCCGGTGGCCGTGCTCGCGCTGCAGCAGAACGACGTGGCGACCGCCGAGCCGCTGCTGCTGCGGATCATGGAGGGCGGCGAGCCGGCGGAGCGCATGGTGGCCGCCTTCTACCTCGGGCAGGTCGCCGAGGATCGCAAGGATCACGCTGGCGCCATCGCCTTCTACAAGCGCGTCGGCCCCGGCGAACAGTTCGTGCCGGCGCAGGTCCGCGTCGCCAGCCTGCTGATGAAGGAAGGCGGCGGGCTGTCGATGGCGCGCACCCACCTGCAGGACTCGGCGCGGCGGCATCCGCCGGGCCAGGTGCAGTTCGCGGTCGCCGAGGCGCACCTGCTGCGCGACGCCGGTCGCGACGAGGAGGCGCTGGCGCTCTTCGACCGCATCATCGCCGAGCAGCCGAACCAGGCCGACGTCCTCTACGATGCGGCACTGCTTGCGGAAAAGCTCGGGCGCACCGAGGTGCTGGAAACCAACCTGCGGCGCGTCATCGAGCTGCGGCCGGACAGCGCCCATGCCTACAACGCGCTCGGCTACAGCCTTGCCGAGCGCGGCGTCCGTCTCGAAGAAGCCCGGCAGCTGATCGCCAAGGCGGTCGAGCTGGCGCCGGAAGACCCCTTCATCATGGACAGCATGGGTTGGGTGCTCTTCCGCCTCGGCGATCTGCAGGGCGCGCTCGGCCAGTTGCAGAAGGCCTATGCGATCAAGCCGGACGCGGAGATCGCCGCGCACCTCGGCGAAGTGTTGTGGCTGCTCGGTCGCCGGGACGAGGCGCGGCAGGTGTGGGTGGATGCCGGCAAGCGCTCGCCGGACAGCGACGTGCTCAAGGCCGTGCGGAAGAAATACGCGCCCTGACTCCGCCCGTGCTGCGTTTCCTGTCGCCCCTGCTGGCGCTCTTTCTGGCCGCCTGTTCCGCGCTGCCGCCGGTGTCCGAAGGCTTGCCGCCGCGCGCGGCGGTGCGCGACTTCGGGCTCGGCGCGCGCTTCTCGCTGACCCACGAGGGCGAGCGCCATGCCGGACGGCTCGACTGGTCGCACCGCGGGGCCGTCGATGAGCTTCGCATCCATACCCCGTTCGGGCAGACCGTCGCCGAGATCGTCATCGATGCGCGGCATGCGCGTCTGCTCGCTGCCGACGGGCAGGTGCGCGAGGCGGCGGACGCGGCGCAGCTGCTGCGCGAAGTGCTCGGCTATCCGTTGCCGATCCATGACCTTGCCGGCTGGGTGCTCGCCCGGCCGCACGCCGCGGCACGGGTTGAGCTCGACGCGCAGGGGCGGCCGCAGTCGATCGCCGACGGCGGCTGGCAGATTCTCTACGACTACGACGCTGCCGGGCCGGACGCCTTGCCGTCCCGCCTCACGGTTTCCCGCGACGGCGGCCCGGAGCTGCGCCTGCGCATCGAGGAGTGGCGCGCGCCATGAGCGAAGCGACCGACTGGTCCTGGGCCAGCGACTGGCCGGCGCCGGCCAAGCTGAACCTGTTCCTGCATGTGGTCGGTCGCCGCGCCGACGGTTATCACCTGTTGCAGACCCTGTTCCGTTTCGTCGATCACGGCGACCTGTTGCGTTTCGCGCCGCGCGGCGGCGGCGAGGTGGTGTTGGCGACGCCGCTGCCCGGCGTGGCGCCGGAAACCGACCTGACGGTGCGCGCGGCGCGCCTGCTGCAGGCAGAGACGGGTTGCCGCGACGGCGTCACGATCACCCTTGAGAAGCGCCTGCCGATGGGCGGCGGGCTCGGCGGCGGCAGTTCCGACGCGGCGACGGTGCTGCTCGCGCTGAACCACCTGTGGGGCCTCGGCCTGCCGCGTCAGCGGCTGCAGGCGCTCGGCCTGACGCTCGGCGCCGACGTCCCGATCTTCGTCTATGGCCGCAACGCTTTCGCCGAAGGAGTCGGCGAAGCGTTCACGCCGGTCGACGTGCCGGCGGCGTGGTACGTGGTCCTCGAACCCCCGGTGTCGGTGCCGACCGTCGACATCTTCCGTTCGCCGCGGCTGCGCCGGGATTCGCCGGCGATCAGCGCGCGGCAGTGGCGCCCGGGCTTCGGCGGCAACGACCTGCAGCCGGTCGCCGTCGCGCTCCATCCCGCCGTCGGCGAAGCGCTCGGCTGGCTGTCGGCATTCGGCGAGGCGCGCATGACCGGTTCCGGGGCCTGCGTCTTCGCCGAGTTCGCGACGCGGCAGCAGGCGGAGGCGGTGCTGGCGCAGCTTCCCGGCGGCCTGCGCGGCTGGGTCGCGCCCGGCTTGCCGGCGCATCCGCTGGTCGGGCTTTGCGCGCCCTGAAATTTCCTGTATCATCCGCGCCTCGTTCGAAAGCTTGGCTTCAGGCACGGTTTTCGAGCGACCGCTGGGGAGTCGCCAAGTTGGTCAAGGCACCGGATTTTGATTCCGGCATTCGAAGGTTCGAATCCTTCTTCCCCAGCCACCGAATTCCAAATCGATCCGGGCGGATCTGTCGGCCAAGCCGCAGACCTGCCCGTATTGTTTTTTGCGGCGGATGAGCGGCAGCGCTCGGAGCGACGACATGGCCTATGACAGCTTGATGGTATTCACCGGCAACGCCAACCCGAAACTGGCGGCCGAGGTGGCGAAACGCCTGCACATCTCGCTTGGTCGTGCCAACGTCGGCCGTTTCTCCGACGGCGAGGTCAGCGTCGAGCTCGACGAGCACGTGCGCGGCAAGGACATCTTCGTCCTGCAATCGACCTGCGCCCCGTCGAACGACAACCTGATGGAACTGCTGGTCATGGTCGATGCGCTGAAGCGCGCCTCGGCCGGCCGCATCACCGCCTCCATCCCGTACTTCGGCTACGCCCGCCAGGACCGCCGCTCGCGCTCGTCGCGCGTGCCGATCGCCGCCAAGCTGGTGGCCAACATGCTGGTCGCCTCCGGCGTCGACCGTGTGCTGACGATGGACCTGCACGCCGAACAGATCCAGGGTTTCTTCGACATCCCGGTCGACAACATCTACGCGCTGCCGATCCTGCTCGAAGACATCCAGAAGCAAAACTACGAGAACCTGATGGTCGTCTCGCCGGACCACGGCGGCGTCGTCCGCGCCCGTTCGCTGGCCAAGCGCCTCGAATGCGATCTGGCGATCATCGACAAGCGCCGTCCGAAGGCCAACGTTTCGGAAGTGATGAACATCATCGGTGAAGTCGACGGCCGCACCTGCGTGATCATGGACGACATCGTCGACACCGCCGGCACGCTGTGCAAGGCCGCCGCGGCGCTCAAGGAAAACGGCGCCGGCAAGGTCCTCGCCTACTGCACGCACCCGGTGCTGTCCGGCGCCGCCATCGAGCGCCTGAACGGCTCCGACCTCGACGAACTGGTCGTCGCCGACACCATTCCGCTGTCGGCCGAGGCGCTCTCCTGCCCGCGCATCCGCCAGCTGTCGGTGGCCGACCTGCTGGCCGAGACGATCCGCCGCATCAGCAACGAAGAGTCGGTGTCCTCGCTCTTCATCGAATGATTTTTCTCCCCTGCCTGGTCGCGGGCAAGGGTTTTCAACGTAGCACCCAGGAGTCATCATGCAATTTGAACTGAATGCACAGAAGCGCAACGACCAGGGCACCGGAGCGAGCCGCCGCCTGCGTCGCGCCGGCAAGGTCCCGGCCATCGTTTACGGTGGTGCCGAAGCTGCCCAGGCGATCGAGCTCGATCACAACACCATCCTGCTGAACCTGCGCAAGGAAGCCTTCCACGCCTCCGTGCTGACGCTCAACATCGACGGCAAGAAGGAGCCGGTGCTGCTGCGCGACAACCAGATGCACCCGTACAAGGCGCTCGTCCTGCACGTCGACTTCCAGCGCGTCGACCCGAGCCAGAAGCTGCACCAGAAGGTGCCGCTGCACTTCGTCAACGCCGACATCGCCCCGGGCGTCAAGCTCTCCGGCGGCCTCGTCAGCCACGTCCTGAACGAAGTCGACGTCACCTGCCTGCCGGACAATCTGCCGGCCTTCATCGAAGTCGACCTGAAGGACCTGAAGGTCGGCCAGTCGATCCACGCCAAGGACCTGCCGCTGCCGAAGGGCGTGTCGCTGGTGCTGCACAGCCAGGACAACCCGGTCGTCGCCTCCGTCACTGCCAAGAAGGGCGGCAGCGACGAAGCGGCCGAAGCGCCCGCCGCCTGAGTCGTCTGACTCCGGACAGAAGCCGCCGTCCGGCCGCGAGGCCCGCGGCGGCTTTTCGTTTCTAGTCACCACTATCTCTGCGCGCCATGAGCACTGCTCCCCGCCTGATCGTCGGCCTCGGCAACCCCGGGGCCGAATACGAGGATACCCGGCACAACGCCGGGGCTTGGTTCGTCGACCGTCTGGCGCGCGAGCTGAAAGTCACGCTGGCGCCGCAGGGCAAGTTCTTCGGGCTGGCGGCGCGTTGTGGCGAGGTCTGGCTGCTGCAGCCGACCACCTACATGAACCGCTCGGGGCAGTCGGTGGCAGCGCTGGCGCGCTTCTACAAGATCGAGCCGGCAGAGGTGCTGGTGGTGCACGACGAGCTCGACCTGCCGCCGGGCGGCATCCGCCTCAAGCAGGGCGGCGGCGCCGGCGGCCACAACGGCATCAAGGACATCCAGGCGCAACTGTCGACGCCCGATTTCTGGCGCCTGCGGCTGGGCGTCGGGCATCCGCGCAACCTGAATCTGGCGCAGGAAGTGGCCGATTTCGTGCTGCATCGGCCGCGTGCCGACGAGCGCGAGGCGATCGATCGCGCCCTCGACCGCTGCCTGCTCGCTTGGCCGAAACTGGCCGCCGGCGACTACGCCGCTGCGCAGCAGCAACTGCACGGCAAATAAATCTGAGGAACTACCCATGAGCATGAAATGCGGCATCGTCGGTCTGCCCAACGTCGGCAAGTCCACCCTCTTCAATGCACTGACCAAGGCCGGCGTCGCGGCGGAGAACTATCCGTTCTGCACCATCGACCCCAGCGTCGGCGTCGTCGAGGTGCCGGACAAGCGTCTCGACAAGCTCTCCGAGATCGTCAAGCCGCAGCGCGTGGTGCCGGCGGTGACCGAGTTCGTCGATATCGCCGGCCTGGTCGCCGGCGCCTCGAAGGGCGAGGGCCTCGGCAACCAGTTCCTGGCCAACATCCGCGAGACCGACGCCATCCTGCACGTGGTGCGCTGCTTCGCCAACGACAACGTGATCCACGTCTCGGGTACCGTAGACCCGATCCGCGACATCGAGGTGATCGATACCGAACTGGCGCTGGCGGACATGGCCACCGTCGAAAAGGCGCTCAACCGCTACCGCAAACCGGCCAACGCCGGCGACAAGGAAGCCCGGCTGCTGGTCGCCGTGCTGGAGAAGTGCTTCACCCAGCTCGACCAGGGCAAACCGGTGCGTGCGCTCGACCTGGCGAAGGAAGAGTGGGCCAGCCTCAAGCAGTTCTGCCTGATCACCGCCAAGCCGGTGCTCTACGCCGCCAACGTCGCCGAGGACGGTTTCGAGAACAACCCGCAGCTCGACGCCGTGCGCGCCCACGCCCAGGCCGAGAAGGCCGAAGTGGTGCCGGTCTGCGCGTCGATCGAGGCCGAAATCGCCGACCTCGACGACGACGAGAAGCAGATCTTCCTCGCCGACCTCGGTCTGGAAGAGCCGGGCCTGGATCGCCTGATCCACGCTGGCTACCACCTGCTCGGCCTGCAGACCTACTTCACCGCCGGCGTCAAGGAAGTGCGCGCGTGGACCATCCACCAGGGCGACACCGCGCCGCAGGCGGCCGGCGTGATCCATACCGACTTCGAACGCGGCTTCATCCGCGCGCAGACAATCGCCTTCGACGACTTCGTGAAATACGGCGGCGAGCAGGGCGCCAAGGAGGCGGGCAAGATGCGCGCCGAGGGCAAGGAATACGTCGTCCAGGACGGCGACGTGCTGAACTTCCTGTTTAACGTGTAACCGGAGGGCGTCAGGGGCGGGGCCTTAATCCGGTGCTGCTGCCTCGAAGATGCGGGTCGTTTTTCCACCGTTGCTCTTGCCGTGGTACATCGCACGGTCGGCACGATGCAGCAGCGCGTCCGGCGTGTCGCCGTGCTCGGGGAAGACGCTGATACCGATGCTGGTGCCGACCGAGTATATGTACTCGCCGTCCCAGATCGGCTCGGAGACCCGCGCATGGATCTTCTCCGCGACGGTGGCGGCGTCGCCTACGTCACCCACCTCGTGCAGCAGCACGACGAATTCGTCGCCGCCCAGGCGGGCGACGGTGTCGGCGTCGCGGACCGTTTCCCGCAGCCGTGCGGCGACGGTTTCCAGCACCCGGTCGCCGGCGGCGTGGCCGTGCCGGTCGTTGATCTGCTTGAAGCCGTCGAGGTCGAGCAGGAGCAGCGCGATCCGGTTGCCGCGGCGGGAGGCGCCGCGGATCGCCTGATCGAGGCGGTCGGTGAGCAGCCGCCGGTTCGGCAGGCGGGTCAGCGTGTCGTGGTAGGCCAGGTGGCGATAGCGCTCCTCGGCCTCGACGCGCAGCGTGATGTCGCTGGTTACGCCGTGATAGCCGATGAAGTTGCCAGCGTCGTTGAAGCGCGGGTTGCCGCTGACGCTGAGCCAGTATTTTTCGCCGTCGGCACCCTCGATCCGGTAGCTGAAATCGTGGAAGGCCTCGTGCCGTTCCAGCGTACCGATATGGTTGCGCCAGGCGGCTTCCTGCACGCCCGAGATGTCCTCGACCTCCCAGCGCGTGCGACCGAGGATGTGCTGTTGCGGGAGGCGGCGGAGGAGTTCCTCCGGGCCGTCAAAATGCGTGAAGCGGAACGCGGCATCCTGTTCCCAGTAGAGGTCCGAGGACAGCTTCACCAGGTCGCGGAAGCGCGCCTCGCTGAGCCGCAGCGCCGCCTCGGCGGCGCGTTTTTCGGTAATGTCGGAAACCACCCAGACGGTGCCGTCGCGGAGCTCGTTGGTGGACACGCCCATGCCGGTGACCTCGCCCCAGAACTGCGAGCCGTCCGCGCGTTGCAGGCGCAGCACCTGGTGATAGGGGCGGCCCGAGGTGATCGTCGGCGCCGAGGATTTGACCAGCGCCTTCCACTGTTCGCGGTTGGGGTGCCAGCGCCAGGGTTCCATGCCGATCATCGCGTCGTGCGGGTAGCCGAACAGTTCGGCAAAGCGGCGATTGCAGCTGACCACGTATTCCGGCGCCGGCCTCAGGAACACGATCCCCTCGCCGGCGGATTCGAAAATCACCTTCTGCTGCTGCAACAGCGCGTCGATCTCGTTGCGGCCGAGGATCGCCGCGAGCAGCGTCTCGCGGTGCGAGCGGATTGCGCTGACCAGCACGGCGGTCATGATCAGCAGGCCGATGCCAACGAAGAAAGCAAAGCGCGCGTCCATCGTCAGCGCACGCGCGAGGAACGGCACCCCGAGCGCCAGCGAGAAGCTGCCGAGCGCGAGCGTGCTCGCCACCAGCGTGCTGCTGCCGACGAGCAGGACGCTGCACAGCACGACGACTGCAATGAACAGTGTTCCCTGATCGGCGCCGGGCAGCGGCATCCAGGCGAGCAGGCCCCAGCAGAAACCGGTGATGCCGGTGAGCAGCGCGTAGCCCCGTTCCCAGGATGCCGACTGTTCGCTCCGGAAACGGTGCTTGAAGGCGAGGGCGAACAGGAAGCGGCCGCCGCCCAGCAGGAACAGCGCGCCCAGCCACGCGTTAAGCAGGGCTGGCGGCGTCTGGCCGTGCAGCCAGAGGGCAACCAGGATCGCCGTGCCGATCGTCGACAGCCCGGCAGCCGGCGCCAGGCTGGCCAGCTGGCGCAGGCAGTCTTCGCGCGTACGCGCCATGGCGCTGGCGAAAGCCTTTTCTCTGGCAGGGTGTGCGCGTTGCTGTCTCATCCAGGGCTCTGGTATGTTGTTTGTGTTATATAAGACTACAGATTATCCGCGCTTGCCATCCGCTGTGCTACCCAAAAATTCTTTTTTCCGACAAATGGTTGCCGGCGCCCGGCGGCTGCCCAAGTGCCCGCGGAACGGGCGGCGGGCCGGGCGATGAGCGGAGCGCTTTACCGCGGCCGTTTCGCGCCGTCGCCGACCGGGCCGCTGCACTTCGGCTCGCTGGTGGCGGCGGTCGGCAGCTACCTCGACGCGCGCGCCGCCGGCGGCCAATGGCTGCTGCGCATCGAGGACGTCGACACGCCGCGCAACGTCCCCGGCGCCGCCGACGAGGTCCTCGACGTGCTGCGGAGGCTCGGCTTCGAGTGGGACGGCGAGATCGTCTGGCAGTCGCAACGCCACGGGCGCTACCGCGACGTTCTCGACCTGCTGCGTCGGCAGGGCGACGTCTATCCCTGCGCCTGCTCGCGTCGCGAAATTGCCGACTCGCGGCTGGGATCGTCGATCGACGGCGGCCATGTCTACCCCGGCACCTGCCGCGGCGGCTTGCCGCCCGGCAGGGAGACGCGGGCCTGGCGGATGCGCGTGCCGGATGCGTCGATCGGCTTTGTCGACCGCGTGCAGGGGCCGATCGGACACAACCTCGAACGCGAGGTCGGCGATTTCGTGCTGCTGCGTGCCGACGGGCAATACGCCTACCAGCTGGCGGTGGTGGTGGACGACGCCGATGCCGGCATCACCGACGTCGTACGCGGCGCCGACCTGCTCGATTCGACGCCGCGCCAGATCTGGCTGCAGCAGCGCCTGGGGTTCGCCACGCCGCGCTACGCGCACCTGCCGGTGGCGACCAACGCCGCCGGCGAAAAGCTCTCCAAGCAGACGCTGGCGCCGGCGCTGCCGGCTGCCGCCGGCGTGCCGCTGCTGGCCGCCGCGATGCGCTTCCTCGGCCAGCCGGTGCCGGCCGAGGTCGAGCGCTGGTCCTTGCATGAGTTCTGGCCCTGGGCAGTCGCCAGCTGGTCGATCGAGACCGTGCCGCGCCGGCGAGGCATCGTGCCGGCGGCCGATGCTCAGTGCTTGCCGCCGTAGCCGGAGACGCCGATCGCCAGGCGCACGAGCTGGTAGCAGGTCCACCGCAGCAGTCGTGAATGCCACGGCAGGCGCTGCCAGTCGCGCGGAAACAGTTCGGCGGCGCCGTGCTCGATCGCTTCGCCCAGGCTGCAGGAGAGCTTCTGCGCGAACTGCCGGTCCCTGACCACGACGTTCGCCTCCTTGGCCAGCAGCAGGCTGAACGGATCGATGTTCGATGAGCCGACCGTCGCCCACTCGCCGTCGATCACCGCCACCTTGGCATGCAGGAAGCTCTGCTGGTACTCGAAGATCCGCACGCCGGCGGCGAGCAGTCGGCCATAGAGCGCCTGCGTTGCGTAATGCTGCAGGCGGTACTCCACCTTCCCCTGCAGCAGGACGCTGACCTTGATGCCTCGCCTCGCCGCATCGAGCAGCGCGCGGCGGAAACGGAAACCGGGCAGGAAATAGGCGTTGGCGATCAGGATTTCCGTGCGCGCGCGTTCGATGGCGTCGATGTACACATCCTCGATCGCGTGGCGGTGGCGGATGTTGTCGCGAACGACGAAGGCCGCGGTGTCGGTGCCGGCGGGACGGGTGACCGCGGCGACCTCGTGCCGCACGCCGTAGCGCCGCCGGAAGTTGGCCCAGACGACGATTTCCCAGAGGCGCAGCATGACCCGCCGGATCGGCGCCACCAGCGGTCCCTGCAGGCGCACTGCATAGTCGTAGCGGGGCGCGGTCGCTCCCGGCTGGTTGAGGTCGTCGATGATGTTGATGCCGCCGACGAAGGCGATGCGCGCGTCGATCATTGCCAGCTTGCGGTGCAGCCGGCGCAGGCGGTGCCGGCGCAGGCGGAAGCGCGCGATCTCGCGCCGGTAGATCAGCGCATGGACACCCGCCGCCACGAGCTCCTGCAGTCCGTTCTCGATGAAGTCGGCGGCGCCGAAGCCGTCGACCAGCAGGCGGACGGTGAGGCCGCGGCCGGCGGCGCGCTTCAGGGCGTCGATCACCGGGCGGCCGCTGGCGTCGTCCTCGAAGATGTAGGTTTCCAGGTGGACTTCGTGGCGTGCCTCGTCGATCGCGGCGATCAAGGCGGGAAAGAATTCGCGGCCGCTGTTGAGCAGCGTCAGCCGGTTGCCGGGCAGGAACTCAACGGCCATCGCGCAGCAGATGCGCCGACAGCGCGGCGTGATCCGAAATCTGCGACCAGGGAGCGCCGAAGTGCACCTCGGCGCGCTCCACCGAGAAGCCGCGCACGTAGATGCGGTCGAGGCGGAACAGCGGCAGGGCGGCCGGGAAGCTGCGTGCCGGCCGGCCGGAGGCGCCGCAGAACACCTCGGCTAGGCCGAGGCGCTCGCTGAGGGTGTTGTCGGCGCGGTTGCGCCAGTCGTTGAAGTCGCCGGCGATGATCAGCGGCGTGTCGCCGGGAGCGATCCGTTCGAGATAGTCGGCGAGCGCCGTCATCTGCCGGATGCGCGAGCGGCCGAACAACGACAGGTGCACGCAGACGCAGTGGGCGACGCTGCCGTCGGGCAGCGCGATCTGGCAGTGCAGCAGGCCGCGCCGCTCGAACTGCAGGTGCGTCACGTCCTGGTTGTGCGCGTCGAGGATCGGGTGGCGCGAGAGGATGGCGTTGCCGTGGTGGCCGTGGTCGTAGATGACGTTCTTGCCGTAGGCGGTGGATTGCCAGACATCCTCGGCGAGAAACTCGTGCTGCGGTTCCTCCGGCCAGTCCTCGTGGCGGTCGGCGTGGCCGAGGTGCAGGCCCTGCACCTCCTGCAGGAAGATGATGTCCGAGTCGAGGTGGCGCAGCCGATCCCGCAGCTCGTGCACCATCATGCGGCGGTTGAACTGCGAGAAACCCTTGTGAATGTTGTAGGTAGTGATGCGCAAGGCAGCGGGCATACCGCATTCTACCGGTATCGCCGTGCGGCGTGCGCCGCCGACATGCCCGACGGCTAGCTGTTGTCGGCGTCCAGTCGTCGCATCAGGTCGGCGAGCGGCATCGGGCTGCCTAGCAGGTTGCCCTGGGCATGGCGATAGCCCGCGTGGCGCAGGAAGGCGAGTTGCTCGGCGTTTTCGACCCCTTCCGCGATCGCCTCCAGTCCCAGCCCCTGCGCCAGCAGCAACGACGAGCGCACAACGGAATCGCAATAGGGGTCGCGCAGCGCATCGCCGGTGCACTGGCGGTCGATCTTGATCGCGCGAAAGGGCAGGTGGCGCAGATAGGCCGGGCTGAAATAGTCCTTGCCGATGCCATCGAGCGCCAGCGAGACGCCGCCGGCGGCCAGCGCGCCGAGTGTTTTCACCGCCAGCTCCGGGTTGTGCAGGAAGACGCTTTCCGAGATTTCGAGTTCGAGTTGCCCCGGTGCGATTCCATGATCTTCGACCGCCGCCAGCGCGTCGTCGGCGAAAGGCTGGCCGCGCAGGATCTGCTGCGGGGAGACGTTGACCGACAGGCGGACCTGCGGATGCCCTGCGCGGCGCAGCCGGTTCAGTGCTGCGCACGCCTGGCGCAAGGCCCAGCCGCCGAGTTTGGCGATGGTTCCGGAGCGCTCGGCGATCGGGATGAAATGCGCCGCCGCGAGCAGCCCGTATTGCGGATTCCGCCAACGCAACAGGGCTTCCGCCGCCACGATGCGATCGCTGGCGAGATCGAGCTGGGGCTGAAACAGCAGTTCGAACTCCTGGTTGTCGAGGGCGGCATCGAGGCGCTCCCGGTCGCTCGGCTCGGCGCCCTCCGCGTCGCCGTCGCGTACGGCGAAGCAGGCGATCCGGCTGCCGCCGGCCTGCTTCGCCCGATACATGGCATTGTCGGCGCGCATGATCAGCGTGTCGAATTCCCGGCCGTCCTCGGGGTAGAGGCTGATGCCGATGCTGGCGCTCAGATGGCCGTAGGTGCCGCGCGGCCCGAAGGGGACGGCAAACGATTCGGCCAGCCGCTGGCACAGCGAACGGGCCACTTCCTGGTGTTCGACGTCGGGCAGCAGCGCGACGAACTCGTCGCCGCCGATGCGCGCAAGGGTGTCGTGTTCGCGCAGGCGTGCCGCGAGCCGGGCGGCGACTTCCTGCAGCACGCCGTCGCCGACGGCGTGCCCGTATTGGTCGTTGATCGGCTTGAAGTTGTCGAGGTCGAAGAAAGCCAGCGCGATGCAGCGGCCGGTGCGCCTCGCCCGGGCGATTTCGTACTGGGTGCGGTCGCGCAGCAGGGTGCGGTTGGCCAGGCCGGTGAGCGGATCCTGCAGCGACTGTTCGCGCACGCGCTCGGCGTGCGCGTTTTCCTCGGTGATGTCGGAAACGACGCCGACGAACGACGCCTCCATCGGCAGGCCGGCCGGCAAGCGGCGGATGTCCAGTTTGCCGAGATAATCCCGGCCCGACTTGCTCCGGTTCCATACGCTGCCGCTCCATCGGCCCGACTTGGAGAGCGTCGTCAGCAGCTTGCGGTGGAATTCGGGCGGGTGGCGGCTGGAGCGCAACAGGCGCGGCGTCTGGCCGAGCAATTCGTCCCGCTTGTAGCCGGATATCTCGCAATAGGCGCGATTGACCTGGACGATGCGGCTGGCATCGTCGGTCACGATGACGCCCAGCGGAATCCTGTCCATGATGCAGTCGCCGAGCGCCAGCCAGCTGGCGGGCAGCGATTGCGGTTCGGCGATGGCGCCGCGGCCGGCGCTGTCGTCGGCGTTGGCACGGGTGGCGGCGGCCAGCCCGACGCGATTGGAGACATGGAATTTGCGGAAGATCCGTGCCAGGTGCGTACGGACCGTCCAGTAGCTGATGCCGAGTTCCTGTGCGATCCGCTTGTCGCGATGCCCGGCGACCGCCAGCGCGCAGATCAGCTGTTCGCGGTCGGTGAGCTTGCCGAGGGCCTGGATGTCGAGCGCGCTTCCCTCGCACGGGGGCGCGGTGCGTTCCGGGCCGGGCGAGCGGTTGAGCAGTCGGCGCAGATGGAAGAACAGCTCCGCCGGGGCGACCGGCTTCGGCAGAAAGGACTCGGCGCCGGCACGCAGCGCGTCGAGGCGGCGGGCGTCGTCGTCGAACCCCGACACGGCGATGATCGGGGCGTTGGCGGAGCGGCATTGCGACTGCCGCAGGCGCCGGATGAAGCTGACGCCGGATTGGCCCAGGCCGAGCACCAGGTCGGTGATGACGATGTCAAAAACGGCCTCGTTGGCCCCGGCCAGTGCCGATTCGACCGAATTGAACAGCGCCGGCGCCAGCCCCTCCTTCGCCAGGATGCTTTGCAGCATGAAGCCCTGGATCCGGTCGTCTTCCAGGATCAACACGCTCTTGCCGGTCACGTCGATGTGTTCGTCGTCGGCGAAGCTGCCGAGGTAGGTGCGGAAGTCCGACAGGTGCTGCCACGAGAATACTTCGGTGACGCCGGCGACGAAGGCCTGTTCGGCGATGATGGCATCCTCGACGGTGCCGAGGACGACGATCGGCGTCGTCTCCGAGGCCGAATGGGCGCGGATGCGCGCGACGAGTTCGAGCAGCGAACCCTCGTCGGGATTGCCGGTGGCGACGATCAGATCGAAACCGGGGTCGTCGAGCGCGAGCGGGCAATCGGGGGCGGATAGATTGCCGCACGCGTCGACCGCCCAGCCGGCGTCATATAGAAGCGCCACCAAGCGCGAGCGCAGCTCGCCGTTCGGTTCAATGCAGCACGCTCTGGGCGTCATGTCGGTCGATTACCCTGTATGCAGTCGCGAGACCCCCGGAGGTCTGCCAGCTGGCCGGAGGCGGCTGCAGGATGGGGGGAGTCGATATGCTACCGACCTAAGGCAAAAGCGTCTGTCCCTGTTTCTAGCGACATCGTGCGCGCTGGGGCATTGGCGGGCGCCGCCCGGGTTACGACGCCGCGAGCATCCGCTCCAGCGCCAGCTTCGCCAGCGTCGCCTCGTGTTCCGGGACGCGGATCGGGTTGACGACCTTGCCCTCGGCCAGGTTCTCCAGCGTCCAGGCGAGGTGCTGCGGGTCGATGCGCTGCATCGTCGAACACATGCAGACGGTGGGGGCCATGAACTGGACGATCTTGCCTTCCGGCTTGACCTCGTTGGCCAGGCGGTCGACCAGGTTGAGCTCGGTGCCGACCAGCCAGCGCGTATTCGCCGGCGCTTCCTTGATCGTCTTCACGATGTGTTCGGTCGAACCGACGTAATCGGAATGGCTGCAGACCTCGAAGTTGCACTCGGGGTGCGAGATGACGATGCCGTCCGGGTGCTGCTCGCGGAAGCGCTTGATGTGCGACAGCTGGAACATCTGGTGCACCGAGCAGTGGCCCTTCCACAGCAGGATTTTCGCCTTCCTGATCTGCTCCGGCGTCAGGCCGCCGAACTCGAGGTCCGGGTCCCAGACCATCATCTCGTCCATGGCGATGCCGAGGTTGTGGCCGGTCCACCGGCCGAGGTGCTGGTCGGGGAAAAAGAGGATCTTCTCGCGCTGGGCGAAGGCCCACTGCGCGATCTTGCCGGCGTTCGACGAGGTGCACACGATGCCGCCGCGCTCGCCGCAGAAGGCCTTCAGGTCGGCCGCCGAGTTGATGTAGGTGACCGGCGTCACCGCCGTCTCGGCGCTGCCCAGGACCTCGTTCAGTTCGCGCCAGCAGCGCTCGACCTTGGCCAGGTTGGCCATGTCGGCCATCGAGCAGCCGGCGGCCAGGTCGGGCAGAATCGCCGTCTGTGTCGGCGCCGACATGATGTCGGCGACCTCGGCCATGAAATGCACGCCGCAGAAGACGATGAACTCGGAATCGGTCTGCGAGGCGAGCCTTGAGAGCTTCAGCGAGTCGCCGGTCAGGTCGGCGTGCTGATAGACGTCGGCGCGCTGGTAATGGTGGCAGAGCAGCACCGCGCGCTTGCCGAGCTTGGCACGGGCGGCGCGGATGCGTTCCTGGCAATCCTTGTCCTGCATCAGGTTGAATTTGTCGAAGGCGATGGCGGCGGTCTGCATGCTGTTTTCGGTCCTGCAATTACGGAGGGGTGTTCGGGGCTCAGTTGGTCCAGGGCAGGCGGGCCTTGCGCCAGCCGCCGACGTTGCCGCGTTGGCCGTTGGCGTCCTTGTCGCCCTCGAAACCTTCGAGGACGTTGTAGCACTCGCTCCAGCCGTTGGCGGCGGCCAGCGCCGCCGCGTGGTGCGAACGGACGCCGCTGCGGCACATGAAGAGAACCAGCGATTCGTGGTCGACCTGCTGCCGCAACTGGGCGAGGAAATTCGGGTTGGTCTGCCCCTCCGGCCAGTTCTGCCACTCGATCTCGACGGCGCCGGGAATGCGGCCGACCCAGACCCACTCGGCGCGCGTGCGTACGTCCACGAGCCGCGCTCCGGGCGCGAGTTGCAAGATTTCGGAGGCCTCCTGCGGCGTCAGTGCCCCGGCGTAGCTCAGCTGCAGGCTCTCTGCCCGTGCCTTGGCCAGTAGCAGGATTTCGGAAAGTTTGCCCATCGGGATCACCGGGAATGGATGAGGGGGTGCAAGTATACGGCAGTTGGCGAACGACATGGTTCAGTGGCCGCCCAACGGCGGAAAGCACCACTATGGTGCGTTATCGGCGTCGTTTGCACCGCTATGGTGCCGCCGAAAATACGTGCAGTCGGGCCGAATGCATTGTGGCACAATGCCAAGTCCTGCCGTGGCCGGGTGGCATGTTTTCTGCTCCGCGGGTCACGCACGATTTTTGGTTACCAGCCGGCCGGGCCGGCATTCGTTCAGGAGATTTTGCGCTATGGCAACCCCGCAAGACGTCATCAAGCTGGTCAAGGAAAACGACGCCAAGTTCGTCGATTTCCGCTTCACCGATACCCGTGGCAAGGAACAGCACGTCACCGTGCCGGTCAGCGCGTTCAGCGAAGACAAGTTCGAGTCCGGCCACGCCTTCGACGGTTCCTCGATCGCCGGCTGGAAGGGCATCCAGGCCTCCGACATGCTGCTGATGCCGGACCCCGCCACCGCCTACATCGACCCGTTCTTCGACGAGACCACCGTCGTCATCACCTGTGACGTCGTCGACCCGACCGACGGCCGCGGCTACGACCGCGACCCGCGCTCGATCGCCAAGCGCGCCGAAGCCTACCTGAAGGCCTCGGGCATCGGTGACACCGCCTACTTCGGTCCGGAACCCGAATTCTTCATCTTCGACTCCGTCGAGTGGAACGTCGACATGTCGGGCTGCAGCCTCAAGGTCTACTCGGCCGAAGCCGCCTGGACCTCGGGTGAGAAGACCGAAGGCGGCGGCGGCACGGGCCACCGCCCGACCGTCAAGGGTGGCTACTTCCCGGTGCCGCCGGTCGACAGCCTGCACGACATCCGTTCGGCCATGGTGCTGACGCTCGAAGCGCTGGGCGTGCCGGTCGAAGTGCATCACCACGAAGTGGCGACCGCCGGCCAGTGCGAAATCGGTACCGTGTTCAGCACGCTGGTCAAGCGCGCCGACTGGACCCAGGTCCTCAAGTACGTGGTGCACAACGTTGCCCACCAGTACGGCAAGACCGCCACCTTCATGCCGAAGCCGATCGTCGGCGACAACGGCTCGGGCATGCACGTGCACCAGTCGATCTGGAAGGACGGCAAGAACCTGTTCGCGGGCAACGGCTACGCCGGCATGTCCGAGACCGCGCTCTTCTACATCGGCGGCATCATCAAGCACGCCAAGGCGCTGAACGCGATCACCAACCCGGGCACCAACTCGTACAAGCGTCTGGTTCCGCACTATGAAGCGCCGGTCAAGATGGCCTACTCGGCGAAGAACCGTTCGGCCTCGATCCGCATCCCGCACGTCGCTTCCGACAAGGCCCGCCGTATCGAGACCCGCTTCCCGGATCCGATCGCCAACCCGTACCTGTGCTTCGCCGCGCTGCTGATGGCCGGTCTCGACGGCATCCAGAACAAGATCCACCCGGGCGACCCGGCCGACAAGAACCTGTACGACCTGCCGCCGGAAGAGGACAAGCTGATCCCGACCGTCTGCGCCAGCCTCGACGAGGCCCTGGATGCGCTGGACAAGGACCGCGAGTTCCTGACCCGTGGCGGCGTCTTCTCCAACGACTGGATCGATGCCTACATCGGCCTGAAGATGGACGAAGTCAACAAGGTCCGCATGACGACCCATCCGGTCGAGTTCGACATGTACTACAGCTGCTGAGCGACGCTCGGCGGTCAGAAAGGGCGGGGTTTTCCCCGCCCTTTTTCTTTGTGCGCGCTGTAGGCCGGCTTCGTTTTGATGCGTTAAACTCATCGCCACTAGAAGAAAATGGAGGAGCGATGCGACTGACCCCGATGATTGGGCTGCTGGCGTTGGCGTCCCTGCCGGCGCAGGCCGAGATTTACAAGTGCACCGACGCGGCCGGCCACGTCACCTACTCGAACGTGGCGACCAAGGGGTGCGCGAAAATGAACCTCGAACCGATTTCGACGATTCCGGCGGCCAAGCCGGCGGCGAAGACGCCGACCCCGGCCGGGTTTCCGCGCGTCGAGGAGAATGCCCAGAAGGCGCGCGACAGCGACCGGCGCAAGATTCTCGAACAGGAGCAGGCAACGGAGCAGGCGAGCCTGGAGGCCGCGCGGAAGAAGCTCGCCGACGCGGAGGAGCCCCGGCCCGAGGACCGCAATGTCGGCGGCTCGATCAACCAGGGCAAGCTGCAGGAGCGGACGCAGCCGCTGCGCGATCAGATCCAGTTGCACGAGCGCAATCTCGAAGCGATCCGCAAGGAACTGCAGAATCTCCGCTGACCTTAGTCGGCGCGCTTCTTGCTATCCCGAGCGCATGTCCGATCGATCCCTCCAACCTTTCCGCGGCCTCGACCTGCTGGCGTCCGCCGTCGTCCTCGTCGATGACGCCTGCTGCATCCGCTACCTCAACCCCGCCGCCGAAAACCTCGTTGCGGCGAGCCTCAAGACGTTGAGCGGCAAGCCGCTGTGCGAAGTGCTCAGCTACTCGCATGGACTGCAGACGGCGCTCGACGAAGCGCTGCTCAACCGCTGGGCCTACACCGGGCAGAACGTCGAGTTGAAGCGCGCCGACGGCGAGGCGCTGCAGGTCAACTGCACGGTGACGCCGGTCGAGGCGGCCGGCGGCGGCCTGCTCATCGAGATGTGGCCGATCGACCAGCAGCTGAAGGCCAGCCGCGAGGAGCGCCTGCTCGAACAGCAGCAGGCCAATCGCGAGCTGATCCGCAACCTGGCGCACGAGATCAAGAACCCGCTCGGCGGCATCCGCGGCGCCGCGCAACTGCTCGAACATGAACTGGTCGGGCTGGCCAGCGCGCCGGCGCTGCGCGAATACACGCAGGTCATCATCAAGGAAGCCGACCGGCTGCAGGACCTGATGCAGCGCCTGCTGACGCCGCAGCGGCCGATGCACCCGGGGCCGGTGTCGATCCACGAAGTGCTCGAACGGGTGCGCAGCCTGCTCGTCGCCGAGTTTCCGCTGGCACTCAAGGTGCGCCGCGACTATGACACCAGCCTGCCCGACCTGGTCGGCGACCGCGAGCAGCTGATCCAGGCGATCCTCAACATCGGCCGCAACGCGGCGCAGGCGATGCAGGGCAGCGGCACGATCACGCTGCGCACGCGCGCCGTGCGCCAGGTGACGCTGGCCAAGAAGCGCTACCGGCTGGCGCTCGAACTGCGCGTCATCGACGACGGTCCCGGCATCCCGCCGGAGATCCTCGACCGCATGTTCTACCCGCTGGTGTCGGGGCGCGAAGGCGGCTCCGGCCTCGGCCTGACGATCGCGCAGAACTTCGTGCTGCACCACCACGGAACGATCGAGTGCGAAAGCCGGCCGGGGCGCACCGAATTCATCATCCGCCTGCCGCTCGATGCCTCCTGAAGAGCGGGCATGAAACTCGCTCTGTTCCGGCATGACCCTAACCGAGGCAGCCTGACAAGACCATGAAACCCGTCTGGATTGTTGATGACGACCGCTCCATCCGCTGGGTGCTGGAAAAAACCCTGGCCCGCGAGCAGATTCCGTTCAAGAGCTTCGCCTCCGCCGTCGAGGCCCTGGCGCAGCTCGACCGCGGCGCCGAGTCGCCACAGGTGCTGCTGTCCGACATCCGCATGCCCGGCCAGTCCGGGCTGGAGCTGCTGCAGCAGGTGAAGGCCCGCTTCCCGGCGCTGCCGGTGATCATCATGACCGCCTATTCCGACCTGGAGTCAGCGGTCGCCGCGTTCCAGGGCGGCGCCTTCGAGTACCTGCCGAAGCCCTTCGACGTCGACCAGGCGCTCGAACTGATCCGGCGTGCGATCGACCAGTCGATGCACCAATCCGGTGCGCACGAGGAAGTCGGGCTGATGGCGGAGATTCTCGGCCAGGCGCCGGCGATGCAGGAAGTCTTCCGCGCCATCGGCCGCCTGTCGCAGTCGCACGCCACCGTGCTGATCACCGGCGAGTCCGGCAGCGGCAAGGAACTCGTCGCGCGCGCGCTGCACCGGCACAGCCCGCGTGCCGACAAGCCCTTCGTCGCGATCAACACCGCGGCGATCCCCAAGGACCTGCTCGAATCGGAACTGTTCGGCCACGAGCGCGGCGCCTTCACCGGTGCGCAGGCGCAGCGGCGCGGGCGCTTCGAGCAGGCCGAGGGCGGCACGCTGTTCCTCGACGAAATCGGCGACATGCCGGCCGAACTGCAGACCCGCCTGTTGCGCGTGCTGTCGGACGGGCACTTCTACCGCGTCGGCGGCCACTCGCCGATCAAGGCCAACGTCCGCGTCATCGCCGCGACGCACCAGAACCTGGAGACGCGGGTCAAGGAAGGCCTGTTCCGCGAGGACCTCTTCCACCGCCTCAACGTCATCCGCATCCGCCTGCCGGCGCTGCGCGAGCGGCGCGAGGACATCCCGCTGCTGGCCAGGCATTTCCTGTCGAAGAGTGCCCAGGAGCTCGGCGTCGAGACCAAGCGCCTGTCCGACGGCGCGCTGAAGTTCCTCGCCTCGCTCGACTTCCGCGGCAACGTGCGGCAGCTGGAGAACCTCTGCCATTGGCTGACGGTGATGGCGCCCGGGCAGACCGTCGATATCGCCGACCTGCCGCCCGAGCTGCGCGAGACGGTGCCGACGGCGGTCGTGGCCGGCGACTGGGAGAGCGCACTGGCGGCCGAGGTCGACCGCCTGCTGGCGACCGGCAGCGGCGACGTGCACGGGCAGCTCAGCCAGGCCTTCGAGCGCATCCTGATCAACCGCGCGCTGGCGCACACCGGCGGCCGCCGCATCGAAGCCTCGCTGGCGCTCGGCATCGGCCGCAACACCATCACGCGCAAGATCCAGGAACTCGGGCTCGACCGCGGCAAGGGGGACGAGGCGTAAGCCTCGCGTCACGAGGCCTAGGCCTCGCGTTACGACGGCAGCGTCCTGCAAGACCCGCGGCCCCGCACGCGTCCGCGCCTACGCCCCGATGCGCGGATTCGGCGATAATGCGGCCATGTCTGCCGCATTGATCGATCCCGTCCGCCTGAAACCCCTGCTTGCCGCCAGTGCTGCGCGCTTCGACGTCGACGCGCTGGCCGAAGGCTCCTCGTCGAACGACCTGCTGCTCGAACGGGCGGGGCGCGGCGCCGGTTCCGGCAGCGTCCTCGTCGTCGATCGGCAGACCGCCGGCCGTGGCCGGCGCGGCCGCCAGTGGGCTTCCTCGCCGGAATCCAGCCTGACCTTTTCGCTGCTGTGGCGCTTCGACGGCGGCGTCGAACGCCTGGCCGGCCTGTCGCTGGCCGTCGGCGTTGCCGTCGCGCGGGCGCTGACGGCGCTGGGCGCGCGCGGTGTCGCGCTGAAATGGCCGAACGACGTGCTGCTCGCCGGGCGCAAGCTGGCCGGCATCCTCGTTGAGCTGTCCAGCGAGCGGCGTGGCATGGTCGCCGTGATCGGCATCGGCATCAACCTGCAGCCGCCGCCGGCCGGGGCGGCACTCGATACACCGGCGGCCGCGCTCGCCGACGTGCTGCCGTCGCTGCCCGAGCGGCACGCACTGCTGGCCGAGCTGCTGCTGGCGTTGGCGCCGGTGCTCGACCGTTTCGCCGCCGACGGTTTCCTCGCGTTGCGCGACCAGTGGCAGGCGCTGCATGCCTGGCAGGACCAGCCGGTGCGCGTGCTGCGCGACGGCCGCGTCGAACTGGAAGGCTTCTGCCGCGGCGCCGATGCCGACGGCGCGCTGCTCGTCGAAACGGCGGCCGGGGTCGAGCGCTGCCTGTCCGGCGACCTGTCTCTGCGCGGTGCCTGAGCGATGACGGTCGTCGCCATCGATGCCGGCAATACCCGCATCAAGTGGGGGCTGCGCGACGGGGCGGGCTGGGCTGCGCGCGGGGCGTTGGCGACGGCAGATGCCGGCGCGCTGGCCGCAGTCGCCGCGCGCTGGCCGCACGACGCGCGCATCGTTCTCTGCAACGTCGCCGGTGAACCGGTGCGCGAAGCGATCATGCGCGCCCTGCCGGCCGGCGCCGATGTCCGGCTGTTCGCGGCGAGCGCCGAATGCTGCGGCGTACGCAACGGCTACGCGCAGCCGGCCCAGCTCGGTGCCGATCGCTGGGCGGCGCTGGTCGGCGCGCGTGGGCGGTGCGCCGACGCCTGTCTGGTCGTCTGCGCCGGGACGGCGACGACCATCGACCTCCTCGCCGCCGACGGCACCTTCCGCGGCGGCGTGATCCTGCCCGGCTTCGACCTGATGCGTTCCTCGCTCGCCCGCAACACGGCACAGCTGCCGCTCGCCGAAGGCGTCGAGTGTACGCTCCGGCCGGCGCCGACCAACACCCTGGACGCCATCGTCAGCGGTTGCCTGCATGCGCAGCTCGGCGCCATCGAGCGCATGTTCGCCGCTATCGCCGGCGAGCCGGGGGCGCGCTGCCTGCTCACCGGCGGTGCCGCGCTGCGCCTGCTCAATGACTTGAACATACCGGTGGAACTGGCGGAGAATCTGGTTCTCGACGGGCTGGCGCGCTTCGCCGCCGCCGGATAATCCGTACAAGACAACAAGGGAGGTCTTTCGTGCTGAACCATCTGCTCACCGCCTTGCCTTCCTTCTTCGCCTACTTCGGCGTCGCCGTCCTGCTGATCGCGGCCTTCCTGCTGGTCTATGTGAACGTCACTCCCTACCAGGAGTTCGCGCTGATCCGCGCCGGCAACCCGGCGGCGGCGGTCAGCCTGTCCGGCGCGCTGCTCGGCTTCGCGATGCCGGTGGCCAACGCCATCGCGCACAGCGACACCCTCGCCGACCTCGCTGCCTGGGGCGGCATCGCCGGCGTCGTGCAGATCCTCGCCTATCTCGCCGCGCGCTTCACCTGCCCGCAGCTCAACGAGGACATCCCGGCCGGCAAGATGGCGTCGGCGATCTTCCTCGCCGCGCTGTCGGTCTGCGTTGGCCTGATCAATGCCGCCTGCATGAGCTACTGAACCTTCCCTTCCCGTCGTCCCACGCTCGATTTCAGGAGACTGCCATGGCCCTCATGGATTTCATCAAGAAACAGTTCATCGACGTCATCCACTGGACGGAAAGCGACGACGGCACGCTCGCCTACCGCTACCCGATGCAGGACTTCGAAATCCAGTACGGCGCGCAGCTCACCGTGCGCGATTCGCAGATGGCGGTGTTCGTGAACGAGGGCAAGGTCGCCGACGTCTTCGCTCCCGGCCTCTACAAGCTGACGACGCAGACACTGCCGGTGCTGACCAACCTGCAGAACTGGGACAAGCTGTTCGAGTCGCCCTTCAAGTCCGAGGTCTACTTCTTCTCGACCCGCCTGCAGCTCGACCGCAAGTGGGGAACGCCGAACCCGATCACCATCCGCGACAAGGAATTCGGCATGGTGCGCATGCGCGCCTTCGGCATCTACTCGTACAAGGTCGCCGACCCCGGCAAGTTCTACAAGGAGGTTTCCGGCACGCGTGAGGAATACCGCGTCGACGACCTCGACGGCCAGCTGCGCAACCTGGTCGTGGCGACGATGAGCGACCTCTTCGGCGAATCGGGCGTGCCCTTCATCGACATGGCGGCGAACCAGGTCGAGTTCGGTCGGGCGATGCAGGAGAAACTGCTGCCGGTGTTCGCTCGCTACGGCCTCGAACTCGACGCCTTCGCGGTGCAGAACGTGTCGCTGCCGGAAGAGCTGCAGAAGGTGCTCGACACCAGGATCGGCATGAACATCATCGGCGACATGGGCCGCTATACGCAGTACCAGACGGCCAACGCGATTCCGCTGGCGGCGCAGAACGAGGGCGGCCTGGCCGGCATCGGCGCCGGCGTCGGCGCCGGCCTGGCGGTCGGGCAGACGATGGCGCAGTCGATGACGCAGGCGCTGCAGCCCGGCGCCGCGCCGGCGGCAGCCGCTGCCCCGGCGGCGGCACCTGCTGCGGCGGCCGCGATCAGCGCCGACGAAGTGGTGGCGACACTGGAAAAACTGCACGCGCTGGTCGGCAAGGGCATCCTGACGCAGGCCGAATTCGACGCGAAAAAGGCGGAGCTGCTGGGCAAACTGAGCTGAGCGACGGGGCGCCGACCTCGTCCTCCCAACACTTCGCGTGAAAACCTCCACCTGTCCCTCTTGCGGCGCGCCGGTCAGCTTCCGCTCGATCGCCTCGCTCTATGCCGTCTGCGAGTTCTGCCGCAGCACGCTGCTGCGCCACGGCGACGAGGTCGAGAACATCGGCCGCATGGCCGACCTGCTTGAAGATGCGTCGCTGATCCAGCTCGGCAGCGAGGGCCGCTACCGCGGCGTGCACTTCGCGGTGATCGGCCGCATCCAGCTCAAGCACGCGTCCGGCCTGTGGAACGAGTGGCACATCCTGTTCGACGATGGACGCAGCGGCTGGCTGTCCGAAGCCTCCGGCGAATACGTGGTCAGCGCGCTGGTGCCGGTGGCGGAGGCGATCCCCGCGTTCGAGTCGCTGGCGCCGGAGGCGGCGGTGACGCTGGCCGGGCGCAGCTTCACGGTGACCGACCTGGAGACCGCGCACTGCATCGCCGGTGCCGGCGAACTGCCGTTCAAGGTCGAGTCCGGCTACGACGTGAACACCGCCGACCTGCGCGGCAACGATCGCTTCGTCACGATCGATTACAGCGAGACGCCGCCGCTGGTGTTCGTCGGCTATCCGGCGAAGTTTGACGAGCTGGCGCTGGCCAACCTGCGCCCGACCCGCGAGGAAACCGGCGGCGTCGCCATCGGCGCCGGCGGCGAGTTCAAGGTGCGCGCCTTCAACTGCCCGCACTGCGCGTCGCCGCTGACGCTCCATTCGCCGGCGATCGAGAGCGTCGGCTGCGAGAGCTGCGGTTCGATCATCGGCGTCGAGAACGAGAACATCCGGTTGCTCGCGCGTGCCGCGCAGACGGTGCACGAGGTGCCGTCGCTGCCGCTCGGCAGCAAGGGTAAGCTGGCCGGCATCGCCTGGGAGATCATCGGCTTCCTCAAGCGGCGGACGACGGTCGACGGCATCGACTACGACTGGTCGGAATACCTGCTGTTCAACGCCGGCGGCGAGGGCTTCGCCTGGCTGGTCGAGGACCAGGGGCACTGGAATTTCGCGCGCACGCTGTCCGAGATTCCGCAGGCGGTGCGCGGCCAGAGCGAATTCGCGTACCAGGGCGAAAAATATCGGCTGTTCAACACCGGCAAGGCCGAGGTGGTCTATGTCGCCGGCGAGTTCTACTGGCGCGTCTCGGTCGGCGAGACCTGTCTCGCCGAGGATTACGTCTGCCCGCCGACGATGCTCTCGCGCGAGGTGAGCGACAGGGAAGTCACCTGGTCGCGGGCGGACTATCTGGAAGCCGATGCGGTGCGCCAGGCCTTCGCGCCGACGCTGCCGCTGGCCAAGCCGATCGGCGTCTACGCCAACCAGCCGAACCCCAACGGCGAACGTCATCGCCGCGTCTGTCGCCAGTTCTGGAAATTCGCGCTGGTCGCGCTGGTGCTGCAGCTGGCCTTCGTCGTCGTCGGCGCCGCCAGCACCGTGCTCAAGCACCGCATCGTCTTCTCGCCGGCGCAGGACGAGGTGACCTCGCCCGAGTTCGTGCTGAAGAGCCGGGCGCGCACGCTGCACGTGCGGCACGCGACCGACATCGACAACAACTGGCTGTCGCTGACGACGACGCTGGTCGACAAGAACACCGGCAAGTCCTGGCTGGGCATGCAGGAGATCGCCCACTATCAGGGCGTCGACGACGGCGAGAGCTGGTCCGAGGGCGACCGCGGCGACGACATCGTATTCAAGGACGTGCCGCCCGGCACCTACTACCTGGAGATCGACTACGAGCTCGGCAGCGACCGGCGTACCCAGGTCGTCGACACGGTCGAGGTCGTGCGCAACGCGCCGGGCTGGTCGAACTACGTGCTGCTGATGATCTTCCTCGTTGCCTTTCCGCTGTTCACGCGCTGGCGCAACGCCGCCTTCGAGACGCAGCGCTGGAGCGAGAGCAGCCTGGCGGGCGACGAAGGCGACGACGGAGAGGACGAATAGATGGTCAAGGGCAACCTGGTCGCCGGCCTCCTGGCGCTCGCCTTCTTCAGCTACGCGCAGTACGCCGGCTGGAACCTGTTCGACAAGGAAGCCAGCGCCCAGGGCGCACGCAGCTCCGGCAGCCGCCTCTATCACAAGTAGGAAGACTTCCCCGATGCCAGCAATGACGGCGCGACGGGCTGCGCCATGAGCCAGGCCCTGCTTTTCTCGGTCTTCGTCGTTGCCTCCTGCGGCCTTGCCTACGAGCTGATCGCCGGCGCCCTCGCCAGCTACCTGCTCGGCGATTCGGTGCTGCAGTTCTCGACGGTGATCGGCAGCTACCTGTTCGCCATGGGGATCGGCTCCTGGCTGTCGCGCTACCTCGTGCGCGACCTGGTTGCCCGCTTCGTGCAGATCGAGGTCATGGTCGGCGTCATCGGCGGCTTCTCGGCGGCGCTGCTGTTCTTCCTCTTCGTCTGGCTGTCCGGCCCGTTCAAGCTTGCGCTCTACCTGCTCGTGCTCTGCATCGGCATCCTGGTCGGCCTCGAAATCCCGCTGATCATGCGCATCCTCAAGCGCGAGCTGGCCTTCAAGGACGTCGTCTCGCAGGTGCTGACCTTCGACTACCTCGGCGCGCTGGCGGTGTCGATCCTCTTCCCGGTGCTGCTCGTGCCGCAGCTCGGGCTGATCCGCAGCGGCCTGTTCTTCGGCCTGTTGAACGTGCTCGTCGCCTTGTGGGCGATCCACCTGTTCCGGTCGCAGCTGCCGTCCGCCGTCTGGCTGCGCGGCCAGTGCCTGGCCGCCGTCGCCGTGCTCGTCGCGGCGTTCGCCGCCGCCGGCGTCGCCACCGACTTCGCCGAGGCCCACCTCTACGCCGACGACATCGTCCACGCCGAGAGCTCGCCCTATCAGCGCATCGTCGTCACGCGCTGGAAGGACGACTTGCGCCTGCACCTCAACAACAATCTGCAGTTCAGCTCGCGCGACGAATACCGCTACCACGAGGCGCTGGTGCATCCGGCACTGGCGACGCTGCCCGGCGCCCGGCGGGTGCTCGTCCTCGGCGGCGGCGACGGGCTGGCCGTACGCGAGATTCTCAAGTACCCGCAGGTCGAGTCGGTGACGCTGGTCGACCTCGACCCAGCGATGACGCGGCTGTTCTCGACGGCGCCGGCGCTGCGCGCGCTCAATGCCGACGCGCTGCGCTCGCCGAAGGTCAGGCTGGTCAATGCCGATGCGCTGCAGTGGCTGGAGGCGAGCGACGAGCGCTTCGACTTCGTCGTCGTCGACTTTCCCGATCCGTCGAACTTCGCCATCGGCAAGCTCTACAGCAGCGCGTTCTACCGCCTGCTGGAGAAGCACCTCGCCGAGACCGGGCTGGCCGTCGTCCAGTCGACCTCGCCGCTGTACGCGCGCCAATCCTTCTGGTGCGTGGTGGCGACGATCGAGAGCGCCGGCCTGGTGGCGACGCCGTACCATGCGCTGGTGCCGTCGTTCGGCGAATGGGGTTTCGTCCTCGCCGGCCGTCGCCCCTACCGGCCGCCGACCGCCTACCCGGTCGCCACCCGCTACCTGACGCCGGCGGTGACGCCCGGCCTGTTCGAATTCCCCGCCGACATGGCGCGCGTCGAGGCCGAGGTGAACCGCCTCAACAACCAGGTGCTGGTGCGCTACTTCGAGGCGGAGTGGCGGCACGTGATCCGGTGACGGCGGAGCGACGATGAAACGCCGCGACTTTCTCACTGCCGCCTCGGCGACCGCTGCCGCCGGCGCTCTCGCCCCGCTCGCCGCCTGCGCACCGGTGGCGGCATCGTTACCGCCGGGCGCGCTGCTCGGCGCTTCGCCGGCGCTCGGCCATCGCCTGCGTGCAGGCGGCCTGCCGGCGCCGTCGCAGACGCTGCGCGTGCCGGTGCTGATCGTCGGCGGCGGCATCGGCGGCCTGTCGGCGGCGTGGAAGCTGTCGCGCGCCGGCTGCGACGATTACCTGCTCGCCGAAATGGAGGATGCGACCGGCGGCAACTCGCGCGCCGGAATCAGCATGGCCGGCGCCTGTCCGCTCGGCGCGCACTACCTGCCGCTGCCGACGCACGAGGCGACGGCGACGCGCGAACTGCTTGCCGAACTGGGCGTGCTCCGGGGCGATCCGCGCGCGGCGCGGCCCGCCTACGACGAGCGCTACCTGTGCGCCGCGCCGCAGGAGCGGCTCTATCGCCACGGCCTGTGGCAGGAGGGGCTGCTGCCGGTGCGTGGCGTCGGCGCCGGCGAGCGCGGGCAGTATGCGCGCTTCCTCGAACGCATGGCGGCGTTCCGCCAGCAGCGCGACCGCCACGGGCGGCGCGCCTTCGCCGTGCCGATGGCGCATTCCAGCCGCGACCCGGCGCTGCTCGCGCTCGACCGGCTGTCGATGCGCGACTGGCTGCGGCGCGAAGGCTTCGCTTCGCCGAACCTGCACTGGTACGTCGACTACACCTGCCGCGACGACTACGGCGCCGGCAGCGAGGTCGTGTCGGCGTGGGCCGGCATCCACTACTTCGCCTGCCGCAACGGCGAGGCCCGCGATGTCGCCGACGACATCGTGCTCACCGCGCCGGACGGCAACGCCTGGCTGGCGCGCGGGCTGGCCGCCGGCGTCCGCGGGCGGACGCTGACCGGCGCCGTCGCCTTTCGCGTCGAGGAAACGGGGCGGGGCCGGAGCGGGGCTGTCGAGGTTGACCTGTGGCTGCCGGCCGAGCAGCGCAGCCTGCGCGTGGTCGCCGGCCAGCTGATCTGGGCAGCGCCCGTTTATCCGCTGCCGCACGTGCTGGCCGGCCACGACGCGGTGAAGCAGGCGGCGCGCGCCTGGAGCCACGCGCCGTGGCTGGTCGCCAACGTCACGCTGTCGGCGCTGCCCGTGGAGCGACCGGGGGCGCCGCTGGCCTGGGACAACGTGCTGCACGACAGCCCCGGCCTCGGCTACGTGGTGTCTACCCACCAGCAACTGCGCCAGCGGCCGGGGCCGACCGTGCTCACCTACTACCGAGCGCTCACCGACGTCGCGCCGCAGCGCGGCCGCGAGCTGTTGCTCGGCCTGTCGCGCGAGGCCTGGGCGGCGGCGGTGCTGTCCGACCTGGCGCGGCCGCATCCGGAAATCCACGAGCTGGCGACGCGGCTCGACGTCGTCCGTTACGGCCACGCGATGGCGCGGCCGACGGTCGGCTTCGTCTGGGGCGGCGCGCGCGAGGCTTTCGCCGTCGACCGTCCGCGCCTGCGCTTCGCGCACGCCGACGTCTCCGGCTTCTCGCTGTTCGAGGAAGCGCAATACCGCGGCGTGCTCGCCGCCGAACGCACGCTGCAACGGCTCGGTATCCGCTTCACCACTTCACTGGCCTGAGGAAGATTCATGCACGGACTGCATCTCATCGCCGAAGCCCACGACTGCCGCTGCGACGCGCGCCTGCTCACCGACGCCGCGTTGCTGCGCGAGCTGTGCCTCGCCGTCTGCGCGACGCCGGGGTTGACCCCGGTCGGCCAGCTCTTCCACCAGTTCGAGAACGCCGGCGCGCCGGCCGGCGCCACCGGCGCGGTGATCCTCGCCGAGTCGCACCTCGCCGTGCATACCTGGCCGGAGCTGCAGGCGGTGACGCTCGACCTCTACGTCTGCAACTTCAGCCAGGACAACAGCGCCGCCGCGCGCGCCGCCTTCGACCGGCTGCTGGACGCCTTCGCAGCGGCGGACGTCACGCGCCGCGAAGTGCTGCGCGGCGGCCGGGAGCAGGGCGGAGGGGGCGGGGCGGACTGATATACTTTTCCGCTCGAAAAAGAACACCGAAGCTCAGGGGAACCCATGCAAGCCACGCGCATCCTGCTCGACCAGAACGAAATCCCGACCCACTGGTACAACGTCGTCGCCGACCTGGCCAATCCGCCGGCGCCGCCGCTCGGCCCCGACGGCCTGCCGGTGCCGCCGGAGAAGATGGCCGAGATCTTCCCGATGAACATCCTCGAACAGGAGATGTCGGCGCAGCGCTGGATCGCGATCCCCGAGGAAGTGCGGCAGATCTACGCGTTGTGGCGGCCGGCGCCGCTGTGCCGCGCGATCCGCCTGGAGCAGGCGCTGGGCACGCCGGCAAAAATCTTCTACAAGAACGAGGGCGTCTCGCCGGCCGGTTCGCACAAGCCGAACTCGGCGGTGCCGCAGGCCTTCTACAACCACGCCGCCGGCATCCGCCGGATGACCACCGAGACCGGCGCCGGGCAATGGGGCTCGTCGCTGGCCTTCGCCGGGCAGATGTTCGGCATCGCCGTGCGCATCTACATGGTCAAGATCAGCTACCAGCAGAAGCCGTTCCGCCGCTCGCTGATGCAGACCTGGGGCGCGGAAGTGTTCGCCAGCCCGACCGAGATGACGCAGGCCGGCCGCAACGAACTGGCGCGCGACCCGAACAGCGAAGGCTCGCTCGGCCTGGCCATTTCCGAAGCCGTCGAGGAAGCCGCGTCGCGCGCCGACACCACCTACGGCCTCGGCTCGGTGCTGAACCACGTGCTGCTGCACCAGACGATCATCGGCCTCGAAGCGAAGAAGCAGTTCGAGAAGATCGGCCTCTACCCGGACGTGATCCTCGGCCCCTGCGGCGGCGGCTCGTCGTTCGGCGGCATCGCCTTCCCCTTCCTCGCCGACAAGGCGGCCGGCGACAAGCGTGCGCAGCACCTGCGCTGCGTCGCCGTCGAGCCGACTTCGTGCCCGACGCTGACGAAAGGCCACTACGCCTACGACTTCGGCGATGCCTCCGGCTACACGCCGCTGATGAAGATGTACACGCTCGGCCACGACTTCATGCCGCCCGGCATCCACGCCGGCGGCCTGCGCTACCACGGCGATTCGCAGCTGGTCTCGCAGCTCTACCACGAGCAGCAGATCGAGGCGGTCGCCGTGCCGCAGCTCGCCACGTTTGAAGCCGGCGTGCAGTTCGCGCGCTGCGAGGGCATCGTGCCGGCGCCGGAATCGTGCCACGCGATCCGCGCGGCGATCGACGAGGCGCTGAAGTGCAAGGTCACCGGCGAGCCGAAGGTGATCCTGTTCAACCTGACCGGCCACGGCCACTTCGACATGGCCGCCTACGACCGCTACTTCGCCGGCCAGCTCGAAGACTACGCCTACCCGGCCGAGGCCATCGCCGCGTCGCTGGCGCACCTGCCGAAAGTGGGTTGACCGCGATGCGCGTCTTCGTCTTTCTGCTGGTTCTCGCCAACCTCGTCTTCCTCGCCTGGACGCAGGGCTACCTCGGCGGCGATGACAATCCGGACGCCGCGCGCCTCGGCCAGCAAGTCGCGGCCGACAAGCTGACCGTCCTCTCCCGTGACGAACCGCCAGGTTCGCGCAACGAAGCGTCGCCGGTAAAGGCGCCGCCGCCGGCGACGATGCCCGATCCGGAAAAGTGCCTGGCCTGGTCCGGCCTCTCCGCCGCCGATGCCGAAACGGTCGACGGCGCGCTTGCCGGCGAACGCTTCGCCGGTGTGCGCCGCGTCCGCCATACGCTTGCCGAACCCAGCTCGTGGTGGGTGTTCATTCCGCCGCTGGCGAACAAGGCCGAGGCCGACCGGAAGGCCGGCGAGCTGAAAAAACTCGGCGTGCCGGAATACTTCGTCATCCAGGATGCCGGCCCGAACCGCTTCGCCATCTCGCTCGGCATCTTCTCCAGCGAGCAGGCGGCCGAGGACCGGCTTGCCGCGCTGCGCGCGAAGGGCGTGCGCAGCGCCAAGGCGGGGCCGCGCGGGAGCGCGCGCAGCGAGCTGCAGACGGTCGAGGCGAGCGGGCCGGAAACGCTGCTCGACGCGGCGCGCGAAGCGGTGGCGGCGGCGCTGCCGGCGGTGAAGACCGCCGCCTGCGGCAAGGAATGACATGTACGTAGTCGGCCTCACCGGCGGCATCGGCAGCGGCAAGAGCACGGTCGCCGGGCTGTTCGTCGCGCACGGCGCGGCGCTGGTCGACACCGACGCCGTCGCGCATGCGCTGACCGCGCCCGGCGGCGCCGCGATGCCGGCCTTGCGGGCGGCCTTTGGCGACGCCGTCGTGCGTGCCGACGGCGCCCTCGACCGCGCCGCGATGCGCGCCCGCGTGTTCACCGAGCCGGCGGCGAAGGCGCGTCTGGAAGGCATCCTGCATCCGCTGATCCGTGCCGAAGCCGATCGCCAGGTGCACGCGACGAGCGCGCCCTACGTCATCCTGGCGGTGCCGTTGCTGGTCGAGTCCGGCAGCTACGGCGAGCGTTGCGACCGCATCCTCGTCGTCGACTGCGCGGAAGCGACGCAGCTGGCACGGGTGGTCGCGCGCAACGGCATGAGCGAAGCGGAAGTGCGCGCGATCATGGCGACGCAGGTGACGCGCGCGGCGCGGCTGGCGGCCGCCGACGACGTCATCGACAACGACGGGCCGCCGGATTCCCTGCCGGCGCAGGTCGATCGGCTGCACCGCGCGTATCTCGGCGCGGCCTTGACCAAAGTTAAGGCAAACTGTTGAGATTTTGTTGCAAATAGTTCAGAATCCAAGCATTTTCCAGCTTCTGGAACGGCCGGCGGCGTGATTACCTACGAATATCCCTTCAACGAGCGCATCCGCACACTGCTGCGCCTGGAGGATCTGTTCGACAAAACCGCGCATTTCCTGCAGCACGACGGCGCCCAGGAACACCACGTCGCCCTCGTCACCCTGTTTGAAATCCTCGAGGTTGCCGGTCGCGCCGACCTGAAGATGGACCTCATTCAGGAACTCGAACGCCAGCGTCAGACGCTCTTGGCCTTCCGCAACAATCCCGAGATTTCCGAGGAAGCCCTCTCCGGCGCGCTGTACGAGATCGAGCAGGCCTCCGCCGCGCTGCTCGGCATGACCGGCAAGATGGGCCAGTATCTGCGCGAGAACGACTGGCTGATGGGCATCAAGAGCCGCGCCGCGATTCCCGGCGGCGTCTGCGAGTTCGACCTGCCCTCGTACCACTACTGGCTGCACCAGCCGAACGACGTCCGCCGCAAGGCCGTGCTCGGCTGGCTGAAGCCGCTGCTGCCGCTGCGCGACGGGCTGGCCATCGTGCTCCGCCTGCTGCGCGCCAGCGGTCGTCCGGAACACCAGACGGCGAAGAGCGGCACCTTCCAGATGATGCTCAGCGGCAGCACGGCGCAGATGGTCCGCGTCTCGGTCCGCCTCGGCGAACCCTACATCCCCGAAATCAGCGCCAACAAGTACGCGCTGAACATCCGCTTCACCTCGCCCGACGGCGACCTGCGGCCGCGCCCCTGCGACCGCGAGGTGGCCTTCGACATGACCTTCTGCAACCTCTGATGGCCGCAACGCCGCCGAAAGTGCGCTGCCCGCAGTGCGGGGGCGAATCCGTGTGGAGTCCGGAGAACAAGTGGCGCCCGTTCTGTTGCGAGCGCTGCAAGCTGATCGACCTCGGCTGCTGGGCCGACGAGTCGTATCGGGTGCCGGTGCAGGACGAGCAAGGCCTGCCCGAAGACGACGTGCCGCCGCAGGGCTGATCGCGGCCCGCCTGCCATCCGGCCGCCGCAGCCGGCGCTGATTTTTCCACCGCGTTCCGCGCTTCTTTTCTCGTTGTTCTCCGCCTGCCCGGCGTGCGACGGTCAGCGCTGCGCGGCCGGTCGCTGCGGAAATACGGCACGCAGCGAGAAGCCGGTGGTCAGCGCGGTGCCGGCCAGCACCAGCATGGCGCCGGCGAGCGTGTGCCAGCCGACTGCCTCGTCGAGAAAGAGGTGCCCCCACAGCACGCCGAAGGCCGGGATCAGGAAGGTCACCGCCAGCGTCGGCGTCGCGCCGATCTCGGCGATCAGCCGGAAATAGAGCAGGTAGGCGATGCCGCTGCAGACGACGCCGAGCGCGACGATCGCCGCGATTACCGGCACCCCCGGCAGCGCCGGCGGCAGCGGTGCGAACAGCAGTGCCGGTGCGACCCAGACGGTGGCGGCCCACATGCTGCCGTGCGCGTTGGCGAAGGCGTCGACCGCCGTCGTCGTGCGCGCGTAGGTGGTCGCGATGCCGTAGCAAAGCGCCGCGCCGAGCGCCGCGGCGATCGCCAGTCCGCCGCCCGCCGGCAGTGCGGCGGCCTCGATGCCGGCGAGCACGGCGACGCCGGCAACGCCGAGCAGCAGCCCGCATGCCGCCTTCGCCGAGAGTTGCGTGCGCGTGACCACCGCGCCGAGCAGCGCGCCCCAGAGCGGCGCCGTCGCGTTGAGGATCGCCAGCAGCGATGCGGAGACGGTCAGCGCCGCATGGGCGAAGAGCAGGAAGGGCAGCGCCGAGTTGAACAGCCCGAGCACCAGGTAGTGGCGCCAGTGCCGCGCGAGCTGCAGCGGCTTTCGCAGCGACGCGGCGACGGCGGCGAGGAACAGCGCGGCCAGCGCCACGCGCAGGAAGATCAGCGCCGCCGGCCCGACGGCCGGCGCGCCGATGCGCATGAACAGGAACGAGGCGCCCCAGATGGCGGCGAGGGCGAGCAGGCGGCAGAGGTTGGCTTTGTTCATCAGGGGGAGGTGGGCGGCAGTGTGGCGGGTGTCCGCGCCTGCGGCCACCCGATTCCTGCGCAGTCGAAATGGCTTCAGGACCAGCCGCGCATCAGCGCCAGGCCGTGTGCACCGTGCGCCCAGGCCTCGCCCATCATCGCCGGCCGCATGCCGCCCAGCGCCAGCACCGGCAGCGGGCAGCGCTTGACCATCTGCGCGAACCTGTCCCAGCCGATGCCGGTGGCCTGCGGATGCGTCGGCGTCGGCAGCAGCGGGCCGAGCAGTGCGTAGTCGAGTTCCAGCGCGGCGGCCTGATCCAGCTCCCCGGCGGTGTGGCACGAGGCGCCGACCCAGGCGAAATCCGGGCGAGCCGTGTAGTTCTGCAGCGACGTCGACGAGAGGTGGATGCCGTCGGCGCCGACGCGCCGCGCCAGGTCGGCGTCGTCGTTGACCACGACCAGCGCGCCATGCGGTTTCGCCAGCGCCACCGTGCCGCGCGCCAGCCGCTCACGCGCCGCGGCTGGCAGCGTCTTGTCGCGCACCTGCACGAAGCGCAGCCCGTGCTTGAGCGCTGCGGCGAGCCGCGCCAATTCGGTGTCGACGCCGTTTTCCTCGGCGTTGGTCAGCGCGCAGACGGTCGGCAGCGCCAGCCCCTTCAGGATCGGCCCGTTCGCCGGCAGGATCGGTTCCACCGTCGGCGGCGCGTCGTTGCGCAGCCAGGCGATCGCGTCGTGCTCGTGCGGATGGATTTCTCCGTCCCAGGCGGTGACGCGGAAGAAGCGGATGCGCACGGTGGCGTGCGGGTAGACGAACTCGCGCGTCAGCCACGGCGTCGCCGCGGTGATCGTGATGCCGAGCTCCTCGTGCAGCTCGCGCACGAGCGCGTCGTGGAAGCTCTCGCCGGCCTCGACCTTGCCGCCGGGGAATTCCCACCAGCCGGCGTAGACCTTGCCTGCGGGGCGGCGGGCGAGCAGGAAGTCGTGCTCGCCGCGCAGCAGCACCGCGGCGGACACCAGCGTCACCACGCGTTCCGCGCAATCCCCGGCGCGCGCGCCGGGGTCAGCGGAACCAGCCTCGCTGGCGCCGCAGGCGCTACTCGCTGGTGGCGAGGAGGCATCGGCCGGCAGGCCGGAACGACTCACCTTGCTCACTTCTGTTTCTTCGCCGGCTTTGCGGCCTGCGCGCCCGCCCAGTCCTTGGCGAACTGCCAGGCCACGCGGCCGCTGCGCGAGCCGCGCTGCAGCGCCCAGTTGAGCGCGTCGCGCTCGGCACCGGCGATGTCCCCGTCGGCGACGCCGAAGTGGCGCAGCCAGTGTGCAACGATGTCGAGGTACTCGTCCTGCGAGAACGGGTAGAACGAAATCCACAGGCCGAAGCGCTCCGACAGCGAGACCTTCTCCTCGATCGCCTCGCCGGGGTGGATCTCGTCGTCGACGGTGTGCGCCTCCAGGTTCTCGGAGAAATACTCCGGCATCAGGTGGCGGCGGTTCGAGGTGGCGTAGATCAGCACGTTGTCCGGCGGCGCCGCGACCGAGCCGTCGAGCACCACCTTCAGCGCCTTGTAGGTGGCGTCGCCGGCCTCGAAGGAGAGGTCGTCGCAGAACACCATGAAACGCTCCGGCCGCTCCTGCACGAGGTCGACGATGTCCGGCAGGTCGACCAGGTCGGCCTTGTCGACCTCGATCAGGCGCAGCCCCTTCTTCGCGAATTCGTTCAGCAGCGCCTTGATCAGCGAGGATTTGCCGCAGCCGCGCGTGCCGGTGAGCAGCACGTTGTTGGCCGGCGCGCCGGCGACGAACTGGCGTGTGTTGGCGACGACGCGTGCCTTCTGCTCGTCGATGTCCTGCAGGTCGCGCAGGCGGATCGGGTGCGGCTTCGCCACCGGCTGCAGCCAGCCGCCCCCGTTGGCGCCCTTGCGCCAGCGGAAGGCGACCGCGGCCTGCCAGTCGGGGGCGGCCGGCGGCGCCGGCAGCACGGCGTCGATGCGGTCGAGGAGTCGTTCGGCGCGTTGCAGGAAACTGGCGAGATGCGGGGTCGGATCGGTCATGGCGAGGCGGTAGAATGCGGGCTTCGAAGAACTCCGCACTGTAGCGAAACCCATGAACAAACGCCATCGGGCGCTGCTGCTGGCGCCGCTCCTGCTGCTGCTTGCCGCCTGCGCCGGCCCGCGCGCGCCGCAACCCGCGGCCCCCGTCGCCTCGGCCGCCGCTCCCTGCGCCGCCTGCGCGCCTTGTCCGAAATGCCCCGGCGCCGAACCGGCGCCGCCGGCCGCCAAGCCGCTGCAGCCGGCACGCTGGGATGACATTGCCGGCTGGAACGAAGACGACCCGCGCGCCGCCTGGCCGGCCTTCCTGCTGAGCTGCCGCGGGCTGGCCGGCAAGCCGCAGTGGCCGCTCTGGCAACCGGCCTGCGAGGCGGCGAAGAGCGTCGACGCGAACGGCGCCGCCGCCGTACGCCGCTTCTTCGAGAGCCAGTTCCTGCCCTTCGTCGCCACCAACCCGGAAGGCAGCACCGAAGGCATGATCACCGGCTACTACGAGCCGCTGCTCGCCGGCGCGCGCAAGCGCAGCGGCACGGCCCGCTACCCGCTGCATGCGGTGCCGAAGGACTTGCTGACGATCGAGCTCGGCGACGTCCTGCCCGAGCTGAAGGGCAAGCGCCTGCGCGGCCGCCTAGTCGGCAACAAGGTGCTGCCGTATTACTCGCGCGCCGAGATCGTCGAGCGCGAGCGCGACCACAGCGCACCGCCGGTGCTGCTCTGGGTCGACGACGCGGTCGAGGCCTTCTTCCTGCAGATCCAGGGTTCCGGCCGCGTGCGCCTGCCATCGGGCGAGCTGGTCCGCGTCGGCTATGCTGATCAGAACGGCCATCCCTACCAGTCGATCGGCCGCGTGCTGCTCGACCGCGGCGACCTGCAGCCGGGCGAAGCGTCGATGCAGGGCATCCAGGCCTGGGCGCGCGCCAACCCGCAGAAACTCGACGAGCTGCTCAACGCCAACCCGAGCTACGTCTTCTTCCGCGAATTGCCGGCGAAGTTCGGCCCCGAGGACGGGCCGCCGGGCGCGCTCGGCGTGCCGCTGCTGGCCGAACGCACGATCGCCGTCGACCCGCGCCACATCCCGCTCGGCGCGCCGGTCTTCCTGGCCACGACGCGGCCGAATTCGGAGACGCCGCTGCGCCGGCTGGTGATGGCGCAGGACACCGGCGGCGCGATCAAGGGCGTCGTCCGTGCCGACTTCTTCTGGGGTTTTGGCGCCGAGGCCGGCGCCCAGGCCGGCAGGATGAAGCAGAGCGGGCGCATGTGGGTACTGCTGCCGCCGGGGGCTGCACCGAAGTAAGGCGTTGCGCCCGCTTGTGGTGCCGTAACGCACCGCAAAGGTGCTGCGGTGCGCGAAAAGGCACGGTAATGGTGCGTTACGTGCCCATTGTGGGGCGCAAGCCGTTGATTATTGGTGCATGGCTGCTTGGCAGGATTATTGCTCAATGGCTCCGACCGTTTTTTCCGGAGGAGCCATGGACGCGCTCAAAACTGCCAACGATACTTTGTTCATCCTGCTCGGCGCCATCATGGTGCTGGCCATGCACGCCGGCTTCGCCTTCCTAGAGGTCGGCACCGTGCGCAAGAAGAACCAGGTCAACGCGCTGGTCAAGATCATCACCGACTTCGGCGTGTCGACCATCGCCTACTTCTTCATCGGCTACGGCATCGCCTATGGCGTCAATTTCTTTGCCGGCGCCGAGACGCTGGTCGAGAAGAACGGCTTCGAGTTGACCAAGTTCTTCTTCCTGCTGACCTTCGCCGCGGCGATTCCGGCGATCATCTCGGGAGGCATCGCCGAGCGCGCCAGGTTCAATCCGCAGCTCGCCGCGACCTTCCTCATCGTCGGCTTCGTCTACCCGTTCTTCGAGGGCATCGCCTGGAACCAGGCCCTCGGCATCCAGGCCTGGCTGAAGGCCAGCTTCGGCGAGGAGTTCCACGACTTCGCCGGCTCCGTCGTGGTGCATGCGATGGGCGGCTGGATCGCGCTGCCGGCGGTGCTGCTGCTCGGCGCCCGCCACGGCCGCTACCGCAAGAGCGGCGAGATCTCGGCGCACCCGCCGTCGTCGATCCCCTTCCTTGCGCTCGGCGCCTGGATCCTCACCGTCGGCTGGTTCGGCTTCAACGTGATGAGCGCGCAGACGCTGGACAAGATCTCCGGCCTGGTCGCGCTCAATTCGCTGATGGCGATGGTCGGCGGCACGCTGGTGGCGCTGGTGCTCGGCAAAAACGACCCCGGCTTCGTGCATAACGGCCCGCTCGCCGGCCTGGTCGCCGTCTGCGCCGGTTCCGACCTGATGCACCCGATGGGCGCGCTGGTCGTCGGCGGCGTCGCCGGCGCGCTGTTCGTCGTCATGTTCACGTTGACGCAGAACCGCTGGAAGATCGACGACGTGCTCGGCGTCTGGCCGCTGCACGGCCTGTGCGGCGCCTGGGGAGGCATCGCCGCCGGCATCTTCGGCAGCAAGGCGCTCGGCGGTCTCGGCGGCATCGCCTTCATGCCGCAGCTGATCATGACCGCGCTGGCGATCACCGTCGCACTGGTCGGCGGCGGCGCCGTCTACGGCATGCTCAAGGTGACGATGGGCCTGCGCCTCGACCAGGAAGAGGAGTACGAGGGCGCCGACCTGAGCATCCACAAGATCACGGCGACGCCGGAGCGCGAGCCGAACTGGTAAGCCCTCGGCGCAAACGCGGATATCGGCCGGGCAGGCGCAGCGCTCCTGACCGCAGAGCCCGGCCGTGCGCCGGGCTCTTTTTTTGTTGTGCGCCCGGCACGGGCGCACTCACTTGGAGGTGAAAGTCCTCTACTCGCCCGGCAAGGGGAAGAGTTAGCCGAACGGCAAGGGTGTTCTGGGCGACTGGAAATCTGGAGGAAGCCGAAGGCAAAGCGCTGGCCTGACGA
>JACPEH010000009.1 GCA_016183655.1 Rhodocyclales bacterium
CATCGGGCCGTCAGCGATCTGGTCAATGAGTTCTTTCGGGATGGTCGGCAGCGTCACCGGTTTCTTCTTGCTCGTCTTGCTTGGCATACATGCTCCTTTGCGACATGGTATGCCTCAAACACAAAATTTCTGACAGGCTCGAATGACCTGGTGCCTAGCGTTGACGCTTCAGTCGAGCATTCGTCATTTGCACATCCGGCATCACTCTTTGCGTCGCTTTTTGACGCGAACACAGAAGAATTTGTACTGGCACGCCTCTCTAAACAGTTCGATGAATTTTTAGAGCGTTTTCCGTATAGCGCATATTTCACATCAAAGGTGGCCAGCTATCCGGCAGTAAAGGCCAAGTTGTTGAATCAGTTGCTAACTAATGCAGGGGCATCTGATTTTGGTACGGCGAATTCTTTCGCTCGCCACATTGGCGATGTTCAGAAGTTGCTGTTGGATAAGCTCGAAAAGGAAGATGTCTTTAAGCTGCTTGTGTCGGTTCTCAAGGCAGCTAGCTTTGGTGCGTTCGCTGCCATCGACCTGCGTAATTCGCACTTTAGTGTTGTCGAAAATATGAGGGAGGCAGCTGCGCTATACCTTTCAGGCAACCCGCCTGTTGCCAAACAAGCAGCGGCTGACATTCTTTCTGTACCGCTGGCCGCTGTTGATGCGGAGTTGGTGTATTTGGCGCCCCTTACTGCTACAAGTTGAAGGTTTTTAGCAACAAAGAGGCAGCGTCATTTTCTGAACAGCAATCGCAACCATATGGGGTCAGCATGAATTCCTGTGTGCGAGCAGGTTGAGCGGGCGAGCCCCGCTTTTTTCTATTGAAGGCTGTCGTTGGTGTTGTTTGTGAAGCTGTTTTTCTGAACCAAGAATTGAGGAGCGTTTATCCGATGTACAAGAAATTTGGGGGGATTCTGGTTGCCTGCCTGGCGCTTGCGGGGTGTGCGACGAACCAGCAGTTCAACAACGGTCGTTATTCGCTCCCGGAGAAGCTCCCGGAGAACGAAGGTGTGATGGTCATGAAGCTTGTCGGGATGCAGGTGCCGAGCATCATGAATTCAAAATACCGGACGATTGCGCTTACGGACGCCGAAAAGGGGGGGCGCATCGAGGTGCAGGATGTTTCGCCGATGGGGGCAGCAGATTCCGTGTTTGCGGCAGTGCTGCCTGCTGGCAGATAAGGGTCGATAAGGGGTCAGCATCAATTCGGTTTCCGCCACAACTGCTGCCTTGCCATTTGAGCAATGACTGATATCATTTTGTATGAATTGATATCAGTCAAGGCCGCCCATGCAACGAACCATCATTAGTCTGGAACCTGAGTACCGCGAATGGCTCGCCGAACAGGCGCAGCGTGAGCACGTGCCGCAAACCGAGGTGGTGCGCCGGGCGTTGCGGCTTTATCGGGAGAAGGCGGCAGCGAATGCGCCGCAGTCCTTCGAGGAGTTGGCGCGGCTCACCAGCGGGCTGCAGCGCGGTGAGGACGGGTTGGTAACGCAGCAGCGCTTGCGAGACGAATGGGCCGAGCGTTGAAAGGCTACCTGATCGATTCGGTCGTGCTGATCGACCACTTCAACGGGGTCGGGGCTGCGACACGCTTTCTGCTCGATCACCGCGACGCGCTGTCGATTTCCGTCATCACGCGGGCGGAGGTGTTGACGGGGTTCGATGCCGCCGCCGAGGTGCAGGCGCGCGCCTTTCTCGATTGTTTCGCCACGCACGCCCTGAACGCGGCAGATGCCGACCTCGCCGCCTCGTTGCGCCGCGAGCATCGCTGGAAACTGCCGGATGCCTTGCAGGCGGCAGTGGCGATCAATCGTGGGTTGCTGCTGGTTACGCGCAATACCAAGGATTTTGACCCCGCACGCCATGCGTTCGTGCATGTGCCGTACCCGTTTCCCTGAAAGCGGTTGGGGCGCATGACGGATATCGACATTGATGTACCCGAGGAACTGCGCTCGCGTCTCGCCAGCGCAGCGAGGCGCTACGGGCTGTCCGAGCATGAGTTCATCCTGAAGGCGATTACCGAGAAGCTCGATCGGGTCGATGGAGGAGCTGACTCATCAGGTAGTGTCGATGTGGCGAAGGCGATCAACGAACTGCGTGAGTCTCGTCGCGGCATTGCCGTAGGTGAGGGCGATACGGACGACCTCGTCGCCAACGGGAGACGGTAACGTTGTGCGGCCGGCGACCAAGTTTCGATTCTCGCTAGCAGCCCTGCTTGTCACGCACCTCCTCGCCGACCAACTCCTCCCGCCCCCGCTCCCCGGCAGCAGCAACCCCGCCCACCTCGCGCCCCACGCCCAGGTCATCCTCGCCCGCGACGGCACGCCGCTGCGCGCCTTTCCCGATCGCGCGCACATCTGGCGGCACCCGGTGCGGGTGGCGGAGGTGTCGCCGCGCTATGTGGAGGCGGTGCTGGCCTATGAGGACCGCTTCTTCCGCTGGCATCCCGGCGTGAATCCGTTCGCGCTGCTGCGCGCGGCGGGGCAGTGGCTGTGGCACGGGCGTATCGTTTCCGGCGGTTCGACGCTGACGATGCAGGTGGCACGCATGCTGGAGCCGGAGGCCTACGCCTCGCGCACCGTGGCCGGCAAGCTGCGCCAGATGGCGCGGGCGGTGCAGCTGGAGCTGCGCCTTTCCAAGACCGAGATCCTTGAGCTGTACCTCACCCATGCGCCGATGGGCGGCGTGCTCGAAGGCGTCGAGTCGGCGAGCCGCGCCTATCTCGGCAAGCCGTCGCTCTCGCTGTCGCACGCCGATGCCGCGCTGCTGGCGGTGCTGCCGCAATCGCCGTCGCGCCTGCGGCCGGACCGCTTTCCCGAACGCGCCCGCGAGGCGCGCGACAAGGTGCTGGATCGCCTCGTGCCCGCGTGGGGCGAGGCGACGGTGAAGGAGGCGAAGCAGGAGCCGGTGATCGCGCAGACGCTGCGTGAGCCGCTGCTGGCGCCGCTCTTCGCCGAGCGCGTGCGCAAGCTCTACCCGAAGGCGCAGCGGGTGGATACGACGCTCGATGCCGGCACGCAGGCGAGCGTCGAGCAACTCGTCGCGGCGCGGCTGGCGGTGCTGCCGCCGCGCGTGTCGATGGCGGCGCTGGTGGTCGACAACGCCACGCTGGAGGTGCGCGCCTACGCCGGTTCGGCCGATTTTTCCGACTTTGATCGCTTCTCGCATGTCGACATGGTGCAGGGCCGGCGCTCGCCCGGTTCGGCGCTCAAGCCTTTCCTCTACGGCCTGGCGCTGGACGAGGGGTTGATCCATTCCGAATCGCTGCTCTCCGACGTGCCGCAGTCCTTCGCCGGCTACCAGCCGGGCAACTTCCAGGCGAGCTTTTCCGGCCCGGTGGGGGTGACCGAGGCGCTGCAGAAATCGCTCAACGTGCCGGCGGTGGAAGTGCTCGACCGCCTCGGGCCGCAGCGCTTCGTCTCGCTCTTGCGGCGCGGCGGGCTGAAGCTCGATCTGCCGCGCGGCGCCGAGCCGAACCTGTCGGTGATCCTCGGCGGGGTGGCGGTGAACCTCGAAGGCATGGTCGGCGCCTATACCGCCTTCGCGCGCGGCGGCGTCGCCGGCAAACCACGCTACACGGCGGAAGCGCCGGTGGAGGAGGCGCGCCTGATGAGCGCGGGCGCGGCCTTCATCATCCGCGACGTGCTCGAATCCGGCGGCCCGGTGGCGCGGCAGGTGGAGGGCGGCGTTGGCGCGCGGCGCGGCATCATGTGGAAGACCGGCACCAGCTTCGGCTTCCGCGATGCGTGGGCGGTCGGCGTCAGCGACCGCTATACGGTCGGCGTCTGGGTCGGCCGCCCGGACGGCACGCCCAACCCCGGCTTCTTCGGCGCCAACGTCGCGGCGCCGCTGCTGGTCGATGTGTTCTCGGCCATCGACGATTCGCGCCCGGCCAAACGAACCCCGCCGGCGAGCGTGACGCAGGCCAAGGTCTGCTGGCCGCTCGGCCTGCGCGCCGACGCCGTGCCGGCCGCGCTGTGCCACCAGGAACGCACCGCCTGGCTGTTGAACGACGCCGCGCCGCCGACCTTCCCCGACCGCCTGCGCGACGGCGCCGCCCGCTACACCGACTACCGCGACGCCGCCAGCGGCCAGCGCGTGCGCGCCGCCTGCGCGCCGGGCGAGATGAAAGCGGTGGAGATGGCGCGCTGGCCGGCGGCGCTGGAACCGTGGCTCGACGGCGCCACGCGCGCCCGCGCGCTGCCGCCGGAATGGGCGGTTTCCTGCGCCAAGGCGACGGCGCCGGAGGCGGGGCTGAAGATCGTCGGCATCAGCCACGGCGAGACGATCCGCCGCGCCGGCGGCGGCGCGGCGCCGGTGCTGCGGCTGGAGGCGCGCGGCGGCCAGCAGGAGCTGATCTGGCTGGTCGATGGCCGCCAGGTCGGCCGCACGCCGGCCGGCAAGGCGCTGCAGCACGCCTTCCCCGAGGCCGGGCGACATACGGTGACGGTGATGGACGATTCGGGGCGCTACGACCGGGTGGAGGTCAGCGTGCGCTGAGCACGTGTCGAGTCTGTGCTGGCTCGCCGATGCCGTGGGAATGCGCGAGAATGGGCCATCGCAAACACAGGGAGAGACCTCATGGCAGATCCGCTGCAATCCCTCGACATGGTCAAGGCCTCGGCCATCGACATGGTCGTCAAGTTCGGCCCGAGGCTGGTGGTGGCGGCGGCGATCCTGGCGGCCGGCTACTTCGCCGGGCGCTGGGTGGCGCGCATGATCGGCCGCCTGCTGCAGCGCTTCAAGCTGGAACCGCCGGTGCTGGCGCTGCTGACGCGGGTGGCACACCTGGTGGTGTTCGCGCTGTTCGGGATCATGGCGCTGCAGAACCTCGGCGTCGAACTGCTGCCGCTGATCGCCGGCCTCGGCGTCGCCGGCGCCGGCATCGCGCTGGCCATGCAGGGCATCCTCGGCAACGTCGCCGCCGGGCTTACGATCATCTTCACGCAGCCCTTCCACGTCGGCGACTACATCTCGATCGCCGACGAGGAGGGCGAGGTGCTCGACATGAGCCTGTTCAGCACGACGCTTGGGCACACCGACCGCTCGAAGGTGGTGATCCCCAACCGCAAGATCGTCGGCGAGATCCTGCACAACTACGGCAAGGTCCGCCAGCTCGATCTCTCGGTCGGCGTAGCCTACGGCACCGACATCAACCTCGCGCTGGGTGCGATCGACGCGGTCCTGCGCGCCAACCCGCGCGTGCTGCAGGAGCCGGCGCCGGTGGTCGGGGTCAGGCAGCTGGCGGACTTCAGCGTGAACATCAGCATCAACCCGTGGGTGGCCGTTGCCGACTACGTCGCGGCGGGCGGCGAACTCAACAAGGCGGTGCTGGAAACCTTCCGCGAGCGGGGCATCGAGATCCCGTTCCCGCAGCGCGAGGTGCGCATGCTCGGCAGCGCGGCCTGAGGCGCCCCGGCGCCTTATGCCCTTCGTTCTATTGCGCACCGGCGGTGCGCCGTCCAGTATTCCCTTTGCATCGTGAGCGGTGCGCGGAAGGCGTCGCGTTGCTTCCCGTCGGCGCATTCCTTTCGGCAATTCCTGAGGAGGTTTTCCCTTTTTCCGAGCGGAGGGCGACATGGCTTATTACGCAGACGAGCGCAGGTACTTCGAGGAAATCGCGATGCACGGGCAGAAGAAGCGTTTCCTGTTCGAGGGCGATTCCTGGTTTTCGATCATGGACCTCGCCAACATCCCGCTGCAGTTCGATTCGCGGCTCGACCTTTCCATCCTCTGCCTGGCCGACCCCGGCGACACGCTGGAGGATCTCGCCGACGGGCGGCAGTTCGACATCCTCGAACGGCTGATCAAGAACGAGCGGCACGGCCAGAAGTGGGACGCGCTGTTCTTCAGCGCCGGCGGCAACGACATCGTCGGGCCGGAGATCAAGGGGCTGCTGAAGACGCCGGCCGACCCCGGCAGCACCGACCCGGCGGACTACCTCGATGATGCGGCGGTCAAGGAAACCTTCCGCCAGATGCGCCAGCGCTTCGTTGCCCTGAAGGCCCTGCGCGACAAGTCGAAGGCGAATCCGGACACGCCGATCTTCATCCACACCTACAGCTACCTGACACCGCGCAACGTGGCGCACCGCGTGCTGGCGTGGAAGGTGTCCGGGCCGTGGGTGTTCCCGCACATGACCCACCGCGGCATCGACGACTGCGCGCTGCAGCAGAAGATCGTCAGGCACCTGCTGAACGGCTTCCACGACATGCTGAAAGGGATCGCCGACGAGCCCGGTGCGAACTTCCACGTGATCGACACGCGCAAGGCGCTGACCCCGGTCGCCTGCGCGGCGCGCGACAGCGACTTCGAACTGTGGCGCGACGAGATCCACCCGAGCTCGAAAGGCTTCGCCCACATCACCGAGAAATTCCTGATCCCGTTCGTGAAGGACAAAGGGGTGGTCTGAGGGTGGCGGGGGCGATCGGCGCGATCGGTGTGCGCTCCGGCAAAGAACTGAATAGACTGGGGCCTATGGCAAAACTCGCAGCCTCCGTCCTCTACGTGCGCCTGCCGGTCTGGAAGATCTGGCCCGGCGGCGTGGTGTACCTCGCCGACTTCATCCACAAGCAGCGGCCGGACATCCGGCAGGAAATCCTCGACCTGGCGCTGGTCGCTCCCGAGCGGCGCAAGGCAGTGCTGCGCGAGCGGCTGACGGAGATGCGGCCGGATGTCGTCGCCTTCTCCTGGCGCAACATGCAGACCTTCGGGCCGCACCCGGAGAACGATGCGCTGGAAGTGGTGATGAACTACGACCACTCGCCGCGCCTGTGGCGGCGGGTCAAGGCGGCGTGGGACGCGATCGGCATCATCTGGGACTATGCCTCGGCGCGGCTGCGCAACTTCGGCTTCATCCGTCTGGCGCGCCGGCTGGCGCCGGAGGCGCGGCTGCTGGTCGGCGGCACGGCGGTGTCGATCTTCGGCAAGTACATCGCCGAGAAATGCCCGAACGACACCGTGGTCGTCGTCGGCGAGGGCGAGGAGACGCTGCTGTCGATCGTCGACGGCCTGCCGTTTCCGGCCGGACATCACTGGTACAAGGATGGCGGCGGCAAGCTGGAGCATCGCCACACGGAAGAGAATTTCGACCTGTCGCAGCTGAGCGCGGTGGATTTTCCATACATCGAGTCGATCTTCCCCGGCTTCCGCGACTACCTGGGCGGCACGATCGGCGTGCACACCAAGCGCGGCTGCCCGTACCAGTGTCACTTCTGCCTCTACAACAAGATCGAGGGCAGCCGGCAGCGCTACCGCGACCCGGTCGAGGTGGCCAGGGAGGTCGAGGTGCTGAGCAAGGTGTATGGCGTCCGCCACATCTGGTTCACCGACGCCCAGTTCTGCTCGACGCGGCGCAGCACCAGGCATGTCGAGGCGATCCTCGACGAGATGATCGCGCGCCAGGTGAAGGTCGGCTGGACCGGCTACCTGCGCCTCAACTTCCTGACGCCGGAGCTGGCCGAGAAGATGCTGCGGACCGGCATCGGCAGCATCGACCTTTCCTTCACCGGAACCCAGGAACTGGTCGACAGCCTGACGCTGGGCTACGACCTGGAGCAGCAGATGGCCGCCTTCCATCTGTTCAAGGCGGCCGGCCATGTCGACCAGAAGATCAAGCTGTACATGCCGCTGAACGCGCCGGGCGAGACGCCGCAGACGCTGCGCGCGACGATCGCCCGCATCCGCCAGCTGTACGACATGTTCGGCCGCGACAACGTGCTGCCCTTCATCTTTTTCATCGGCGTGCAGCCGAACACGCCGATCGAGCGCAAGCTGATCGCCGAGGGCTACCTGGCGCCGGACTACAACCCACTGACGCTGAACCCCTTCGTGATCAAGAAGCTGCTCTACAACCCGCCGCCGCTGGGGCGGCTGATCGGCCGCGCCTATCTCGAAGCCTTCGCGCACAGCGGCGTCGCCGACGACTATATCGGCCGGGCGACGATCGAAATCCTCGAACGGCACCTGCAAGGGTTGCCGGCCGGGGCGGCCGCCGCCGCGCCGAAGTCTGCTCCCGCGGCTGCGGCGGACAGCCGCCCGCCGGCGGATCAGCTCGATGCCTGCAATGAGGATCTGCGAGTCTGAGACGATGACGGCCGCCACCGAATTCCTGCAAAGCGAACCCGTCCGTGCCGAGATCGACGCGCTGCCGGGCGCCGTCGTCGTCGAGTTCGGCGCGCCCTGGTGCGGGCATTGCCGGGCGGCCGTGCCGCTGGTGACGACGGCGCTGGCCGCCTATCCGCAGGTGATGCACCTGAAGGTCGAGGATGGCCGCGGCCAGCCGCTCGGCCGCTCGTTCCGCGTCAAGCTGTGGCCGACGCTGGTCTTCCTGCGCGACGGCGTCGAGGTGGCGCGGCTGGTGCGGCCGATCGATGCGGCGCCGATCGCCGAAGCGCTGGCGGCGCTGACGCGGGAGGCGGCATGAGCGACGTCGACTTCTCGGCGCTCGACGCTGCCGGCCTCAACCTGCAGGCGGTGTTCGACCTCGCCGCGCTGCCGGCGGCGATGCGCGAAGTGCTCGACCCGGGCGGTCGCTACCGCCAGCTGATCCTCTTCGGCCACGGCGGCCGGACGCTGTGGCAACGGGTGCAGGCCGCCGGGCTGCAGTCCGAGCACCCGATCGACGATTTCTGCATCGCCACCGTCGAGGCCTGGTTCGCCGCCGAGCTGCCGGGCTGCGCGCATTCGCTGGTCTATCCCGGCGACGCGCCGGTCGGCCTGCAGGCGCTCGGCCGGCTGGCCGGCTGGCACCACGAATCGCCGTTCCGCGTCGGCATCAACGCCGAGTGGGGTTCGTGGTTCGCCTACCGCGTGCTGCTGCTGGCCGACAGCGCACTGGCGCCGACGCCGCCGCTGCGCGGCGAGTCGCCGTGCGTCGCCTGCACCGACCAGCCCTGCGTCGCGGCCTGCCCGGCCGGGGCGCTCGCGGAACGCGAGTTCTCGCTGGCGAAGTGCATTGCCTACCGCCGGCAGCCGGACTCGCGCTGCCGCGTCACCTGCGTCGCCCGCACCCGCTGCCCGGTGCGCCCCGAGCACCGCTACGACGACGACCAGATCGCGCACAGCTATTCGCGTTCGCTGGCGATGATCGAGCGCTGGGGCGGTTGAGCGTCGCCTTCAGGAAAGCTCCGCGCGCACCGGTGCGGCCGCGCCCCCGGCCGGGGAGCGGCTCGCCGGCTTGAGTACCGCCAGCAGCACGCCGGCGGCGGCAAGCGCGATGCCGCCGAAGGCCGCGGCTTCGATCGTCTGCCCGAACAACAGGTAGGCGGTGATCGCCGTGCTCACCGGCATCAGGTAGAAGACGCTGGCGACGCGGCTGACCTCGCCGCGCTGGATCAGGAGGCCGAGCAGCGTGACGGCGCCGACCGAGACCGGCACCGCCATCCACAGCAGCGCGACGACGAATTCCCCGCTCCACTCGACCGTTCCCGATTCGAACAGCGCGGCGCCGGCGAACATCGGCAGCGCGCACAGCGCGTGCTGGACGGTGCTGCCGGTGAGGGCGTTCATCCGCGGGCAGTAGGCCTTCTGGTAGAGGTTGCCGGCCGACATGCCGACCAGGCCGAGCACCGACAGCAGCGCCGCGTCGAGGTAGGCGGGGTCGACCAGCAGCCGCCCGCGCAGCACCAGATAGACGCCGGCCAGTCCGAGCAGCAGGCCCAGCCATTGCCGCGGCGAGACGCGCTCGCCGAGCAGCGGGCCGGCGCCGAGCGCGACCAGGATCGGATGCAGCGCGATGATCAGCGCCGAGACCGCGGGCGGCACGCCGAGCGCGAGGCTGTAGAAGACGCTGGCCGAGAAGACGGCGATGCCGAGCAGCCCGGCGACGCCGATGTGCAGCGTCTCGCGCAGGTCGCGCGGCCACGGCGCGCGCAGCGCCCGCGCAATCACGGCGAGGATCAGCGCCGCCAGCGCGAAGCGCAGGCCGAGGAAGATGAATGGTTCGGCGTGCGGCAGGCCGAGGCGGGCGCCGACGAAGCCGGAGCCGGACAGCGCGACGAAGAGCAGCGGCAGCGCCGCCGGCGCGCCCGCGGGACGACTGCCGTCGCCGCTCACAGCGTCGCTCCCGGGTGCCGCGACGCCTGCGTGCGCCCGGCGTAGCCCCAGTTTTCCGCCGGCAGCTCGCGGATGACGACGTAGCTCGCTTCCGGCACGCCGCCCAGCGTCTCGGTCAGCAGCGCATGCGCGGCGGCGATCATGCGCGCCTTTTCCGCCGGCGTGTTGGTGCCGGCGGTGATGGCGATCTCGCAGTGCGCCGGCGTCGTGCCGGGGGCGGCGTCGCCGACGCGGGCCAGCGCTTCGCCGCCGATGTGCCAGGCGGCGCCGTCCTTGCACTCGACCAGCACCGCCGTGACCTCGCGCCGCTTGCCGAGGAGGTCGACGATCAGGTCGGTGGCGCGACGGCCCAGTTGCTGCTGCACGGCGGCCGCCACCGGCTGGCCGAGGGTGATGTGGATGAAGGGCATGGTCGTTCTCCTGGGGGTTGATCCGGACCCACTCTAGCGGCTACGATGAAATTGCAAAAATTGATTAATCTGCGATCAAAATACGGAATGAAAATGATGCGAAATCGCCACCTGGACCCCGAGGCGCTGCGTGCGCTGGTCGCCATCGCCGACACCGCCAGCTTTTCCGCCGCCGCGCAGCAGCTCGGGCGGACGCAGTCGGCGGTCAGCCTGCAGATCAAGCGCCTGGAGGAGTCGCTCGGACAGACGCTGCTGCGCCGCGTGCAGGGGCGGGTGGACGGGGCAACGGCCGAGGGGCAGGTGCTGCTCGCCTATGCGCGCGAGATCCTGCGCCTGAACGACGAGGCCTGCGCCAGCATCGCCCAGGACACCGCCGTCGGCACGCTGCGCGTCGGCCTGCCGGAGGAGCTGATGGAGAGCGTGTTTCCGGCGGCGATGGCGCGCTTCCGCGCGCTCTATCCGCGCATGCGCCTGCTGGTCCGCGCCGACGCGGCCGCACGGCTGCGCGATGCGCTGGACGCCGGCGAGCTCGACCTGATCGTGTTCAAGCACTGCGGTGGCGCCCAGCCGCGCCAGACGATGCTGCTCTGGCAGGAGCCCTTGTTGTGGGTGGCCGGCGAAGCCCACGCCGCGGGCTTGCCGGGGGCCATGCCGACGCCGCTGCCGCTGGCGCTGTTCGGCGAAAACTGCGTCTTCCGCGTGGCGGCGACGGCGGCACTGGCGAAAGCGAAGCGCGAATGGCTGCTGGCCTACACCGGCAGCAGCCTGGCCGGCCTGCGCCATGCGGTGCGCCATGGGCTGGGCCTCACCGTGCTGCCGCGCAGCCTGCTGCAGCCCGGCCTGTGCGTCGTCGACAAGGGGCTGCCGCCGCTGCCGGAGGCGCGCATCCTCGGCGCGCTGGCGAGTGCGCCGCATCCCGCCGGCGAACGGTTGCTGGCCTTGTTTGCCGAGGAGATTGCCGGCCAGCGCGGCATGCTGGCCGCGGCCTGAGCTGGCGCGGCTGCCACGCCGGCTCTTTGTTCGCTGCTGGGGAGCCGTGGGGCGGTGATGGAGCCGTCGGTGGCTTTACGACCGCGCTGGATTCCGGGACGAGCCCGGAATGACGCGGGGGACGGGCGTCAGGCCGGTGGGGGCGGGCGCCGCCACAGCGGCGCCAGTCCGAGCAGCCCGAGCAGCGGGCCGGGCAGCAGCAGCCAGGCGATGCTCAATCCCCAGTCGTCGAGCAGCCGGGTGGCCAGCGCGATGGCGCCGACGGTGATGGCGAAGCCGAGCGAGTTCTGGATCGCCAGCGCGCTGCCGACGATCTCCGGCGGGCAGGCCTTGGCCGACAGCGCCGAGAACTGCGGCGAATCGGCGACGACGCTCATTCCCCACAGCAGCAGCACGGCGAACGTCAGCGTCGCCGGGGCGTTGCCGAGCAGCGGGAAGGCGAGGCAGCAGGCGGCGGAGGTGGCCAGCGCCACGGCGGCGACGCGGGCGCTGCCGAAGCGCGGCGTCAGTTGGCCGCCGAGCACGCAGCCGAGGCCGCCGATGCCGATGACGGCAAAGGCCAGCGCGGCGACGCCGACGCCGAGCGCCTCGGGCAGCCCGGCGCGGACGAGCAGCATCGGCGTGAGCGTCCACATCGCGTAGAGCTCCCACATATGGCCGAAGTAGCCGAAGGCCGCTGCGCGGAAATCGGGAATGGTGAAGGCGCGGAAGACGCCGCCCAGTGACAGGTGGGCGGTGCCGGCGCGACGCTTCAGGTGCGGGCCGTCGCCGAGGCGGAAGATCATGATCGCGGCGACGACGGCCAGCGCCGACGCGACGAGGATCGGCGCCTGCCATGGCCAGGCCGCGCCGAGCGCGCGGATGCCCTGCGGCAGCGAGGTGCCCAGCGTCAGCATGCCGACCAGCCAGGCCAGCGCGGCGCCTGCGCGCTGCGGTTCCCAGCTGACGACGAGCTTCATGCCGAGCGGGTAGACGCCGGCGAGGCTGAGGCCGACGGCGAAGCGGTAGAAGAGTCCGGAATTCACGTCGCCGGCCAGCGCGGCGAAGCCGGCGTTGGCGGCGGCGCCGAGCAGCGCGCAGACGGCGAAGATACGGCTGGCCGGAAAGCGGTCGGCCAGCCCGCTGACGGCGAAGGTGAGCGTGCCGAGGATGAAGCCGAGCTGGGTGGCGTTGGTCAGTGCGCCGATGTCGGCGGGGCCGGCGCCCCATTGCCGCATCAGGTCGTCGGCGGCGCTGTTGGCCGAAAACCAGAGCGAGGTGCCGAACAGCTGGGCGAGGACGATGACGGCGATCGGGTGGCGGACCATCATCGTCCTTGCAGGTTTGCCGGGCCGCTTGCCTGGCGATTTACTTGGCCGGCTTCGCCGACCACGAATCCTTCAGCGTCACCGTGCGGTTGAACACCGGCGCGCCGGCCTTCGAATCGACGCGGTCGGCAACGAAGTAGCCATGGCGCTCGAACTGGAAGCAGTCCTCGGCCTTGGCCTCCTTCAGCGACGGTTCGAGCTGCGCGGTGATGGTCTGCTTCGAATTCGGGTTGATGTCGTCGAGGTAGTCGCGCTCCAGACCTTCCGGGTCGCCTTCGCGCCGGGCGCCCGGCGCTGGCACGGCGAACAGGCGGTCGTAGAGGCGCACTTCGGCGGTGTAGCCGTGCGCCGCGGAGACCCAGTGCAGGTTGCCCTTGACCTTGACGCTGTCGGCGCCCGGCGTGCCGGACTTGGTGTCGGGCAGGTATTCGCACAGCACCTTCACCACCTTGCCCGCCGCATCCTTCTCGCAGCCGGTGCATTTGACGATGTAGCCGTATTTCAGGCGGGCCATGTTGCCAGGGTAGAGGCGATGGAAACCCTTGCTCGGTTCTTCCATGAAGTCCTCGGCCTCGATCCACAGCTCGCGCGAGAAGGGCATAGTCCGCTTGCCGAGTTCCGGCTTCAACGGGTGGTTCGGCGCGAAGGCCTCTTCCGTCTGCCCTTCCGGGTAGTTGGTGATGACCAGCTTCAAGGGGTCGAGCACGGCGACGCGGCGCTCGGCCGATTCGTTGAGCACTTCGCGGAAGCAGTCTTCGAAGACGATGTAGTCGATCAACGAATCGTGCTTGGAGACGCCGATGCGCTCGGCGAACAGGCGGAAGCCTGCCGGCGTGTAGCCGCGGCGGCGGGCGCCGACCAGCGTCGGCATGCGTGGGTCGTCCCAGCCGGCGACGTGCTTTTCCTCGACCAGCTGGATCAGCTTGCGCTTGGAGAGCACGACGTAGGTCAGGTTCAGCCGCGAGAACTCGATCTGCTGCGGCAGCGGGCGCTGCAGCAGGCCGCCCTCGGCCAGCCGCTCCAGCAGCCAGTCGTAGAACGGGCGCTGGTCCTCGAATTCGAGCGTGCAGATCGAGTGCGTGATGTTCTCCAGCGCGTCCTCGATCGGGTGGGCGAAGGTGTACATCGGATAGACGCACCACTTGTCGCCGGTGTTGTGGTGCGTGGCGTGGCGGATGCGGTAGATGGCCGGGTCGCGCAGGTTGATGTTGGGCGAGGCCATGTCGATCTTCGCGCGCAGGATGTGGGCGCCGTCGGCGAATTCGCCGGCCTGCATGCGCTTGAACAAGTCCATGCTCTCGGCTGCGCTGCGCTTGCGGTAGGGGCTGTCGATGCCGGCCTGGGTCAGCGTGCCGCGGTTCAGCCGCATCTCGTCGGCGCTCTGGCTGTCGACGTAGGCGTGGCCGGAGGCGATCAGGTATTCGGCGAATTGCACCATCCAGTCAAAGTAGTTCGATGCGTAGTAGAGGTTGTTCTCCCCGGCGGTTTCCCACGAGCAGCCGAGCCATTTCACCGCATCGACGATCGAGTCGACGTATTCCTGCTCTTCCTTCTCCGGGTTGGTGTCGTCGAAGCGCAGGTGGCAGCGGCCGCCGTACTGCTCGGCCAGCCCGAAGTTCAGGAGGATCGACTTGGCGTGGCCGAAGTGCAGGTAGCCGTTCGGCTCGGGCGGGAAGCGGGTGCGGATCTTCGCCGGGTCGAGCGGGGCCGCGGCGTGGTCGGCGGCGGTACCGGGTTGGCCGGCCCAGCGGCGCTGGGCGTGCTTGCCGGCGGCGAGGTCGGCCTCGACGATGTTCTTGATGAAGTTGGCGGCGGCAGCGGGTGCGGCGACAGGCGTATTTTCTTTGGACATGTGATCGGCAGGGGCGGGGCCGCGGCAGGGCGGCGATGTCGAATTCTAACAGGCCGCCGGGGCGCCTGCGGCGCGGGCAGGGCTTGCCCCGTTCACTGCCACTTTTCGGTCGAGCGCCGGAATCTTTCGAGGAGGTCCGGGTCGTGCTTCTGGCTCTCTTCCTTGCTCAGGATCGCCATCACCTCGGCGTGCGTCCGCGCGCGGTGGTAGGGCCGGGGCGTGGCCATCGCGTCGTAGCTGTCGACGATCGACAGGATGCGCGAGAGCAGCGGCACGGCGGTGCCGGCGATCCCGTCCGGGTAGCCGCTGCCGTCGAAGCGTTCGTGGTGGTGGCGGACGACGGTCGCCACCTCGCTCATGCCGTCCTGCTCGATCGCGCGCAGGATGCGCTCGCCGCGGATGGGGTGGGTCTTCATCACTTCCCATTCGTCGGCGTTGAAGCCGCCGGGCTTCATCAGCACGTGGTCGGGGATGCCGATCTTGCCGATGTCGTGCATCTCGGCGGCGATGCCGAGCAGGCGCAGTTCCTGCGTCGACAGGCCACACTCGAGGCCCAGTTCCCGCGCCAGCGTCGCCACCCGGTCGCTGTGCTCGCGGGTGCGTCCGTCGCGTTCGTCGAGCGCGGCGATCAACATCCGGGCGAACTGTTCCGGCGTCTGGTCGTCGTCGGCCGGGCGGATGAGTTCGGTCATGATCGATCCTCTGCAGCCGCCGGTGCCGAAGCGGCGAAGGCGGATGTTTCCGGTGAGACCGCGCCGGGCGGCTGCCGGTTCCTTGCCGTGGGCGGAGGCCGCGCGGGGCTTACATTGCGAGGGTGACGCCCTGTCGTGACGACTCGATGTGGCGGTCGAAGTCGCCGCGGCGAAGGATGGTCAGGAAGGCGGCGACGACGGCCGGGTCGAACTGCGTTCCCGCCCCCGATTCCAGCGCCGACATCGCCGCGTCCAGCGTCCACGGGCTCTTGTACGGGCGCGGGCTCATCAGTGCGTCGAAGACGTCGACCACCGAGACGATTCGGGTGGCCAGCGACAGCTCGCGGGACGGGCGCCCTTCCGGGTAGCCCTTGCCGTCCCAGCGTTCATGGTGGCAGTAGGCGATTTCGCGCGCCTGCGCCATGAACTGGTCGTGCGCGAGGATCGAAGCGCCGATGTGGGTGTGGCGCTGGATCTCGGCGAATTCCTCCGGGGTCAGCGGCCCCGGCTTCTGCAGGATGGCGTCGGAGATGCCAACCTTGCCGACGTCGTGCAGGCGGCTGGCCTTGCCCCAGATCTCGGCCTCCTCCGGCGAGATGCCGAGTTCGACGGCGACGGCGCGGGTGTAGTGATCGATGCGCGAGATGTGGCCGCCGGTGGTCTTGTCCTTGAACTCGGCGACTTCGGCCAGCATGTCGATGGCGTGGTCGAAGGATTCCTGGACTTCAAGGTGCAGGCGCTTGTTTTCCAGCGCGCTGGAGCACTGGTGCGAGAGCACCTGGATCAGGTCGCGGTCCGACGTGGTGAGCGGATTCTGCGCCTCGATGTAGACGAAGCCGACCGGGTTGGCGGCAATGGTCAGCGGGATCACCATCACCCGGTCCGAATTCACCGCGTCGGTCTTGCCCGTGCGGATCAGCGCGGTGCAGTAGTCGCGGATGTCGTCGAAGCGCTTGCTGTCGGCGAAGCCGCCGCAGGCCGCGCGGACGCTGATTTCCTGCCCGTCGAGGGTGGCCACGACGCCGTCGAGGGTGCCCAGGCAGCTGGTTTCGGAGAGGTGGCAGAGGCCGACGATCTGCGTCAGGATGCCTTCGAAGAACTGGTTCAGCGGCGTGTTGGCCAGGCGATAGATGTCCGGCGCCGCCGACAGTACGTGCGAGAGGCCGAGCCGGTTGAGGTCGATCGTCTTCAGGTCGCGGTAGGACTTGATCGCGGTGCGCACCGTCGTGTACAGCCGGGTGGTGGTCAGCTCGGTCTTGTCCTTGTAGTCGTCGATGTCGTAATGGTCGATGACGAAGCGCTCGGGGGCGATGCCCGGCTGGCCGGTGCGGATGACGATGCGCAGCATCTGGTTGTGCAGCTCGTTGCGGATGTACTCGACCAGGCGCAGTCCGGCGTCGTCGGTTTCCATGACGACGTCGATCAGCGCGACGGCGATGTCCGGATGCTCGGCGAGCAGCGCGCGCGCCTCGTAGGCGGAGCGGGCGGGCAGGATGTCGATCTCTCGGCCGGCGAAGCGGAAGCCTTTCAGGTTGAGCTGCGTGAGCGCGATGACGTCCGGCTCGTCGTCGACGACGAGCAGCTTCCAGTTCGGCACTTGAGGGGGGGAGAGTGCGTCCGGCTTGTTTCCCTTGACCAGCTTCATGGCTTGCCGCCTTCCTCGACGATTTCGCAGGGAACGGTGATATCGAACTCTACACCCGCGCCGGGTTGGGCTGTGCACCGGATTTGCCCGGCCAGCTCCTCGGTGACGATGTTGTAGCAGAGGAACATGCCGAGGCCGGAGCCGCCCTCGCCGCGCTTGGTGGTGAAGAAGGGTTCGAAGATGCGCTCGGCAACTTCCTTTTTCATGCCGCTGCCGTTGTCCCGGTAGATGAGGCGCAGCGTATCGCGCGTCGGGAGGCTGACCGTGATGCCGATCGTGCCGGCGCGGGTGCCGTCGGCAAAGCCGTGCTGCAGGCTGTTGAGGATCAGATTGACAAGCACCTGCTCGAACAGGCCGGGTACGCTGTTGATGGTCAACGCCGGGTCGCAGTCGATGCGCAGCTCCACCGACCCTTTGGCCAGCGCTCCCTTGAGCGAGAAAGCGACATCCTCGATCAGCCCGCGGACGGCGAAGGCGCGGCGCTGCTCGGAGGTCTGGTCGATCGACGACTGCTTGAAACGCTGCACCAGCGAAGACGCCCGTTTCAGGTTGGCGAGGGCGAGCTCGCTGCCGGTCCTGGCCGTCGCCAGTTCGCTGCGCAGCACGTGTTCGTCGACTTCGTCGCCGGTGAGCAGGGCGTCGATCCGGTCCAGCGTTTCCTGGCTGTGCGATACGGCGCCGACGGAAATGCCGACCGGCGTGTTCAGCTCGTGTGCGAAGCCGGCCACCATGCGTCCGAGCGAGGCCATCTTCTCTGCCTGCAGCAGTTCGTCGCGGGTCTGTTTCAGTTCGGCGATGTTGTCTTCGAGCGCCGTCCAGCTGCGCCGCAACTGTTCCAGCAGCCAGCCGCTGAGCAGCACGAGCAGCACGAAGACGCTCCCGTGGGCGATGATGCTGGTGCGTTCGCTCGGTGCCGCCGCGGCAATGAACGGAGCGTAGTCCTGCGAGATGCTGATGCCGCCGCGCAGGTCGCCGACGCGATAGCCCTGGTCGCGGTGACAGTCGAGACATTCCTTGGTGACGTGCAGCGGCGCCAGGTAGCGGAAGATGCCGCGACCTCCCCCGCGCTCGACCAGTTCCGTGATCTCGCGCTTGCCTTCCGCCAGTCGTACGAACCCTGCCGCTTCCCACGGGTCCGGGGAGTTGTTCGGGTTGATCGGCTTCTGGCTGATGATGCGGAAGCTCAAGCCACCGGTATCGCGGGTCATGTCGGCGATCATCCGGGTCATGAAGGCCGGGTTGATCATCGTTAGCTTCTGCCCGTCGGTGGTGACGATGTCACGCCGCGGATGTTCCAGGTAGGGGTTCGGCTGTGCGATGTCGCTGACGGGGACGTAGACGCCGCCGTGCATGGCGTTCCACTGCCGCGTCACGACCAGCATGCGTACGACGTTGCGGGCGCCCTCGGTGGCAACGTCAAGGTTGTGCTGGCGGATCTGGGTGAGCGAGGCGTTGAGGAAAAGCGCGGCAACCAGGGCGTAGATCGCCCACAGCAGCAACCACCAGACGCGGTTGACGACCAGCGAGCGGATGATGGCGCCCATGGCGGCGTTCCTCCCCAGTGCGTTTTGGATCTTATATGTTGATCTTGCCACAGTCCCGGTCGTATTGGCGTGCCGCCGATGGGGCGCGTGGCCGACCTTTGCGAAAGATCAAAAAAAACCCCGGCCGAAGCCGGGGTTGTCAATGCGGCGGGGGATGCCGCGAGGGGTCACACTCAGGACTGCAAAGCTCGGATGCGGGTCTCGATCGGCGGATGGCTGGAGAACAGCGCCATCCAGGCCGGGCCGCCGGCAATGCCGGAACTGGCCATGTTCTGCGGCAGCGGCTCGGTGTGCAGGCTGCCGAGGCGGCGCAGCGCCGAGATCATCGGTTGCGGGTTGCCGAGCAGGTCGGCGGCACCGCGGTCGGCGCGGAATTCGCGCTGACGCGAGAAATACATCACGATGATGCTGGCCAGTATGCCGAAGACGATGTCGCAGACGATCGTCGTCACCATGTAGCCGATGCCGGGACCGGACGACTCCTGGTCGCCGCGACGCAGGAAGGAATCGACCAGGTAGCCGACGACGCGCGAGAGGAAGACGACGAAGGTGTTCACCACGCCCTGGATCAGCGTCAGCGTCACCATGTCGCCGTTGGCGACGTGGGCCACCTCGTGCGCCAGCACGGCCTCGGCCTCCTCGCGCGTCATGTTCTGCAGCAGGCCGGTCGACACGGCGACCAGCGAACTGTTCCGGGTCGCGCCGGTGGCGAAGGCGTTCGGCTCTCCGTCGTAGATGGCGACTTCCGGCATCGCGATGCCGGCCTTCTGCGCCAAGCGCTCGACGGTCTGGAACAGCCAGAACTCGGTCGAGGTGCTCGGGCTGGCGATGACGCGGGCGCCGGTGCTCCACTTGGCCATCGGCTTCGACATCCACAGCGAGATGAAGGCGCCGCCGAAGCCCATCAGCGCGGCGAAGCCGAGCAACGCGCCGAGGTTGAGGCCGTTGGCGGTGAGGAATTTGTTGACGCCGAGCAGGCTTGCCGTAATGCCGAGAACCACCATCACGGCCAGGTTGGTGGCGAGGAAAAGCAGGATGCGTTTCATGTGGGGCTCCTTCAGGGGGATGCAATGAGATGCATGATAGCGGGCTTGTTGTTTCTGGAAAATCGTATAAAAATTGAACGAGCAATCGGAAAAACGGAGGCTATCAATTGCCGGAACTGAACTACAAGCACCTCCACTATTTCTGGGTGGTGGCCAAGGAAGGCGGCGTCTCGCGCGCCGCCGACAAGCTCGGTGTCGCGGCGCAGACGATCAGCGGCCAGCTGGCGCTGCTTGAACGCGCGCTCGGCGTCGCGCTGCTGGCGCCGGCCGGGCGCGGGCTGACGCTGACCGAGGCCGGCCGTACCGCGCTTTCCTACGCCGACCGCATCTTCAGTCTAGGCGAACAGATGGTCGTGGCGCTGGAAACCAATGCCGGGGAGGGCGCGCTGCGACTGACGGTCGGCATCCTCGACGCATTGCCCAAGCTCACCGCGCACCGCCTGCTGCAACCGGTGATGGCGCTCGGCAAACCGGTGCGGCTGGTCTGCTACGAGGGCGAACTGGACGAACTGATGTCCGACCTGGCGCTGCACCGTCTCGATGTGGTGCTGTCCGACCGGCCGGTGGCGAGCAGCGGCAGCCTGCGCGTGTTCAGCCATGCGCTCGGCGAGTATCCGGTCAGCCTCTATGCGGCACCGGCGCTGGCGGCGAAGTATGCGCCGGGCTTCCCGGCCAGCCTGGCCGGCGCGCCGCTGATGCTGCCGACCCGGACCAACGCGCTGCGCGGCCGCCTGGAGCACTGGTTCGAGGCCAACGAGCTGCGCCCGGCGGTGGTCGGCGAGTTCGAGGATGCCGCGCTGATGGAGACCTTCGGCCGGCACGGGCTGGGCCTCTTTCCCGCACTGACCATGCTCGGCCCGGAGATCGAGGCGCAGTTCGGTGCGAAGCCGGTCGGCGAGCTCGACGGGGTGCGCGAACAGGTCTTCGCGATCTCGGGGGAACGGCGTATCCGCCATCCCGCCGTCGAGGCGATGCTGCGCGGCGGCGAGGCCGCCACGCCGGCCTGATCGCCTTAACGTGAAAGCCGCGAAGCGGCTCGCGAACCTCCCCTCGCCCGCGAAGCGGGAGAGGGGCCGGGGGTGAGGGAAACGGGCGTGGGCAAGGTTTTCACGATTCGGGACGGTCTCAATCCATGCCCGTTCGCTCAGGTGAAGCTCCCCGACCTGAAGGTCCGGGGCTTCCCACGATACCGAGCGGGCGTGCGGTGCGCGCCCTGGTTGGGTCTTCGTCTCGCTCACCCCGGCATGAATGCCGGGGCTTGCGCTCGACGCGTGGTCAGTAGCGGCGCCATTCGCCGGCGCCCATCGCGCAGGCGGTCTGCCGGGCAACGTCGCGGCCGCTGGCGAACTCGTAGTCGCGGCATTGGCGCCCGTCGCGCTGGTAGGTGCGCAGCGGCGTGACCGCGTAGTCGACGCCGCTTTCCGGGCTGCGCCAGCCGACCCGCTGCCGGTCCTTGGCCAGTTCCAGCGCGTGCCCGAAGCAGGCCTGGTCGGCGCCGGACAGTTCGCGCGCAGCCTTGGCGCCGACGACGGCGCCGAGTACGGTACCGACGATGATGGCGACGGTGCGGCCGTCGCCCTGGCCGACCTGCGAGCCGATCGCGCCGCCGATCACGCCGCCGATCGCCGCGCCGGCGGCCTCGACGTTGCAGCGCCCGCTGAGGATGCCGTAGTCGTTGCCCCACTGCTTGCCGGTGTAGCCCTGGTAATAGGGGTCGTGCTTCTTGCGCCAGCCGTGCGCTGGGGCGTGCGACGGCGGATCGGCCCAACTGGCCGTCGGCAGCGGTGCGCCAACGGCAAGGGCGACGGCGAGGATCAGGGGCTTGTGCCAGTGTCTGTTCATGGTGTTCCTTGTTCGGTCATGGCTCGGGTTGCCGGTAGAATAACGTTTTGTCCGGAAATTCGTTGATATGAGTCTGAGCGGGTTTCTCGCCGTCGGTTCCGGGGCGATGCTCGGCGCGTGGACGCGCTGGCTGCTCGGGCTTGCGCTCAATCCGCTGTTTGTCATGCTGCCGCTGGGCACGCTGGCGGCCAATCTGCTCGGTGGCTACCTGGTCGGCGTCGCCGTCGGCGTCTTCCACATCAACTCCGGCCTGCCGCCGGCGCTGAAGCTGTTCGCGATCACCGGCTTCCTCGGTGGACTGACCACCTTTTCCACTTTTTCGGCCGAGGTCGTCGAGCGCCTGCTCGCGCACCAGCTCGGCTGGGCGCTGGCGCTGGCCGGCACGCACCTCGCCGGCTCGCTGCTGATGACCTACCTCGGGCTGCTGTCCGTCGGCGCCGACAAGATCTTCTCCTGATGCGTATCGAACTGGATGATTGCCTCGCCGCCGACCGGCGGCGGCTGAAATCGCTGTTGCGTGACCTGAAGAACCTGCAGGGGCCGAGGCAGGACAAGGCGCGCGCCGACTTCCAGGCGCTGGCGACGAAGTCGGCCGAGACCGTGGCTGCCCGCCGCGCCCGTTTGCCGGTCCCGGAATACGACGAGGACCTGCCGGTCAATACGCGGCGGGCCGAAATTGCCGCGCTGATCGCCAAGCATCAGGTGGTCATCGTCTGCGGCGAGACCGGTTCCGGCAAGACGACGCAGCTCCCCAAGATCTGCCTCGAACTCGGCCGCGGCGCCACCGGCCTGATCGGCCACACGCAGCCGCGCCGCATCGCCGCCCGTTCGACGGCGGCGCGCATCGCCCAGGAGCTGCAGTCCGAGCTCGGCCGGCTGGTCGGCTACAAGATCCGCTTCACCGAGCGCACGGCGCCGGAGACCTTCGTCAAACTGATGACCGACGGCATCCTGCTTGCCGAGACGCAGGGCGACCCGTCGCTGTCGGCCTACGACACGCTGATCATCGACGAGGCGCACGAGCGCAGCCTGAACATCGACTTCCTGCTCGGCTACCTGAAGCAGCTCTTGCCGAAGCGGCCGGACCTGAAGGTGATCATCACCTCGGCGACGATCGATGCCGAACGATTCTCGAAACATTTCAACGACGCCCCGGTGATCGAGGTCTCCGGCCGCCTGTTCCCGGTCGAGGTGCGCTACCGCCCGGTCGAGACCGAGGAAGCCGAGCGCGAGGACCAGCGCGACCTCTACGACGCGCTGGTCGATGCCTGCGACGAGCTGCACCGCGAAGGGCCGGGCGACGTGCTGGTCTTCCTGCCGGGCGAGCGCGAGATCCGCGACGCGGCCGAGGCGCTGCGCAAGCATCATCCGCCGCACACCGAGATTTTGCCGCTGTTCGCCCGCCTCTCGGCCGAGGAGCAGTCGCGCATCTTTAAGCCGCACGGCGGGCGGCGCATCGTGCTCGCGACCAACGTCGCCGAAACCTCGCTGACCGTGCCGGGCATCCGCTACGTGGTCGACACCGGGCTGGCGCGGGTCAAGCGCTACTCGTACCGCAACAAGGTCGAGCAGCTGCAGGTCGAGAAGATCTCGCAGGCCGCCGCCAACCAGCGCGCCGGCCGCTGCGGTCGCGTTGCTGCCGGCATCTGCATCCGCCTCTACGACGAGGCCGGCTTCAAGGCGCGGCCGGCGTTCACCGATCCGGAGATCCTGCGCTCGTCGCTGGCCGGCGTCATCCTGCGCATGAAGGGCCTGAAGCTCGGCGACATCGAGGATTTCCCCTTCCTCGAAGCGCCGTCGACGCGCGCCGTGGCCGACGGCTACCAGCTCTTGCAGGAACTGAATGCGCTCGACGACGACAACGTGCTGACCTCCATCGGCCAGGGCCTGGCCAGGCTGCCGCTCGATCCGCGCATCGCGCGCATGATCGTCGCCGCGCGCGACGGCGGCTGCCTGCACGAGGTGCTGATCATCGCCGCCGGCCTCTCGGTGCAGGACCCGCGCGAGCGGCCGCAGGAGAAGCAGGGCACGGCTGACGCCGCGCATGCCAAGTGGGCCGACGAGAAGTCGGAATTCCTCTCCTGGCTCAAGTTGTGGAAGTGGTACGAAGGCGAGATCGAGCACAAGAAGTCGCAGCGCAAATTGGTGCAGACCTGCCACGCCGCCTTCCTCTCGGCCAACCGCATGCGCGAGTGGCGCGACACGCATGGCCAGCTGCTGGCGCTGATCGGCGAGCAGGGCTGGAAAATTGAGGCCAACCCCCCAACCCCCTTCCCGGGGAAGGGGGCGCCGGCAAGCTCGCCGGGCTCGCAGGGTGCGCAATGCGTGGCTATTGAGCCTGCCAAGTACGATGCGATCCACAAGGCGCTGCTCACCGGTCTGCTCGGCAACGTCGGCTGCCGCTCCGAGGACTCGATGTACTTCCTCGGCGCGCGCGGCATCCGCTTCCTGATCCACCCGTCGTCGCTGCTACAGAAGAAGGTCGGCCGCTGGCTGATGGCGAGCGAGGTGACCGAGACGACCAAGCTCTACGCCCGCTGCGTCGCCCGCATCGACCCGCTGTGGCTGGAGGAAGTGGGCGCTCACCTGATCCGTCGCAGCTACTTCGATCCGCACTGGGAGCAGAAGGCGATGCAGGTCGCCGCCTGGGAGCGGTCGACGCTCTACGGCATCGTCGTCAATCCGAAGAAGCGGGTGAACTTCGGGCCGATGAATCCGGTCGAGGCGCGCGAGATCTTCATCCGCCAGGGGCTGGTCGGCGGCGAGGTGAACGAGGACTTTGCGCGGCGCTGGCCGTTCTGGCAGCACAATAAAAAGCTGATGGCCGAGATCGAGTCGCTGGAGCACAAGTCGCGGCGGCCGGACGTGCTGGTCGACGACGAGCTGATCTTCGCCTTCTACGACCACGTGATTCCCGAGGGCATCCACAACGGCGCCGACTTCGACAAGTGGCGCAAGGAAGCCGAGCGGGAAAACCCGAAGCTGCTTTTCCTCAAGCGCGAAGACCTGATGCGGCACGAGGCGGCCGGCGTCACGACCGACGCCTTCCCGTCGCAGATCAAGCTCGGCGGCGTCGAGTACGCGCTTACCTATCACTTCGAGCCGGGCTCGCCACGGGACGGCGTGACGCTGACGGTGCCGCTGCCGCATCTCAACCAGGTGCCGGCGCTGCGTTGCGAATGGCTGGTGCCGGGCCTCTTGAAGGAGAAGGTGCAGCAGCTGGTGAAGACGCTGCCGCAGAAGATCCGCGCCAAGCTGGTGCCGGTGCCGGAGTTTGCCGCCGAGTTCGCGGCGAAGGTGCCGCCGTCGGACAGGGGCCTGGTGCCGGCACTGATTGCCTTTATCATGGAAACGCGCGGGCTGAACGCGCGCGGCTGGGCGGTGACGCCGGACGCCTTCCGCCCCGGCGAGCTGCCGGCGCACCTGTCGATGAACTTCAAACTGGTTGACGAACATGGCCGCCAGTTGGGCATGAGCCGCAACCTGACCGAGCTGCGCGGCGAGTGGGGCAGTTCGGCGAAGACCGAGTTCGCCGAGAAGCACGAGACGCCGTCCGAATTCTCCGGGCTGACCGACTGGACCTTCGGCGAACTGCCGGAGCTGATGGAGGTCGAGGTCGGCGGCCAGATGCTGCTCGGCTATCCGGGGCTCGTCGACGAAGGCGAGAGCGTCTCGCTGAAGGTCTTCGACTCGCCCGAGGAAGCGCAGGCGGCGCACGAGAAGGGGTTGGTACGGCTGTTCAAGATCCAGTTCAGGGAGCAGTTGAAGTACTTCGAGAAGAACCTGCCCGGCTTGCCGCAGATGGGTATCCAGGCGATGGGGCTGATGACCGTCGACGAACTGAAGCAGCAGCTGATCGACCTGGTTTTTGCCCGCGCCTGTCTGACCCGTCCGCTGCCGCAGAATGCCGAACAGTTCCGGGCGCGTTGCGTCGAAACCAAGTCGCGCCTTGGCCTGCTGGCGCAGGAAATCTGCCGGCTGACGGCGCTGGTGCTCGCCGAATGGCAGGCGCTGATGAAGAAGCTGCCGGCGTTCAAGGTGCACTCTGCAACCGTGAAGGACATCGAGCAGCAGGTCGGGCGGCTGATGCACAAGCGCTTCGTCGCTGCGACGCCGTTCGAACGCCTGCAGCACTTCCCCCGCTACCTGAAGGCGGCGGCGCTGCGGCTCGACAAACTCAAGGCCGACCCGGCGCGCGACGCGCGGCTGCTGGCCGAGTATGCGCCGCTGTGGACGAACTACGAGCGGCGCGCGGCGCAACTGGCGAAGCAGGGCATGGTCGACGACAATCTGGAGCAGTTCCGCTGGCTGCTCGAAGAGCTGCGCGTCGCGCTGTTCGCGCAGGAGCTGAAGACGCCGACGCCGGTGTCGTCGAAACGCCTGATGAAAACCTGGGAGGGCCTCGTCCGTGGTTGAAGTCTTCAATGCGCTGGTGCGCAGCCTGAACAACCTGCAGCAGCGCGGCATCTGGTTGCGCCTGGCCGGACCGGCCGCCGTCGCGCTGCTGGTCTGGCTGCTGCTCGCGTTCTTCGCGCTGGAATGGTTCGTCGCCGAGCTGCTGCAGTTTCCGCCGCTGACTTGGATCACCGCTTGGGGCGCGTTCTGGCTGGCGAAGATTCTGGCCTGGCTCGGCGGCTGGCTGGCGGTATTCGCGCTGGCCTATCTGACGGCGATGCTGCTCGCCGCGATCTTCGTCGTGCCGCTGCTGGTGAAGGAGATCGGTGCCCGCGAGTACCCGGACGTGGCGCGCATGGGCGACGACAGCTTCGTCGCCTCGACCGCCAACAGCCTGTTGGCGGCGCTCGGCTTCCTCGTCGGCTGGATCGGCACGCTGCCGCTGTGGCTGATTCCCGGCATGGGGCTGGTGCTGCCGATCTACTGGCTGGCCTGGCTGAATCGCCGTACCTTCGCCTACGACGCGCTGGCGGCGCACGCCACGAAGCACGAGTGGAAGGCGCTGTTCGAGAAGCATCGCGGCAAGATGCTGCTGCTCGGCATCCTGCTCGGCGTGTTCGCCCATGTGCCGTTCGTCGGGCTGCTGGCGCCGGCGTTCGCCGCGCTGGCCTACGTGCATTACGGGCTGGAAGCGCTGCGCCGGGAGCGCGATGGCGCTGTCGTGATTATTGAGGGGGAGGTGTTGTGAAGAATTTTGCGGCGATCATCATCGGCGACGAAATCCTCTCCGGCAAGCGGCAGGACAAGCATTTTGCCAAGCTCGCCGAACTGCTCGGCGCGCGCGGCCTGCGCCTGTCGTGGGTCGAGTACCTCGGCGACGATCGCGCCCGGCTGACCGAGACCTTCCGGCGGACGCTGGCCGCCGGTGACGTGGTCTTCTCGTTCGGCGGCATCGGCAATACGCCCGACGACCACACGCGGCAGGCCGCGGCAGCAGCGCTCGGCGTCGAACTGGCGCTGCATCCGGCAGGCGTCGAGGAGGCGAAGGTCCGCTTCGGCGACGACATGACGCCGCAGCGCCTGCAGTTGGTGACCTTTCCCGCCGGTACGCAGATCATCCCCAATCCGTTCAACCGCATTCCCGGCTTCATGGCGCGCGAGCACTACTTCGTGCCGGGCTTCCCGCAGATGGCGCACCCGATGGTCGAGTGGGTCCTGGAAACCTTCTACCGCGACCAGTTCAAGTCGGCGCCGGTCGAGAAGGCCTTCCTGCTGACCGGCGAGCGCGCCTACGAGAGCGCACTGCTCGACCTGATGGAGCGCATCGTCGCCGCCTACCCGACGTTGCGGCTGTTCTCGCTGCCGTCGATCCAGGGCAAGGAGCGGCGCCATCTGGAACTGGGAGTAGAAGGGGAGCCGGTGCTGGTGGACAAGGCGATGGACGAGATCCGTGCCGAGGTCGAGAAGCGCGGCATCGACTGGGTCTGGCGCGACCCACAGTGATGATCCCCCGGGCGCGGCCGCAGGTCGGCCGTCCCCGGTCCGGAAAACAAAAAACCCGGCAGTGCCGGGTTTTTTTCTGCGCGTGCTGTGCTTACTTCTTCTTGCCGGTGCTGCCGGCGTTGACCGCCTTGGCGGTGGCCGTCGAGGCGGCCTGCAGGTTGGCATCGGCGATCTCGGTCATCTGCTTGGCCATGTTCTGCATGTTGCCGAAGGCCTGGTTGGTGGCGTCGAGCATCGACTTCATCGCTGCGGCGAAGACGTCGCCGCCGACCGGGGCCTGCGCCGAGGTCTTGTCGATCGTGGCCGAGGCCTTCTTCGAGAAGTTGCTGTACTGGGCGTCCATCACCGACGTGACTTCGTGCTGCAGCTGGGTGACCAGGTCATAGACGCTGCGCGAATAGTCCATCAGCTTCTGCACATTGGGCTGGGCGACGGCGGCGTTGATCTTCGCCAGTTCCTGCGCGTCCTTGGCGGAAAGCACCTGCTGCGTGTTGGCAACGGCGGCGTTGAAGAATTCTCGGCTGGCGGCCATGTTCAGCGCGGCCAGCTTTTCCATGCCCTCGAAGGCGGTGCGCATGAGCGCCATCGTCACTTCGGCGTTGGCCTTCTGGGCGGCTGCGAGTTGGTCAAGATTGTTAGTGCTCATCACTTCCTCCGGTTCGTTGTCGTTGGGTTCAAGACATCAATACACTATAGAGTATGTGCCCAGCATAGACAAAGCGCAAAGCTCAAAATGCAGGCCAAAAAAAACCCCCGAACAGGTCGGGGGTTTTTCTTCAGGCGGAAGCCGATCAGGCAGCCTTTTTCTTGCCGGCGGCGGCGGTGGCGCCGACTGCCTTGACCGTGGCGTTGGTCGCGGCGGCGACGTTCGCTTCGGCGATCTCGGCGACTTGCTTGGCAGCCTTGTTCATGCTGTCGAAGGCCGAGTTGGCGGCGGCGATGGCCGACTTCACGGCGGCGACGGCGACGTCCGAACCGGCCGGGGCCGACTTGGCAGCCTTGTCCAGCAGGCCGGCGACCGACTTCTGGAACTCGCTGAACTGCGATTCCAGAACCTTGGCGAACTCTTCCTGGGTCTGGGCCGAGATTTCGTAGACGCTACGCGAGTAGGCAACGGCCTTCTCGACGTTCGGTTGGGCCAGCGTGGCCTGGACCGAGATCGCTTCCTGCACGTCCTTGGCGCCGAGCAGGGCCTTGGTGTTGGAAACGCCGTCTTCCAGCACCGAGCGGGCGGTGTTCAGGTTCAGGGCGGCAACGCGCTCGGCCGAAGCCAGGGCGGTGTTGGCCAGGGTCAGCAGGGATTCAACGGCGGCCTTGTTGGCGGCGGCAAACTGTTCCGGGGTAGCAAACATGGTCATTCTCCTATAGGGGGTTAATTGTCCGCAGTGCTCCGCTTCGACTTGTTGCGCTGCAGCATGATTCGAATTATAGGGGTGCATGCCTGCTTGTCAAGCACTTTTTTGTGCGCCGCACAAAAAATATTTTACCGTTTATAAACATTGTGTTGCGTTTGCTGTGCGCGCATTGCTGGTGACTTCCAGTGCGTCGCAGCAGACGGCGCCGGGCCTGATTCGGAACGGGGGCGTGGGGGCAGGGCGGCGCGGCGCCCCGTCGCTCACTCCTTGACCGGGAGGCTGCCTGAGGGGCGCAGCGTCAGCGGCTCCGCTTTGCCGGCGTCGCCCTCGTTCTTGCCCTTGGGCTGGATGATCGCGCGCACGCGACCGCCCTCGACCTTCGCCGGGGTCTTGCCGTCGGCGGCGATGCCGGAGGTGACCAGGTACTGTTCGGTGAGCGCGTTGTAGGAGATGTAGTTGCCCTTCACTTCGTCGCCGCCGCTTTTTACCCAGGCGCGGATGAAGAATTCGGTCTTTTCGTTGCGCGCGTCGTGCTCGATGCGCTCGCCTTCGCCCTCGACGTAGTCATCGCGGCCCTCTCGCTTCTGCTTGAAGCGGGCGACGCCGCCGGCGCCGCCGCTGGCGACTCCCTTCTGGAAGCCGTCGGCATCCTGGGTGACGACGATCTTGTCGGCGCGGATGGTCAGCGTGCCCTGCGTCAACACGACATTGCCCTCGAAGATCTGGACCTTCTTGACCTCGTCGACGCTGATGCGGTTGGCTTCGAGGTTGATCGGTTTTTCGCGGTCGGCGCGCTCGGCGAGTGCCGGCGTCGCCGCCGTCAGGGAAATCAGCGCGAGGGAAATCAGGGTTCGCTTCATGGCTTGCTTTTCGCCTTTCTGCTTTCAAACTGACCGGTGGCCTGCGATTCCAGGACGTAGGTCTGGGTCTTGTTGTCGAGATGCATGCCGACGCCCTTGAGCCAGGAGGCGCCCTGCGTGAAGGTTACCGGACTGGCCGTGGTCGCCGTTTCGGCTTCGGTCTGCACCGTCAGGTCGGGCATGTAGCCGAACAATGCCGCGCGTGTCGGCGTCGGGTCGCGCTTGATGCGTACGTCGTCGTTCAGCTGCACGGTCTCGCCGTCGGCGCTGACATGGGCTCGTTGCGCGCTCAGGTACAGCGTCGGCTTGCTGGGGTTCAGGTAGGTCAGGTAGGGCTTGGCGATCTCGGTCGAGTCATCGTCGGGGTAATGCGTGGACTCGGTGGCGGTCAGGATGTACTGGAGTTCGCCGCCCTTGGTCAGCTTGCGGATTTCCATGCCGGTGATGACGTAGTCCGGGTCATGGCGGTCCTTGCCGTCGCTGCGCTCGTCGGGAAAGGTGGTGGCATGGATCAGCCAGAAGGTCAGTCCGGCCAGTACGGTCAGGACCGAGATCGGAAAGGCGGCGCTCGACCAGGTCTTCATTGCGGCAACCAGGGGGCGATGACGTCGTCGAGCCGGCCCTGCGCGGCGAGGATGAAGTCGCAGGCCTCGCGCACGGCGCCGCGGCCGCCTTCCTTCTTCGTCACCAGCGTAGCGCGCTGCAGTACCGCCGCGTGGGCGTTCGCGGGGGCCGCCGAGAAGCCGCACAGGCCCATCACCGCCAGGTCCATCACGTCGTCACCCATGTAGCCGGCCTGGTCGGCGGCGAGGCTGAGCTCGCCGAGAATCCCGCGCAGGCAGGCGGCCTTGTCATGCACGCCCTGGTGCAGCCGGCCGAGGCCGAGGTTGCGGGCGCGCACTTCGACGCAGGCGGCCTGCCGGCCGGTGATGATGGCCACCGCGATGCCGGCCTTCTCCAGCATCTTCAGGCCGGCGCCGTCGAGGGCGTTGAAGGCCTTCAGCTCGCTGCCGCTGTCGGTGTAGTAGATGCTGCCGTCGGTCATCACTCCGTCGACGTCGAAGGCCATCAGGCGCAGCTTGCTGGCACGGGCAGCGGCATCCATCAGATTACCTTGGCCTTGAACAGGTCGTGCATGTTCAGCGCACCGAGCAGGCGGCCATCGCCATCGGTTACCGGCAGCTGGTTGATGCGGAACTGCTCCATCATCTCGACCGCTTCCACCGCCAGCTTGTCCGGTCCGATGCTGCGCGGATTCCGGGTCATCACGTCGGCGACGCACAGTGCGCGCAAGTCGAGGTTCTTCTCGAAAGCGCGGCGCAGATCGCCGTCGGTGAAGATGCCGACGACACAGCTGGCGTCGTCGACGACGGCGGTCATGCCGATGCCGCCTTTGGAGATTTCCAGAATGGCGGCGGCGACGCTGGCATCCGGCGCCACTGCCGGCGGCGCTTCGCGCATCACGTCGCGGACGTGCGTCAGCAGCCGGCGGCCGAGCGCGCCACCCGGGTGCGAACGGGCGAAGTCTTCGGCGCCGAAGCCGCGGGCGTCGAGCAGCGCCACTGCCAGCGCATCGCCGAGCGCCAGTGCGGCGGTAGTGCTCGCCGTCGGCGCCAGGTTGAGCGGGCAGGCTTCCTCGGCAACCGCGGCGTCGAGGTGAGCGTCGGCTTCGCGGGCCAGTGAAGAGTCCGGGTTGCCGGTCATCGCGATCAGTTTGCCGCCGAGACGCTTGAAGATCGGCACGATGGCCATCAGCTCCTCGCTCTCGCCGGAGTTGGAGAGCGCGATCAGCACGTCGTCGCGGGTGATCATGCCGAGGTCGCCGTGGCTGGCTTCGGCGGGGTGCACGAAGTAGGCGGGGGTGCCGGTGCTGGCAAAGGTCGCCGCGATCTTGCGTGCGATATGGCCCGACTTGCCCATGCCGCTGACGATGACGCGGCCGTGGCAGTTGAGGATGAGCGCCAGCGCGGCGAGGAACTCGCCGTCGATGCGGTCGCCGAGAGCGGCAACGGCTTCGGCCTCGATGCGAAGGACGCGACGGGCAAGGTCGAGCGCTGTCGGCGAGGGCTGGATTTGGTTCATGGAATCGATGCGGTTATGATTCGGGGAAGTATAGCAGATCGGCCCGGATCCCCTGATTTCAGGCCGCTCGCGTACCCTTGCCCCCATCCCGCCGAGAGCCGCCGCCGACCGATGAATACCCTGCAGCTTTCCCTGCTCCTGCTCGGCGCTTCCGTGTTCGCGGTGATCCTTTTCCGTCGCGCCAACCTGCCGCCGGTGCTCGGCTATCTGCTGGTCGGCACGCTGATCGGGCCGCACGCGCTCAATCTGGTCGCCAACGCCAGCGGCACGGCCCACCTCGCCGAGTTCGGCGTCGTCTTCCTGATGTTCTCGATCGGGCTGGAGTTTTCGCTGACCAAGCTGCACGCGATGCGGCGCATCGTCTTCGGCCTCGGCCTGCTGCAGGTGACAACGACCCTGCTGCTGACGGCGGCGATCAGCCTGGCCTTCGATATCGACTGGCAGGGCGGCGTCGCCCTCGGTGGTGTGCTGGCGATGTCGTCGACGGCGGTGCTGACCAAGCTGCTGACCGACCGCATGGAGCTCGACGCCAAGCATGGGCGCGAGGTGATGGGCGTGCTGTTGTTCCAGGATCTGGCGGTGGTGCCGCTACTGATCCTGATTCCCTCCTTCACCCGCTCGCCGGAGCAGATGGCGATGATGATGGGCGTCGCCGTGCTCAAGGCGGCTGCGGTGCTGGCGCTGGTGCTCTATTTCGGCCAGCGCCTGATGCGCAAGTGGTTCTTCATCGTCGCCCGCGGCAAGTCGGCCGAGCTGTTCATGCTCAACGTGCTGCTAATCACGCTCGGGCTGGCCTACCTGACCGAACTCGCCGGGCTGTCGCTGGCGCTCGGCGCCTTCGTCGCCGGCATGCTGATCTCGGAAACGGAGTACCGCTATCAGGTGGAGGAGGACATCAAGCCGTTCCGCGACGTGCTGATGGGCCTGTTCTTCGTCACCATCGGCATGCTGCTCGATGCGCAGCTCGTCTTCTCCAACCTGCTGCTGGTGCTCGGCGTACTGGCAGCGATGCTGCTGCTGAAGTTCGTCGTCATCGGCGGCCTCTCCCGGCTGCTCGGCGCGGCGCCGGGAACGGCGATCCGCAGCGGTCTGTGGCTGTGCGCCGGCGGCGAGTTCGGCTTCGTCCTGCTCGCCGAGATCAAGCGCTTCGACCTGGTGCCGACGCTGGCCTCGCAGGCGGTGCTGGCGGCGTTGGTGCTGTCGATGCTGATCGCGCCGGTCATCGTGCACTACGCCGATCGCATCGCGCTGCGCTTTGCCGCCAACGAGTGGCTGTTGCGCTCGATGGAACTGACCAACATCTTCGCGCAGAGCATGGGTACCGAGCGGCATGCGATCGTCTGCGGCTTCGGCCGCACCGGCCAGACGCTGGCGCGCTTCATGGCGCAGGAAGGGGTTGGCTACATGGCGCTCGACCTCGATCCGGAGCGCGTGCGCGAGGCGGCGGCCGCCGGCGAGAACGTCGTCTTCGGCGATGCGGCGCGGCGCGAGACCCTGCTGGCCGCCGGGGTCAAGCGGGCCAGCGTGCTGGTCATTACCTTCGCCGACACGCGCGCTGCCGAGCGCATCCTGCATATCGTGCACGAATTGAAGCCGGACCTGCCGGTGGTGGTGCGCACCTACGACGATACGGAGATGGAGCGGCTGCGTGCCGCCGGGGCCGCCGAGGTGGTGCCGGAGTCGCTGGAGGCCAGCATGATGCTTGCCTCGCACGCGCTGGTGCTGATCGGCGTGCCGATCAACCACGTGCTGAAGCGCGTCCGTGAGATGCGTGCCGGCCAGTACCAGCTGCTGCGCGGCTTCTTCCGCGGGCAGTCCGACCGCGAGGACGACGTGCACGAGAGCGAGGCGGTGCGCCTGCATTCGGTGACGCTGGCGCCCGGCGCATGGTCGGTCGGGCATGAACTGGCCGAACTGGCGCTGGCGGAACTGGGGGTCACGGTCAGCGCCGTCCGCCGGCGCAACATTCGGGCGATGGAGCCGTCCGATGAACTGCGCTTCCAGGAAGGCGATGTGGTCGTGCTGTTCGGTCGGCCGGACGGGCTGGCGGTGGCGGAAGAGCGATTGCTGAAGGGGTAGCCGGAAAAGAACAAGCCCGCCGGGGCGGGCTTGTTGACGCGTTTTCGGGCGTTCAGAAAGCGGCGCAGACGGTATAGGTGGCGTCGTCGGCGATGGCGCCGGCGCCGGCGGTCGGAACCGCTGCGAGGGCGGCGCCGGCGTATCCGTTGGCGCCGACGCGAAGCGAGCCGGTGGTGGTGTTGCCGTCGTCCATGGTGATGTCGATCTGCTTGGCGAACTTGCCCAGAATGCCGTCGGAACAGACGAAGTACGAGCCGGTCATGTTGGCAATCGGGGCGGTGCTCTGCACGCCGATGCGCCCGCCGTCGGTGTTGCGCGGCACCGATGCGGCAATCGCTGCGGCCGAGGAGAAGTCCGTCGAGCCGGCGGCAATGTTCGCCAGGCGGACCTGTTGCCAGAAGGCGAGCGATTCGTCGGTGGCGGTGGTCGAGTTGAAGTTGCCCTCGATGCGGCCGTTGCCGATCGTTGCCGCGGTCGGGGCCAAGGTGGCCCCCGCTCCGACGTGCGTTGCCGCCGCGGGGTCGTCGCCGGGTAGCGCCTTGTACTTGTCCTGGTAGCCGTAGATGAACAGCGGCACTGCCTTGATGTCGCTGATGTGGTTCTTCACCTTGGCGCTGTTCACCAGCTCCTGCCCCTTCAGCACGCCGCCGAGCAGCAGGCCGATGATGACCAGTACAATGGCAATTTCGACGAGCGTGAAGCCGGATTGTCGGTTTTTCATTTGGGATGCCTGCGGTCGTGATTGAGACAATCCGGATTGTGCATGATCCGTGCCATCGATTTGTACCTGCTTTTGAGCCGGCCCTTGCCGGATCTGTCGACCAGTCGACGCCGGGTGGGGTGGGGTGTCGTGTTTTCGACAGTCGGCTCTTGTCCGGCATGGGGCGCGCGTGACCTGGCTGGCAGGCGTCGGGGGCGTCCTCGTTCGGCGGCAGCGGGGTCTGCTGGCGTTGCTGCTCGGTGTCTTCCACGTGTCGCTGCTGTCGAATGGCCCGGATCATTCGGGCTTGCTCTGGTGGCTTGCCGATGTCGGCTTGTTCATGCTCTGGCAGCCTTTCGTGCGCGCCGACTGGCGGCTGGGGTTCTCGGCGCTGTCCAGCTTCCTGGCGATTCTCGCGGTTGGCGTCGCCGGCTACGGGGTCTGGCTGCTGCTGCTCTGGGCGGCCTTCCTCGCCGCGCTGGTCGGCGGCCGGGTGCTTTTTGTCGAGCGGCGGGCGACGCGGATTGTTTATCTGCTGGCCTTCGCGTATCTGCTCTCCGCCGTGCTGCTGTGCCTGGTGCCGCAGCTTGTTCCCGATGCCGGCGGCGACGACGACCTGCTGCGCCGCATCTTCGTCTGGGGCGGTCCGGTGGTGATCGGCGTACTGGCGGTGATTCCGCTGCGCGGCACGGATACGCGTCCGGCGGCCGGTCCGGTGGATTTCGTCTACAGCCTGTTCATCTTCCTGCTGATTGCGGTGCTGGTGCTGGGTTCCCTGTCCTTCATGGTTCTCCAGCGGATCGGCTACATCCAGTCGCTGCTCGGGACGCTGGCGCTCATTGCTGCCATGCTGCTGCTCCTCGGCTGGGCCTGGAATCCACGGGCGGGCTTTGGCGGAATCGCGGCCTTCTTTTCGCGCTACTTGCTGACCGTCGGTCTACCCTTTGAGGAATGGCTGCAGCGGCTGACCATCGCTGCCGAGGAAGTGCGCGAACCGGGACCCTTCGTCGACCGGGTGCTGCAGCAGATGCTCGATCTGCCCTGGGTCGCCGGCGGCGAATGGTCGTCCGCGACGGAGCACGGCAGTTGCGGCGGCAGGGCGACGCATGTGCAGGCGTTTTCGGCCAAGGCGCTGGAGCTCCGCCTGTATACCCATTTCCGGCTCAGTCCGACCCTCGTCTGGCATTTCCGGATGCTGGCCGAGCTGTTGGCCGAGTACCACCTGGCCAAGCTGCGCGAACGGGAGCTGGAGCAGGTGGGCTATCTGCGCGCGGTCTATGAAACCGGCGCCCGCCTGACGCACGATGTAAAGAACCTGCTGCAGTCGTTGAACAACCTCTGCTATCTGGCGCAGTCGCTCGACGGCGAGCGCACGGCGGAGATCCCGCCGCTGATGCAGAAGCAGTTGCCATTGATCGTCCAGCGCCTGGAGCTGACGCTGGACAAGCTGCGGCGTCCGCGCGGCGGCAGCGGCGCGGTGATTGCCGCGGATTCCTGGTGGGAATCGCTGTGTCAGCGTTACGGGGCTCAGGCCGTGCGCTTCGTGGCGGAACCCGGGCTGTCCAGTGCGCAGGTGCCGATGGCGCTGTTCGACAGCGTTGCCGATAACCTGATCGAGAACGCGCTGGGCAAGGCGAAACACGAGACGGGAATCGAGATCGTTGTCGCGTCGTCCGAAGGCGGCACCGCGTTTTCCGTAAGCGATACCGGCACGCCTCTGCCGGAGCAGGTTGCGCAAGGCTTGTTCGCGGCGCCGGTGCCCTCTGCGAGCGGTCTGGGGATCGGGCTCTGCCACGCTGCACGGCAGGCGGAAGCCCTGGGTTTCGAATTGATGCTTGCCGAGAACCGCGCCGGCTCGGTCCGTTTCGAACTGCGCCGGGCCGGGGCGGCGCCCGCTGTCTGACGAGGGGGCTGGCTGTTCCCGCTGCCGGTGGTTTAGCCTGCCGAGCGGCGGCTCAGCCGGTAGGTGACCATGTTGCCCTTGCCCTTGAGGTAGATCGTCTGTGGCTCGTGGAAGTCGTAACGGTTCTGCAGGCGGCGATAGGTGGTCTCGTCAACCTGGATCATGCCGGGAACGCCTTCGCTGGTCAGCCGGCTGGCGATGTTGACGGTATCGCCCCACAGGTCGTAGATGAATTTCTTCTTGCCGACGACGCCGGCGACCACCGGCCCGGTGCCGATGCCGATGCGCACTTCCAGGTGCATCTGGTTGACGTTGCTGTCGCGGTGCAGCAGGTCGCGCATCGCCAGCGCCATGTCGGCGATCGCCTCGGTGTACTCGACCGGGCCGCTGTTCAGTCCGCCGGCGACCATGTAGGCGTCGCCGATCGTCTTGATCTTTTCCAGGCCGTATTTTTCCGCCAGCTCGTCGAACGACGAGAAGATGCGGTTGAGCATGGCAAACACCTGCTGCGGCGTCAGTCCCTCGGCGACGCGGGTGAAGTTGACGATGTCGGCGAACATCACGGTGACGTCGGCAAAACCGTCGGCGATCGTCTGCGAACTGTTCTTCAGCCGCTCGGCGATCGGCCCCGGCAGGATGTTCAGCAGCAGCCGCTCCGAGCGCTCCTGTTCGATTTGCAGCAGGCGGTGCGCCTCGTCGAGGCGGCGTGCGGCCTTCTCCTTTTCCAGGGTGGAAAAGCGCAGCAGCAGATAGACGATCGACGAGACGGCAATGAAGTTGAGTACGAAGAAAAAGACGCTGGTCCGGATCGGTACGGTGTGCGTCGACGCGGCAATGGAATCCGCCAGGTAGTAGTCGAAGAAGCCGGACAGTGCGGTCATGAAGACATAGGCGGCGAACCAGGCGATCGATTCGCGCACGCCGCAGAAGAGAATGGCGCCGATCGGGGCGAGCAGACCCCACAGGCTGACGCCGCTGGCGGTGATGAAGTTGCCGATGCTCCATTGGGCGACGAAGGGCATGAACAGGAACAGCGCGAGCTGCGTCTGGCGGAAGAAGTCGAAATTCCGCGTCTTCAGGTAGCAGGCCAGGTTGCCGGCCAGCAGCAGCTGGAAGACGAAGGGAACGGTCGTCGAGAAGCGGGGGCCGAGCTGCCAGTAGATGAACAACCAGAGCATCGACATTACGCAGACCAGGCCGGTGGCGAGCATCAGCAGCGATTTCTTCAGCTGCAGCTCTGCCGGGTCGTCCGGCGAGATCCCGGCGTTGCGCAGCGATGCCAGAAAATCGTCGCGGTTGCTCACGGTTGGGGCGGCATGCAGTACAAGGGCATCGCGGCACTATGGCAGCAGGCGGGCGACACGGTCAAGCCAGGCGGGAGCTTGCTTGACGGGGGGAGGGGCGGCGCCTAAGATGCGCCGGTTTGTCCAACGAAGCCCGCCGCAGTGAATCTTGAACAACTCTATGCCCTGATCGGCCCCGACATGAAGGCGGTCGACGCCGTGATCCGGCAACGGCTGCATTCTGACGTGGTGCTGGTGCGCCAGGTGGCGGAGTACATCATCCAGAGCGGTGGCAAGCGCCTGCGCCCGGCGCTGGTGCTGCTGTCGGCCGGCGCCGTGGATTACCGCGGCACCTATCATCACGACCTGGCGGCGGTAGTCGAGTTCATCCATACCGCCACGCTGTTGCACGACGACGTCGTTGACGAGTCGTCGCTGCGGCGCGGCCGCGACACGGCGAATGCCATGTTCGGCAACGCGGCCAGCGTGCTCGTCGGCGATTTCCTCTATTCGCGGGCCTTCCAGATGATGGTTGCCGTGGACGACATGTGCGTGATGCGGGTGCTCTCGGATGCCACCAACGTCATTGCCGAGGGCGAGGTGCTGCAGTTGATGAACTGCCATGATGCGGATGTCGACGAGGGGCGCTACCTGCAGGTGATCCGCTACAAGACGGCGAAGCTGTTCGAGGCGGCGGCGCAGCTCGGCGCGATTCTCGGCAAGGCCTCTGCGGAAATCGAGCAAGGTCTGGCGGCTTACGGCATGCACCTCGGCACGGCGTTCCAGATCATCGACGACGTTCTCGACTACTCGGGGGCGGAGGCGGAGACCGGCAAGCATCTCGGCGACGATCTGGCCGAAGGCAAGCCGACGCTGCCGCTGATCCATGTCATGCAGCACGGCACCCCGGAGCAGGCGGCGCTGGTGCGCAATGCCATCGAGCACGGTGGGCGCGACGAGTTCGCCGCCGTACTGGCCGCCGTGCGTTCGAGCGGTGCGCTGGAGCATGCGAAAAAGGCCGCCGCGAGCGAGGCGTCGTTGGCGGCGGCAGCAATTTCTGCATTACCCTCTTCACAGTACAAAGAGTCGCTGCTACAATTATCAGCTTTCGCGGTATCCCGAAGTTTTTAACGCCGCGAAGCCCTCGGTCGGGGTGTAGCTCAGCCTGGTAGAGTACTGCGTTCGGGACGCAGGAGTCGGAGGTTCGAATCCTCTCACCCCGACCACTTCCCCCTCTTGTCGCCTTCGTCTTTTCCAGACTTTCTCCGTTTCTTCGGGTGCCTTCCGCATCTGTTATCCTTGCGCCCATCTTTCGGGGGCGGGCATGGGTAAGCTGATTCTGTTGGGGGTTCTGGCGATCGTCGTCTGGTGGCTATGGCGCAAGCTGCAAGCGCCGGAGCGCACCGCCGCCCAGCCCCCCGCTTCCCGCCCGGTCGAGTCGATGGTCAGCTGCGCCCGTTGCGGGCTCAACCAGCCGCGCAGCGAGTGTGTCGAAAGCGCCGGCCGTTTCTATTGTTGCGAGCAGCACCGGCGTGACGCGGAGTCCGGCGACGGTGGCGAAGGACGGTGAGCGGCATGGCTACGCCGTTCGCGATGGAAGACCCCGTCCTCTCCGACACGCACTGGAAGTCGCTCCGCTACTTCAACCTCTATCGCTTCGTCCTGGCGGCGCTGCTGTTCGTGGCCGCGGCCGGCTCGCCGCTGCAGGGCGCCGTCTTCGTTTCCGCGATTTCCCGATGGCACCTGGCGCTGACCGGCGGCTACCTGTTGCTGACGCTGCTCTCGGTGATGTCGCTGCATCGCGTCCGGAGTCATTTCAACCTGCAGCTGACGGCGCAGGTCCTGCTCGATGTATTCGTCCTGACTGCGCTGATGTATGCCGGCGGCGGGCTGCGCAGCGGCTTCGGCTGGCTGCTGCTGGTGTCGCTGGCCGGCGCCGGTCTGGTCGGGCAGGGGCGGCTGGTGCTCTTCTTTGCGGCAACGGCGACGCTGGCGGTGCTCGCTTCCGAGTTCCTTCTTGCGTTGCGGAGCGAGTTCGAGTCGGTCGGTTTCTTTCAGGCCGGCTTGCTCTCCCTCGGCTTCTTCGCGACGGCGATCTCCGGCCGCCTGCTGGCCCGGCGCGTGCTGGCCAACGAAGAGCTGGCGCGTCAGCGGGGCATCGCGCTGCGCAACCAGATGCTGGTCAGCCAGCGGGTGATCGAGGAGATGCAGGACGGCATCCTGGTCGTCAGTCAGGATGCGGTAGTGCGCCAGCACAATCCGCGTGCCGAGGCGCTGCTCGGGGTGCGCGAGGCCTCGACCAGTCTTCTGTCATCCTACTCACCGGCACTCGCTGACGGCTTTCGCGCCTGGCAAGCAGGTGGCACGGCAGAGCCCGAACCTTTCCGCGTCGCCACCAGTGGGCTGATCCTACGCGCCCGCTTCGTTCCGACCGAGAGCAGCGACCATGACGTGCTGGTCTTTCTGGAGGACATGGGGCGCGTCCAGCAACGGGCGCAGCAGCTCAAGCTGGCGGCGCTGGGGCGGCTGACGGCGAACATCGCGCACGAGATCCGCAATCCGCTGTCGGCCATCAGCCATGCCGGTGAGTTGTTGCTGGAAGAGCATCGCGGGCAGCCGCAGGAGCGCCTGCTGACGATCGTTCGCGACAACACGCAACGGCTTGATCGCATTGTCCGCGACGTGCTGGAACTGGGGCGGCGCGACCGGGCACATCGGGAGGCGATCGACCTCGCCGTCCTGCTGCCGCTGTTCCGCGAGGAGTTTGCGGTGAAGGAGCAGATCGATCCCGGGGTGGTGGCCCTCGAATTGAGCGGCGACGCGCGTATCTGCTTCGATCGTTCGCATCTGCATCAGGTGCTGTGGAATCTGCTGGGGAATGCCTTGCGCCACTCCCGCCGCCAGGCGGGAAGTCTCACGCTGCGCGTGCACAATGGACGGGGGGCGGGCCTTGAGCTCCATGTGCTCGATGACGGGGCCGGGGTGCCCGCCGACTTGCGCGAACATGTTTTCGAGCCGTTCTTCACCACGCACTCGCGCGGAACCGGACTCGGCTTGTATATTGCACGCGAGCTGTGCGAAGCCAACGGTGCCCGTCTGGAATTGCTGGAGAATTCGCCGGGCGGGCATTTCCGTATCACCGGAGGGGGAAGCTGTGACTGTCAATAGGAGCGAGCGCCGGGCGCGCGGCGATCTGTCCCGGGTGCTGGTCGTCGACGACGAGGCGGACATCCGCGAGCTGCTCGACCTGACGCTGTCGCGGATGGGGCTGGCGGCGGACTGTGCCGGCTCGGTGGCCGAAGCGCGCCAGTGCCTGGAGCGCGAGCGCTATCAGCTGTGTCTGACGGACATGCGCCTGCCGGACGGGGAGGGCCTGGCCGTCGTGCGGATGGTTGCCGAGCAATGCCCGGAGACGCCGGTCGCGGTGATCACCGCCTTCGGCAGCACCGAGAATGCCGTTGCCGCGCTGAAGGCCGGCGCCTTCGACTATCTGGCGAAACCGGTGGCGCTCGACCAGCTGCGCACGCTGGTGAAGTCCGCGCTCAGTCTGCCGGTGGCTCCCGCCGGCAAGGCCGAGCAGCAGTTGATCGGCGAGTCGTCGGCGGTCATCCAGGTGCGCGAGATGATCGACAAGCTGGCGCGCAGCCAGGCGCCGGTCTATATCTCCGGCGAGTCGGGCAGCGGCAAGGAGCTGGCGGCGCGCCTGATCCATACGCGCAGTGCCCGGGCGTCGGCGGCCTTCATTCCGGTCAACTGCGGCGCGATTCCCGAGACCCTGGTCGAAAGCGAATTCTTCGGCTACCGCAAGGGCGCGTTTACCGGTGCCGATGCCGATCGCGAGGGCTTTTTCCAGGCGGCCGATGGCGGCACCCTGTTTCTCGACGAGGTGGCCGACTTGCCGCTGGCGATGCAGGTGAAGCTGCTGCGTGCGATTCAGGAGAAACGGGTGCGCAAGGTCGGCTGTGCGGTCGAGGAAGCCGTCGATGTGCGGCTGATTTCGGCGACGCACCGCAACCTGCGCGAGTGCGTCGAGGCCGGCGCCTTCCGTCAGGATCTTTACTACCGGCTCAACGTCATCGAATTGCGCATGCCGCCGCTGCGCGAGCGGCAGGAGGACATCCCGGGACTGGTGCAGGCGATTCTTGCCCGCATCGCCGGTGCCGGCGTCTCGGTGACCGAGGCCGCGATGCAGGCGCTGTGCAGCTACGTCTTCCCGGGAAATGTCCGCGAACTGGAGAACATCCTGGAGCGGGCGACGGCGCTTTCGGCAGGAAAGGAGATCGATGTCGTCGACCTCCAACTGGCGCCGGAAGACAGCGACGGCATCCCCGCGTCGCGCGTCGGCGAAACCCTGGACGACACCCTCAATCGGGTCGAGCGGGCGGCCATCCTCGATGCGCTGTCCAAGACCGGCGGCAATCGAACGGCGGCGGCACGCCTCCTCGGCGTCACCTTCCGTTCGCTGCGCTATCGCATCGAGCGTCTCGGCATCGACGAATGATCGACGGCCAGGTCGACGATCGCGGCTGGCTGACCTCGGCCCGGCACGAGCCTTCGCCGAACTGCGATGCGCGCCCGTCGGCGGAAAAACCGTCGTTGCTGGTGGTGCATGCCATCAGTCTGCCGCCGGGCGAGTTCGGCAGCGACGACATCCTCGACCTCTTCGCCAACCGCCTCGATCCGTCGCGCCATCCCTATTTCGCGGGGATTCATGCGCTCCGCGTTTCGGCGCATTTCCTCATCCGCCGCAGCGGCGAGCTGATCCAGTTCGTCTCCTGCAACGATCGCGCGTGGCACGCCGGTATCTCGTCCTGGCGCGGCCGCGAACGTTGCAACGATTTCTCGATCGGTGTCGAGTTGGAGGGTTGTGATGAACAGCCTTTCGAGGCGGCCCAGTATGTCTGCCTGCGCGAGCTGACGACCGTGCTGTGTCGGAGCTATCCGCTGCAGGAGATCGCGGGGCATAGCGACATTGCGCCGGGGCGCAAGACCGATCCCGGTCCGTGCTTCGATTGGTCGCGTCTCGCTTCGTTGCCGCTGGTGCGCGCGCGCTGAGTTTCAGCGCGACGCATCGAGAATTTTCTCCGCCCCGCTGCCATGTCGTCGGCAAATGACGCGCGACTGCAACAGTTTTTCGCGGGGTTGACTTTCGATGAAAAAAATTCTTGCATCGAAAATAATCAACTACTAGAATTAGTTCAAATTTGCAAGGGCGGCACAACATCTAGTATGTCCCGCCAAAAAGGCCGCCAGGAGCGGGTTTCGGGGCCGTCGATGATGGAGTTCGACGGCTTCACGGATAAAGAAGGCGATGAGACTGAAGCGACAGCCAGCGCGTAAACGATCACCGGGTCTGCCGACGCAACGTCGGGCTGCTGTCTTCTCTTCTCCGCTTTTCCGTTACTCCCTCCCCTCCCGCCTTCCCCGCACCATCCCCTTTCTCCGCTTCTGTTCGAACCCGTATGCGCGCTGCGTGGTTGCCCGCGTTCGCTTCGTCACGAGCGGTGTTTCACGAATTGCGGCAGATGCCGCACCAGGATTCGATCGCCTCGCACACCGTGCGGCGGTCGGATGGTCCGGGCTATCGCAGACGGATCGCTTTTTGCGTTTTGATCAAAACGTAATCAACTGTCCCTCGAATCGATAGAAGGAGGTAACCATGGCAACAAGCGCGAAGAAGCCCGCCGCGAAACCTGCGGCGAAGAAGGCGGCCCCGAAGGCCGCTGCCAAGCCCGCTGCGAAGAAACCGGCAGTGAAGAAGGCTGCACCGAAGGCTGCCGCCAAGCCCGCTGCGAAGAAGCCGGCAGTGAAGAAGGCCGCACCGAAGGCCGCCGCCAAGCCCGCTGCAAAGAAGCCGGCAGTGAAGAAGGCCGCACCGAAGGCCGCCGCCAAGCCCGCTGCAAAGAAGCCGGCAGTGAAGAAAGCCGCACCGAAGGCCGCCGCCAAGCCCGCTGCAAAGAAGCCGGCAGTGAAGAAAGCCGCCGCCAAGCCGGCAGTGAAGAAGGCTGCGCCGAAGAAGGCCGCTGCCAAGCCGGCGGCGAAGAAGGCTGCGCCGAAGGCCGCTGCCAAGCCCGCGGCGAAGAAGGCTGCACCGAAGGCTGCTGCCAAGCCCGCGGCGAAGAAGGCTGCACCGAAGGCCGCTGCCAAGCCGGCTGCGAAGAAGGCTGCACCGAAGGCCGCTGCCAAGCCGGCTGCGAAGAAGGCTGCACCGAAGGCTGCTGCCAAGCCGGCGGCGAAAAAGGCTGCACCGAAGGCCGCACCGAAGGCCGCTGCCAAACCCGCGGTGAAGAAGGCTGCACCGAAGGCTGCTGCCAAGCCGGCGGCGAAACCTGCTGCCGCTCCGGCCCCCGCGCCGGCTGCTGCTCCGGCCCCCGCCCCGACTCCGTCGACGGCAGCAACCCCGGGTCTGAAAACCGCGCTCAACCCGACCGCGGCCTGGCCGTTCCCGACCGGTTCGCGTCCGAAGTAATCGGCGGTAGATGTGGTGCGGGGCGAGTGTCTGCTTGCCCCGCCCGCTCTTTTCAGTGGCGCAACGCAGGTTGCGCCGCCTTCCTTTCTTTCGTCGTGCCGGCTAGCGCCGGATCGCGCGTGCGATGCGCTGCATCGCCTCCTCCAGCCGGTTGACCTCGGTGGTATAGGCAAAACGCAGATGGTGCTGCGGACCGTTCTGGCCGAAGTCCAGGCCCGGCGTCACCGCCACTCCTGCATCCTCCAGCAGTTGGTGCGCGAGCCGTTCGCTGTCGTCGGTCAGTGCGCTGCAATCGGCGTAGATATAGAAAGCCCCCTGGGGGCGTGCGCGAACCCGGAATCCGGTGCTTTCCAGCGCCGGCGCAAGAAAATCGCGGCGCCGCCTGAATTCCGCACGACGCGCTTCGAGGATGCTGATCGTCTCCGGTGAGAAGGCCGCCAGCGCAGCGTACTGGGCCGGGGTCGATGGCGAGATGAACAGGTTCTGCGCCAGCTTCTCGACGTTGCGCACGTAGCGCTCGGGAACGACCAGCCAGCCGAGCCGCCAGCCGGTCATCTGGAAGTACTTGGAAAAACTTTGCACGACAAAGATGTCGTCGCCGGCGGCCAGCGCCGTCGGCGCGTCATTCTCGTAGGTCAGTCCGTGGTAGATCTCGTCGACGATCAGTTGGCCGCCGCGCTGGCGGATGTCGCGTGCGAGGGTGTCGATCTCGGTCGCGTCGAGCATCGTGCCGGTTGGATTCGCCGGCGATGCGAACAGCGCGCCGGCAGTGCGCTCGCTCCAGTACTGATCTAGGTGCGCCGGCGTCGGCTGGAAATTGCTGCCGGCGTCCACTGGGATGCCGACCGGAACGCCCTCGAAGGCGCGCACGAAGTGGCGGTTGCACGGATAGCCGGGGTCGGTCAGCAACCATTCGCTGCCCGGCTCGACCAGGCAGGCCAGCGCCAGCGTCAGGGCGCCCGAGGCGCCGGCGGTGACGGCGATGCGCGCCGCCGGCACGGCGACCCCGTAGCGCTCGGCGTAGAAACGGGAAATCGCCTCGCGCAGTTCGGGCAGTCCGAGCGCCGGCGTGTAGAACATGCGGCCGCCGGCGATGGCGCGCTGGGCGGCGGCGACGATGGTCTCCGGGGTCGGGAAATCCGGCTCGCCGACTTCCATATGGATGATGTCGCGCCCGCCGGCTTCCAGCGCCCGGGCGCGGGTGAGCAGTTCCATGACGTGGAAGGGGGCAATGTCGGCGACGCGCGAGGCTGCGTGCATGATCCGGGCTCCAGACGGGAAGTGCCAAAGCAAAGGCCGCCCGCAGGCGGCCTTGGCAGTGTAGCGCGAAAGCGCTGTTGCTTACGCTTACGCCGCGTCGCGGAAGATGTTCATCTCGAACAGTTCGCGCTTCAGCGTCAGCTGCTTCGGCAGTTTTTCGCCGAGCTTGTCGAACCACTCCTTGTGGCCGGCCAGTTCCGACTTCCACGCGTCGGCGTCGATCTTGGTCAGCGCCTCGAATTCGGCCTTGGTGATATCCAGGCCGGTCCAGTCGATGTCCTCGAAGCGCGGCATCCAGCCGAGCGCGGTTTCCTTGGCGGCAACGCGGCCGCGGACGCGGTCGACGATCCACTTCAGCACGCGCATGTTCTCGCCGAAGCCCGGCCACATGAATTCGCCCTTGTCGTTCAGGCGGAACCAGTTCACGCAGAAGATGCCCGGTGCCTGGTCGACGGTATGGCCCATCTTCAGCCAGTGGTTGAAGTAGTCGCCCATGTGGTAGCCGCAGAACGGCAGCATGGCGAACGGATCGCGGCGGACGACGCCCTGCGCGCCGAAGGCGGCGGCGGTCGTTTCCGAACCGAGCGTGGCGGCCATGTAGACGCCGAAGTTCCAGTTGAAGGCCTGGTAGGCCAGCGGCACGGTGGTGGCGCGGCGGCCGCCGAAGATGAAGGCCGAGATCGGCACGCCCTGCGGGTCTTCCCACTTGGCGTCGACCGACGGGCACTGCTCGGCCGGGGCGGTGAAGCGCGAGTTCGGGTGGGCCGCCTTGCGGCCGGTTTCCTTGGCCAGTTCCGGCGTCCAGTCCTTGCCCTGCCAGTCGATGCAGTGCGCGGGGGCTTCCTTGGACATGCCTTCCCACCAGACGTCGCCGTCGTCGGTCAGCGCGACGTTGGTGAAGATGATGTTTTCCTTCAGCGTCGCCATCGCGTTGAAGTTGGTCTTTTCCGAGGTGCCCGGAGCAACGCCGAAGAAACCGGCTTCCGGGTTGATCGCGTAGAACTTGCCGTCCTTGCCCGGCTTGATCCAGGCGATGTCGTCGCCGACGGTGGTGATCTTCCAGCCGTTGAACGACTTCGGCGGGATCAGCATGGCGAAGTTGGTCTTGCCGCAGGCCGACGGGAAGGCGGCGGCGACGTAGGTCTTCTCACCCTCGGGGGATTCGACGCCGAGGATCAGCATGTGCTCGGCCAGCCAGCCTTCGTCGCGCGCCATGTTCGAGGCGATGCGCAGCGCGAAGCACTTCTTGCCCAAGAGCGCGTTGCCACCGTAGCCCGAGCCGTAGGACCAGATCTCGCGCGTTTCCGGGTAGTGCACGATGTACTTGGTGTCGGGGTTGCACGGCCAGCGCGAATCCTTCTCGTTGGGGCCGAGCGGGGCGCCGTTCGAGTGTACGCAGGGGACGAATTCGCCGCTGGCGCCGAGCACGTCGAACACCTTGGCACCCATGCGCGTCATCGTGCGCATGTTGACGACGACGTAGGGGCTGTCGGTGATCTCGATGCCGATGTGGGCGATCGGCGAGCCGAGCGGGCCCATCGAGAACGGCACGACGTACATCGTGCGGCCGTGCATGCAGCCCTTGAACAGGCCGTTCAGCGTCTCGCGCATCTTGGCCGGGTCTTCCCAGTTGTTGGTCGGGCCGGCGTCGTCCTTGTTCTTCGAGCAGATGTAGGTGCGGTCTTCGACGCGCGCCACGTCCGACGGGTCAGACCAGGCCAGGTAGGAGTTCGGGCGCTTTTCCGGGTTGAGCTTGATCAGCATGCCGGCCTCGACCATTTCGGCACAAAGGCGGTCGTATTCTTCCTGCGAGCCGTCGGCCCAGTAGATGCGGTCCGGCTGGGTCAGCGCGGCGATCTCGGCGACCCACTTCTTGATGCCTTCGTGTTTGACGTAATCGGGGGCGTTCAGCGGTACGGTTTGGCTCATGGCGTGCTCTCAAAGGAAAAACTTGAAAACGGAAACTACCGTGGCGCGGCGCGCGCTAGGTTGACCGATATCCGGACGGATGTCGGTGCGGAGGGCGTCGGTCGCGGCAGGCAAGGGGGTTGCCCGGCGCTTTTCGGGTGAAACGGTCATGCTCGGCGTGTAGTCGGCGCGGCGAGTTCATCGAGCGGCAGGAGCCCATAATTATGCCACGCCGGAAGCCTTCGGGCAAATTCGAAAGGTGGCGGGAGGCCTTGATCCATCAGGGTTTTTGAATGGCCGGCTGTGGTTCGGTGATCGGACAAATTCTCATCTGCTGTGGAAATCCCTAATTGGAAAATCGGCAAAAATGTGCTCTATAATTATGAATTATCAAGTAGTACCAACAAAACGTCAAAGGAACCCCCGGCCATGAACAAGGAGCAGTCCAAAGATCAGTTGCGCGCCGCCGCGCTCTATTACCACCGCCAGCCGAAGCCGGGAAAGATCGCGGTGACGCCGACCAAGCAGCTGACCAACCAGTACGACCTGTCGATGGCCTACTCGCCCGGCGTCGCCGCCGCCTGCGAGGAAATCGTCGCCGACCCGGCTGAAGCCAGCACGCTGACCTCGCGCGCCAACCTCGTCGGCGTCATCACCAACGGCACCGCCGTGCTCGGCCTCGGCCCGATCGGCCCGCTCGCCGCGAAGCCGGTGATGGAAGGCAAGGGCGTGCTGTTCAAGAAGTTCGCCAACATCGACGTCTTCGACCTCGAAATCGACGAGCGCGACCCGGACAAGCTGATCGACATGATCGCTGCGCTGGAACCGACCTTCGGCGGCATCAACCTCGAAGACATCAAGGCGCCGGAGTGCTTCTACATCGAGAAGAAGCTGCGCGAGCGGATGAAGATCCCGGTCTTCCACGACGACCAGCACGGCACGGCGATCGTCGTCGGTGCCGCCATCCTCAACGGCCTGACCTATCTCGGCAAGGACCTCAAGCAGGTCAAGCTGGTCACTTCCGGCGCCGGCGCCGCGGCGCTGGCCTGCCTTGACCTGCTGGTGATGCTCGGCGTCCCGGTCGAGAACATCTGGGTTACCGACATCAAGGGCGTCGTCTATGAAGGCCGCGTCGAGGAGATGGACGAGATCAAGGCGCGCTACGCGAAGCCGACCGACGCCCGCACGCTGGGCGAGATCATCGAGGGCGCCGATGTCTTCCTCGGCCTCTCCGCCGGCGGCGTGCTGAAGAAGGAGATGGCGGCGAAGATGGCGCCGCGACCGTTGATCCTGGCGCTGGCCAACCCGAACCCGGAGATCATGCCGGAGGACGTCAAGGCGGTGCGCGACGACGCGATCATCTGTACCGGCCGCTCCGACTACCCGAACCAGGTCAACAACGTCCTCTGCTTCCCGTTCATCTTCCGCGGCGCGCTCGACGTCGGTGCCTCGACCATTACCGAGGAGATGAAGCTGGCCGCGGTCAAGGCCATCGCCGAGCTGGCACGCGCCGAGCAATCGGAAATCGTCGCCTCGGCCTATGGCGAGCAGGTCACCGGCTTCGGCCCGGAGTACCTGATCCCGAAGCCCTTCGATCCGCGCCTGATCGTCAAGATCGCGCCCGCCGTCGCCCGCGCCGGCATGGATTCCGGCGTCGCCACGCGCCCGATCGTCGATTGGGACGCCTACCTGCAGAGCCTCAACGAGTTCGTCTACCACTCCGGCCTGATCATGAAGCCGGTCTTCTCGCAGGCCAAGCGCAACCCGAAGCGTATCGTCTTCGCCGAGGGCGAGGACGAGCGCGTGCTGCGCGCGATCCAGGTGGCGATCGACGAAGGGATCTGCCGCCCGATCGTCATCGGCCGCGAGGAGGAAATCCAGCGCAAGATCGACGCCGCCGGCCTGCGCATCCGGCCGGGGAGCGATTTCGAGATCGTCTACCACGAGCGTTGCGCCTTCTTCGACGAACACTTCGACCTCTACTGGCAGGAATACCACCGCCTGATGGAGCGCAAGGGTGTTTCGGTCGATTACGCGAAGCGCGAAATCCGCCGCCGTGCCACCCTCTACGGTTCGCTGATGGTCCGCCTCGGCCACGCCGACGGCCTGATCTGCGGTACCTTCGGCCGCCACGACCTGCACCGTGAATACGTCGATCACGTCATCGGCACCGCGCCGGGCGTGCGCAACTACTCGACGATGAACCTGCTGATGCTGCCCGGCCGCACCGTCTTCGTCGCCGACACCTACGTCAACTACGATCCGAGTGCCGACCAGCTGGCCGACATGACGATGGAAGCGGCCGAGGAAATCCGCCGCTTCGGCATCGTGCCCAGGGTCGCGCTGCTCTCGCATTCCTCGTTCGGTACCGAGAACACGCCGACCTCGCTGAAGATGCGCGAGGTGCTGCGCCTGCTCGCCGAACGCGCGCCGGACCTCGAAGTCGACGGCGAGATGCACGGCGACGCCGCGCTCGACGAGCAGATCCGCCAGCAGACCTTCCCCAACTCGCGCCTCAAGGGGCAGGCCAACCTGCTGGTGATGCCGACGCTCGACGCCGCCAACATCTCGTTCAACCTGCTCAAGGTGGCGGCCGGCGACAACCTCACCGTCGGCCCGATCCTGCTCGGTACCGCGCGTCCGGTGCATATCCTGACGCCGACGGCGACGGTGCGCCGCATCGTCAACATGACTGCGCTGACCGTCGTCGACGCCGGCGTGCAGTAAGCGCCGGCCGATCGCCCCCGCCGCCGTCGCGGCGCGGGGGCGATTGTCGCGCCGCAGCGTGGCGGCGGCGAACGGCCGGGCTATGATGCTGTAAATCCGACCCTTGCCCGGTGCCGCATGACTGCCGACAACTCCCGTACTGCGCTCGTCCTGCCCGGCGGCGGTGCTCGCGCCGCCTACCAGGCCGGGGTGCTGGCGGCGATCCGCGACATGCTGCCCAATGCCACGGTCAATCCCTTCCCGATCCTCTGCGGAACTTCCGCCGGCGCCATCAACGCGCTGACGCTGGCCTGTCATGCCGAGAATTTTCGCGGCGCGGTCGAGACCCTCAACGACGTCTGGCGCAACATGCACGCCCATCACGTCTATCGCTCCGATCCGATCGGCGTCGCCGCCTCCGGCGCGCGCTGGCTGTCGTCGCTGGCGCTCGGCTGGTTCATCCGCAAGAGTCCGCGCTCGCTGCTCGACAACGACCCCTTGCGGCAATTGCTGGCGCACCGGCTCGACTTCGGCAATATCGACCGCAGCATCGCCAGCGGCAGCCTGCACGCCGTCTCCGTCACCGCCTCCGGCTACACCAGCGGCCACAGCGTCACCTTCTTCCAGGCGCGCGCCGACGTCGATACCTGGACGAGAACGCATCGCTTCGGCTGCCGTGATCGCCTCGGCGTCGAGCATCTGATGGCCTCCGCCGCGATCCCCTTCGTCTTCCCGGCGATCAAGCTCAACCGCGAGTGGTTCGGCGACGGTTCGATGCGCCAGCTGGCGCCGGTGTCGCCGGCGATCCACCTGGGCGCCGAGAAGATCCTCGTCATCGGCGCCGGGCGCATCAGCGAGCAGATCGAGCGGCGCCGCGGCGAGAGCTATCCAACGCTGGCCCAGATCGCCGGTCATGCGCTGTCGTCGATCTTCCTCGACGGGCTCTCCGTCGACATCGAGCGCATGCAGCGCATCAACCGGACGCTGTCTGTGATCCCCGACGAGGTCAAGGCCGGGGCCGGCATCGCGCTGCGCCCGATCGAAACCCTGGTCATCGCCCCCTCCGAGCGCCTCGACTTCCTTGCCGCGCGGCACGCGCGGGCGCTGCCGCCGGCCGTGCGCGTACTGCTGCGGGGCATGGGGGCGATGAATCGCACCGGCGGCGCGCTGGTCAGCTACCTGCTGTTCGAGCAGCCCTATACCCGCGCGCTGATCGACCTCGGCTATCGCGACACCGAGAAGGTTCGCGACGAAGTCCGCGCCTTTCTTGGGATTTCATGATATTTCTCCGGAATATTCCGTATGGGCTTATTTTTATTGCGATATCAGGTTTCGTTGCTAAACTGACGTAAAATATTCGACCAATATCTGTAACGGAGGATTGCCGGATGAGCGCCAAGCTCCTTTCCATGCTGGCCTTGGGACTGCTGCTCGCCGCCGGTACGCAGGCTGCCGAATCGGCCCAGGTGGCTGGGAAGAAGAAGGCGAAGGCGCCCGCCCGCGTCGCCGTATCGATTCCGGCAAAGAGGGCCGCCGCCCCCACGGTCAAGCCGCGCAAGGTCGTCGCCAGTGCCGCCGAGCAGTGGCATGCGACGAAACAGCTGGCAGTCTCTTCCGGCGCCGCGCTGGTGATCGAGCAGGGCGGCAGCGAACCCATCTACCAGAAGAATCCCGACGCCGTCGTGCCGATCGCGTCGATCAGCAAGCTGATGACGGCGATGGTCGTCCTTGACTCGATCCCTTCGTTGCGCGACACGATCAGCGTCGCCGACGACGACGTCGACTATCTGAAAGGCAGCCGTTCCCGGCTCCACGTCGGCGCCGAGCTGACGCGCGAGGATGCGCTGCTGATCTCGCTGATGTCGTCGGAGAACCGCGCCACGCACGCGCTTGCCCGCCACTATCCGGGCGGCATGCCGGCCTTCATCGCGGCGATGAACCGCAAGGCCGCCGAGCTCGGCATGTACCACACGCGCTTCGAGGACCCGACCGGACTCTCCAGCAGCAACGTGTCCACCGCGTACGACCTGGCGCGAATGGTCGCCGCGGCGCATCGCTATCCGCTGATCCGCGAGTTCTCGACCACCGCCGAGGCCAGGATCACTGTCAGCGGCCGGCTGATGGACTACCGCAACACCAACCAGCTGGTGAAGAGCTCGTCATGGGACATCGGCCTGTCGAAGACCGGTTTCATCCAGGAAGCCGGCAAGTGCCTGGTGATGCAGGCGCGGGTGGCCGACAAGCCGGTGGTGATCGTGCTGCTCGACTCGGCCGGCAAGCTGACGCGCATCGGCGATGCCAACCGCATCAAGCGCTGGATGGAGTCGACGCAGGCCACGGCCGCGGCCAAGGGCCGCAGCGCCTGATGCCCTGGCCCGGCTGTGCCGGACGAAAAAAAGCCGCGACGCGTCGCGGCTTTTTTATTGCCTGCCGGTGCCGCGTTCAGCGAGCGGCCGGCTTGACGTAGCCGATGGCCTGCGCGATCTCGTCGGCCGTCGACTTCACCATTGCCACCCACTCCGGGTTGTGCCGGTCCACCGGCGCAGAGACGGACAGCCCGGCAACCATCCGGCCCTCGTCGTCGTGGATCGGCGCGGCGACGCACTTCAGGCCGACTTCCGCCTCCTCGTTGTCGAAGGCGACGGCGTGGCGGCGGATCTTGTCGAGCTCCTTCTCCAGTGCCGGCAGCGAAGTCAGCGAGCTCGGCGTCTTGCCCGGCAGCCCGGTGCGCTTGGCGTAGGCGCGGACCTTCTCCGGGCCGTCCTCGGCCAGGAACAGCTTGCCGACCGAGGTCAGATGCAGCGGCGCCCGGCCGCCGACCAGATAGACCACGCGCACCAGCGAGCGGCCGCTCGAGGTGCGTTCGATGTAGACGATCTCGTCCTCGTGCCGGATGCCGAGGTTGATCGCTTCGCCGATCTTCTCGTGCAGCGCCTGCATGTACGGCCCGGCGACGTCGCGGATGTTCAGCCGCGACTTCACCAGGTTGCCGAGTTCGAGCAGGCGGATGCCGAGCCGGTAGGTGCCGGCGTCATGGCGCTCGACCAGCCGTGAGGCGGTCATCGCCGCCAGGATGCGGTGGGCGGTGGACGGATGCAGCCCGGTAATCTGTGCCAGATGCTTGAGCGCCACCGGGTCGGGCGATTCGGCAAGGACGTCTAGCAGCGACATCATGCGCTCGATGACCTGGATGGAGTTCTTGGCCTCCTTGGGTTCCTTGTTCTGCTGCTGTTCTGCCATGGGGTTCTCGTCTAATCTTGTCGGCGGTCGGGGAACGGACGACACGGGCGTCTATATAATCCCGGATTGTCCGTTGTCCCAATGAACAATCCGGGATAATTGCGTCTTCGACCGGCATGCGGTCGTTTCGCCATCCGGTGTGCTTTTTGCACTGCGGCATCTTACCATTTCACAATGCAAAACTGATGCGAGTCGCCCTCTTCGTCACCTGCCTTGTCGACCTGATGCGGCCGAGCGTCGGCTTTGCCGCGATCCGCCTGCTTGAGGCGGCTGGCTGCGAGGTTGTCGTGCCGGAAACTCAGACTTGCTGCGGCCAGCCGGCGTTCAATTCCGGCGACCGCCGGGCGGCGCTGGCGCTGGCGAAGAAGACGATCGCCGAATGCGAGGGCTTCGACTACGTCGTTGCCCCGTCCGGCTCCTGTGCCGACCAGATCCGCAGCGAATATCCGGGGCTCTTCGTCGACGAGCCTGAATGGCGCCGCCGCGCCAAGGCGCTGGCTGCGCGGACCTGGGAGCTGACCAGCTTCCTCGCCGACGTGCTCAAGGTCGACACGGTGCCCGGCGAATTCGCCGGCAGCGTCACCTACCATGACTCCTGCACCGGCCTGCGCAGCCTCGGCATTAAGCAGCAGCCACGCCGGCTGCTGGGCCTGGTGGCCGGGCTGAAGCTCAAGGAAATGCCCGAGTCGGAAGCCTGCTGCGGTTTCGGCGGCACCTTCGCGGTCAAGTTCGGCGACATCTCGGCGGCGATCGCCGAGAAGAAATGCATTAACGCGCAGGCGGCGCAGGCCGGTGCCGTCGTCGGCGGCGACCTCGGCTGCCTGCTCAACATCGAAGGCAAGCTGCGCCGCATGGGCGACGAGACGACGCGCGTGCTGCACGTCGCCGAGGTGCTCGCCGGCGTGCTGCCCAACCCGGACGGGAAGGCCGGCTGATGCGCTCGCAGGCGATGTTCTTCCAGCGCCGCGCCGGCGAGGCGCTGGCCGACCCGCGCCTGCAGAAGAACTTCGCCGGCTTGAAGGACAAGTTCGTCGGCATGCGTGCGCGCGCCGTCGCCAATTACGAAAACGACTTCGAGGAACTGCGCGACGCCGGCCAGGCGATCCGCGACCGCGTCATCGACAACCTCGACGTCTGGCTCGAACTGTTCGAGGAAAAGGCCACGGCGCGCGGTGCCACCGTGCTCTGGGCCAGGGACGGCAGCGAAATTTGCGAACACGTGATCGCCATCGCGCAGCGGCACGGCGTGACGAAGGTCACCAAGTCGAAGTCGATGCTCTCCGAGGAGGCGCAGCTCAACGCCGCGCTCGCCGCCGCCGGCATCCAGCCGGTGGAGACCGACCTCGGCGAGTACATCCTGCAGATCGCCGACAACGAGCCGCCCTCGCACATCATCGCCCCGGCCGCGCACAAGAACCTCGACGAGGTCGCCGACCTCTTCGCCGCCACCCACCAGCAGCCGCGCAAGACCGAGATTCCGGCGCTGACGCGCGAGGCGCGCGAGGTGCTGCGCGAGCATTTCCTTTCCGCCGACATGGGCATTTCCGGCGGCAACTTCCTGATCGCCGAAACCGGCTCGGTGGTGCTGGTCACCAACGAGGGCAACGGCCGCATGGTGACGACGCTGCCCAAAGTGCACGTGGTGATCACCGGCATCGAGAAGATCGTGCCGACGCTGGCCGACTTCGCGACGCTGATGCGCCTCTTGCCGCGCTCGGCGACCGGACAGGAAATCTCCAACTACGTCTCGGTGTGCACCGGCACCAAGGGCGAGGCCGACGCCGACGGCCCCGAGCACACCTACTTCGTGCTTGTCGACAACGGCCGTGCCGGGCTGGTCGGCTCCGAATTCCAGGCGATGCTGCGCTGCATCCGCTGCGGCGCCTGCATGAACCACTGCCCGGTTTACCAGACGGTCGGCGGCCATGCCTACGGCTGGGTCTATCCCGGGCCGATGGGCGCGGTGCTGACCTCGCTGTACACCGGCATCGAGAACGCGCTCGACCTGCCGCATGCGTCGACGCTGTGCAACCAGTGCGGCGTCGTCTGCCCGGTGAAGATCCCGCTGCCCGAACTGCTGCGAAAATTGCGCGAGCGGCAGACCGAGCGCGGCCTGCGGCCGTGGTCCGAACGGCTGGCCTTGTCCGTGTGGAGCCGGCTGGCGCAACGGCCGGCGCTCTACGCGCTGGCGACGAAGCTTGGCGTGCGCTACCTGAACTGGCTGGCCAGCGGGCGCGACCGCATCGCCGTCCTCGGCGTCGCGCCGGGCTGGACCGCGGGGCGCGACTTCCCGGCGCCGCAGGGGCGCACCTTCAAGGAACTCTATTCATCACGACAGGAACAGAAAGCATGAAATTCGACGACGGCATTCCCGCCATTCCGCTGTGGATCGACGGCCACGCCTGGTTCGGCGTCTTCGAGGAGTTCATCGACATCCGCGAGGCCGACGGCGAAGTGCACTACCGCGTGCCCAAATGCGGGCCCGGCGAAGCCGCGGAAGCGGCCGCCTCGGCGCACCGCGCGCAGCCGGCCTGGGGCGCCGACCTCGCCGGCCGCCAGCGCCTGCTGGGCGAGCTGGCCGGCCTGCTCGACCAGTTCGGCGGCGACTTCGCCAAGCTGGTCGCGCGCGAGACCGGCAAGGACGCCGCCGCCGCACGCGACGAGGTGGCCCGCGCCGTCGCCGCACTGCGCGCCGCCGCCTGCGTCGCCGCCACGGGCGGCGTCCAGGCGGTGTTCAGCGACGCCGCCGACCCGCTGGCCTCGACGGCAGCCGGCCTGGCGCGTGCCATCGCCGCCGGCGACACTGCGGTGGTGCTGAGCGACGCCCGCGCGCCGTCGGCGGTGTTTGCGCTGGCCGAGCTGTCGGCACGCGCCGCCTTCCCCGCCGGCGTCTTCTGCCTGGTGCACGGCGACCTGCAGGCGCGGGTCGCCTTGAAATCCGCCCTCGGAGCGTAAAGCCATGGAACGCATCGTCTACCTCGAACGCGAATCGATCATCGCCGACATCCGCCGGCCGGCCTGCGCGCACGACTGGGTGGAGCACGCCAGGACGCCGCAGGCCGAGGTCGAGGCGCGGCTGGCCGGGGCGACGATCGCCGTCGTCAACAAGGTGCAGATCGACGCGGGAATGATTTCCCGGTTGCCGGCGCTGAAGATGGTCGCCGTCGCCGCCACCGGCACCAACAACGTCGACCTGGAGGCCTGCCGCCTGCGCGGCATCGTCGTTTCCAACATCCGCGGCTACGCCGTGCATACCGTTCCCGAGCACGCCATCGCGCTGATGCTGGCGCTGTCGCGCAACCTCGTCGCCTACCGCGAATCGGTGCAGGCCGGCCGCTGGCAGCAGAGCGACCAGTTCTGCTTCTTCGACCACCCGATCCGCGACCTCGCCGGCGCGACGCTGGCGATCATCGGCAGCGGCGCCCTCGGCGACGGCGTCGCGCGGCTGGCGGAAGCCTTCGGCATGCGCGTGCTGAAGGCCGAGCGCAAGGGCGCGGCCAACTGCCGCGGCGGCTACACCCCGTTCGCCGAGGCGCTGGCGACGGCCGACGTCGTCTCGCTGCACTGCCCGCTGAGCGCCGACACGCAGAACCTGATCGGCGCCACCGAGCTGCAGGCGATGAAGCGCTCGGCGCTGCTCATCAACACCTCGCGCGGCGGCCTGGTCGACGAGGCGGCGCTGGCGGAGGCGCTGAAGGCGGGCCGGATCGCCGGCGCCGGCTTCGACGTGCTCACCAAGGAACCGCCGACCGACGGCAACCCGCTGCTGGCGCCGGAACTGCTAACGCTGCCCAACTTCCTGCTGACGCCGCACGTCGCCTGGGCCAGCCGGCCGGCGATGCAGGCGCTGGCCGACCAGCTGATCGACAACATCGAAGCCTTCGTCCGCGGCGAGCCGCAGAACCGGGTGGCCTGAGCGATGGCGTTCGCTATCGACGGCGCCGAGGGCCTGCCGCTCGCGGCACTGATTCTTGTTGCGGCGCTGCTCTATTCCTCGGTCGGCCACGGCGGCGCCTCCGGCTACCTGGCGGCGATGGCGCTGTTCGGCGTCGCGCCGGCGGTGATGAAGCCGACCGCGCTGGCGCTCAACGTGCTGGTGTCGCTGATCGCCATGGTCCGCTTCTACCGGGTCGGCGCCTTCTCCTGGCGGCTCTTCCTGCCGCTGATCGCCGCCTCGGTGCCGATGGCCTACCTCGGCGGCGTGCTGACGCTGCCGGCGCATCTCTATCGGCCGGTGGTCGGCGTCGTGCTGCTCTACGCCGCCTGGCGCTTCTTCGTCACCGCCCGCAATGCCGCCTACGAACTCGCGCAACCGTCGTTGCCGGTGCTCGTCGCGACCGGGGCGGCGCTCGGCTTCCTTTCCGGACTGACCGGCGTCGGCGGCGGCATCTTCCTCAGCCCGCTGCTGCTGTTCCTGCGCTGGGCGCCGCTGAAAACGATCTCCGGCATCTCCGCCGCCTTCATCTTCGCCAATTCGATCGCCGGCCTGGCCGGTGTCCTGACGAAGGGAGCGACGCTGCCGCCGGCGCTGCCGCTGTGGGGGGCCGCCGCCGTCATCGGCGGACTGGTCGGCGCCGAATACGGCAGCCGGCGCCTGGGCAATTCGATGATCCAGAAACTCCTGGCGGCGGTGCTGGTGATCGCCGGCCTGAAGATGGTGGCGACATGAGTTCGCGTGACGACATCCTTTCCCGCGTGCGCGCCAATCTCGGCGTGGCCGCCGGCGACGAAGCGCGCCGTGCCGCCGCCCGCGCCGTGCTGGAGACCCCGGCGATCGGGCCGCGGCCGTCGTTGCCGGACGACCTCGCGGCGCGCTTCCGGATGAAGGCGGAGGCGATGGCCTCGACCGTCGATCGCGTGGCGACGCCGGCCGAAGTGCCGGCGGCGGTCGCCCGCTACCTGGCCGAGCGGGGCTTGCCGGCACGCGCCGCCTGCTGGCCGGCGCTGGCCGGTCTCGACTGGGCCGCAGCTGGAATCGACGTCGCCGCGCGGGCGGCGAACGGCGACGACCCGGTCGGCATCACCGGCTGCTTCTGCGCGATCGCCGAGACCGGCACGCTGTTGCTCGCCTCCGGCCCGCAGACGGCGGCGACCACCAGCCTGCTGCCGGAAACGCACATCGCCGTGGTGCCGGTGTCGCGCATCGTGCCGGCGATGGAGGAGGGCTTCGCGCTGCTGCGCGCCGAACAGGGGTTCGATCTGCCGCGCGCCGTCAATTTCGTTTCCGGCCCCTCGCGCACCGGCGACATCGAGCAGACTATCGTCATCGGTGCGCACGGGCCGTACCGCGTGCATCTGATCCTGGTCGGCGACGCCTGACGGACGCAGGCCCGGTCAGGCAGTTTCCGCCAGCGCCGTCAGCTGCGCATCGATGTCGGCGGCCGGCATCGGCTTGCCGTGCAGATAGCCCTGGATGACGTGGCAGCCTTCGGCGCGCAGGAACTGCTGCTGCTCTGCCGTCTCGACGCCCTCGGCGAGCACCTCAAGGTCAAGGTTGCGGCCGAGCGCGATGATCGTCCGGCTGATCGACGCATCGCTCCGGTCGTGCGGCAGGTTGCGGACGAAGGCGCGGTCGATCTTCAGCCGGTCGAGCGGGAAGGTCTTCAGGTAGGCGAGCGACGAGTAGCCGGTGCCGAAGTCGTCGAGCGCGACCTTGACGCCGAGCGCCTTCAACTCGCCGAGCGTGCGCACCGCGCCGGCCGGGTCGGCGACCAGCGAACCCTCGGTGATTTCCAGTTCGAGCAGCCGGCCGGGCAGGCCGGCGTCGTCGAGCGCCCGCTTGACGGTGCTGACGACGTCCTGGCGCCTGAATTGTCGGGGCGACAGGTTGACGGCGACCGGCAGTCCGTCGGGGCGCAGCCGGCGCCACGCCGCGGCCTGGCGGCAGGCTTCGCGCAGCGTCCATTCGCCGAGCGGGACGATCAGCCCGGTCTCCTCGGCGACCGGGATGAACTGCACCGGCGAGACCGCGCCGAGTTCGGGCGACTGCCAGCGCAGCAGCGCCTCGACGCCGACCAGCGTGGCGTCGTCGGCGCGCACCTGCGGCTGGTAGGCGAGGCTGAACTGGCGCTCGTCGAGCGCCACGCGCAGCAGCCGTTCGAGCCGCAACGTGCGCTCGCCCTCGGCGTTCATCTCGGTCGAGTAGAAGACGTAGATCGAGCGGCCTTCGGCCTTGGCGCGGTGCATCGCGCTTTCGGCGTTGCGCGTCAGCGTCGCCGCGTCGTCGCCGTCGTCGGGGAACAGCGCGGCGCCGATCGACACCGACACCGCCAGCTCATGGTTGTCGATGTTGAATGCCGGAGTCATTCTGGCGAGGATCTTCTCGCAGGCGGCGGTGACGTCCTGGACGGTCGTCGCGTCGGCGAGCAGGGCCGAGAAATGGTCGCCGCCTGGGCGCGCGGCGACGTCGTGGCGGCGCAGCGTCTGCTTGATGCGCGCTGCCGCTTCGGCGAGCACCTGGTCGCCAACGCCGTGGCCGAGCGATTCGTTGATCAGCTTGAAGCGGTCGAGACCGATCTCGAGCACGGCGAAGCGCCGCCGGTCGACGCGGTGGTCGGCGACTGTCTGGTCGAGCGCGTTGCGCCAGGCGTCGCGGTTCGGCAGCGCGGTCAGGGGGTCGAAGGTGCGCAGCTGTTCGAGCATCGCCTCGGTATGCTTGTGCTGACTGAGGTCGAAGGTCATCGCGATGAAGTGCGTCGGCGCCCCGCTCTCGTCGCGCAGCGTTACCGCCGACATCAGCCCGGGATAGATCGCGCCGTCGCGCCGGCGGTTCCAGATCTCGCCCTGCCATTGCCCCTCGTCGAGCAGCCCGCGCCACATGCCCGCGTAGAAGTCATCGCCGTGCCGGCCGGACTGCAGGATCGATGGCGTCTTGCCGAGCACCTCGTCGTGCTGGTAGCCGGTGGTCTCGCAGAAGGCGCGGTTGACGTCGATGATGCGACCGTCGGCGTCGCAGATGAAGATAGCCTCGATGCTGTTGCTGAACACCGCTGCCGTCAGCCGCAGCTTTTCGTTGGTCAGGTAGGCCTCGGTGACGTCGAGCAACAGCCCGCGAGCCTGCGTGTATTCCTCGCCGGGGCGCGGCAGCGCCATGATGTTGCGCAACCAGCGCGTCCGCCCGTCGGCGGTGCGTACGGCGACCGTGCCGCCGTCGTTGTCGGGAAGCGCCGGCCGCTCGTCGCCGACGACGATGGCCGGCCAGAAGGCCGGCTGCAGCCAGGCTTCGCGCGGGTAACCGAGCAGCGCCTCGGCGCGCGGGCTGACGAGGGTGAAGCGGCCGTCGCGCGGGTCGCCGGCCCAGGCGATTCCTTCGAGGTCGCGCACCAGGCGCCCCAGGCGCTGCTCGCCGTCGCGGATCAGCAACTCGGCGTGGCGGCGGCCGCGTCTCACCTGCCGCAGCAGCCAGACGGCCAGCACAAACGAAATGCCGGCCGACGAGGCGTTGATCAGCAGTTCGGCGTGCGCGCGCTTTTCGAGCTTTTCGGCGCGCGTCGAGACGGCGTTGCGGACGATGTCCTCGACCGACTTCATCGCCTCGATCTTGCGCGTCGCGACGTTGAACCAGGACTTCGCGTCATAGACGCTGGCGTCGACGAAGATCGACTCGCGCACCAGGTTCGCCGCGGCGACGTAGGGCTCCAGCGTCAGGGCATGGAAACCCTGCACGGCCTCGTCGTCGGCAAGCTGCACGAACTGCTGCAGCCGCGTTTCCTCGATGGACTTGATGCGCTGCAGCTCGAGCCGTTCATTCTCTGAGAACTCTTGCGACGACAGCACGGCGGTGATCAGTGCGCGCTCCAGGCCGGCCATCTCCTTGGCCTGCAGGAAGGCGACGAAGGCAATCTGCTGGCGGATCAGGTCGCCCTGCTGGCCGCTGCCGAGCGTGCGCGCCAGCAGCTCGAAGAGTGCGGCAATCGCCTGCGTGTAATAGGCGACCGCCTCGTCGCGGCGGACCCGGTCCTGGTCGATCTGTTTGCGGCGCTCTTCCAGCGCAGCGAGCGTGCCATCGGTGAGGGCTGCCAGCGGTTCGATCGATGGCTCCCACTGCGGCAGTTCGCCAAGCGTTGCGCGGACGTGCGCGAGCACTACGTCGGTGCGCTCGCGCTGTTCGAGCAGCGCCGACGTAAACAACGAGTGTTTCGACGCCAGCATGCCGCTGCTCAAGCCGCGCTCCTTTTGCAACTCGTGCGCCAGTTCGCTGGCTTCGCCGCTGATGTTCGCCCAGCGGCTCGCCGCCAGCGCGTTGTCGCGGTCCCGGTGGCGTTCGATGAGGGTCTTGCTGGTGAAGAGGGCGAGGGCGACAAAAAACGCAGCCAGCCCCCACAACAGCAAATGGGGTTTGACAAGGCCTTCGCCTGCCGGGCGGGCAGGCGCGTTATCAGGGGGCATAATGCGCGGGCCCGAGTTCTTTGACGGAGAACGCGCATTATAGTGGGGGTTCTCTGGCGTTATGATATTTTCAAGACGAATTCGTGTCAGGTTTCTGACAGGAGGCCGGGCGCGGCGGAATGGGTGCGTGCCGCCGGTATCGGCGGGGTCGCGCACAGCGTCGGTCAGCGTTCCCGGTGCTGAACTCGCGGCGCACCAGGGGCGTGCCGTCTGCGCCCGATCCTGACCGGGTTCCCTGTTTTTCCTGGCTCCCCGCCACTCTTGCGACACAGTTGTTTGACTATCGTCATATGCATTTGGTGATAGTCTCGGGAAAACTGATGGTAAACGGCCAGGTTGCGGAGGGGGGATGAAAAAGCGTATTCCGGCGGCGGGCATGCCGGCCGTCGTGCAGAAGATCGCGTCGGCGGATGCGGCAGACCTCTCCCCTATCCGGGACATGCCGGCGATGGTGCATTCGATCGACGCCGACGGCGTCATCGTCGACGTCAGCCAGAAATGGCTGGAGGTCCTCGGCTATTCGCGCAGCGAGGCGATCGGCCGCAGGTCGATCGAATTCCTGACCGAGGAATCCCGGGCCTACGCGACGGAAAACGTGCTGCCGGAATTCTTCCGCACCGGGCGCTGCGTCGACGTCCCCTATCAGGTGCTGGCGAAGGACGGCCGCGTCCTAGACGTGCTGCTCTCGGCGACCTGCGTGCGCGGCGACGACGGCCAGGTGCTGCGCAGCATCGCCATCATGCAGGACGTCACCGCGCGCAAGCGCGCCGAGCGCAGGCTCGACGCCGCCAAGGCCTATGCCGAGAACCTGCTGTACACCGCCAACGTGCTGGTGGTAGAGCTCGATACGCTGGGTTGCGTCAGCCGCCTGAACCGCGCGGTCGAGCACCTGCTCGGCTACACCACGGCGGAACTGTCCGGGCAGGAATGGTTTCGCCTCGTGTCGCCGCCCGACCACTATCCGCGGGTTCATGAACGGCTGGCCCATCTGGGCTCGACCGGCAGCGACCGCTTCGAAAGCCCGGTCCTGTCGGCGGCTGGTGTCGAGCGCCAGGTGGTGTGGCGCAACAGCCCGGTGATCGACCACGATCGCGTCGTCGGCCTGCTCTGCGTCGGCGTCGACGTCACCGAGCAGCGCCGCGCCGAGGCCCGCCTCGCGGTCAGCGAGCAGGCCCTGCGCGACGCCCAGAGCATCGCGCAGATCGGCAGCTGGATGCTCGACTACCAGACCGGCGAAGTCCATTGGTCCGAGCAGATGTTCCGCTTCGTCGGGCTCGACCCGGTGCAGACCGAGCCGTCCATGGAGCGCTTCCTGCAGGCGGTCCACCCGGACGACCGGGCCGAGGTCGAAGCCGGCTACCGGCAGGCGCTTGCCAGGCACCGCCCCTACGACCTGCGTCATCGCCTGCTGCTGGACGACGGTTCGGTGCGCTACGTGCATCACTGTTCCCGGCTGGTCCATTCCCGGAACGGGCGGCCGGAGCGGGTGGTCGGCATCGTCCAGGATGTGACCCTGACGGTGCTGCAGGAACAGGCGCTGCAGCAGAGCGAGGAGCTGTTCCGCACCGTCGCCGACTATACCTGCGACTGGGAGTACTGGCAGGGCCGGCAGAAGGAGATGCTCTACGTCAGCCCGTCGTGCCTGCGCGTCACCGGCTACTCGCCGATCGAGTTCATCAGCGATCCCGGGCTGTTCGTGCGCATCGTCCATCCCGACGACCGGGTGCGTTTCGAAGCGCACCTCGACGACTTCGAGTGCGAGCGCGACCTGCAGATCGAGTTCCGGATCATCACCAAGGACGGCGAGGAACGCTGGATCTCGCACGGTTGCCGGCCGGTGTATACCAAGGACGGCCAGCGCAACGGCCGGCGGGTCAACAACCGCGACATCACCGAACTCAAGGCGGCGGAGCGGCAGGCGCACCGGCTGGCCTACTACGACGCGCTGACCGAACTGCCCAATCGCCGCCTGCTGATGGACCGGCTGGGCAAGGCGATCCCGCTCGCCAACCGCCAGCAACGGCCGCTGGCGCTGATGTTCATCGACCTCGACCGCTTCAAGAACGTCAACGACGCCTTCGGCCACGATGTCGGCGATTCGCTGCTGATCGAGGTCGGCCGCCGCTTCGCCGGCTGCCTGCGGACGAGTGACACCATCGCCCGCGCCGGTGGCGACGAATTCATCGTGCTGCTGCCCGAGATCGCCGATGCGGCGCATGCCACGGCCGTCGCCGGGAAGCTGCTGGCGGCGCTGCGGCCGCCGGTCGTCTGCGGCGACGTTTCCTTCGACGTCTCCGCGTCGATCGGCATCGCCGTGCTCGCCGCCGGCGGCAGCGACGACAGTTCCGGGCTGATGAAGAAGGCCGACATCGCCATGTACGCCGCGAAGCAGGCCGGGCGCAACCAGTTCCAGGTGTTCTAGGGCGTGTTCGCAGTAGATTCATGGGCGCGACGATGTCTGCGTGGGATGTCCCCCAAGGGGATTTCCTGCGGGCACAGCGCAAGGCGCGGTGGCGCCGCCTGGCTGGTGCCAGGCAAGCCGCCGCAACGCCGCGATGCGCCCACGCAGACATCGTCCCGGAGGGTTGCTGCGCAAAGGCGGCGTCTGCTTCGTTGCACGGCTTGCCCGCACGCGTTCCACGAATCTACTGTGAACACGCCCTAGGGATAGCGACGGCGCGCGCATCGCCGCGCGGCGCCGCGGCAGCTACGGCATAATCAGGGAAACCTGATGAAGACTGCCGCCATGGCCCCGACAAGATCCGCCTCGCCCACTCCGCTTCCCTTTCCTTCCTTCGCCGAGATCAGCCGCAGCTTCGCCCCCGGCTGGTTCGCCGCCGTCATGGGCACCGGCGTCTTCGCGCTGACCACCTATTCGCTGTCCGGCCGCTGGCCGTGGCTGGCGCCGCTGGCGGTCGGCCTGCACTGGTTCAACGTGCTGCTCTTCTGCCTGCTCGCGGTGCCTTGGCTGACGCGCTGGCTGCGCTTCCGCGAGGCGGCGCTGGCGACGCTGCGGCATCCGGTGCAGGCCAGCTTCTATCCGACCTTTGCCATCGCCATGCTGGTCATCGCCGCGCAGTGGCTGGCCATCGACGGCCGCCTCGGCCTGGCGCTCGGTTTCTGGTGGGGCGGCACGGCGCTGGTCTTCCTGTTCAGCTTCGCCGTGCTCTTCCACATGTTCCGCGGCGAGCACGTCGGCCTCGAACATGTGACGCCGGCCAAGTTCATTCCCGCCGTCGGCCTCGTCGTCATCCCCGTCGCCGGCGGGCCGCTGCTGGAACTGCAAAGCGGTGCCGCACGCGAGCTGGGCTTGCTGGTGAACGTGCTCGGGCTGGGGGCCGGCACGATGATGTACGTCGGCCTGCTCGGCCTGACGCTGCAGCGCAAGATACTCGCCAAGCCGGCGGTCGGCCTGCTGACGCCGACGGCGTGGATCCACCTGGCGCCGCTCGGGGTGATCCCGGTCAGCCTGCTCAACGTCCTCGACCAGCTGCCCTTCGCCGTGCCGCACGAACCTTTCCTGTTCCTCTCGCTGCTGCTGTGGGGCTTCGGCGTCTGGTGGCTGGTGATGGCCGCGCTGCTGACGCTGGCGGCGCGCCGCACTGGACAACTGCCGTTCGCGCTGTCCTGGTGGGGCTTCACCTTCCCGCTCGGCGCCTTCGTCGCCGCCTCGCTGCGCCTGTCGCCGTTGACCGGCATCGCCGGCGTCGACGCGGTCGGCGTCGCCTGCTGGTTGCTGCTGCTCGGGCTGTGGTCGCTGACGCTGCTGCGCACGTTGCGCGGCGTCGTCTCCGGCGCGATCTTCCAGCCGCACCCCTAGGAATTTACCGATGCGCGTGGTCATCCAACGGGTCAGCGAGGCGCAGGTCACCGTCGACGGCGCGCTCAGCGGCCGCATCGGCCATGGCCTGCTGGTGCTGGCCGGCTTCTCCGCCAACGAAAGCGAGGCCAGCCTCGACTGGATGGCGCGGAAGATCGTCGCGCTGCGCGTCTTCGCCGACGGCGACGGCGTGATGAACCTCGACGTTCGCCAGGCCGGCGGCCGCATCCTTGCCGTGTCGCAATTCACGCTCTACGCCTCGACCAAGAAGGGCAATCGCCCGTCGTGGAGCCGCGCCGCCCGCGGCGAAATCTCGCAGCCGCTGTTCGACCGCTTCGTCGGCAAGCTGGCGACGGCGCTCGGCCAGCCGGTGGCGACCGGCGTTTTCGGCGCCGACATGCAGGTGCAACTGGTCAACGACGGACCGGTCACCGTGTGCATCGACTCGGAGAATCCGGAATGAGCCAGGAGGAGCAGGTCGCGCCGGCAGCGCGCGACTGGCATGCGCTCTCCGCCGACGAGGCGGCGGCGCATCTCGACACGCACCCGGCGCACGGCCTGAGCGAGGCCGCTGCCGCCGAGCGCCTGCTGCGCCACGGCGAGAACCGCCTGCCGGTCCCGCCGGGAAAAAGCGCGCTGCTGCGCTTCGCGGCGCAGCTGGTGCAGCCGCTGGTGCTGGTGCTGATCGCCGCCGGCGTGGTGACCACCGTGCTCGGTGAGTTCGTCGACGCCGGCGTCATCCTCGGCGTCGTGCTGGTCAACGCGATCATCGGCTTCGTCCAGGAAGGCAAGGCGGAAGCCGCGCTGGCGGCGCTGGCGCGGGCGATGGCGGCGGAAGCGGTGGTCGTTCGCGGCGGCAGGAAGCTGCGCCTCGGCGCGCACGCGCTGGTGCCCGGCGACGTCGTCCTGCTCGCCGCCGGCGACCGCGTGCCGGCCGACCTGCGCCTGGTCGAGGCGCGCAGCCTGCAGGCGATGGAAGCGCCGCTCACCGGCGAATCGACGGCGGTGCGCAAGGAACCGGCGGCGCTGCCGGCCGACACGCTGCTCGCCGACCGCACGAACATGGCCTACGCCGGGACGATGGTGGTCAGCGGCCAGGGGGTCGGGCTGGTCGCCGCCACCGGCGGCGCCACCGAGACCGGCCGCATCTCGCGCCTGATCGCCGAGGCGCCCGATCTGCAGACGCCGCTGACGAAGAAGATGGCGGCCTTCTCCAACTGGCTGCTGCTGGTGATCGGCGGCCTCGCGCTGCTCACCTTCGGCGTCGGCCTGCTGCGCGGCGAATCCGCCTTCGCCATGTTCATGGCGGCGGTGGCGCTGTCGGTCGGTGCGATTCCCGAGGGGCTGCCGGCGGCGGTGACGATCACGCTGGCCATCGGCGTCTCGCGCATGGCCCGGCGGCGCGCGATCATCCGCAAGCTGCCGGCGGTCGAGGCGCTGGGCAGCACGACGGTGATCTGCTCGGACAAGACCGGCACGCTGACCGAGAACCAGATGACGGTGCGCGAGCTGTGGGCCGGCGGCGATCGCTACGAGGTCAGCGGCAGCGGCTACGCGCCGGAGGGGCGGATCGGCGACGACGACTATCCGCCGGCGATCGCCGGCGCGTTGCGCGAGACGCTGGTCGCCGGCGCGCTGTGCAACGATGCCGGCCTGTTCCGGAAGGACGGGCGCTGGGAGATTGCCGGCGACCCCACCGAAGGCGCGCTGCTGGTGCTGGCGCGCAAGGGCGGGCTCGACGAGGCGACGCTGCAGGCGGTGTTCCCGCGCCTCGACGTGCTGCCCTTCGAGTCGGCGGTGCAGTACATGGCCACCGCGCACGCCGTGGAGGGCGTGCGCATCGCCTACGTCAAGGGCGCGATCGAGCGCATCCTGCCGCGCTGCGGCGACATGCTCGATGCCGCCGGCGACCCGGCGCTGCTCGACGTCGCCGCCATCGAGCGCCATGCGCAGGCGATGGCCGGGCGCGGCTACCGCGTGCTGGCGCTGGCGCGCGTCGCCTGCGGCGACGAAGCCCTGTGCGAGGACGCGCTGGCGGCGCGGCCGTTCACCTTCCTCGGCCTGGTCGGCATGATCGACCCGCCGCGGCCGCGCGCGATCGGCGCGGTCAAGGCCTGTCACGGCGCCGGCATCACGGTCAAGATGATCACCGGCGACCACGCGCTGACGGCGCTGGCGATCGCCCGCCAGCTGGGCATCGAAATCGGCGTCGGCGGTGGCGGCGGGGCACTCACCGGCCGCGAGCTGGCGGCGATGGACGACGCGGCGCTGGCGCGCGCGGCGGTGGCCTGCAACGTCTTCGCCCGCGTCGAGCCGGAGCAGAAGCTGCGGCTGGTGCGTGCGCTGCAGCAACGCGGCGAGGTGGTGGCGATGACCGGCGACGGGGTGAACGACGCGCCGGCGCTGAAGCAGGCCGACATCGGCGTCGCCATGGGACTCTCCGGCACCGACGTCGCGCGCGAGGCGGCGGCGATGGTGCTCACCGACGACAACTTCGCCAGCATCGAGGCGGCGGTCGAGGAGGGGCGCGGCGTCTACGACAACCTGGTGAAGTTCATCACGTGGACCTTGCCGACCAACTTCGGCGAGGGGCTGGTGATCGTTGCCGCGATCCTCGCCGGCGCCACGCTGCCGATCACGCCGCTGCAGATCCTGTGGATCAACATGACCACCGCCGTGCTGCTCGGGCTGATGCTCGCCTTCGAGCCGGTCGAGCGCGGCATCATGCAGCGGCCGCCGCGGCGGCCGGCGGCGGCCATCCTCGACCGGCTGCTGATCGCCCGCATCGTGCTGGTCAGCGTGCTGTTGCTGCTCGGCGCCTACGGGCTGTTCCTGCTCGAACTGCATCAGGGCAGCCCGCTCGCCGAGGCGCGCACCGTCGCGGTCAACGTCTTCGTCGTCGTCGAGACCTTCTACCTGTTCAACTGCCGCTCGCTGACGCGCTCCTTCGTCGCCGTCGGCGTCTTCTCGAATCCCTGGGTGTGGGTCGGCAGCGGCCTGATGATCGGGCTGCAACTGCTGTTCACCTACCTGCCGTTGATGAACCGCCTGTTCGGCACGGCGCCGATCGGGCTGGCCGAGTGGCTGGCGATCATCGCCTGCGGCTGGTTGGCCGCGCTGGTGGTCGGCGTCGAGAAGCGGCTGCGGCTGTTCCGGACGCGCTGATCGGTCGCGTGCGTGCGCGCGGCCGCCGGCACGCCGGAAGGCAGCGACGCGGCGATGTTAAGATTCGCCCGATACCATCCTGCCGAGGGCTTTCCCATGCGTTCGCTGTTCGCCGTTTCCCTGTTCCTGCCGGCCCTCGCGCTGGCTGCCGCGTCGCCGCTGGAGTCGGTGACCGCTACCGGGGAGAGCATCCCGCAGCGCATGGTGTCGCTGTCGGTGAAGGAGGACGTTGCCGCGTCCGATGCGCGCGTGCTGCGCGCCCGCGAGCAGATGGCGCGGGCGATCAGGAATACCGGCGAAACCGAACAGGCGGTCGCCGCCGCCTGCACCCGTGCGGCCCGTTTCATCTTCGATTCGACCAAGTCGCCGGCGACCTCGATCGAGGTGCTCGATGCGCTGGCCGAGAAAGGCGCCGGCCGCGCGATGAGCGACAGCATCGGCCGCTACGTCGAAGCGCGCCGGAACTCGCCGGGGAAAACGCATGCCGAAGCGATCGCGGCGATGAAGTAAGCTGCCCGCAGCGGAATCAGTAGCCGGCAAGAACAACAAGCGGCCGCCGCCGGCGGCCATGATCCGAGGACTCCCCATGCATCCGATGCGCGCCGTCCGCCGCCCGGAAATCCCGCTGCTCGCCTGCGTCGCCGGGGCCCCGATCGTTGCCGTCATGGCCATCCTGACCACGCTGCTGACGTCCCCTATCCTTACCGTGCCGCTGCGCAGACAGGAAAACAACTGACATGACCGATTCCCTTCGCCGCAGTGTCCCGATGCTGGCCGTCGTCGCCGGCGCCTACGTGCTCTCCTTCTTCCACCGCTTCGCGCCGGCCGGCATCGCGCAGGACCTGGCGGTGGCCTTCCAGACCAGCGCCGCCTCGCTCGGCGTGCTGGCGGCGACCTACTTCTACGTCTACACGGTGATGCAGGTGCCGACCGGCATCCTCGTCGACACGCTCGGGCCGCGCCGCATCCTCCTTCTCGGCGCCGTCGTCGCCTGCGCCGGCAGCATCCTGTTCGGGCTGGCGCCGTCGATGGAGATCGCGCTCGTCGGGCGCACGCTGGTCGGGCTGGGCGTCTCGGTGACCTTCATCGCCATGCTGAAGATCATCGCCGTCTGGTTCGACGAGAAGCATTTCGCGACGCTGACCGGGCTGTGCATGCTGGTCGGCAACCTAGGTTCGGTGCTGGCCGGCGTGCCGCTGTCGCTGACCGCGCAGGCGGTCGGCTGGCGCAGCGTGTTCGTCGTCGCCGGCGTCGTTTCGCTGGCGCTCGGCGTCGCCTGCTGGCTGTGGGTGCGCGACCGCAAGGACAGGGCGAGCGACGCGCACCGGCCGAAATTCGACCGCACGGTGATCCTCGGCGGCCTCGCGCAGGTGCTGAAGAACCGCGCCACCTGGCCGGCGGCGCTGGCCAACACCGGCATCGCCGGCGCCTTCTTCGCCTTCGCCGGGCTGTGGGCGACGCCCTACCTGGTGCAGGTGCACGGGCTGTCGCGCGACGTCGCCGCCAGCCACCTGTCGCTGTGGTTCGGCGGTTTCGCCGTCGGCTGCTTCTTCCTCGGCACGCTCTCCGACCGCCTCGGCCGCCGGAAGCCGGTGCTGGTGGCAACCACCAACCTCTTCGCCCTGCTCTGGCTGGTCTGGCTGTCCGGGGCGGCGATGCCGCTCTGGCTCTCCTACGCGCTGTTCGGCGTGATGGGCCTGTGCACCGCCGGCTTCAGCCTGACCTGGGCCTGCGCCAAGGAGGTCAATCCGCCGCTGCTGTCCGGGATGTCCACCTCGGTCGCCAACATGGGCGGCTTCGCCGCCGGCGCGCTGCTGCAGCCGCTCTTCGGCTGGGTGATGGACCTCGGCTGGCAGGGCGGCATGCTCGGCGGCGCCCGCTTCTACGGCATCGAGGCCTGGCGCGGCGGCATCGCGGTGATCGCCGCCAGTGCCTGCCTCGGCGCCGCGTCGGCGTGGTGGGTCAAGGAAACGCGTTGTCGCAACATCTGGCGCGAAGGCGGCGGGGCCTGAGCGCTGGCAGGGGATCAAGCATCCGGGGTAACCTTCGGGATCATGGGCGTGAGCGCGACGGAGAGCTGAGGTGACAGACGGGGCGGGCGAAAGGGAGGCGGGCTCCGCAGTCGCGGCGCGGCGATCGCGGCGCGATTGGCTGCTGCCCGGGGCCGTCATCGCCTTCCTGATTGCCGGCCTGCTATCGACCGGCATCCTCCTCGTCGTGCAGGAGGTCCGTCGCCAGGAAGCGGAGGCGCGCGCCTGGCAACTGGCGAGCGCCGTCGCGCACGATTTCGCCGAACGCCTCGACCGCTCGCTGTCCGCGTCCTATGCGCTGGCGACGCTGGTCCGCCAGGGGCAGGGGCGGATCGACAACTTCGACGCGCTGGCGAACGAGATGATCCGCGTCTACGGCGGCATCAGCGCGCTGCAGCTGGCGCCCGGCGGCACCATCTCGCAGGTGGTGCCGCTCGCCGGCAACGAGATGGTGCTCGGCTTCTCGCCGCTCAACGATCCGAAGCAGGGGCCGGAAACACGCCGCGTCGTCGCCGAGCGGAAGCTCGGACTGACCGGCCCCTTCGACCTGCGCCAGGGCGGCGTCGGCGTCGTCGGCCGGCATCCGATCTTCCTGCCCGACGCCGAAGGGCGCGAGCAGTTCTGGGGGCTGACCCAGGTACTCGTCCGCATTCCCGACCTGCTCGCGGCGACGCGCATCAATGCGCTGGTCGAGAGCGGCTATGCCTACGAGTTGTGGCGGCTCACCCCGGACCGCGGCGAGCGCCACGTCTTCGCCAGCGGCGGCGGCGCGCTGTCGGGGCGGCCGGTCGAGGTGCAGATTCCCGTCCCCAACGGCCACTGGACGCTGAGCATCGCGCCCGTGCGCGGCTGGCTGGCGCCGCTCGATATCGTCGTCGGCAGCTTGTCGGTCCTCGTTTTCAGCTCGCTGGTTTCCTTTGCCGTCTATCTGCTGCTGCGCCAGCCGCGCCAGCTGCGCCTGGAAGTGGAGCGTCGCACCGAGGCGCTGCGGGCAAGCGAGGCCCAGTATCGGGCGCTGTTCGACAACAACCCGTTGCCGATGGTCGTCTACGAGCCGCGCCGGCAGTTCATCCTCGACGCCAACCACGCCTTCCTCGCCGGCTACGGCTTCGAACGCAAGGTGCTGACGGCGATGCGGCTGCCCGACCTCTACCCCGAGGACGAGCGCAGTCGCCTGGCCGATTATTTCGCGGACCTGTCGCCGGGGCTGCAGCGTTGCGGCGAATGGCATCTGCGCTGCAAGGATGGGCGGGTCGTCGATGCCGAGGTGACCGTCCTCGATGTCGTCTACGAGGGACGCGCGGCGCGGCTGATGTTGGCCGAGGACGTCACCGAACGGAAGCGCGCGGAGGAGGCGCTGCGGCTGCAGAACTCGCGGCTGAACTCGGTGCTGGCGCATTTCCCCGGCGGCGTGTCGGTGGTCGACAAGGATCTGCGCATCGTCGAATGGAACGAGGAGTTCCGCCGCCTGCTCGATTTCCCGCGCGAGCTGTTCTCCGGCGAGCCGTGCGCGATCGCCGATTTCCTGCGCTACAACGCGCTGCGCGGCGAGTACGGCGACGTCGATCCCGACGCCTACGTGGCGGCGGCGATGGATCGCGTCAACCAGCACGTGCCGCACCATTTCGAGCGCACGCGGCCGGATGGCACCGTCCTCGAAGTGCGCGGCACGCCCTTGCCCGACGGCGGCTTCGTCACCTCCTACACCGACATCACCGAGCGCAAGCGTGCCGAGGCGCGGCTGCTCGCCGCCAACCAGCGCTACGAGGAACTCAACGCAGCACTCGAGGCGCGCGTCGCCGAGCGCACGCAGCGCCTGGCCTCGGAAGTCGAGGAGCGGCGCCTGGCCGAGGCGGCGGTACGGCAGTCGGCGGAATGGCTGCGCGAGATCATCGATACGATGTCCAGCGGCATCCTGCTGTGGGACCGCGAGCAGCGGCTGGCGGCGTGGAACGAGGCGTTCAGGCGCCTCTACCCGTCGTCCGTCGACCTGCTGCGCGTCGGTATCCACCGCGACGAGCTGCGCCGGGAGATGGAGGCGCGCGGCGACTTCCCGCGCGCCGACGACGACGCCACCGCTTGGGGTGGTCTCGGCCAGTGGGAAGGCGTGCTCCCCGACGGCCGCATCGTCAGCATCGAGCGGCTGGCCACTTCCGAAGGCGGCCGCCTGGTGCTGCAGACCGACATCACCGACCTGCGCCGGACCAAGGAACTCCTCGCCCGCAACGAGCGCATGGCCTCGCTCGGCAACCTCGTCGCCGGCATCGCGCACGAGATCAACACGCCGATCGGCAACGCGCTGATGGTGGCCTCGGCGATGGGGCACCGCATCGCCGAATTCGACGCGGCGCTGGCCACCGGGCCGCTGCGCCGCTCGGTGCTGGAGAGCTTCGTCAGCAGCGTGCGCGAGTCGGACGACTTGCTCGAACGCAACCTGCTGCGCGCCGCCAACCTGATCCAGAACTTCAAGCAGGTGGCGGTCGACCAGACCAGCGACCGCCGCCGGGTCTTCGACCTGGCAACGGTGCTCGAGGAAGTGCGCATGACGCTGCTGCCGCGCTTCAAGCACAGCCCGCACCGGCTGGACGTGGATGCCGAGGTCGGCTTGCGCCTCGACAGCTATCCCGGCGCCCTCGGCCAGATCGTCAGCAACCTCGTCGAAAACGCGCTGCTGCATGCGTTCGAGGGGCGCGACAACGGCGTGATCAGCGTGCACGCGCACGCGCTGCCGGACGCGCGCGTGGAGATCGTTTTCGCCGACAACGGCATCGGCATCGCCGCCGAACTGCTGCCGCGCATCTTCGACCCGTTCTTCACCACCCGCCTCGGCAAGGGCGGCAGCGGGCTCGGCCTGTCGATCGTCCTCAACCTGGCGCGCGACCTGCTCGGTGGCGACATCGCGGTCGACAGCAAGCTCGGCGAAGGGACCCGCTTCGTCGTCACGCTGCCGCTGACGGCTCCCGTGCAAGCATAAAACCGGGTTGCGCATTCATCTCAACGTGATGTATTCTTGACTCGAATCCGGAGTGCGGACCCTTCATCGCCGCACGCCGGTATTTCCTCTCCACCTCCACCCAACCCCCCGGGTGGATGGTTGGCTTCTACCCGCGGGCGCCCTGGGCAACCGCGGGTTTTCTTTTTCGGCCGGCCCGCCCCTCGCGTTTGCCGGTAAAATCGGGGCCGTCACGCGTGTCGCAGACAAAACAAGAGACGGAGTTTCCCCGATGACCGACAAGCAGCTGCCGCCGCTCGAAAAGCAGGACTTCGAGCTTCTCGCCGATTTTCGTTACCAGATCCGCAAGTTCCTCCGTTTCTCCGAGAACGTGACCCGCAAGGCCGGCATCACGCCGCTGCAGTACCTGATGCTGCTGAATATCAAAGGCTATCCCGGCCGCGAGTGGGCGACCATCGGCGAGCTTGCCGAGCGCCTGCAGGCGCAGCACCACGGTGTCGTCGCGCTGGTCTCGCGCTGCGAGAAGCAGGGTTTCGTCGAGCGCCGCCGCTCGACCGAGGATCGCCGCCGCATCGAGGTCCGCCTGTTGCCCAAGGGCGAGGACTATGTCGCGCAGCTGGCCGGCGAACACCGCAAGCAGCTGATCACGCTCAACGGCCGTTTCAGCGTGCCGACCGCCGCCTCGTTTGTGCGCTGAGCGCCGCCGCGGGAGACCTGGGCGATGAAAGTCGGCTTCCTCGGGCTGGGCATCATGGGCCGGCCGATGGCCCGCAACCTGCTCAAGGGCGGACACGACGTCGTCGTCTGGGCGCGCCGCGCCGAGTCGATGGCGCCGCTGGCCGAGGCCGGCGCGACCACCGCGGCGAGTGCTGCCGACGTGGCGCGGCAGGTCGAGGTGGTGATCTCGATGGTTGCCGATGCGCCCGATGTCGAACAGGTGATGCTCGGCGAGCATGGCGTCGCCGGCGGCGCGAGCGCCAACCCGGCAGGCCTGGTGGCGGTGGACATGAGCACCATTGCGCCGGCAGCGGCCAGGGACATCGCCGCGAAGATGCAGGCGAAGGGCATCGACTTCCTCGACGCGCCGGTCTCCGGCGGCGAGGTCGGCGCCATCGCCGGCACGCTGTCGATCATGGCCGGGGGCAGCGCCGCGGCCTTCGCCAAGGCCAGGCCGGCCTTCGACTGCCTCGGCAAGAACGTCGTGCACGTCGGCGATTCCGGTGCCGGGCAGGTGGCCAAGGCCTGCAACCAGATCGTCACCGGCATGGGCGTGCTGGCCGTCGCCGAGGCCATGTGCTTCGCGCAGCAGGCCGGTGCCGATCCGGCGAAGGTGCGCGAGGCGCTGCTTGGCGGCTTCGCCTACTCGAAGATCCTGGAAAACCACGGCCAGCGCATGCTCGACCGCAACTTCAAGCCGGGCTTCAAGAGCTGGATGCACCAGAAGGACCTGAACATCGTCATGCACAGCGCCCACGCGCTCGGGCTGATGCTGCCCGGCGCGGCGGCGACGGCGCAGATGTTCAACGCGATGGTCGGCTCCGGCCTCGGCGAGGAGGACTCGATTGCCGTGCTGAAGCTGCTCGAAAAGCTCTCCGGACAGCAATGAAGCTCGGTTTCATCGGTCTCGGCGTGATGGGCTGCCCGATGGCCAGCCGGCTCCTGCGTGCCGGCCACGAAGTCTCGGTCTGGGCGCGCCGGCCGGAGGTGGCGGCCCCGCTGGTCGAGGCCGGCGCCGTCTTCCGCGCCTCGCCGGCCGAAGTTGCCCGCCACGCCGAGGTCGTGTTCACCATCGTCACCTACGGCAGCGACGTCGAGTCGGTCGTCTTCGGCGAGAACGGCCTGGCCGGAGGCTTCGCGCCCGGCGCGGTGCTGGTCGACATGAGCACGATCGCACCGGGGCTGGCGCGCGACCTCGCCGCGCGGCTTGCCGCGCGCGGCGTGCATATGCTTGATGCGCCGGTTTCCGGCGGCGGCGGCGGCGCCGAGGCCGGCACGCTGGCGATCATGGCCGGCGGCGACGCCGAGGTGCTCGAACGCGTCCGGCCGCTGTTCGAAGTGCTCGGCAAGACGCTGGTGCACGTCGGCGGCAACGGCGCCGGGCAGGTGGCCAAGGCCTGCAACCAGATGGTCATGGTGGCGGCGATCGAGGCCGCGGCCGAGGCGATGCGTCTGGCGCGGGCGGCCGGCGTCGATCCGGAGAAGGTGCGCCAGGCGTTGCTCGGCGGTTCCGCCGGCAGCCGCGTGCTGGAAGTGTTCGGCGAGCGCATGACGCGCCGCGACTTCGCCGCCGGCGTCGAGGCGCGGCTGCACCACAAGGATTTCGGCATCGTGCTGCAGGAGGCCCATGCCCTGGGCGTGCCGCTGCCGCTGACGGCGAGCGTCGGCCAGCAGCTCAATGCGCTGATGGCGCAAGGCTGGGGCGGTTGCGACACCGCCTCGCTGCTGCGCGTGCTGGAGCGCAGCGGGCGGGATTAGGGACTCGGGGCTTAACCCCCGTCATTCCGGGCTTGACCCGGAATCCAGGTGGTAGGCCCGTACGTCGGCAGGGCAAGTTTTTGCGGGTTTTTCCTGGATTCCGGCGCGGGCGCAGCCCGGCCTGCCCTGAGCTTGCCGAAGCCTGCCCTGAGCTTGTCGAAGGGGGCCGGAATGACGAACCTATCGATCCGTTCCAACATGACTGACTACCAGGGCGCCGTACACGGCGGGGCCGGCCGCTCCGCCGTGAATGCCCCGCGCATTTTTGGCGCTGGTATCATCGTTGCCGGATGGCGGTCCCCTGACCGACCGAGGCCCCGCAGAGGGCTTGCCGAGCCATAGGAGGAGACAATGAACCGGATGCTGGCGATGCCGGAGCTCTTGGCGATCTTCGACCACGCCCCGGTCGGCATCGTGCTCGTCCGCGACGGCATGCTCCAGCACTGCAACCGGCGCTTCTGCGACCTGCTCGGCTACGCCGCCGACGAGGTCTTCGGCCAGCCGGCGCGCGTGCTCTATGCCAGCGAGGAGGAATATCTCCGCCTGCGCCGCTGGGCGCGGCGCTCGCTGCTCGCCGGCGATCCCTTCGACGTCGAGGTGCCGCTGCGCCGCCGCGACGGCCGCCTGATCTACTGCCGCCTCTACGCGGCGGCGATCCACCGCGAAACGCCGCGCGAAGGCACCATCTGGATCGTCGAGGACCTCGAAGAGCAGACCCGCATCAAGGACGAGCTGTGGGACACCCAGCGCGACCTGGAAGCCACCTTCGCCGCCGCCCAGGTTGGCATCATGCTGCTGCGCGACCGCTGCATCATCCGCAACAACCCGCGCATGGAAGAGATGTTCGGTTATCCGCCGGGCGGCATGATCGGCGCCTCGTCGCGCATCCTCTACATCTCCGACGCCGAGTTCGAGGCGGCCGGTGCGATCTACCCGGCGATCTCCGCCGGCGGCACGCACCGGCGCGAGCAATGGCTGCGCCGCCGTGACGGCAGTACCTTCTGGGCGCAGCTCAGCGGCCGCTTCGTCGACGTGCATCAGCCGGAACTCGGCTCGGTGTGGATCGTCGAGGACATGACCGAAAGGAAGCGCCAGGACGAGCGCCTGCAGGGCGCGCTGACCGAGCAGCGGATGATCTTCGACAACGCCGCCTTCGGCATCACCTACGTCAACGGCGACCACCTGCAGCGCTGCAACCACCGCTTCGCCGGCATGCTCGGCGACACGCCGGAGGAGCTCGCCGGCCGGCGGGTGCAGGAGATCTTTCCCGACGATGACGCCTACCGCGAATTCACCGCGCAGGCGGAAAACGAGCTGCGCCGGCACGGCGCCTTCGTCGGCGAGACGCGGCTGCGGCGCCGCGACGGCAGCCTGTTCTGGGTGCGCGGCACGGCGCAGCGCGTGTCGTGGGAACAGGGCGGTGGCGCCATCTGGATCACCGAGGACATCACCGACCGCCGCCAGGCGCAGGAAGCGCTGCTGCGCGCGCACGAGGAGCTGGAGGTGCGCGTTGCCGAGCGCACCGCCGAGCTGGAGACGGCCAACGTCCAGCTGCAGTCGGAAATCTTCGAGCGCATGCAGGCCGAGGAACGTGTCTGGCACATCGCCCACCACGACGCGCTGACCGGGCTACCCAACCGCAGCCTGCTGCAGGACCGCCTGGCGCAGGCGCTGGCCGGCGCCGAGCGCGCCGGCAACCTGGTCGCCGTGCTCTTCCTCGACCTCGACCGTTTCAAGAGCGTCAACGATTCGCTCGGCCATGACGTCGGCGACGCGCTGCTGAAAGTGGTGGCGAGCCGCCTGTGCGGCGCCGTGCGCGACGTCGATACCGTCTGCCGGCTGGGCGGCGACGAGTTCGTCGTCGTCCTCGGCGCGGTCGGCGGCACCGACGACGCGGTGATGGTCGCCGAGCGCATCGTCGACGAACTGGCACGGCCGGCCGACGTGATGGGCTATGCGCTGCGCGCCTCGACCTCGATCGGCATCAGCCTCTACCCGGACGACGGCCGCGACGCGCAGACGCTGATGAAGAACGCCGATACCGCGATGTACACGGCGAAGAACCGCGGCCGCAACAATTTCCAGTTCTTCTCGCCGGCGATGAACGACGTCGCCACGCGCTTCTTCCGGCTGGAGCAGCGCCTGCGCCGCGCCGTCGAGCAGCACGAATTCGTGCTGCACTTCCAGCCGCAGGTCGATGTCGCGCAGCACCGCGTCTGCGGGCTGGAGGCGCTGGTGCGCTGGCAGGACCCGGAGGCCGGGCTGATCCCGCCCGGCGAGTTCATCCCGGTCGCCGAGGAGACCGGCCTCATCCTCGAACTCGGCGAATGGGTGCTGCGCGAAGCCTGTCGCCAGCTGCGTGCCTGGCACGATGCCGGCTGGCCGCAGGTGCCGATGGCGGTGAACCTGTCGCCGCGGCAGTTCCAGCAGGCCGACCTGGTCGCGCGCGTGCGCGCCATCCTCGACGAGACCGGCGTGCCGCCGGCGATGCTCGAACTGGAGATCACCGAATCGAGCCTGATGCACAGCGTCGAGGAAGCGCTGGCGCAGGTGCAGGCGCTCGCCGACATGGGCGTGCGCCTGGCCATCGACGACTTCGGCACCGGCTACTCCAGCCTCGCCTACCTCAAGCGCTTCCCGGTCAGCCGGCTGAAGATCGACCGCTCCTTCGTGCGCGACCTGTGCGACGACCGCGACGACGCGGCGATCGTCGCCTCGATCATCGGCCTGGCGAAAAGCCTGGCCCTCGAAGTCGTCGCCGAAGGCGTCGAGGCCGCGCCGCAACTGGACGCATTGCGCGACGAAGGCTGCCTGCTCTGCCAGGGCTACCTGTTCTCCCGGCCGCGGCCGGCGGAGGAGGTGGCCGCGATTTTTGCGGCGGGGGCGATTTGAGGCGGCCGACCGCAGACGCACCAGCGTGCCAAGTGTATGCTCATGCCGTAGATGTCACCCACTCGGAAAAGGCCAATGACGATGCCGTTTATCCGTACCGTGCTCGGAGGCTGCGCCGTCGTGTTCGCTTCGGTCGCGTTGTCCGGGGAGCCGGGCCCGTCGAATGCGGCGGCATTGAACCGGCCGGTCCTCGAATTCCATCAAGGGCAGTATTTCCGCTGGTCCGCGCCCCGAGGCTGGACCATGAACGAAACGACCAACGGCGTCGATCTTTTCGCGCCGGGCCGCGCCACCTTCGTTTCGAGCGCCCTCCTCGCCGGTGCTTTCGGCGACATGTCGCCGCAGCAGTTCCTGGCGATGACCCTGCGCCAGGTGAATCCGTCGGCGCGCGTGACGCAGACGCGGCGGCTCAAGGATCAGCCCGGAATCCTCGCTCCGTGGCGTGTCGAAGAGTACGAGATCGCCGCGACCCATCAGGGCATCCCGGTACGCATGAGTGCCACGGTCGGCGTCAGCTCGGCCTATGGCCGCTATTACGCGACGATGACCCTTTACCAGTCGCCCGCCAGCACTTGGGCGCAGGTCCGAACCTGGCTGCCGGCGGTGGCGCACAGCATCGTCGTCACCAATCCGCGTCAGGTCGCCGGGGCCGACCGCGTCATGCTTCCGCGCAACAATCCCCTCGATAACTCGGGCCTGATCGAGTCGTGGCGTCAGAAGGGGCTATCGGAAGATCGCATCTCGCAGGCGCGGCGGGAGGCGACGATGGGTTATGAACGCATGCAGGATCCGCAGACGGGGCGCAATTACAACATGCCCTACGAGACCTACGATGCGGGTGCGGGCGGCTATCGGAACCCGATGCGGCGGAACGAGTTGTTGCACAAGGCCGGCCCCGGGGAGTAGCGGGGCCGGCATCGCCACCGTCGCTGGTGACGCCCCCCATGGGCGGATCAGTCCCTGCCTCTAGTGCTTCCCCGGCGTCGGCTTAATGATCCCGCCCATGATGACGCCCTCGGTCGTCGTCCCCCCGCCGATGGCGGTCGCCACCGCGATGGTCGCGGTCGTACCGATCATAGTGGCCGTGCCGTTCGCGGTAGCTCGGCACATAGACGCGGTCATACCAACTGTTCTGCACGAAATAGACGCGCTCGCCGCAGGCGCCGTACTTGTGGCAGTGCTTGCCCCAGTGCTTGGCGTGTCCCGGAGGAACATGCAGGTAGATCGGCGGGCGATAGTAGGGGACGCGCTCGATCAGGACCGGTTGCGGATAAAGCAGGACCGGCCGCGGATAGCCGCCGATGTCGATCTGCCCGTAGAAGCCCGGTTGTCCGATGCTGATCGAGAGGCCGACGTCGGTGGCCTGCGCAGTGGTGCCCAGTGCGCCACCCAGTAGCAATAGCGTAAGCAGAATGCGTTTCATGATTCATGACTCCTGTTGCTGGTGTGTAGTTGGACAACGCCACAACGGGAATCTTGCCGACCACCAGGTGTAACAGTCTGTAAAACGCGTTACGAATCAAGCGGGGAGGGGTTCCGGCGGAAGCCGGTCGGCGGGGCCGTGCCGCGGCCCGGAGGGCGGGGAGCGTCGCCGCTGCCCGACACCTTCGTTACGGCGCCGCTCAAGCGCGCCTAGCCGCGGGTGGCCTGGCTGGCCCGGATGTCCTCGCACGACGAGCGCTCGTCCGTTTCCTGTACGGACTCGGGCAGCAGGCTCCCGGCTCTCGACAGCACGAACCACAGCAGCGGCAGCAGGCCGCCGAGCACGAACACCGCGCCGCCCAGCGAGCGGAAGGCGGTGAGCGTCCGGAACACGGTTCCTTCGACGATCTCCGCCGAGCGGGCGTACCAGAACCCTTTCTCGAACACGGCCAGCAGCTGGTAGACGCCGACCGGAAAGAGATCCAGGAACATCATCATCGCCAAGCCGATGTTGAGGGCCCAGAACGACGTTCGCACCAGCTTCGCATTCCAGCGGGCCCGCGGGAAAAGGTGCTGGCAGCAGAACAGCATGCCGCCCAGCGCGATGTTGCCCTTCACCCCGAACATGGCGGCGTGGGCATGGTTGTTGGTGAGATAGGTCGCGTGCTCGAAGTAATTCACGATCGGCAGATTGATCAGCGAGCCGAGGACCCCGGCCCCGAACACGTTCCAGAAGTTCACGGCGAGGATGAACAGCCAGACCTCTCCCATCAGCACTTCCTGTTTGCCGCTGCGCAGGAAGGCCCGTGCCTCTCCCCCCTTCTGCCGCATCCCCCAGGCATCGAGGGTCAGGAGCAGCAAGGGCAGCACCTGGAGCGTGGAAAACACGCTGCCGAGCGCGATGATCCCGGTCGGCTTGCCGATCCAGTAGAAATTGTGGCCGACGCCGATGGTGGCCGTGAACAGGAACATCATCACGGCGAGAAAGATGGTGCGCTCGGCCATCACGCGCGGGATGAAGTTCATCTGCACCAGCATGTAGGCGACGATGACCGTGGTGAACACCTCGAAGGTCACTTCCACCCACATATGCACGACCATCCAGCGCCAGAAGTCGGCGACCGCGAAATTGGTCTCGGGCGCCACGAAGAGGCCGAAGAAAAGGAAGAAGACCATGATGCCGCTGCCGTAGAGCAGCCAGGCCGGCACCGACCACAGGTTCCTGCGCGTCAGCCAGGGTTTCACGGCCCGGTAGATGATGAAGATCCAGAGGGCGAAGGCCGCCAGCAGAAGGATCTGGAAAGCGCGTCCGAACTCCATGAACTCCCAGCCCTGGCTGCCCAGCCAATAGGCCGCCTCGCCCGTGAGCAGCCCCTTCTGGCCGAGATAGATGCCGGCCAGCGAACCGACGCCGACGACCAGGCACAGGCTGAACAGGAGATCGATCAGGAAGCGCTGGCCGCGGGGAACCGGGGAGAAACGCGGCAGGAAGAAGAGGGTGTAGCCCACCCAGCACATGAAGAACCAGAAGATCTGGAACAGCGTGTGGTAGCTCCGCGCCACCGAGAACGGAACGAGGTCGCCGAGATAAAGACCGTAGGGGCGGACGAAATCGGTGGCGCAGAGGATGCCCGCGACGATCTGCAGCCCGAACGACACCATGGCCAGCGCAAAGAATTTGTAGGTCGCCTGCTGCGTGCTGCGCACGATCCCGCGCTCGAGGTCCGGCGTCGTCAGCAAGCCGCCCTCGGCGCCGGCGTCGGTGAACGGCTCGGGGAAGATGACCTTCATCTGGCCATAGACGTAGAGGATCAGGCCGATGCCCAGGAACAGCACGAGGATCGACAGGATGCTCCAGATGTAGGTGTCCGCGGTCGGGGTGTTGCCGACGGCGGGATCGTAGGGCCAGTTGTGGGTGTAGCTGTAGTTCTCGCCGGGCCGCGCGGCCACCGCCACCCAGGCCCCCCAGAACAGGAAGGCCGACAGGCTGCGGATATCCTCCGCGCCCAGCGTATGGCCGAGCCGGATATGGCCCGGATACGCAGGATCGCCGAACACCCTCGCATAGTGCGTCTGCAGGCTCCGGTAGGCGTGAATCCGGGCCTCGTCGATCCTGACGTGGCCGGCGCCTTCGTCCCAGCCGTTGGCGCGGAGTTCGCGGGTCACGCGGGAGGCGATCGCGTCCTTCCCGTATTCGGTGAGCGCCCCGTCTGCCCGGGCTTCGTGGAAGGCCTGCATGGCCAGCATGTTCTGGCGCAGCGCGTCGGCCGTGAAATCCGGCCCCCGCTCGGCGCCATCGCCCCAGAACGATCCATAGGCCATCAAGCCGCGACGAAGGAAGACCTCCTGCCCGCGCTGGATTTCCTCCCGGGCAACGACCACCTCGCCGGCCGGCGAGACGAAGTCGGCCAGCGGCGGCGCGTGCGTGTAGGTGGTCCGGCCAAGGTAGAGCAGCCCCGCGATGCTGATGCCGGTGACGAACAGGAAGTAGAGCATCCAGTACTTCCTGTTCAGCAGCAGGCGCGCCAGGGCGGGTTGTCGTTCGGGGTGATTCACGGGGGAGACTCCATGGTCATGGGGGAGCGCCCGTATCGCAAGGCAAGGGCGCTCCCGCAGGCTTGGTTGGCATGGTCGCGGCGCTGCTGGCCGGCGGCCAGGCGAGCGCGGGGAGGGTACCGGAGAACAGGCTGCCGGTCGATGGCGGACATCAAATTCCGAACATCTGCCTGCGACGTGCCGGCGAGGCGGTCCCGATGGTCTGCGCGATCGCGAGCGAGCTTGCTCGCCCCGGCGCCGGTTCAGGCCTGCTGCTGCCCGTAGCCGGCGAATTTCTCCAGCACCGTCTGCATCTCGGCGGCGTCGAGCAGCACCGGTTGGCCCAGCTGGCAGGCGCGCCAGTATTGCTCGCAGAGCGCTTCCAGCTCGACGCCGAGGTCGAGCGCCTGCCGCAGGTCGCGGCCGAAGAGCAACATGCCGTGGTTGGCCAGCAGGCAGGCCGAGCGGCCGGCGAGCGCGGCCAGCGCGGCGTCGGAGAGTTCCTGCGTGCCGAAGGTGGCGTAGTTGGCGCAGCGGACGGTATCGCCGCCGAAGCGGGCGATCATGTAGTGGAAGGGCGGAATCTCGCGGCGCAGGCAGGCGAGGCTGGTGGCGAACGGCGAATGCGCGTGCAGCACGGCGCCGGCTTCCGGCCGCGCGGCGTAGAGGTCGCGGTGGAAGCGCCACTCCGAGGAGGGCTTGCGCGAATTCCCGTGCACTCCTTGGTGGCTGCCGTCGAGGCGCATGAAGACGATGTCGGACGGCGTCAGCGTCTCGTAATCCATGCCGGTCGGCGTGATCAGGAAGCCGTGCTCGCCGCCCTGGTCGACGCGCACCGAGAGGTTGCCGGCGGTGCCCTTGTTCAGGCCGGCAGTCGCCATGCGGCGGGCGGTGGCGATCAGTTCGGCGCGCGCTTCTGCGTGCATTCCTGCGTACCTCTCAGCCATGCCGTTCTTCCGGATAGAGCGTGGAGAGCGCCGCTGCGGCGGCGCTGCCGCGTTCGGTGATGACGGCGGAAACGAAGCGCGCCGGGGTGACGTCGAAGGCCGGGTTGGCCACCGCCTCGTCCTTGGCCAGCTGGCGCAGCGCCGCCGGACGGCCATCGCCGCCGCTGCCGTGCACGACGCGCAACTCGTCGCCCTCGCGCTCCTCGATCGGGATCGCGTCGCCGGCCGGGCAGCCGAAGTCGAGCGTCGAGCGCGGCGCGGCGACGTAGAACGGCACGCCGGCCTCCTTCGCCGCGAGTGCCTTCAAATAGGTGCCGACCTTGTTGGCGACGTCGCCGTTGGCGGCGATGCGGTCGGCGCCGACGATCACCGCATCGACCTCGCCGCGCGCCAGCAAGAGGCCGGCGGCATTGTCGGCGATCACCGTGTGCGGCACGCCGTGCTGCTGCAGCTCCCAGGCGGTCAACAGGCCCTGGTTGCGCGGCCGCGTCTCGGAGACCCAGACGCGCACGTCGATGCCGGCGTCGAAGGCGGCATAGACCGGGGCGAGCGCCGTGCCGTGGTCGACGGTGGCCAGCCAGCCGGCGTTGCAGTGGGTCATCACATCGAGTCGTTGGCCTGGGCCGCGTTTCTCGGCCAACGGGCGCAGCAGCGCCAGGCCGTGCTCGCCGATGGCGCGGTTCTGTGCGACGTCCTCGTCGGCGATCGCCTCGGCCTCGCGCCAGGCGGCGGCGCCGCGTTCGATCGCCGGCAGCGGCATGAGGTGCGCCTGCATCCGTGCCAGTGCCCAGTGCAGGTTGACCGCCGTCGGCCGCGTGCCGCCGAGCGTGGCGATGGCGTTGGCCAGCGCCGCGTCGCCGGCGTCGCGCAAGAGCGCCAGCGCAACGCCGTAGGCGGCGGTGGCGCCGATCAGCGGCGCGCCGCGCACCTGCATGGAACGGATCGCGTGTGCCGCGTCCTCCAGCGAGGCCAGCCGCAGCACGCGGTAGGCGTGCGGCAGCGCGGTCTGGTCGATGATGTCGACGGCGGCGTGGTTCTCGACGCGCCAGATGCTGCGGGTGGGGACGTTATTGACTTTCATGCCCGCCATTTTACAGTGACGGCTTCCTCTTTCCGTGCAGGTTCTCCATGCTCCCGTCGCCCGTCGCCGTCGATTCCAAGCTGCCGTGGGTCGGCACCACGATCTTCACCGTGATGTCCAAGCTCGCCGCCGACTGCGGCGCGATCAACCTGTCGCAGGGTTTCCCCGACTTCCAGGCCGAGCCGGCGCTGTTCGACGCGGTGCACCGGGCGATGCTCGCGGGGCGCAACCAGTACGCGCCGATGGCCGGCATGCCCGAGCTGCGCCAGGGCATCGCCGACAAGGTGGCGGCGCTGTACGGCACGCGCTACGACGTTGATGCCGAGATCACGGTGACTGCCGGCGCGACGCAGGCGATCTACACGGCGATCGCCGCCTTCGTCCGCCCCGGCGACGAGGTGATCGTCTTCGAGCCGGTGTACGACAGCTACGTGCCGGCGATCGAGACCGTCGGCGGCCGCGCCGTCTATTCGCGGCTGACCTTCCCCGACTACCGGCCGGACTGGAACCACGTCAAGTCGCTGATCGGGCCGCGCACGCGGATGATCATCGTGAACACGCCGAACAACCCGAGCTGCAGCCTGTTCACGGCGGAGGACATGGCGGCGCTCGCCGAACTCACCCGCGACACCGACATCGTGGTGCTCGGCGACGAGGTCTACGAGCACATCTGCTACGAGGGGGAACACCAGAGCCTGTGCCGGCATCCGGAGCTGGCCGCGCGCAGCCTCGTCGTCTCGTCGTTCGGCAAGACCTATCACATCACCGGCTGGAAGATCGGCTACGTCGTCGGCCCGCAGCCGCTGATGAGCGAGTTCCGCAAGGTGCACCAGTTCAACGTGTTCACGGTGAACACGCCGGGGCAGCTCGGCATCGCCGAGTACATGCGGGACGCCGCGCGCCACCTCGGGCTGGCCGACTTCTACCGGCACAAGCGCGACTTCTTCCGCGAGCAATTGCAGGGCTCGCGCTTCGAGCTGCTGCCCTGCCGCGGCACCTATTTCCAGCTGGCGCGCTACGGCGCCATTGCCGACCAGCCGGACCGCGCCTTCGCCGAGTGGATGACGCGCGAGGTCGGCGTCGCGGTGATCCCGGTCTCGGCCTTCTACCACGACGGCCACGACGACCGCGTCGTGCGCTTCTGCTTCGCCAAGAAGGAGGAGACGCTGGCGGCGGCGGGGGAGAAGCTGCGGCGGGTGTGACGAACGTTCGAGTTCAGGGGGCTGGCGCGGTTTTATGCGCCTGGTTCCCTGCGGCGAAAGGTTGGGCGTCTTGGAAACACCAATGCCACGGCTCATATTGATAGCCCAGGTGATTGCCAATGGGATAAGAGAGATGGTAGCCGAATTCGGCAGCGTGCTCAGTGAGCCAGGCATAGGCTGGGGTTTGGTCGAACTCGACTTCAAGCGCGCGGCTGCCGGAAGTTGAAAGGTCAATGGCACGCCCGGTGTGGTGTTCGCTAAAGCCTGGAGGCGCACAGACGGCGAGGATGCTTTCAACTGCTGCCCCGGCTTCAATCTTTCGGCGAACTATCTCGGCTTGCCGGGCAATACTGCGAAAAGCGGAAACGATGAATAGATCGATGCCGTCAGCGAGCGCGGCTGCCCTGAGGCTACGCCATGCTTCGGCGGCCAAGGGGTCGAGCAAGTGATCTCGGCCATCCGCTCCAACCTCGGCCACTTCAAGCGCCGTAGCCTCCTCGCACTCGCTTAGGCCGCGAGCCGTTATCATTTCGCTGGAAATGCCAAGTGCGGTGAGGTGTGGATTCATGCTGGACGACGAGCAAGCAATGCCCATACGCCCGCAACCGAAAGCAGCGAACCACCGGCAATGTTGAAGCCGCGCTGAGAGTTCGGCGAGGAAAGCACCCTGCGCGCTGACGCAGCGAACACCGTGTAAAACGTGGCATTGAAAATTGCCAGGACCACGAACGTGACCGCCAGCACCCAAAGCTGTTGGGCGACGCTGGCGCTTGGGTTGATGAACTGCGGCAGGAATGCCACGAAGAACACCATGCCTTTGGGATTCAGGGCAGTAACCAGATAGGTGTTTGCGAACAGGCGCAACCGTGAGCCAGGCGCTTCAGGCAAGGGCAATTCGCTGGATACGATACCGGTGCACAAGAGCTTGGCACCGAGATAAAGCAGATACAGGCCGCCAACCAACTTGACGCCAGCAAACCATAGCGCCGAAGTCGCCAAGAGGGCACCAAGACCCAATACAGATAGAGCAAGTGCAGTTGAATCGCCGAGTGCGACGGCAGCAACCAGCGGCACGTTCGCGCGCCGGCCATGAGCCACGGAGTAGCTGATAACGGTGAGAATGGTCGGGCCGGGAATGACGAGCAGCACCGCCGACGACGCGGCAAATGCAAACCAAAGTTCGAGGGACACGATACGTACTCCTGAGACGGCTGATCGGGATAGGAAAGAGCCTCGCGGCCCCTCCCTCCCACGCCACCGGACGTACGGGTCACGTATCCGGCGGTTCGATGAACTGAATTCCTTCCGTGGCGCAAGGCTGGGTAGTCCCATGGTTTGGAAGTAACGCCATGGTAGCGCAATCGCCAATGCCGCTGTCTTCGACAGCCGCCACGGGCCATGCGCCGACTTGCTGGTGTTCCACGCTTCGCGCACGCCGACGCCGCGCTTGCGCAGTTGCCGATAGCCGGATTGTCCCCATTCTCCGCGACGAGCGTGCCTATGCCGGTGCCTCGTGTCCGACGGGTCGGTTCCCGCACGCGGTCCTTCAACTTCTCGGGCGTCACGCCACCGGGTTGTTCTGCAAGAACTGGATCAGCGCCTGAAATTTGGACTGGGCCTCTCCGGTTGGGTCGACGATGCTGTGACTGAAGTACTTCGCTACGTTGGCTGCGGATATTTCCGTGTTGAGCGGGTCGTACGTCGTGCCGTTGGCGCCGCCTGCCGTGTGTCCCATCATTCGAACAAGCGCAATCTGGCTGATGCCTGCGGCAGCCTCGGTATTTCCACTGGCCACGGCCTTGTCATACAGCGCCTTTTCCGCCGAACTGAGGTTTGCGAACGTATTGACGAAACCAGTGGCTTTTTGCACGTAGTCAAGTTCTTCGGCGGTGAGTTTTTCGGGAGGCTTGCCTTGGGCAGTGATTTCAGCAAGCCTCTTGTCGTTGGCGAACAGAAAATCGTGGTCTTCTTGGCTTCTGTTCACCGGGCCTCTCGCCCTGATCTCGGCAAGCCGTGCTTCGACCGACTTATCGTTGTTCGCAGCGGAGGAAGAGGATGAGGCGGCGAGTGCCTCTCGCGCAGCCTGGGAAATGCGGACGGTATCGGCAATATTTGCCGGTGGTTCGGCCGGGGTTTGTCGGGCCGATGGTAAACGTGCCGCTGCGTTAGCGTAGAGAAGAGCAGAAGTGGATTGAACGATCATGGCACGCCTCCGTTTCAGATGCCACAAACCAATGCAATGAGCATGCCAACAAGAGGTCGGAAAGCCGCGATGGCGATGCCTGACGAAAACCGTCGCGGTGCTTGCGTTTTGGGGAAGCCCTTGTAGAAGGTCAGCAGGAGGCCCGATAGGGCCGATCTGCCGGACTGGAATGTTGCGTCACCATTTGCACCCACCGTCCGACACGACATCCCTGATCAGGAATGGAATGGCAAACAGCCCGGCACCGGCATAGGCGGTTCGACAGTCGGACGTGGAAGACCTGGCGATACTTCGCTCCAGCGCAGTCTCATGTTCGGTGCTCAACGGCTCCTGTCGGGGAACGGCTGGATTCCCGGGCCGTGCGCGAGCCATTGTTCTCGCCATGTCGCGCGCGGCCTCGACATCCACAAGAGGTGATGAGTCTTGCCTGGTCGCAAGGTCGCCAGCTTCCTGAACGGGGGAGGGCGATTGAGATCGGGGCGGACTCGAATCGCCAGACGAGTCGATATCGCCATTGAAACGTTTCGGATGACGCGGCACATCGAACCGCGCCTGACTCCTGCCGACGATACTTGGGGCTGGCTCCACATCGGAGGATGCCGGCGCGTGCAACGTTACACTGAAACGTCGCGCCGATGCCTCTGACGATAGGTCAAAGTCCCGCCTGTACGGGCCATCCAAGGTCAGCCACAGCCCGTGCAAGATGAGGGAAACGCATCCGGCAGCAAGCAAACGTCGATTGCAGGCGGCAAGCGCAATGCCCTCTGCCGGCTGCGACAGGTGAGCCGGTGTCTGGCGATATGCGCAATTCATGAGCACGGAGCAATGACCATTTCAGCGCGCCAACTTACCGCAAAAGCCGCACCGCCTGCAGCCCATTCTGCATAGCCGCAGTGTGCTGCGTCGCCTGCAATAGGCGGCTCAACTCCGAGAAAAACTCGCTGCGATGAGAAATGCCATTGCCGTTCAAGCGGTGATCCGCACCTGGATAGACCTTGAGAATGAGGTTGCTTTTGCCGGCCTCTTTGAGTTGCGATGCCAGAAAACGTGCAGACTCAACGGGCACACTCTCGTCTTGCTCGCCGATGCCGACAACGACGGGAATATTCAACCTGAGAAAGTCAGGGAGAGGCTCGATATCCATGATGTCTGACCACCAGCGATAGGGGTTGCCGTACCAATCCTTTTCGATGCTGCGAGGATCGGTGGCAATTTTCTTCCAGCCCGAGTCGACATCGAAACCAATGGCACCCCTCTGCTTGAGTGTGGCGAGTGATTTGCGCATTGAGTAACCGCCGCTGCCGATGATTGCAAGGTGAGTAACTTCCGGGAGTAGCCCGGCGATTTTTGCTGCGGGCAATGCACCTTCAGAGACGCCAACCAACACGATATTTTTTGGTTTTGGCGTGATGGAGCTTATTTGCGCGGCGATGAATTCCGAATAGTCAGCGACCCACTGATCGGGATTGTTTGCGAGATGAAAGTCTTGGCCGCAGTCGAACAGCCCGGTAGAACGGTCAGGCACAAATCGTTTGTTGAGTGCAAAGATTCGAGCAGTGGCCGTGAAGCCGTTGACGTAACTGGGCATGACTGATTTCCAACTGGGGCAGCCTGTTGCGCCGTAGAAAAAGACTGCAGTATCCGGCTGTGCCGCACCTCCGACGGTGAACGAGTAGTAAATGCCAGAACCGCCATCCTTGTATTGAAACGTTCGGGGCGGAGGCGCTTCACTGCTGTACATGCGCGCTGTGCGCTCAATTGTGGTGCAACCAGCCATGACGAAGGCAAGCAACAGAACAAAGAGGCGGAGTAGGCGCATAGGTTCAGTGATTGTGAGACGCATAGTCGGGATAGGAGAAGCCCTCGCGGGCTCCCCCTCCCACACCACCGGACGTGCGGGTCACGCATCCGGCGGTTCGATGAATTGAATTCCTGCCGTGGCGCAAGGCTTTCAAAAATCCAGAAAGTATCGGCCTACACCCCGCCGCTCTTCGTCGCCCAGACGAGCAGGATCAGCGCAAGGAAGACCGCGGCGACGTACAGCTTCCACGGCGTCTTCTTCTCGGCGTACGGGTCGGCGAGCGCCCGCTCGGCCCCCTCCGGCAGCTTCGCCAGTTGCGTCAGCGAAGTGCCGAACGGGATGTTGATCTTCGCCCGGGCGTTCACCGCCCAGCCGTTGGCGTCGAGCAGCGGGCCGAGGTTGCGGTTCCTGAGCTTGAACCAGGCGAGCGCCACCGCCGGGCCGGAGACGAGCAGGATCAGCCCGCCCAGCGCCAGCGGCATCTGCCACCAGCGCAGCCCGAGGAAGCCGGTGACGACCGCGGCCAGCGCCGTGCCGAGGGCGCCCAGCGCGAGCCCGATCGCGGCGAAGATGCCGGCGAACTTGGCGACGTCGAAGGGGATCGGCGTCGCCTTGGCCGTTTCGGCGTGCTTCTGCGCACTGGCGACGCCGCCGGCGACCAGGTCGTCGGCAGCCTTGGCCTTGGCCGCCGCCAGTTTGTGCACCTGCTCGGCGAGCAGCTTGACGAGTTTCTTGTACGGCGACCAGAAGGCCTGGCGGATGCTGATCGGGTGTTCGACGATCTTCGTGATCGTCGCATCCCAGTCCTTGCCCGCGCGGTCGTAGAAGACGCCGTTGCGGCCGACCATCAGCTGGTCGGCGTCGCCGGCGGTGAAGGCGGCGGCGACGGTCTTCTTCTCCGCGCCGCGGGTGCAGTCGCAGTAGGCGAGGTAGATGCCGGACAGCCCGGCGAGCGTCGCGTGCCTGGCGGCGTCGAGCACCGGCACCACCAGTTCGCAGCTGCGGCCGTCGAGGTAGAGCGTGCCGGCCTGGAAGACGGCCTGGCCGTGGCCGGTGTAGAAGTCGCGGAAGGAGACGAAGTTGTTGCACAGCCGGCCGAGGTCTCGCACGTAGCAGACCAGGCGGTCGACGGCGGCGATCGCGTCGGCCTCGGCTGCGAGCGCGAGGTCGCGGGCGATCAGCTCGGCCAGCGCGGCGCGCGGCGCCAGTGCGGCGAGGGCGCGGATGCGTTCCTCGCCGAGCGCTTCCAGGCGCGTCGCCGGACGCGCCGCCTGCCAGTCGGCGTGCGCCGCGAAGCGCGCGCACAGCGCCTGCCAGTCGTCCTCGGCGAGCTCCTCGCGGGCGCCAAAGAGCGGCGTCACCGCCAGCTCGCGCAGCGCGGCGACTGCGTCGCGCCATGCCGGGTTGAGGCCGTCGGCCAGCGGCAGCGGGCGGCCGCCCTCGATCCGCGCCAGCGGCAATGTCGCCATGCCTGCGCTGCCCGGGCTCAGCGTCTGCAGCGCGAGCGCACGGAAATCCTCGGCGCTGCCGTTCATCGCCTCGCCGGCGCGCGGGTCGTAGGCGGCCAGCCGGCAGCGGGCGAAATAGTCGTCGACCTTTTCGCGCAGCGCCGCGATCGCTGCCCAGGCGGCGCCGCTGGCGGCACCGAGCGGCACGACTTCGGGCCGCTCGTCGGGGATCGTCAGCCAGGCGACCTGGGCGTCGAGGTCGCTGAAGAAGGCCTCGCATTCCTCGGCGCCGATGCCCGCTTCGCCGCTGCGGTCGGGGCGGCTGCCGCAGGTGGCGATGACGTCGGCGATCACCGCCTTCAATGCGTCGTCGTCGGTCGAGCCGGCGATGACGATGCCGTCGCCGTTGAAGCGCGTTGCGGCGAAGATGCGCGCGCTGTCGGCGGTGTCCTCGGCGCTGATCGCGTCGCCGGTCTTGCCGAGGTTCTTCAGGATCTCTCGTGCCGAGGCGAGCAGCCTGCGGCCTTCGTCGCCGCTGTCGTCGATCGCGGCCAGCGGCAGCGGGTGGCTGCCGGCGGCCAGCAGGTCCTTGTCGCGGAGCAGGGCGCCAGCCCACTGGCAGGCGGCGATCACGTCGCTGGCACGGACGTGGCCGTCGCCGTCGGCGTCGAGCAGGGCCAGCGTATGCGCGTCGAATTCCAGCCCGGCGACCGGGCAGGAGAGCGCGACCCACAGTTTCTGGTCGAGCTGGTCGAGATGGATCAGGTCCTCGCCGCGGTCGAGGCGGACCTGGTCGAAACCGCCCGCGCTGAAGAAGCGCCACTGATGGCCGGGGGATGTCATGCCTGTTTCTCCGGAAAAAAGGCCGCCTCGTGGCGGCCTGTCGTAGGGTATTGCCGCTGCTTACTGTGCTTTTTCGCAGCCCAGCGCCTTGGCGCCGAAGAAGTAGCTGGTGCCCTGCGGGCAGGCGAGTTCCTTCTCCGGCCTGGCGGCGCCCTTCTTCTTCGGCGTGCAGGAGAAGCTGCCGTCCCTGGCGACCTTGCCCTTCAGCGCCCAGTCCGCCGGGCAGGCGGTGGCGGCCGGACCAGCCGTCCTGGCGGGGGCGGCGGCGTCGACGGTGTGCATGTATTTCACCTTGCCCATGCAGGGCAGATAGGTCTCGGCGCGCGCGCCGTCGGCCTTGATCTCGTAGGTGCCGGGCTTCTGGTAGGTGTGTTGCAGCGTGAGCGGGAAGTTCTTGTGGTTGCCGCCGACCTTCTTCGGCGGCAGGCGGTTGCCCTCGCCCCAGTTCAGGGACATTCCGCACATGCCGTTCTCGGCTTCGCTGGCCTCGATGGTGATGGTGACGGGCTCGCCGGCCTTGCCGGGCGACGGCGTGGCGGTGATCTTGTCGATGGTGGGGCTGGCGAAGGCGGGCAAGGCGGCGGCAAACAGCGTGGCAAGTGCGAGGCGTTTCATGGCGGATCTCCTTGGGGAAATGCGGCGGTGCTTGCGGGATGCTGCGGGAATGCCATGGCGGTCGAGTATAGCCGGCTCACCCCTGTTCGAAAACCGCCTGCCACAGCGCGCGCACGGCGGCGATCCGGCGCAGCACGGCGGCGCGCTCGACGCGCGCCTTGCCGCTGCCGTTGAGGCGCTCCGCGTGCTGCATGCGGCGGTATTCGCGGTAGGCGTTGCGTACCGGATCGGCGAGTTCGGCCGGGATCAGGCCGAGGCCGGCGGCCATGCCGAGCAGCGCGATGTTGCCGAGGTTCTGCGTCAGCTCGGGGTGGCCGTGCGCGTGCGCGAGGATCAGGTACTGGACGATGAACTCGACGTCGATGATGCCGCCGGGGTCCTGCTTCAGGTCGAAGAACTCCTCGCTGTTCGAGGCGTGCGCATCGAGCATGCGCCGGCGCATCGTCAGCACCTCCTCCTTCAGCTTCGCCGGGTCGCGCGGCAGCGTCAGGATCTCCTGGCGGATCGCCTCGAAGCGCGCGCCGACCGCCGGGTCGCCGGCGACGAAGCGGGCGCGCGTCAGCGCCTGGTGTTCCCAGACCCAGGCATGCTTCAACTGGTAGTCGCGGAACGAATCGACGGTGATCGCGATCAGGCCGGAATCGCCGTTCGGGCGCAGCCGCAGGTCGGTCTCGAAGAGCAGGCCGGCCGAGGTCTGCGACGACAGCCAGGTGTTCACGCGCTGCGCCAGCCGCGCGTAGTTTTCCTGCGCGTCCGGGTGCTCGTCGTCGTAGAGGAAGACCAGGTCGAGGTCGGAGGCGTAGCCGAGCTCCTTGCCGCCGAGCTTGCCGTAGCCGATCACCGCGAACTTCGGCGCGTCGCAGTGGCGCTGGCGGATCTTCGGCCAGACCAGCGTCAGCGTCTTCTGCACGATGATGTCGGCGAGCTCGGAGAGGTGGTCGGAGATCCGCTCCAGCGTCTGCAGCCCGGCCAGGTCCTGCGCCAGCACGCGGAACACCTGCGCATGGTGCGCCTCGCGCAGGATGTCCATTTCGCGCTCGGCGTCGCCGGCGTGCTCGGCGAGCTGGCTGTCGAGGATCTCGCGGAACGCCGGCCAGTCGGTGGCGACATCGTAGAGGCGCGGGTCGAGCACCTCGTCGAGCAGCACCGGGTGCTTGTTCAGGTATTCGGCGGCCCAGTTGGCGCTGCCGACCAGCTCGGCGACCTTCGACAGCGCTTGCGGGTACTGCTGCAGCAGCGCGAGGTAGGCGCCGCGGCGGCTGATCGTTTCGAGGAAGGCGAGCGCGCGGCCGAAGGTCACGTCCGGCTGCGGCGTCGCCGCCGCCGCCTGGATCAGCCGCGGGCCGACGGCGTCGATGCGCTCGCGGTTCGACGCCGGCAGCTGCAGGTAGCGGGCGGTGCTGCGGAAGCGTTCGAGCTGTTCGAGGATCGCCGCCGGGCTGGCGAAGCCGAGTTCGCCGAGCTGCTCGGCGCAGTCCTCGGCGCCGCACTGGCCGAGCCAGAGGCCGGCGAGCGGGTGGGTGCCGGCCTCCGGGTCGGAGAAGACCTGTTCGAAGTGGCGGGCGACCCGCGTGCGGTGGTCGTCGAGCGTCGCCAGCAGCGCCGGCCAGTCGGCGAAGCCCAGGCTGGCGGCGATCTGCGTGCGCGCCTCGTCGGCGGTCGGCAGCAGATGCGTCTGCGCGTCGTCGACGTATTGAAGGCGGTGCTCCAGCCGGCGCAGGAAGTCGTAGGCCGCCGCCAGCTCGGCGCGCGCCTCCTCGGGCAGCAGGCGGCGAGCAGCGAGCAGCGCCAGCACCTGCAGCGTCGGCCGCACCTGCAGTGCGCTGTCGCGGCCGCCGCGGATCAGCTGGAAGACCTGGGCGATGAACTCGATCTCGCGGATGCCGCCGGGGCCGAGCTTGATGTGGTCGGCCATGTCCTTCCTCGCCACCTCGCGGCGGATCTGCGCGTGCAGGTCGCGCATCGCGTTGATCGCGCCGAAGTCGAGGTACTTGCGGAAGACGAAGGGGCGGGCGACCTTCTCCAGCGCGGTTTTCCAGCCCGGCTGCAGGTTGTCGCCGTCGTTCATCACGCGCGCCTTGATCCAGGCGTAGCGCTCCCATTCGCGGCCCTGCGTGATGAAGTAGTTCTCCAGCGAGTCGAGCGAGCAGACCAGCGGCCCGGAATCGCCGTTCGGGCGCAGCCGCATGTCGACGCGGAACACCTGGCCGTCGGCGGTGGCCTCGCCGAGGGCGGCGATCAGCCGCTTGCCGAGCCGGGTGAAGAAGTCGTAGTTGTCGATCTTTCCCCTGCCGGTGGCGTCGCCGGCAGTCTGTCCTTCCTCCGGGTAGACGAAGATGTAGTCGACGTCGGAGGACACGTTCAGCTCGCGGCCGCCGAGCTTGCCCATGCCGACCACCAGCAGGCGCTGCGCGGCACCGTTGCCGTCCAGCGGCTCGCCGTACTGGGCGGCGAGCTGGCGGTGCACGACGTCGAGGGCGAGGTTGGTGGTGACGTCGGCGAGCGCCGTCATCGTTTCCATCACCTCCGCCAGCGGCGCCGCGCCGCCGAGGTCGCGCACGATCAGCGCCGCCATTACGCGCTGGCGCAGGCCGCGCAGCAGGCTCTTCAACGCGGCCTCGTCGGTCGCGGGGGCGGCGGCGAGAAAGTCGCGCATCGCCGCGGCGGACACCGGCGCGCCGGCGTTGGCGGCCAGCCAGTCGGCGACCGCCGGCCGGGCGGCGAGCAGCTGGCGCAGGAAGCGGCTGTGGGCGAGGGCGGGTTGCCAGGCGGCGGGAAAGGATGCAGGGGTGTCGGCGCTCATGGCAGTCTCGTTTTCCGGTGTGTGGCTGCTCGGGCGGCTCGGCGACGGCCGCGCCGGCTTACCAAGGCGGCGGCATAAAGCCGGTACAATTGGGGCTGGACTATCTACAGCGCCATTCTAGTGACCCTTTTCAGCATTTGGCAAAACCGTCGCGGACGATGAGCGCGCACGACCATGATCGCGTCGATCCGCGTGCGGCGGCGCGTGCGCTGCGGCCGGCGCTCTATCACCGCCTGCATGCGTTCCTGCCGCTGTTCGCGCACCCGCTTGCCCGCCGCCTGTGGCGCGTGCTCGGCTGGGGGCTGCTGGCCGCCTATTTCGCCTTCGCCGGGCTGATCCTGACGCTGCGCTATTCGGTGCTGCCGAACATCGAGCACTACCGCGGCGACATCGAGCGGATGGCGAGCAAGGCGCTCGACCTGCCGGTGCGCATCGACGGCATCGCCGCCGGCTGGGCCGGCCTCAACCCGGACCTGACGCTGTACGGGGTGACCGTGGCCGACGCCGGCGGCCGTCCGGCGCTGGCCTTCTCCCGCGTCGAGGCGATCCTCGACTGGTCGTCGCTGCTGCGCCGGCAGCTACGCCTGTCGCTGCTGGCGATCGACGAACCGGTGCTGCACATCCGCCGCGACGCGGCCGGCAAGCTGTTCGTCGCCGGCATCCCGGTCAGCGAGGGCGAATCCGATTTCCCCGACTGGGTGCTGGCGCAGAAGCGCATCCGCATCAACGGCGCGACGCTGGTCTGGGAGGACGGCCTGCGCGGCGCGCCGCCGCTGATCCTCGAAGACCTCAGCCTGGCCCTCGACAACAGCGGCCGCCATCACCGTTTTGGCCTGACCGCGTTGCCGCCCGTCGAGCTGGCGGCGCGCATCGACATCCGCGGCAAGCTCGACGGCGACGACCTGACGGCGCTTGATACCTGGAAGGGCGAGCTGTTCGCCGAGCTCGACTACGTCGACCTCGCCGGCTGGCGGCACTGGGTGGACTATCCGGTGGCCTTGCCGCAGGGGCGCGGCGCGATGCGCGCCTGGCTGTCGATGGCGGAAGGCCGTCTGCTCAACCTGACCACCGACCTGGCGCTGCGCGACGTCCGCCTGCGGCTGGCCCGGCAGTTACCCGAGATGCACCTCGACGAGCTCTCCGGACGCCTCGGCGGCCGCCTGCGCCAGGGCGGCTTTGCGGCGTTCGGCAAGGGCCTGGCGCTGGCGCTGGAGGACGGCACGAAGCTGCCGCCGACCGACTTCAGCGTCGACTGGCAGGCCACGGAGCAGGGCGACGCCGTACAGGGCAGCGCCACCGCCAGCCGGCTCGACCTGCCGCTGCTGGCGCGCCTGTCGACCTACCTGCCGCTGGACGCGGGGACGCGCAAGCTGCTCGGTGACTATGCCCCGGGCGGCGAGATCTCGGACCTGCGCCTGTCCTTCTCGGGCAACGCCGAGCGTCTGCAGGCCTACGCGCTGCGTGCCAATTTCGCCGGGCTTGGCCTGCGCGCGCAGGGCTATTTCCCCGGCTTTTCCGGAATGTCGGGCAGCGTCGATGCCAACGAGCGCGGCGGCAGCGTTAACCTGCGCTCGCAGAACGCCGGACTCGACCTGCCCAGCGTCTTTCCCGAATCGCAGCTGGCCTTCGACACGCTCGCCGCGTCGGCGCGCTGGCAGATCGACGGCGGCACCATCGACGTCGACCTGTCCAAGGTGGAATTCGCCGGCAACCACGCCGCCGGCTCGGCGAAAGGAACTTACCGCTACAACGGACAAGGGCCGGGCAGCATCGACCTCAGCGCCAACCTGACGCGGGCGCGCGGCGACGCGGTCTGGCGCTACATGCCGCATGTCGTCGATGCCGAGGCGCGCAGCTGGCTGCGCCAAGGCATCACCGCCGGCACCGCCAGCGACGCCAGGCTGACGCTGCAGGGCGACCTCGCCCGCTTCCCCTTCCTCGACGGCTCCGGCATCTTCCTCGTCACCGCCAAGGCGCACGACGTGACCATCGACTACGCGCCCGGCTGGCCGAAGCTGGAGCACGTCGATGGCGACCTGCGCTTCGCCGGCGCCGGCATGCGCGTCGAGGCGCAGCGCGGCACGCTGTTCGGCACGCGCATCAGCGCCACCGTCGCCGAGATTCCCGATTTCGACGCCGCCAGCCCGCAGCTGCGCGTGCGTGGCCGCGTCGACGGGCCGACCGCCGATTTCTTCCGCTTCATCGAGGCCAGCCCGGTCGGCGAGGCGCTCGACCATGCGACGTCCGACATGCAGGCGCAGGGCGAGGGCCGACTCGACCTGACGCTCGACATCCCCTTGTCCCACACCGAGAACACGCGGGTGAAGGGCGATTTCCGCTTCATCGACAACCAGGTCACGGTCGAGCCGCTGCTGCCGCCGCTGACCAACGTGAACGGCACGCTGCATTTCACCGACGGCTCGATCTCCGTGCGCGACATCAACGGCCTCTTCCTCGGCGGGCCGGTCAAGGTGCGCGCGGAGACGACGCGCGACGGCCGCGTCGATGTCGTCGCCGGCGGCAACCTGTCGGTGGCCCAGGCCCGCCGCCAGTACGACCTGCCGCTGTTCGACGGCCTCTCCGGCGGCGCCGCCTGGCGGGCGGACATCAAGGTGAAGAAGAGCAGCGCCGACATCGTCGTCGAATCGAACCTGGTCGGTCTTTCCTCGTCGTTGCCGCCGCCGTTCAACAAGACGGCGAGCGACGCGTTGCCGTTGCGCTTCGAGAAGGGGATGACGGCCGCGGCCGGACCGCGCAAGGACGGGCCGTTCGATCGCATCCAGCTCAGCCTCGGCAAGCTTGCCGGCGGCGAGCTGCTGCGCCGGCGCGACGGCAACGGCCGCTGGCTGCCGGCGCGCGGCGCGCTGGCCGTCGGGGCGCCGCTGGCGCTGCCGGAGAAAGGGTTGTCGGTGCTGCTCGTGGCGCCGCAGGTCGATGCCGATTTCTGGCGCGCGGCGCTGAGTCCGGGGCGCAATGGCAGCAATGGCAGCAATGGCAACGGCGCCGGCCAGGGGACGGCGGCGGCCTACCTGCCGGACCGCGTCGAGTTGCGCAGCGAGTCGCTGGAGATCTTCGGCCGCCGCTTCCGCGACGTCCGCCTCGTCGCCAACGCGTCCGGGCGCATCTGGCAGGCGTCGGTGGCGTCGCGCGAGGCGAACGGCGAGGTGCAATTCGATTCCTTCGGCCGCGGCGCGCTGCGCGCCCGCCTGAAGAACTTCGCCGCCGAGCCGTCGGCGGCCGGCGAGACGCGTGAATCCACTTCGACGCCGACGCTGGAAGACCTGCCGGCGCTCGACGTGATCGCCGACAGTTTCTCGGTCGGCGCAAAGAAACTGGGTCGCCTCGAATTGCAGGCGCGCAACGAGGCGACGAACTGGCGCATCGAAAAGCTGTCCATCAGTAACCCGGACGGTCGGCTCAGCGGCAATGCGGTGTGGCGGATGCAGGAGCCGCAGCGCTTCGACCTTGACTTCACGCTGGCGGCGGACGATGCCGGCGGCCTGCTGGAGCGTCTCGGTTATGCCGGCGCCCTCCGGCGCGGGTCGGCGACGCTGGCCGGCAAGCTGAGCTGGGCCGGCGTGCCGGTGCGCATCGACTATCCGACGCTGGCTGGCGAGATGCGCGTCGATGCGTCGCGCGGGCAGTTCGCCAAGCTCGACCCCGGGGCGGCCGGCAAGCTGCTCGGGCTGATCAGCCTGCAGTCGCTGCCGCGGCGGATCACGCTGGATTTCCGCGACGTCTTTTCGGAAGGTTTCGCCTTCGATTCGATCAGCGGCAAGATGGAGGTGAAGGCGGGGGTGATGCGCACCGACCGCCTGCAGATCGACGGCCCGGCGGCGCGGGTGCTGATGCGCGGCGAGGTCGACCTGGAGCATGAAACGCAGAAGCTGGTGGTCAACGTGCAGCCGGAGCTGGGCGGTACCGCGGCGCTCGGCGTGGCGCTGGTCAATCCGCTTGCCGGGGCGGCGGCGCTGCTGGCGCACAAGGTGTTGCAGAACCCGCTCAACCAGATTTTCTCGTTCGATTATTCCGTGACCGGAAAATGGGACGACCCGAAGGTGGAGAAACTGTCGATGCAGCGGCTGGAGGTCCAGTCGGGCGAGACCGGAGAACGACGTGAGTGAACGCAAGGACGGTGCGGCGGAGGTTCGCCGCGTGCGCGTGGCGGCGGCGCAGATGAACTCGACGCCGCGCGTCGCCGACAATCTGGCGACCGCCGGCGCGCTGGTCGCCGAAGCGGTGGCGCAGGGCGCGGCGCTGGTGGCGCTGCCCGAGTATTTCCCGATCATGGGCCTGAGCGACGGCGACAAGGTGCGGGTGCGCGAGCGCGACGGCGCGGGACCGATTCAGGACTGGCTGGCGGAAACCGCCGCCCGCCACGGCATCTGGCTGATCGGCGGCTCGATCCCCTTGGCCGCCGACCATCCGGAGAAGGTGATGAACTCCTGCGTCGCCTACGGCCCGGACGGCCAGCGCGTCGCGCGCTACGACAAGATCCACCTGTTCGGCTTCGAGCAGGGCACCGAGCGCTACAACGAGAGCGCGACGATCGCCGCCGGCTGCGAGCCGGTGGCCTTCGACACGCCGTTTGCCCGCATCGGCCTGTCGATCTGCTACGACCTGCGCTTCCCCGAGCTTTACCGCGGCCTCGGCGAGCCGGACCTGATCGTCGTCCCGGCGGCGTTCACCGAAACCACCGGCCGCGCGCACTGGGAAATCCTGCTGCGCGCCCGCGCCATCGAGAACCAGTGCTACGTGCTGGCGATCGGCCAGGGCGGCCGCCACGAGAACGGCCGCGAGACGCACGGCAACAGCATGCTGGTCGACCCGTGGGGGACCATTGTCGACCGCAAGCTGAAGGGGCCGGGCATCGTCATCGGCGAGCTCGACCGCGACTTCATCGCCGAAACCCGCGCCAGCCTGCCGGCGCTGCGGCACCGAACCCTCAAATAACCGGCCACCCGATCATGACCTCCGCCATCCTCTCCGCCAGCGACTCCCCCCTTGCCCGCGCCGAGCAGCTGCTGCTCGCCCCGTACGGGCTCGGCACCCGCGACCTCTCCGCCGTCTTCGGCACCATCTTCCGCCACGGCGTCGACTACGCCGACCTCTACTTCCAGTACAGCCGTTCCGAGGCCTGGAGCCTGGAGGAGGGGATCGTCAAGTCGGGCAGCTTCTCGATCGACGAAGGTGTCGGCGTGCGTGCCTGCGCCGGCGAGAAGACCGCCTTCGCCTACTCCGACGACATCAGTGCCGCCGCGCTCGGCGACGCCGCCAAGGCGGTGCGCGCGATCGCCAACGCCGGCCAGTCGCGGCTGGTGCCGGTGCTGATGCGTCGCGGCGGCGTGGCGCTGTATCGCGGCGACGACCCGCTCGCCTCGCTGCCGGCGGCCGCCAAGGTGGCGCTGCTGGAACGTCTGGAGGGCTTCGCCCGGGCGCTCGACCCGCGCGTGCAGCAGGTGATGGCGCACATCGCCGGCGAGTACGAGGTGATCCTCGTCGCCGGCAGCGACGGCCGGCTGGCGGCCGACACGCGGCCGCTGGTGCGCGTCTCGATCACCGTCATCGTCGAGGAGAACGGCAAGCGCGAGCAGGGCTCGGCCGGCGGCGGCGGCCGCTTCGACTACGGCTATTTCGACGACGAGATGCTGCAGCGCTACGCCAGGGAGGCGGTGCACCAGGCGGTGACCAACCTCGACGCGCGCCCGGCGCCGGCCGGCACGATGACCGTCGTGCTTGGCTCCGGCTGGCCCGGCATCCTGCTGCACGAGGCGGTCGGCCACGGGCTGGAGGGCGACTTCAACCGCAAGGGTAGCTCGGCCTTCTCCGGCCGCATCGGCACGCGCGTCGCGGCGAAGGGCGTGACCGTCGTCGACGACGGAACGATCCCCGATCGGCGCGGTTCGCTGAACATGGACGACGAAGGCAACCCGACGCAGCGCACGGTGCTGATTGAGGACGGCATCTTGAAGGGCTACATGCAGGACAGCCTGAATGCCCGGCTGATGGGCGTTCAGCCTACCGGCAACGGCCGCCGCGAATCGTTCGCCCACCTGCCGCTGCCGCGCATGACCAACACCACGATGCTGGCCGGCCAGCACGACCCCGAGGAAATCATCCGCTCGGTGAAGAAGGGGCTCTACGCCGCCAACTTCGGCGGCGGCCAGGTCGACATCACCAGCGGCAAGTTCGTCTTCTCGATGAGCGAGGCCTACCTGATCGAGGACGGCAAGATCGGCCCGGCGGTGAAGGGCGCGACGCTGATCGGCAACGGCCCGGATGCGCTCACCAGGGTGAAGATGATCGGCAACGACATGCGCCTCGACCCGGGCGTCGGCACCTGCGGCAAGGAGGGGCAGAGCGTGCCGGTCGGCGTCGGCCAGCCGACGCTGCGCATCGACGGGCTGACCGTCGGCGGTACCCATTGAATGAGTATGGGTATTTGACCTAGGTCATGGTTGGAAATATTCGTGGTCAATAGACTCGATGCCTTAAAATCCCAAGCAATTGGAATAACAAGCCCGTCGAGGAGGAGTTCATGAAGTTTTCAATCGGTCGCATCGTCCGTGCCGCAGCCATCGGCAGCCTGCTGCTGGCAGGCCTGGCCCAGGCGCAGATCACGGACATCAACGCCGCGATCAACAAGGCCGGCCGCGAGCGGATGCTCTCGCAGCGCATGGCCAAGGCCTACTTCCAGCTGGGCCTCGGCGTCGACGCCGACCGCTCGAAGAAGGTGCTCGACGGCTCGATCTCGTTCTTCGACCGCCAGCTGGTGGAGCTGAAGAACTTCGCGCCGACGCCGGAAATCAAGGATACCTACCAGAAGCTGGAAACCGCCTGGATCGCCTACAAGGATTCGCTGGTCGGCGCGCCGCCCAACCCGGAAGGCGGCAAGAAGGTGCTGGCGCTCTCCGAGCAGGTGCTGGCGCTGGCGCACCAGGGCACGGTGCAGCTGGAGAAGCATTCCGGCAGCAATGCCGGCCGGCTGGTGAACATCTCCGGCCGCCAGCGCATGCTGTCGCAGCGCATGGCCAAGTTCTACCAGGCGCTGGCCTGGGGCGTCGCCGACGCCAACAGCGCCGCCGAACTGGACAAGGCGCGCAAGGATTTCGCCGCCGCCCACAAGGAACTCGCCGCGGCGCCGGCGAACACGCAGCAGGTCAAGGACGGGCTGGAGCTGGTCAACCAGCAGTGGTTCTTCTTCGAGAACTCGCTCAACCACAAGGCCAGCGGCGACAAGAAGCTGTCGACCGCCGTCGCCACCACCAGCGAGCGCATCCTCGAAGAGATGGAGGTCGTCGTTGGCCTCTACGAACGCCTGCCGTCCCGCTAGTCCCGAACCGGCAACGGGGCGGCGCCGCCTCGTTAACGTGAAAGACGCGAAGCGTCTCGCGAACCTCCCCTCGCCCGCGAAGCGGGAGAGGGGCCGGGGGTGAGGGAAACGGGCATGGGCAAGGTTTTCATGATTCGGGGCGGTCTCAATCCATGCCCGTTCGCCTCGTCCTCCCTTCCCGCGGCGCTGCTGCTGGCGCTGCTTGCCGGCTGTGCCGCCGCCCCGCCCGCGCCGCCGCGCATCGACCGCCTCCCCGCCGAACCGGCCGCCGGCATGCCGTCGGCGAGGGCACTCTCCCTCGATGAAATCGTCGCCATGGTCCGCGCCGGCGCCCCGCCGGAGGCCGTCGTGCGACGCTGGCGCGAGGACGGCGCGCGCCTGAAGCCGGGCGCCGCCAGCCTGCTCGAACTGCATGCCCGTGGTGTCCCGCCGGCGGTGCTCGACGCGCTGGTCGAGGCGCGCGAGGCCGCCCTGCGTACCGACCTCGATTCGCTGCACGCCTCCCGTCTTGCCCGCCTGGAGGCGGAGCTCGCCGCCGAGCGGGCGCGGCCGCGCACCTGCCCGGCGCCGGCCTGGAGCCCCTATCCGATCTATCCGTATGGTGTCTGGGGCCGCCCCGGCGGTTGGGGCGGCGGTGCCTACTGGGGCTGGTAGGGTTACGCTGAACAATCCTGTTGCTGCGGGGCGGGGTCAGAACAGGTCGAGCTGGCCGCTGTTTGTCGTGCGCCGCACCGGCGCCACGAAGCGGCTGCAGTCGAGCGCCGGCAGGCCGGGGAAGCCGAGCCGCCGCTGGTGCAGCGCGAAGCGCTGCGCGAGCAGGTCGGCGAAGTGGCCGAGGCCGTGCATGCGGTGCGTGAAGCGTGGGTCGTTGGCCTTGCCGCCGCGCATGTCGTAGAGGATGGCCATCACCCGTGTCGCCTTCTCCGGGGCGTGCCAGGCCAGCCAGCGCTCGAACAGGTCGTGCAGCTCGTGCGGCAGGCGCAGCAGGCTGTAGCTGGCGCCGGCGGCACCGGCCTCGCGGGCGGTGGCGAGGATGCGTTCGAGTTCGTGGTCGGTGAGGCCGGGGATCACCGGCGAGACCATCACCGTCACTGGTACGCCGGCTTCCGCCAGCTTGCGTATCGTTTCCACGCGGGCATGCGGCGCCGCGGCGCGCGGCTCCAGCCGGCGCGCCAGTTCGCCGTCGAGCGTGGTCAGCGAGACCGCGGCGTGCACCAGGTTTTCGCTCGCCATCGCCGCGAGCAGGTCGAGGTCGCGTTCGACCAGCGCCGACTTGGTGATCAGCATCGCCGGGTGCTTCAGTTCGAGCAGTACCTGCAGCACCGTGCGCGTCGTGCGCAGCCGTCGCTCGATCGGCTGCCAGGCGTCGGTGTTGGTGCCGATGGCGAGCGGCCGGCAGACGTAGCCCGGCTTCGCCAGTTCGCGGCGCAGGAGCTTCGCGGCCTCCGGCTTGTGGTAGAGCTTGCTCTCGAAATCGAGGCCCGGCGAGTGGCCGAGGTAGGCGTGGCTGGGGCGCGCGTAGCAGTAGATGCAGCCGTGCTCGCAGCCGCGGTAGGGGTTCAGCGAGCGGTCGAAGGGCAGGTCCGGGGAGTCGTTGCGGCTGACGATGGTCTTCGCGCTGTCGACGAAGACCTCGGTGGCCGGGGCCGTGCCCGCGTCGCGCAGCCAGCCGTCGTCGACCGCGTCGCGCGTCCAGGCGGCAAAGCGCAGGTCGGGGTTGGCCGGCGCGCCGCGGCCCTTGTGCGGTGGCGCAGCCGGGGGCTCGGGCTCGGGCGGCGGAAAGAGGTCGGGGTCGGAATTCATCGGGGAACGGAATGCGCAGTCGTGCGCACCAATGCCGGAAGCGGCCATTTTACGCCTGTCCGCAGCGCCCCGCGTTTCCGTCGGGGGCGGGGTTTCGAGTAGAATCGAAGGCTTTCCGGAGGGGCCGCCCGGCCGCCGCCGACGCTCAACATTCATTCAGGGTTTTCTGTCATGACGCCGCAAACGAAGCCGAATACGGACGATGTCCGCATCAAGGAAATCAAGGAACTGGTGCCGCCGGCGCACGTGTTCCGCGAGTATCCGGTGTCCAGCCGCGCGGCGCAGACCACCTACAACGCCCGCCAGGCGATCCACCGCGTGCTGCACGGCGCCGACGACCGCCTGCTGGTCGTCATCGGTCCCTGTTCGATCCACGACTTCGAGGCGGCGATGGAGTACGCGAAGCGCCTGGAAAAGGAAATGGCGCGCTACGCCGACGACCTGATCATCGTCATGCGCGTCTATTTCGAGAAGCCGCGCACCACCGTCGGCTGGAAGGGCCTGATCAACGACCCGCGGCTGGACGGCTCGTTCCGCATCAACGAGGGCGTGCGCCTGGCGCGCAAGCTGCTGCTGGAGATCAACGAGCTCGGCCTGCCTTGCGCCACCGAGTTCCTCGATACGATCACGCCGCAATACACCGCCGACCTGATCGCCTGGGGGGCGATCGGCGCGCGCACCACCGAGTCGCAGGTGCACCGCGAGCTAGCTTCGGGCCTGTCGTGCCCGGTCGGCTTCAAGAACGGCACCGACGGCAACGTGCGCATCGCGGTGGATGCGATCCGCGCCGCCAGCGCGCCGCATCATTTCCTGTCGGTGACCAAGGGCGGCCACTCGGCGATCGTGTCGACCACCGGCAACGAGGACTGCCACGTCATCCTGCGCGGCGGCAAGGAGCCGAACTACGACGCCGCCAGCGTCGACAAGTGCTGCCAGGACATCGCCGCCGCCGGTCTGGCGGCGCGGGTGATGGTCGACTTCTCGCATGCCAACAGCAGCAAGAAATACGAGCGCCAGGTCGTGGTGGCCAAGGACGTCGGCGCGCAGATCGGCGGCGGCGACGAGCGCATCATCGGCGTCATGGTCGAGTCGCACCTGGTCGAGGGCCGCCAGGACCTGTCGCCGGGCAAGCCGCTCGAATACGGCAAGAGCATCACCGATGCCTGCATCGGCTGGGACGACACGCTACTCGTGCTGGAGACGCTGGCGCAGGGCGTGCGCCAGCGCCGGCTGGTCGAAGCCACCTTCTGACCCGATGAGGCTGCCTGCCTCGCGTGCCGGCCGCTGGCTGGCGGGCACGCTCGTCGCGCTTCTTCTTTTCCGCTTCTGGTTCGCCGCGGCCTTGCCGATCACCGGCGACGAGGCCTATTTCCTCGTCTGGGGAGCGCGGCCGGCCGGCGGCTACTACGACCACCCGCCGATGGTCGGCTGGTGGCTGGCCGGGCTGCTGCCGTTCGGGCACGCGGCGTGGTGGCTGCGCCTGCCGTCGCTGCTGATGCCCTTCTTCCTCGCCTGGGGGGCGTGGTCGCTGCTGCGGCCGCAGGGCGAGGAGCGGGCGCGCTTCGCCGCACTGCTGACGCTGCTGCAGCCGGTCGACGTCTGGAACGTGCTGGTCACCACCGATACGCCGGTGGTCTTCTTCTCGCTGCTCGCCGTCCTCGCCTATGTGCAGGGGATGCGGCGCGCCGGCCTCGCGTCCGTCGCCTGGCACGCGGCGGCCGGCCTGCTGCTCGGGCTGGCCTTCCTCGGCAAGTATTTCGCGGCGCTGCTCGGCATCGCCTTCGCCGTGCACCTGCTGTGCGTCCGCCGCGACCGAAACCGTTTCGCCCTGCTGCTCCTGCTGACCGCCTGTGCGCTGCTCGGGCCGGCCTGGAACCTGTGGTGGAACAGCAGCCACTGCTGGTCGAACGTCGTCTTCAACTTCTTCAACCGCACCGGCAAGGCCGGCTTCGCCTGGGAGAACCCGCTGCTGTTCCTCGCCTCGCTCGCCTACCTGGCGACGCCGTGGCTGCTGTGGGCGCTGTGGCGGGGCCGGCGCGAGCTTGCCGCGGCGGTCGCCGGCGACGCCGCGGTGCGCGCCGTGCTGTGGCTGGCGGCGGTGCCGCTGCTGTGCTTCTTCGCCCTGTCCTTCGTCAAGTCGGTCGGCCTGCACTGGCTGCTCGCCTTCATGCCGCTGCTGGCGGTGCTTGCCGCGGCGGCGTTGCCGCTCGACCGCCTGCGCCGCCTGTGCCGCTGGTCGGCCGGTTTCGCCATCGTGCATGTCGTGGTGGCGGCGGTTTTCCTCAATCTGCCGCTGTCGCTGTGGAAGGATTCGGCGCTGCACGCCGGCGCCGTGCTGACCTGGAACGGCGACGCCATCGCGCGGCAGTTGCGCGAACCGCTGGCGCGCTGCGGCGAGGGCTGCGTGATGGCGATGGAAAGCTACTCGTCGGCGGCGACGCTGGCCTATGCGCTGCAGCGGCCGGTGGCGGTGTTCGGCGACGGCTCGTTCCACGGCCGCCAGGACGATTTCGATACCGACTTCCGGGCGCTCGACGGCCGCGATTTCCTGCTGTTGCGCAAGGAGACGGTGCGCCCCGAGACGTATGCGCCGTACTTCGCGCAGCTCGACGTCAGCTCGTTCGCGATCGACGGCATCGACTTCCACGTGGTGCACGGGCGGGGCTTCCGCTACGCCGTGTATCATGACCGCGTACTGAGCCGCGTGCGCGACCGCTTCTACCGGATTCCGGCGTGGCTGCCGCAACGGGGCTGCCCGTTTACCGATCGCTACTTCCCCGGGGAGGGGGGCCAGTGAAAGCCTGGATCAAGCTGCTGCGTCCGCACCAATGGCTGAAGAGCGGCTTTGTCTTCGTCGGCCTGCTCTTCGGCCACGCCTGGAACGATGCGCAATTGGTCGGGCAGGTGCTGCTCGCCGCCGCCGCCTTCTCGCTGGCGGCCTCCGCCGTCTATGTCGGCAACGACCTGGTCGATCGCGAGCGCGACCGGCAGCATCCGAAGAAAAGCCGGCGACCGCTGGCTTCGGGGGCGATCACGGTGAGCGCCGCGCTCGCCCTCGGCGGGCTTTGCCTCGCCGTCGCCGGCCTGCTCGCCTGGCTGGCGTCGCCGTCGGTGCTGGCGATCATCGCCGCCTACCTGCTGCTCAACGTCGGCTATACGCTGGGCCTCAAGCACGTCGTGCTGCTCGACGTCTTCATCATCTCCGCCGGTTTCATGCTGCGCATCCTCGCCGGCACGCTCGGCGTCGGCATCGCCCCGTCGCACTGGCTGCTGCTGTGCGGCCTGATGGTCACGCTGTTCCTCGGCTTTGCCAAGCGGCATGCCGAGCTGAAGGCGCTCGACGGCCATGCCGGCGGCCATCGGCAGGTGCTGGACGAGTACGATCCGGCGTTGCTCGACAAGCTGATCGGCATCTGCGCTGCAGCCACCATCGTCAGCTACAGCCTCTACACCGTCAGCGCTGACACGCTGGCGCTGCATGGCACGTCCGGGCTGATGGCGACGGTGCCGTTCGTCGTATATGGAATGTTCCGCTACCTCTACCGCCTGCACCGCCACGCCGGCGGCGGCGACCCGGCGGTCGACCTGCTCACCGACCGCCACCTGCTGGTCGCCGGTGGCGGCTGGCTGCTCGCGGTCGTCTGGATCCTGGCCGGCTAGCCGCGGCGGCGCGCCCGCGACCAGCACCGCGCGCGGGCACTACAATGGCGGCAGGCGCGGGCAAGCACAATATTTCCGACGGCGGCCGCGATGGCTGCGTTCGCCGCCGATGCGATACCAGGGGGGCGGATGGCACCAGAGGGCGATGACTCGGTCGGAACGGAGCAGACGGCACGCCTGTTCCATTGCAGCCTGCTCTGGCCGCTGCAGCTCGAACCGCTGGCCACCGACGAAATCGGCGGGCGCCACTGGGAGGTGCTGGCGGCCCGGCAGGACCACCCGTGGCGGCGCATCGACGACGAATTCACCGCCGACCCGGCGCAGTTCCGCGAGCGCCACTACCGCGAGTTCGTCTCCTTCCTGCCCTACGTCCAGCGTTTCCTCTACGGCGAAGGGCGCTCCCGCCAGCAGCGTCCGGGCGACCCGGCCGGCGATTCGCCGGTGTATGTGTTCCGCCGCAAGGACGTCACGGGGCTGCGCCTGACGCTGCGTCCCGGCGCCGCGCCGGTCGAGTTGCGCATCGTGCACCTCGACCTCTACTTCTTCCACGACCTCGACGTCGTCGTCCTCAATCTGGAGTTCGCCGCCGAGGATCTGCCGCTGGCGACGGCGCGCGACATCCTCTTCCGCTTCGGCCGCGCCTATCCGTCGGGCTGGGACGAGCAGGGCCTGGGCATGCACAACGCCCACCTCGCCGAATGGATCGGCGCCGACGGCGAGGTGCTGGCGGCTTCCGATTCGGAGCGGCGCACGAAATTCCTCGAATACGTCTGCGAGCATCGCAGCCCCTGCATCACCGGACACTGGGCCTGGCTGCTGCAGCCGCTGGTGCTGGCGCATTCCGACGCCGCCGGCGAGTTGCGCTACCGCCTGATCGAGTACCACCGCATGCCGGCGATGGCCTATCTGGCGGTCGACGACCCGCGCGCCCTGGGCCGCGACGACTGGGTGTGCATCGGCCTGGCGACGGTGCTGCACCCGGACGAGGCGCTGCCGGCGAACGATCCGCAGGTGCGCGAGTTCATGGCGCGCTACTGCCAGGACCGCTACTGGCTGGACTCGGCGGAGGGACCGAACACCCGCTTCATCTGCACCGGCAGCTTCCTCGCCGTGGTCGGCGACGCCCGCGACCCCTACTTCGTCGACACCGAGCGCGGCGTCCTTGCGCAGTTCCGCCACCAGCACTTCGTCGTCTTCCTCGTCGCCCACCTGCACCGGGCGTCGCTGCTGGTCTTTTCCGAAATCCTCGTCGACGCGGTCAATGACCTCGACATCCGCGACGACAGCTCGGTGCGCCGTTTCAAGCGCCGCATCCGCGCCAATTTCGAGACCTTCCTGCGCTTCACGCATCGCTACTGGTTCCACGAGCTGTCCGAGCGGCCGCAACTGCAGGGCATGTTCCGCCTGTGCGCCAACCACCTGCGCAACGACGAACTCTACGACGAAGTCCGCGACGAGATCCGCGAGATGAGCCTCTATCTCGACAGCGACTCGCAGCGCCGGCAGTCGAACATGGTCATCCGCCTCACCGTGATCACCATTTTCGGCCTGATCGCCACCGTCACCACTGGCTATTTCGGCATGAACATCATCCCCTTCATCGAGGGGGCGCCGCTCAGCCGCGTGTTCCACGGCGTCGCCGCGACGCTGGTCTTCGTCGGCCTGATCATGTTCGCGGTGGCCAAGTCGAAGCGCCTGTCCGACTTCCTCGAAGTGCTGGCCGACGAGCGGGTCGGCCTGTTCGGCAAGCTCGCCGCCTTCGCCCGCGTCTTCGGCGGCGGCCGCTGAACGTTACGCGAATGCCGCGACGCGGCTCGCGCAGCGGATTTGCCCAGAAAGCGCTCAGGCCGGAACGGCCCGCGGCTTGATGACCGCGTCGTAGTAGCGAAAGGCGTCCCTGATCTGCTCGCGCAGCTGATCCTCTTCCCATGGTTTGGTCAGGAACTTGTACAGCGCGCCCTCGTTGACCGCGTTCGTGACCGTTTCGAGATCGGTATAGCCGGAGAAGATGATGCGTACCGTGTCCGGGTGAAGCTCCTTGACCCGGCGCAGGAAGTCGGTGCCATTCATTTCCGGCATGCGCTGGTCGGAAAGGATGACCTGGACGGCATTCGTGGCCAGCAACTCCAGCCCCTCGCCGGCGCTGCCGGCGGTGATAACGCGATACGCCTCGCGGCGCAGCAGGCGCTTGACCGAAGACAGGATGCTGGGCTCGTCGTCGACCACCAGCAGCGTATGCGCGCCCGATAGCCCGGCAAGTTCGTTGCTGCCGGGAAGCGATTTTCCTTCGCGCAGCAGCTCGGAAAGGGCATCGGCGGCAAGTGGCCGGCTGAAGTAGTAGCCCTGCATCTCGTCGCAACCGTTCTGCCGCAGATAACCCAGTTGCGCCGCGTTTTCCACCCCTTCCGCCACCACCTTGAGCCGCATGCGGTGCCCGAGCATGATGATCGAGTTGGCGATGGAAGCGGCGTTCGGTTCGCTGACGAGGTCGGCGACAAAGGCACGGTCGATCTTCACGGTATCGATCGGAAAACGGCTCAGGTAGCCGAGGCTTGAGTAGCCGGTGCCGAAATCGTCGAGCGAGAGCTTGACGCCGAGCTGCTTCAGGTCGCGCAATTGCATCACGGCATCGTCCGGACTCTCCATCAGCATGCTCTCGGTCAGTTCGAGCTCCAGATGTTGCGCCGCGACGCCGTGCCGTTGCAGCGCCTGGGCGACGACCGACTTGAGGTCGCCCGCCCGCAGCTGGTGCGCCGACACGTTGACGGCGACGCGAATGTCGGAAAAGCCCTGCTGCAGCCAGTCCCGGATCTGGCGGCAGGCGCTGTCGATGACCCAGGCGCCGATGCCGACGATGAGGCCGGTTTTTTCCGCCAGCGGAATGAAGTCCAGCGGGGCGACCAAAGCGTGCCCCGACCGCTGCCAGCGCAGCAAGGCCTCCACCCCGCTGACCCGGCCGCTCTGCAGATCGACCTTGGGCTGGTAGTGGAGGACCAGCTCGTTGCGCTCGACCGCTTGCCGCAACGCCGCTTCCAATTCGATCCGTGCGAGCGCGCCGGCATTGAGGTCCTCGGTGTAGAAGCGGAACTGGCTGTAGCCCTGTTGTTTGGCGCGATTCACCGCCGTGGCGGCGTTCTTGAGCAGCGCCTCGGCCGTCGTTCCGCCGCTCGGATGGACCGCCACCCCGAGGCTTGCCGTCAGCCCGATCTCGCGGCCGTCGATCGTGAACGGCTCGGTGAAAGCGGCCTGGACCTTGCACAACAGCAGGTCGATGTCCTCGTCGCAGCCGAGGGCGGCGGCGGCCAGCGCGAAGCGATCGCCGTCCAGGCGGGCCACCGTGTCGCCGGCGCCGGCGCAGGCGAGCAGGCGCCGGCCGACGTCGCCGAGCAGTTGGTCGCCGGCCAGATGGCCGAGCGATTCGTTAACCGCGGCGAATCGGTCGACGTCGACGACGAGCACCGCCAGCCGTCGCTGCGCCTGCTCGCTCAGGGCGATCACCTGGCCCAGCCGGTTGCTCAGCAGGTGGCGGTTGGCCAGGTGGGTTACCGCATCGTAGTCGGCCAGATAATCGAGCTGGGCCTGGGCCTTGCGCCGTGCCTCCTCGCGCCTCAAGGCGACCATGCCGTAGGCGAGGTCGGCCGCCAGTTCTTCAAGGAGCTGCATTTCCTCGGTGTCGAAGGCATTCTCGACCGGAGCGTAGATCGAGAGGGCGCCGAGCACCGTCTCGCCGTCCCGCAGCGGCAGGGCGATCGACGAGGCATAGCCGTTGGCGAGCGCCGCGTCCCGCCACGGCGCGAACTGCGGGTCGGTGAGCAGCCGGCGGCAGACCACCGTTCGCCGTTCGCGGATGGCGGTCCCGGTCGGTCCGTGCCCCAGTTCCGTGTCGGCCCAGACAATGCGGATCCGGGCGAGGTAATCGCCGTCGCCGCCGGCATGGGCCACCGGCCGCACGGTTTTCGCCGCGTCGTGCTCGGCGTAGCCGACCCACGCCAGCCGGTAGCCGCCGTGCTCGACCAGCTTGGCGCAGATGTCGGTCAGCAACTCCGGCTCGCTGCTCGCACGGACCAGGGCCTGGTTGCATGCGGACAGCACTTTCAGCGTGCGGTTGAGGCGCTGCAGTTCGGTTTCGACCCGGCGCCGCTCGGAGATGTCGCGCACGATGCTGGTGATCAGGCGCTCGCCGGCCGCTTCGACCGGGCTCAGGCTGATATCGACGGCGAGCTCCGAGCCGTCCTTGCGGCGCAACTGGATTTGCGACAGCTCGCCCATCATGCACGAACGGCCTGCTGCATAAAGTGCTTGGCAGCGCGCTGCGTGGCCGTGGCGATGGGGCTCCGGGACCAGAGCCTCGATCTGCTGCCCGAGCAGTTCCTCGCGGCCGTAACCGGAGATCGCTTCGGCCTGACGATTCATCATCACGATGCGCCCTTCGGCATCCGAAACGACGATGCCGTCGGCGGCGGATTCGAAAATGGCGCGCAATTTCTTTTCGCTGTCGCGCAGCAGCGCATCGATCCGGCGCACTGCCTCGTCGCCGCTGCCGGCGATTCCCAGCACTTCGACCCCGAGCGCCCGCATGCGCTCCTGAAGATCGCTGGCGGCGGCAGCGTCATCATCGAGGATCAGCACTCTTGCGTGGCTCATGATTGGTCTCCCTGTCTCCCCGCCGCTCGTGTGGCAGTTCATGCCGCCATTTTTCTGCGGATTGTTGCCTATGTCATCGTAGCAGCCGCGTGGAGCAGGTGAAAGCTCTGCGTTCCGGCAAGCCAGGGAGCCCCGTCGATGTCGCCCGTTGGCACGACGAGCTTGAGCGCTTGCCGCGCAGGCATGCGGCAGATGATGTTTTCACCGGGGTCTCGGCGACCGGCCGATGCCGCCTGTCGGTCGCAGCCGCCGAATCCAACGCAAGCCGCCAGTCCGATGGGCACCTGCTGAATTCCGGCAAGCTGCCCGAGGGCGCGCTGGTTACTCAGGCGCCCCCCAAGAGTACTTGTTCGTGAAGGGCTCACGCCCTTCACTCAGGCGTTCTTGCGCTGGATCCAGAGGACGTCGCCGCGGCCGCCGGCGACGTTGAGGTAGCGGCCGAGGATGAAGAGAAGGTCGGAGAGGCGGTTGAGGTAGCGGCGGATGTTGTCGGCCACCGTTTCCTGCGCGGCGAGCGCGACGACGCTGCGTTCGGCGCGGCGGGCGACGGTGCGCGCGAGGTGCGCCAGCGCCGCCGGGCGGGTGCCGCCGGGGAGGATGAATTCCTTCAGGCGCGGCAGGTTTTCGTTGAAGTCCTCGACCTGCTGCTCCAGGCGTAGCACCTGCGCCTCGCTGACCAGCGTCATGCCCGGGCAGCACAGCTCGCCGCCGAGGTCGAACAGGTCGTTCTGGATGCCGAGCAGCGCGTCGCGCACGTCGTCCGGCAGTTCCTCGGCGAGCAGCACGCCGAGGGTCGAGTTCAGTTCGTCGACTTCGCCCAGCGCGTCGATGCGCGGGCTGTCCTTGCCGATGCGGCTGCCGTCGCCGAGGCCGGTGGTGCCGGCGTCGCCGGTGCGGGTGACGATTTTCGAGAGGCGGTTGCCCATTTTTCGTTTCCTGTCAGAATGCGGAGGGCTGCCGGAAACAGACAAAATGCGGGCCGGCAGATTCGAAGCTGCGAATTATATCGGAGGGATTCGCGATGCCCCGTTTTTGCGCCAACCTTGGTTTCCTGTTCACCGAAGCTGCTTTCCCGGATCGTTTCGAACGCGCCGCCCGCGCCGGGTTTCAGGGAGTCGAATACATGTCCCCGTACGACTACCCGGCCGCCGAGCTGGCGCGGCTGCTGCGGGAGAATGGCCTGCAGCAGGTGCTGTTCAACCTGCCGGCCGGCGACTGGGCGGCGGGGGAGCGCGGGCTGGCGGCGCTGCCGGGGCGCGAGGCGGAGTTCCGCGCCGGGGTCGAGCTGGCGATCGACTACGCCCGCCAGCTCGGCTGCACGCAGGTGAATGCGCTGGCCGGCATTCCGCTGGCGGGCAGCGACAGGAACGAGGTGCGCACGACGCTGATCGCCAACCTGCGTGACGCCGCGCCGCGGCTGGCGGCGGCCGGCATCCGGCTGCTCGTCGAGCCGATCAACAGCCGCATCGACATGCCGGGTTTCTGGCTCGACACGCCGAAGAAGGCGCTGTCGCTGATCGAATCCGTCGGCGAGCCGAACCTCTGGCTGCAATACGACGTCTATCACGCGCAGGTCATGGAAGGCGACCTGGCGCGCACGATCGCGGCCAACATCGACCGCATCGCGCACGTGCAGATCGCCGACAACCCGGGGCGGAACGAGCCGGGAACGGGGGAGGTCAACTACCCCTATCTGTTCGCCCTGCTCGACCGCATCGGCTATGCCGGCTGGGTCGGTTGCGAATACCGCCCGCTGGCGGGCAGCGAGGCCGGGTTGGGCTGGCTGAAGGGGGTGGCGGCGGCGCCCCCGGCAGCGGCCCGCGAGGCGGCGCTGGCGACGGGCTGAGCGCCTACCAGAACTTCCACCACCACTTCTTTTTCTTCATCGTCGCGTCCACTTCCTCGGTCCACGCCGTGTATTTCTGCAGGCCGGCCTTCTGGAAGTGGGCGCCGAAGCGCTTGTCGCTGTCGTTGATGTGCTGCGTCAGCCAGGTCTTCAGGAAGTGCAGCAGCTCGAAGGTGATCGTCGCGTTTTCGTTGTCGAGCTTGTCCTGCAGGGCGACGACCTGGGCGATCAGTTCCTCGTGCTGCGCCTTGTGGATCTCGAAGCCGGGGTAGTGCGTCAGGCGCATCAGGCTTTCTTCGAGCAGGAAGTGCGTGCGGGTGTATTCGGCGAGGCGGTCGAGGATCTCGCGCGAGGTGGCCTTGCCGCGGTGCCCGCGGATGGCCTCGTGCAGCTGGTTGAGCAGGTCGACCAGGACCCGGTGCTGCTCGTCGATTTCCTGGATGTTGATGCTGAAGTCGTCGGACCAGTGAAACAGATCGGTGGTGCTCATGCTGGAACGCTCCCTGAGTGCTTTTGCTGTTTGCGCAAAAGGGTACGGCTTTGTGCGATCCCGTTTTTGATGTGGATCAAGAATCGCCGACCTCCAGCCATATCTGTGTCCGGCCGCGCCCGGTACACTTTGTGCTCAGGCAGTAAATGCACTTGATACTGCACTGTCGCTTCACATCCCCGATGTGTCGGCGTATGATCGTAGTCTATTGTCTGACAACCTGATCTATATGCCACTCGAGACCCTCAGCCGCATTCATCGACCGCCGCGCCTCAGCGAGGAAGTGTCGGCCGAACTCGAAGCCCGCATCCAGCGTGGCGACTACGCGCCCGGCGCACAGCTGCCCACCGAGAAGGTGCTGGCCGAGACCTTCGGCGTCAGTCGCGCCGTCGTCCGCGAAGCGATCGCCCGCCTCAAGGCGGATGGCCTGATCGAAACCCGCCAGGGTTCCGGCGCCTTCGTTGCGGCCAATCCGAAAAGCCTCAACTTCCGCCTTGCGCCCAGCGGCGAGGACGGCCTGCTGCACATCTTCGAACTGCGCACGATGATCGAAGCGACGGTCGCCGAACTGGCCGCGCGCCGACGCAACGACGACGACATCGCCGCCATGCGCGATGCGCTGCAGCGCATGGATGCGGCGCTGGCGGGCGAGATCGACGGCTCCGAAGCGGACGACGATTTCCACCTGGCGATCGCCGCCGCGACGCACAACCAGTACGTGCTGCGCCTGGCCGAGTTCCTCGGCCGCCAGTTCTCCGAGTCGCGGCGCATCGCCTGGGTCGACAATCCGCGCGGCATGGAGTCGCCGCGCGAGGCGCAGCGCGAACACTATGCGCTGCTCGACGCGATCGCCGCCGGCAATCCGGCGGCGGCGCGCCAGGCGGCCCATGTGCACCTGCGCGGCGCCGCCGAGCGCGTCGGCATCGATCTGCCGACCGACCTCGGCGGCAATTCCGTCGGCAAGTAACCCGCAACCCCAACCGGGAGTCCGGCCATGGCATTTGCCAACGATGTCCGCTTCACGGTGGACCAACGCTCCATCCTCGCCCGCCTGCAGGCCGTGCTGCCGCCCGACGCGCTGCTCTCGGCCGAGGAGGACATGCGCCCCTACGAGTGCGACGGCCTCACCGCCTACCGCGCGCTGCCGCTGCTGGTGGCGCTGCCGCAGACGGAAGCCCAGGTGCAGGCCGTGCTGCGCGCCTGCCATGAGCTGAAGGTGCCGGTGGTGCCGCGCGGCGCCGCCACCGGCCTGTCCGGCGGCGCCATGCCGCACGAGGACGGCGTCGTGCTGTCGCTGGCGCGCTTCAAGAAGATCCTCAAGATCGACCCGCTGTCGCGCACCGCGCTGGTCCAGCCGGGCGTGCGCAACCTCGCCGTGTCGGAGGCGGCAGCGCCCTACGGGCTCTACTACGCGCCCGATCCGTCGTCGCAGATCGCCTGCACCATCGGCGGCAACGTCGCCGAAAACTCGGGCGGCGTGCATTGCCTGAAGTACGGGCTGACCGTGCATAACGTGCTCAAGGTGCGCGGCTTCACGGTCGAGGGCGAGGCCGTCGAATTCGGCGCCGACGCGCTCGATGCGCCCGGTCTCGACCTGCTCGCGCTGATCAACGGCTCCGAGGGGCTGCTTGCGGTGATCACCGAGGTGACGGTGAAGCTGACGCCGAAGCCGGAGCTGGCGCAGGTGGTGCTGGCCTATTTCGACGACGTGCAGAAGGCCGGCAACGCGGTCGCCGACGTCATCGCCGCCGGCATCATCCCGGGCGGCCTGGAAATGATGGACAAGGCGGCGACGCACGCCGTCGAACCCTACGTCAAGGCCGGCTACGACCTCGATGCCGAGGCCGTGCTGCTGTGCGAATCGGACGGCACGCCGGCTGAAGTCGCCGAGGAAATCGAGCGCATGAAGATGGTGCTGGAGAAGAGCGGCGCCACCTCGCTGGTCGTCTCGCAGAGCGAGGCGGAGCGACTGCGCTTCTGGGCCGGGCGCAAGGCGGCGTTCCCGGCGGTCGGCCGCATCACGCCGGACTACCTGTGCATGGACGGCACCATTCCGCGGAAGCGCCTGGCCGAGATGCTGGAAGCGATCGGCGACCTCTCGGTGAAGTACGGGCTGCGCTGCGCCAACGTCTTCCACGCCGGCGACGGCAACCTGCACCCGCTGATCATGTACGACGCCAACCAGCCGGGCGAGGTCGAGCGCGCCACCGCCTTCGGCGCCGAGATCCTCGAACTGTCGGTGCAGCTGGGCGGCACCATCACCGGCGAGCACGGCGTCGGCGTCGAGAAGATCGACGTCATGGCGGCGCAGTTCACGCCGGCCGAGATCTCCGCCTTCCATCGGCTGAAGGCGGCCTTCGACGAGAAGGGGCTGCTCAATCCGGGCAAGGGCATCCCGACCTTGGCCCGCTGCCGCGAATACACCCTGACGCGCGCCCAGACCGGTTCTGCGGCCGCAATCACGCCGCCGAGGTTCTGATGGATACCGTGCTCAAGGAATGGATCGGACGCGTGCACGACGCCGTCGAGACGCAGCAGACGCTGTGCATCCGCGGCGGCGGCAGCAAGGATTTCTACGGCGGCAACCCGGCCGGGCCGGTGCTCGACACCACCGCCTACCGCGGCATCGTCGCCTACGAGCCGACCGAGCTGGTGGTCGTCGCCCGCGCCGGCACGCCGCTCGCCGAACTGGAGGCGCTGCTCGCCGAAAAAGGCCAGTGCCTGCCCTTCGAGCCGCCGCATTTCGGCGCTGGTCGTGCGACCGTCGGCGGCATGGTCGCCGCCGGTCTTTCCGGCCCGCGCCGGGCGGCGGTCGGCGCCGTGCGCGACTACGTGCTCGGCGTCAAGCTGATCGACGGCAAGGGGGAGTGGTTGTCCTTCGGCGGCCAGGTGATGAAGAACGTCGCCGGCTACGACGTGCCGCGCCTGATGGCCGGCAGCCTCGGCACCCTCGGCGTGGTTGCCGAGGTGGCGCTGAAGGTGCTGCCGGTGCCGGTCGCCGAGCGCACGCTGCGCTTCGCGCTGGGCGAGGCCGAGGCGCTGAAGAAGCTCAATGCCTGGGGCGGCCAGCCGCTGCCGATCGCCGCCTCGGCCTGGCACGACGGCGCGCTGACGGTCCGCCTGATGGGCGCCCGCGCCGCCGTCGACGCCGCACAGGCGGCGCTGGGCGGCGAGCCGGTCGCCGACGCGGCCGCGTTCTGGCAGGGCGTGCGCGACCAGACGCACGCCTTCTTCGCCGGTGACGGGCCGCTGTGGCGCCTGTCGGTGGCGTCGGTGACGCCGCCGCTCGGCATTCCCGGCCCGACGCTGATCGAATGGGGCGGCGCGCTGCGCTGGCTGCGCGGCGACCAGGGCGCCGAGCAGGTCCGCTCGGCGGCGGCGCGCGCCGGCGGGCATGCCACGCTGTTCCGCGGCGGCGATGCGATCAAGGCCTCGGCCGGGGTCTTCCATCCGCTGTCGCCGGCGCTGCTGCGCATCCACGCCAACCTGAAGCGGGCCTTCGACCCGCACGGCGTGTTCAACCGCGGCCGCATGTACCCCGATTTTTAAGAAGCCCCGACCATGCAAACGAATCTGATCGATTCCTTCAAGGACACGCCGGAGGGCCGCGAGGCCGATGCCATCCTGCGCACCTGCGTGCATTGCGGTTTCTGCACCGCGACCTGTCCCACCTACCAGTTGCTCGGCGACGAGCTGGACGGGCCGCGCGGCCGCATCTACCTGATCAAGCAGATGCTCGAAGGCCAGCCGGTGACCGGGAAGACGCAGCTGCATCTCGACCGCTGCCTGACCTGCCGCTCGTGCGAGACGACCTGCCCGTCGGGGGTGAAGTATCACCGCCTGCTCGATATCGGACGCCAGTTCCTGAACCAGCGCGTCGGCCGGTCGTTCGCGCAGAAGGTGGTGCGCAGCCTGCTCAAGGAGGCGTTGCCGCGCCCGTGGATCTTCCGGCCGGCGGTCGCTGCCGGCCAGCTGGTGCGGCCGCTGCTGCCGCAGGTCCTCGCCGACAAGGTGCCGACCGCGGCGGCCGGGCAGTCGCGCGGCTGGCCGCAATCGAATCATCCGCGCCGCATGCTGGCGCTCGCCGGCTGCGTGCAGCCGGGGTTGGCGCCGAACACCAATGCGGCGACGGCGCGCCTGCTCGACAAGCTCGGCATCACGCTGTTCGAGGCGCGCGAGGCCGGCTGCTGCGGCGCGCTGCGCTTCCATCTCGATGCGCAGGAAGCGGCGCAGGATGACATGCGCCGCAACATCGACGCCTGGTGGCCGCACGTCGAGCAGGGGGTCGAGGCGATCGTCATGACCGCCTCCGGCTGCGGCGCGCACGTCAAGGAATACGGCCTGCTGCTCAAGCACGATCCGGCCTACGCGGCGAAGGCGGAGCGCATCGCCGCGCTGACCCGGGATGTCTCGGAAATCGTCGCCGCCGAAGCGGAGCGCCTGAAGCCGCTGCTCGCGGCCAAGCCGCAGGCGCCGCTGAAGCTCGCCTTCCACTCGCCGTGCACGCTGCAGCACGGGCAGAAGATCAAGGGCGTGGTCGAGGAACTGCTGCAGGCGGCCGGCTGCGAACTGACGCCGGTGGCCGATCCGCACCTGTGCTGCGGTTCGGCGGGGACCTATTCGATCCTGCAGCCGGAACTGTCGAAGCAACTGCGCGACGCCAAGCTGGCGGCGCTCTCGGCGGGCGCCCCGAAGCTGATCGTTACTGCTAATATTGGCTGCCAGACCCACCTGCAGAGCGGCAGCGCGACGCCGGTGCGGCACTGGGTCGAGATCATAGAAGAACGAATCTAGAAGCGTTCGCGGGTTGCTCCAGTCGTTGGCCACGGGCCTTGGGCTTGCCGCGCTTCTGCTTGAGAACGCATCCCGGGGGACGTGATGGCCATCGACCAGGCCTTGCTGACAACGCTTTCCGACGACGAGAGCAAGAGCATCAAGCGCCTCGTCGACAAGGGCATCAAGCTGCCGCTGCAGCCGCACGTGCTGGAAGAGATGCGGCACCTGCTCAGCCGCGGCGTCACCGACCTGCGCGTCATCGCGCGCAGCATCAGCCAGGATGCCGGCATCGTCGCCGCGCTGTTCCGCGTCGTGCAGAGCGCCGCCTACCGACGCATGCAACCCTTCGAGTCGGTCGAGCAGATCCTGCAGGCGATCGGCACCCGGCAGACCTTCAATATCGTCCAGGCGGTGGCGCTCGCCGCTGCCATGCCGTCGAAGCACAACGCGCAGGCCTTCGGAGCCTTCTGGGCGCGCTCGCAGGCGGTGGCGCAGATCGCCATGCTGATCGCTGAGGACCGCGTCTCGGTGTGCAACATCTTTCCCGACCAGGCCTATCTCGCCGGCATCTTCCACGACTGCGGCGTGCCGGTGCTGATGCAGCGCTTCTCCACCTACTGCAAGGCCATGCACGCTGACGAGCAGGGCGCCTGGCTCGATCTCGCCGAGGAGGACAAGCGTTTCAACGCCGACCATTGCGTGGTCGGCTACCTGGTCGGCAAGCACTGGAAGCTGCCGGACTTCATCTGCGACGCGATCCGCTTTCACCACGACATGGCCGGCCTCGGCAACCACGCCGCGCGGACCATGGTCGGCATCCTGCAGCTGGCGATCCACCTCTATTATCTCGACCTGCACATCGAGAACCCGGAGTGGCCGCGGGTCGAGGCGGCGGTAGCCGACGAGCTGGGCCTGCGCAGCGACGCCCTGCCGGAATTCATCGACGATATCTTCGAGCGTTACCACAGCGAGCAGCGATAACCATGGTCATGCATCTCGACGCCGCTTCGGCCGACTACCAGGCGATCCACGACAATTTCCGCTGGCAGGTGCCGGCGCGCTACAACATCGGCGTCGACATCTGCGGCCGCTGGGCCGCCGACCGCACGCGCTTCGCGCTGTACTACGAGGACGACGCCGGCAACACCTCGGCGTGGACCTTCTGGGACCTCCAGCGCGCGGCCAACCGCCTGTCCAACGTGCTCGGCGCGCTCGGCTCGCTGACCGGCGACCGCGTCGCGATCATGATGCCGCAGCGCCCGCACACCGGCATCGCCCACGTCGCCGTCTACCAGATGGGCGCCGTCGCCTTGCCGCTGTCCCACCTGTTCGGTCCGGACGCGCTCGAATATCGTCTTGCCGACGCCGGCGCGCACGTCGCCATCGTCGACGAGACGACGCTGCCGAAACTGCTGGAGATCCGCGACCGGCTGCCGGGGTTAAAGCACATCATCGGCGTCGACATCGACCCGGCGACCGCCGCTGCGGCCGGCGTCAAACCCTGGGACGCGGTGCTGGAGCACGCTTCGCCGCGCTACGTACCGGTCGATACCGCCGCCGACGACCCGGCGATGATCATCTACACCAGCGGCACCACCGGCAACCCGAAGGGCGCGCTGATGGCGCACCGCACGCTGATCGGCAACCTCTCCGGTTTCGTCTGCTCGCACGACTATTTTCCGCAGCCCGGCGACCTGTTCTGGTCGCCGGCCGATTGGGCATGGACCGGCGGCCTCTTCGACGTGCTCCTGCCGGTGTGGCGCTTCGGCATGCCGCTCCTGGCCTACAAGGGGCGCTTCGACGCCGAGAAGGCGTTCTATCTGATCGAGAAGTACGGCGTCAGGAACACCTTCCTCTTCCCGACCGCACTGAAGATGATGATGAAGGCGGTGCCCGAGCCGAAGGCGCGCTACGACCTCGATCTGCGCACCATCATGAGCGCCGGCGAGCCGGTCGGCGAGGCGGTCTTCCACTGGGCGCAGGAGAAGCTTGGCGTCACCATCAACGAGATGTTCGGGCAGACCGAGATGAATTACGTGATCGGCAACTGCAATGCCGCCTGGCCGGCGCGGCCGGGAGCGATGGGCCGCGCCTATCCGGGACACCGCGTCGGCATCATCGACGAACTCGGCAACCCGCTGCCGCCGGGCGAAACCGGCGAGGTCGCCGTGCACCGCGTCTGCAACGGCCAGCCCGACCCGGTGATCCTGCTCGAATACTGGAAGAAGCCGGCGGCGACCGCCGAGAAGTTCATCGGGCCGGAGGGAGATGCGGGCTGGGGACGCACCGGCGACCTGGCGCGCCTCGATGCGGACGGCTACTTCTGGTACCAGGGCCGCGCCGACGACGTGTTCAAGAGCGGCGGCTACCGCATCGGCCCGTCCGAGATCGAGAACTGCCTGTTGAAGCATGCCGCGGTCGCCAACGCGGCGGTGATCGGCGTTCCCGACGAGACGCGCGGCACCGTGGTCAAGGCCTTCATCGTGCTGCAGCCGGGCGTCGCCGGCAGCGAGGCACTGGTCGGCGAATTGCAGGCGCACGTGCGGAAGACGCTGGCGCCGTACGAGACGCCGAAGGCGATCGAGTTCGTCGACGCCTTGCCGATGACCACGACCGGAAAAATCCAGCGACGCGTGCTGCGTCAGCGAGAAATCGAGAGAACGGGGAATCAGTCATGAGCGAAAACGAGCAAGGCGTCGGCACGGGCGCCGTCGAGCGGCGAAGCAACGACAAGCTGCGGGCGCTGTTCGATACGGCCTACGCGATGATCGAGCCTTTCTTCGATCCGGATCAGGGCTGGGCCGGGCATTCGCTCGAACACCTCGCCTTCCGCGTGCTGCGCGAGAACTTCCCCGACCTTTCCGGCGAGGAGGTCCATACCATCGTCGTCGTCGCCCACCGCGTCTACATCGAGCACAATCCCGCGCGCAGCGGGCATCTGCGCCGCCCCGAAGAAATCCGGCCTCCCTGCCTGTGAGCGGCGATGTTATGCTTTCGTCCGCCTGAGGAGGAGGAATGCCACTAACAATAGACGCCTGCGTCGCACAGCACATCGGCGACCGCAAGGAACAGCAGGACCGCGCCGGAATCTTTCCGCATCCGAAGAAGAGGGGCGTGGTGCTCGCCGTCGTCGCCGACGGCATGGGCGGCCATGCCGGCGGCGCCGTCGCTGCCGAGCAGGTGCTGTACACCGCGAAAAGCAACCTGGAGCACTATGCGGTCGGCGACGAGACGCCGCGCTCGCTGCTGGAGGCGAGCGTCAACGAAGCGCATACGATGATCAAGGCGATGCGCATGGTGAACGAGAAGGACCCGCACAGCACGACGGTGATGTTGCTGCTGCAGCCGGGGAAGGTCAGCTGGGCGCATTGCGGCGACAGCCGCCTGTACCGTTTTCGCGGCGACAGCACGCTGTTCCACACCACCGACCATTCCTACGTCGAGCATCTGGTGGCGCAGGGCAAGATCACGCCCGAACAGGCGCTGGTGCATCCCAACCGCAACATCCTGCTGACCTCGATGGGCGGCGGCGAGCCGCCCAAGGTCGACTTCGGCGAGGCCGCCGACCTGCAGGCCGGCGACTGCTTCCTGCTCTGCTCGGACGGCCTCTGGGGCTATTTCAGCGATGCCGAACTGGCCGGCGTGGTGGCCGCGTTTTCCGCCCGCGAGGCGGCCGGCTTGCTGGTCGAGCGGGCGCGGGAGCGGGCCAGCGGCGAGGGCGACAACATTTCGCTGGCCATCCTGAAACTGATCGAGGTGCCGGCCAAGGCGTCCTGACCACGCGTCGAGCACTTACCGATCGCGCAAACAAAAACGGCGCCTGACAGACTGCAGGCGCCGTTTTCTTTCGGGTGCGACCGTTTCAGCTGCGTTTGCCGAGGCCGCCGAGCAGCGCCGCGACCGGGCGCTTCGGCTTGTGCGGGTCGGGCTTGGCGTGCGGCTTGTCGTCCAGCGGCACTTCGCCGCGCGGCTCCAGTTCCTTGGACTCGTAGGGGGCGCTGAAGTCGAAACCGTCCGCGGCGATGTGGCGCTTCGCATGGCGCGGTTCGCGCTCGCGCTCGCGCGCCGCATAGGGCTCGCGACGCGGCGCGACGGCCGGCGGCGGCGCCTCCGGGCGGCGGTGATGCTTCTTCTTGCCGGTCGGCGGGTACTCGTAGTCGTATTCCGGGGCGAAGCCCGGGATCACCACCTGCTCGACGCTGATCTTGATCAGCTTCTCGATGTCGACCAGATACTGCACCTCGTCGGCCGAGACCAGCGAGACCGCCGTCCCTTTCTTGCCGGCGCGGCCGGTACGGCCGATGCGGTGTACGTAGTCTTCCGGCGTGTGCGGCAGCTCGAAGTTGATCACGTGCGGCAGCTCGTCGATGTCCAGCCCGCGCGCGGCGACGTCGGTGGCGACCAGCACCTTGACCGAGCCGTCCTTGAACGCTTCCAGCGCCTTCAGCCGTTCCGATTGCGACTTGTCGCCGTGGATCGCGTCGGCGGCGATGCCGGCCTTCGCCAGTTCGCGGGCGAGCTTGCCGGTCTCCTGCTTGGTGCGGGTGAATACCAGCACCTGGTCGTATTCGTCGGACTTCAGCAGCTTGGTCAGCAGCGCGCGCTTGGCTTCGGCGGACACCGGATGCACGCGGTGCGTGATCGTCTCCGACACCGTGTTGCGCTTCGCCACCTCGACCAGCTCCGGCGACTTGAGCATGGTGTCGGCGAGCTTCTTGATCTCGTTCGAGAAGGTCGCCGAGAACAGCAGGCTCTGCCGCGTGTCCTTCGGCAGCAGGTTGATGATGCGCGTGACGTCGGGGATGAAGCCCATGTCCAGCATGCGGTCGGCCTCGTCGAGGACCAGCGCCTGCACGCTCTGGAAGTTCAGGCATTTCTGCTCGACCAGGTCGAGCAGCCGGCCCGGCGTGGCGACGAGGAACTCGACGCCCTTCCTGATGGCCTCGATCTGCGGCTTGATGTCGACGCCGCCGTAGACGCACAGCGTGCGGAACGGCGTGTACTTGGCGTAGGTCGCCAGGTTCTCGTGCACCTGGATCGCCAGCTCGCGCGTCGGCGCCAGGATCAGCGCGCGCACCGGGTGGCGCGCCGGCGACGGGCTCGGGCTGGCGTGCGGCAGCAGGCGTTGCAGGAGCGGCAGCGTGAAGGCGGCCGTCTTGCCGGTGCCGGTCTGGGCGCCGCCCATGATGTCCTTGCCGGCCATGACCAGCGGAATGGCCTTCTGCTGGATCGGTGTGGGCTCGGTGTAGCCCTGGTCGGCAACGGCACGGAGAATTTCGGGCGCAAGGCCGAGCTCGTCAAAACGCATCGGCGACACCCTCAAACAAATTTGTAATCAATGGCATAGGCCCGCGATTATACACGGATACACGGCGCGCAGCGCGGCTGCCGGTCAATCCTCGCTGTGCGTGGCGATCCGGCTGCTGCCCTGGTGCCTGGCCGCGGCCAGGGCCATGTCCGCCTTGCGCAGCAGCGTCGGCGTGTCCTGCCCGTGGTCCGGGTAGAAGGCGATGCCGATGCTCGCCGCCACCGTGCAGGCTCGGCCATTCACTTCCAGCGCTTCGCCGATCACCTGCTGGATATCCCGTGCGAGGCAGAGGGCAGCGTCGGCATCGTCGATCTCTTCGAGGACCAGCACGAATTCGTCGTCGCCGAGGCGGCCGACGGTGTCGGTCGCGCGCAGCCGGATGCTCAGGCGCTGGCCGAGTGCGGCCAGAAGCGCGTCGCCGGCGTCGCGGCCGAGGTCGTCGTTGATGCGCTGGAAACCGTCGAGGCCGGCGCAGCAGACGGCGACCTTGCGCCCCTGCCGTTCGGCACGGTAGATCGCCTGCGACAGGCGGTCGGCGATCAGGCCGCGGTTCGGCAGTCCGGTCAGCGGGTCGCGGTGGGCCAGGTGTTCGAGTCGGGAGAGGGCGTCATCCCTGGCGGCGACGGCCAGTGTCAGCCGGCGGTTCTGTCGCCACAGGGCGATCGCGGCGCCGGCGGCGATCAGTGTGACGAGCAGTCCGGCGACCATGAGCTGGGCATCGTCCCCTGCCGGCGCAAGACTTTCGCCAGCGCGTGCCGCGGTCGGCCCGATGGCGAGCGGCAGCAGCATCGGCCAGGCGGTGGCGAGGTGGCGCAGAGGGTTCATTTCGCCGGCTCCTTGATGCCGAATGACAGGAAAATTGTAGCCGAGCGGCGCCGGCAGGTGTCGCCGAATTGCGTAAAATCACCGGGAAATCGAGTGAGCAGAGGTAGGCATGGAAAGAATCGAACTCGGCCAGTCCGGTCTGCAGGTCTCCCGGATCTGCCTCGGCACGATGACCTTCGGCGTGCAGAACAGCGAAGCCGAGGGGCATGCGCAGCTCGACCGGGCGCTCGCCGCCGGCATCAACTTCATCGACACCGCCGAGATGTATGCGGTGCCGCCGACCGCCGACAGCTACGGGAAAACGGAACAGATCGTCGGCAGCTGGCTGAAGTGCCAGCCGCGCGACCGCGTCGTGCTCGCCACCAAGGCGACCGGGCCGGGCCGAGCGCTGTCGTGGATCCGCGGCGGGCCGAGCGGATTCGACGCGGCCAACCTGCGCACGGCGCTGGAGGGGTCGCTCAGGCGGCTGCAGACGGACTACGTCGATCTCTACCAGCTGCACTGGCCGGCGCGCAACCAGCCGATGTTCGGGCAATGGCAGTTCGAGCCGGCGAAGGAGCGCGAAGCGACGCCGATCCGCGAGACGCTGGAGGCGCTCGCCGCACTGGTCCGCGAAGGCAAGATCCGCCACGTCGGCGTCTCCAACGAACACCCCTGGGGCGTCATGCAGTTCGTCCGCCTGGCCGAGGAGCACGGCCTGCCGCGCATCGCCTCGATGCAGAACGCCTACAACCTGTTGAACCGCGTCTACGACAGCGGCCTCGCCGAGGTCTGCCATCGCGAGCAGGTCGGCCTGCTCGCCTATTCGCCGCTCGCCTTCGGCCTGCTCAGCGGCAAGTACCTCGATGACCCGCAGGCGAAGGGGCGGGTGAACGACTTCGTCGGTTTCGCGCAGCGCTATTCGAAGCCGAACGTGGTGCCGGCGGTGGCTGCCTATGCGGCGCTGGCGCGCGAGCATGGGCTCACTCCGGCACAGTTGGCGCTGGCCTGGTGCTATCGCCGCTGGTGCGTGGCGAGCACGATCATCGGCGCCACCTCGCCGGCGCAGCTGGAGGAGAACCTCGGCGCCTGGGATGTCACCCTGTCGCCGGAACTGCTGGCGGCGATCGACGCCATCCACCTGCGCTACACCAATCCGGCGCCGTGAACGCGGCGGGGGCGCCGTGGCGCCCCCGCAAACCTTCCCGGTTTCGCCGTTCGGCGTCGGCTATTTCTCGGCCTTCTTCTCCGCCGGTTTTTCCGTCTTCGCGTTCGCCGCCGGCTCTTCCGCCGCCTTGCGTCGCGTGCCCGGCGGCGCCGGCGGCGGCAACTGCGGCTCGACCGCCTCGATCTTGTTGGTGCGCATGTAGGCGTCCATTTCCTGCCAGCCGGCGAACACCGGCGCCTTCGGCAGCCAGTGGTAGATCGCGTAGCAGTCCTCGATGGCGCGGCCGGAATGGCGGCAGGCGCCGCCGACCGCCTTGCCTTCGGCCTCGACCTTGGCCGCCTTGGCATTCGGGTCTTCGATGCCCATCTGCTGCTGCACGATGTCGCAGCCGGCGAGCGTCAGGAGGAGCGGCAGGACGGGAAGGAGGGAACGCGTCATGGCGGGAGCCTCAATTGGCGAAGGCGGCGATGCCCGTCTGGGCGCGGCCGAGGATCAGGGCATGGACGTCGTGCGTGCCTTCGTAGGTGTTGACGACTTCCAGGTTGAGCATGTGGCGGATCACGCCGAATTCGTCGGAGATGCCGTTGCCGCCGTGCATGTCGCGCGCCAGCCGGGCGATGTCGAGCGCCTTGCCGCAGTTGTTGCGCTTCAGCAGCGAGGTCATCTCCGGCGCGTCGCGGCCTTCGTCCTTGAGGCGGCCGAGGCGCAGCGCGCCCTGCAGGCCGAGCGCGATCTCCGTCTGCATGTCGGCCAGCTTCTTCTGGATCAGCTGGTTGGCGGCAAGCGGGCGGCCGAACTGGCTGCGGTCGAGCGTGTATTGCCGCGCCGCGTGCCAGCAGAACTCGGCGGCGCCCATCGCCCCCCAGGCGATGCCGTAGCGCGCCGAGTTGAGGCACATGAACGGCCCCTTCAGGCTCTTCACGCCGGGCAGCAGATGGTCGTCCGGAACGAACACGCCGTCCATCACGATCTCGCCGGTGATCGACGCGCGCAGCCCCATCTTGCCGTGGATCGCCGGTGTGGAAAGGCCTTTCATGCCCTTTTCGAGCACGAAGCCGCGAATCTCGCCGGCGTCGTCCTTGGCCCAGACCACCAGCACGTCGGCGATCGGCGAATTGGTGATCCACATCTTGCTGCCGGTGAGCGAATACCCGCCGGCAACCTGCCTCGCCCGCGCCGCCATCGAACCGGGGTCGGAGCCGTGGTCCGGCTCGGTCAGGCCGAAGCAGCCGATCAGTTCGCCTTTCGCCATCGCCGGCAGCCAGCGCTGCTTCTGTTCCTCGGAGCCGAAGGCGGCGATCGGGTACATCGCCAGCGAGGACTGCACGCTCATCATCGACCGGTAGCCGGAGTCGACACGCTCGATCTCGCGCGCGACCAGGCCGTAGACGACGTAGGAGGCGCCGGGGCAGCCGTAGCCGGTAATGGTGCTGCCGAGCAGGCCCAGCGCGCCCATCTCGCGGAAGATGGCGGGGTCGGTCCGTTCGTGGCGGAAGGCTTCCAGCACGCGCGGCGCCAAGCGCTCCTGCGCCCAGCTGCGGGCGGTGTCGCGCACCAGGCGCTCCTCGTCGCTGAGCTGCTCGTCGAGCAGCAGCGGGTCTTCCCAGTTGAATCGGCTCATGGTCGGTGCCTGAAGGCGGAAAAGGCGATCCGGCATTTTAACCACAATCGCGCCGGCGTTCGCCGCCGGCTGCAGCGTTGCCGCCGGCTGCCGGCGAAGGTGGCATAATCGTCCGCCTGCACCCGTTTTTTGCCGAGGATTTTTCATGTCGCAGCATCGCCTTTTTCCCTTCGCCGCCGCTTTGCTCCTGGGGTCCGGTCTGGCGGGCGCCGCCAGCGCCGTCACCGAGGTCGATTTCTATCACCAGCTGGACAGCGCCCGCGCCGCGAAGCTGGCCCAGCTCGTTGACCACTTCAACGGCCAGAGCAAGGATTACCGCATCCGCCTGGTGCAGCAGTCGAGCGAGGGTGCCCCCGCCGTGCTCAACCTGGCGACGCCGGAGAATGTCCTCGACTTCGCCGCCGGCAAGGCGAATTTCCGTCCGCTGCACAAGGTGATGAGCGAGGCCAAGGAAAAGTTCGACGGCAAGCAGTTCGCTCCCGAGCTCCGCGTGCGCGTCGCCGACGCCAAGGGCAACCTGATCGCGCTGCCGCTGGCCATGTCGACGCCGGTGCTGTACTACAACAAGACGGCTTTCAGGAAGGCCGGCCTCGACCCGAACAAGCCGCCGAAGACCTGGTGGGAAGTGCAGGATGCCGCCGGCAAGCTGTTCGACGCCGGCATGCGCTGCCCCTACACCAGCTCCTGGCCGGCCTGGGTGCATATCGACAACACCACCGCGCTGAACGGCGGTGACATTTCCGGACCGAAGGGCGTGCTCGCCTTCAACGGCCTGGTCCAGGTCAAGCACATCGCGCTCCTGGCGAGCTGGCACAAGAGCTTCTACTTCAAGTATTTCGGTCGCCGCGACGAGGCCGACCGCCATTTCGCCGCCGGCGAATGCGGCATGCTCACCTCCGGGTCGTCGGTCGCCGCCACGCTGCGCGAATCGCCGGCGCTCGACGTCGGCGTCGCGCCGCTGCCGTACTACGACGACGTCTATGGCGCGCCCAAGCATGCGCTGGCCGATGGTGCCTCGCTGTGGATCGGCGAAGGCAAGAAAGCCGCCGAGTACAAGGCGGCGGCCAAGTTCGTCAGCTACCTGGTGACGCCCGAAATGCAGGTCGAGGTCACGAAGATGGGCGGCTACCTGCCGATGACGTCGGTGGCGCGTGCGGTCGTCGACAGCAAGCTGCTCGGCGACGACCTGGCCGGCCTCAAGGTGGCCTATGCGCAGCTGAAGCAGGAAGGGGCGACGCATCCGCTGCGCGTGTCGCAGATCGAGCCGGTGCGCATCATCGTCGAAGAGGAGCTGGAGGCCGTCTGGGCCGGCAGGAAGCCGGCCAAGGAAGCCCTCGATACCGCCGTGCTGCGCGGCAACGCGGTGCTGCCGACGGCGCTGAACCTGACCAACGGCGGTTCCTGCTGCCAGGAACCGGAAACGAAGCGTCGCCGGCGCTGAGTCTGGCGCGCCGTCCGCTTCCATGAACCCGTCGGCGCTGCCGCTGCCCCGCTACATCGCGCATCGTTGCGGCGGCGTGCTGGCGCCGGAGAACACGCTGGCCGGGCTGCGCGCCGCGGCGGCGCGCGGCTTCACGGCGGTCGAGTTCGACGTGATGCTGTCGGCCGACGGCACGCCGCTGCTGATCCACGACGAGACGCTGGAGCGCACCACCAACGGCCGCGGCCGCGTCTGCGAGACCTCCGACGCCGTGCTCTTCGCGCTCGATGCCGGCGGCGGCGAGCGCATCCCGACGCTGGCCGAGGCGGCCGCGCTCTGTGCCGAGCTGGGACTCTTCGCCAACGTCGAGATCAAGCCGGCGGCCGGCCACGAGGTCGCCACCGGCGAGACGGTCGCCCGCTTCGTTGCCGCTCACTGGCGCGGCGTGCCGCCGCTGCTCTCCTCCTTTTCACGGGAAGCGCTCGCCGCCGCCCGGCGCGTGGCGCCGCAGTTGCGCTACGGTTTGCTGTTCGAGGCGGTGCCGAGGAACTGGCGGCGGCTGATGGGCGAGGTCGGCGCAACGACGCTGCATTGCGCCGCCGACTGCGTCCGTGACACGACGATCGCCGCGGCCGACGTCGCCGACGTGCCGCTGCTGTGCTACACGGTGAACGACCCGCAGGCGGCGCAGCGCTTGTTCGCGCGTGGGGTTGCCAGCGTGTTTACCGACCGCCTCGATCTCTTCGCCTGAGCAAGTGCGTCAGCACTTGCGAAGAAGTGCCCTTGGGGTGTTCCTGAAACAACTGCTTACGAAGTGTTACCGCTGCGCGCTGGGATTCGGGGGGCGGCGGCGTTACTCTGGCGCCAGCTTCACGACAGGCCACAACAACCACCCAGGAGATCGACCATGAAGACCACGAAGACCCTCGTTGCCGCCCTTGCCCTGATCGTGCCGATGCTGGCATCGGCGCAGACCTCGACCCCGCGCATCGACGCCCGCCAGGACCGGCAGGACGCGCGCATCGACCGCGGCGTGCAGTCCGGCGCGCTGACCGAGAAGGAAGCGGCCAAGCTCGACCGCGGCCAGACGCACGTGCAGAATCTGGAGACCAAGGCCGTTGCCGACGGCACCGTGACGAAGAAGGAGCGGGCCCGCATCGAGCATGCGCAGGACGTGCAGAGCCAGCGCATCTACCGCGAAAAGCACGATCGCCAGCACGACTTCAACCACAACGGCCGGACGGATCGGCCGGCCCGCCGCCACTAAGCGATTTCATCCCCGGAGAAGGCCCGCCGTGCTGGGTTGCAGCGCGGCGGGCCTTGTTTTTCCTGTAAAATCGCCGCTTTGCAAATTGCCGCCCGCATCGGGTCAACCACTGGGCTCCAGACGATGAAAAGCGCCGAAATCCGCCAGCAGTTCCTCAAGTTCTTCGAATCGAAGGGCCACCAGATCGTGGCCTCCAGCTCGCTTGTGCCGCACGAGGACCCGACGCTGTTGTTCACCAACGCCGGCATGAACCAGTTCAAGGACGTCTTCCTCGGCTTCGACAAGCGCCCCTACAGCCGCGCCACCACGTCGCAGAAATGCGTGCGCGCCGGCGGCAAGCACAACGACCTTGAAAACGTCGGCTACACCGCGCGCCACCACACCTTCTTCGAGATGCTCGGCAACTTCTCGTTCGGCGACTACTTCAAGCGCGACGCGATCAAGTACGCCTGGGAACTGCTGACCGAGGTCTTCAAGCTGCCCAAGGACAAGCTCACCGTCACGGTGTACGCCGAGGACGACGAGGCCTACGACATCTGGACCAAGGAGATCGGCGTGCCGGTCGAGCGCGTCATCCGCATCGGCGACAACAAGGGCGCGCGCTACGCCTCCGACAACTTCTGGATGATGGGCGATACGGGGCCGTGCGGTCCCTGCACTGAAATTTTCTACGATCATGGGGATCACATCCCCGGCGGCCCTCCGGGCTCGCCCGACGAAGACGGCGACCGCTTCATCGAGATCTGGAACAACGTCTTCATGCAGTTCAACCGCGACGAAGCCGGCGTCATGCATCCGCTGCCGAAGCCCTCGGTCGACACCGGCATGGGCCTGGAACGCATCGCCGCCGTGCTGCAGCACGTGCACGCCAACTACGAGATCGACCTGTTCCAGAACCTGATCAAGGCCGCCGTCCGCGAGACGAACTCGAAGGATGCCGACGGCCCGTCGCTGCGCGTGCTCGCCGACCACATCCGCGCCTGCGCCTTCCTCATTGCCGACGGCGTCATCCCGGGCAACGAGGGCCGCGGCTTCGTGCTCCGCCGCATCATCCGCCGCGCCATCCGCCACGGCTGGAAGCTCGGCGTGCGCCAGCCCTTCTTCCACCGGATGGTGCCGGACCTCGTCGCCGAGATGGGCGAGGCCTACCCCGAGCTCGCGCGCGAGCAGGGCAAGGTGATGGACATGCTCAAGCTGGAGGAGGAGCGCTTTTTCGCCACCATCGAGCACGGCATGGCGATCCTGGAGGGCGAACTGGCCGAGATGGCCAGGACCGGCAACGCCGTGTTCAACGGCGAAACCGCCTTCAAGCTGCACGACACCTACGGTTTCCCGCTCGACCTGACCGCCGACATCTGCCGCGAGCATGGCTCTGCTGTTGATGCGGTCGCTTTTGGTTTTTCGATGGACCGCCAGAAGGAACAGGCGCGCGCCGCCGGCAAGTTCAAGATGGCCGCCCAGCTCGACTACGACGGCCCGGCGACCACCTTCCACGGCTACGAGTCGCTGGAGGCCAAGGGCAACGTGCTGGCGCTGTACAAGGACGGCGTCGCCGTCAATGAACTGTCGGAAGGCGAGCTGGGCGTCGTCGTCCTCGACGAGACCCCGTTCTACGCCGAGTCCGGCGGCCAGGTCGGCGACCGCGGCGTGCTGCAGTCGGTGCACGGCATCTTCGCCGTCGAGGACACGCAGAAGGTGCAGGCGGCCGTCTTCGGCCACCACGGCGTTGTCAAGACCGGCAGGATCACCGTCGGCAACGGCGTCACCGCCAAGGTCGACCTCGTTGCCCGCGCCCGCACGCAGCGCCACCATTCGGCGACGCACCTGATGCACAAGGCGCTGCGCGAAGTCCTCGGCGGCCACGTGCAGCAGAAGGGCTCGCTGGTCGATCCGGACAAGACGCGCTTCGACTTCGCGCACAACCAGCCGATGACCGAGGAGGAAATCCGCAAGGTCGAGGCCATCGTCAACGCCGAGATCCTCGCCAACGCCGCCACCGAGGCGCGCGTGATGAAGATCGACGACGCGCAGAAATCCGGCGCGATGATGCTCTTCGGCGAGAAGTACGGCGACGAGGTGCGCGTGCTGACCATCGGTTCGTCGAAGGAATTGTGCGGCGGCACGCACGTCGCCCGCACCGGCGACATCGGTTTGCTGAAGATCGTCGGCGAGAGCGGCGTCGCCGCCGGCGTCCGCCGCGTCGAGGCGGTCTGCGGCGACGTCGCGCTGGCCTGGCTCGATGCCCAGCAGGACACGCTGGCCGCCGTCACCGGCGTGCTCAAGGCGCAGCCGGCGGAAGTGGTGGCCAAGGTCGGCCAGCTGGTCGACCACGTCAAGGCGCTGGAGAAGGAACTGGCGCGGCTGAAGTCGAAGCTGGCGTCCAGCCAGGGCGACGACCTCGCCGCGCAGGCCGCCGAGGTCAAGGGCATCAAGGTCCTTGCCGCGACGCTGGAAGGCGCCGACGTGGCGACGCTGCGCGAGACGATGGACAAGCTGAAGGACAAGCTCAAGTCGGCAGCGATCGTGCTGGCGGCGGTCGACGGCGACAAGGTCAGCCTGATCGCCGGCGTCACTGCCGACCTCACGGCCAAGGTGAAAGCGGGCGAGCTGGTTAACAGCGTCGCCCAGCAGGTCGGCGGCAAGGGCGGCGGCCGTCCGGACATGGCGCAGGCCGGCGGCACCAACCCGGCGGCACTGCCGGCGGCGCTGGCCTCGGTCAAGGGCTGGGTCGAAGGCCGCCTCTGATGCGTGCCTTCTGCCTCGGTCTGCTGGCTGTGGCGGCCTGCGCTGCGGCGAATGCCGCGCCCGCCGACCTCGACCGTACCCCGGTCGAGGCGGTGACGGCGCAGGGCGACGCGGTCCGCCTCCATCCCAACGGCCGCTGGGAATTCGTCGATGCCGAGAAGGCGGCGAAGGCCCGCGAACTCGCCGCGCAATACCCGGAGAACCGGACCCGTCCGATCGACGCGCAGGGCGGCGCCTTCGGCGTCGGCCGCACGATCATGCCCGGCGACAAGGACTACAATCGCGGTTCGCTGAGCGGCAAGGGGCGCTGACCTCTCCGTGGCTGGGCGAAACGGGCCGGTTCGCAGCCGGCCCGCTCCATTTTGGGCGGCCCTGCGTGCGCGCTCCAGCCGTCTTGTCGTCGATTGCAATATCATCGCGTGCGGTATTTAATGCGGGCTTGGCAGTCGGGTGCCGCCGGTCCGCATCGGCTCTAAACGAAGGGGGCAAATAGTGAATATGGGTTTGTCCGATTGTTCGTCGATCATTGAAGCCGACGTGCCTAGCATCGACCTGCAGCACCGGCGGATTTTCGAACTGGCCGCGACCTTCGCCGACAGCGGCGACCAGATCCGCATGATGAAGTCGCTGGCCATCCTCTGCGACCACGTGAAAACGCATTTCCGCGAAGAAGAGGAAATGATGGCGGCCTGCGGTTTCCCGGGACTCGCGGCGCATCGGCAGCAGCATGGCGAATGCCGGAAAATGCTGGTCGACCTGCTGGCCAGGGCCCGGCACATGAGCCTCGACCAGATTGCCGACGAGGTGAAGCAGCTGATCAACGGCTGGATCTACAACCACATCCTGACTGCGGATTTCGAGTACGTTCCCTATCTCAAGGCCTGGCAGTCCGGCCAGGCGCCGGTGCTTTCCGCCAGCCCGGCGGACGCCCGGTAAGCAGCCGGGGCTTGCCGGGCCGGCGGACCGACCCGGCAGCAAACGACGCCATGCACAGCCTTCCCTACGCGGCCCCGCCCGACCTCGGCCTCGATGTCCTCCATGCCGACGCCTCGCTGCTCGTCGTCAACAAGCCGGCCGGGCTGCTCTCGGTGCCGGGGCGCGGTCCGGGCATGGACGATTGCCTGGCCCGCCGCGTGCAGGCCGTCTACCCGGACGCGCTGATCGTGCACCGCCTGGACATGGAAACCTCGGGGCTGATGGTGCTGGCGCGCGGCGCCGGGATGCACCGGCGGCTGAGCTTCGCCTTCCAGCAGCGGCAGGTTGAGAAACGCTACGTCGCGGTGGTCGACGGCGTGCCGGCGGCAAGCGAGGGCGTCATCGCCCTGCCGCTGCTTGCCGACTGGCCGAACCGGCCGCGGCAGAAGGTCGACCATGCGCTCGGCAAACCCTCGCTGACGCGCTGGCGCGTGCTCGCCTACGATCCGGAACGCGACGCCACGCGCGTGGCGCTGGCGCCGGAAACCGGGCGCTCGCACCAGCTGCGCGTGCATCTCCTGGCGCTCGGCCATCCGATCCTCGGCGATGCGCTGTACGCCTCGCCGGCGGCACGGGCGAAGGCCGACCGCCTGCTGCTGCATGCCGATTTCCTTGCCTTTGCCCATCCGCTGGGCGGCGAGCCGCTGGCGTTCTCGTTCCCGCCGCCGTTCTGACGGCTGTTCCTTGCGACCGCGATTTACTGCTTGGCCTGCGTCGTCGGCTTGCCTTCCTCCCCGACGAAGACCACCAGCAGCTTCACCGGCTTGTCCGTCTTGTTGAACGCCTGGTGCCAGCGGCCGACGCTTTCGAGGAAGGCCTCGCCGGTCTTGTAGCTGCGCACCTCCTTGCCCTCGGTCTGGACCTGGAGTTCGCCCTCCATGACGTAGACGAAAACAGGAACGGGATGCTGGTGCAGGGCCGTGCGGCCGCCGGCCGCGAGCGTGCCGACGACCGAGACGATCTCGGGCTTGTCGGTCCGCGGATAGGCGAGCGTCTCGCCGTCTGCCGTCTTGCTGCCCTTGAGCAGCGGCACCGTGCTGAAGCCCTTGGGCAGTGCCGCACTTTCCTCGGCCCGAAGACTGCCGGGGGCGAGGAAGAAGAAGCCGGCGCTGGCGAGGATGGAAAGTGTTCGTACTCTGCTTCTCCGGAAAGTTTTTGTCATGATCGGCTCCTGTCGATGGTTGGGGGGGCCGTACCGCATACGGGCTCGCAACGGAGAGGGGGAAAGGTGCCGGCTGGCGGCGTTGCCGATGGCTGCGCCTCGCCGGAGTCGGCGGCTGCGGAGCCCGGTGGCGGTGACGACGCACTGGTTCTAGGTGCCGCGACCGCGAGTGTCAAGGCAAGGACGGCGATGGGAGTGGGCAGGGGGCGCGTCCTTTGCCGTCGCCTTGCAAGGTAGAATTTTCCATTGCCGACGAGACGGGGACGAGTCTTGACCCAGTGCCAGTGCCGCTTCCTCCTGCTTCGCTTGCCTGAAGCCGGCGCCGCGCGATGAGCGTCGTCCACAGCTTCCCGCCGATCGCCGCTGCCGATGCGCGCGTGCTGATCCTCGGCAGCATGCCCGGCATCGCCTCGCTCGTCGCCGGCCGCTACTACGCCCATGCGCGCAACGCCTTCTGGCCGGTGATGGGGGCGCTGCTCGGCTTCGACGCCGCGGCCCCGTACGCAATGCGCGCGGCTGCGCTGCGGGCGGCCGGTGTCGCGCTGTGGGACGTGCTGCACACCTGCACGCGCGAAGGTAGCCTCGACGCGATGATCGACAAGGCCACCGAGATCCCCAACGACCTGCCCGGCTTTGTCGCCGCCCACCCCCGGCTCACGCACGTTTTTTTCAACGGCGCCGCCGCCGAGGACTGCTTCCGCCGCCACGTGCTGCCGCAGCTCGCCGCCGGCGCGCTGCAGTGCGTCCGCCTGCCGTCGACCAGTCCGGCCAACGCCGCGCTGTCGTTCGCGCAGAAGCTGGCGGCGTGGCAGGCGGCGCTGTCGCCGCTGCTGGCCGACGATGAGAGAATGCCGGCTCGACAGGAGGAACCGCCATGCAGCACTTTGCCAGCGACAACTACGCCGGGATCTGTCCGGAAGCGCTCGCCGCGCTGACCACCGCCAACGCCGGGCATGCCCCGGCCTACGGCGACGACGAGTGGACGCGGCGCGTCTCCGACCGGCTGCGCGCGTTGTTCGAGACCGACTGCGACGTCTATTTCGCCTTCAACGGCACCGCCGCCAACTCGCTGGCGCTGGCCTCGCTGTGCCAGAGCTACCACAGCGTCGTCTGCCACGAGCTGGCGCACGTCGATACCGACGAATGCGGCGGGCCGGAGTTCTTCTCCAACGGTTCCAAGCTGCTGCCGGCCAAGGGCGAGCACGGCAAGCTGGCGCCGGACGCGGTGCGCGAGGTGATCGCCCGGCGCAGCGACATCCACTATCCGAAGCCGCGCGTGGTGACGCTGACGCAGGCGACCGAGGTCGGCACCGTCTATCGCGTCGACGAGATCGCCGCCGTCGCCGAGCTGGCGCACGCCAGCGGCCTGCGCGTGCACATGGACGGCGCCCGCTTCGCCAACGCCGTCGCTGCGCTCGGCGTCGCGCCGGCGGAGATCACCTGGCGCGCCGGCGTCGACGTGCTCTGCTTCGGCGGTACCAAGATGGGCCTGCCGGTCGGTGAGGCGGTGGTCTTCTTCGACCGCGCGCTGTCCGAAGATTTCGCCTGGCGCTGCAAGCAGGCCGGCCAGCTGGCGTCGAAGATGCGCTTCCTCTCGGCGCCCTGGCTGGGCATGCTCGAAGACGGCGCCTGGCTGCGCCACGCCGCGCACGCCAACGCCATGGCGCAACGGCTGGCGGCCGGGCTGGCGGCGATCCCGGCGGCACGGCTGCTGTTCCCGGTCGAGGCCAACGGCGTTTTCGCCGAATTGCCGCCGCCCTTGATCGACGGCCTGCGTGCGCGCGGCTGGCGCTTCTACACCTTCATCGGTGCCGGCGGCGCGCGCTTCATGTGCGCCTGGGACACGCAGCCGGAGAGCGTGGATGCGCTGCTCGCCGACCTGCGGGCGCTGGCGTCGTGAGCGCCGCGCGCTTCTGCCGCGCCTGCGGCGCCGCGCTGGAAACGCTGCCGCTGGCCGGCCGCCTGCGCCAGGTCTGCGCCGCCGGCTGCGGCCACGTCGAATGGAACAACCCGCTGCCGGTGGTGGCGGCGCTGGTCGAGCGCGACGGGCGCGTCGTGCTGGCGCGCAACCAGGCCTGGGCCGTGGGCACATTCGGGCTGATCACCGGCTTCCTCGAAGCCGGCGAGTCGCCGGAAGAAGCCGTGGCGCGCGAGGTGGCGGAGGAACTGGGGCTGGCGGCGAGCGCGGTCGGCCTGATCGGCGTCTATCCGTTCGAACGCAAGAACGAGGTGATCATCGCCTACCACGTCGTCGCCGCCGGCGAGATCGTGCTCAACGAGGAACTGGCGGAATACCGCCTGGTGGCACCGGAAAAACTGCGGCCCTGGGATTTCGGCACCGGCCTCGCGGTGCGCGACTGGCTGGCCCGCAGCGGAATTCAGTCGGCGTCGCCGTGAATCCAGGCCAGCGCCTCGGTCAGGCTGCCGCTCAGGGCTTCGCGCGAGAGCGCCGGCAGCTCGGCGAGCAGCGCGTCGCAGCCGGCCCAGTCGCTGTCGTCGAGGCGCTCGACCAGCGCCAGTAACTGGCCCAACTGCCCTTCGTGCGCCGCCAGTGCGCGGTGCACGTCATCGACCACCGGGATCTGTTCGAGGATCTCGTCCATCGGCAGCCCGAGCGCCGCCGGCATCAGCGACATGATGCCGGTGAGGAAGGCCTCGTCGCCGAGCGCGCGGTTGCCCGGGGCGCAGCGGTCGGCGAGGATCTCCAGCAGGCGTCCGCGCAGCGCGGCGAGCTGCAGCAGCGGGTTGCGCTCCGGGGCGTCGCCGCTGCCCGGCGCGGCCATCAGCAGCAGCTGCAGCCAGCGCAGCAGCTGCTTGCGGCCGAGCACGGTGATCGCGTGGCGCAGCGAATCGACCTTGCGCGCCAGGCCGATGCCGACGGCGTTGACCAGGCGCAGCAGGTTCACGGTCAGCCCCGGCTCGCGCTTGAAGTTCTGTTCGAGGTCGGCCGAGTCGGCTTCGCGGGCGACCAGGTTGAGCAGGCGGATGATGCCGAGCTGCGAGGCCGACAGGTGGCGGCCGCTGATGATCGTCGGGCGGGCGAAGTAGTAGCCCTGGAAAAGGTGGAATCCGGCTGCGCGGCAGCGTTCCATCTGCTCGCGCGTCTCCACCTTCTCGGCGAGGATCTGCAGCGGCAGCCGGGCCAGGCCGCCGGCCAGTTCGGCAAACCGGTCGGCATTCGCCAGCACGTCGATCTTGACGATGCCGACCAGCGGCAGCAGCGCGCTGGCGCGGGCGTCGAGCCCGGCGTAGCGCGACAGCGCCAGCGTGTAGCCGCGTTCGCGCAGCGTGCGGCAGCGCGCCAGCAGCGCCGCATCCGGCTCGGCGGTGAAGTCGAGTTCGAGGACGACGCTGCGTGCCGGCAGCAGTTCGAGCACGTCGTCCAGGATGAAGCGTTCGTCGGCGTTGATGAAGGCGCGGTGCGGGCCGAGCGCGTCGCCGAGGCCGAGTTCGGCGAAGGCGGCGCAGACCACGTTGGCGGTGGCGTTGAGCTGGCAGGCCGGCGTTTCGGCGGGAAGGTCGGCGCTGCGGAACAGCAGTTCGTAGCCGATCAGTTCCTGTTTCAGGTCGAGGATCGGCTGGCGGCCGATCAGCACCTGGCGGAGCAGTTGGGGGGTGTCGTCGGGCATGGTGCGCGTCATTCGTTGCCGGCGTCGCGGCCGATCTCGTTGGCCCAGGCCAGGGCCTGGGCGATGGCGGCGTTGAGCACCGCCGGGGTGATGCCGTACAGCGCCGGCAGCAGCGGTTCGACCGTCGCCGGGTCGCCGCCCTCGCTGGCCTCGGCGAGCGAGAGCAGCTTGCCGAGCAGGCCGGGGCGCTCGCCGTCGGCGGGAACGACCAGCGCCTGGGCCATCGCCGGCGGCACCGGCAGCTGGGCGAGGATGTCCTCGATCGACTGGCCGAGCAGCGCCGGCATCAGCGACATGATGCCGGTCATGAAGGCCTGGTCGGGGAGGTCGGCGGCGCGGCCGCGCAGCTTCTCGGCGAGCAGTTCCATCAGCCGGCCGCGCGTCGCGGCGAGCTGCAGCAGCGGGGTGACGCCGCCGCCCTGCGGGTTGGCGAAGAGCAGGAGCTGCAGCCAGCGCTGCAGTTGGCGCCGGCCGAGCATGGTGATGGCGTGGCGCAGCGAGGTGATGCGGGTGCGCACGCCGCAGGCCACCGAGTTGGTCAGGCGCAGCAGGTTGACGGTCAGCCCCGGCTGGCCCTTGAACACCTTCTCCAGCTCGACGGTGTCGGCGTCCTCCAGCAGCAGCGTGGTCAGCCGCATCAGCGCCAGTTGCGAGTGGTCGAGCTTCTTGCCGGCGATGATCGTCGGCCGCGCGAAGTAGTAGCCCTGGAACAGCTCGAAGCCGAGCGCGTGGCAGAACTCCATCTGCTCCTTCGAATCGACCTTCTCGGCGAGCAGACGGGCGCCGGTCGGCTTGACGCGGTCGACGATGGCGCGCACCTGGTCCTGCGACAGCGGCTGCAGGTCGACCTTGACCACGTCGACCAGCGTCAGCAGCTCGTCGTAGTCCTCGTCGAGGCCGACGATGTCGTCGAGCGCGAGCTGGAAGCCCTTGCCCTTGAGCTCGCGCACGCGGGCGACGACGGCTTCGTCCGGCGTCACCGTCTCCAGGATCTCCAGCATCACCGCGTCGCGCGGCAACAGCTCGATCATGTCGCTGAACAGGAAGTCGCGGTCGACGTTGATGAAGCCGCGGTAGGGGCCGAGCGCATCGCCGACGGCGAGTTCGGAGAAGGCGTTGGTGACGACGGTGGCCGTCGCCTGCACCTGGTCCGCGACCAGCGCCGCGTTCTGCCGGCTGTTGCGGAACAGCAGCTCGTAGGCGAGCAGCTGCTGGCTGCGGTCGAGGATCGGTTGGCGACCGAGGAAGAGCTCGCTGCTGCCGGCGGTTTCGGGTTCGGCCATGTCGTTCTGCGCGGAGGGTGAAGGCTGATTCTAGAACGGAAGCGCCAGCTCCGGGCGGGCTGTTTTCAGCACGCGGCGGAAATCCTCCTGGATGCGCGCCAGCGCCGCCGGGGTGTCGGCCTCGAAGCGCAGCACGACCACCGGCGTCGTGTTCGACGGCCGGGCCAGACCGAAGCCGTCGGCGTACTCGACGCGCAGGCCGTCGATGGTGATCACTTCCTTTGCCTCGGTGAAGCGGGCGCTCGCCTTCAGCTCGTCGAGCAGGCGGAACGGCTCGCCCTCGGCCATCTTGATGTTCAGCTCGGGCGTGCTCGCTGCGTTCGGCAGCGCCTTCAGCACGGCGCTCGGGTCGGCGGCGCGCGCCAGGATTTCGAGCAGGCGGGCGCCGGTGTAGAGGCCGTCGTCGAAGCCGTACCAGCGCTCCTTGAAGAAGACGTGGCCGCTCATCTCGCCGGCGAGCGGAGCGCCGGTCTCCTTCAGCTTCTTCTTGATCAGCGCGTGGCCGGTCTGCCACATCGTCGGCCGGCCGCCGCGCTCGCGGATGAAGGGGGCGAGCAGGCGCGTGCATTTGACGTCGTAGATGATCTCGCCGCCGGGCACGCGGGAGAGCACGTCGGCGGCGAACAGCATCAGCTGGCGGTCGGGGAAGATGATCTCGCCGTCCTTGGTGACGACGCCGAGGCGGTCGCCGTCGCCGTCGAAGGCCAGCCCGATCTCGGCGTCGGTTTCCTGCAGCGCGCGGATCACGTCCTGCAGGTTCTCCGGCTTCGACGGGTCGGGGTGGTGGTTGGGGAAGTTGCCGTCGACCTCGCAAAAGAGCTCGACCAGCTCGCAGCCGAGCTGCTTGAACAGCGCCGGGGCGATGCCGCCGGCGACGCCGTTGCCGCAGTCGATGACGATCTTCATCGGCCGCGCCAGTTTCACGTCGCCGACGATCTTCGCCAGGTAGGCGTCGCGCACGTCGGCCTGGCGGATTTTGCCAACACTCGTGCCCTGGCCGCTGAGCAGCTTGCCGGCCTCGATGCGCGCCTTCAGCTGCTGGATCGCGTCGAGCGCCAGCGTCTCGCCGCCGATGACCATCTTCAGGCCGTTGTAGTCGGGCGGGTTGTGGCTGCCGGTGACCGAGACGCAGCTATGGCAGCCCAGCTCGTAGGCGGCGAAGTAGGTGAGCGGCGTCGGCACGCAGCCGACGTCGATGGCGTCGACGCCGGCTTCGGTGATGCCCCGCATCAGCGCGCCGGCCAGCTCCGGGCCGGACAGGCGGCCGTCGCGGCCGACGGCGATGGCGGTCTGCTGGCGCTCGCGGGCCAGCGAGCCGAGCGCCTGGCCGACGGCGCGGCAGATCTCCGGCGTCAGCGTCTTGCCGACGATGCCGCGGATGTCGTAGGCCTTGAAGATTTCGGGTGGGAGCGTGAGGGTCATGGCGGGGGTTCCTCAGTGGGCGTGATCGAAGAAATGGAGGAGGCGTTGCGGCAGCCAGTCGAGCCGTCCCGGCAGGCTGCCGGTGACGAAGCCGACATGGCCGCCGTCGTGCGGCAGGTCGAGCGCCACTTTCGGCGACACCTCGTCGGCGCGCGGCAGCGCCTGCGCCGGCAGGAACGGGTCGTTGCGCGCGGCGAGCAGCAGCGTCGGGATGCGGATGCCGCGCAGCAGCGGCTTCGCCGAGGCGCGCCTCCAGTAGTCGTCGGCGCCGAGGAAGCCGTGCAGCGGCGCGGTGACGGCGTCGTCGAACTCGTACAGGTTGCGCGCCGCTTCGGCGCGCTGGCCGTCGAAGAGGCCGGGGTGGCGCGCCAGCTTTTCGGCGGCGTTCCGCTTCAGCGTGCGCAGGAAGTTGAGCGTGTACAGCCGGTTGAAGCCGCGCCCGAGCTGGTGGCCGCAGGCGGCCAGGTCGACCGGCGCGCACACCGAGGCGGCCGCGGCGAGGCGGGCGCTGGCGAGGAACTCGCGCTCGCCCAGCCACTTCAGCAGCGCGTTGCCGCCGAGCGAGACGCCGACCGCGTAGCGCCGGCGCGTCGGAAAGCGCTGGTGCAGGCGGTCGAGCACCCAGTCCACCTCGTCCGAGTCGCCGGAGTGGTAGGCGCGCGGCAGGCGGTTCGGCTCGCCCGAGCAGCCGCGGAAATGCGAGACGACGCCGGTCCAGCCGCGCGCCTGCAGCGCGTGCATCAGCGCGGCGGCGTAATGGCTGCGCGAGCTGCCTTCAAGGCCGTGGAACAGGATGACGATCGGCTTCCCCTCGGCGCCGTCGACCCAGTCGAGGTCGATGAAGTCGCCGTCCGGCGTTTCCCAGCGCTCGCGCCGGTAGGCCGGCAGGGGGGGCTTGATCAGCAGCGGGTAGAGGGTTTGCGCGTGGCCGCCGGGCAGCCACTTCGGCGCGCGGTACGCGGGAAAGGAGGGAGCCCCGGCCGCGTCGCTCAATGCAGGACCCGCGGCGCGCCGCCGCCGTCGGCCGACGGCGGCTCGCTCGCCACCGAGGCGTGGTGGGACAGCAGGCGCCAGCCCTTGGCGCCGCGGATGAAGACGTTGGTGGCGAGCATCGGCCCGTGCGGGGTCGGGTCGTCGCCGAGGTAAAGCGTTTCCAGCACGTTGTGCACGGCCATCAGCGCGCTGGTCCAGCGCAGCGTGTGCGAGACGCGCACGTGCAGGCGCGAGCCGCTCTCGAACACCTGCCGCCACGACTCGCGCACCGCGGCGTGGCCGGACAGGCGCTGGCCGGCGGGGTGGATGCAGACCACTTCCTCGTCGTCGGCCCAGATGGACATCATCGCCTCCAGGTCGGCGCGCTCGACCGCGTCGTAGAAGGCGGCCTCGACGTCGTCGGGCGAGGCGAACAGCGTGGGATGCGGGGCGTGCGGGTTGCTCATGGCAGACATTCCTTCAGCACACGTTGCGGATCGAGCTTTTCCAGGCAGTCGAGGTGACCGAGCGGGCACTCGCGCTTGAAGCAGGGGCTGCATTCGAGCTGCAGGCTGATCACCTTCGCCCGCGGCGACAGTGGCGGCGTGAAGCCCGGCGACGAGGAGCCGTAGAGCGCCGTCAGCGGCCGGCCGACGGCGGCGGCGACGTGCATCAGCCCGGAGTCGTTGCAGACGACGAAGTCGGCGGCGGCGATCAGGTCGATCGCCTGGTCGAGCGAGGTCTTGCCGCACAGGTTGGCGGCCGGGCCGAGGGCGGCGATCTCGTCGCCGACCGGCGCGTCCTTCGGCGAACCGAGCGACCACACCGTGTAGCCGCGCGCGACGAGTTCGCGCGCCAGCGTCGCGAAGTGCCGCGCCGGCCAGCGCTTGGCCGGGCCGTACTCGGCGCCGGGGCAGAAGACGGCGAGCTTGTCCGGCCGCGCCAGAGCGAGCGCGGCGAGGGTGGCATCCTGCTGTGCCGGCGTCGAGGCCAGCCGGGGCAGCGGCAGCGGACGCGGCAGCGGGCCGCCGACCGGCTCGGCGAGCTGCGCGAAGCGCTCGGCCATTTCCGGCAGCGCCGCCTTGTCCAGCGTGTGGCGGACGTTGATCAGGCCGATCCGGGACTCGCCGGTGAAACCGATGCGTTCCGGGATGCCGGCCATGAACGGCACCAGCGCCGACTTCAGCGAATTGGGCAGCACATAGACGCGGTCGAACTTCTGCACCGCGAGCTGGCGCGCCAGCCGCCAGCGCGCCTTCAGCGAGAGCTGGCCGTGGCCGAACGGGCTGTCGATGACGCCGGCGATCTCCGGCATGCGCTTGAGCACCGGCGCCACCCAGCGCGGGGCCAGCGCGTGCAGCTCAAGGCCGGGGGTGTGCTCGTGCAGGCGCACGAACAGCGGGTGCGCCATGACGGTGTCGCCGATCCAGGAGGGGGCGACGATCAGGGCTTTCATCGGGACGCGGGGCGGAGGCGGTGCTGCATGAAGGTAACCGGCCGCGCAAGCTTTCGCCCGGCGGCCGGCGGGCGATCAGTGGTGGCCCTTGGGCAGTTCGCCCGTTAGCACGTAGTGGGCGCTGCAGTACGGGCAGGTCACGTCGCCGGTCTTGGTCACGTCGAGGAAGACGCGCGGGTGGCGCGACCAGAGCGGCGCGTCCGGCTGCGGGCAGTGCAGCGGCAGGTCCTTGGCGGTGACTTCGACGGTGGTTTGCTTGTTGTCGGACATTCCAGTTTCTCCCTCGGCTTTCTCAAACGTAGGCCAGCCAGTTGTCGTATTCCGGCAGACGGCCATTGACCAGGTCGAAGAAGCGGGCCTGCAGCTGGGTCGTGATCGGGCCGCGCTTGCCTTCGCCGATGACACGGTTGTCGAGTTCGCGGATCGGCGTCACTTCGGCGGCGGTGCCGGTGAAGAAGGCCTCGTCGGCGATGTAGATGTCGTCGCGGGTGATCGGCTTCGAGATGACTTCGTAGCCGAGGTCGGCGGCCAGCTTCATCACCGTCTCGCGGGTGATGCCGCACAGGCCGGAGGTGATCTGCGGTTCGTAGATCTTGCCGTTCTTGACGACGAACAGGTTCTCGCCGGCGCCTTCGGCAACGAAGCCCATGGTGTCGAGCAGGAGCGCCTCGTCGTAGCCGTCCTGCGTCGCTTCGAGGTTGGCCAGGATCGAGTTGGCGTAGGTGGTGGCGACCTTGGCGCGCGGCATGGTCACGTTGACGTGGTGGCGGGCGAAGGACGCGGTCTTGACGCGGATGCCTTTCTCCAGCCCTTCCTCGCCGAGGTAGGCGCCCCACGGCCAGGCGGCGATGGCGACATGCACGGCGGCGCCGCGCGGCGACACGCCCATCTTCTCCGAGCCGTAGAAGGCGATCGGACGCAGGTAGCAGGACTCCAGCTTGTTGGCGCGGACCACTTCGAGCTGCGCATCCATCAGCTGTTCCTTGCTGAACGGAATCTTCATCATGTAGATGTGCGCCGAGTTGAAGAGGCGCTCGGTGTGCTCCTTCAGGCGGAAGATGGCCGTGCCCTTGTCGGTCTTGTAGGCGCGGACGCCCTCGAAGACGGAGAGGCCATAGTGCAGCGAATGCGTCAGCACGTGCGTGGTCGCATTGCGCCACGGCACCAGCTTGCCGTCCATCCAGATGAAGCCGTCGCGGTCGGACATCGACATGATCTTGTCTCCTGTATTTCTGTTGCCAGAGGTCAATCGAAAGGCGGAATTTTAGCCGATTTCGGCGCTTAAAGCCTGCCGGCCTGACCGCGAACGTAGAAGCGGCTGGGAGCTGCCGCCGCTTGGCAGTAAAATGCCGCCTTTGCCTTCCGCTGCGCAGATTCGAGAATTCCATGTCCAACGCCGCCATCTGGAAACCCAACGTCACCGTCGCCGCCGTCATCGAGCAGGACGGCCGCTTCCTGCTGGTCGAGGAGGAGACCGACGACGGCCTGCGCTTCAACCAGCCGGCCGGGCACCTGGAGTGCCGCGAGGCGCTGGTCGATGCCGTCGTGCGCGAGGCGCTGGAGGAGACCGGCTACCACTTCGTGCCGCGCTACCTGGTCGGCGTCTATAGTTGGCGCAACGAGGCGAAGGACGTCACCTACCTGCGTTTCGCCTTCGGCGGCGAGATCGCCGGGCACGAGCCGGAGCGCCGGCTGGATGCGGGCATCGTTGCCGCGCGCTGGCTGACGCCGGAAGAGATCCGCGCCTCCGCCGACCGCCATCGCAGCCCGCTGATCGTGCGCTGCGTCGAGGACTGGCAGGCCGGGCGCCGCTATCCGCTGGAATTGCTGACGCATTACGGATGAGGCGGTGGCTACTGCTCTGCGGCCTCGGCCTCGGCTGTGCGGCCGCCGGCGCGCAGGAGCGGATCGAGGTCTGCTACAACTACGGCTGCCTGAGCACGGCGACGGTGAAGTTCGGCAAGCGCTCGCTGGCACAGGTGCGCGACCTGCTCGACGACGCGGTGAGCGCGGCGCACGAGCGCGAGCTGATCGCGGTGGCGGTGGGGCGCCTGCTCGGCTGGGCCGGGCGGCAGTCGCCGATCCATGCCGACCGCGGCGGCAACTACGCGGACGAGGGCGTGTACGGCCGCATGGACTGCATCGACCATGCGACGACGACGACACGCCTGCTGCGCATGCTCGAACGGCGCGGCTGGCTGCGCTGGCATCACGTGCTCGAACCGGAGGTGCGCACGCGGCTGCTGGTCTTCGACCACTGGTCGGCGGTGATCGAGGAGGCGCCGAAGGCGCCGTACCGCGATGAAGACCCGCTGTCGCGCAAGCGCTACGCGGTCGATAGCTGGTTTTACGATAACGGCCAACCGGCGGTGGTGATGCCGCTGGAAGCCTGGATGGATTGGGAGGGACCCCGTGTCGAGTGAGAACAATACCGTGGTCGTCGGCTTGTCCGGCGGCGTCGATTCGTCGGTGGCGGCGCTGCTGCTGAAGCAGCAGGGCTACAAGGTGATCGGCCTGTTCATGAAGAACTGGGAGGACGATGACGACGACGAATACTGCTCGTCGCGCGAGGACCTGATCGACGTGATGAGCGTCGCCGACCGGATCGGCATCGACGTCGAAGTGGTCAACTTCGCCGGCGAATACAAGGAGCGCGTCTTCGCCGAGTTCCTCAAGGAATACCAGGCCGGCCGTACGCCGAACCCGGACGTGCTGTGCAATTCCGAGATCAAGTTCCGCGCCTTCCTCGACCACGCGCTGAAGATGGGGGCGGCGAAGATCGCCACCGGCCACTACGCCGGCGTGCGCGAGGTGCCGTCGCCGACCGGCAGCGGCGTCGAGTACCAGCTCTTGAAGGCCGAGGACGGCACCAAGGACCAGAGCTACTTCCTGCACCGGCTGAACCAGGCGCAATTGTCGAAGACGATCTTCCCGCTGGCCGGCGTCTACAAGCGCGACGTGCGCAGGATCGCCGAGGAGGCCGGGCTGCACGTCGCCGCGAAGAAGGATTCGACCGGCATCTGCTTCATCGGCGAACGGCCGTTCAAGGACTTCCTGATGCGCTATCTGCCGCCGCACCAGGGCGAGATCCGCGAACTCGACTCCGGGCGCGTGCTCGGCGAGCACGACGGCATGACCTACCACACCATCGGCCAGCGCAAGGGCCTGCACATTGGCGGTGTCAAAGGAGGCAAGGGTGCCGAGAGCGGCGAACACGACGCCTGGTTCGTGGCCAGGAAGGACGTGGCGAGCAACGTGCTCTACGTGGTGCAGGGGCACGACCATCCGGCGCTGCTTTCGGAAACGCTGGTTGCCGCCGACCTCTCCTGGGTCTCCGGCCGGGCGCCGCACACGCACTGGGTCTACACCGCGAAGACGCGCTACCGGCAGGAGGACGCCGCCTGCGAGCTTGAGCGCGTGGACGCTGACGGCTGCGAGATCCGCTTTGCCGCGCCGCAGTGGGCGGTGACGCCGGGACAGTCGGTGGTGCTCTACGAATCGCGCGTCTGCCTCGGCGGCGGCGTCATCCAGTAACTCCGTGTCCGCCGCTCCCGCCGAGACTTCCGAAACCGCCGGCGCGCCGGCGCGCCTGCACCGCGCGGTGCGCGCCGTGCTGTGGAGCGTCGTCGTCGCCGCCGTCGGCTACCTCGGCCTGTCGCTGTGGGCCGGCTGGCGCGACGTCACGGCGGCGGTGGTGCAGGTCGGGCCGTGGGTGCTGCTTGGCGTGCTGGCGCTGTCGCTGGCCAACTACCTGCTGCGTTTCGTGCGCTGGGGGCGCTACCTGGCGCTGCTCGACGCACCGGTGCCGTGGCGCATCAACCTCGACGCCTACTTCGCCGGCTTCGCGCTGACCACCAGCCCGGGCAAGCTCGGCGAGACGCTGCGTTCGGTGCTGCTGAAGCCGCACGGCGTGCCGCCGGCGGCGAGCCTCGCCGCCTTCTTCGCCGAGCGCGCCAGCGACCTGATGGCCATCCTCGTGCTGGCGGCGATCGGCCTCTGGTCGTACGCGCCGGCGCGGCCGGTGGTCGGGCTGGCGCTGCTCTTCATCGTCGTCGCGCTGCTGCTGGTGCAATGGACGGCGCTGATCGCCGCCATCGACCGCTGGGCGCTGGCGCGGGCCGCAAGGGGAGCGCAGGGGGCGCGCTGGGCGAAGCTGCTGTCGCAGCTGTGCGAGATCGTGCTGCACTTCCGCCGCTGCTTCTCGCTGCCGGCGCTCGGCATGGGGCTGGGCCTCGGCCTCGTCGCCTGGCTCGCCGAAGGGGTCGGTTTCTGGTGGCTGCTGGCTGCGCTCGGCCATCCGCTCGACCTGCCGACTGCGGTCTTCATCTACGCCTTTGCCATGCTGATCGGCGGCCTTTCCTTCCTGCCCGGCGGACTCGGCGGCAGCGAGGCGGTGATGATCGCGCTGCTGGCGATGCACGGCCTGCCGGAAGCGGCGGCGGTGACGGCGACGCTGCTCTGCCGGCTGGCCACGCTGTGGTTCGCCGTCGCGCTCGGTGCCGCCTTCATGGCGCGGGTCCGCCAATGACGGCGGCGCCGCTTTCCGCCTGGGGCAACCTCGGTTGGCCGCCCGCCGCCGAAGTCCGCCGCTGCGGCGAGCGCGGCGCGCCGCTGCCGGCGGTGGCCGGCACGCTGCTGCCCTACGGCAACGGCCGCAGCTACGGCGACAGCTGCCTCAACCCCGGCGGCACGCTGCTGGCGATGCGCGGGCTCGACCGCTTCATCGCCTTCGATGCCGGGAGCGGCGTCCTCGCCTGCGAGGCCGGCGTGCTGCTCGCCGACATCCTCGCTGTCTTCGTCCCGCGCGGCTGGTTCCTGCCGGTGACGCCGGGAACGCGCTACGTCACCGTCGGCGGCGCCATCGCCAACGACGTGCATGGCAAGAACCACCACGCCGCCGGCGGCTTCGGCGCGCAGGTGCGCTCGTTCGAGCTGCTGCGCTCGGACGGTTCGCGCCGCCGCTGCTCGCCGACGGACAACGCCGACTGGTTTGCGGCGACCGTCGGCGGCCTCGGCCTGACCGGCGTCATCACGCAGGCCGAGCTGCAGCTGCGACGCATCGGCGGCAACGCGATCGCCGTGCACAACCGGCGCTTCACCGGGCTCGACGAATTCTTCGCGGCGAACGCCGAGGCCGAGCACGCGCACGAGTATGCGGTGGCCTGGATCGACTGCCTGGCGAAGACGCCGCGCGGCGTGCTGATGGGCGGCAACCATGTCGACGCCGAGCTGCCGGCGCCGCGCGGCGAGAGGAACGTGCCGCTGACGCCGCCTTTCTCGTGCATCAATGGCTTGAGCCTGCGCGCCTTCAACGCCGCCTACTACGGCAAGCCGTGGCCGACGGCACAGACGGTGCATTACCAGCCCTATTTCTACCCGCTCGACGCCATCGGCCACTGGAACCGCATCTACGGGCCGCGCGGTTTCTACCAGTACCAGTCGGTGGTGCCGCCCGCGGCGGCGCGCGAAGCGACCGGCGAGATGCTGGCGGCGATCGCCGCCAGCGGGCAGGGGTCCTTCCTCGCCGTGCTGAAGAACTTCGGTGCCCGGCCGTCGCCCGGCCTGCTCTCGTTCCCGATGCCGGGGACGACGCTGGCGCTTGATTTCCCGAACCACGGCGCGGCGACGCTGGCGCTGTTCGAGCGCCTCGACGCCATCGTCCGCGCCGCCGGCGGCCGGCTCTATCCGGCCAAGGACGCGCGCATGCCGGCGGCGATGTTCCGTGCCGGCTATCCGCGCCTCGCCGAATTCACGTCCTACGTCGACCCGAAGTTCTCGTCCGGCTTCTGGCGGCGCGTCATGGAGAACAACTAGAAAATGCAGAAGATCCTGATCATTGGCGCCACCTCGGCCATTGCCGAAGCCGCCGCCCGCCAGTGGGCGGCGCGCGGCGCGGCGCTGTTCCTGGTCGCGCGCAACGCCGCGAAGCTCGACGCGATCGCCGCCGACCTGATCGTGCGCGGCGCGGCGAAAGCGGGCACCCGGGTCATGGACGCGACCGACACCGCCGCGCACGCGGCGATGCTCGACGCCGCGGTGGCGGCGCTGGGCGGCATCGACGTGGCGCTGATCGCGCACGGCACGCTGCCCGACCAGCAGGCCTGTGCCGCCTCGGTCGAGCTGACGCTGCACGAGATCGACACCAACGGCCTGTCGGTGGTGGCCCTCGCCACGCGGCTGGCCAACCTGATGGAAGCGCAGGGTTCCGGCAGCCTCGCGGTGATCAGCTCGGTCGCCGGCGACCGCGGCCGGCAGAGCAACTACGTCTATGGCGCGGCCAAGGGCATGGTCACCCGCTTCCTGCAGGGCTTGCGCAACCGCCTGGCGAAGAAGGGCGTGCAGGTGCTGACCGTCAAGCCCGGCTTCGTCGACACGCCGATGACCGCTGCCTTCAGGAAAGGGGCGTTGTGGGCCAAACCGGAGCAGGTCGCGCGCGGCATCATCGCCGCCATCGACCGGAAGAAGGACGAGGTCTACCTGCCCGGCTTCTGGCGGCTGATCATGCTGATCATCCGCCACATTCCCGAGCGGATCTTCAAGAAGCTGTCGCTGTGACCACGCGTCGAGCGCAAGCCCCGGCATTCATGCCGGGGAGAGCGAGACGAAGACACAGCCAGGGCGCGCACCGGCTGATTACCTCGCCGGCTACCCGCAGACGCTGGTCGCGCAGGTGCGGCGGCTGATTGCCGAGGAGCGGCTGGCCGAAGCGCTGCTGCGCAAGTATCCGCAGGCGCACGCCGTGCGTACCGACAAGGCGCTCTACGACTACGTCCTGGAGGTTCGCGGGGACCGCCTGCGCAATGCCCCGCTGCTGAGCAGGGTGGCCTTCGACAGCAAGCTGCACGTGCTCCGCAACGCGCTCGGCACGCACACCGCCGTCTCGCGGGTGCAGGGCGGCAAGCTCAAGGCCAAGCGCGAGATCCGCATCGCCGCCGTCTTCCGCGAGATGCCGGAGGCCTTCCTGCGCATGGTCGTCGTGCACGAACTCGCCCACCTCCGCGAATCCGGGCACAACAAGGCCTTCTACCAGCTCTGCCGGCACCTGGAGCCGGATTACGCGCAACTGGAGTTCGACCTGCGCGCCTACCTCTGCCACCTGGAAGCGGGCGGGCCGCCGCTCTGGGCGATCGTTAATCCAGCGCCCGCACCTTGACCGGCTTGCCCTTGACGCCGCCCGCCGTGAGCTTCTTCAGCGCGGCGTCGGCCAGCTCGCGGGCGACGGCGATGTAGGTGCTCCAGTCGGTCACCGTGATCTTGCCGACCTCTTCGCGGGTGAAGCGGTGGCCGCCGCCGGCCTCGCCGGTCAGCGCGCCGAGCACGTCGCCGGGGCGGATCTTCTCCTTGCGCCCGCCCAGCATCTGCAGCGTGACCATCGGCGGCACCAGCGGCGTCTGATCGTCGCCCTGCAGCGAGCCAAGCGTGTGCCATTCCGGGTCGCTGCCGATCGCCTGGGCGATGGCGCCGATGCGCCGCCGGTCGCCCGGACTGCACAGGCTGAGTGCCCAGCCGTCCTCGCCGGCGCGGCCGGTGCGGCCGATGCGGTGGATGTGCACCTCCGGGTCGGGCGTCATGTCGACGTTGATCACCGCTTCCAGCTGCGCGATGTCGAGGCCGCGCGCGGCGACGTCGGTGGCCACCAGCACCGAGCAGCTGCGGTTGGCGAACTGCACCAGCACCTGGTCGCGCTCGCGCTGCTCCATGTCGCCGTTCAGCGTCAGTGCCGCGAAACCCTGGCTGCGCAGCAGCTCGGCGAGGTCGCGGCACTGCGCCTTGGTGTTGCAGAAGGCGAGCGTGCTCACCGGCCGGTAGTGCTTGAGCAGGATGCCCACCGCCTGCAGGCGCTCCTCGTGCTTGACCTCGTAGAAGCGCTGGCGGATCGTGCTGCGCGCGTGCCGTTCGAGCAGCTTCACTTCCTGCGGGTTGCGCAGGAACTGGCGTGCCAGCTTGTCGATGCCCTCCGGGTAGGTTGCCGAGAAGAGCAGCGTCTGCCGGCTCCTCGGACACTGCCGGGCGACGTGCACGATGTCGTCGTAGAAGCCCATGTCGAGCATGCGGTCGGCTTCGTCGAGGACCAGCGTGTTCAGCGCGGCGAGCTGCAGGCTGCCGCGTTCAAGGTGGTCCATGATCCGCCCCGGCGTGCCGACGACGATGTGTGCGCCGTGCTCCAGGCTGGCCATCTGCGGCCGCAGCGTGCTGCCGCCGCACAGCGCGAGCACCTTGATGTTGTCCTCGAAGCGCGCCAGCCGGCGGATCTCCTGCGTCACCTGGTCGGCCAGCTCGCGCGTCGGGCAGAGCACCATCGCCTGCACCGCGAACCAGCGCGGATTGAGGTTGGTCAAGAGCGCCAGCGCGAAGGCGGCGGTCTTGCCGCTGCCGGTCTTGGCCTGCGCGATCAGGTCGTGGCCGGCGAGCGCGATCGGCAGGCTGGCCGCCTGGATCGGCGTCATCGTCTGGTAGCCGAGGTGCTGCAGCGCCGCGCGCAGCGCGGGCGACAGCGACAGTTCGTCGAATTTCCGCTCGGCGGCTGGCTCCGGGAGGGCGCTCGGGAGAGTCTCGTCCATTGCTGCTCAGTCCTTGCGCCGGCGCGGCGGCAGCGGCCGGCGCTGCCGTTGTCCGGGGCGCTGCCGGTCGGTGTCGGCGGGCTTCGGCTTGGGCACCAGCAGGTTCTTGCCGCCACCGGCCGCGGCGGCGCGGTGCGCCAGGATCGCGGCGCTGAGTGCGGACGCGGCGGGGCGGAGGTCGGTTTCTCCGGCTTCGCCATTCCACGCCGCGAGCTTGCCCTTGATGGTGAAGATGCGCTCGGCCGCCTCCGCCTTCTTCGGCAGCTCCGCCACCATCGCCTGCGCCGGCGGCGTCAGCGCGTAGTCCGCCTCGTGCGCGCTGATCAGGCCGTGCCGGCCGAGCCGCGTGAAAGCCTCGGCCAGCCGGGTCTCGCCCGGCACCGCGCCCTGGATCAGGTCGATCGCGGCGACGATGTCGACCAGCGCCGCCGGCCGCCGCTTGGAGGAAAGGGCCACGGCGAGCAGCAGCAGGGCGTCAATATCATGAACGGGGTGCATCGAAGGGCCTTTGCGGAAGAGGTGGGGCGGGCGCCGGGAGCGCCGGGGATGAAGGCAGTGTAGCAGGCGGCGCCGGTTCGCCGGAAAGGACAAGGCCGCCCGCGGGCGGCCCTGTACGGTGTGCCTCGTGGCGCGCTGCGGCGTCGATCAGGCCTGCGGCACGGTCTCGGCGAACGACGGGCGCTGCATCAGCTTTTCGTAGAGCTTGGCCAGGTTCGGGTGGCTTTCCTGCCAGTCGATGTCGGCGAAGCGGAACGCCAGGTAGCCGAGCGCGGTGCCGACGGCGATGTCGGCCAGCGAGAAGTGCGTACCCATGCAGTGGGCGTTCTCGCCGAGCTCCTCGGCCATGAATTCGAGGCTCTTGACGATCTTGCCGTGCTGGCGCTCGATCCAGGCCTTGTCCTGCACCTTGGCCGGGCGCTGGCCTTCGCGGAAGGCGGTGGTGGCGGCGTCGCAGATGCCGTCGCCAAGGGCCTCCCAGCGCTTGACCAGGATGCGCTCGCGGTTCGGCGCCGGCATCAGCTTGTTGTTCGGGGTGACGTTGTCGAGGTATTCGACGATCACGCGCGAGTCGAAGAGGACCGTTTCGTCGTCGAGGACGAGCACCGGAATCTTGCCGAGCGGGTTGAGGTCAGGCACACCACTGTCGGCATTCCACGGCGAGTCGAGTTCGAAGTCATACTCGATCTTCTTTTCGGCCAGGACAATACGCGCCTTGCGCACGTAAGGACTGGTCAGCGATCCGATCAGTTTCATCTAGTTCTCAAACGGTGTTGGGAGGCGAATTATAACATCGCACCGAAACGCGGTTTGCGGCAGCATTTCACGGAGCGGTAAAATAGCGGACTTCTCGCCACAGGATGTTCCCCATGTCTTTCACCATGCTTACAGCCCTTTCCCCGCTCGATGGCCGCTACGCGTCCAAGGTCGACACACTGCGTCCACAATTCTCCGAGTACGGCCTGATCCGCCGCCGTCTCCAGGTGGAGATCGAGTGGCTGAAGGCGCTCGCCGCCGAGCCGCATTTCGCCGAGATCCCGGCCTTCTCGCCGGCGACCGTCGCCGCGCTCGACGCGCTGGTGGCGAACTTCCAGCCGGAGCACGCGGCCGAGGTGAAGGAGATCGAAGCGGTCACCAACCACGACGTCAAGGCGCTCGAATACTGGATCAAGAAGAAGCTCGCCGACAACGCCGAAGTGATGCGCGTCTCCGAGTTCATCCACTTCGCCTGCACCTCGGAAGACATCAACAACCTGTCGCACGCGTTGATGCTGAAGGCGGCGCGCGAGGAAGTGCTGCTGCCGACCCTCGACAAGGTCGTCGCCCGCCTGCGCGAACTGGCGCACCAGCTCGCCGAGGTGCCGATGATGAGCCGCACGCACGGCCAGCCGGCGACGCCGACGACGATGGGCAAGGAGATGGCCAACGTCGTCTATCGCCTGACCCGCGCCCGCGAGCGCATCGCCGCGGTGAGCCTGCTCGGCAAGATCAACGGCGCCGTCGGCAACTACAACGCCCACCTGTCGGCCTACCCCGGCTACAACTGGGAAGGCTTCGCCAAGAAGTTCGTCGAATCGCTCGGGCTGGAGTTCAACCCCTACACCATCCAGATCGAGCCGCACGATGCGATGGCCGAACTGTTCGACGCTTTCGCCCGTACCAACACCATCCTGATCGACCTCGACCGCGACGTCTGGGGCTACATCTCGCTCGGCTTCTTCAAGCAGAAGGTCAAGGCCGGCGAGATCGGCTCGTCGACGATGCCGCACAAGGTCAACCCGATCGACTTCGAGAACTCGGAAGGCAACCTCGGCCTGGCCAACGCCGTGCTCAAGCACCTCGCCGAGAAGCTGCCGCTGTCGCGCTGGCAGCGCGACCTGACCGACTCGACCGTGCTGCGCAACATGGGCGTCGGCCTCGGCTACGCCCAGCTCGGCTACGACTCGCTGCTGCGCGGCCTGGGCAAGCTCGAAGCCAACGCCCAGTGCATGCTGGACGACCTCGACGCCAACTGGGAGCTCCTCGCCGAGCCGATCCAGACGGTGATGCGCCGCTACGGCATCGCCAACCCGTACGAGAAGCTGAAGGAACTCACCCGCGGCCAGCGCGTCTCGCGCGACGGCATGCAGGCCTTCGTCGCCTCGCTGGAAATCCCGGAAGTGGCCAAGGCCGAACTCTTGAAGCTGACGCCGTGGGACTACACCGGCAAGGCCGCCGAGCTGGCGAAACGCATCTGATCCAAGGAGCCGGTCCGGCCTCACCCCGTCATTCCGGCCCTTCGGCAAGCTCAGGATAAACCGGGCTTCGCCCGAGCCGGAATCCAGAAAAGGCCCCCGGCTTCCGACGGCGGACGCGCTTGCCCGGCGATTCACCAAACACCCCCAAGGAGCCAACGTGTCACAGTTTCAAGCCAACCTGAAGAAGCTGCCGGGCATCTCGCACCTGGCCGCGCTCAACCTGCTCGACGCCGACGGCAACGTCGTCGTCAGCATCGAGAACAAGGCCGGCAGCCAGGGCTCGCTGTCGGTCTACAACCACCTCGGCCAGACCTACGGCGCAATCACGCCGGACGCGGCGAAGAAGGGGCTCGAACTCTACGCCGAGCACACCGAGGACGCGCGCCTGCATCCGGGCAAGCACCCGAACATCGACCGGCTGTTCGAGATCGCCGAGAAGAAAACGACGCTGCGCGTGAAGCACGTTTTCGCGGTCTGAGTTTCCGTGCGAAAAACGCCCCTGGTTCCGGTCGGGATCAGGGGCGTTTTGTTATTGGGGTTCAGATTAAACGTTGGCGGATGCAATTAAGCGGTGCCAATAACTGTTTTCGTAGGGTTATGTGAGTAGGTCTGGTTAAGGCTTCGCCAGCTTTCCTCGCGGCTGGGCACTCCCTACTATTTCGACTGCTGCGAGGAAATCGGCGCACTCTTCAGGCTTGATGATCGAGACGTACTTCGTCGGATTTGGACTGGCTAGCGAAACATGCTGCCACTCCCCGGGAATTGCTTTCCCGACCCAGCACCGAAACGCAAGGCCAGCAAGCAAGAATCCATGTAACCAGCCAATGTTCGTCTTCGTCGAAGCGGGCTCCGAAACCCAACCTCGAGCATCAGCGTTGGGCGACTGATCGAATAGCCCGACGGAAATCGCGGCTTCAGGAGGGAATCCTGACGTTCCAAGTAGGTACTGCCGAAATCTTGGTTCATAAAGTCCGAGTTTGCAGCCCCCGGTCATCACACACCCACGCCACATTACGCTGGCCGCGAAATACGCGATCTGATCGCCGTCCAATTCGTTATTCAGGGACGCCAATACCTTCTTCGGTGTATCCAGTCGCGTGATATTCCTGAAAAGCTTGATCTGCCCGTTGTCCAGCTCTGTAAGCCCCGCCACATAATTCTCGCGGTTGGAGAAGCGCTGTTCGCAATCAGAGCAGAGAAGGTGCCTAGTGGTCTGTTTGTTGGAAAGGACTGCGTTGCCTCCAGCAACATAAACCGGAGCCTTTGCATCCCCTGGATCAACCTCGCAAGCCCTTCTGTAGGCCCACTTCGGGATCAGATGGCTATTTTGTAGGTCAGCGGTCTTCTGGCAGAGAGCGCAGGTACCGATCATCTTCGGGACCTCTGTGGTTATTGCTACCGATGGGGACGTCACAATTCTACTTGGCTGATCTGGGGGATGGAATTAAGGCGAATTAATGAAGGCGAATTAATGGGCCAGGCTCAAATTACAGCGCTCTGCTAGCCGAGAGAGGGTGATTCCTTGCGTCGTCGGGGAGGCAATCGTCGCTATCGCTTGCCGCGTCGTTGCCGGAGTTCGATGGGCGAATTTCCGTTGTTGCTATATACTTAGGCTATATACCTTCTTCCGGAGGCCATCATGTCGACAGGCACCGTATTTGTAAACAACCGCACGCAAGCCGTCCGGCTCCCCGCCGAGCTCCGGCTGCCCGAGGGCGTCAAGCAGGTCAGCGTTCGTGCGCGGGGCAACGAGCGGATCATCGCGCCACTTGCCGAGAGCTGGGACAGCTTCTTCATCGACGGTCCCGCCGTCTCCCCGGATTTCATGGAAGAGCGCGCGGCGCAGCAGCAGGCGGAGCGGGAAGCCTTGTGATGATCCGCTATCTGCTGGATACCAACATCGTCATCTACGTCATCAAGCGCCGGCCGATCGAGGTGTTGTCCCGGTTCAACGCCAACGCGACGCGCATGGCCATCTCCGCGGTCACGCTCGCGGAATTGATGCACGGCGCGGAAAAAAGCAGTCAGCGCGACGCCAACCTGGCGGTCGTCGAGGATTTCTGCAGCCGGCTGGAAGTCTTGCCCTACGGCATGAAGGCGGCCCAGCACTATGGCGCGATCCGCGCCGCGCTGGAGCGCGACGGTCAGCCCATCGGCGTGAACGATCTGCACATCGCCGCCCACGCGCGCAGCGAAGGGCTTGTCCTGGTGACCAACAACCTGCGCGAGTTCGAGCGGGTGCCTGCGCTCCAGCTCGAAAACTGGATTTCCTGATCAGGCGATGACAGCGGGGTTCGGGGGCAGCTTACACCGTCCGCTTGTCGATCACCCGCCGCGCTCGACCTTATGTGTGAGATCCGGTCTGTCGCCGGGTTGGGGTCTGGGCATCGACATAGGCATCGATCAGCCGACGAATCATGCGTTGGTACTGTGTGTGATGCTTCGTCGCTTCAGACTTGAAGAACTCGACACTCTTCTTGCTCAGCGCCAAAGTCACTTTCACGCCCTCCTCGCGAAATGCCAATTCAGCGGGCGAAGGAAGGAAGTCGGGAATGACCTGGGCCTCGCCAAGGGGTTCATCCGTGTATTTGATTTTCGCGCTCATAGATGGCCTTTCCTTTGCGCCAATAACCGGCGCCGATGATTCGAATAACCGAAGCGCGGTAGGTAAACCGCACCGTGAGAATGCCACCATCGACTTCGCCGAAGCAGTAGAACCGCTCTTCGGTTTGGCTGTGAGTAACATCCTTGGCAATCACGCGCTGTGAGTCCGCAAAGGCGTATTGGGCGCGGGAGAAGGCAACCCCATGTTTCCGCTGGTTTTCGGCGTCCTTGTCCGGATCCCAGTCAAAGCGAGTGTGTGCCATGGATAAAGCCTAGCACTCGGCAATATAAAAAGCCATATATAGATATGGGTGATGGCCGCTTGCAAGGTGGCCGGTCCGGTTGGCCAGAGGGTAGGGCGTCATTTCAGCAAACCCTCCCCCCGAACGCCTCGTTTCTTCGCCCGGCCTACACCGCCCGCTTGTCGATCACCCGCCTTGCCTTCCCCTCCGGCCGCGGCAGATGCCCTGGGTCGAGGATGCTGACGCGCGTGGTGACGCCGAGCCAGCCCTTGATCTCGTGCTGCAGGCCGCGCGCGGTGTGCTGCTTCATCTCGCTGCTGGCGTGCGCGAATTCCGGCTTCACCTCGACCAGCACTTCCATCTGGTCGAGCGGCCCTTCGCGGAAGACTTCGAGCAGGTAGTGGCCGGACAGTTGCGGCTGTTTCAGGATCAGCTCCTCGATGTGGCCGGGGAAGAGGTTCACGCCGCGGATGATCAGCATGTCGTCGGAGCGCGCGGCAACCTTGCTCATGCGGCGGAACGAACGCGCCGTCGGCGGCAGCAGGCGGGCGAGGTCGCGCGTGCGGTAGCGGATCACCGGCAGCGCTTCCTTGGTCAGCGAGGTGAATACCAGTTCGCCGGCTTCGCCGTCGGGCAGGACCCGGCCCGTCTCCGGGTCGATGATCTCGGGGTAGAAATGGTCTTCCCAGATCACCGGGCCGTCCCTGGCCTCGATGCACTCGCAGGCGACGCCGGGGCCGACCACTTCCGAGAGGCCGTAGAGGTCCATCGCGTTGATGCCGAGCCGCGTCTGGATCTCGCCGCGCATGCCTTCGCCCCACGGCTCGGCGCCGAAGCAGCCGAGGCGCAGCGAGCATGCCGCCGGGTCGAGCCCCTGGCGGACGAATTCGTCGGCGACGTTGAGCGCATACGACGGGGTGGCGACGATCATCGTCGGCTTGAAGTCGCGGATCAGCTGCACCTGCTTGGCGGTCTGCCCGCCGCCCATCGGGATCACCGTGCAGCCGAGCCGCTCGGCGCCGTAATGGACGCCGAAGCCGCCGGTAAACAGGCCGTAGGCATGGGCGATCTGGACGATGTCGTCCGGCCCGGCGCCGGCCGCCCGCAGCGAGCGGGCCATGACGCCGGCCCACATGTCGAGGTCGTTCTTGGTGTAGCCGACCACCGTCTGCTTGCCGGTGGTGCCGGAGGAGGCGTGGATGCGCACGACGTCCTTCATCGGCACCGCAAACATGCCGTAGGGGTAGTTGTCGCGCAGGTCCTGCTTGGTGGTGAACGGGAAGCGGGCGAGGTCGTCGAGGCTGTTCAGGTCGTCCGGATGTACGCCGGCGGCGTCGAACTTCTGCCGGTAGGTGGCGACGTTGTCGTAGGCCCGGCGCAGCGTGCTCTTCATGCGCGCCAGCTGCAGCGCGGCGATCTCGTCGCGGCTGGCGCGCTCGATCGGGTCAAGTGTCGGATTCGGACCGGCCGTCATGCAAGGCTCCCGCAGAGTTCGGGCAAGACCTTGCCCGGGAAACGGGTAATCCTAGCGGGAGTCGGCGGGACGGTGTTTGAGGCGGATCAAGTCCCGAAAACGGCGCGGGCGGGCAGCCAGAGACTGCCCGCCCGCGCGGGGATCGGTAGCGACGGCAGAATCAGACCACCGCACCGTCCTCGTTGGCGCCCTCGATCTGCTTCTTCGGCTTGATGAACTGCTCGCGCGAGACGCCGAGCCACATCACCAGCGGCGAGGCGACCAGCACCGAGGAGTAGATGCCGAACAGGATGCCGATGGTCAGCGCCAGCGCGAAGTAGTGCAGCGTCTCGCCGCCGAAGGCCAGCATCGACAGCACCATCAGCTGGGTGCAGCCGTGCGTGATGATGGTGCGGCTGATCGTGCTGGTGATGGCGTGGTCGAGCACTTGCGGCGTGGTCAGGCCGCGCACCTTGCGGAAGGTTTCGCGCACCCGGTCGAAGACCACCACCGATTCGTTGACCGAGTAGCCGAGCACCGCCAGCACCGCGGCCAGCACCGACAGCGAGAACTCCCACTGGAAGAAGGCGAAGAAGCCGAGAATGATCACCACGTCGTGCAGGTTGGCGATGATCGCCGACACCGAGAAGCGCCATTCGAAGCGGATGGCGAGGTAGATGACGATGCCGACGACGACCAGCAGCAGCGCCAGCGCACCGTTCTCGGCGAGTTCCTTGCCGACCTGCGGGCCGACGAACTCGACGCGCTGCAGCGTGGCGCCGGGCGCTTCCGCCTGCAGCGCGGACATCACCGATTCGCCGAGCTTGGCGGTGTTCTGGTCGGCCTTCAGCGGCAGGCGGATCATCACGTCGCGCGAGGAGCCGAAGTTCTGCACGGCGAAGTCGCTGTGCCCGGCCTTGCCCAGCGCGCCGCGCACCTTCTCCAGGTCGGCGGTCTGCTGGTAACTGACCTCGATCAGCGTGCCGCCGGTGAACTCCACCGACAGGTGCAGCCCGCGGCTGATCAGGAAGAACACGGCCAGCAGGAAGGTGAGCAACGAGATGACGTTGAACACCAGCGCGTGGCGCATGAAGGGGATGTCTTTGCGGATGCGGAAAAATTCCATTTTCTGTTTCTCCCCTGCTTACTTGCCGGCCGGCGCCGTGGCGGTGTTGCCCGGTTTCCAGACCTGGCCGATGGCCAGCGAGGCCAGTTTCTTGCGGCGGCCGTAGATCAGGTTGACCAGCGAACGCGAGACGACCACGGCCGAGAAGATCGAGGTCAGGATGCCGAGGCAGTGCACCACGGCGAAACCGCGTACCGGGCCGGAGCCGAAGATGAGCAGCATCAGGCCGACGATCAGCGTCGTTACGTTCGAGTCGACGATGGTGTCGAAGGCGCGTTCGTAGCCGGCGGCGATGGCCGCCTGCGGCGTTGCGCCGTTGCGCAGTTCCTCGCGGATGCGCTCGTTGATCAGCACGTTGGCGTCGATCGCCATGCCCAGCGCCAGCGCGATGGCAGCGATGCCGGGCAGCGTCAGCGTCGCCTGCAGCATCGACAGCAGCGCGACCAGGAAGAGCAGGTTGGAGCCGAGCGCGATGACCGAGATGAAACCGAATAGCAGGTAGTAGGCGATCATGAAGGCGGCGATCGCGGCGAAGCCCCACAGCGTCGAATCGAAGCCCTTCTTGATGTTCTCGGCGCCGAGCGACGGGCCGATGGTGCGTTCCTCGATGATCTCCATCGGCGCCGCGAGCGAGCCGGCGCGCAGCAGCAGCGCGGTGTCGTTGGCTTCGGTGGTGGTCATGCGGCCGGAAATCTGCACGCGGCCGCCGCCGATCTCGGTGCGGATCACCGGCGCCGTAACGACCTCGCCCTTGCCCTTCTCGATCAGCAGGATGGCCATCCGCTTGCCGACGTTCTCGCGCGTGATGTCCTTGAAGATGCGGGAGCCGGCGGAATCCAGCGTCAGATGCACGGCCGGTTCCTGGGTCTGGTTGTCGAAGCCGGGCTGGGCATCGGTCAGGCGGTCGCCGGTCAGCACCACCTGCTTCTTCACCAGCAGCGGCGCGCCGCCGCGCTCGACGTAGAGCTCGGTGCCGAACGGCACCTGGCCGGACTGGGCAGCTTCGAGCCCGCCCGGGGTGTCGTCGACCATGCGGATTTCGAGGGTGGCGGTGCGGCCGAGGATGTCCTTGGCCTTGGCCGTATCCTGCACGCCGGGCAGCTGCACGACGATGCGGTCGGCGCCCTGCTGCTGGATCACCGGCTCGGCGACGCCGAGTTCGTTGATCCGGTTGTGCAGCGTGGTGATGTTCTGCTTCAGCGCGAAGTCCTGGATGCGCTTCATCGCCTCCGGCTTCAGCGTCGCGACGAGGCGCAGGTCGCTGCCTTCGCCCTGCTCGACCAGCTGCAGGTCGGGCTGGTTGTCGGCGAGCGTGTTGCGGCCCTTGTCGCGGACGTCGGTTTCGCGGAAACGGATGGTGATGCGGTCGCCGTCGCGGCTGATGCCGGCGTGGCGGACGTTCTTGTCGCGGAACAGCGAGCGCAGGTCGGCGGCGGTGGCGTCGAGCCGCTTCGTCGTCGCGCCCTTCATGTCCACCTGCAGCAGGAAGTGCACGCCGCCGCGCAGGTCGAGGCCGAGGTACATCGGCAGCGCATGCAGGCCGGTCAGCCACGTCGGCGAGGCCGACAGCAGGTTCAGCGCGACCACGTACTGCGGGTCCTGCGGGTCCGGGTTGAACTGCTTCTCGAGCACGTCCTTGGCCTTCAGCTGCGTGTCGGTGTCCTTCAGGCGGACCTTGACGCCGTTGCTGTCGAGGAAGATGCCGTCATGCGTCACCCCGGCGCCCTTCAGCGTCGTCTCGGCACGTTCGAGCGTGCGCGGGTCGACCTTGATCGTGGCCTTGACGCTCGATACCTGGACTGCGGGGGATTCGCCGAAGAAGTTCGGCAGCGTGTAGATGAAGCCGATCACCAGGGCCACGGCCACGGTGATGTACTTCCAGAGCGGGTATCTGTTCATGGTTCCGGGAGGAGAGAGGCGGAGGGGGCGGACGCAGCGGGGTGGGGGAGGCGAGCGGGGATGCCCCCGCGCCTCACGCCTCAGCCGCTGTTTCTCACAGGTTCTTCAGCGTTCCCTTGGGCAGCGTCAGCGCGATCGCCGGCTTCTGCACCTGGATTTCGACGCCGGCGGCGATCTCGACGGTGATGTAGTTCTCGCCGATCTTGACGACGCGGCCGGCGATGCCGCCGCCGGTGACGACCTCGTCGCCCTTGGCGAGCGCGTCGAGCATGGCCTGGTGTTCCTTGGCCTTCTTCTGCTGCGGACGGATCATCAGGAACCAGAGCACGACGAACATCAGGACGATGGGCAGGAACTGCATCATGCTGCCGGCGGCGTCGGTGGCGCCGGCGGCCTGGGCGTATGCGGAGCTAATCAGCACGGGGTGTCTCCTTGTTCAAGAATCAGGGTTTTTGGTTGCAGCGGAAGGCGGGCATTGTACCACCTCAGCCGCTGCGGCCATCCCGCGCACGGTCGGCGTGGAAGCGCGTTGCGGCCTCGTTCAGGCGGCCGGCGGCGATCGCTTCGCGCAGCTCGCCCATCAGCGTCTGGTAGTAGTGCAGGTTGTGGATGGTGTTGAGCATGCTGCCGAGGATCTCGCCGGCGCGGAACAGGTGGTGCAGGTAGGCGCGGCTGAAGTTCCGGCACGTATAGCAGGCGCAGGATTCGTCGAGCGGGCGCGTGTCGTGGCGGTGCGCGGCGTTCTTGATCTTGACGTCGCCGAAGCGGGTGAACAGGTGGCCGTTCCTCGCGTTGCGCGTCGGCATCACGCAGTCGAACATGTCGATGCCGGCCTGCACCGCATTGACCAGATCCTCCGGGGTGCCGACGCCCATCAGGTAGCGCGGCTTCCCGGTCGGCAGCCGCGGCGCGGTATGCGCCAGGATGCGCGCCATGTCTTCCTTCGGTTCGCCGACCGAGAGGCCGCCGATGGCCATGCCGTCGAAGCCGATCTCGTCGAGCCCGGCCAGCGACTCGTCGCGCAGGTCCTCGTACATGCCTCCCTGGACGATGCCGAACAGCGCGTTGCCGTTCTCCAGCCGGTTGTGCTCGTCGCGCGAGCGCTGCGCCCAGCGCATCGAGAGGCGCATCGACTTCGCCGCCTCGTCGCGCGTCGCCGGGTAGGGCGTGCATTCGTCGAAGATCATGACGATGTCCGAGTTCAGCGCATGCTGGATGCGCATCGACTCCTCCGGGGTCAGGAACAGCTTGGCGCCGTCGATCGGCGACGAGAACTTGACGCCTTCCTCGGTGATCTTGCGCAGTTCGCCGAGCGAAAACACCTGGAAGCCGCCGGAGTCGGTCAGGATCGGCTTGTCCCAGCCCATGAACCTGTGCAGCCCGCCGAATTCGCGGATCACTTCCAGCCCCGGCCGCAGCCACAGGTGGAAGGTGTTGCCGAGGCAGATCTGGGCGCCGATCTCGGTCAGCGCCTGCGGCGTCATCGCCTTGACCGTGCCGTAGGTGCCGACCGGCATGAACACCGGCGTCTCGACGATGCCGTGGGCGAGGGTTAGGCGGCCGCGGCGGGCGGCGCCGTCGGTGGCGAGCAGTTCGAAGTTCATTGCTGTCTTTCCAGAAGCATGGCGTCGCCGTAGCTGAAGAAGCGGTAGCGCTCGGCGACGGCGTGGGCGTACGCGGCGCGGATGGCGTCGGTGCCGGCGAAGGCCGAGACCAGCATCAGCAGCGTCGATTTCGGCAGGTGGAAGTTGGTGACCAGCCGGTCGACGACGCGGAACGCGTAGCCGGGCGTGATGAAGATCTCGGTCTCGGCGGCGCCGGCCTTCAGCTCCCCCGACTGCGCCGCCGATTCAAGCGCGCGCAGCGAGGTGGTGCCGACGGCGACGATACGGCCGCCGCGGGCGCGCGTCGCGGCGATGGCGTCGACGGTGGCCTGCGGAATCTCGAAGCGTTCCGCGTGCATGCGGTGCTCGGCGATGTTGGTCACGCGCACCGGCTGGAAGGTGCCGGCGCCGACGTGCAGCGTCAGCCACGCCTGCTCCACGCCCCGGGCCTTCAGCGTGGCGAGCAATGCCTCGTCGAAGTGCAGGCCGGCGGTCGGCGCGGCGACGGCGCCGGGGGCGCGGGCGAACACCGTCTGGTAGCGCGATTCGTCCTCGCCGCCGGCGGCGTGCGTGATGTAGGGCGGCAGCGGCAACCGGCCGTGCGCCTCGGTCAGCTGCCAGAAGTCTCCGCCAGCAGGCAGTTCCAGTGCATAAAACTCGCCGGCGCGGCCGGTGACCGTGACCGCGAAGGCGTCGGCCAGGCGCAGCCGCGTTCCCGGCTTCGGCGACTTGCTCGCGCGCACCTGCGCCAGCGCGTGCCGGGCGTCGACGATGCGCTCGATCAGCACCTCGACCTGGCCGCCGGACTCCTTCTGTCCGAACAGTCGCGCACGGATGACGCGGGTGTCGTTGAAGACGAGCAGGTCGCCCGCGGCGAGCAGCGACGGCAGCTCGGCGAATTGCCGGTCGGCGAGGCGTGCGCCATCGACGTGCAGCAGGCGGCTGCCGGTGCGTTCGGCGGCCGGGTGCTGGGCGATCAGTTCCGGCGGCAGGGGGAAATCGAAGTCGTCGACGGTCAGCATGGCGTTGCGTGCGGCGTTCTGGCTTGTCCGGGGCGTGTGAATCGGGGATAATCCGCGCTCCTCAGGCCTGCTTCAGGCGGGCCCGGGCCGAGATGGCGGAATCGGTAGACGCAGCGGATTCAAAATCCGCCGCCGAAAGGCGTAAGGGTTCGAGTCCCTTTCTCGGCACCACCAGCAGCGAAAAGCGCGGAAGTATACCATGCCCGACCCGCTTCCCCCGGCCGCAGCGTCCGCTGTCAGGCCCTCGCCGCGGCAAGCCTGGTGGCTTGCGCTGCGCCCGAAAACACTCTCCGTCTCGATCGCGCCGGTGCTTGCCGGCAGCGCACTGGCCTTTGCCGAAAGCGGCGGCTGGCTGCTCTGGCCGGCACTCGTCGCCGCGCTGGCGGCGATGCTGATCCAGGTTGGCACCAACCTGCACAACGACGTCTCCGATTTCGAGCGCGGCGCCGACACGCCGGAGCGCCTCGGTCCGCCGCGCGCGACGGCGATGGGCTGGCTGTCGGCGGCAGCGGTGCGCCGTGCCGCCTGGCTGGCCTTTGCGCTGGCCTTCCTGCTCGGCATCGCGCTGGTCGTTCGCGGCGGCTGGCCGATCGTCGCCATCGGCATTGCGTCGCTGCTGGCCGGCTGGGCCTACACCGGCGGCCCGCGGCCGATCGCCTATACGCCGTTCGGCGAACTCTTCGTTCTCGCCTTCTTCGGGCTGGCGGCGGTCGGCGGCAGCTACTACCTGCAGGCCTTGTCGCTGTCGCCGGCGGCGATCGTCGCCGCGCTTATGCTCGGCGCCTTCGCGGCGGCGGTGATCAGCGTCAACAACACCCGCGACCTCGCCACCGATGCCCGCGCCGGCAAGCGCACGCTGGCCGTGCATCTCGGCCGGGCCGGGATGGATCGGGTCTATGCGGCGGAACTGGCGCTGCCGTTCGCCGCGCTGCCGCTGCTGGCGTTCCTCGGCGGGCACGGCGTCTGGCTGGCGCTGCCCTGCCTGGCGGCACCGGCGGCGCTGTGCCTTGCCCGCCGCTTCCGGAACGAACCGGCAGGGCCGGGCTTCAACGCGCTGCTGGCGGAAACGGCCCGCCTGCAGGCCGTCTTCGCCGCCTTACTCGCCCTCGCCCTGGTGCTCTGAGGCGGCGTGCTTGCCGAACCAGGCGAGCTTTTCCTGCAGGCTGACGACGGTGCCGATGATGATCAGTGCCGGCGGCCGGATGCCGGCCTCGGCGATGCGCTCGGTCAGCGTGCCGAGGTCGGCGGTGACGACCCGCTGCCGGCGCGAGGTACCGTGCTGGATGACGGCCGCCGGATGGCTGGCCGGCAGGCCGTGCGCCATCAGCTGCGAGCAGATCTCCGCAACGCCACCGATGCCCATGTAGAAGACCACGGTCTGCCCGGGGCGCGCCAGCGCGTGCCAGTCGAGGTTGACGCTGCCGTCCTTGAGGTGGCCGGTGGCGAAGACGCAGATCTGCGAATGGTCGCGGTGCGTCAGCGGGATGCCGGCGTAGGAGCTGCAGCCGGAGGCGGCGGTGACGCCGGGAACGACCTCGAAGGGAACGCCGTTCTCGGCCAGCGTCTCGATCTCCTCGCCGCCGCGGCCGAAGATGAACGGGTCGCCGCCCTTCAGGCGGACGACGCGCTTGCCCGCTTTTGCCAGCCGCACCAGCAGGACGTTGATTTCCTCCTGCGGCAGGGCGTGGTTCGAGGCTTCCTTGCCGGCATAGATCTTTTCCGCATCCGGCCGGGCGAGGTCGAGGACGCCTTCGGCGCCGAGATGGTCATAGACGATGACGTCGGCGGCGCCGACCAGGCGGGCCGCCTTGATGGTCATCAGTTCGGGGTCGCCGGGGCCGCTGCCGACGAGATAAACGGTACCGGGGTTGCAACTGGGACGAGGTTGATTCATGGGGTGTCTTGGTTGTGTGCGGCAAATGCGAGGCGCAAGGATAAACGCCCGCCGTGCAATCGTTCAACTCGTGTCGATTCGATGCTCGGCACTTTAGTAATAACCTTGCTAAGAATAGTTGATTTGGGTCAAAGATTGGGGGGTTCAAGAAGCGCACATTTACGACCAGCGTTGGTGTCCGATTCGCGACCGTGCGCGCCGCTTTTCAATAAGAGGAGAGGAAATATGAAGAAACTCGTACGCAATACCCTGTTGCTGGCTGCTCTGCCGCTGGCCGTTACCGCTGCATTTGCCGCTCCGGCCAAGAAGGAAGCCGCCCCGGCCGCTCCTGCTCCTGCCGCTGCTGCAGCCCCGGCTGCGCCGACCCTGTCTGCCGAAGACAAGGCCGCCACCGGCAAGATCTACTTCGAACGTTGCGCCGGCTGCCACGGCATGCTGCGCAAGGGCGCCACCGGCAAGAACCTTGAGCCGGCCAACACCGGCAAGCTGGGTAGCTCGCGGATCCAGAAGATTCTTTCCTACGGCACCGAGGGGGGCATGCCGAACTTCGACGACATCCTGTCGAAGAAGGAAATCGAGAATCTGTCCCAGTACCTGCAGATGCCGGCCGAAGCGCCGCCCGAGTGGGGCATGAAGCAGCTCAAGGACAGCTGGAAGCTGCACGTGGCGGTCAAGGATCGTCCGACCAAGAAGATGAACAACGTGAACATCGAGAACGTGTTCTCGGTGACCCTGCGCGACTCCGGTGAAGTGGCGCTGATCGACGGCGACACCAAGCAGATCTGGGGCATCGTGAAGACCGGCTACGCCGTTCACATCTCCCGCATGTCGGCTTCCGGCCGCTACGTTCACGTCATCGGCCGCGACGGCCGCTACGACCTGATCGACATGTTCTACGAGAAGCCCACCATCGTCGCCACGATGAAGGCCGGCTACGAAGCGCGTTCGGTCGACACCTCGAAGTTCAAGGGTTACGAAGACAAGTACGCCGTGGTCGGCGCCTACTGGCCGCCCCAGTACGCCATTCTCGACGGCGAAACCCTGGAGCCGCTGAAGCTGGTTTCGACCCGTGGCGTGACCGTCGATGGCGAATACCATCCGGAGCCGCGCGTCGCTTCGATCGTCTCCTCGATGATCAAGCCGGAGTGGGTGATCAACATCAAGGAAACCGGCATGATCAAGCTGGTTGACTACTCCGACATCAAGAACCTCAAGGAAATCACCATCAACTCCGCCAAGTTCCTGCACGACGGCGGCTGGGATGCTTCCAAGCGCTACTTCCTCGTCGCCGCCAACGCCTCCAACAAGGTGGCCGTGGTCGACACCAAGGAAGGCAAGCTGGCAGCGCTGGTGGATACCGCCAAGATCCCGCACCCGGGTCGCGGCGCCAACTTCAACCATCCGAAGTTCGGCCCGGTCTGGGCGACCTCGCACCTCGGTTCGGACAAGATCAGCATCATCGGTACCGATCCGGAGAACAACAAGCAGTACGCCTGGAAGGTGGTTCAGGAAGTGCCGAACCACGGCGCCAACTCGCTGTTCGTGAAGTCGCATCCGAAGTCGAAGAACCTGTGGGCCGACGCTCCGCTGAACCCGGATCCGAAGCTGGCCGGTTCGGTCTCGGTGTACAGCATCGCCGATCTCGGCGCCGCCGAGCCGAAGGCTGAGGTGATCGACATCGCCGCCGCCGCCAACCTGGGCAAGACCAAGGGTCTGCAGCGCGTCGTTCATGGCGAGTTCAACAAGGATGGCGACGAAATCTGGTTCTCGGTGTGGACCGGCAACAAGACCGAGCCGTCGGCGATCGTGGTCGTTGATGACAAGACCCGCAAGGTCAAGACCGTGATCAAGGATCCGCGTCTGGTCACGCCGACCGGCAAGTTCAACGTCTACAACACCCAGCACGACATTTACTGATCGGCTGATTGCTGTAGCGTTACTGCAAGTCAAGACCGGGGGCTTCGGCCCCCGGTTTTTTATTTGAACAAGCCACTATAATTTCCGGTCGAAGGATCATCCCGATCGCGAAAGGAACGACCATGCGCCGGATAACGACCGCTGTGCTGCTCATGCTTCCGCTCGGCCTGGCGAACGCCGAAACCGTCGAGGTGCGCATCGAGAAGTACAAATTCGTTCCCGAGGAGATCCGGATCAAGGCCGGCGACACTGTCGTCTGGAAGAGTTATGAAAAGCGCGGCTACCACACCGTCTGGTTCAAGGAGAAAGGGCTCCCCGAGTCCGAGCCGATGTTTCCGGACGAGAGCTGGCAGATGAAGTTCGAAACGAAGGGCGACCACCCCTATGTCTGTGGTCCGCATCCGGAAATGAGCGGACGCGTGATCGTCGAGTAACGGAAAGCGATGAAGCGAATTGTTTGTGTTGTTATGGCGGCACTGTCCGTTGGCGCCAGCGCGTCGACCGCCGCCGAGCCGTCGCCGGAACGCGTGCGCGAGCTGGTGCGCATGGTGCGCCAGGACTGCGGTTCCTGCCACGGCATGACCCTCAACGGCGGCCTCGGGCCGGCACTGACCGCCGAGGCCTTGAAGGTGCGCGACGTGCCGAAGGCGGCGCTGGTCGCCACCATCGTCGGCGGCCGTCCCGGGACGCCGATGCCGCCGTGGCATCGTTTCGTTTCCGAGGCCGAGGCCGACTGGATCGTCGACCGTCTGCTCGAAGGCTTCCCGGCGCAATAGGGCGTTCGCGCCCGGCACCCGCAAGACCCGCCCCCCAAACACTTGAGCCCGAAGCCCCGTCGCTTCGTAATGCGCGAAGCGCATTACGAAGGTGCCGCCGGCGGGTTTTTTGTTGCCTGCCGCCCGGCCTCGGGCAACTATTTTCAAGCGATTTGACGATCGTCAAATCGGCACCCCGCCAAGACGCGAATCTGCGTCGATATGTCGCAGGGGCAGCGCTTCCCCGCGCACTAGAATTCGTCCCTGATTTCCTCCCGGCGAAATTTCTGGCGCGTATCGGCGATGCTTCGACACTATCCGACCCGGCTCTCGCGAGCCATCTTCCTCCTCCTCTCCTGCATGCTCCTGTCGGCAGCGGCGCGCGCCGTGGAGGAACCTGTCCGCCCCTTCGTCGCCGGGTCGCTGCAGAAGATCGTCGGCGAACGCCAGGGCAGGCCGTTCATCCTCGCGCTGTGGTCGGTTTCCTGCACGCACTGCCCGGAAGAGCTGAAGACGCTGGGCCGGCTGAAGCAGGCAAACCCCGCGCTCGACGTCGTGCTCGTCTCCACCGACGATGCCGAGGACGCGCCGCGCGTGCGCGAGCTCGCCCGCCGCTTCGGTCTGGCGACAGCGCCGCAGTGGGTGTTCGCCGACGCCGCGCCGGAGCGCCTGCGCTTTGAGATCGACCGCAAATGGTACGGCGAGCTGCCGCGCACGATGTTCTTCGACCGCAAGCACCAGGTCGAGGCGGTGTCCGGCCTGGTGTCGCAGGAGCGCCTGGCACGCTGGATCGGGGAGAACGTCCGGTGACGTCCCCGGTGCTGGCGGAGACCGCTTCCTACTACGCACCGCCGGCCGCCCCGTCGGCCGGCCGCTCGCGCCGGCTGGCCGCGCTGCTGGCGGTGCTCGGCGTGCACCTGCTGGTCGCCGGCCTGATCGCCGTCGCCGTCGTCCGCCCCGAGCTGGCGCCGCCGCTGCGCACGCTCGCCGTGCGCCTGCTGGAGGC
>JACPEH010000024.1 GCA_016183655.1 Rhodocyclales bacterium
GTCCTTCTTTGATCGTTTAGGTCTGGTGTCGCTGCTCGATACAATGCGACGACTCCAGTGTGTTCAATGAACCGCCGGATGCGGAACCGCACGTCCGGTGGTGTGAGAGGGCGACGGGGGTAACCCCGTCCCCTACTCGATGCCGGGCAGGGAAGCGCCGAAAAACCTGGTGCGCGAACCGATATCGAGTGAATGAGAACAGGCCCTGGTAGTCGGTCAACTCGAATCCGGTTGATGTAACCCCCGTCCTTCCGGGCTTGACCCGGAATCCAGGTGGCAGGCTCGTACATTGGCAGGGCGAGTTTTTGCGGGTTTTTCCTGGATTCCGGCGTTCGCCGGAATGACGAACCTATCCATCCGTTCCAACATGACTGACTACTAGCGTGGCGCGTCGGGCGGCGGCGGCGGGGGCGTGCCGCTGGGCGGCGGCGGAATCGGCGTTCCGTCCGGCCGCACTGGCGGCGGCAGGGGCCGGGCGGGGGCCGTGATCGCCATGCCGGCCGGAACGGGGACGCGATGTCCCTTGCCGTACATGCACTGGATGAATGCGTTGTCGTACTGCCGCTGCGTACCGTGCGCGCTCTGGTAGGCGGCGTCGCTGCCGATCGCGCTGCCGGCGATCAGGCCGCCGCCGGCGCCCACGGCGGCGCCCTGCCTGCCGCCGATCGCGGCACCGGCCACCGCACCGACCGCCGTGCCGACGGCGGCGCTGGTCACCGCCGACTCGCGGGCGCTCTGTTGCGCCGACACGCCGCCGGTCTGTTCCATCGCGTAGCGGCGGCACAGCCGCTCGTCGTGGCGGAAATCGTCAAAGCTCCGGCCGGTGCCGGGCAGCACCATTACGCTCGGGCCGGTCGGCACGCTCGCGCATGCCGTCAGCAGCAGGCAGGCGCACAGGGTCGGAATGGTCTTCATCGCTGCTGCCGGTCGCGTCTTTCTTCATTGGCGCGGAGGAACGGGTATCCATCCGCCGGGGCAGTCGTATACCTGCGGATAGTAGGCACCGGCCTGCGGGCAGTAGTACCAGTACTGTGCGGCAAAGTCGGGCGGCGTCTGTTCGATGTACACCGGGGGTGGCGGCGCGGGAACGACGATCACGCGCGGCGGGTAATAGACGGGTGGCGGAACGATCCACGGGCTCCACGGTGCGCCGATGTAGAGCCCGAAGCTGCTGTGTCCGTGGTGATGGCGGTGGTGGCGGCGATAGCCGTCGGCCATGGCCGTGCTGGCCGCGAGCAGCAGGACAAAGGCGAGAAGCAGGGGACGGGCTGGTTTCATCGTGACGATCGCTGAAGGTGGAAGCGCTTCCCCTCAGTAACGCCGCAACCCGACAGGCGGTTGGCAACGCAGTTGTAACAGGATGTTTCGCCGCCGCCCGACCCGGCCACCGATTGCGGCATGATCTGCGGCAGCCCGGCGATGCCGAAGCAAGTCTTCGCAGTGCTCGGCGGCTGCGGCTTCCGGATCTCGCCGCGCCTCGGCGAACCGGGCGACGACGCGATCGCGCGGGCGTTCGTGGAGCAGCGAGCGGCCCCTGATGAAGTGCCGCCAATCAGGGCGGGCGCTGTGCCGTAGGTCACCCATCCAGCAGCGAAACGAATCACCAGCAGCCATCGGGCCGTGCATCGCCTGCACGGCGAACGTTACTTGCCCGCCCGGGAACCCTCGCCCGATTCCTCCGTCAGTGACGATATGCCGAACGACACGATCATCAACGAGGAGTCCCGACCATGAACATGCCCGACCACGACCCGGCCCGCGATCTATCCTTCGAGCGCTTCGTCGATCTGCCGGCCGAAACCTTGTGGGCGGCCTGGACGCAGCCGGAACTGCTGCTGCCGTGGTTCTGCCCGCGCCCGTGGACGACCATCGCCTGCGAGATCGACCTGCGGCCCGGCGGCATCTTCAGCACGGTGATGCGCTCGCCCGAAGGACAGGAGTTCCCGAGCGTCGGGAGCTATCTCGAAGTCGTGCCGAACCGGCGGCTGGTGTGGACGAACGCGCTGGCGCCGGGATTCCGGCCGGTGCCGGCGAGCGAGGTCGAGGGCTTCTTCTTTTTCACCGGCATCGTTTCCTTCGAGCCGCAGGGAAGCGGCACGCGCTACGGTGCCCGCGTCGTCCACGGCACGCCCGAGGATTGCCGGAAGCACGCGGCGATGGGCTTCGAGGCTGGCTGGGGCAAGGCGCTCGACCAGCTGGTCGAATTCATGAAATCCCGCTGATGGGCGCTGCCGGCTGTCGGCACGCCGCTTTCAGGCATTCCGGCCGGCGAGTGCTGCGATCAGCGTCGCCGCTTGCCGCGCATAGCCGCCGCCGAACAGGTTGTAGTGGTTGAGCACGTGGTAGAGCTGGTAGATCCGGCAGCGTATCTGGTGCCCCGGCAGCAGCGGATGCCGCGCATGGTAGGCGGCGAAGAAACGCGGCGAGAAGCCGCCGAAGAGTGCCGCCATCGCCAGGTCGGCCTCGCCGTCGCCGGCGTGGACGGCGGGGTCGAACAGCGCCGGGCGGCCCCGCGTGAAGCCGGTGTTGCCGTGCCACAGGTCGCCGTGCAGCAGCACTGCCCGCGGACGATGGCCGTCGAGCAGCTCCGGCAGCGCGGCGAGCAGCGGCGTTGCCTGCGCCGCCAGTTGCGGCGCGCCGTTCCGCGCGGCGAGCGCGAGCTGCGGGCGCAGCCGGCGTTCGGCGAAGAAGCTTGCCCAGTCGTCGTGCCAGCCGTTCGCTTGCGGCGTGGCGCCGATGAAGTTGTTGCGGCCCCAGCCGAAGCGCGGGCAGGCGATGTCGTGCAGCGCGGCGAGCGCGTCGCCGAGCCGGGCGTCGTCACCGCCGGTGTCGAGGTCCAGCCAGTCGAGGACGAGGAAGGCTTCATCCGCCGCAGCGCCCTGCGCGACGACGCGCGGCACGACCAGTGCGGCGCAGCGGGCGAGCGCGGCGAGGCCGTCGGCCTCGGCGGCGAAACGCTCGCCGGCGTTGCGGTCGATCTTCACGAAGTAGCGGCGTCCGCCGTCGGCAATGCACAGGTTGCGGCTGATGCAGCCGCCGCCGACCGGCCGCGCCGCGCGCACGACGAAGCGACCGCCGTCGGCGTGGGCGATGGCGGCGGCGATGGCATCGGCGAGGTCGGGGTGCAGGGGCATCGGGTTCCAGGGAATGGCGGTCGATCGTTAGCCTTGACGATGCCCGCGCCGGCGTCAAGCGCAGCGGACTGGTCGGCCAGTTCTCCGCGCCGCGCCGTCCGTGCGACAATCTGCCCCATGTTCCGCCCACCGTCGCCGTGACCCGGAAGTTCCATGCACATCACCCAGCACACCGACTACGCGCTGCGCGCGCTGATCTACCTCGGCACCAACACCGATCGCCTGGTCACCATCCAGGAGATCTCGGAGCGCTTCGACGTTTCGCGCAATCACCTGATGAAGGTGGTCAACCAGCTGATCCGCGCCGGCTTCGTCGAGGGCGTGCGCGGCAAGGGCGGCGGCCTGCGCCTGGCGCGGGCGGCGGGCGAGATCGTCGTCGGCGACGTGGTGCGCCGCATGGAGCGCGGCATGGAGCTGGTCGAGTGCTTCGGCTCCGGCTGCAGCTGCATCCTCGACCCCTCGTGCAAGCTCAAGGTCGCGCTCTCCAAGGCGCTCGCCGCTTTCCTCGAAGTCCTCGACGGCGTCACGCTGGCCGACCTGCTCGGCAAGAGCGAGCGCACCATCCTCAAGTTCCTGCGGCCGCAGGCGGCTTCCTGACCCGCTGACCCTTGCGGCGGCATCTGCCGCTGCGGCGGATTGCCGCATAAGAGGCAAAGTTGTTGCATCTTTAAAAAGATTCAACTAGTATGCATCTTAACGGGCCACGGCCCCTCGACTTTCCCCCTCCTATCAATTCGCAGAAAGGACTTTCGTCATGCACTCCACGCGCAAGCTCTGGACCTGGCTGGCGTTGATCTGTGTGCTCTCGTTTGCCGCCCTGGGCTGGGTCGGCACCGAGATCTACGTCAACGCGCCGCCGATTCCGAAACAGGTGGCCAGCAGCAAGGGCCAGGAAATATTCGCCGACGGCGCCGTCCAGCGCGGCCAGGAAGCCTGGCTCGCCGCCGGCGGCCAGCAGCTCGGCTCGGTCTGGGGGCACGGCTCCTATCTGGCGCCGGACTGGTCGGCGGACTGGCTGCACCGCGAGGCGTTGGCGCTGCGCGAGCAGTGGGCGCAGCGTGACTTCGGCAAGCCCTTCGCCGAACTCGATGCCGGTGCGCAGGCCAGGCTCGACGCCGAGCTGAAGGTCGAGATGCGCCGCAACAGCTACGAAGCGAAGAACGGCGTGCTCACGCTCAGCGCCGAACGCGCCGCCGCGGTGACGCAGGTGGCGCAGCACTACGCCGCGCTGTTCGGCGATGACGCCTCGTTCGACGCGCTGCGCGAGCAGTACGCGATGCGTGCCGGCTCGCTGCGCGACCCGGCCGACCGCCAGGCGCTGACCGCGTTCTTCTTCTGGAGCGCCTGGTCCGCCGCGACCGACCGCCCGGGTGAAGCCGGCCTGTCCTACACCAGCAACTGGCCGCACGAGCCGCTGGTCGGCAATACGCCGACGGCGTCCACCGGTATCTGGTCGATCGCCAGCGTCATCCTGATGATCGGCGCGATCGCCGGCATGCTCTTCTTCCACTCGCGCCACAAGGAAGACGACGACCCCGTGCCGCCGAAGCGCGATCCGCTGTTCGACCTGAAGCCGACGCCGTCGATGCTGGCGACGAAGAAGTACTTCTTCGTGGTCATCGCGCTGATCCTGGCACAGGTCGGCATGGGCGTGATCACCGCGCACTATGCGGTCGAGGGCACCAGCTTCTTCGGCTTCCCGCTCGGCCAGATCCTGCCGTTCAACGTCAGCCGCACGATCCACACGCAGTTCGCCGTCCTGTGGATCGCCACCGCCTGGCTGGCCACCGGCCTCTACATCGCGCCGGCGATCTCCGGGCACGAGCCGAAGTACCAGAAGCTCGGCGTGAACCTGCTGTTCTACGCGCTGCTGTTCATCGTCGCCGGCTCAACCGCCACCGGCTGGATCGGCAGCCTGCAGAACCCCGGCAACGAGTTCGCCTTCTGGATCGGCAACCAGGGCCTGGAATTCACCAGCATGGGCCGCGTCTGGCAGATCCTGCTGTTCGTCGGCCTGCTCATCTGGGTGACGCTGCTCGGCCGCGGCCTGTGGCCGGCGCTGAAGAAGCCGTCGGAGAGCCGCGGCCTGATCGCCATGGTCTTCCTCTCGGCGCTGTGCATCGGCGGCTTCTACGCCACCTCGCTGACCTGGGGCCGGCAGACGCATTACTCGATGATCGAGTACTGGCGCTGGTGGCTGGTGCACCTGTGGGTCGAAGGCTTCTTCGAAGTGTTCGCCACCGCCGTCATCGCCCTGTTGTTCACCCGCCTCGGCCTGATCCGCGCGGCGGCGGCGAACAGCGCGATCATCCTGGAGACGATCGTCTTCCTCTTCGGCGGCATCCTCGGCACGCTGCACCACCTCTACTTCACCGGCACGCCGACCTCGGTGATTGCCATCGGCGCGATGTTCTCGGCGCTCGAAGTGGTGCCGCTGGCGATGATCGGCGTCGAGGCCTACAGAAACTACCAGCGTTCGCAGGCGGCCGCCTGGGTGCAGGCCTACAAGTGGCCGATTCTGTGCTTCATCGCCGTCGGTTTCTGGAACGTTGTCGGTGCCGGCCTGCTCGGCTTCTCGATCAACACGCCGATCGCGCTGTACTACATGCAGGGCATGAACATGACCGCCGCCCACGGCCACGCCGCGCTGTTCGGGGTGTATGGCATGCTCGGCATCGGCCTGATGCTGTTCTGCCTGCGCGGCCTGTTCCCGCGTGCCGCCTGGTCGGACAAATTGCTGGCCTGGACCTACTGGTCGGTCAATATCGGCCTGGCGATGATGGCCTTCATGTCGCTGGTTCCGGCCGGCATCGCCCAGGCCGTCGCCAGCATCTCGCAGGGCGTCTGGTATGCGCGCTCGCCGGAGTTCGTGCATTCGTACCTGATGGAGCTGTTCGTCTGGCTGCGCGTTCCGGGTGACATCGTCTTTGCCTTCGGCACGCTGTTCCTCGCGCTGTTCGCCTTCCGCCTGCTCGGCCGTTCCCGTACGCCGGCCGGCGCCGACGGTACGCTCGGCCATGCCGGAGCGCGCGTCTGAGCGGCAGCGCCGACTACCTCTCTGAAATCCTCCCCTGCGCGTCAAGCGCAAACCCCCTTGGCCCGGCTCCCCGCCGGGCTTTTTTTCGTGCGCGTACGGCCGGCCGACTAGAATGAAAACGTCGGCAACCGTCGCCCCATGCCGGGGCGGCCGGAGAAAAGGGAGATAGTTTATGTCTGCACCCTGCATCGAGGTTTTGCTTCCGGCGGCGGGTGCCTGCCTGCCGGGAACGCTGACGCTGCCGGCCGCCGCGCGCGGGCTGGTGGTCTTCGCGCACGGCAGCGGCAGCAGCCGGCTGTCGCCGCGCAACGTCTTCGTCGCCGAGGTGCTGCACGGCGAGCGCATCGCGACGCTGCTCTTCGACCTGCTGACGCCGGAAGAGGATCTCGACTACGCGGCGCGCTTCGACATTGCGCTGCTCACCGAACGCCTGCTGCTTGCCTCAGACTGGCTGGCCGGGCGCGCCGACGTCGGCGCGCTGGCGCTTGGCTATTTCGGCGCCAGCACCGGCGCCGCCGCCGCGCTGCAGGCCGCCGCCCGGCGCCGGCCGCCGGTCGCGGCGGTGGTTTCGCGCGGCGGCCGTCCTGATCTCGCCGGCGCCGAAGCGCTGGCCGCCGTCGCCAGCCCGACGCTGCTGATCGTCGGCGGCGACGACGAGGTCGTGCTCGAACTCAACCGCGAGGCACTGGCGCTGCTCGGCTGCGACAAGCGGCTGGTGGTCGTGCCGGGCGCCACGCACCTGTTCGAGGAGCCGGGAACGCTCGCCGCCGCCGCCCGCCACGCCGCCGACTGGTTCGCGCGCTGCTTCGGCTGAGGGCGCGCGGCGCCGCCGACGGAAGAACGCAATGCCGCCGCTCCGCCTGCTGCTCTTTTTCGTCTTCGCCCTGCTGCTGCTCGCCTTCGTCCAGCTCGGCGCGCTCGGCATCGCCTTCGAGAAGCTCGGGCTGTCGCCGCAGCGGGCCGGGCTGCTGCTCGGGCTGACCCTGTTCGGCAGCCTGGTCGACTTGCCGCTGTTCTCGCTCGCCGGCGACCCCGCGGCGCCCCCGTTCGTCGACGACGACGGGCGCGAGCACCGCCCCGCCGAACGCACCGGGGTTGCCGTCAACGTCGGCGGCTGCGTCGTGCCGGTTGCCTTCTCCGCGTATCTCTTCGCGATCAGCCCGGTCCAGACCGCGCCAGTCGCGCTCGCCGTCGCCATGATGACGCTGTTCTCGTATTCAGTGAGTGCGTTGCTGCCCGGGGTCGGCGTCGTCACGCCGGTGCTGGTCGTGCCGCTGGCGGCGGCGTTCACCGGGACGCTGCTCGATCCGGAAAATCGTGCGGTGTTGGCCTATATCGGGGGTACGCTAGGCGTATTGATCGGTGCCGACCTGATGCGTTTGAAGGAGTTGCGCGGTCTCGGTGAAGCACGGGTATCGATCGGCGGCGCCGGTAGTTTCGACGGCATCTTCGTTACCGGGCTGCTGGCGGTGTTGATCGCCTGATCGCCGCCGCGCGGCAGGCGCCGACAACTGGAAGACACGGAGGACATCATGGTGAAACAGATTCCCAAGACGACGGCCGACAATGACGCCGAGCGCGTCTTCGAGCGTCCGGACGGATTCTACTGGCGGTCGCCGGTAGACGGTGAGGAATTCGGGCCGTTCCCGACCCTGGGCGCGGCCGTGCGCGACATGCAGGAGAGCGAGGTGGCCGACGTCGACGACATGGACCTCGAATCCGACGAGACGCTGGCCGAGGCCGAGGACGAGATCGGCATCGCCGACTGGATCGACCCGGAAACCGGCGAGCCGGCCGAAGACGGCGTGCCGCGGCTGGAGCAGCACTGAGGCGTGGCCACGGCCGCTGCCGTCGCTAACGCGGCAGCGAGCGCGGCGCCTAGCGAGCCCCGCCCGATCGGCTGCGCCAGGGCGCGCCGCCGAATTCCTCGACCAGGAAATCGACCATCGCGCGCACCTTCGGCGACAGGTGGCGCCCGCTCGGGTAGGTGGCGAACAGCGGCACCGGCTCGGCGTGGTGCCAGTCGGCGAGGATCGGCACCAGTTCGCCGCGGCGGATCGCGTCGCCGACGATGACGTCGGTCAGGCGAATGATGCCGAGGCCGGCGACGGCGAGCTGCAGCACCGTTTCGGCAGTGTTGGCGACGACGTTGCCGCCGACGTTCACGATGCGGATGCCTTCGTCGGTATCGAACGGCCAGCGGCGCAAGGCCGGCAGGCTGGTAATCCACAGACAGTTATGCACCTGCAGGTCGTCGGGCGTGCGCGGCGTGCCGTGCCGTTCGAGGTAGGCCGGCGCGGCGCAGATCACGCGCTGCAGGTTGCAGATGCGCCGCGCCACCATCGACGATTCGTCGAGCGGGCCGATGCGTACGGCGAGGTCGATGCCTTCCTCCATCGCCGCCGGCGGCTGGTCGCTGATCGTGATGTCGACGCGGATGTCCGGGTAGCGTTCGAGAAAGCGCGGGATCGCCGGCGTCAGCTGGTGCATGCCGAAGGCCGAGCCGCAGTGCAGCCGCAGCAGGCCGCGCGGGCTGGCGTTGGCCTCGGTGACCTCGGCCTCGGCCTCGTCGATCGCGGCGAGGATGCGTTGCGCGCGGCGGAAGAAGACGTCGCCCTCCGGCGTCAGCTGCAGCCGCCGCGTCGTCCGGTGCAGCAGGCGGACGTCGAGGCGGTCCTCCAGCCGGCTGACCAGCTTCGACAGCGCGGAGGGGGTCAGCCCGAGCTCGCGTGCGGCGGCGGAAAAGCCGCCGTGCTCGACGGCGGTAACGAAGGCACTCATCTCGGCGGCACGGTCCATGTGTCAATTATGGACGAAAATTCACAAATGTTTTTCCAATTCCACGGATTGTTTGTTTGGCGATGGGTAATTAGAGTTCGTCTTGTGCAATGTTGCACTGCGACAGACAACAAGGAGTTGATCATGTCCCCCATCGATATCGCTGCCATCGAACGCCGTGCCCGCCAACTGCGCGCCGAAGAAATCCGCCGCATCAACGGTCTCTTCGCCGAGCGCATGTGTGTCCTGGGCCGCCTGCTCGCGGCGACGGCTTTCAGCGCCGTGCTGGCACTGGCCGAAGCGATCCGTCCGGTGTTCTCGTGGAACCCGCAGGCTGCCGCGCCGGCTGCGCCGACCGCGAAGCCGCGCATCGCGCTGCGCGTGCGTGCCAACCGCGTTGTCCGTCGCCTCTTCGCGTGGAACCCGGAAGTCCATCACCACGTCTGATCGCCGTCGCCGGGGCGACGCCGGCTGCGGCCGGTGCCCCCGGCCGGGGATCGTGTTAGGCTTGTCGCCTTTTCAAACCGTCCCCGCTTCCCGCAGTGATGAATACCCCGTCGTCCAGCCCTTCGCCGATGCAGTCGGCGCGCTCCCTGCTCAAGGACCTGCAGGAACAATACGTCGTCTTCCGCGAGTGCCGCCCGCTGGCGATCGGGGTGGACAAGCAGCTCCTCGCCGCCCGTCCCGAGCTCGACCGCAAGGTGCTGCGCCTGGCGCTGCGCAGCCACACCGCCTCGGTCCGCTACCTGAAGACGATGGAAAAGGCGACCCAGCGCTTCGACCTTGACGGCAACGCCGTTGCCGACGTCGCCGACGAGCACCGTACGCACGCCACCGAGATGCTGCGCGAGCGCTTCCGCAAGGACGCCGAGCAGCGCCGCGCCAAGGCGGAGGCGGCGAAGGCCGAGGAAGCCGCGCAACGCCGCGCCGAAAAGCTCAACCAGCTCGCCGCCCGGTTCGCCAAGCGCTGAAGACGCGAACGGCGCCTGCTGGCGCCGTCCTCCCCATCCTTTCTTCGCTCCTGCCGGCGTTCAGCCGGCCAGCCAGGCGAGCAGCCCGGCCAACGCGGCGCCGCCGGCAGCGAGCGTCGCCAGCCGCCGCGGTTGCCCGTGCAGCCGCCCCCACATCCAGAATCCCGAGAGCGCGAGCGCGGCCAGGCCGAGCGCGACGGCGTCGGAAAACAGTACCCAGGCCGGGCCGGTGCCGATCGCCATGTGCAGTCGGGCCAGGTACAGCCACAGGTTCGGCCGCGTCAGCCGGGCTTCCGCCTGGTTGCTGCCCGCCCAGTACTCGACGCGGATCGACTGCGACGGCGTGTCCGCAGTCAGCGTCCAGCGCGCCGGCTGGACGACCGTTCGTCCGTCCCACTCAAGCGTGCGTTCGGCCTCGATGCGGGGCTTGAAGGCGCCGGCGTCGACGCCGAGCGGCGCCGCCACCTGCGCCGCCAGCGCGGCCGGGTCGGGCGGCCGCGCCGGCAATGGCAGCACGCGCGCCACCTCCTGCTTGTCGAGCGCCGGGATCTTCATCAGCGCGCGGTGGTTGAGCAGGAAACCGGTCAGCGCGAAGAGCAGCAGCATGCCGGCCAGCGCCATCCCGCACCAGGCGTGCAGGCGGCGCAGCCACTTGCGCGGGTTGCCGCGGGGGGCGGCCGGGCGTGCGGGCGTCACGGGGCGGCCTGCGCTCAGAAGCCGAAGCGCGCCGTCAGCATCACGCTGCGCGGTGCGCCCGGGGCGATCTGGAAGTTGTTGGTGGCCGACTCGTAATAGACGCGGTCGGTCAGGTTGCGCAGGTTGAGCGCCAGCTCGGCGTTCTTCAGCGTGTAGGAGAGCGCGGCGTCGATGCGGGTGTAGGCCGGCAGGCGAACCGTGTTGTCCGAGAACGCGTAGCGCTCGCCGACGTAGTAGGCGCCGACACCGGCGCGCCAATGCGCGGCGAAGCCCTTGCTCAGCCACAGGTTGGCGGCCTTGCTCGGCACGTTGGCGGGCCGGTTGCCGACCCGCGCCGAGGCGTCGTTGGACTTGGTGATGCGCGGGTCGAGGCGGGTCAGGCCGCCGTAGATCCGCCAGCCGCCGCCCAGTTCGCCGCTGGCGTCGAGCTCGATCCCTTCATGCACCTGCTCGCCGACCTGCAGCGTCTGTCCCGGGTTGTTCGGGTCGGGGGTGGCGATGTCGGTCATCGCGATGCGGTAGACGGCGGCGTTGATCGCCAGCCGGCCGTCGAGGAATTCGTTCTTGTTGCCGACCTCGTACTGCGTCGATTGCGTCGGCTTGAGATTGACGTCGGCGGCCGAGCCGAACAGCAGGTCGTCGGCCTTCGGCTGGAACGAGCGGGCGCTGGAGACGTACCAGCTGGTCGTCGCGTTCGGCTGGTAGATCAGGCCGGCGCGCGGGCGCCACTTGCGGTCGGTGCGTTCCAGCGGGCCGCTACGCACACCGTTGAGCAGGCCGGCCTTCTGTTCCTGGTCGAAGACGTCGTAGCGCAGCCCGGCAATCGCCTTCCACTGCGGCGAGAAAGTGATCTGGTCCTGCACATAGACGGCGTCGGTGGTCGCCGTGAAGCGCGTGTCGTAGGTCTTGTTGGCGTCGGTGAAGACCGGCGTCGACGCCGTGAATGTCGGGTCGTACAGGCTGGTGTTCGGCGCCGTCGTCCGCCACACCTGCAGATGCCCCTTCTGCCAGCCGTGCTCGACGCCGACGAGCAGCAGGTGCTCGACACCGCCCAGGCGCAGCTTGTGGGTGAGGTCGGCCTGGGCGAAGACGAAGTCCTTCTCCTTCGGGAAGCGCAGCGTCTGCCGGCGGACCTGCGTGTTGCTGGCGGCCAGCCCGATGTTGCGCGTATTGATCGCGTCGAGCTCCATCGTGTTGGCGCGCAGCGTCGCCTTCAGCTGCGTGTCGTCGGAGAAGGCGTGCTCCAGCGTCAGCCCGGCGTTGGCGGTGTCGCGTTCGCTGAAATCGAATTTCTCGCCGTAGAAGTTGCGTACCGAGACCTTCGCCGGTTTGCCGTTGACGCCGGGAATGCCGCGGTCCGGCGTCCGCTCGTGGTGTTGCCACTCGAACTGCGCGAGCAGGCTGGTGGTCGGCGCGATCCTGAATTCGACGCTGCCGGCGAGCGTCGCCAGGTCGTGGTCGATGTGGTCGCGGAACTGGCCGTCCTTCTCGTAGGCGCCGGTCAACCGGTAGTTGGCGCCGGCCGACAGCGCGCCGCCAAGGTCCCACTCGACGCGGCCGAAGTCGTCGCTGCCGACGCTGGTCTGGATCTCGCGCCGCGTCTCGGCGGTCGGTTTCTTGGTCACGCGGTTGATGATGCCGCCGGCCGAGCCGCGACCGAACAGCATCGCCGCCGGACCCTTCAGCACTTCGACGCGGTCGATGTTGGAGAAGTCGCGGAAGCCGGCGGTGTCGCGCACGCCGTCGACGTAGGTGTCGAGCTCGGCCGAGAAGCCGCGGATCGTGAACTGGTCGCGCCGCCCCTCGCTGGCGCCGGCGAAGACGCCGGGCACGTTGCGCAGCGCGTCGGCCATGCGCACCACGCGCTGTTCGCGGATCAGCGCCTGCTCGACGACGTTGATCGTCTGCGCCACGTCGAGCGGGGCGGTGTCGGTCTTCGTTGCGCTGCGCACGCTGGGCACGCGGAAGGCCGGGGCGGCCGGCTCGGTGGCGGCGTTCACCTCAACCGGGGCGAGGGTGGTTTCTTCGGCACCGACGGCGGCCGAAACGAAGGCCGTCGCCACGGCGACGACAATCCGTCGTGGGGTCATTTTTTTCTCCAATGGGGCTGGGGGCGGCGGGGCCGCAGGGACGGCTGGCTGGGTCGGAGGACCGTGGCTGGCGGGACAGGCGTTCCGCAGCGGAGTGTCAGGCGACAGGGGCGCCGGAATCCGCCTGGATAGGAATGCTTATCATTCGCCGCGCATTTTATTGAGGCGAGCGTCCGGCGTCAATTGCCGCGGCGGCCGCCCGGAAACGAAGACGGCGCCCGCAGGCGCCGTCCGTAGCAGGCCGTGGCTGCTTACTTGCCGGCCGTCTGCGCCAGCTTCTCTTCGATCTTCGCCAGCGGAACCGCGCCGGGAATGCGCTCGCCGTCGGCGAAGAACAGCGTCGGCGTGCCGTTGATGTTCAGCTTGCGCCCGTATTCCTGGTTGCGGGTCACCGCCGTCGTGTCGCAGTCGCCCTTGGCCGTCGGCGCCTTGCCGTCGATCATCCAGTCGTTCCAGGCCTTGGCGCGATCCGCCGAGCACCAGATCGCCTTCGACTTGTCGACCGAGTCCTGCGACAGGATCGGGTAGAGGAAGGTGTAGATGGTGACGTTGTCGAGCTTCTGCAGGTCCTTCGCCAGGCGCTTGCAGTAGCCGCAGTTCGGGTCCTCGAAGGTGGCCAGCACGCGCTTGCCGTCGCCGCGGACCTGCTTCACCGCGCGGTCGAGCGGCAGGTCGCTCCACTTGATTGCGGTCAGCTTGTTCATCCGCTCCTGCGTCACGTTCTTCATTGTCTTCGCGTCGATCAGCGGGCCGAGGATGAAGGCGGTCCCCTTCTCGTCGCTGTAGAGGATCTGGCCGTCGGCGTAGATCTCGTAGAGGCCGAGGTAGCCGGCCTTGCTGACGCTGTCGGCCTTGGCGCCGAATTTCGTCTCGAAGTTCTTCTTCACCGCGGCTTCGTCGGCGAAGGCGCCGCTCGCCAGCGTGACGCCGATCAGGGCCGGCAACAGTTTCTTCAGCATGCAGTTCTCCATGGGGGTGATCCGGTTAAAACGTGCCCAGCGCATAGCGGGCAAGCATGTTCTTTATGAGCGGCAAACCGTTGGTCAGGTTCATCCCGAGGTTGCGCAGCGGCTTCAGCCCCGGCAGGTCGGTCTTGAACAGCCGGCGCAGCGCGTCGGTGGCCGTCTGCAGCAGCAGCACCTCTTCCTTGCGCGCCCGCTGGTAGCGTTCGAGGATGCGCAGCTGGCCGATGTCGTTCCACGGCTGGCAGGCCGCCAGCGTCTCGGCGAGCACGCGCGCGTCCTGGTAGCCGAGGTTGATGCCGTGGCCGGAGAGCGGGTGGATGCCGTGCGCGGCGTCGCCGATCAGCGCCAGCCGCGGCGCGACCACTTTGGGCACGCGCATCAGCCGCAGCGGGAAGGCGGCCGCCGGCGTCAGCGGCGACAGGCGGCCGAGCGCGTGGCCGCCGGCGGCGGCGACGCGCGCACACAGCGCTTCCGGCGGCAGCGCGACCAGCTCGTCGGCGAGTTCGTCCGGCGCCGACCAGACGATCGAGAGGCGATTCCCCGGCAGCGGCAGGTACGCCAGCACGCCGTCGTCGCGGAACCACTGCCAGGCGATGCCGCGGTGCGGCCGTTCGCATTCGAAATTGGCGACGACGCCCTTCTCGTTGTAATGCGTGTCGAACGCGTCCAGCCCGCAGGCGCGGCGCAGCCAGGAGTCGCGGCCGTCGGCGGCGACCAGCAGGCGGGCCGACAGCGTGCGGCCGTCGGCCAGCCCGAGCAGCGCCGCGTCCGCGCGCCGCTCGACGCGCTGCGGCGAGCCAGGGCAGAAGAGGGTGACGTTGCCCTGGCGCTTGACGTTCTCCCACAGCTCGCAGGCCATCAGCGAGGATTCGAGGATGAAGCCGAGCTCGGCGACGCCGGTCTCGTAGGCGGAGAAATCGAGGCACGCGCCGCCGTCGCCATGCACCGCCATGGCGCTGATCGGCGCGATGCGCGCCGGGTCGAGATGCTTCCAGACGCCGATGTCGCTCAGGAATGCCTTGTTCGCCGGGCTGATCGCGTAGACGCGCGCATCCCAGCCTTCCGGCGCACGCGGTGGGCGCTGTTCGAGCAGGGCGATACGCAGGGGAGTGTCGCGCAGCGCACAGGCCAGCGACAGGCCGGCCAGTCCGCCGCCGACGATGATGAGGTCGAATTGCATGGTGCGGCCAGAAACGGGAGAAGGGATTTTGCCTTGTGCCGGCGACGTTTTACAAGTAAAACCCGGGGCGTGAATCCTTCTCCCCGCTATTTCCCTGCCATCGTCCGCTCCGAGCACGACTCCGCGCTCGACGCGCTGGTGGCGCTCGACCTGCCGCGCGGCGAGGCGATGGACCTGCTCGTGGCCTCCTGGCATCAGCCCGGCTGCGCCATCCTGGCCGCCGTCGATGGCGGCCGTCCGGTCGCCGCGGTGCCGCTCGCCGACGGCCGCTGGGCGGCCTGCAACACCTTCCCGGAACAGGTCGGCGCCACGTTCGCCGACGCCGAACGAAGCCTCGGCAAGCTGTTGCGGCGCGGCCGATACGGGCTCGTCGCCAGCGTCCCGGCCTGCTGAAACCTTCCCTTCGCGCGCCAGTCAAAGTGTTACAAAAACAACTTGACCGACTGTTGTTTTTGTATCACGATTAATTCGTTAGGTAAAAACAAACGCAGACCAGGCGCAGCCTTTCACCAAGCAACGGATGCAACGGATGAATTGCCGGACATAGCCACACCGAGGAGACAACTCATGGCCAAGGAAAAATTCGCACACCTGATGGAGCTGCCGCCGGAAACGCCGCAGCCGAACGTGTACCCGCTCAACTGGGTGAGCAAGACGAAGCGCATGGAGGAGATCTGGGACGCCTCGCAGCGCGAGTACTGGGACCCGAAGAAGCTGCCCTGGGACACCTTCGACGTGACACGCTACAGCTGGGAGCAGCGCGAGGCGATCGCCTACTGGTGGTCGATCCTGTCGGTCTTCGACGCCTCGGCGCCGCCGGTGTTCGCTGCCGCGCTGATCAAGACCTACGAGGCGCACGAGGAAGACCCGGTGCGCCGCTGCTTCTTCTCGGTCACCCGCGACGAGCAGAACCACGAGCAGATGTGCGGCATGGCCATCAGCAAATTGCTCGAAGCGCCGTCCTACCTCGAATACGAGCCGAAGACGGACATTGGGCGCAAGGCGAAGAAGAACGTGCAGTGGCTGTACTTCAACGGCGGCCGCTACTGGGAGGGCTACAAGCAGGCGGTGCCGAAGTACAGCCTGGCGGTGCTCTTCTCGTCGTTCCTGATGGGCGAGATCGCCGCCGCGACGATCTTCCACCAGATGGCCGCCGGCTGCACCGAGCCGGTGTTCAAGGAAGCCTTCCGCATGATCGGCCGCGACGAGGGCCGGCACATGGCGATCTGCATGACGATGATGGAGCGCGACTATCCGAAGATGCCCGCCGAAGACAAGCCGATGATCACCAAGCAGATCCGCGCCGGCTATCTGTTCCTCTCCGGCGTGCTGTTCGAGCCGCCGATGGAGTTCTGGGACATCGCCGAGGACTTCATCCCGGCGCAGCGCGAGATCGAGACGGTGGCGCGCTCGGCCGGCTTCTTCGTGCCGGAATACGAGGCGAAGAAGGAGAACTGGAAGAACGCGATGCTCAACCTCAAGGGCGTGCTCGACAAGTACGGCATCCCGTTCCCGGCGATCCCGGAGGTCGGCATTACCGGCGAGGAAGTCCTCGACATCCACATGGAAGACATCATCCCGGTGTTTTAGCGCAAAAGTGCGCGCCCTCCCGCTTCGTTGCCGGCTCGCTTGTGTGCAAGTCGCACACGGCGCTCGCCGGCGCCTCGCGGGCGGGCGCTACTTTTTTGCGCCGGAACCTTTCGTTGTGCTGAACTGCCGATAACGAAACCACCCCGACCGAGTGCCATCATGAAAAAGATCCGCCTCCACCCCTCCGGCCGCGAAGTCGATTGCGCCGATGGCGACACCGTGCTGCATGCGCTGGAGAAGGCCGGCTACGCGCTGCCGAACAACTGCCGCGCCGGGGCCTGCGGCGAGTGCAAGGTGCGCGTGCGCGAGGGGCAGTTCGACCAGGGCATGGTGCTCGACATGGCGCTGTCGCAGGACGAGCGCAAGCTGGGCTACGGGCTGATGTGCATGGCCAAGCCGCTGTCCGGCGAACTGGTGATCGAGTGGGGCACCGCCGACGCCAAGCCGAAGCTGTTTGCGCCGCGCGAGAACGTCAGCTTCGTCGTCACCGACAAGGTGCTGCGCACGCCGCGCATCGTCGAGCTGACGCTGATGCCGCTGGCGCAGCCGCTGCGCTTCTGGCCGGGGCAGTACGTGCAGCTCGGCGGCGGCCGCGTCGGCATCCCCGACCGCTCGTATTCGATCGCCAATGCGCCGCGCCCGGACGGAGCGATCGTGCTGCAGGTGGCCAAGGCCGACGACGGTGCGACCAGCGTGTGGATCCACGACGAGCTGAAGGTGGGCGATCTCGTTCGCCTGTCCGGCCCGTACGGCACCTTCATCGGCGACCCGGCGGTGAATACGCCGGTGCTGTGTCTGGCTGCCGGTTCCGGGCTGGCGCCGATCCTCTCGCTGGCCGAGGCGGCCTTGCGCCGCGGCTTCTCGGCGCCGGTGGCGCTGGTCTTCTCGGCGCGTACGCGCAGCGACGTGTACGACGAGGGGCTGATGGCCTACTGGCAGATGAAGTACCGCAACTTCCGCTTCATCCCGACGCTGACGCGCGAACAGGCGCCGGCGCTGCAGCACGGGCGCGTGCCCGAGATCCTGCCGAAGCTGTTCCCGGATCTGTCCGGCCACAGCGTCTTCGCCGCCGGCAGCCCGGAGTTCGTCGACGCCTGCGTCGCCGCGGCGAAGACCCTCGGCGCGAAGGACGGACTGATCCACACCGAGGGCTTCTTCTCGCAGGACCAGAGCGAGCTGCCAGCGGGCTAGTAGTCAGTCATGTTGGAACGGAGGGATAGGTTCGTCATTCCGGCCCCCCTTCGACAAGCTCAGGACAGGCTTCGGCAAGCTCAGGGCAGGCCGGGCTGCGCCCGCGCCGGAATCCAGGAAAAGCCCGCAAACACTTGCCTCGCCAGCGTACGAGCCGGCCACCTGGATTCCGGGTCAAGCCCGGAATGACGGGGGTTACATCAACCGGGTTCGAGTCGGCTGACGACTAGCGGCCCGCACGCCGGGGGGGGCCGGCAAGGCGCGCGTCAGATGTTGTACTGGTGGACCGCCTTGCGCATCCGCTGCACGATGTTCTCCAGGTAATCGACCATCGCCGTCGTCTGTTCGACCGCGGCGACGTTCTGCTCGGTCATCGTCGCCACCTGCTCCAGATCCTTGCCCAGTTCGGTCATCGCCGCCTGCTGCTCCTTCGAGGCGCTCGTGATGTCGGAGACCATGCGCACCGTCTGCGCCATCTCGTCGTTGATCCGGTGCAGCGAGTTCTCGGTCTCGCCGACCAGTTCGACGCCGTTGGCCACGTGGTGCGCGCCCTCGCGCATGCCATCGACCGCGGTGCCGGTCTCGTCCTGGATGGTCTGGATCATCGCGCTGATTTCCTGCGTCGCCTTGCTGGTGCGCTCGGCGAGCTTCCTCACTTCGTCGGCGACGACCGCGAAGCCGCGGCCCTGCTCGCCGGCGCGCGCCGCCTCGATCGCCGCGTTCAGCGCGAGCAGGTTGGTCTGGTCGGCGATTTCCTTGATCACGCCGGCGATGCGGCTGATCTCCTCGGAGCGCGCGCCGAGCGATTCGACGTGCTCGGCCGAGCGCTGCACGGTGTCGGCCAGCGTGCGGATCGTCGTCGTCGCATCGCTGGTGACGCGTGCGCCATTCTGTGCGGTCGCGCCGGCCTGCTCGGCGGCGGCGCGCGTTTCCTGTGCGTTCTCGGCGACCTCGCCGATCGACACCGTCACCTGTTCGGCGGCTGCCGCGGCCGCGGAGGTCGCCCGGCTCTGCTCCTCGGCCGCCTTGTGCACGTCCCTGACGCCGGCGTTGACCTCCTTCGTCGCATAGGCGACCTGCCCGGCGACGTCGCCGATGCCCTGCAGAACCGCCTGGATGCTGGAGACGAACTTGTCGGCCTTGCGCGCGATGCCGCCGACCACGTCGCGGCGGTCGAGGTCGAAGCGCTGGCGCAGGTCGCCGGTGCGCAGGGCTTTTTCCAGCCAGGTCGCGGTGGCGTCCAGGTCGCGGTTCACGCTCGGGGTATAGGCCAGCAGGAAGTACAGCGAGCCGAGCAGGGTCAGCGTTGCGAACGCGGTGATGGCGTTGGCCGGCAGCGCGATGCCGCCGGCGGCGCCGAGCAGCAGCAGGACGGAGGCGGCGACGGCGGCGAGGCCGGCCAGCGACATCTGGCTGCGCAGGCTGAACAGCGCGGTGAGCAGTGCCGGGCGCTTCTTCACGACGCGGCCGTGCTCGACGTAGATCGAGGTGTCGCCGTCGCGCACGCGCTGGTAGGCGGCCTCGGCGGCGGCGATCTCCTCGCGCGTCGGGCGGCTGCGCACCGACTGGTAGCCGACCACCTGCCCGTTTTCGCGCACCGGCGAGACGTTGGCGACGACCCAGTAGAAACCGCCGTCCTTGCGCCGGTTCTTGACGACGCCGCGCCACGGGCGGCCGTTCTTCAGATCGCGCCAGAGGTCTTCGAAGGCCGCCGGCGGCACGTCGGGATGGCGGACGATGTTGTGGTTCGTGCCGACCAGTTCCTCGCGGCTGAAGCCGCTCACCTGGCAGAAGGCCTCGTTGGCTTCCTCGGTGATCCCTTTCAGGTCGGTGCGGGAGTAGATGAATTCACCTTCGGGGAGCTGCGTCTCCACGTTGGTCACGGGCAAATTGATTTTCACGTCTGTCTTCCCTGTGTTTTTGCATCGTTATGACGTTCGGCGTAGCCGTACGCTTCGCGATTATAGGGACGGGCCTGCTGCTGAAATGTGAAATCTTCCCCATGCTTTCTGGATCTTCCCCGGTGAGGTGTGTCCGAAGTGTGGCATTCCCCGTGTTGGTGCAAGTAGCTGGCCGAATGGCAAAAACGGCATGTCTATGGCATGCAGCGGCCGCGCTCACTTCGGCCGCTTGTCGATCACCCGCTTGGCCTTGCCGAGCGAGCGTTCGATGCCGCCGGTCTCCTCGATGCGGATTGCCGCGCTGACGCCGATCAGCGTCTTGATGCGGTGCGCCAGGTGCTTCTTCACCTCGGCCTGTTGGTCGGCGCCGAGGTGCGCGTAGTGCGGTTTCAGTTCGACCAGTATCGCCAGCTCGTCCATCCGCCCGTCGCGCGTCACCTCCAGCATGTAGTGCGGCGACAGCCGCTCCTCCTGCAACACCAGTTCCTCGACCTGCGACGGGAAGACGTTCACGCCGCGGATGATCAGCATGTCGTCGGAGCGGCCGGTGATCTTGCCCATGCGCCGGAACGCGCGCGCCGTCGGCGGCAGCAGCCGGGTCAGGTCGCGCGTGCGGTAGCGCACCACCGGGAAGGCTTCCTTCGTGAGCGAGGTGAACACCAGCTCGCCCTCGCTGCCGTCGGGCAGCACCTCGCCGGTGCTCGGGTCGATGATCTCCGGGTAGAAGTGGTCCTCCCAGATCGTCGGGCCGTCCTTCGTCTCGACGCACTCGTTGGCGACGCCGGGGCCCATCACTTCCGAAAGGCCGTAGATGTCGACGGCGTCGATGCCCATGCGCCGCTCGATCTCGGCGCGCATCTGCTCGGTCCACGGCTCGGCGCCGTGGATGCCGAGGCGCAGCGAGCACTCGGCCGGATCCTGCCCCTGCCGCTCGAACTCATCGGCGATCGCCAGCATGTATGAGGGGGTGACCATGATGATGTCCGGCCGGAAGTCCTGGATCAGCTGCACCTGCTTCTCGGTCTGCCCGCCGGACATCGGGATCACCGCGCAGCCCAGCCGCTCGGCGCCGTAGTGGGCGCCGAGGCCGCCGGTGAACAGGCCGTAGCCGTAGGCGACGTGCACCAGGTCGCCGGGCTTGCCGCCAGCGGCGCGGATCGAGCGCGCGACGAGGTTGGCCCAGTGGTCGATGTCGTTCAGCGTGTAGCCGACGACGGTCGGCTTGCCGGTGGTGCCGGACGAGGCATGCACGCGCGCCAAATTCTCGCGCGGCACGGCGAACATGCCAAAGGGGTAGTTGGCGCGCAGGTCCTGCTTGGTGGTGAACGGGAACTTCGCCAAGTCGGCGAGCGACTTCAGGTCGTCCGGATGCACGCCGGCAGCGTCGAACTTCGCCCGGTAGTGCGGCACGTTGTCGTAGGCGTGCCGCAGCGACCATTTCAGGCGTTCGAGCTGCAGCGCGGCGATCTCGTCGCGGCTGGCGGTTTCGATGGGGTCGAGTCTGGCTCCGTTGGGGATGGCTTGCAGCATGGTTGTCTCCTCGCTGTCTTGTGGATGCGAATGCGGCGCTAATGCGACACTAATTGGCGCTTAAACGCGCTCTACGATCATCGCGATGCCCTGGCCGACGCCGATGCACATGGTCGCCAGGCCGTAGCGTCCTTTCGTTTGATGCAGTTGATTGACGGCGGTGGTCAGCAGCCGCGCGCCGCTCATGCCGAGCGGGTGGCCGATGGCGATCGCGCCGCCGTTCGGGTTCACGCGCGCATCGTCGTCGGCGATGCCGAGCTGGCGCAGCACGGCCAGCCCCTGCGCGGCGAAGGCTTCGTTGAGTTCGATGGTGTCCATCTGCGCCAGCGAGAGGCCGCTGCGCGCGAGCAGCTTTTGCGTCGCCGGCGCCGGGCCGATGCCCATGATGCGCGGCGGCACGCCGGCCGTCGCCATGCCGACGACGCGGGCGCGCGGCGTCAGCCCGAAGCGCTTGGCCGCGTCTGCCGAGGCGAGCAGCAGCGCGCAGGCGCCGTCGTTCACGCCGGAGGCGTTGCCGGCGGTGACGGTCAGTTCCGGGCCGTTGACGCCCTTCAGCTTCGCCAGCTGTTCGAGCGTCACGTCAGGGCGCGGGTGCTCGTCGGTGTCGAAGATCAGCGGAGCGTTAACGCTCCCCTTCTTCTGCGGCAGCGAGACCGGGATGATTTCCCCCTTGAAGAAGCCGGCCGCATTCGCCGCAGACCAGCGCTGCTGGCTGCGCAGCGCGAAGGCATCCTGGTCGGCGCGCGAAATCCTGAATTCGGCGGCGACGTTGTCGGCGGTCTCCGGCATCGAATCGATGCCGTACTGCGCCTGCATCGACTTATTGACGAAGCGCCAGCCGATGGTCGTGTCGTAGACCGCGTTGCTGCGCGCGAAGGCGCTTTCCGCCTTGGGCATGACGAAGGGCGCGCGGCTCATCGATTCGACGCCGCCGGCGATCATCAGGTCGGCCTCGCCGCACTTGATCGCCCGCGCCGCGCTGCCGACGGCGTCCATGCCGGAGCCGCACAGGCGGTTGATCGTCGTCCCCGGCACCTCGACCGGCAGCCCGGCGAGCAGTGCCGCCATGCGCGCGACGTTGCGGTTGTCCTCGCCGGCCTGGTTGGCACAGCCGTAGATCACGTCGTCGACGGCGGCCCAGTCCACGTTCGGGTTGCGCTCGACCAGCGCGCGGATCGGCAGCGCGCCGAGGTCGTCGGCGCGCACCGACGACAGCGCGCCGCCGTAGCGGCCGACCGGCGTGCGCAGCGCGTCGCAGATGAAGGCTTCACGCATCGTCGTTCTCTCCCGTCGCGAAGAAATGTCCCTTGATGCGGCTGGAACGGCCGCGGAAGACGGCGATCAGCGCGTCGTCCTCGTTCTTCACCTCGATGTCGTAGACCCCGCTGCGCCCGCCCTGGTGCCGGGCGTGGCCGTACGCGGTGAGCGTCTGGCCCGTGTGCGCCGGCGCGATGAAGTTGATGTCGACGCCGGAGGCGACGGTGCGCACGTTGAAGGTGTTGCAGGCGTAGGCGAAGGCGGTGTCGGCGAGCGCGAAGATGAAGCCGCCGTGGCAGGTGTCGTGGCCGTTCACCATGTCCGCGCGCACCGTCATCCGCGCCACCGCCTCGCCGGGAGCGATGCGCACGAGCTCGATGCCGAGCGCCTGCGCCGCCTTGTCGTCCGGCCACATCAGCTCGGCGCAGCGTTCGGCGACTTGTTGGGGGGTTAGCGTTTGCGTCATTGTTCCGTCGGCCTCATTTGCCGGTGAAGTTGGGCGGGCGCTTTTCCATGAAGGCGGCGACGCCCTCGCGGTAGTCGTGGCTGCGGCCGAGTTCGTCCATGAAGTCGCGCTCGATCGTCAGCTGGTCGTCGAGCGGGTTGCTCCACGACGCGCGCAGTGCCTGCTTGGTGCGCGCGAAGCCGCGCGTCGGGCCGGCGGCGAAGCCTTTTGCCAGCGCCCGTGCCTCGTCCATCAGCTGCGCGTCATCGACGCACTTCCAGATCATGCCCCAGGCCTCGGCCTGCTCCGCCGGCAGCTTGTCGCCGGTCAGCGCCAGGCCCATCGCCCGCGCGTCGCCGACCAGCCGCGGCAGGAACCAGGTGCCGCCGGTGTCGGGGATCAGCCCGATCCTGGCGAAGGACTGGATGAAGCTCGCCGAGCGCGCCGCGAGCACGATGTCGCAGGCCAGCGCCAGGCTGGCGCCGGCGCCGGCGGCGACGCCATTGACGGCGCAGACGACCGGCATCTCCAGTTGCTTGAGCTGCAGCACCAGCGGCTTGTACCAGGTCTCGACCGACTCGCCGAGTTTCGGCGGCCCCTCGCTGGCGGCGACGCTGCGGTCGGCGAGGTCCTGGCCGGCGCAGAAGCCGCGGCCGGCGCCGGTCAGCAGCACGGCGCGCGCATCGCGGGCGGCGCGGTCGAGGGCGCCGCGCAGCGCCAGGTGCATGTCGGTGTTGAAGCTGTTGAGGCGGTCCGGGCGGTTCAGCGTGATCTGCGCCACGCCGTCCTCCAGCGCATAAAGAATGCTTTGTTCGGACATGGTTCGATTCTCCGTCGTGGTCGTGCCGAGTTCTTTCTTGCCGGGTTCCTGTCGGCCAATTTGCTGCCCCTTGCCACCGGGCGCGATTGGTGGTTTGATTATGGCACAGCAAATTAGTTTGACAAAAACAAATTCAAAAGCCGTTGTGCCGTACCCCGGCCCCAAGGAGAAAACACCATGACGCACCCCCTGTTCGACAAGCACCGCACCACGCTCGACGGCGCGCTGAACGCCATCCGCACCCGCGGCTACTGGTCCGCCTACCCCGAGATGCCGAGCCCGAAGACCTACGGCGAAACCGCGCAGGCCGACGGCAAGGCGGCCTTCGATGCCTGCCTCGGCCGCGAGTTCGCGCTCGACCAGCCGGGCCGGCGCGGCACGGTGGCGAGCGAGTCCTCGCCCTACGGCATTCCGTTGCATGTCGCCTACCCGACGTGCGACCCGCAGGCGCTGGTCGACGCCGGCCTCAAGGCGATGCCGGGCTGGCAGGCGATCGGCGCCGACGGCCGCGCCGGCGTCTGCCTGGAGATCCTCGATCGCCTCAACAAGCGCTCCTTCGAGATCGCCACGGCGGTGATGATGACTACCGGCCAGGGCTGGATGATGGCCTTCCAGGCCGGCGGCCCGCATGCGCAGGACCGCGGCCTGGAGGCGGTGGCCCATGCATACAAGGAGCAGGCCGAGGTGCCGGCCGAGGCGGTGTGGGAGAAGCCGCAGGGCAAGAACCCGCCGCTGGTGATGAAGAAGCACTTCGAAGTGGTCGGCCGCGGCGTCGCGCTGGTCATCGGCTGCGGCACCTTCCCGACCTGGAACACCTACCCCGGCCTGTTCGCGGCGCTGGCCACCGGCAACGCGGTGATCGTCAAGCCGCACCACAACGCCATCCTGCCGGCGGCAATCAGCGTCCGCATCGCGCGCGAGGTGCTCGCCGAGAACGGGCTCGACGCCAACCTGGTGACGCTGTTCGCCACCGACGTGCCGGCCGAGACGCAGGCGCTGGCGAAGCATCCGGCGGTGGCCTCGATCGACTTCACCGGCGGCAACGCCTTCGGCGACTGGCTCTACGAAAACTGCCGCGGCAAGCAGGTCTATGCCGAGCTGGCCGGCGTGAACAACATCGTCATCGACGGCACCGACAACTACAAGGGGATGCTCAGGAACCTGGCGTTCACGCTGTCGCTCTACGCCGGCCAGATGTGCACGACGACGCAGGCGATCTTCGTGCCGGCCGGCGGCATCGACACGCCGGACGGCAAGGTGCCCTTCGACCAGGTCGCCGCCGACCTTGGCGCCGCGATCGACAAGTTCCTTGCCGACCCGGCGGTCGCCACTGCCGTGCTCGGCGCGATCCAGAGCGGCGACACGCTGGCGCGCATCGAAACCGCCGCCGCCGGCAAATGGGGCGAGGTCGTGCTCGCCTCGAAGAAGATCGACCATCCGGAATTCCCGGCCGCCGAGGTGCGTACGCCGGTGCTGCTGAAGTGCGCAGCGGCGGACGAGGCCGCGTGGATGGAGGAGCGCTTCGGCCCGGTCGCCTTCGTCGTCGAGGTCGCCGACACCGCGGCCGCGATTGCGCTCTCGGAGCGCGTCGTCCGCGAACGCGGGGCGCTGACCGTCGGCCTGTACACGACGCAGCCGGCGGTGGTCGACGCGATGACTGCCGCCACCTGGCGCAGCAAGGTCGCGCTGTCGATCAACCTGACCGGCGGCGTCTTCGTGAACCAGTCGGCGGCCTACTCCGACTATCACGGCACCGGCGGCAACCCGGCGGCGAACGCGAGCTACGCCGATGCGGCCTTCGTCGCCAACCGCTTCCGCGTCGTGCAGCGGCGGTATCACGTGTGACTGCCGGCGCCGCCATGACCCGCTCCGCCAGCACCGTCGTCGGCATCGTCGGCACCGGGGCGATGGGCCGCGGCATCGCGCAGATCGCCGCCCAGGCCGGCTGCCGCGTACTCCTGCTCGACGCCCGCGACGGTGCCGCGGCCGAGGCGAAGGCGATGCTGCTCAAGCAATGGGACAAGCTGGTCGAGAAGGGGCGGCTGGGCGTCGACGCGGCAGCGGCGGCCAGCGCACGCCTGGAGGTGGTCGCCGATGCCGGCGCGCTGGCCGCCGCCGACCTCGTCGTCGAGGCCATCGTCGAACAGCTCGACGCCAAGCGCGCGCTGTTCAAGCAGCTCGACGACATCGTCCGCGCCGACTGCGTGCTCGCCACCAATACCTCATCGCTGTCGGTCACCGCGATCGCCGCCGGCACGGCGCGGCCGGAACGCGTCGCCGGCTTCCACTTCTTCAACCCGGTGCCGCTGATGAAGGTGGTCGAGGTCGTCGCCGGCGCGCTCACCGCGCCGGCCGCGCTCGACCTCTTGGGCACGCTCGCCGCCGAGTGGGGGCACACCCCGGTACGCGCCCAGGACACGCCCGGTTTCATCGTCAACCATGCCGGTCGCGGCTACGTCACCGAGGCGCTGGCGATGCTGCGCGAAGGCGTCGCCGAGGTGGCGACGATCGACGCCATCCTGCGCGACGCGGCGGGCTTCAAGCTCGGCCCGTTCGAGCTGCTCGACCTGACCGGACTCGACGTCTCGCAGCCGGTGATGGAGGCTATCTACCGCCAGTACTACGACGATCCGCGTTACCGGCCGTCGCCGATCGCCGCCCAGCGGCTCGCCGCCGGCCTGCTCGGCCGGAAGAGCGGGCGCGGCTTCTATCGCTACGACGACGCTTCCGGACGGCTGGCCGGAGCACTTCACGAAGCGCCGAATCCGCAGGCGCCGGCAACGACCGCTGCGCCGTGGGCCGGTCCGGTATGGGTCTGCGCCGCGCAGCCGGATGCCGCCGACGCGGCGCGCGCGCTGCTGCACAAGCTCGGCGCGACGCTGGAGCACGGCGCCCGGCCGAGCGAAGCGGCGCTGATCGTCGTCACGCCGCTGGGCACCGACGTCAGTGCCTACGTCGCCGGCGAAGGGCTCGATGCGCTGCGTACCGTCGGCCTCGATACGCTCCTGCCGCTGGCGCGCCGACGCACGCTGATGCGCTCGCCGGCGACCGACCCGGTGCTTGCCGCGCAGGCGCAGGCGCTGTTTTCCGCCGACGGCGTGCCGGCATCGCTGATCACCGACAGCGTCGGCTTCGTCGCGCAGCGGGTGCTGGCGACGATCGTCAACATCGGCTGCGAGATCGTGCAACAGGGCGTCTGCAGCCCCGTGGACCTCGATCGGGCGGTCGAACTGGGACTGGGCTACCCGCTGGGGCCGCTGGCCTGGGGGGAGGCGCTCGGCGCCGGGCGCGTGCTGGCCATCCTGCGCGCACTGCAGGCGCGCACCGGCGACATGCGTTACCGCCCCAGCCTGTGGCTGGTCCGGCGGGTGGAACTGGGATTGCCGCTACGGGCCTGAGCGCGCCAGCGCCGGCAGCCCTGCCGGGCTGCCTTGTGGAACGCTAGATGCCGAGAGCCTTCATCGCCTTGGCCAGCGTATCCACCGACTCCTGGTGCTTGCCGGCCTTGTGCAGGGCCTCACCGTCCGCGCGCGCCTTCTTCACCTCTGCCATCTGCTCGGCAGAAAGGGTCGGGTTCTTGGCGAGGGCGTCGTCAATCTTCTTCATGTCCGCCGGACAGTGGAAGGCGAAGGCCGAGGTGCTGGCGAGCAGCCCGGCAACGAGAATCAGTTTGCGCATCGACATGAGCAGTCTCCTTTTGGGGTGATCGAGCCTTTTCGCGGCTCGTAGCACCAGCGTAGTCGACCGGCCCGGCTTTGCAAGCGAATGGGAGCGGCGGTGCGCGATTCGGCCTGCTGCCGAGCAAGCTGGCCCCTTCGGCGAGGAACTCCTTGTATTGGATCGGTTTTGCCAGGGAGGCGTCGCAGCCGGCGGCCAGGGCGAGCACCTTGATCTGCCGCGCACGCCGTCATCGCGCCTCCTCGGGCAACGCGGGCAGTGCCCGGCGCACCTCGGCGGCGAAGCGCCCGTGGTTGAAATCGGCCTTGGTCTGGATGTCCGTGACGTGGCCGTTGAGCGCCGCCCGATCCTCCCGCGTGAGCTCCTTCGCGGTCACGACGATGATCGGGGTGGCCGCCGTGTCGGGGTGGCCCTTGATCGCCTCGACGACGTCAAAGCCGCTCACCTCGGGCATCAGCAGGTCGAGCACTAGCAGGTCGGGGCGCTCGCGGCGTGCGGTGTCGATGCCGTCGCGGCCGCCGTAGGCGCGTAGCGCAACGCAACCGAGGTCGGCCAGGTAGGTGGCCAGCAGATCGACGGCACCGGCGTCGTCATCGACGATCAGCACCTTCGGCGCGGCGCGCGGCGACGCCCCGAAGGCGAGATTGGCGAGGGCCGCCGCCAACTCCGCGCGGCCGACCGGCTTTTGCAGGACCTGCGAGGCGCCGAGGGAAAAGCCGCGCCTGGCATCGGCGACCACCGAGTAGATGACGACCGGGGTGTCGCGCCATGGCGACTCCGCCTGCTTGAGCTGCGCCAGGAAATCCCAGCCGTCCATGCCGGGCAACAGGAGGTCGAGGACGATCACGCTCGGCTGTGTGCCGGGGAGCAGCGCCAGCGCCGCTTCGGCGCTGGCGGCGCGCAATACCTGCAGGCCTTCGGCTTCGAGCTGCACCTGGACGAGGACGGCGGCCGCGTCGTCGTCCTCGACGACCAGCGCCAGCCGGCGGCCGTCGCGGCTCGCCGCAGGTCGCGCCGTTGCCGGCTGGCGCCACGGCAGCCAGACGGAGAAGGCGCTGCCGGCGCCGGGTTGGCTGGCAACGGCGACGGTGCCGCCATGCAGCTGCGCCAGTTTCAACACCAGCGCCAGCCCCAGGCCGGTTCCCTCAAAGCGGCGAGAGAGGGAGGAGTCGAGCTGGCTGAACGATTGGAACAGGCGCGGCGCATCCTCCGGCCGGATGCCGATGCCGGTATCTTCGACGGTGATTTCGAGAAAGTCGGCAAAGCCGTTTTCCGCCAGCGGCAGGCACAGCAGGTGGCAGCGGTCGGCCGGCCAGTTGTCGATTTCGGCGCGGGTGGCGGATCGGGCGCGGAGCGTGACCCGGCCCCGGTCGGGGGTGAATTTGACCGCATTCGACAGCAGGTTGTAGACGATCTGCTTTAGCTTGCGCGGATCGACCATGATCGGCGGCAGTTGCGGCGATACTTCCTGGTGCAATACGACGTTGTGGGCGGCCGCCTTTTCCTTGATCACCAACTGGCTGCTTTCGAGCAGCGTGGCGACGTCGACGCATTCGAGGTCGAGCTCCATCTTGCCGGCTTCGACCTTCGACAGGTCGAGAATGTCGTTGATCAGCGATAGCAGGTGGTGGCCGCTGTTATAGATGTCGGTGACGAATTCGCGCTGCTGCTGCGGCAACTCCCCGGCCAGGCCGTCCTTGAGGATCTCGGAAAAGCCGATGATGGCGTTGAGCGGGGTGCGCAATTCGTGGGACATGTTGGCGAGGAATTCGGACTTGCGCGTGCTGGCCTCCTGCAGCTGCCGGTTCTTCTCTTCCAGCACGTTGCCGAGCTGCTCCAGCTCGGCGGCTTTTTCGTGCTCCCGGGAATGGGATTCGACGAGCCGCGTATAGAGCACGCCGTTCTCGACCAGCAGCATGATCAGGACGAAGCTCGCCGCGAACAGCCCGTAAATCCGTCCGGCATAGAAGCCGAAGTCGAAGCGGCCGCCGTTGAGGACGGCGGAGAGCGCGATGTCGAACAGCCAGGCGCAGGCCACCACCATCAGCCAGAGATCGAGAACCGAGCGGGAGCGCAGCCGCCAGAGGGCGAGCAGCGCGAGCAGGCTGAAGACCCAGACGCTGGAGACGACGACGATCATCGATGGCGTGTAGCGGTTGCCGATCATGATTCCCGGCAGCAGGTTCTGGCCCGCGGTCGTCACCAGCGTGGCGGCGACCGCGAGGACGAGTGCGCCGGCGCTGCAGGCGCAGATCGCGGCCGCCGGGTGCGGGCTCTCGCCGCCGGTCGGCGCCTTGTCCTTGAGCACGGCGTAGGCGATCACGAACAGCGGGAAGCCGGCATGCCAGAACATATACAGCCACGCCGTGCTCTGCGGCCCGGCGCCGAGCAGCCCGCCGGGCGCAAACAGGCCCGGGAAGCTGAGGCCGTGGGCGATCGCCATGAAGGCGGTGAACAGGTAGCCGGTGCCGAGGACGAGCAGCGCACGCGAGCGCAGGATGTGGAACTGGCCGAAGAGCAGCGTCGCGGTGATCAGGTCGCTGACGACCAGCGCGGATTGATAGGCGGGAATGAATGCCCAGACCGGCGCCAGTTGCACCTTGGCGAAGGGCGCCGCCGCGAGAAAGAGCGCCAGCGAAACGCCGATGACGGCGAGCGCCAGCCGACGCTGGCTGCGCCCGGGCAGCAGCGTGGCGATGAAAGTCGGGGTGCCGTTGGCGAACGCTGCGGTCATCTAGGGCGTGCTCACAGTAGATTCATGGGCGCGACGATGTCTGCGTGGGATGCAGCGCAAGGCGCGGTGGCGCCGCCTGGCTGGTGCCAGGCAAGTCGCCGCAACGCCGCGATGCGCCCACGCAGACATCGTCCCGGAGGGTTGCTGCGCAAAGGCGGCGTCTGCTTCGTTGCACGGCTTGCCCGCACATCAGTGCGGGCGGCGCCGCGCGCCTCGCATCCACCGCGTTTGCGCAGCAACGCGCTCCACGAATCTACTGTGAGCACGCCCTAGCCTCTGCCCGGCCGATTCCGCGCACGCAGCCTACTCCTTGCTCTCGTCGTAGTTCGACAGGGTTGCCCCCGCGCCGGCCAGGCACTCCCGCAGGTGCTTCACCTCCTGCTTCGACAGCTCGTTGCTGTGGTGCGGGTGGTGCAGGAAGAATTCGTGGCGGTTGAGGACGATGCGGAAACGGGCGCCGTGGGCGGGCTCGACGGTGGCGCCGAGGTGGTTCAGCAGCGACTCGACTTCGCGCCACTGCAGGTTGCTGCTCACGGGGTCATGGTAGATCGCCTGCAGGGTGTTCCGGTGCTTGTTGCTCATGGCCTGTTCTCCGGTACCGGTTGCAATGCCTTAAAGATACTCCTCCGGCATGCGCGGATGAAGCCCCGTCGCATCAGTCCGGCTGTCGCCCCAGCCGTTCCCACTCGCGGTAGATGCGCAGCGCGACGTGCGCGTCGTTCGCCGCGTAGAGCAGCTGTCGATCGCTGAGGCGCGGGCTGGCCCAGTTGCTGGTGCCGGTCTTCTTCGATTTCTGCAGGCGTTGCCCGAAGAAGTGGGCGACCGCCATCTTGGTGCCGACGGTGCCGCGATGGCCGGGGCCGCGCAACACCTCGCCGAGATCGAGCACGTCGGCGAGCGCGATGCCCAGCCGCGCCTGCAGCGCGCTGCGGTCGTTGCCGAGACCGAAGCCGATCTTCTTCACCCGCGTCGATTCGAGCACGGCCTTGAGCACCGGCAGGCCGGCGGCGACCGAGGTCGGGAACAGCCAGGCGCGGCGGTCGGTGGCGAGCTGGACCAGGTGCGGCCCGGTGGAGACCTCTCCCTTGAGGAAGGTTGGCTTCGATTCGGTGTCGAAACCGACCGCGTCGGCGGCCTGCAAGGCTGCCGCAGCCTCGGCGGCGAGCGCGTCGCCGGTGACCAGCGTGATGTCGGCGAGCGCGATGCCGGGGTAGGGCGGCAGCGCGGCGGCTTCCAGCGCGGCGCGGTCGAGGGCGAGGTTCGTCATTGCTCAGGCCGCCATCCGTGCGCGCAGCCAGGCGCCGACGTCGGCGACCTCCTCCAGGCAGACCGAATGCGGCATCGGATAGTCGTGCCATTCCGGCCGATAGCCCCGGCTCGCCAGGAAATCGCGCGCGGCGGTGCCGAGCGCGGGCGAGACGACGTCGTCCAGGCTGCCGTGCGCGGCAAAGATCGGGAGGTCGGCGTTCGCGGCGCTGCGTTCGTCGATGACCAGCTGCGGCGTCGGCAGGTAGGTCGACAGCGCGATCAGGCCGGCGAGTGCTTCCGGGTGCGTCAGCGCCGTCGCGTAGACGACGGCGCCGCCCTGCGAGAAACCGGCGAGGAAGATGCGTTCGCACGGAATGCCGCGCCGGTTCTCGCGCGCGATCAGCGCGCGCACGGCGTCGCGCGAACGCAGGATGCCGGCCTCGTCGACGCGCCGGCTGTGCGGTTCGAGCGAGATGATGTCGTACCACGCCGGCATCACGTAGCCGCCGTTGCAGGTGACCGGCATTTCCGGCGCGTGCGGGAAGATGAAGCGGACGCCGGGGGCGTCGCCGAGGCCGAGCTCCGGCACCACCGGGACGAAATCGGAGCCGTCGGCGCCGAGGCCGTGCAGCCAGATCACGGCGTATTGCGGGGACTCGTCGGTGGTGATTTCGATCGCGGGCAGCAGTTGGGACACTGGGTTTTCCTTGAGGGTCAGTCGTTGCCGGGGGCGAGGTCGGGGAACAGCACGTCGGTGAAGCCGAAGCGCGTGAAGTCGCGCATCCGCATCGGGAACAGCTTGCCGATCAGGTGATCGCATTCGTGCTGGACGACGCGCGCATGGAAACCGCGGACGCTGCGGTCGATCGGCTGACCGGCGGGGTCGACGCCCCGATAGCGGATCGCGGCGAAGCGCGGCACCTCGCCGCGCAGGCCGGGCACCGACAGGCAGCCTTCCCAGCCGAGTTCCTCTTCGTCGCCGAGCGGCGTGATCGTCGGGTTGAGCAGGATCGTCTGCGGCACCGCCTCGGCGTCGGGGTAGCGGGCGCTGTTCGCGAAGCCGAAAACCACGACCTGCAGGCCGACGCCGATCTGCGGCGCCGCCAGACCGACGCCGCCGGCCGCCGCCATCGTGTCGAACAGGTCGGCGATCAGCGCGTGCAGCTGCGGCGTGTCGAACGCCGTGACCGGTCGTGCGACTTCGAGCAGTCGCGGGTCGCCCATGCGCAGGATGGTGCGGACGGTCATCGCGGACTCCCCGGCGGGGTGGCGGGCGCTTGGCGTGCCGGGCTCGGCTGCTGTCGCAGCGGATCGAGCAGGCCCGTCAGGCCGTTGTGGTCAAGCTCCTGCATCAGCTGCAGCAGGCGCCCGATCTCGCCGTGGGGGAAGCCTTCGCGGGCGAACCAGTTCAGGTAGTTGCCGGGCAGGTCGGCGATCAGCCGGCCCTTGTGCTTGCCGTAGGGCATGGTACGGGTGACGAGGAGTTCGAGATCTTGCGGGTTCATCAGGGGGCGCGGTTCGGCTGGGCTGGCAGTTGTCGTGGACGGGCTGGCGAAGCCGCACTGCTGAGTGATTGGACGCTAAGATTGTCCGGCTTGTTCCGGCCGCCCGCAAGCCGCTTGCGCGGATGCTCCGGGTGCGGCCGATCGTGCCGCTGTGTCGGGTTTGTAAAATATTCGGTCAGCGCCCTGCCGGCGCGGTGGCGGGGACCGAATTCCTGTTAGCTTTCATGTCATCTGCGTAAGCCGGGTGCGGCTGCCGGACGACGCGCCGCTGACGATACTGTGAATAGGCGAGGAAATGAGCGAGGGCAAGACTTCCATCCTGTGCGCCGATCTGGTCGGTGCCGAGAAACTGCAGGCGCGGCTGGCGGCATCCGAGGTGACGCACGCGCTCGGCCGTTGCGAGAAGCGCATCACGCAGGCCGCCGAGAGCTATCGCGGGCGGATCGTCCGGACGTCGCCGCTGCGCGTGATCGCCTACTTCGCCGAGGCCGACGCTGCGGTGCACGCGGCGGTCGAGATGCAGCGGCGGATCGTCGCGCTGCCGCCTCTGTCCGGGGTCGTCCTTGCCGCCCGCATCGGGGTTTGCCTCGGCCATGCGGAGAGCGAGCTGGGCTATTTCGAAGGCGAGGAGGACAATGCGGCCGCCCGCCTGGCGGCGCTGGCCGCGCCGGGCCAGGTGCTGCTGAGCGTGCCGAAGCGCGCGGCGGCTCCGCGCTGGGAGGGGCTGGTTGCGGACAGCCGCGCGGAGCTGTCGCTTAGTTGCGGCAAGCGACGCCTCGGCGTGTTCGAGATCGACTGGCGCAACTCCGGGAGCGCTCATCTCAAACCGTCGACAGCTGCCGACGCCGGCGACGGCCTGACCCTCTTTCTCGATGCCGGCGGCGTCACCCTCGAACTGAACGCGTCGCGGCCGCAGCTTTCGATCGGCCGCCAGGCCGGCTGCGGCCTGCCGCTGAAGAGCTCGCATGTTTCGCGGGCGCACGCGCGCATCGAGCGCCGCGGCGACGCCTTCGTGCTGATCGACAGCAGCACCAACGGCACCTATGTCGAGCTGGCCGGCGGCGAGCAGCGCATCCGCCGCGGCGAATGCGTGCTCCACGGCCGCGGGCGCATCGGCTTCGGCGGCAAGCCCGGCGCCGAGGGAATCGAGTACGTCGAGTTCCGTTTCGGTGACCCGGCCTGACGCCTGCGGCGGAGGCCCCGGCCTTGCCTCAGGCCGCGGTGGATATGGCGGCGCCGGAGTTGTCGTCGAGGTCGTAGGCCTGCACCAGGCGCATCACCTGCAGCATCAACTTCAAGTTCGAATCCTCGCCGGCCGCCACCCTGCCGGCGCCGTCGTCCGTCGCCGAACGCGTACCCGTGCTGTCCTGTCCCTGGTCGTAGGCCATCGCTTCCTTGAAGCTGACCTTGCCGTCGCCATCGGCGTCGGCCGCGTCGAAATTGTCGACGATTTCCGAGATCAGGCTGGCGCGCTTGCTGTCGGAGGCGCCGATCTCGCTCAACTGATTCTCCAGCTCGTCCTTGGTGAAGCCGGCGTCGTCGCCGGGCGGCGGCGGGGGCGGCATGCCGCCCTGCATGCGCATCTCCCCGAACTGCGCGTCGAGCTGCGCGGCAGCCGCCTGCAGTGCGCTGGAGAATTCGTCCTTGCTCACCTTGCCGTCGCTGTTGCCGTCCAGCTGTGCAAACAGCTCGGCGGCGCCGGTGTCGCCGGTGCCGATCTTGCCGAGCGCGGATTCCAGATCGGACTGTTCGATGTAGCCCTGGTTGCCGGTGTCGAGCGCGCCGAACAGCTTGTCCGCCATCTCGGCCGGATTCGGCCGCGGCCGTCCGCCCATGCCGTGCATCATCAAGCCGCTGTTGCCTACTGCGCCAATACTGCTCATGTTCTTCTCCTTACGGTGGGTTGTTTCGCTGGTCCGTGCACGTTGCCGCGCACGCCGCCCCTGCAATGCAAGAGATCGGCCAGAAAGCCGGGTAATTCGGGCGTTCCGGTGTAAAACCCGGTAAAGAAACGTTAAGGAATCTGTGGAATCTGGTGCAATGTGCATCGCCGGTGACGCCCCGTTCGCGATCGTCGTCGGCGCCGGCCTCTGGCGGCGTGGCCGGCGGCGAGAATTGCCGGTGTAAATCGGCGTTAATGCGGCGCCCGTTCAGTGCCTTGCACGAGCGCTCTTGCGCCGGCGACGGCCATGACGGCAAGCTTTGCCGCGCAGTGTCGAAAGAGGAGTCTGAGGAAGCGATGGCGAAGGTGTTGCTGGTCGACGACGACGTCGAACTGATCGAACTGCTGCGCGACTATCTGTGCGGTGAGGGATTCATCGTCGAGCTGGCGCACGACGGCGAGTCCGGCGTGCGTGCCGCACTCGCCGGCGGCGTCGACATCGTCGTGCTCGACGTGATGATGCCGGGCGGCGGCGGGGTCGAGGCGCTGCGGCGGATTCGCGCCGCCGGAACGCTGCCGGTGCTGATGCTGACCGCGAAGGGTGATGACGACGATCGCATCGCCGGGCTGGAGCTGGGCGCCGACGACTATGTGCCGAAGCCGTGCACGCCGCGCGAGCTGGCGGCCCGCCTGCGGGCGATCCTGAAGCGGGTTGCCGCCGGCGCCGTCGGCACCGTGCCGGCGCCGATCCAGGCCGGCGCGTTGACGCTATGGCCGGCGGAGCGTCGCGCTGAGCAGGCGGGCCGTGCGCTGGAGCTGACCAGCACCGAGTTCAGCCTGGTCGAGCTGCTCGCCCGCCAGGCCGGGCGCGTGGTCAGCAAGGCGGTGCTGTCGCAGGAGGCGCTCGGCCGTCCGCTCAGCCGCTTCGACCGCAGCATCGACGTGCACATGAGCAGCATCCGCCATAAGCTCGGCCAGCTGCCGGATGGCCGCTCGCGCATCCAGACGGTGATCCGCAAGGGCTACCAGCTGATCGTCTGAGGGGGCGCCATGGGCCGGCTTTTCTGGAAATTCTTCTTCTTTCTGTGGCTGGCGCAGTTCCTCACCTCGCTCGGCGTCGGCATTGCCATCTGGACGCTGCGCCCGGAACACCGGGGGCCGCCGCCTTTTCCCCCGGTGCCGCATTCCTTCCCCTCGGCGGCGGCGCCCGGCGCGGAATGGCGGCCGCCGCCGCTGCGCCCGCCGCCCGTGCTGCCGTTCCTGCCGCCGGCGATGCCGCTGCTCGCCGGCAGCCTGGTCAGCCTGCTCTTCGCGGCACTGCTCGCTGGCTACTTCTCGCGGCCGATCCGCAGCCTGCGCGCGGCCTTCGACGCCGTCGCCGAGGGCCGCCTGGAAACGCGGGCCGGGCCGGCGATGGGCAGGCGCCGGGACGAGCTGGCCGACCTCGGCGGCGATTTCGACCGCATGGTGGAACGCCTGCAGTCGCTGCTCGGCGCGCAGCGCCGACTGCTGCACGACGTCTCGCACGAATTGCGCTCGCCGCTGGCGCGGCTGCAGGCGGCAGTCGGGCTGTTGCAGCAACAGCCGGATCGTGCCGGGGAACTGGTCGCCCGTATCGAGCGCGATACGGCGCGCATGGACCAGCTTGTCGGCGAGTTGCTGACGCTGGCACGCCTGGAGTCGGGGATGGCCGGGACGGCGACGGCGGAGGTCGACCTGGCGGCGATGATCGAGACGGTGGCGGCGGATGTGCGTTTCGAAGCGGAGGCGACAGCTTGCGCCGTCGCCGTTGAGCTGGAGCGGCCGCTGCGGTTGCGCGGGAACGGGGAATTGCTGCGGCGGGCGGTCGAGAATGTGCTGCGCAATGCGCTGCGCCATTCGCCGGCCGGCGGCGTGGTCGAAATCGCGGCCAGCGCCGATGCGGCGGCCGATGTCGTGTCGATCCGCATTGCCGACCGCGGACCCGGTGTCGCCGAGGCCGACCTGGAGCGCATCTTCGAGCCTTTCGCGCGCGGCGGCCGGGCGGAAGGGGACGGCTACGGGCTGGGGCTGGCGATCACTCGTGCCGTCGCCGGGATGCACGGCGGTGGCGTGCGCGCCATCAACCGCAGCGGCGGCGGGCTGGCGGTCACGATCACGCTGCCCGCCGGATGAGCGGCGCCGGTTGCCGGCGCCGCGTACCGCTTACTTCTGGATCGCCTCGACCGGGATGTACAGCGTCACTTCGTCGCTGACGTAGGGGGCGTTCTTGCCGGCGTTGAATTCCGAACGCTTGATCTTGGCGACGGCGTTGGCGCCGATCGCCGGCTTCTTCAGCATCGGGTGCGGCATCGACTGGAACGAGGTGACGGTCAGCGTCACCGGGCGGGTGACGCCCTTGATCGTGAGGTTGCCGTCGATCGTCGCCGGCTTGTCGCCGTCGAACTTCACCGCCGTCGACTTGAAGCTGATGGTCGGGTGCTTGGCCGTGTCGAAGTAGTCCTCGCCCTGGATGTGCTGGTTGAACAGCGCGTAGCCGGTGTCGACCGAGGTGGCGTCGATGGTGATGTCGACGGCGCCGGTCTTTGCCGTGCGGTCCCAGGTGATGGTGCCGCTGGTCTTGGTGAAGCGCTGCACCTGCGTCGAGTAGCCGAGGTGGTTGTACTCGAAGCGCGGGAAGGTGTGCGTGCCGTCGACGGAATAGGTCTCGGTGTTGGCGAAGGCCGGCGCGGCGACCAGCGTGGCGAGGGCGAGGGTGGCGAGGGTTTTTTTCATGCGGGTTTCTCCTTGAGGTTGGGAACTTACTTCCTGGCTGCGACGATGCGGAACTTGATCTGGACTTCGTTGGCGACGGTGCTGACGTCGGCCCACGGGCCTTCGCCGATGGCGAAGTCGAGGCGTTTGAGGGTCAGGTTGCCGTCGAAGGTGGCGAGCTGGCCGTCCTGCTTGACGGTAAAGGGGAGCACGGCGTCCTGCGTGCGGCCCTTGATGCTGATCTTGCCGATCGCTTCGTAGCGGTCGCCGCCGAGCGCCTTGACGCCGGTGGAGACGAAGCTGGCGGTGGGGAAGGCCTTGATGTTGAACCACTGCTTGCCGACCACTTCATCGTCGGCGTCCTTCGAGCCGGCGTCGATGCTGCCGAGATCGATGTCGATGCGGGCGCTGGCGGCGGTCGGCCGGGCCGGGTCGAAGCTGAGCGCGGCGGCGAACTTCCGGAAGCGGCCGTCGACGGCGACGCCCATCTGCTTCGAGGTGAAGGCGATGTTGCTGCGCTCCGGCTGGAACTGCGCGTATTCGACGGCCTCTGCCTGCGTCGCGGCGAGGGCAGCGAGCAGCGTGGCGGCGAGGGTCTTGCGGATCATGGAGGCTCCTTGCGGGGGGCGGGGTTAGCGGGTCTTGAGGAAGGGCAGCATGCGCACCAGTACGTCGTCGCGGTCGACCAGGTGGTGCTTCAGCGCGGCGCCGGTATGCGCCAGCACGAGCGCGGCGAAGCCGTAGCTGAGCCCCTGGTGTACGGTCGCCAGCAGGTCGCCGAGTTCCTTGTCCTTGGCGAGCAGGTCGGGCAACGGCAGCACGCCGAACCACACCGTCTGGAAGCCCTTGGCCGAGCTCATCAGCCAGCCGGAGAGCGGGATCACGATCATCAGCAGGTAGAGCAGGTGGTGCGCGCCCTCGCCGGCGAGCTGCTGCCAGCGCGGCATCGTCGCCGGCGGCGCCGGCGGCCGGTGGCCGAGGCGCCAGCCGAGGCGGAGCAGCACCAGCAGGAAGGCGCTGACGCCGGCCCACTTGTGCCATGAGTAGATCTGCAGCTTCTGCGGCGACAGCTTGAGCCCAGTCATGTACAGGCCGACCGCGAAGAGGCCGAGGAGCAGCAGCGCCATCAGCCAGTGCAGGGCGATCGCGGTGCGGGTGTAGCGTGCGGCGGGGGTCATGCGTTTTCTCCGGAGGCGTGTTCGTGGTTGGCGGCATTGCGCGGGCGGAAGGCAAAGCTGTCCATCGCCAGCACGCGGTCGTCGATGCCGCTGTAGAGTCGTTCCGCCCGCCAGTCGTTCCCGGCGGCGCCGAGGGCGACGAACAGCGGCAGCAGATGCTCCTCGCTCGGGTGCGCCCGCGCCGCGTCCGGCGCCAGCCCGCGGTAGCGCAGCAGGGCTTCGGCGCTGCCGCGTTCGAGCTGCTGCCAGACCCAGTCGGCGAAACGGCGGACATAGGCCGGCGCTTCCGCGCTGCCCCCGCCGAGGCGGAAATCGGCGAGGTTGTGGGTGAGGTTGCCGGAGGCGACCAGCAGCACGCCGGCGGAGGGCAGCCCGGTCAGCGCGCGGCCGAGGCGCAGGTGGTGCTCGGCGCCGCGGTGCGCCTGCAGCGACAGCGTCAGCACCGGCACGTCGGCCTCGGGGTAGAGCAGGCGCAGCGGAATCCAGGCGCCGTGGTCGAGGCCGCGCTGGCGGTCGACCCGCGCCGCGAAACCGGCGGCGGCAAGCGTCGCGGCGATCTCGTCGGCGAGCGCGGGGGCGCCTTGCGCCGGGTAGCGGATGGCGTCGAGTGCGGCCGGGAAGCCGTGGAAGTCGTGGATCGTCTGCGGCCACTCGGCGCCGCCAACGGTCGGCTCGTCGGTGCTCCAGTGCGCGCTGACGACGAGGATCGCCCGCGGCCGCGGCAAGCCGGTCGCGAAGCGGGTGAGCGCGGCGCCGGCGGGGCCGGGGTGCAGCGCAAAGCTCGGTGCCCCGTGCGGCACGAAGAGCACCGGCAAGGATGTCGGCGCCTGCGGCGATATGGGCTGCGCGGCGGTGGGCGACGGGGGGGCGGGCATGGCTGGAATCCGGTGGCGACGACGTGAGTGGCGATGGGCGTACTGTAGGCGCTTGTTTGCTGCTTAAATAGGCGACAATTGGGAATTGTTTGTTGCTTTGGAGGCAACAATGGACCGCCTGGAAAACATGGAGATGTTCCGTCGCGTTGCCGAGATCGGCAGCTTCTCGGCCGTCGCCCGGCAGCTCGACGTCGCCCGCTCGGTGGTGACGCGGCAGATCGCGGCGCTGGAGGCGCACCTCGGCGTCAAGCTGATCGCGCGCAGCACGCGGCGCCTGAACCTGACCGGCGCCGGCGTCGCCTACCTGGAGAAATGCCGCGAGATCCTCAACCTGGTCGAGGCCGCCGAGTCGGATGTCGCCGCCGAGGGGCAGGTGCCGCGCGGCCATGTCCGCATCAGCGTGCCGTTCAGCTTCGGCCTGCGCCACTTGACGTCGCTGCTGCTGGATTTCGGCGCGCTCTACCCGGAGATTACGCTGGAAGTTGACTACACCGACCGCCGCGTGAACCTGATCGAGGAGGGCGTTGACCTGGTCATCCGCATCACCAGGCGGCTGGCGCCGCAGGACGTGGCGCGCAAGATCAGCGTCTGCCGCATGCTGGTGGTCGCCGCCGACGACTACCTGCGCCGGCGCGGCGAACCGCAGCGGCCGGAAGAGCTGATCGACCACGAGTGTTTCGGCTACGTGCCGGCGACGCCGTCGAGCTGGCCCTTCGTGATCGACGGCGAAACGCGCTGGTTCCCGATCCGCAGCCGGCTGCAGGCGAACAACGGCGACGCGCTGCTCGACGCGGCGATCCGCGGCATCGGCATCACCAATTCGCCTTCCTTCATCGCCGCGGCGGCGATCGAGGCCGGCAGCGTCCGCCCGATCCTGACCGGCTACGCGCAGCCCGAACTCGGCATCTACGCGGTCTTTCCCGGCAACCGCTACGTGCCGCGGCGGGTGCGCGTGCTGGTCGACTACCTGGCCGAGCGGATTGGGCCGGAACCCTACTGGGACGCGCTGCCGCTGTTCCGCTCGGCGCCGCGGGCGCCGGCGGCAGGGCGCGGCAGGATGGCGGGTGACGGCAAGGGCGGCAGGCAGCGCGGGGGGAAGGTCTAGTAGTCAGTCCTGCTGGAACAGATGGATAGGTTCGTCATCCCGGTCCCCCCTCCTCCTTCGACAAGCTCAGGACAGGCTTCGGCAAGCTCAGGACTGGCCGGGCTGCGCCCGCGCCGGAATCCAGGAAAAACCCCGCAAGCACTTGCCTCGCCAATGTACGAGCCTGCCACCTGGATTCCGGGTCAAGCCCGGAATGACGGGGGTTGCATCAACCGGATTCGAGTTGAGTGACTACTAGCGGTTCTTCTTCCGCTCTTCCGCCTCGATCGCGGCACGGATGACGTCGGCTTCGAGCACCGTGGTGTCGGTGCCGAAGGCGCGCGGCATGACGATCTCCTCGATTTCCAGCTCGCCGACCGAGGCATCGCCGGCGCGCTTGGCGACCCACTGCGCGGCGATCAGGTCGTGCGCGCTGAGGCCGGTCTGCATGCCGGGCGGGACGGTCGCCCCGAGTTCGACAAGCAGGCGGACGACGTCGGTTCTGCCGCCGCGGATGGCCATCGACAGCGGCGAGATCGGCTCGCGGTTGTCGGCAAGGTTGACCTTGGCGCCGCGCCGCACCAGCTCGCGCACGATCTCGGCGTGTCCGAGGAAGCAGGCGATCCCGAGCGGCAGGCCGGGAACGCCCTGGCCGTCGTTGAGCTCGACCGCCGCGCCGGCGTCGAGGACGGCGCGTACCGCATCGAGCTGGCCGCTGCGCACGGCCTTGATCAGATCGTCCGTGTTGCTCACGAAATCCTCCCGCGGCGGGAAGCTGGGGGCTGTGCTGGAAGTGTCATCGCCGGCGGGGCCATGGTCAACGGTTCGCGGCTTTCAGCCGATCAGGTGTTCGGCGAGCACGCCGGAGGTGCGCCGCAGGCGCTTCGAGAGCAGCCGCGCCAGCGCGAACATGAAGCGGTAGGCGAGCAGCGGGTGCTCCGCCGCCAGCTTCTCCAGCCCCTCGTGGTTGACCGTGAGCAGTTCGCAGTCGGTCTCGGCAACGCACATCGCCGAGCGGCGCTCGCGGTCGAGCAGCGCCATCTCGCCGATGATGCGCCCCTTGCCCTCGTAGGAGAGCAGGTGACGGCCGCTTTCGCCGGTCTTGTGGATCGAGATCCTGCCGTCGATCAGGATCAGCATGTAGCCGCCGGAGTCGCCCTCGTTGAAGATCACCTTGCCCTGGTCCACCCGCATCTGGCCGAAATAACCGGCGAGCGTCTTCAGCTCGCGGTAGGCGAATTCCTGGAAGAATTCGAGTCCGTCGATCAGGTCGGCAATGCTCTGGCTCACGATGGTTTCCGCGCAGGAGGGGATGACACGCCGACGGTAGCCCCGGCCTTCGGGGGCTGTCAATGATCCCGGTGGCGGTTCTGCAGATTCAGGGGCGCCGGCCGCGCAGCCGGCGCAGCAGGTCCTCGGCGCTGGCATCGAGCGGCAGGCCCTGCTGTTGCAGCAGGCGGACGTGCAGCACGAGGTTTTCGAGGACCAGCTTGGCGGCGACGGCGAGCAGCACCGTCGTCCGGTTCTCCTCGCCGAGCTGTTCCGCCTGGTCGGAGATCTCGTGGATCTGGTTGCAGACCAGCCGGCGCAGGTCGTCCTCGTCGTAGGGCAGGTCGCCGTAGTCGATCGGGTCCTCGACCTCGATTTCGCGGATCAGCTCCGCCAGTTCCTCGACGCTGATGGTCATCGGCGCGCGTTCCCTTGTGCCATGTCTTCGTCGCCAGCATACACTGGAGAGGTGTCTTGTCCGTAGCCGAAGGAGGGGCCATGCCGCGTGCGCAGGCCATGCCGCCGGTCGTCGCCAGCTTCCGCTTCTACGCCGAACTGAACGATTTCATCGCGCCCGAGCGCCGCCATTGCGTTTCGGCGCAGTCCTGCGCCGCCGATGCCACGGTGAAGCACGCGATCGAAGCCTGCGGCGTGCCGCACACCGAAGTCGAGCTGATCCTGGTCAACGGCGAAGCGGTCGATTTCTCGTATCGCCTGCGCGACGGCGACCGCGTTTCGGTCTATCCGGTGTTCGAGGCCTTCGACGTGACGCCCTTGCTGCGGTTGCGCCCGCGGCCGCTGCGCGAGACGCGCTTCTTCGCCGATGCGCACCTCGGCGGGCTGGCCCGCCTGCTGCGCCTGGCCGGCTTCGACACGCGCTACGAGAACGGCGGCGACGACGGCGGGATCATCCGCATCGCGCTCGCCGAAGGGCGCATCGTGCTCAGCCGCGACCGCGAGCTGCTGATGCGCCGCGAGCTGACGCACGGCTGCTACGTGCATGCGCTGCAGCCGGATGCGCAGCTGGCCGAGGTGCTGGCCCGCCTCGACCTGCTCGGCAGCCTGCGTCCGTTCTCGCGCTGCCTGGAGTGCAACGCGCCGCTTGCCGCCATCGACAAGGCGGCGGTAAGCGCGGACTTGCCGCCGAGCGTGCGCGAGCGGCAGCAGCGCTTCAGCCGCTGCGCCGTCTGTCGTCGGGTTTATTGGGAGGGCAGCCACTGGCAGCACATGCAGGAGCGGCTGCTGCGCGCCGTCGCTTCGGCGCGGGCGTTGCGGGACCACGGGGGCGGGGCGGCGCCCGCGGCCGGCCCTTATTCCGGCCCTTATTCCGGCGCGTAGCCGAGGCGGTGCGACAGCTCGGCGCAGCAGGCGCGCAGCGCGGCGGCGTTGTCGCCGTCGAGCGCCGGGTTGAACAGCGCGGTCGGGCCGAGCACGGTGACGACCAGCGCCAGATGGCCCTCGTGGTCGAACACCGGCGCCGACAGCGCGTTGATTCCCGGCAGCGGTTCGCTGACCACCTGCGCCATGCCCGTCGCCCGGATTTCCTTCAGCGTCTTCTGCATCGCCTTCCACGACGGGCGCAGGTCGCTCTTCGGGTAGGCGTAGGAATGGTGCGAGGCGGTGTCGATGTAGTGCTCGATCAGCTTGTCCGGCAGGTAGGCAGCGAAGACGCGGCCGGTCGCCGTCTTGAACAGCGACATCACCGTGCCGGTGCGCATGTTGATGTGGATCGGGTGCGAGGATTCCTCGATATGCACGATGGTCGGCCCGGCGTTGCCCCAGACGGCGAGCGCCACCGTCTGGTGCAGTTGCTCGGCCAGCGCCGTCGCCGCGTGCGTGCCGAGGCGCACCGGATTGAGCCGGCGCAGGCAGGCCAGCCCGAGCTGCAGCGCCAGCGGGCCGAGCTCGTAGCGCGACGAGGCCGGGTCCTGCTCGACCAGGCCGAGCTTGCCGAAGCTGACCAGGTAGGGATGGGCCTTGGCCGCCGGCATGTCCGACTGCTGCGCCAGGTCCTTCAGCGTCATCGGTTCGCCGACCTCGGCCAGCGTCGTCAGCAGGCGGCCGCCGACCTCGATCGACTGGATGCCGCGCTGGGGTTTGTCCATGGGGGGGTTCTCTGGCGTGTCGTTTTTTGATCGCGGCATTCTACCCTCCGGGCGGGCATTGGCGTTTTTGTGATGTCTTGATGTTAGCAACTAACAAACCGATTGACTATTATCAAATCGATGTTTATCTTTGAGTCAGCCGTGAAATTTCCCGGAGTCTCCGCATGAACAGCAAAGCCTTCGCCTCGCAGGCCGACCTCGAAGAGAAAAAGGTCAGCTTCGAGCAACTGTCCGAAAATGCCTGGGCCTATACCGCCGAGGGCGACCCCAACACCGGCATCGTCGTCGGCGACGACGCGGTGATGGTCATCGACGCCACCGCAACGCCGGTGATGGCGCAGGACGTGATCCGCCACGTGCGCACGGTGACCGACAAGCCGATCAAGTACGTGACGCTGACCCACTACCACGCGGTGCGCGTGCTCGGCGCGTCCGGCTACCGGGGCGAGGGGCTGCAGCAGATCATCGCCAGCGAGGACACGCGCGACCTGATCGTCGAGCGTGGCGCCCAGGACATGGCCTCCGAGATCGGCCGCTTCCCGCGCCTGTTCAACGCCGTCGAGTCGGTGCCGGGGCTGACCTGGCCGACGCTGACCTTCAAGGGCGAGATGACGCTGTGGCTGGGCTCGCTGGAAGTGAAGATCATGCAGCGCGGCCGCGGCCACACCAAGGGCGACACCGTCGTCTGGCTGCCGCAGCAGAAGGTGCTGTTCTCCGGCGACCTGGTCGAATACGACGCCGCCTGCTACACCGGCGATGCCTACCTCGCCGACTGGCCGCAGACGCTCGACAACCTGGCTGCGCTCGGCGCCGAGAAACTGGTCCCCGGTCGTGGTCCGGCGCTGAAGACCCCGCAGCAGGTGAAGGCGGGGCTGGCCTACACGCGTGCCTTCGTCAGCGCGCTCTATCGTGGCGCGCAGGAGGCGGTGGCTGCCGGCATGGACCTGAAGGCGGCGATGGCGCATACGCGCAAGCTCATGGACCCGGATTTCGCGCAGGTTTTCATCTACGAGCACTGTCTCCCCTTCGACGTCACGCGGGCCTATGATGAGGCCTCCGGAATCCGCGACCCGCGCATCTGGACGGCGGAACGCGACCAGGAAATGTGGCACGCGCTGCAACAATAAGACGAAGTCCGGCAGACCCTGATATCCCCAACAGAGGGAGGGAGGAGACAAGATGCTGCAGACCTACACCTATCCGAAATACCCCTACGTGCAGCCGGCGGAGCAGAAGGAGCGCGTCGCCCGCCGCTATCCGGTGGTGATCGTCGGCGCCGGCCCGGTCGGCATGGCGGCGGCGATCGACTGCCGGCTACACGGCATCCCGGTGGTGCTGCTCGACGAGGACGACACCGTCTCGATCGGCTCGCGCGGCGTTTGCTACGCCAAGCGCGCGCTGGAGATCCTCGACCGCCTCGGTGTCGGCGAGCGCGTCGTCGCCAAGGGCGTCTCGTGGAACGTCGGCCGCACCTTCTTCCACGAGGAGGAGGTGTTCAACTTCAACCTGCTGCCGGAGCCGGACCACAAGCGGCCGGGGATGATCAACCTGCAGCAGTACTACCTTGAACAATACCTGGTCGAGCGCTGCGTCGAACTGGGCGTGGACCTGCGCTGGAAGAACCGCGTCGTCTCGGTGCAGCGCATGTCCGACCAGGTCCGGCTGACGATCGAGACGCCGGACGGCACCTACGGCATCGAGGCCGACTGGCTGATCGCCGCCGACGGTGCGAAGAGCCCGATCCGCAAGCTGATGGGGCTGGAGGTTGAGGGCAAGATCTTCCATGACCGCTTCCTGATCGCCGACGTGGTGATGAAAGCCGACTTCCCGGCCGAGCGCTGGTTCTGGTTCGACCCGCCCTTCCACCCGAACCAGTCGGTGCTGCTGCACCGGCAGGCCGACAACGTCTGGCGGATCGACTTCCAGCTCGGCTGGAACACCGACCCGGAAGAGGAGAAGAAGCCGGAGAAGGTGATCCCGCGGATCAAGGCGATGCTCGGCGACGAGCGCGAGTTCGAGCTGGAGTGGGTCAGCGTGTACACCTTCCAGTGCCGGCGCATGCAGGAGTTCCGCCACGGCCGCGTGCTGTTCGTCGGCGACGCCGCGCACCAGGTCTCCCCGTTCGGCGCCCGCGGCGCCAACTCCGGCATCCAGGACACCGACAACCTGGTCTGGAAGCTGAAGCTGGTGCTCGACGGCAAGGCGCCGGAAAAGCTGCTCGACACCTATTCGTCGGAGCGCGTTGCCGCCGCCGACGAGAACATCCTGAACTCGACGCGCTCGACCGACTTCATCACGCCGAAGAGCAACACCTCGCGCCTGTTCCGCAACGCCGTGCTGACGCTCGCCGAGCACCACGCCTTCGCCCGCGCGCTGGTCAATTCCGGGCGCCTGTCGGTGCCGGCCTTCCTCACCGAGTCGCCGCTGAACACTGCCGACGAGGACGAGTTCGCCGGCCGCATGGTGCCCGGCGCGCCGATGGACGATGCGCCGGTCGGGCTGCCCGACGGCGGCAAGGGCTGGCTGCTCGACCAGATCGGCGGCCAGGGCTTCCAGCTGCTCTACTTCACCGACGTCGCCGAGCGCCTCGGCGACAGGCTGGAGCGCCTGCGCGAGCTGACCGTCGACGCCGTGCCGGTCGAGCCGCTGATTGTTTCGGAGAAGGCCGGCAGCGTCGCCGGTGCGCGCGTGCTGCACGACCTGATGCACCTCGTCGCCAAGCGCTACGACGCGCGCGAGGGCAGCGTCTACCTGCTGCGTCCGGACCAGCACGTCGTCGCCCGCTGGCGCAAGTTCGACGCGCACAAGGTGCGTGCCGCGGTCGCCCGCGCCATCTGCAATCAATGACCAAGGGAGAGCTCGCCATGCCCCTGACCCTGACCCCGAATTTCTCCGAAGCCGGCAAGCGCTACTTCCGCGCCTTCTCGCCCGGCGACGACTTCTACGAAATGCTGATCGACGCCCACCGCGACCTCGACGATGGAGAGAGCGCGATGCTCAACGCCCAGCTGATCCTGCTGCTGGCCAACCACATCGGCGACCTGGCGGTGCTGCGCGAAGCGCTGGCCAAGGCGCGCGAAGGCGCCTGAGCAATGTGCATCGCACATCGCGAAGCGAAGGGGCCTATGGCTCAAGTGCCCTCGGGGTGCGTCTGACTATAGGAGATCGCCATGCAAGTGAAACGGATCCACCATGTCGCCTACCGCTGCAAGGATGCCAAGGAAACCGTCGAGTGGTACGGCAAGTACCTGAACATGGGCTTCATCCTCGCCATCGCCGAGAACGAAGTGCCGTCGACGAAGGAGCCGGACCCTTACATGCACATCTTCCTCGATGCCGGCGGCGGCAGCGTGCTCGCCTTCTTCGAACTGCCGACCAGGCCGCCGATGGGGCGCGACCCGAACACCCCGGCGTGGACGCAGCACCTGGCGCTGGAAGTCGATTCGGTCGATACGCTGCTGGAGGTGAAGGCGAAGCTGGAGGCCGACGGCATCGAGGTGGTCGGGCCGACCGACCACACCATATTCAAATCGATCTACTTCTTCGACCCCAGCGGCCACCGGCTGGAGCTCGCCGCCAACACCGGCACGCCGAAGATGGCGAAGATGCTCGACGACGTGAAATGGGACATGCTGAACGAGTGGGCCCGGACCAAGCAGGCGCCGCAGCACGCGCGCTGGATGCACGACGGCAGCTATGCCGGTGAATGACGTCAAGCCGGTGTAAGGCTGCCGACGGACGATGCGCGGATAACATTGAGCGGATGAGCCGGGAACGATGAAACTCGCAACGCTGAAACAGGGAGGGCGCGACGGCACGCTGGTCGTCGTCAGCCGCGACCTGACACTATGCCAATCGGTGCCGGGCATCGCCCGCACGCTGCAGGCGGCGCTCGACGACTGGGAGGCGGTCGCGCCGCAGCTGGCCGAGGTCTATGCCGCGTTGAACAACGGTGCTGCCCGCCACGCCGAAGCCTTCGACCCGGCGGCCTGCCACAGCCCGCTGCCGCGCGCCTATCAGTGGGCCGACGGCTCGGCCTACGTCAATCACGTCGAGCTGGTCAGGAAGGCGCGCGGCGCCGAGATGCCGTCCGAGTTCTGGAGCGACCCGCTGATGTATCAGGGCGGCTCCGATTCCTTCGTCGGCCCGACCGACGCCATCCTCGCCTGCGACGAGGCCTGGGGCATCGACTTCGAGGCCGAGGTCGCGGTGGTCACCGGCGACGTGCCGATGGCCGCGACGCCGGCCGACTGCCGCCGGCAGATCCGCCTGCTGATGCTGGTCAACGACGTCTCGCTGCGCAACCTGATCCCCGCCGAGCTGGCCAAGGGCTTCGGCTTCTTCCAGTCGAAGCCGGCCACCGCCTTCTCGCCGGTGGCGGTGACCCCGGACGAGCTGGGCGAGGCCTGGGACGGCGGCCGCGTGCACCTGCCGCTGGTGGTGCATCTCAACGGCGAACTGTTCGGCCGCCCCAATGCCGGCGTCGACATGACCTTCGACTTCGGCCAGCTGATCGCCCACGTGGCCAGGACGCGCGAGCTGGAGGCCGGTTCGATCGTCGGCTCCGGCACCGTCTCCAACGTCGATCGCAGCACCGGTTCCGGCTGCCTCGCCGAGAAGCGCTGCCTGGAGACGATCGCCGACGGCCAGCCGGCGACGCCGTTCATGCGCTTCGGCGACCGCGTGCGCATCGAGATGTTCGACGCCGCCGGCAGCACGATCTTCGGCGCCATCGACCAGCGCGTCGAAAAGTACCCGAGCTGACGATGTTGAAGCTCTACACCTACTTCCGCAGCTCCGCCGCCTACCGCGTGCGCATCGCGCTGAACCTGAAGAACCTCGCCTACGAGGCGGTGCCGGTGCATCTGGTGAAGGACGGCGGCGAGCACCTGAAGGAGGACTATCGGCGGATCAACCCGGCCGGCGCGGTGCCGGCGCTGGTCGACCGCGACCTCAACCTGTCGCAGTCGCTGGCGATCATCGAGTACCTCGACGAGACCTACCCCTATCCGCCGCTGCTGCCAGGCGACCCGGCGGCGCGCTCGCGGGTGCGGGCGATCGCGCTCGATGTCGCCTGCGAGATCCACCCGATCAACAACCTGCGCGTACAGAAATACCTGACCGGAGAGCTCGGCATTTCCGAAGAGCAGAAGCTCGCCTGGTACCGGCACTGGGTGGAAGTCGGCCTGGCCGCGGTCGAGACCCGGCTGGCGGGCAATCCGGAGAGCTGGAAGTTCTGCCACGGCGGCCACCCGACGCTGGCCGACTGCTGCCTGGTGCCGCAGGTTTTCAACGCGCGCCGCTTCGGCTGCCGCCTCGACCACGTGCCGACGGTGGTGCGTATCGACGCGGAATGTCGTACGCTGCCGGCTTTTGTCGCGGCCGCCCCGGAGAACCAGCCGGATGCCGAATAGTCACGAGTAGCCACGAACCCTGAAATCGAAGGATTAACGCCGTTCATTCTGGAGGAGACCACGATGAAACAAAAGAAGCTGATCGCTGCCCTGCTGCTTGCCCTTCCCGCCACCGTTGCGCTCGCCGACATCACCGTTGGCGTCACCGTCTCGGCGACCGGCCCCGCCGCCTCGCTGGGCATTCCCGAGAAGAACACCTTCGCGCTGCTGCCGGCGACGATTGCCGGGCAGAAGGTCAAGCTGGTGCTGCTCGACGACGCCTCCGACACCACCACCGCGGTGAAGAACGCGAAGAAGTTCGTTGCCGAGGAGAAGGTCGATGTGATCATCGGCTCGACCATCACCCCGGCCTCGCTGGCGATGGTCGACGTCGCTGCCGAAGCCGAGACGCCGATGATCTCGATGGCCGCCTCGCGGCTCATCGTCGACCCGGTCGATGCCAAGCGCCGCTGGGTGTTCAAGACGCCGCAGAACGACGCGCAGATGTCCACCGCGATCTCCGAGCACATGAGCAACAACAACGTGAAGAAGATCGCCTACATCGGCTTTTCCGACGCCTACGGCGAGGGCTGGGCGCACGAGTTCGCCGGCGTCGCGCAGGTGCGCAAGATCGAGATCGTCGCCAACGAGCGCTTCAACCGCGCCGACACCTCGGTCACCGGCCAGGTGCTGAAGATCATCGCCGCCAAGCCGGACGCGGTGCTGATCGGCGGCGCCGGCACGCCCGCCGCGCTGCCGCAGAAAGCGTTGAAGGAACGCGGCTACAAGGGCCTGATCTACCAGACGCACGGCGTCGCCAACAACGATTTCCTGCGCGTCTGCGGCAAGGACTGCGAAGGCACCTTCCTGCCCGCCGGCCCGGTGCTGGTCGCCGACCAGCTGCCGGCCGACAACCCGGTGAAGAAGTCGGCGCAGGAATACGTCGGCAAGTACGAGGGCGCGCACGGCAAGGGCAGCGTGTCGACCTTCGGCGCGCACGCCTGGGACGCCTTCAAGCTGCTCGAAGCGGCGGCGCCGGCGGCGCTGAAGAAGGCGCAGCCGGGCAGTAAGGAATTCCGCGCGGCGCTGCGCGATGCGCTGGAAGGCGTGAAGAACCTGCCGGTCGCGCACGGCGTGTTCAACATGAGCCCGACCGACCACCTCGGCTTCGACCAGCGCGCCCGCGTCATGGTCAAGATCGAGGGCGGTGCCTGGAAACTGGTGAAGTAAGCCGCTGAACCGACGGCGGCAGCGGACGACCGCTTGCCGCCGTCATGCCAACAGTCCGGCGCGACGGTACGCCGGACGCAGGGATTCGCATGGATTTCCAGATAGCTCTCCTCCTCGGTCAGGACGGCCTGACCAACGGTGCCATTTATGCGCTGCTGGCGCTGGCGCTGGTGCTGGTGTTCGCGGTGACGCGCGTGATCTTCATCCCGCAGGGCGAATTCGTCGCCTACGGCGCGCTGACGCTGGCCATGCTGCAGGCCGGCAAATTGCCGACGACGCTGTGGCTGATCCTCGCGCTCGGCGCGGCGGCGGCCGTGCTCGACGGCGCGCAGGCGCTGCGCCACGGCGCCGCGCGCAAGCTGCCGCGCCTCCTCGCCGTCAATCTGGCGGTGCCGCTGGCGCTGTGGGGGCTGCTCGCCAACATCGATCTCGCCGGCCTGCCGCTGCTGGCGCAAGTCGCGCTGACGCTGGCCGTCGTCGTGCCGCTCGGGCCGATGATCTACCGCCTCGCCTACCAGCCGATCGCCGAGGCGCCGGTACTGATCCTGCTGATCGTCTCGGTCGCGGTGCACGTCGTGCTGATCGGGCTGGGCCTGCTCTTCTTCGGCGCCGAGGGCACGCGCACGCCGGCTTTCACCGAAGGCACGCTCGACCTCGGCACGACCACGCTGCAGTACCAGACGCTGTGGATCCTGGCGATCTCGGCGGTGCTGATCGTCGCCCTCTATGCCTTCTTCGGCCGCAGCATCTACGGCAAGGCGCTGCGCGCAACGGCGCTGAACCGCACCGGCGCGCGCCTGATGGGAATCTCGACGACGATGGCCGGCAAGCTGTCGTTCACGCTGGCGGCGCTGATCGGCGCCTTCTCCGGCATCCTGATCTCGCCGATCACCACGCTCTATTACGACTCGGGTTTCCTGATCGGTCTGAAGGGTTTCGTCGGCGCCATCATCGGCGGCCTGGCCAGCTACCCGGTGGCCGCCGCCGGCGCGCTGCTGGTCGGCTTCCTCGAATCGTATTCGTCGTTCTACGCCAGCGCCTACAAGGAAGTGATCGTGTTCACCCTGATCATTCCGGTGCTGCTGTGGCGCTCGTTGACTTCGCACCATGCGGAAGAGGAGGAATGAGATGCGGCGCCTGATCCTGCTCGCCTTCCTCGTCCTGCTCGCGCTGCTGCCTGTGCTGCTGCCGGAGTCGGCCGAGTTCTACGTGACGCTGGCGAACTACATCGGCCTCTACGCGCTGGTCGCGCTCGGCCTGGTGCTGCTGACCGGCGTCGGCGGCCTGACCAGTTTCGGCCAGGCCGCCTTCGTCGGCGTCGGCGCCTACGCCACGGCCTGGCTGACCACCGCCTTCGGCTGGAGTCCGTGGCTGACGTTGCTGGTCGCCGTTGCGGCCACGACGGTGGTGGCGCTCTTCCTCGGCTTCATCACGCTGCGCATGGGCGGCCACTACCTGCCGCTCGGCACCATCGCCTGGGGCATCAGCCTCTACTTCCTGTTCGGCAACATCGAGGCCTTCGGCGGCCATACCGGGCTGGGCGGCATCCCGCCGGTGTCGCTGGCCGGCATCGAGCTGAAGAGCGGCCGCGAATTCTATTACCTGATCTGGATCGCGCTGATGTTCGGCGTGGTGGCGACGCAGAACCTGCTCGACTCGCGCGACGGCCGCGCCATCCGCGCCTTGAAGGGCGGCGTCGTGATGGCCGAGGCGATGGGCGTGAACACCGCCTGGTACAAGATCGTCATCTTCACCGTCGCCGCGCAGTTCGCCTGCGTCTCCGGCTGGCTCTACGCGCACCTGCAGCGTTTTGTGAATCCGACGCCGTTTTCGCTGACGCAGGGCATCGAATACCTGTTCATGGCGGTGATCGGTGGTGTCGGCCACGTCTGGGGTGCGCTGCTCGGTGCCGGACTGATCACCATCTTCAAGCAGTGGCTGCAGGATCTGCTGCCGAAGCTGCTCGGCCAGTCCGGCAACTTCGAGGTGATCGTCTTCGGGCTGGTCATGATCTTCGTGCTGCACCGCGCCCGCGACGGACTGTGGCCGGTGCTGCTGGCGCGTGTCGAGCGCCTCTGGCCGGCGCTGGCGGCCAACGCCGGCGGCCGCGTCGCCGCTGCCGAACGGCTGCCGAAGCGGGAGATGCCGCAGGCCGGCGACACCATCCTCGACGTGCAACAGGTGACCAAGCGCTTCGGCGGCCTCACCGCCAACAACGCGGTCAGCTTCACCGTCCGCGCCGGCGAGGTGATGGCGCTGATCGGACCGAACGGCGCCGGCAAGAGCACGATGTTCAACTGCATCTCCGGCGTCAATCCGCCGACCGAGGGCGAAGTGCGCTTCCTCAACCAGCGCGTCGACGGCCTGGCGTCGCGCGAGATCGCCCGCCGCGGCATGAGCCGGACCTTCCAGCACGTGCGCCTGCTGCCGGCGATGAGCGTGCTCGACAACGTCGCCATCGGCGCCCACCTGCGCGGCAGCAAGACCTTCGTCCATTCGTCGCTGCGTCTCGACCGCGAGGAAGAGCGCCGGCTGCGCCACGAGGCAGCACGGCAGATCGAGCGCGTCGGTCTCGGCGAGCACCTGTTCGATGCTGCCGGTAGCCTGCCGCTGGGTAAGCAGCGCATCGTCGAGATCGCCCGCGCGCTCGCCGCCGATCCTTGCCTGCTGCTGCTCGACGAGCCGGCGGCCGGCCTCCGCTACCTGGAGAAGCAGGCGCTCGCCGAGCTGCTGCGGAAACTGCGCGGCGAGGGTATGGGCATCCTGCTGGTCGAGCACGACATGGATTTCGTCATGGGCCTGGCCGATCGCGTAGTGGTCATGGAATTCGGCGAGAAGCTCGCCGAGGGGCTGCCGCAGCAGATCCAGGAGGATCCGAAAGTGCTGCAGGCGTATCTCGGCGGGGTGGAGTAAACATATGTCCGAAAAACCGATCCTGCTCGAAGCCAGGGAGCTATCCGTTTCCTACGGCAAGGTCGAGGCCTTGCACAAGGTCAGCCTGAAGATCCGCGAAGGCGAGATCGTCACCGTGATCGGCCCCAATGGCGCCGGCAAGACGACGCTGCTGTCGTGCCTGATGGGCTTGCTGCCCGGGCGCGGCCAGGTCAGCTACGTCGGCCGAGTGCTCGGCAACGATTTCGAGGTCGAGGAGCGGGTCGGCCTCGGCCTGACGCTGGTGCCGGAAAAGCGTGAGCTGTTCGCCGACATGAGCGTCGAGGACAACCTGCTGCTCGGCGCCTTCGACCGCTACCGCCGCGGCGACCGCGACTACCGGACGACGATGGACGAGGTCTACGGCATCTTCCCGCGCCTCAAGGAACGCTCGGCGCAGCTCGCCGGCACCCTCTCCGGCGGCGAGCGGCAGATGCTGGCAATGGGCCGGGCGCTGATGGCCAAGCCGAAACTGCTGATGCTCGACGAACCCAGTCTGGGCCTGGCCCCGCTGATCATTCGCGAGATTTTCCGGACCGTTGCGCGGCTCCGCGAAATGGGCGTTTCCGTGCTGCTGGTCGAGCAAAATGCCCGCGCGGCCTTGCAGGTGGCGGATTTCGGCTATGTTCTGGAGACCGGGGAAATCTCGCTGGAAGGCCCCAGCGGCGAACTGGCCAACGACCCCCGCGTCATCGAAGCTTATCTCGGACTGGGTGGGAAGCATTGAGGCGCAAGGCTTGCGCCGGAAAAATCCGGCAAAAAAAGTTGTGGCATTTGAAAAAAGCCTATGACACAATCACTCGCGGCTACCGCCTTCCGTCAACACACTCACACGTAGGAGACACTGCATGAACAAGAGCGAACTCATCGATGCCATCGCTGCTGGTGCTGATATCAGCAAGGCTGCTGCCGGTCGTGCCCTCGACGCCGCCGTCGGTGCCATCACCACGGCCGTATCCAAGGGTGACAATGTGACCCTGGTTGGCTTCGGTTCCTTCAAGGCTGCCAAGCGTGCCGCCCGCACCGGCAAGAACCCGAAGACCGGCGCCGCCATCAAGATCCCGGCGACGACCGTGCCGAAGTTCTCGGCTGGTGCTTCCTTCAAGGCTGCCGTTGCCAAGAAGAAGAAGTAATACCCGCTGCAAAAGAAAAATGCAGAAGGCCGCCTCCGGGCGGCCTTCTGCATTTCCGGTGCGGCCGGCGCCGGTTCAGTTGAGGCTGGCCAGGTAGTTCGCCAGCGCGCTGATCTCGTTCTTGCTCAGTTTCGCCGTGGCCGCGGCCATCAGCGGGTCGTTGCGCTCGCCGCTGCGGTTGCGGTAGCGAGTGATCGAGATTTCCAGATAAGCGACCTTCTGTCCGGCGAGGCGGGGAATGGTGTCGCTGCCGTGGGCCTGCGGGCCGTGGCAAGCGGCGCAGATCTGCTCGAACTTGCCCTTGCCCCGTGCCGCCAGGGCGGCGTTGGCGGTGCCGGGCTGCGGTTTCCCCGCGCCATAGTAGAGCGCGATCTGGGCTCGCTCCTCGTCCTTCAGCACCTTGATCAAGCCCTGCATGAACTGGTCGCGGCGTTCGCCGCTGCCGAACTTGCGCATCTGCTCGACCAGGTAGGCCGGGTTCTGCCCGGCCAGGCTCGGCACTTCGGGGATGTGGCTGTTGCCATCCTCGCCGTGGCAGTTCACGCAGAAAAAGGCGGCCTGCTTGCCCTGCGCGATGGCCGCCCGGCTGGCCGCCGGCGTGGCTTGCATCGCCCGCAGGCGATCGAGGGCACCTGGCTGGGCGACGGCGGTCGCGCTCATCGCCGGAAGCAGAAGGAGAACGGCATAACGAACCATCTATAACCTTTTTGCTAACATGGTTATTAATGGGGGGCGATCATAGCCGAATGACGGGAGCTTAGGAAGCGCGTTGCCGGGGACAGGGCCGGTAAACGGCAACGGCCCGCATCGCTGCGGGCCGTCCGGAAAGCTGGTGGTGATGGGCGGAATCGAACCGCCGACCTACGGGTTATGAATCCGTCGCTCTAACCGTCTGAGCTACATCACCATGAAAGGGGTCGGATTATAGGGGGAGGTCTCGCCCCGGTCAAGTTTCCCCTTGCCTGGGGCTACTGTCGTATATAATTGATTCCATGCCGGTTCCCGCCATTATTGCCTCCGTGATCAACAGTGTCGTCGGCTCCGCCGTCAATACTGCGATGGAGAACACGGTTTACGCGCCGCCCGCCCCGACCGAACTGGGGGTAGTGGGGGCGCGCGCTTTCCCCGAGGGGACGAAGAAGGGGGAGATGGTTCCGCTGCAGGGAGTGATGGAAATCCTCATCGACGGCAAGCCGCTGCCGCGCGCGCCGGGGCTGCAGATCCGCAACCAGCAGAACCTGATCGTCATGCCCGGCACCATCCAGGAGAAAGTGCCGGTGCGCTACCAACTCGATCCGTCCGGTGCCGTTTCCCGCGTCTGGCTGCTGACGCGGACCGAGATCGCGGCGCCCTGACGCAGCTTCCTGATATTCAAAACCTGAACGAAATTCCGTAATGCCCAAGAAACTCTTCATCCGCACTTTCGGGTGCCAGATGAACGAGTACGATTCGGACAAGATGGCCGACGTGCTCGCTTCTTCCGACGGGGTGGTGAAAACCGACAACCCCGAGGAAGCCGACATCATCCTCTTCAACACCTGCTCGGTGCGCGAGAAGGCGCAGGAGAAGGTCTTCCACGACCTCGGCCGCGTTCGCCACCTGAAGCAGCAGAATCCCGACCTCGTCATCGGCGTCGGCGGCTGCGTCGCCAGCCAGGAAGGCGCGGCGATCGTCGCCCGCGCGCCCTATGTCGACGTCGTCTTCGGGCCGCAGACGCTGCACCGCCTGCCACAGCTGATCGCCGAACGGCGCGCGAAGGGCAGGCCGGCGGTCGACATCTCCTTCCCGGAGATCGAGAAGTTCGACGCACTGCCGCCGGCCAAGGTCGACGGGGCGTCCGCCTTCGTCTCGATCATGGAGGGCTGCTCCAAGTTCTGCACCTTCTGCATCGTTCCCTACACGCGCGGCGAGGAAGTCTCGCGGCCGTTCGACGACGTGCTGACCGAAGTCGCCGGGCTGGCCGACCAGGGTGTCGGGGAAGTGACGCTGCTCGGCCAGAATGTGAACGCCTATCGCGGCGCGATGGCCGGCAGCGACGAGATCGCCGACCTGGCGATGCTGATCGAATACATCGCCGAAGTGCCCGGCATCGAGCGCATCCGCTACACCACCTCGCATCCGCGCGAGATGACGCAGCGCCTGATCGACACCTATGCCCGGGTGCCGAAGCTGGTCTCGCACCTGCACCTGCCGGTGCAGTCGGGTTCGGACCGCATCCTGGCGGCGATGAAGCGCAACTACACGGTGCTCGAATACAAGTCGATCATCCGCAAGCTGCGTGCGGCGCGGCCGGACCTGTCGTTGTCGACCGACTTCATCGTCGGCTTCCCCGGCGAGACCGAGGCGGATTTCGAGAAGACGATGAAGCTGATCGACGAGGTCGGCTTCGACGCCTCGTTCTCCTTCATCTACAGCTCGCGTCCCGGCACGCCGGCGGCCGACCTCAAGGACGATACGCCGGACACGCTGAAGACGCAGCGCCTGATGCGACTGCAGAAGCGCATCGCCGAGCAGGCATCGGCGATCAGCGAGGCGATGGTCGGCAGCGTGCAGCGCGTGCTGGTCGAAGGCGTCTCGAAGAAGAGCGACAGCGAGCTGGCGGCGCGCACCGACAACAACCGTGTCGTCAATTTCGTCGGTGGCGTAAACGGCGCCCGGCTGATCCACCGCTTCGTCGACGTCCGCATCACCGCGGCGCTGCCCAATTCGCTGCGCGGCGAGATCGTCACTCGTGAGAGCTAAGCCCCCCGCCAAAAAACGGCCGGTCGAGTTGCTGTTGTCGCCGGTCGCCAACAAGCACCTCGCCAACCTGTGCGGGGTGCTCGACGAAAACCTGCGCCAGATCGAAACCGCGCTCGACGTCACCATCGCCCGGCGCGGAGAACGCTTCACGATCCATGGCGACGCCGAACCGGCGGCGCGCTGCGCCGATGCCTTGCAGCACTTCTACGAGCTGGCCCGCGAACCGCTGTCGGTCGACGAGATCCAGCTTGGCCTGATCGAGCTGCTCAACCGTCCGGTGCGCAGCCTCTCGGTTGCCGGCGGTCCGTCGCCGGCGCTGATTACGCGGAAGAGCGAACTGCACGGGCGCACGCCGCGGCAGATCGAATACCTGAGGAACATCCAGGAGCACGACATCACCTTCGGCATCGGCCCCGCTGGTACCGGAAAGACCTACCTCGCCGTCGCCTGCGCGGTCGACGCCTTCGAGCGCGAGCTGGTCTCGCGCATCGTGCTGACGCGACCGGCGGTCGAGGCCGGCGAACGCCTCGGCTTCCTGCCCGGCGACCTGGCGCAGAAGGTCGACCCCTACCTGCGCCCGCTCTACGACGCGCTCTACGACCTGATGGGCTTCGACCGCGTGATGAAGATGCTGGAGAAGCAGGCGATCGAGATCGCGCCGCTGGCCTACATGCGCGGGCGTACGCTGAACCACGCCTTCATCATCCTGGATGAAGCGCAGAACACGACGCCGGAGCAGATGAAGATGTTCCTGACCCGCATCGGCATCGGCGCCAAGGCGGTGATCACCGGCGACGTCACCCAGGTCGACCTGCCGAAGGGGCAGAAGAGCGGCCTCATCGAGTCGCGGCGCATCCTGCAGGACGTGCGCGGCCTCGCCTTCACCGAGTTCGGCGCCGAGGACGTCGTCCGCCATCCGCTGGTCGCGCGCATCGTCGCCGCTTACGAGGCGCACACGAAGGCACAGGAAACGCCGCGATGAGCGCCGTGAAGAAGGCCGGCGGCCGGCTCAATCTGTCCGTGCAATACGCCTGCAACACGGACGGGCTACCGTCACGGACCCAGTTGCGCGCCTGGGCGCGCGCTGCGCTGGTCGGCGGCGGTCAGGTCACCATCCGCTACGTCGATGCCGACGAAGGGCAGGCGCTCAACCGCGACTACCGCGGCAAGGACTACGCGACCAACGTGCTCTCCTTCGTCTACGAACAGGAGCCGCAGACCGTCGGCGACCTCGTCGTCTGCGCGCCGGTCGTCGCCCGTGAGGCCGCGGAGCAGCGCAAGCCGGCGGAGGCGCATCACGCGCACCTGATCGTGCACGGCATGCTGCATCTGCAGGGCTACGATCACGAGACCGGCGAGGACGACGCGCGCGCCATGGAAACCAGGGAACGGGAGGTGCTTGCCGGGCTGGGCTACCCGGACCCCTATTTGTGAGGAGTCAGGAGTAAGGGGTGAGGAGTGCGGAGTGGCCGGAGCTTACTCCTCACCCCTCACTCCTCACCCCTCATCGTGCAATGGACGCACCCAAGCCGACCTTTTTCGAACGCCTTTCCTCGCTGCTGCTGCGTGAGCCGGAAGATCGCGAACAGCTGATGCAGCTGCTGCATTCGGCCTGCGAGCGCAACCTGCTCGATGCCGATGCGCTGTCGATCACCGAAGGGGCGCTGTCCGCGTCGGAGACCGCGGTGCGCGACGTGATGGTGCCGCGCGCGCAGATGGAGATGATCGATCTCAACGATCCGCTCGGCGAGATCCGCCGCATCGTCATAGAGACCGCGCATTCGCGTTTCCCGGTGCATGACGGCGACCGCGACAACGTCGTCGGCATCCTTCTCGCCAAGGACCTGCTGCGCCTCGCCGGCGAAACCTCGTTTGAGCTGCGCGACTGGCTGCGGCCGGCGGTGTTCATCCCCGAATCGAAGCGGCTGAACGTGCTGCTGCGCGAGTTCCGCGTCTCGCACAACCACATGGCCATCGTCGTCGACGAATACGGCGGCGTTGCCGGCCTTGTCACCATCGAGGACGTGCTCGAGCAGATCGTCGGCGACATCGAGGACGAATACGACTTCGACGAGGCCGACGACCAGATCCGCCTCGACCAGTCGGGGCGCTACCGGGTCAAGGCGCGGACGCGCATCGACGACTTCAATCACGCCTTCGGCTGCGCGCTGGCGGCCGAGGGCGTCGACACCATCGGCGGCCTGATCCTGCACCAGCTCGGCCATGTTCCGAAGCGCAACGAAACGATCGAACTGGCGGGCTTGCACTTCCGCGTGCTGCGCGCCGACCGGCGGCGCGTCTATACCCTGCTCGTCGAAAAGCTGCCGTCGGCGGATGACGCCGCGCCGGGCGCGTGAAGCGGCCGGTGTATTGGTTGCCGCCGCTGCTGGCCGTGCTGCTCGGCGCGGCCGGCGTCCTCGCCTTCGCGCCTTTCGGCTGGTTCGCCCTCGGCTGGCTGGTCATCGCCGGATTGTTCGCGCTCCTGCGCGGTGCCGACAGCGGCCGCCGCGGCGCCTGGCTCGGCTTCGCCTTCGGTTGCGGCTGGTTCGGCGTCGGCACCTCGTGGGTCTTCGTCAGCCTGTCGGTGTTCGGCGGGTTGCCGCCGGCGGTCGCCGGCGTTGCTACCGCGCTCTTCTGCGCCGTTCTCGCGCTGTTCCCCGCGTTGGCCTGCGGCGCCTTTGCGCGCTGGCGGAGCGGTAGTTTCGTCGCCGAGGCGGCCTCGTTCGCCGCCTTGTGGGTGCTCTGCGAATGGCTGCGCAGCTGGCTGTTCACCGGCTTCCCGTGGCTTTCGCTCGGCTATTCGCAGGCGCCGCCGAGCCCGCTCGCCGGCTATGCGCCGGTGGTCGGCGTCTACGGGCTGTCGCTGCTCGCCGCGCTGCTCGGTGCGGCGATCGCCGAGGTGCTTCGCCGCTGGTTCGCGACCCCCTGCGCGGCTACCCGCAACCGGCTGTTCTGCTCCGCGCTGCCGCTGCTGGCGATCGGCGTCCTGCTCGCCGTCGGCGACCTGCTCGGCGATCTGCGCTGGAGCGAGCCGAGCGGGCCGCCGGTGAAGGTCGCGCTGCTGCAGGGCAACGTCCCGCAGGACCTGAAATGGCGGCCGGAAAAACTGACCGATTCGCTCGCCATCTACGAGCACCTGATGCGCGAGCATCCGGCAATGCTGACGGTGCTGCCGGAAACGGCGATCCCGACGTTCCTCGACCAGTTGCCGCCGCAGTATCTGGAGCGTTTGCTGTCGCATGCGCTCGAACAGCACGGCGACCTGCTGTTCGGCGTCGCCGTCGGCGACGGCGAGCGCTACGCCAACGCCGCCGCCAGCATCGGGGTCTCGCCGACGCAGCTCTACAGCAAGTCGCACCTGGTGCCGTTCGGCGAGTTCGTCCCACCCGGCTTCCAGTGGTTCCTCGACATGATGCGCATCCCGATGTCGAACTTCATGCCCGGGCCGGCGCGGCAGAGGCCGCTCGAAATCGGCGGGCAGCAGGTGGCGGTGAATATCTGCTACGAGGACGTCTTCGGTGCCGAGATCATTCGCGCGCTGCCGCAGGCGACGCTGTTGGTCAATCTCTCCAATACCGCCTGGTTCGGCGATTCGCTGGCGCAGCCGCAGCACCTGCAGATTGCGCAGCTGCGCGCGCTGGAGACCGGGCGGCCGATGCTGCGCGCGACCAATACCGGCATGACTGCGGTGGTCGGCGCCGACGGCCGCGTGCAGGCGGTGCTGCCGCCCTTCACCCGCGACGCGCTGGTGGCCGAGGTGCAGGGGTACGCCGGGACGACGCCCTATGTGCGGTGGGGGAACGCGCCGGTGATCCTGGGCTCGCTGCTGTTGCTGGTGGTATTTGCCGGCTGGCGGCGTCGCCGCGTGCGCTGATTCTTCGTCGCCCGCCGGCGCGCGGCTCAGCGCCGCTTGCCCACCTCGTCGCCGATGAAGCCGCCGATGGCGGCGCCGCCGACCGTGCCCAGCACGTTGCCGTTGGTCACGGCGGCACCGGTGACGCCGCCGACCGCGGCGCCGACCGCGGTGCTTTTCTGCCGGGCCGACATGCTGTCCCAGGTGGCGCAGCCGCCGAGCGAGGTGGCGAGTGCGACGGCGGCAAGCGTGGCTGCAAAGTAGTGTCGACGCATGATGCTCTCCTTGTGGATCGCAGCGGTTTGCTGCAAGGGCGCAACGCGACGGACTGGCCGCGCAGTGCGCTCCTTGTCGCTTGGAGCGCCGGCGGCACCGGCTGTTCTGCCCGGCTTGTGACAATTCGTGTCGGCCCGACGGGGCGCCGCGCCGCGGCCTTCCCCGTGGCGGCCGGATTCTCCCGGCGATTTCGCGGCGGGCCGCGGTCGAAAATTTTTACAACTGCTGACGCGCCGTCACAGCACCGCCGATCTCGCGTGGCGCATCACGAGCGGGTTCTTGTCCCGCGCAAAACCAAGTAAAATCAGCGTTTTTCGCCATTCCGAAAAGCTTTTCATGCCTACTTTCCAGGAAGTCATCCTGCGTTTGCAGAATTTTTGGGACAAGCAGGGCTGCGCGCTGCTGCAGCCCTACGACATCGAGGTCGGTGCCGGCACCTTCCACACCGCCACCTTCCTGCGCGCGATCGGCCCCGAGCCGTGGAACGCCGCCTACGTGCAGCCCTCGCGCCGGCCGAAGGACGGCCGCTACGGCGAGAACCCGAACCGCCTGCAGCACTACTACCAGTACCAGGTGGTACTGAAGCCGTCGCCCTTGAACATCCAGGAACTCTACCTGCAGTCGCTGGAAGCGCTCGGCATCAAGCTCAAGGAACACGACATCCGCTTCGTCGAGGACGACTGGGAATCGCCGACGCTTGGCGCCTGGGGGCTGGGCTGGGAAGTCTGGCTGGACGGCATGGAGGTGACGCAGTTCACCTATTTCCAGGAAGTCGGCTCGCTGACCTGCAAGCCGGTGTTGGGCGAGATCACCTACGGCCTGGAGCGCCTGGCGATGTACCTGCAGGGCGTCGAGAACGTCTACGACCTGGTCTGGGCGGAAGGCCCCGGCTACCGCATCACCTACGGCGACGTCTATCACCAGAACGAGGTCGAGCAGTCGAAGTACAACTTCGAGCACTCGAACGTCGACATGCTGTTCCGCCATTTCGGCGAGCACGAGTCGGAGGCGAAGCGCCTGATGGCCGCCAACCTCGCGCTGCCGGCCTTCGAACAGGTGATGAAGTGCTCGCACACCTTCAACCTGCTTGACGCCCGCGGTGCCATCTCGGTCACCGAGCGTGCCGCCTACATCGGCCGCGTCCGCGCGCTGGCGCGCGAAGTCGCGCAGGCCTACTACAATTCGCGTGAAGCCCTCGGCTTCCCCATGTGCAAGTAAGGGGAGGCACAGACCATGAACAAGACCCTGCTCGTTGAACTCCGTACCGAGGAACTGCCGCCGAAGGCGCTGGCCAGGCTCGGTGAAGTCTTTGCCGCCGGCGTCCATGCCGGCCTCGCCGACCGCAACCTGGTGCAGGCCGGTGGTGACTGCAAGTGGTTCGCCACGCCGCGCCGCCTCGCCGTGCAGATCCCGGCCGTGCTCAGGGAGGCGCCGGACGCCAAGGTGCACGAGAAGGTGATGCCGGTCGCCGTCGCCCTCGACGCCGCCGGCAACCCGTCGCCGGCGCTGCTGAAGAAGCTCGAAGCCAAGGGCATCCCGGTCGGCGAGATCGCAAAATTCGAGAAACGCATGGACGGCAAGTCCGAGACCTTCTTCTATGAAGCCACGGTCAAGGGCGTCAAGCTGGAAGACGTGCTCGGCCAGGTCGTCGGCGACGCGCTGAAGAAGCTGCCGATCCCGAAGGTGATGCGCTGGGGCGACTCCGATGTGCAGTTCGTGCGCCCGGTGCACGGACTGGTGATGCTGCACGGCGAACACGTCGTGCCGGGCGAGGCGCTGGGCCTCAACAGCGGCAATGCCACGCTCGGCCATCGCTTCCTCGCCGACGGCCCGCTGCTGCTGGCGTCCGCCGACGAGTACGAAGCCAGGCTCGAAGCCGAAGGCAAGTCCATCGTCTCCTTTTCCCGTCGTCGCGAGATCATCGCCAGGGCGCTGCAGGCCAAGGCCGACGAACTCGGCGCCCGGGTCAAGCTGCACGACGCGCTGCTCGACGAAGTGACGGCGCTGGTCGAGTGGCCGGTGGTCTACGTCAGCGAATTCGAATCCGAATACCTGGAAGTGCCGCAGGAATGCCTGATCCTGACGATGCAGGCGAACCAGAAGTACTTCCCGCTGTTCGACGCTGCCGGCAAGCTGCAGAACCGCTTCCTGATCGTCTCCAACATGGCGGTCGCCGATCCGAAGAACATCGTCGATGGCAACGCCCGCGTCGTTCGCCCGCGGCTCTCGGACGCGCGTTTCTTCTTCAACCAGGACCGCAAGGCGACGCTCGCGTCGCGCCTGGAGAAGCTCGGTGCGGTGGTCTACCACAACAAGCTCGGCTCGGTGCTGCAGCGGGTCGAGCGGCTGGAGGCGCTGGCGCGGAAAATCGCCGTACGCCTCAACGCCAACGCCGCGCTGGCGGCGCGCGCCGCGCGGCTGGCCAAGGCCGACCTGGTCACCGACATGGTCGGCGAGTTCCCCGAGCTGCAGGGCATCATGGGCCGCTACTACGCCTTGCACGACGGCGAAGAGCGGGCGGTTGCCGATGCCATCCAGAGCCATTACCAGCCGCGTTTCGCCGGCGATGCGCTACCGCAGGGCAACATCGCCTGCGCCGCCGCGCTGGCCGACAAGCTCGACGCGCTGGTCGGCTTCTTCGGCATCGGCCAGGTGCCGACCGGCGACAAGGATCCGTTCGGCCTGCGCCGCGCCGCGCTCGGCGCGCTGCGCATCGTCATGGAATCGCCGCTGCCGCTGGACCTCGGCGAGCTGATCGCCGACGCGGCCGCCGCCTTCCCGGCGGGGACGCTGACCAATGCGGCGTGCGGCAGCCAGCTGCTCGACTTCATGCACGACCGCCTGCGCGGTTACCTGCGTGACGCGGGGCATGCCCAGGACACCGTCGAGGCCGTCCTCACGCAACGCCCGACGCGCGTCGACCTCGTCCCGGCCAAGCTCGACGCGGTGAAGAAGTTCGTAGCGCACGATGCCGCGCTGGCACTGGCTGCGGCCAACAAGCGGATCGGCAACATCCTGAAGAAGGCCGAGGGCAAGATTCCGGAGCCCGATGTTGCGCTGTTGCAGGAGCCGGCCGAGAAGGCACTGTTCGAGCGCGTCGTCCAGCTGGCGCCGCTGGTGAAGTCGCATGTCGCCAACGGCGACTATGCCGATGCGCTGCTGGCACTGTCTTCCGTGCGGGCCGAAGTCGACCGTTTCTTCGACGACGTGATGGTCAATGTCGACGAGCCGCTGCTCCGCGCCAATCGCCTCGGCCTGCTGAAGTCGCTGTTCGACCAACTCAACGCCGTCGCCGACATTTCCAAGCTGGCGGTATGAAACTCGTCATCCTCGACCGCGACGGCGTCATCAACTTCGACTCCGACCAGTTCATCAAGTCGCCGGCGGAGTGGAAGCCGATTCCGGGCAGCCCGGAGGCGATCGCCCGCCTCAACCAGGCGGGCTATCGCGTGGTCGTCGCCACCAACCAGTCGGGCGTCGGGCGGGCGATGTTCGACATGGACACGCTGAACGCGATCCACGAAAAGATGCACAGGACGGTCGCCGCCGTCGGCGGCCGCATCGACGCGGTCTTCTACTGCCCGCATGCGGCGGATGCCGGCTGCGATTGCCGCAAGCCGAAGCCGGGCATGTTCGAACGCATCGCCGCCTGCTACAACACCAACCTGGCCGGCGTGCCGGCGGTCGGCGACTCGCTGCGCGACCTGCAGGCGGCCGCGGTGATCGGTGCCGCGCCGATGCTGGTGCTGACCGGCAAGGGCGTGAAGACGCAACAGGACCCCGCGCTGCCGGAAGGGACGCTGGTCTTCGCCAATCTGTCGGCTGCGGTGGATTACATTCTCCGTCTCGAATGAACGTCCTCCGCTCCTTGCTGTTCATGCTCGGCTCGCTGCTGTGGACGATGGTCTTCGGCTCGGCCTTGCTGGTTGCCGGCGCGGTACCGCTGCTCACCCGCTTCCGGGTCGTCTGGTATTACCGCCGCGGCATGATGTGGATGTTCCGCCGCCTGATCGGCATCACCTACGAAGTGCGCGGCCACGAGAACCTGCCGGACGAGCCGTCGATCATCCTCGCCAAGCACCAGTCGGCGTGGGAGACCGTGGCCTTGCAGGATCTGCTGCCGGAACGCACCTACTGCGTCTTCGTGCTGAAGAAGGAGCTGATGAGGCTGCCGTTCTTCGGCTGGGGGCTGGCCGCGCTGCAGATGATCTCGATCGACCGCACGGCCGGCCGCGAAGCCTTGAACCAGGTCGTGGCGCAGGGCACCGACCGTCTGCGCCGCGGCTTCTGGATCATCATCTTCCCCGAGGGGACGCGCGTCGCCCCCGGCGAGACGCGGCGCTACAAGCAGGGTGGCGGCTATCTGGCCTCGCACACCGGCGCCAGGGTGGTTCCGGTCGCCCACAATGCGGGCGAGTACTGGCCGCGCAACGCCTTCCTCAAGCGTCCCGGCCGCGTGATCGTCAGCATCGGCCCGGTCATCGAAACCGCCGGCCTGTCGCCGGACGAGGTCAATCGACGTACCGAAGCATGGATCGAGGCCGAGATGCGGCGCATTTCGCCGCATCGCTACCGGGATGCAGCTTGACCTGCCACTGACCGGCGTCACCGTCGCGGCCGGCGAGGAAATGCGCCGGATCACGCTCGGTGACCGCATCGTCCCCTACCTGCTGCGCCGCGGCACGCGGCGCACCATCGGCCTGTCCATCGACCATCGCGGGCTGCGCGTCGGCGCGCCGCGCCGGACCTCGCTGGCCGAGGTCGAGGCGCTGATCCGCCGCCACGGCGAGTGGGTGGTCGAAAAACTTGACGAGTGGCGCACGCGCCGGCGCCCGGAGCCGCTGACGATCGCCGACGGGGTGTGCCTGCCGTATCTCGGGCGCGAACTCGAGGTCCGCCTCGCCGTCGGCGCCAACCGCGCCGTCTGGGGCATGGATACGTTGACGCTGTGCCTGAGGCCGGGGGCGCTGCCCGGGGCGCAGCTGGAGCGCGCCTTGCGCGAACAGGCGCGCGAGCTGTTCGCGCTGCGGCTGGCGCACTACGCCCCGGTGCTGGGCGTCGACGTGCCGCCACTGGCTCTGTCCTCGGCGCGCACGCGCTGGGGGAGCTGCAGCCGCAAGAGCGGCATTCGCCTGAACTGGCGCCTGATCCATTTTCCCGAGACAATCATCGACTACGTCGTGGTGCACGAGCTTGCGCACCTGCGCCAGATGAACCACAGCCCGCGCTTCTGGTCTCTGGTGGAGGTCGGCTACCCCGACTACCGCGCGGCACGCGTCGAACTGCAGCGGCTCGCGGCCCTCATTCCCCACTGGTAGATACAGGTACACCACGACCATGCGCATCCTCCACACCATGCTCCGCGTCGGCAATCTCGAACGCTCGCTCGCCTTCTATACGGAAGTGCTCGGCATGCGCCTGCTGCGCCGCCAGGATTACCCGGACGGCCGTTTCACGCTGGCCTTCGTCGGCTACGGCGACGAGGCCGAGACGGCCGTACTCGAACTGACGCACAACTGGGATACGGCCGCCTATGAGCTGGGCAATGCCTTCGGCCATGTCGCCATCGCCGTTCCCGATGCCTACGCGGCCTGTGCCGCGATCCGCGAACGCGGCGGCAAGGTGGTGCGCGACGCCGGGCCAATGAAGCACGGGAGCACCGTCATCGCCTTCGTCGAGGACCCGGACGGCTACAAGATCGAACTGATCCAGCGCAAGGACTGACATGACCTTTCCCGCCTTTTTCGAAGACGTTCCCGGCATCACGCTGCGCGACCCGCTGGCCGAGTTCCTCGGCGCCGCCGACGGCGGCCTGATCGAATACCGCTACGTCGACGCCGTGCGCCTGGCCGGGCATTCCTGCCCGACGGTGGCCGGCGCCTGGCTGCTGACGACGCGGGCGCTGCGCGCGCTGTACGGCAGCGAGGCGCCCGAGCGCGGCGCGATCCGCGTCGAGTTCGGCGAGAGCCAGCGCAGCGGGGTGGCCGGCGTCATCGCCAGCGTCGCTGGCCTGCTCACCGGCGCTGCCGGCGTCGGCGGCTTCAAGGGCCTGGCCGGGCGCTTCTCGCGGCGCGACCTGCTGCAGTTCGAGGTGCCGGAGGCCGGCGACATCCGCTTCGCGCGGCTGGACCGGGCGGCAGCCGTGCGTTGCACGCTCGACCTGTCGCCGGTCCCGGGCGACCCGCGCATGGGCGAACTGCTGCCGCTTGTGCTGCAGGGAATGGCCGGCGCGGAAGAGGCGGCGCTGTTCGGCAGGTTGTGGCAGGAACGCGTGCGGCGCATCCTGATCGACCACCACGACGACCCGGCGCTGGTCCGGATCAGCTGAGAGCTTGTGAATAAATCTACTGCGCGATCCGATTGCTTCGTTGGGCGGTGCTCGCTCCTCGCCTATCCGATTGATATGTCTCGTAGCGCGAACTGCGTTCGTCACTGCGCTCCGTCCGCCTCGCACTCGGACCGCTCGCTACGATTTCTTCACAAGCTCTGACAGGACCCGGCCGGCGCTCCTGCCGGCCTGGCGCTTCGAGCAGGCAGAAAGCTCGCGGCCAGGAAACGAAAACGGCTTCCCTCGGGAAGCCGTTCTTGTTGGTGGGACCGCAGGGACTCGAACCCTGGACCAAAGGATTATGAGTCCTCTGCTCTAACCGACTGAGCTACAGTCCCCGGATCTGCTCGCAGCTCAGTTGTTGCCGTTGTCGAGGAAGCTCTTCAGCTTGTCGGAACGGCTCGGATGACGCAGCTTCCTGAGGGCCTTGGCTTCGATCTGGCGGATGCGCTCGCGAGTGACGTCGAACTGCTTGCCGACTTCCTCCAGCGTGTGGTCGGTGTTCATCTCGATGCCGAAGCGCATGCGCAGCACCTTGGCTTCGCGCGGCGTCAGCGTGTCCAGGACTTCCTTGGTGATGCCGCGCAGGCTGGAGAAGAGCGCGGCGTCGGTCGGCGCCAGCGTCGCGGTGTCCTCGATGAAATCGCCCAGATGCGAGTCGTCGTCGTCGCCGATCGGCGTCTCCATCGAGATCGGCTCCTTCGAGATCTTGAGGATCTTGCGGATCTTCTCTTCCGGCATCTCCATCTTCTTCGCCAGCGTCGCCGGGTCCGGCTCGGCGCCGGTCTCCTGCAGGATCTGGCGCGAGATGCGGTTCATCTTGTTGATCGTCTCGATCATGTGCACCGGGATGCGGATGGTGCGCGCCTGGTCGGCGATCGAGCGGGTGATCGCCTGGCGGATCCACCACGTCGCGTAGGTCGAGAACTTGTAGCCGCGGCGGTATTCGAACTTGTCCACCGCCTTCATCAGGCCGATGTTGCCTTCCTGGATCAGGTCGAGGAACTGCAGGCCGCGGTTGGTGTATTTCTTGGCGATCGAGATCACCAGGCGCAGGTTGGCCTCGGTCATCTCGCGCTTGGCGCGGCGGGCCTTGGCTTCGCCGGTGGACATCTGCTTGTTGATGTCCTTCAGCTCCTTCAGCGGGATGCCGATGCGCGTCTGCAGGTCGATCAGCTTCTGCTGCTGCTCCTTGATCGCCGGCGCGTTGCGCGTCAGCGTCTGGGCGTAGGTGCGCGGGTTGGCGGCGATTTCGTCGTCGGCCCAGGCGAGGTTCAGCTCGTTGCCCGGGAAGACCTTGATGAAATGCGGACGCGGCATGTGCACCTTGTCGACGCAGATCTGCTGGATCTTCCGTTCGCACATGCGGGCGCTCTCGACCATGCCGCGCACCGAGTCGCACAGGCGTTCGATGGTCTTCGAGGTGAAGCGGATGTAGAGCAGTTCGTCGGAAATCTGCTGCTGCAGTTTGAGGTAGGTCTTGTCCTGCGACCCCTTCTTGACCAGCGCGCTATGCGCCTTGGCGTGCAGCGACTTGATCGACGCGAAGCGCTCCAGCGCATCGGTCTTCAGTTGCAGCAGCGAGGCCGAGGCTGCGGCGCCGCCGTCGTCACCGCCTTCCTCTTCCTCTTCCTCTTCCTCTTCCTCGATCGCCATTTCCTCGGCGGCGGCCGGGGCTTCGTCGGTCGCGTTCGGGTCGATCAGGCCGTCGATCAGTTCGTCAATGCGCATCTCGTCGCGCTCGATCTTGCCGACGGCGTCGAGGATCTCGGTGATCGTCGTCGGGCAGGCGGAGATCGCCTGGATCATGTGCTTGAGGCCGTCCTCGATGCGCTTGGCGATCTCGATTTCGCCTTCGCGCGTGAGCAGCTCGACCGAGCCCATCTCGCGCATGTACATGCGCACCGGGTCGGTGGTGCGGCCGAACTCCGAGTCGACGGTGGATAGCGCCTGTTCGGCTTCCTCCTCAACTTCCTCGTCGTCGGCGACGGTCGGCGTGGCGTCCGACATGAGCAGGTCTTCCGCGGCCGGCGCCTCGTCGAAGACCTGGATGTTCATGTCGTTGAAGGTCGAGATGATCGACTCGATCTGCTCGGCGTCGACAACGTCGTCCGGCAGGTGGTCGTTGATCTCGGCGTAGGTCAGGTAGCCGCGCTCCTTGCCGAGCTTGATCAGGTTCTTCAGGCGCGTCTTGCGCGTCTCGGCGTCGACCGGCGAGGGGGCGTTGCCGGCTTGCGCGAGCAGGTCGGCGGCGGCCTTCTCCTTGGCCTTGGCCGACTTGGCCTTGGTGTCCTTGGCAGGTGTCTTGGCTTTTACGTTTGCCATGTCCATTTCCCGATGTTTGGGTTGGAAAAACCCCAAATTATATCACAACTTAGCTAGCATTTTCCGGCTTGCCGCGCGCAGTGAGCAGGGCGACATAGCGGGCCTTTTCCTCGGCCGACAGGCCGGCGACGCCAAGCGCCGCCGCCTTGGCCTTGAGCGCATCGATTTCGTCGGCCTGCGCGTCGCGGGCGAACTTGGCCAGCGTGCCGGCGAATTCAGGTTCGATTTCGTCTTCGGCAAAGGGTTCGTGCATCAGGTCGGACGCGGCCTTCTTCAGCATCTGGTCGTCTTCGCTGCCGCGCAGGCGTTCCAGCAGCAGCGCATACCCCGGCGCCGGCTCGCCGGCTTCGCGGACAACGGCCACCAGGCGGCGCAGCGTGCGCGTTTCGGGGACTTCGTCCGGCAGTGCGTCGACCGGCAAGCGCAGCGCCAGCTCGGGTTTTTGCAGGATCAGCCGGATCAGCTTGCGCATGAAGGTGGCCGCCGGCGATTGCCGTGGCGCGCGTGCCGGCGCCGGCGGCGCGATCGTGCGCAGTTCGCACAGGCGCTCGACCTCCGGCTGCGAAAAGCCGCTGATCTCGGCCAGTCGCTTGACCAACTGCAGCCTCAGCAGCGGCGTCTGCAGCTTCTGCAGCAGCGGCTTGGCGTCGGCGACCAGCTTGGCCTTGCCTTCGGCGCTGGTCAGGTCGCATTGGCGGCCGAGTTCGCGCAGCAGGAAGTCCGACAGCGGCGTCGCCTGGGCGACCATGCGGTTGAAGGCATCCTTGCCGAACTCGCGCACGTAGCTGTCGGGATCGTGCGCTTCGGGCAGGAAGACGAAGCCAATCGTCTTCTGCTCGGGCAGCGCCTCCAGGCTGTTCTCCAGCGCGCGCCACGCCGCCTTGCGGCCGGCGTTGTCGCCGTCGAAGCAGAAGACGATGCGGTCGACCTGGCGCAGCAGCTTCTGCACGTGCGTCGTCGTCGTTGCCGTGCCGAGCGTGGCGACGGTGTTGCCGACGCCGTGCTGGGCCAGTGCGATGACGTCCATGTAGCCTTCGACGACGATCGCGGTGTCGGTTTCCCGGAGCGCGGCCCGCGCCTGCGGCAGCCCGAACAGCTCGCGGCCCTTCTCGAACAGTGGGGTTTCCGGCGAATTCAGGTACTTCGGTTCGCCCGGGCCGATGATCCTGCCGCCGAAGGCGATCACCTCGCCTTTCGGGTTGATGATCGGGATCATGATCCGGTCGCGGAAATAGTCGTAGCGCCGGCCGTCGTCGCCGACCTTGAGCAGCCCGGCGGCGACCAGCCGTGGATCGTTGTAGTCGAGCTTCCCGTCGCGAAGGCCGGTCGGCGGCGCGTAGCCAATGCCGAAGCGGGCGGCGACCTCGCCGGTGAGGCCGCGCTGCTTGAGGTAGTCGATGGCCTTCGGCGATGTCTTCAGCTGCTCGCGGTAATACTGCGCAGCGAAGGCCATCACTTCGACCAGATCGACGACGCGCGGCCCGTCCTGCTGCTCGCGTCGCCGACCCTCCTGTTCCGGGACCTGCATGCCGGCGCGGCTGGCGAGGTCCTTCACGGCGTCGATGAAGCCCATGCCGGAATATTCCATCATGAAGCCGATGGCGGTGCCGTGGGCGCCGCAGCCGAAGCAGTGGTAGAACTGCTTCTGCGGGCTGACGGTGAAGGACGGGGACTTCTCGTTGTGGAACGGGCAGCAGGCGGCGTAGTTGGCGCCGGCCTTCTTCAGCGGGACGTGGGCGTCTATCAGGTCGACGATGTCGACCCGATGCAGCAGGTCCTGAATGAAGGATTCAGGAATCATCGCGCCGCCGGTCTGCGATCAGCGGGTGAGCGCAGCTTTGACCTGCCTCGATACTTCGCCCATGTCGGCGCGACCGGCCAGTTTGCCCTTGACGATGGCCATCACCTTGCCCATGTCGGCGGGGCCGGTGGCGCCGGTGGCGGCCACCGCGGCCTGCACTTCGGTGGCGATTTCCGCGGCGGAGAGCTGTGCCGGCATGTAGGAGGTCAGGAGTTCGGCTTCGAGGCGCTCGGCGGCGGCGAGGTCTTCGCGCTGGGCGGCTTCGTACTGGGTGATGCTGTCCTTGCGCTGCTTCAGCAGTTTCTCGACGACAGCCAGCGCGCCGGCATCGTCGAGCGCGATGCGCTCGTCGACTTCCTTCTGCTTGATCGCCGCGAGCAGCAGGCGGATGGCGCCGAGCTTCGCCGTTTCCTTGGCGCGCATGGCGGCCTTCATGTCCTCGGTGATGCGTTCCTTGAGCGTCATTCTGGTGATCCCCCACAAACGTCAAAAGCCGTCCACCTGGTGATGGACGGCTCTAGCTTTCGCTGCGTCGGAAAACTGCCCGGTGCCGGGATTGGAACCGGCACGCCTGGGAGCAGTGTTGCTGGTGCTGCGACTGCTGCGGCAGGAGCCGCTTAGTACATCTTCGGCGGCAGGGTCTGGCTGCGGATGCGCTTGTGGTGGCGCTTGACCGCGGCGGCCAGCTTGCGCTTGCGCTCGGCGGTGGGCTTCTCGTAGAACTCGCGGGCGCGCAGTTCGGTCAGCAGACCGGTTTTTTCGACAGTGCGCTTGAAGCGGCGGATGGCAACTTCAAACGGCTCGTTTTCCTTGACGCGAATGCTCGGCATTGAAATCAGTCCAATCAGGTTGGAAAAATGGGAAAGACCGCGATTATAAACAGAGCCTTGCCATTTTTCCAAGTCCACCGTGCCGGGGCGTTGTAAAATCGCCGCCCATGCTGATCCTCGGCTTCGAATCCTCCTGCGACGAAACCGGCGTTGCGCTCTACGATCAGGAGCGCGGCCTGCTGGCGCATGCCCTGCATTCGCAGGTGGCGATGCACCGGGATTACGGCGGCGTCGTTCCCGAGCTCGCTTCGCGCGACCACATTCGCCGCACGATCCCTCTGTTGCGCAAGGTTCTCGATGAGAGCGGGCGCTCGCTCGGCGAGGTCGGCGCGATTGCCTACACGCAGGGGCCGGGGCTGGCTGGCGCGCTGCTGGTCGGTGCCGCGTTCGCCGAGGCGCTGGCGACCTCGCTCGGCGTGCCGACGGTGCCGGTGCACCATCTCGAAGGCCACCTGCTGTCGCCGCTGCTGTCGTCCCGCCCTCCGCGCTTCCCCTTCGTCGCGCTGCTGGTCTCCGGCGGCCACACGCAATTGATGCGGGTGAGCGCCGTCGGCGAGTACGAGCTGCTCGGCGAAACGCTCGACGATGCGGCCGGCGAGGCCTTCGACAAGACCGCCAAGCTGCTTGGCCTGGGCTATCCCGGGGGGCCGGCGCTGTCCGCGCTGGCGGAGCAGGGAACGCCCGGTGCGGTGAAGCTGCCGCGGCCGATGGCGAATTCCGGTGACCTGATGTTCAGCTTTTCCGGGCTGAAGACCGCCGTGCTGACGCAGGTGCGCGAGCGTACGCTGAGCGCGCAGGAGAAGGCCGACGTCGCCTGCGGCTTCCAGGAGGCGATCGTCGAGGTGCTGGTGAAGAAGTCGCTGCAGGCGGTGAAGGACTGCGGCCTGAAACAGCTGGTCGTCGCCGGCGGTGTCGGCGCCAACCGCGAACTGCGCCGGCAGCTCGACGCCAAGGCCGCGCGCCGCGGCATCGAGGTCTATTACCCGGAACTGGAGTTCTGCACCGACAACGGGGCGATGATCGCACTCGCCGGCGCATTGCGCCTGCAGGCCGGCACCGCGCCGAAGGCAGCCGGTAGCTTCGCCGTGCGGCCGCGCTGGCCGCTCGCGGAAATTTCGGTCTAGGCCTTCTTCTTCGAACCGATCTTCGGTTCGGTTCCCGCCAGCAGGCGCTGCAGGTTTGCCCAGTGCTTTACGATCAGCGCCATCGCCATGACGCCGACGGCGAGCATCCGGCTGGTGGCGCCCCACATCATCGCCGCCAGCATCGGCGCGCTGGCGGCGGCCAGCAGTGCGCCCAGCGACGAGTAGCGGGAGAAGACGGCGGTCAGCAGCCAGACGGCGAGCACGCCGAGGCCGAGCAGCCAGTCCAGCGCCAGCAGCACGCCGGCTGCGGTGGCGACGCCCTTGCCGCCCTTGAACTTGAGAAAGACCGGGAACAGGTGGCCGAAGAACACCGCCAGCGCGACCAGAGCGACGGCGGTGCCGGACAGTCCGTAGCGGTTGGCGAGAAAGACCGCGAGCCAGCCCTTGGCGGCGTCGCCGAGCAGGGTGAGGATCGCCGCCGCCTTGTTGCCGCTGCGCAGCACGTTGGTCGCGCCGGGGTTGCCTGAGCCGTAGCTGCGCGGGTCGGCCAGGCCGAACAGGCGGCTGACGACGACGGCGAAGGGGACAGAACCGAGGAGGTAGGCGCCGACGACGGCAGCGGGAACGAGCAGGGAGCTATCCATTGGGCTGGGGTAGGGCGGTACAATGCGATGCCGCAAAAGGCCACATTCTACACCGCCCCATGGACATCATTTTCATCGACGATCTCCGCGTCGAGACCCAGATCGGGATTTACCCGCGCGAGAAGGCCGTGCCGCAGACGATCGAGATCAGCCTGCGCATCGGCGCGTCGACCGCGTCGGCCGGGGCCTCCGACGACATCCGCGACACCATCGACTACGCGGTGGTCGCCGAGCGTTTGCGCGCCGAACTCGGCGCGCGGCACTTCAACCTGCTGGAAAAACTCGCTGAGTACGTGGCGACGCTGCTGCTCGAGGATTTCGGCGCGCAGTGGGTGCAGGTGTCGGTGGCCAAGCTCGGCATGATGCGCGGCGTGCGCCGCGTCGGCGTCGTCATCGAGCGCGGTTCGGCCTGATCCGGCGTCGGCCGGCGGCGCTCACTCCTTCAGCGCGACCTCCACCATCTTCGGCTGCAGCACGCGCAGGATGTCGTGCGGGTGCACGCCGACCAGATAGCCGCGGCGGCCGCCGTTGATGTACACCAGCGGCAGGTCGAGGATCGTTTTCTCGATGTAGACCGGCATCTGTTTCTTCGTGCCGAAGGGACTGGTGCCGCCGACGAGAAAGCCGGTGTGGCGGTTGGCGACTTCCGGTTTGCACGGCTCGATCTTCTTGCGGCCGGTCTGCCGCGCCAGCTCCTTGGTCGATACCTTGCAGTCGCCGTGCATCAGCACGATCAGCGGCTTGCCGGCCTCGTCCTCCATCACCAGCGTCTTCACCACGGCGTGCTCGTCGACGTTCAGCTCGCGCGCCGAGACGCGCGTGCCGCCATGTTCCTCGTAGGCGTAGAGATGGTCGGAGTGCGCCACGCCGCGGCTGCGCAGGAAGCGCGTGGCGGGAGTTTCCGGGGCGTGCTCGTTTTTCATCGGGGAATTCTCGCGGTCAATGCAGGCTGCGCAACAGCGCACGCAGCCGCGCCGGCTTGATCGGCTCCCGCAAATGATACGCCCCGATTTCCGGCATGTCGCACGCCGCCGCCGAAATCACCACGCCGGGGTGTTGCTGCAGCAGGGCCAGCGTATCGGCCGGCAGCAGGCAACTGTCGCCGCAGACGATGACCGGGATGCCCTGGCCGCTGCCGAGCAGTTCCCGTGCCGAGGCGATGTCGTCGGCGATCTCGACGTCGTAACCCCAGCGCCGGGCACGCAGCGCGAAATCGCCCGGCTCGCCGACGAGCACGAGGCGCGGCGCGGCAGGCTGCGCCGCCGGCTGCAGACGCGGCCCGCTGCGGCTGGGGAGGGTGACGGCAAAGGTGGTGCCGTGGCCGGTGCCGGAGCGCAGGCTGATGTGCGCGCCGAGCAGCCGCGCTATCCGGTGCGCGATGGCCAGCCCGAGGCCGAGGCCGGCGCCGGGGTCGCGGGCGACATTGCCGATCTGGTAGAACTCGTCGTAGATCGATTGCTGCTGGTCGCCCGGGATTCCCTTGCCGTTGTCGCGGACCTCGATGCGTACGGCGTTGGCGCGCCAGCGGGCGCAGACCAGCACCCGGCCGCCGGGCGAAAACTTGATGGCGTTGTCGATGAGGTTGCCGAGCAGGCGCGTGAGCAGTGCCGGGTCCGTTTCCAGCACCGTCTTCCGCGGGCGGAACTGCAGCCGTACGCCGGCGCTCTCCGCAGCCGGCTGGTAGGTTGCTGCCAGCTGCCCGAAGAGGGTGCCGACTTCCAGCGTGACGCGCTCGGGAACGATGTTGGCCATGTCCAGCCGGGAAATGTCGAGCAGGCTGCGCAACTGGCCGGTCATCGAGCGGGTGGCGGTTTCGATGCGCTGCACGAGGACCTTCTGTTCGGGCGTTTCGGCGAGGCGCGAGAGGTCGCCGAGAAACAGTTGCAGTGCGTGCAGGGGCTGGCGCAAGTCGTGGCTGGCCGCCGCGAAGAAGCGCGACTTTGCCTCGGCGAGGCGCTCGGCCTCGGCGCGGCGGACCTGCAGCTCCTGGGTTGCTGTGTGGACCCGCTCCTCCAGCGTTTCGTGGCTTTGCTTGAGTTCCGCGGTGAGTGCCGTCAGTTGCAGGAACTGGCGGCGAATGAGGATGCCGGCCCAGGCCAGTGCCGCCAGCGATAGCAGCGACAGCGCCAGTGCGCGCAGCGCATGCTGGCGCCACCCTTTCACCAGAATGTCCTTGGGCGTGCTGCTGACGACGCGCAGGTCGGGATAGCCGGGAACCGGTTCGCTCGCCAGCACGAATTCCTTGCCTTCGATGACGATCCGGTTCGCCGGGATCGTTTGCGACGCGAACTCGCCGCTCGCCAGCACCTGGCGGAAATCGGTGCCGGCGGCGCCGGTCGGCTTCTCGCCGGCCGACCCCAGCGAGCGGCAGAAGGCGATGATCTTCCCCTCGCCGTTGACGATCGCGGCCTCGAATTCGTCGTAGGGGCGCGTCGTGTGGCAGAACTGCTCGAAGTACTCCGGCTCGATGGCGACCATCAGTGCGCCGGCAAAGCGCTCCTTGCCCTGCGTCAGCCGGCGGGCGACGGCGTAGGTCGGCCGGTTCGAGTTGCGGCCGACGTAGGGGCCGTAGCGCGCCCGTTCGGCACCGTCTGCCAGTTGCCGGAAATAAGGGCGGTCGGCAACGTTGATCAGCGGCGCCACCTCGGCGAAGCTGGCGTGCCGCTGGTTGCCGGCGGCATCGAACAGCAGCAGGTGGCGGATCTGCGGCAGCGAGCGCGTCAGGCGTTCCTTCAGGTACTGGTGTCCGGTGCCGGCGTTCCACTGCAGCCAGCTGCCGTTCTCCTGCAGCGTCAGCCGCATCTCGTCGAGGAGCACCTCGATGCTGTCGAAGGAGCGTGCCACATGCTCCGCCAGCATGCGGTCGTGCTGTTCGATCTGGCGGGTCGCGTGGTTGAATTCGGTGCGCCGGCTGCTGACCAGGTCGAGCGCCATGGTCGCGGCGAGAAGAAACAGCGCAATGACGCCGAGGGTCATTACGGGAGGGGTGGCAAAGGCGATCGGCCGCATCGTGTCATGACATAAGGATCGGTCGACAGCATAGCATCCGTCGGTGCCGGCGGGCTGACCGGGTCAGCCGCGCGGGTGGTGCGCGGCGTGCAGCGCCTTCAGGCGTTCGCGGGCGACGTGCGTGTAGATCTGCGTGGTGGTGATGTCGGCGTGGCCGAGCAGCAGCTGCACGACGCGCAGGTCGGCGCCGTGGTTGATCAGGTGTGTCGCGAAGGCATGGCGCAAGGTGTGCGGCGACAGCCCGCCGGCGTCGAGCCCGGCGCTGTGGGCATGGCGCTTGATCAGGTTCCAGAACATCTGCCGGGTCATCGCCGCGGCACGCGCGGTGACGAAGACCGCCTCGCTCTGGCGGCGTTCGAGGAGCGCCGGACGACTTTCCCCGAGGTAGCGCTTCAGCCAGGCGATGGCCTCCTCGCCGAGCGGGACCAGGCGCTCCTTGCTGCCCTTGCCGAAGACGCGCACCAGTCCCATGTCGAGGTTCAGCTCGTGCAGCTTCAGTCCGACCAGCTCGGAGACGCGCAGCCCGGTGGCGTAGAGCGTCTCCAGCATGGCGCGGTCGCGCAAGCCGAGTGCCGTCCCGGTTTCCGGTGCGGCGAGCAGGGCCTCCACCTGGGTTTCGCTCATTGGCTTGGGCAGGCGGGCGGGGCGCACCGGGTTGGCGATACGCCGCGTCGGATCCTCGGCGATGCGGCGCTCGGCCAGCAGCCGGCGGTAGTAGCGGCGCAGCGTCGACAGGTGGCGCGCCTGCGAGGCGCTGCGTAGCGTGCGCGACAGCTCGGCGATGTAGCGCGTCACCGCGGCTTCCTCCGCGCTGGCCAGTCCGGGCTGGCCAGCGGCGGCCAGCCAGCGCGCAAAGCGGGCCAGGTCGCTGCGGTAACTGGCGAGCGACGTCCGCGCCAGGCCGTCCTCCAGCCAGATGGCGTCGCAGAAGGCGTCGATCTCGGCGGTGTCGGCGGCCGCCAAGGCGACCGGTGGCGCCTCGTTCATCGCTGCTCGTGCGCCAGCAGCCAGCGCTTGACGTCGAGCAGGAAGCCGCGGCCGTGGCGGTCGAAACCGCCGAGTCCACCGTTGGCGGCGACGACGCGGTGGCAGGGCACGACCAGCGGAAACGGGTTGGCGCCGCAGGCCTGACCGACCGCGCGCGGCGCGTTGTGCAGGGCGCGGGCGACCTCGCCGTAGGTGCGCGTGGCGCCGCAGGGGATGGTCGCGATCTGCTGCCATACGCGGCGCTGGAAAGCGGTGCCGGAGGGCTTCAGCGGCAGGCCGAAGACAAAGCCGGGGTCGGCCAGCCAAGCGGCGAGCTGGCGGGCGGTTTCCGCCGCGAGCGGGGTGCGCGCGGCTTCCGCCGCCTGCGGCGGCAGGAACTGGATCTCCTCGATCCAGTCCGCGCTGGCGCAGCGGATGCCCAGCGCAAAGCCGGGGGCGGCAACGATGGCGTCGAAGCGTTCTGGGGTCATGGCAATCTCCGTTTCAGCGGCTGGCGCAGGCCGTCATCTCGATCACCGCATTGTCCCCGATCCCGGGCAGCAGGTCAGCCAGCCGCCGGCATTGCCCGTCGGCGCACAGTTCGTAGCCGGCGGCGTATGGCGAGTGGGCGAGCGAAACGCGCTCCAGCGGTGGTAGCGGCGGCCGGTAATGCCAGGCCCCGTCCTTCAGCACGGCCCCGGCCGGGACTTCCATGCCGGCGCCGCTGCCGCGGATGCGGGCGGCGTCGACTTGCAGCCGGCCGCCGACGATCCGCCAGTCTTCTTCCCAGCGCACCTTCTCGATCGAATGCGTCCACGCCAGCGTGAATGTGCCTGCGGCCATCGGCATGCTAACCAGCAGCGCGCCGGCGGCGAGGCAGAGAGCGCTCATGCGGTGCGCGTGCGCAGCCAGTGCCAGGTGACGAAGACGGCGCTCATGGCGAAGCCGATCTCGTCGGTGAGCGGTATCGCGGCGACCAGCATGAAGGCGGCGGTCGCGGCGAAAATGCGTTCCCCGGCGTTCAGCGGTGTCCGCAGGTAGCCGATCGCCGCGGCACCCCACAAGGTGATGGCGATCAGCGCCTTGCCGACGACGTAGGCGACGTTGGCGATGGTGAAGTCTTCCTGCAGCATCAGGTGCGGGTCGTACACGGCCATGTAGGGAACGACGAAGCCGGCGATGGCGATCTGCACCGCCTTGACGCCGATTTTCATCGCCGACTCCTTGGCGATCGAGCTGGCGGCGAAGGCCGCGAGTGCCACCGGCGGCGTCAGGTCGGCCATGATGCCGAAGTAGAAGACGAACATGTGGCTGACGATCAGTGGCACGCCGAGCTTCAACAGCGCCGGGGCGGCGATCGAGCTGGTGATGATGTAGTTCGGGATGGTCGGAATGCCCATGCCGAGCACCAGGCAGACCAGCATGGTCAGCAGCAGCGAGAGGAACAGGCTGTTCTCTCCGACCTTCAGGATGTAGCCGGCGAAGGACGAGGCGGCGCCGGTCAGCGTCAGGATGCCGATGATGACGCCGACGATGGCGCAGGCGGTGCCGACCGGCAGCGCCTGCCTGGCACCGTCGACCAGGCTTTGCTTCATCGTGTGCAGCGTCTTGCGGCCGCCTTTGACGGACAGGCAAAGGGCGGACAGTGCGGTGATCAGCGCGATGATCACCCAGATGCCGCCCTGCGTGAACAGCGCCGCGGTGAGGCCGATTGCCAACCAGAAAACATAGCGGAAGGCCGTTGCCGAGATGCGTGCGGCAATCGCGGCGCCGAGGATCAGGATGGCGGTCAGCGATAGCCCGACCATGCCCGAGAACATCGGCGTGAAGCCCGAGAAGAGCATCGCCACCAGCGCCGCCAGCGGCAGGATCAGGTACCAGTTTTCCTTGAGCGCGCGCCACGGGTTCGGGCACTGTTCCCTGGGCAGGCCGAGCAGGTTCTTGCGGCCGGCTTCGAGGTGCGTCATCCAGAACGCGGTGACGTAGTAGAGGACGGCCGGGATCGCCGCCGCCTTGACGATCTCGGCGTAGGGCACGTTGAGGTTCTCGGCCATGATGAAGGCGACGGCCCCCATCACCGGCGGCATGATCTGGCCGCCCATCGACGAGGTGGCCTCGACGGCGCCGGCAAAGACGCCGGAATAGCCGAAGCGCTTCATCAGCGGGATGGTGAACTGGCCGGTGGTCAGCACGTTGGCGACGCCGGAACCGGAGATGGTGCCCATCAGCCCCGAGGAGAGCACCGCGACCTTGGCCGGCCCGCCGTGGGTGTGACCGACCAGTCCGAGCGCGAGGTTGTTGAACAGGTTGATCATCCCGGCGTGTTCGAGGAAGGACCCGAAGAGGATGAAGAGGAAGATGTAGGTCGCCGAGACCAGCGTCGGGATGCCGTAGATGCCCTCCGTACCGAAGGCGAGCTGGTCGACGATCTGCGAGAAGGCGTAGCCGCGGTGCGCGAGGTCGCCCGGCAGGTACTGCCCGAACAGGCCATAGGCGAGGAAGGTCAGGCAGACCAGCGGCAGCGCCAGGCCGAGGATGCGGCGGGCCGCCTCGAACAGCATCAGCACGACGACGCAGCCGACGGCGATGTCGGTGGTCGTCGGGTCGCCGGCGCGCTGGATCAGGTCGGCTTCGAAGATCCACTGGTAGCACGACAGTGCGAAGGCGGTGGCGGCCAATCCCCAGTCGTGCCAGGCGATGCGGCCGTGGCGGGCGCCGGCGCGCGTTGCCGGATAGAGCAGGAAGGTGAGCAGCAGCAGAAAGCCGACGTGCAACGAGCGCATCACCAGCGACGAGAGCGGGTGGAAGGCGGCGACGACGAGCTGGTAACAGGAGAAGGCAAGGGCGACAGCGACCACGGCCTTGAGCCCGAAGCCCGCAAGGGGGCGGGTCAGGCCGTGTTCGCTGAACTCCTCCGCCGCACCTTGAGGCTGGGCGTGCGTCATGGCCGGGGGGCTACTTCAGCAAACCGGCTTCGCGGTAATACTTCTCGGCGCCCGGATGCAGCGGCAGCGGCATGTTCTTCGCCGCGTTTTCCTTCTTGATCGCCTTCGCTGCGGCGTGTGCGGCGACCAATTGGTCGAGGTTGTCGAACATCGACTTGGTCATGTTATAGACCGTTTCCGCCGACACGCCTTCGTGCGAGACCAGGAAATTCTGGACGGCGACGGTGGCGACGTCGTCGTTCTGGCCTTCATAGGTTTTCGCCGGGATCGTGCCGGGCTGGTAGGCGGCGTCGCCGACCTTGGCGACGACGTCGGCCGGCACCGGCACGACGACGATCTTCACCGCGGTGGCCAGGTCGCGCAGCGAGGCGACGCCGAGGCCGGCCGACTGCAGCGTGACATCGAGCTGGCGGTTCTTCATCAGCTCGACCGATTCGCCGAAGGGGAGGTACTCGACCTTGGCGAAGTCCTTGTAGGTCAGCCCGGCTGCCTTCAGTACGGCGCGGGCGTTCAACTCGGTGCCCGATTTCGGCGCGCCGACCGAGATGCGCTTGCCCTTGAGGTCGGCCAGCGTCCGGATGCCGGAGTCGCCGGCGGCGACGATCTGGATGTAATTCGGGTAGATGCCGGCGACGCCGCGCAGCTTTTTCAGCGGGGTCTTGAAGCCGGCCTCCTCGTCGCCCTTCCAGGCGTCGGAGAGGGCGTCGCCGAGCGTGAAGGCGATTTCGCCACGCCCGGCCTGCAGCAGGTTGAGGTTTTCCGCTGAGGCCTTGGTTGCCTGCACCGAGGTCTTGGCGCCAGTGATCGCCTTGCTATAGATCTGCGACAAGGCGACGCCGAGCGGGTAATAGACGCCGCTGGTGCCGCCGGTGAGAACGTTGATGAACTCCGCGGCGTGGCCGGAGGCGGTGGCCGTGGCAAAGGTGGCAGCAAGCAGCAGTTGGCGCAGCAGTCGGGTCATGGGTGTCTCCTTCGTCCTCTGGTGGTTGTCGGTACCTCGTATGCAACGAGGCCCGTTCGCGACGGGCCCCTTTGTCTATTCTTGTTTGTGTCGATTATCGGGAGATCAGTTGGCTTTGCCAAGCAGGCCCTGCTTCAGGTCGCTCTGCACCGGGTCCTCGCCCAGCCAGACCCTGAGCAGCGCGCTATAGAAATCCTCGCCGGGAATCTCGCGGCCTTTCGCCTGGCCGTTGATCGTGAGCACGGTCCCCTTCTCCGGCAGCCAGTCGAAGACGATGCTCGATCCGGCCTTGATCTCGCCGAGGGCGGTGACGGTATCCGAGAGTTGCTTGATGCGCTCCTTCAGCGCCGCCTTTTCGGCATCGCTGCTGTTGTTGTTGATGCCCTTGCTGACGGCGCCGGCAAAGGTGTCGCCATCGACATCCTTGATCAGGCTGATGGCGACGCGCTTCGGGCCCTTGGCGGCGAGGGCGGCGTGGGCGTCGGCCGCCTTCGCCGGCAGGTAGAGCGCCATGGCATAGCGCTTGCCGAACTTGGAGCGGACGCCGGTGCCGTTGACCATCAGCTGGGCATTGCCCAGCGTGAGCTTGTCGTCGAACTTGAAGCCCTCGACGTCGACGGCGTGCGCGAGGTTGATCTGGAATGCTGCGACAGCGGCAAATGCCGCAAGGGTGGTGCGTTTCATGCTATCTCCTGTGGTCTTGAATTATTGTGGTTTCTGCCGATAGTGAAGGCAGAGTCGGCAGTTTGCCACATCGACCATACTGAACGGTAGGGTCGGCGCTGGCGGTAGAGGTATGATCAAGGTCATAGCCGACGACTTAGAGGAGTCATGTTAGACAAGCTGATTTCCCGTTTTCGCAAGGAAGAAGACGGCCATCCTCTCGCTTCCGAGAAAAGCATCGCCGCCACCTTGGCGGACATTCGTGCGGAAGAAGGGGAAGGGGCGGTGCTCGACGTCGACCACTGGCTGTCGAGTGCCGAGGACCTGGCGGCGGAGCTCGACGGCCCGGCCTTCCGTCGCGCCGTGGTTCGCCTGGACGAATTCGTGCAGGCGCCCCTGCAGGCGACCTGGTCGGCCTGGTTCAACGCGAAGCACCGTCTGCACCTGACCGACAAGGGCTGGCAGACCCTGATCGACCACTATGCCGCCGCCGCGCAAGCCTACGCGCTGTGCCTGGCCGACCCGCAGCTACCCGCGCTGGAGGACAAGACCCTGCTGCCGCGTCTTGCCGCGCGTGCCATGCGGGCGATGGTACTGGGCAAGAAGATGCAGCGTCTGCGTTATCGCGCTCCCGATCCCGCCTGGTGGGGCAAGGCCGGTCAGTTGCTGACCTGGGTGCGCGAGCGCGGGGCGAGCCAGGCGCAGGTGCAGGTCTATCCCGGCGAAGAGCCGAGCAGCGTCTGGCGCGAGTATCTCGCCGGCGTCTATCTCGAACTGGCGCCGCTCGACAGCATGCTGCAACGGCAGATCGAGGTCGCCGATGCGCTGCTGCACCGCCATTCCGGGGCGCTCGTGGTGCGCGCCCAGCCGCTCGGCAGCGAGCTCTATTGCCTCGACCCGATGTCGCAGGGGCCTTTCCGCCGGGATGCGGCGCAGACCTATCCGCCGTCGGTCGGCTACATCGGCTTCGATGGCCTGCGCGCGCAGATCGTGCGCGTCGTCGCCCATTTGCGCAGCAGCCGCGACGGCAGCGTGCCGGACTGGCTCGCCTATCTGCACCTGCCGCCGGCGCAGCTGAAGGATGCCCTGCATCTGCTGGCGATGGCCTGGTCGGCGCATGCGCCGCAGCGCCGCCAGCAACGCAACGACACCCGCGGCGAGGCGCGCGCGGTATTCGGTTTCGGCCTGGTCCGACGCATGGCGGCGTGTTCCTCGCTGGCCCGTTCGGGGCGGCGGATCGACTACGACACCTATCTCGACCTGATGCGGCGCAACCGCTTCGGGACGGCCGAGGGAATTGCCGACGTGGAGGAGGTGGCTGCTGAGCCGGAGATTCCGGCGGACCCGCTCGACCTGCTGGAGCGACTGGAGCCGACGGGCAAGGGCGGGTTGATCGAGACCTGGCAGCTGCGCGACATCAGCGAGGGCGGCATCGGCGTCCAGTTGCCGCAATTGCAGGCGAAGCACGCGATCGGTCGGGTCGTCGGCTACCGGCTGGCAGGAGAGGTTGACTGGCGTGCGGGAATCATCCGCCGCCTCCGGCGCGACCCCTCGGCGCGCCTGCTGGCGGGGGTGGAGCGGCTGCCCGGGCTGCCCGTCTGCGCGCAGGTGAAACCCTTGCAGAAGATCGAGCGCGGCCCCTGGGCGGAGCTCCGCGAACTGGCCGGGCACGGCTTCACCGATGCCATCCTGCTCTCCGGGGCGCAGCAGGAGTTGCTGTTGCCGAAGGGGACCTTCGCTGCGGAGGCGTGCTATCGGCTGGTCGTCGAGGGGCAGTCGCGCAACGTCCGGCTGGCGACGCTCGTCGGCCAGGGCGACGACTATGACCGCGTCGCCTTCCAGGAAATCGCGACGCCGGACGAGTCCTGACGCCTGCCGCCTGATTCCGGTCGGCGGAGTCAGCCCCTGACGTTGCCGTCGCCGAGCACGATCCACTTCTGGCTGGTCAGCCCTTCCAGGCCGACCGGGCCGCGCGCGTGGATCTTGTCGGTGGAGATGCCGATCTCCGCCCCCAGCCCGTACTCGAAGCCGTCGGCGAAGCGCGTCGAGGCGTTGACCATCACCGACGCCGAGTCGACCTCGCGCAGGAAGCGCATAGCCGCCGTGTGGTTCTCGCTGACGATGGCGTCCGTGTGATGTGAGGAGTAGCGGTTGATGTGCTCGATCGCCTCGTCCAGCCCGGCGACGACCTTGACCGAGATGATCGGCGCCAGGTATTCGGTGGCGTAATCCTCTTCCGTCGCCGCCTTCGCTTCCTTCACCAGCGCCTGCGTCTCCGCGCAGCCGCGGATCTCGACGCCCTTGGCCGTCAGCATCGCCGCGATCGGCGGCAGCAGCTCGGCGGCGCGCGCACGCGCGACGAGCAGCGACTCGGCGGTGTTGCAGGTGCCGTAGCGCTGCGTCTTGGCGTTCTCGACGATCGCGAGCGCCTTCGCCGCATCGGCGGCGTCGTCGAGATAGACGTGGCAGTTGCCGTCGAGGTGCTGGATCATCGGCACCCGCGATTCGGCGAGCAGGCGCGAGATCAGGCCCTTGCCGCCGCGCGGCACGATCACGTCGACGAATTCGCGCATGGTGATCAGCTCGCCGACCGCGGCGCGGTCGGTGGTGTCGATCACCTGCACCACGGTGTCGGGCAGCCCGGCGGCGGCCAGGCCTTCGCGCACGCAGGCGGCGATCACGCGGTTGCTGCGGATCGCCTCCGAGCCGCCGCGCAGGATCGCCGCGTTGCCGGACTTCAGGCACAGCGCGGCGGCGTCCGCCGTCACGTTCGGCCGTGCCTCGTAGATGATGCCGATGACGCCGAGCGGCACGCGCATCTTGCCGACCTGGATGCCGGACGGGCGGAACTTGACGTCGCTGATCTCGCCGATCGGATCGGGCAGCGCGGCGACCTGCTCGACGCCTTCGGCCATCGCCGCGATGCCCTTCTCGGACAGCGTCAGGCGATCGAGCATCGCCGCTTCCAGGCCGGCGGCGCGGGCGGCGTCCAGATCCTCGCGGTTGGCCGCGAGCAGGGCGGCGGCGTCGCGCCGGATGGCGGCGGCAATCGCCGCCAGCGCCCGGTTCTTCTGGCCGGTATCGGCACGGGCGGCGGCGCGCGACGCCGCGCGCGCCTGGCGGCCGATGGTCTGCATGTATTCCCGGATATCCATGATCTTGCGTCTTCGTCAAAGCAAAAAAAGGATTATAGCTGGCCGCCCTGATAGAATCGCGCCGGGAACTCTTTGCCGGGATTAAACTCTCACGCGAAAGTCGGAGAGTATCGAAGATGGAAAAGAAACTCATTCTCCCCACCGAAGTGAAGGTCTGTGCGACCTGCAGCTATTGGGACGGGGAACGCCAAGTCGACGAGGAACTCAACCTGGTCGTCGTTGCCGAGGAATGCCGGGGCGAATGCCTGGTGCGCGAAACGCAGTGCGACGCGTTGCATGACGTCCGTACGCTGCCCAATTGCGCCTGGGAAACGCTGGAAACCGACGATCCCGACGACGATGCCAGCGAGGCCCGTACTGGCACCTGAAGGACCCGGAGGGTGTTGGTTCAGCGGGCCGGAGCAGCGAGCTTCAGGCCCAGGCGGAGGAATTCGTTCCAGACGTCGCCGCCGGCCAGCCCCTTGATCATGCGGTCCAGCTGTCCCGCCTGCGCCAGCGCTTCCCGCGCCTGTTCCAGGCTCAGCCGCCCGACTGCCTTTTTTATCAAGCCCTGACGTACTCCCCAGACCCGCGCATCGCGCAGCAAGCCGTCGAGCGGTTGTCCTTCCGCCAGCCCGCCGCGGATCTGGGCCAGCGCCCGCACTTCCTCGGTGATCGCCCACAGCACCAGCGGCGGCGCCTCGCCTTCCTGCTTCAGGCCGTCCAGCGTGCGGGCGAGCCGGGTGACGTCGCCGGCGAGCAGCGCTTCGCGCAGGCCGTCGAGGTCGAAGCGGGCGACGTTGAGCACCGCCTCGCTGACCTGTGCCAGCGTCAGCTGCCCCTTCGGATAGAGCAGGCCGAGCTTGCGGATTTCCTGTTGCGCGGCGAGCAGGTTGCCTTCGACGCGCTCGGCAATGAAGGCCAGCGCCTCGCGCTCCGCAGTCTGTTCCTGGCGGCGCAGGCGGTTGGCGATCCAGCCCGGCAGCTCGGCCAGCGACGGTGCGGCCAGCTTGATCGCGACGCCGGCGTTGCCGAGGGCGGTGACCCAGCTCGCCTTCTCGTCCTTCCAGTCGAGCGCCGGCAGCGTCACCAGCAGCACCGTGTCGGGGCCGCAGCGCTCGCAGTATTCCTGCAGTGCGGCGCTGCCTTCGCGCCCCGGCTTGCCGGTCGGGATGCGCAGGTCGATCAGCTTCCTGCCGCCGAACAGCGACAGGTTGCCGGCGGCCTGCAGCAGCTGGTTCCAGTCGAAGCCGGCGAGGGCAGTGAGCACTTCGCGTTCGTCGAAGCCCTGCTTGCGCGCGGCGGCGCGGATCGCGTCGGCGGCCTCGATGACCAGCAGCGGCTCGTCGCCCCAGACGACGTAGACCGGCTTCAGCGGCCCGCCGAGATGGGCGTCGAGCTGCTCGCCCTTGAGTTGCATCTCAGGCCTCCCGCCGGGCCACCCGACGGGCGGCCTGCGCGAACATGGCGTGCGGGGAGTTCACCCTAGTGGCTTTCCTGCGGGACGGTCGGCTTGACCGTGGCCAGGCGGCGCAACACCTGCTGCACGAGGTCGTTCTCCATGTCGCGCCAGAGGATCAGTTCTTCCTGTTCCTTGGCGAGCACCGCCGAGTCGTCGTAGGTCAGGTCGCGGGTCAGCTCGATGCCGGTGGTCGGCACCAGGTCGCGGCCCTTCGGGTCGACCACACGGTAGGCGAAGCGGTAGCGCAGGCGCACCTCGCGGACGCGGCCGGAGGTGTTCAGCGAGAGGATCTGCCGTTCGCGCAGGTCGGCGGTCTGGATGAAGCTGCCCTGCGCCTCCTCGCGCGTGTCGACCAGGCGCGTACCGTTGCCGGCGCGGATCTGCCGCTTCAGCCCGGCGCCGATCACCGAGGCGTCGGGCAGCGCGATGTGCAGGCTCTCGTAGGGCAGGTTGTAGGCGCCGCGCAGCTGGAAGCCGCAGGCCGAAAGCAGCAGCGAAAGAGCCAGGGTCAGGCAGGCGAGAGCGGCGCGCATGCGGGTTTCCTCAAGCGACGATGTTGACCAGGCGGCCCGGCACGACGACGACCTTCTTCGCCGGCCTGCCTTCCATGAACTTCTGCGCCGCTTCCGAGACCAGCGCCAGCGCTTCGATGGCGGCCTTGTCGGCGGTGGCGGCGACCTTCAGGCTGCCGCGCAGCTTGCCGTTGACCTGCAGCATCAGCTCGATCTCGTCCTGCGTCAGCGCCGCGGCGTCGGCCTTCGGGAAGGGCTGCCGGCCGGCGTCCAGGCCGGGGCGCAGCTCGCCGTAGAGCGCGTGGCTGGCGTGCGGCACGATCGGGAACAGCAGCAGCGCCACCGCTTCCAGCGCCTCCTGCTTGACGGCGCGCGCGGTGGCGTCGTCGGGCAGCCTGGCGAAGGCGTTGAGCAGCTCCATCACCGCGGCGATGGCGGTGTTGAACTGCTTGCGGCGGCCGTAGTCGTCGGTCACCTTGCCGATGGTCTGGTGCAGCTGGCGGCGGAAATCCTTCAGCGCAGCGGGCAATTCACCGCCGGTGAAGGCCGGCACGAGCCCTTGTGCAACGTGATCGTGGGTCAGCTTCCACAGCCGCTTGAGGAAGCGGAAGGCGCCCTCGACGCCGGCGTCCGACCACTCCAGCGACTGGTCCGGGGGCGACGCGAACATGATGAACAGGCGGGCCGTGTCGGCGCCGTACTGGTCGATCAGGGCCTGCGGATCGACGCCGTTGTTCTTCGACTTCGACATCTTCTCGGTGCCGCCGATGATCACCGGCTGGCCGTCGGCGATCAGCGTGGCGCCGGTCGGGCGGCCGCGCTCGTCGGTGACGACATTGACCTCGGCCGGGTTGATCCATTGCTTCTTGCCGTCGCCGAGATCACGGTAGAAGGTCGGCGCGACGACCATGCCCTGTGTCAGCAGGTTGGCGAAGGGTTCGTTCAGCTCGAAGCCCTTGAACAGGCCGACGTCGCGCATCAGTTTCGTCCAGAAGCGCGAATAGAGCAGGTGCAGGATGGCGTGCTCGATGCCGCCGATGTACTGGTCAATGCCGCCTTGGCACCAGTAGGCGAGGCGCTCGTCGACCATCGCCTGGTCGTTGTCCGGGCAGGTGTAGCGCAGGAAGTACCACGACGACTCGACGAAGGTGTCCATCGTGTCGGTCTCGCGCTTGGCGGCGCCGCCGCACTTCGGGCAGCTGCATTCGTAGAACTCGGGCATCTTCGCCAGCGGCGAACCGGCGCCGGTGATCTCGACGTCCTCCGGCAGCACCACCGGCAGCTGGTCGTCGGGCACCGGCACGTCGCCGCAGCTCGGGCAGTGGATGATCGGCACCGGGCAGCCCCAGTAGCGCTGGCGCGAGATGCCCCAGTCGCGCAGGCGGAACTGCACCTTCTTCTCGCCGAGATCCCCGGCGGCGAGGTCGGCGGCGATGGCGTCGATGGCCGCGTCGTAGCCGAGGCCGTCGTACTTGCCGGAATTGACGCACTTGCCGTTCGCCTTGTCGGCGTACCACTCCTGCCAGCCGTCGAGCGAGAAGTCCTGGCCGTCAACGGCGATGACCTGCTTGATCGTCAACTGGTACTTCTTGGCGAAGGCGAAGTCGCGCTCGTCGTGCGCCGGCACGGCCATCACGGCGCCTTCGCCGTAGCCCATCAGCACGTAGTTGCCGACCCAGACCTCGACCTTGTCACCGGTCAGCGGGTGCTGCACGAAGATGCCGGTCGGCATGCCCTTCTTTTCCATCGTCGCAATGTCGGCTTCGGCAACGCCGCCCTGCTTGCATTCCTCGATGAAGGCCGCGAGTTCGGGTTTGTCCTGCGCGGCGCGCGTGGCCAGCGGGTGCTCGGCGGCGACGGTGCAGAAGGTGACGCCCATGATGGTGTCGGCGCGCGTCGTGAACACCCACAGCTTGTCGGCCTTGCCGTCCAGTTCGTACGGGAAGGCGAACCTGACGCCTACGCTCTTGCCGATCCAGTTCTTCTGCATCAGCCGCACCTGCTCCGGCCAGCCGGGCAGATTGTCGAGTTCGGACAGCAGTTCCTCGGCGTAGGCGGTGATCTTCATGTAATACATGGGGATCTCGCGCTTTTCGACCAGCGCGCCGGAGCGCCAGCCGCGGCCGTCGATCACCTGCTCGTTGGCGAGCACGGTGTGGTCGACCGGGTCCCAGTTCACGGTGCCGAGCTTCTTGTAGATCAGGCCCTTCTCGTAGAGGCGGGTGAACAGCCATTGCTCCCAGCGGTAGTACTCGGGGGTGCAGGTGGCGAGCTCGCGCTCCCAGTCGATGGCGAAGCCCAGCGACTTGAGCTGGGTCTTCATGTACTCGATGTTGGCGTAGGTCCATTTCGCCGGCGGCACGTTGTTCTGCATCGCCGCGTTCTCCGCCGGCATGCCGAAGGCGTCCCAGCCCATCGGTTGCAGCACGTTGTAGCCGAGCATGCGGTGGAAGCGCGACAGCACGTCGCCGATCGTGTAGTTGCGCACGTGGCCCATGTGCAGCTTGCCCGACGGATACGGGAACATCGACAGGCAGTAGTACTTGGGCTTGGTCGTGTCTTCGACGGCACGGGCGGCGGCGGTCTTCACCCAGTGGTCCTGGGCGGCGCGTTCTACTTCGGCGGGGGAGTATTTGTCCTGCATGACGGCGAGTTGGCGTGAAGGTGGGCGGAATTCTGAAAGACCGCAGATTATACGCGCATTTGCACCCCCGTCCGGCGCGCCGGCCCCCCGCCGGCGCAGCCTTTGCGAGCTTCCGTCAGGGGCGGAAGGAGAGGTCGGGCGGAGCTGTTAGAATCCGCCAACTTTCTGCCGGGGGTGGTGATGGGTCTGCGAATGGGTTTCTTGCGTATGGTTCATGCGCTGCGCGCGCTGGGCGCCGTCGGGCTGTTGGCCGCGGCGGTTGGCGCGCACGCCGCCGCCTCCTTCGTGCAGGTCGAGGCGGTGCAGCCGCCGGCCTGGGTCGAACGCGGCGAGCAGCGTCTGCCGCTGGTCGTCGGCCAGCGCCTGAACAACCGCGACCGGGTCCTTACCGGCGGCGATGCCCGCGTGCTGCTGCGGCTGTCGGAGGGCAGCGCGGTCAAGCTCGGGGCGAATGCCAGCCTGCGTCTCGATGCGCTCGGCGAGCGCGAGCGCGGCGTGTTCACCGCGGCCTTCGACGTGGCCAAAGGGGCTTTCCGCTTCACCACCGGCGTCTTCAACCGCTTCCAGGACCGGCGCGCGGTCAACGTGCGCATCGCCACCGTCACCGCCGGCATCCGCGGTACCGACCTGTGGGGGAGTTCCGACGCCGAGCGGGATCTGGTCTGCCTGATCGAGGGCCGGATCACGGTGACCCACCCGGAAGCCGAGGCGGTGTCGATGAGCGAGCCGATGAGCTTCTACGTTGCGCCCAAGGGGCAGCTGCCGCTGCCGGTCGCCGCCGTCGATCCCGGCCAGTTGGCGCAATGGGCGCAGGAAACGGAGCTGCAGCCGGCGGCGCCGGTGTTCCGCCCGCGGGGGCGCTGGCAGGTCCTCGCCGGCGTCGCCGACAGCGAGGAGGCGGCGCTGGCGCTGTACGACCGGATCCGCGCTGCCGGTTATCCGGCGCGGATCCGGCCGCAGGCGGCCGGTGAAGGCGGCTATCGCTACGCCCTGCTGGTGCCCCGGCTCGCCTCGCGCGCCGATGCCGAGGCGCTGGCCGCGCGCCTGCGTCTCGAACTCGGGCTGGAGGCGACGCGGGCGACCCGCTGACCCGTGACTATCGGGTAGGGGCGCGGAACGGCGCCGTCGGGCGTCGCTGCTGCGTCGAATTGCCCGGAAGGATCGGGAATGTTCCGGGGGCGGTGCCGGAAGACTCCGGTGACCCGCGGCGCTGCGGTGCGCCGCCGGGGCCGGAAGCGGGGAAAAAGCAGGGAGAAATACGGGGGCCAAAAGCGGCGTCAGGCCGCTTTCTTCTGGTTGTTGACGAAGCTTTCCCAGTTGTTCCGCCACAGGCGGTAGGTGCTTTCGGCAGCGATCAGGCTGAGGCTGGCCATGCGCGCCTGATGGCGCCACATCCAGGTGACGGTGGCGCCGGGAAGCGGGCAGCGGCCGGATTCTTCCTCGACCAGGCTGACGAAGCGCTCGACCGAGAGGCGGAAGAATTCGGAGCTGTCGTGGTTGCCGACGATCAGCGCGGCTTCTCCGGCGGCGCGGCGCCACAGCTTGAGGGCGAGGGCTTCGCCGATGCCTGCACGCTTGGCGATCCACGGTAGTATTTTCGGTGCTTTCATTTGTCTGTTCTCCTTTCGTTTTGGCGGTTGGCCAAGCTTCACAACCGTGCCTTGTGGGCAGGGTTTTGTGCAACGCAACGTAATTCTACGTTATTTTGTCTGACAAGCTTATGGAAAGTTCCACAATTGCTTGTTAACCCGTTTTTGTGCATTGCCGTATAAAACGCGTCAACCAAGGGTCGGGTTGACTGCCGGCTATAATCCGCGCGCCCCCCACCGGAAACTTTGATCCATGTCTGATTTGCTCGCTAATCTCAATCCGGAGCAGCTCGCTGCCGTCACCCTGCCGCCGCAGCATGCGCTGATCCTTGCCGGCGCTGGCAGCGGAAAGACGCGAGTGCTTACTACGCGTATTGCGTGGCTATTGTCTACCGGGCAGGTCGGGCCGCAGGGGATTCTGGCGGTGACCTTCACCAACAAGGCGGCCAGGGAAATGCAGGCGCGGCTGTCGGCGATGCTGCCGGTGAATACCCGCGCGATGTGGATCGGCACCTTCCACGGCCTGTGCAACCGGCTGCTGCGGGCGCACCACCGCGAGGCGGGGCTGCCGGCGCTGTTCCAGATCCTCGACTCCGGCGACCAGCAGTCGGCGGTGAAGCGCATGCTGAAGAACCTCAACGTCGACGACGAGAAGTTCCCGCCGCGCGAGCTGTGCCACTTCATCAACGCGCACAAGGAACAGGGCGTGCGCGCCGCCCAGGCCGAGGTTTTCGACGACTACACGCGGCGGCGCGTCGAGCTCTACGCCGAGTACGAGGCACAGTGCCAGCGCGAGGGGGTGGTCGACTTCGCCGAACTGCTGCTGCGCACCTACGAACTGCTGGTGCGCAACGAGCCGCTGCGCCAGCACTACCAGCAGCGCTTCCGCCACATCCTGGTCGACGAGTTCCAGGACACCAACGTGCTGCAGTACAAGTGGCTGAAGCTCTTGGCCAACTACGGCGCCGACGACGGCGCCAAGCTGTTTGCGGTGGGCGACGACGACCAGTCGATCTACGCCTTCCGCGGTGCCGAGGTCGGCAACATGCGCGACTTCGAGCGCGAGTTCCGCGTCGCTTCGGTGATCCGGCTGGAGCAGAACTACCGCTCGCACGGCAACATCCTGGAAGCGGCCAACGCCATCATCAAGCACAACCGCGGCCGGCTCGGCAAGAACCTGTGGACCGACGCCGGCGCCGGCGAACCGATCCGCGTCTTCGAAGGCTTCTCCGACCTCGACGAGGCGCGCTTCATCGTCGACGAATGCCGCGAGCTGATCCGCGAGGGCATCTCGCGCAACCAGATCGCGCTGCTCTACCGCTCCAACGCACAGTCGCGCGTCCTCGAACACCAGCTGTTCACCGCCGGCATCCCGTACCGCGTCTATGGTGGCCTGCGCTTCTTCGAGCGCCAGGAGATCAAGCACGCGCTCGCCTACCTGCGCCTGATCGCCAACCCGGACGACGACACCGCCTTTGCCCGCGTCGTCAATTTCCCGGCGCGCGGCATCGGCGCCCGCTCGCAGGAGAACCTGCAGGCGGCGGCGCACCAGGCCAACTCGTCGCTCTACAACGCCGCCGCCTCGCTCACCGGCAAGGCCGGCGCCTCGGTCGGCGCCTTCATCCGGCTGGTCGAGGAACTGCGCCGCGACACCGACCAGCTGCCGCTGCCGGAGATGATCGAGCACGTCGTCGAGAAATCCGGCCTGCGCCAGCACTACCTCGCCGAAAAGGAGGGCCAGGAGCGGCTGGAAAACCTCGATGAACTGATCAACGCCGCCGTCAGCTTCGTGCAGGAGGAAAGCGGCGGCGACCTCGCGGCGCGCGGGGAGGCCGGCGATCTCGCCGCCTTCCTGACGCACGCCTCGCTCGAATCCGGCGAGCACCAGGCGCTCGAAGGCGACGAGGCGCTGCAGCTGATGACCGTGCATGCGGCGAAGGGGCTGGAGTTCGACATCGTCTTCCTGTCCGGGCTGGAGCAGGGGCTGTTCCCGCACGAGAACGCGGCGCAGGAGCGCGAGGGGCTGGAGGAAGAGCGCCGGCTGATGTACGTCGCGGTGACGCGGGCCAGGAAGCGCCTCTACCTCTCCTGGGCGCAGACGCGGATGCTGCACGGGCAGACGCGCTACTGCGTCGCCTCGTCCTTCTTCGACGAGATCCCGGACGAACTGCTGCGCCGGATCAACCCGGTCAGCAAGCCGGCCTACGAAACGTACAGCGGGCCGCGCGCCAGCGGCGGCTGGGGCGGCGGGGGTGGTGGCGGCCGGGCGGCCGCGCCGCAGGCGGCCGCGGTCGCGGCCGGCCTGCCCAACGGCCTGCGCATCGGCATGAACGTGCAGCACGCCAAGTTCGGCTTCGGCGTCATCGTCTCCGCCGAGGGGCGCGGCGCCGACGCGCGCGTGCAGGTCAATTTCGGCGGCGCCGGCATGAAGTGGCTGGCGCTCGAATACGCCAAGCTGACGCCGGCCTGAGCCGCGCGCACCCCGGCTGAAGCCGCCGCGCTTCATCCACCGAAACCCGGGACAAGGCTGTGGATAGCCTGTGGACAGGGGCGCCAGGTGCCTGTTGCCAATGGCTTTATCGGCCTTGCCCAAAAAGCGGGCAGCGGCTAGGCTTTTCGCTTTCCCCACCGTCGCTCGGACGCAGGCCCGGCGACGCCCCCCATAGCGAACAATACGGAGAACAACCATGACCCACGCCATCCGATTCCATCAGACCGGCGGCCCCGAAGTGCTGTGCTGGGAAACCGTCGAGGTCGGCGATCCCGGCCCCGGCCAGGCGCGCGTGCGCCACGCCGCGGTCGGCCTCAACTTCATCGACACCTACCACCGCACCGGCCTCTACCCGCTGCCGCTGCCTTCCGGCATCGGCCTCGAAGGCGCCGGCGTCGTCGAGGCGGTCGGCGAGGGCGTTGCCAACGTCAAGCCGGGCGACCGCGTCGCCTACGCCGGCGGCCCGGTCGGCGCCTACAGCGAGGCGCGCTGCCTGCCGGCCGACCGCCTGCTCAAGTTGCCCGACGGCATCGACTTCCGCACCGGCGCGGCGATGATGCTGCAGGGGCTGACCGCCGCCTACCTGCTGCGCCGCACCTACCGCGTGCAGCCGGGCGACGCCGTGCTCGTGCACGCCGCCGCCGGCGGCGTCGGCCTGATCGCCTGCCAGTGGGCGAAGGCACTCGGGGCGACGGTGATCGGCACCACCTCGACCGAGGCCAAGGCCGCGCTGGCGCGCGCGCACGGCGCCGACCACGTGATCTTCTACAACCGCGAGGACGTCGCCAAGCGCGTGCGCGAGATCACCAAAGGCGAAGGCGTCGCCGTGGTCTACGACGGCGTCGGCAAGGACACCTTCATGGGCTCGCTCGACAGCCTGCGCACCTGCGGCATGATGGTCAGCTTCGGCAACGCCTCCGGCCCGGTGGCGCCGTTTGACCCGCTGTTGCTGTCGCAGAAGGGTTCGATCTTCATCACCCGGCCGACGCTGATGCACTACACGGCCAAGCGCGCCGACCTGGAGGCGCTTGGCGGCGAGCTGTTCGACGTCGTCACCGCCGGCAAGGTGAAGATCGAGGTCAACCAGACCTACCCGCTCAAGGATGCGGCGCAGGCGCACCGCGACCTGGAGGCGCGCAAGACCACCGGCAGCACGATCCTGTTGCCGTGAGCGGTGCCATGGGCGCCAAGCTGAGGAGCAGCCTGCTCTCGTTCCGCGACCTGCTGGCGACGGCGTGGCCGATCGTGCTCATCGTCTCGATCGGCTTCGTCGTTGCCTACCAGTTCGTCAAGCCGGCGCCGCCGAGCAGGCTGATCATCGGCACCGGCACCGAGAGCGGCGCCTACCATGCGTTCGCCCAGCGCTACGCGGCGATCCTGGCGAAGAGCGGCGTCACGCTGGAACTGAAGACCTCGGCCGGCTCGGTCGAGAACCTCGAACGGCTGAAGCGGGGTGAGGTCGACGTCGCCTTCATGCAGGGCGGCATCGTTTCGCCGCCGACGGACGGGGAGGAAAGCAGCGACAGCGGCCTGCGCTCGCTCGGCAGCATGTACTACGAGCCGGTGTGGGTGTTCTACCGCGGCGACAAGCCGCTCGGCCGGCTGCACGACCTCGCCGGCAAGCGCATCGCCGTCGGTGCCGAGGGCAGCGGCGTGCGCGGGCTGGCGACGCAGCTGCTCGAAGCCAACGAGATCCCGCTCGACGGCAAGCTGAAACCGCTGGCCGGGCTCGATGCCGCCGAGGCGCTGCAGCAGGGCTGGGTCGACGCCGCCTTCATCATCGCCGCGCCGGAAGCGCCGGTGGTGCAGGTGCTGCTGCGCTCGCCCGGCGTGCATGTGATGAGCTTCGCGCAGGCCGATGCCTACACCCGGCGCTTCCCCTTCCTCACCCGCGTCACGCTGCCGCGCGGCGTCGTCGACCTGGTGCGCGACCTGCCGCCGCGCAGCACGACGCTGCTCGCCGCCACCGCCAACCTCGTCGTGAACGAAGACACGCACCCGGCGCTGGTCGCGCTGCTGCTGCAGGTGGCGAGCGAGGTGCACGGCAAGAGCGGCTTCTTCCAGAAGGGCGGCGAATTCCCCGCCTACCTCGACACCACCTTCGAGCTGTCGCCGGACGCCAAGCGTCACTACAAGTCCGGCCCGCCCTTCCTGCAGCGCTACCTGCCGTTCTGGGCGGCGGTCTTCGTCGACCGCATGGTGGTCATGCTGCTGCCGCTGATCGCGCTGCTGCTGCCGCTGATGAAGATCGCCCCGACCATCTACACCTGGCGCGTGCGCTCGAAGATCTTCCGCCTCTACGGCGAACTCAAATTCCTCGAAAATGAGGTGCGCCACCACTACGCGGCGGCGCGGCACGGCGAATTCTTCGAGCGCCTCGACCGCATCGACGACGAGGCGAGCAACCGCAACGTGCCGCTCGGCTTCACCGACCTCGTCTACACGCTGCGCGAACACATCAACCTCGTGCGCAAGCAGCTGCTCCGCGTCGAGCGGGCGCAGGGAGAAAAGGAAAGGGAAAGCAGCAAGCCATGAAGAGCATCCTCGTCGCCAACCCCAAGGGCGGGGCCGGCAAGTCCACGCTGGCCACCAACCTCGCCGGCTACTTCGCCCACGCCGGCCAGCGCGTCATGCTCGGCGACACCGACCGCCAGCAATCGTCGCGCGACTGGCTCGGCCTGCGCTCGCGGCTGCTGCCGCCGATCGCCAGCTGGGACATGGGGGATGACCGTGACCACGCCCACCCGGCGCGGCCGCCGGCCGGCACCACGCACGCCGTGCTCGACACCCCGGCCGGCCTGCACGGCAAGCAGCTGGAACGCGTGCTCAAGGTCGTGCACCGCGTCATCGTGCCGGTGCAGCCCTCGCTGTTCGACATCCTCGCCACGCGCAGCTTTCTCGAAAAGCTGCTCGAAGAAAAGGCGATCCGCAAGCAGCAGACCTTCGTCGCCGTCGTCGGCATGCGCGTCGACGCGCGCACCCGCGCCGCCGCCGAACTGGAGCGTTTCCTCGCCCAGTACGAACTGCCGGTGCTGGCCTACCTGCGCGACACGCAGCGCTACGTGCAGGTCGCGGCGCACGGCATGACCCTGTTCGACCTGACGCCGTCGCGCGCGGCGCAGGATCTGCAACAGTGGCAGCCGATCATCGACTGGGCGGACGGGGCGTAGTCGCCACGAATTCGCGGCGGTAATGGACAACGGATTGGCGATGAAACACGGGGAGAAGGAGCGCCCGCCGCGCTGCACCGCGTGCAAGCACTACTTCATCACGCACGACACGAGCTTTCCCTACGGTTGCCGGGCGATGGACTTCAAGAGCTGGCGGCTGCCGATGCTCGACGTGCTGGAGTCGTCGGGACGGCCGTGCATGTATTTTCAGGGGAAGGAACGACGAGGTGGGTGATTGATGCGTGAGCCAGCGTCGGTGACCTGAAATTGCGCTCTCCTATTGCAGCTATTTGTCCGCCAAGCTTAAGCTGATCTCCATTGTTCCCGTGATTGCAGTCGTTCCTCTCCTCAGTCGGTGCCAGCTTCTCCGGTGATGAGTCGCCGCGCTTTGCCGTACACGATCACGTGACGGACACGGTTGCTCAACGCGTCGAGAATATGCCTTCGCTGGCGGGGAATGTTGTTCTTGTAGTGCTGCTCGATTTTCGAGCATCTGCGCAGTATTGGTTGTCCCCCGACGTAGGGCACTTGCGGTCCCTGCGCGCGAGTATCGCGCGGAGGCGACGTTGCCCGACGGTGATGGTGTGCTATCTGACGGAGGCGCGGTTGGTCTGCCCGAATATCGTGTCGGGGAACGAGAGCATTAGCGCGAAGCTGTCTGCGCGACATATAAAATTGTGTCGATTCTCGATTAAAAGACTTCTTTCGTCGCCGGCGAGCGCCTAGTTCTGCCCGAGCCGCTTGAGTTCATGTTGGGAGAAGGTGTGTTCACGGTACATGACGACATTTGTGTCGACTGACTTACTGAACCATTGCTTGGCGTCAGAAATTTTTCCGTCCAACAATGCTTTTTGACCTAGATAGAAAAAGGCCTCGCACAAACGCGACCGGCTTTCCTTTTTGTTTTCTTTGGCAGCAGCGATAACTTTGGCTGTTTCGGATTTGCCAAGAACCAAGGAAATTGCCTCTGCCGGCCATGAATTCGGGAGTGAGTCAAGATACTTCTTGAGTAGTCCCGCTGGCTCCTGGTTCATTTTTCTTGTTGTTACGGCAAGCCAAAGCAATGCGTACGGTAGGTCATAAGGGCCAGCTGTTTCGGCAGCTTGGAGAAAGGTTCGTTGAGCGTCCTGATAATTTCCTAGGTAGAAATTCGTCATGCCAGACGCCATTGCTGTGTTGGTCTGACTTCCTTCGCTCTTGACATGTTTCAAGCTGTCCAATGCTTCACGGTATTGTCCGGAGTAAAGGTGTACTTCTGCTTTAAGGACGTGGGCAGCATCAGTAGGATCGATGGCGATTGATTTTGCGATATCCGCCAGCGCCTGCTCTCTGCGCCCCAATGACGACGCTGCTTCAGCTCGATCCCGATGGGCTTTTGCTAGCAGCACTCCGTCAAGTAACTCTCCTCGGATTGCCTCATCAGCGACTGCGTAATCCTTGAGGAACTGTTGATAGTAATTGTCCACTTGGTCGGGGTCGCGGAGGTTAGTCCCGGATTTTTCGAGATCCTGAACAAGCCGCGCACGGTATCGGTCTCTATCGATGACCGGTGCTTGCAGTGATGAAAACAGTATTGGCCAGCCCTTCTGTTTCAAGTTTCCAGAGAAGGAGGGGAAATCATTGGCTGGCACATGGTCCCGTAATGTCTTGGCCCCGTAGTTGAACGAAAGGCGTGTGCCATCAAGTGTGATTCGATTGCTTATGGCGATGTAGGAATCTTGCCAAGTGACCGGCGCCGGGATCGGGCTGGTCAACTTGTTCGGCATCTCGATCACAATGCTGTGATCGAATGAGGCCGGGAACGCAAGTTCGAGAGGAAATCTTCGGTCGGGTATTCCCGGGATACGGAACCAGGGCACGACGGAACGAGCATAAACAGAGGACATCGGAGCAGTTCCTCTTTCATAATCGAAAAGTCGTGGAACGTTATAGGCTTGGGTTACAGAAATGACGTTCCCAGCCGAGTCGTCTGCCACAGTTGCTTCACCGCTGACTTCGATGTTCGGGAAATCCTTCCCATAATCGGCCTGCTGCCGTTCAACAACTCGACGGAGTCCTTCGGCTGCTAGCGTACGACGGAAGTTTTCGGCGCGGCTTCCGAAGTATTTCTCTTCTACGATCAAGGCGACCGGGGCTCCGTATTTCGTGATCTTGAAGGTCTCGACTACCTGGGCGCCGTCGCGACGCTGCGTTTCTGGATGGACCGGGGTGAGTTCATGACTGGGAGAGGCCGCTAGCAAAGCTTTGCTGAATGGGAAAACCCCTAGTGTTTCCAAAGCACTTCCTTGATAAGTCGCAGTACCGTCCAACCAAAAGGTTTCTTCCCCAAGCCTCGCGCGGACAATGACATGATCGAAAAACATCGGGGTTGGTAACCAGTCAGCCAACCCTTTACGAAGCACCGTCGAAACCAATGCCGGTTCGGCTTCGATCCCAAGCTTCCGTAACATGGCGCTGAGGAGGACAGATTTGTCCTTGCAGTCGCCGAAGCGTTGGCGAATCGTCAGGTTCGGATGGTTCGGTCGGTGGGAGCTTGTCCCTACCGCGACGCTGTAGTACCGAATCTCGTTCTGAACCCAAGTCAGGGTTTTTGCGAGCAAGTCGCGCTGACTTGTCGCCTCACTTTTGAGTTTGTTTAGGACTGCGTCAAACTCAGGGCTCAAGTCTGTGGGAGGTGAATACAGTGCCCTAGCCCATGAATTGACTGCGTCCCAGGATTCGTATTCAGACACCTGTAGCCATGGAAACATCGGGTGCCAGGATGGTGTTCCTTGTTCCAACCGTACCGCGGGCAGTGTTTCAGCGTTGAGACTCAGCGTCCTTATCCCACCTTCTACTGTTTCCAGCACGGGCTGATTGCTTTGATACAGTTTGTACTGGAGTTTGCGGGACGCTGGATACTGAATGCGGATTGACAGCTTGCCCACCGGAAGCTCTCGGGCAAGGGCGAAGATGCGCGAGTATTTGCCACCAAAAACAGGATTGTCGCCAGTGACTGAGTAAGCGTACTCCACCTGATCGCCAACCCGAATGTCGGTCAAAGCGATGATAGCCTCAATGTCTTCGTCATAAACCCCTTCTTCTATGCGACGCTCCCGCTGAGCGAGGTCAATGTGGGCTGTTTTTAGTCGGTCGACGCGCTTTCCGTCACGGAAAACAGCTAATTCGTGCAGCGCAAGAGTTTCGAAATGTGGATTGAATGTGACTCTTATAGTAGAGACCTGCTCCAGTCCGGCCCTTTCCTGGGCGACAGTCCTTTGACGAACATAAGAGACGGGCTTTGGCCCCGCTAGGTTGACCTGATTGTCGGTCAGAAGAATTTTCGTTGGCCCGGTTGCTGAAAGCGTAGGAAGTGGGGTGGCCGAGGGGGGCGTTTTCATGACCCACGAGGGGGGCTTGTCAATCTGATAGGACGCACCCCCGGATAGCATTTTCGTGGCTGCCGAACTGGGGGCTGCGGCGCCTGCGACCAGAAGGGCTACTATCGATAATAGAGAGATGCGCATGTTGTTCGAGGCCTTGCTTAGGTTATTGGTTGATCTGTTGTGAATGAATAATTATATATTCGCTGTGAATGACAAAATGCCAAAGAGATGACTTCTGGGCGTTTTGGGCGAAGATGACTGGGGGTAGGCATACTCAGCTTGTTCTGGACCGATGGTGGTCGTCACATCTTTTTGGCTTTTGCTATCTTTCGTCGGTTTTCAGCAACAGTTAGTCCGCCAGCAACCCCTCCCGCACCTCCGGCTGCGCCAGCCGCTCCCTGAACCACCGCAACGCCTTGCCACGATGGCTGCTGCACCACGCCAGGTGTAGCGTGATCGGCGGCCGCGGTTCGACCGTCTGGCGGATGACCAGGCGGCCGGCGGCGGCTTCGCGTTCGGCCAGCGCGCGCGGCAGGTGGCCGACGCCGAGGCCGGCGGCCTGTGCGGCGGCCTTGGCCTCGATGTCGGGAACGGTCAGCACGCGCTGGCCGGAGAGCAGGCCGGCGCTGCGGGCGGCGAGGCTGCGCGTGGTGTCGGCGAGGACGATCGCGCGGTGGCGGCGGATCAGGTCGGCGGCGAGCGGTTCGGGTTCGGCGGCGAGCGGATGGGTCGGGGCGATGGCGAAGACGAAGTCGACGCTGCCGATCGGCGTCGCCATCAGGCCGCCGCCGGGCGGCAGGTCGCCGGGGGCGCCGACGGCGAGCACGGCGCGGCCGCCAAGCAGCGCGTCCCAGCAGCCGGCGAGGACTTCGCTGGAGAGGTGCACTTCGGTGCCGTGGCCTTCGGCGTAGAAGGCGTCGATCAGCGGGTAGAGGCGCTCGGCCGGGATCAGTGCGTCGATGGCGATGCGCAGTTCGGCCTCCCAGCCGCTCGCCACCTGCCGCGCACGGCGTTCGAGGAAGGTCGCCGCTTCCAGCAGCGGCCGGCCGCCGTCGAGCAGGCTGCGGCCGGCTTCGGTGAGCACGGCGCGGCGGCCGACGCGCTCGAACAGCGCAAAGCCGAGCTGCTCCTCGGCCTTGCCGACGGCGTGCGTCACCGCCGACGGCACGCGGTGCAGCGTCTGCGCCGCCGCCGCGAAGCTGCCGCGCTGGGCGATCGCGTCGAGCAGCTGGAGGAGTTCGAGGGATATGTTCAATTTAATTCACTCAATTCGTTAATTTATATCGCTGGAACGGCATTGGTATCCTGTTTAAGCTAGCAGGAAATGTGAGCAAAGTTGAATTAATTGTTCAAGCGCTTGCCCGGCCCGCCGCCGCAAGGCTTTGCCCGCGTTTCCCTACCCCCGACTTCCAGGAGACCCAAGCCATGACCCAGATCGCCATTGCCTACCACAGCGGCTACGGCCACACCCAGCGCCAGGCGGAGGCCGTCCATGCCGGTGCCGCCGGCGTGGCCGGCGTTGCCGCCCACCTCTACGCCATCGATAAGCTCGACGAGGCGCAGTGGGCCGAGCTCGACGCCGCCGACGCCATCGTCTTCGGCGCGCCGACCTACATGGGCAGCGCCTCGGCGAAGTTCAAGGGCTTCATGGACGAGAGCTCGAAGCGCTGGTTCACGCAGGCGTGGAAGGACAAGCTCGCCGCCGGCTTCACCACCTCCGCCTCGCAGTCCGGCGACAAGCTGTCGACGCTGCTGCAGATGATGGTCTTCGCCAACCAGCACGGCATGCTGTGGATCGGCCCCGGCCTGATGCCCGGCAACAACAACTCGCAGGGCTCGGTGCACGACCTCAACCGGCTCGGCGGCTTCACCGGCGCGATGGCGCAGGCGAACGCCGACCAGGGCGCCGAGGCGATGCTGGAGAGCGACCTGAAGACCGCCGCGCACCTCGGCGCGCGCGTCGCCGAAACGGCGGCGGCGCTGCGGCGCGGGCGGAACTGAGCTCGGGGGGGGGGCTCTCCCCGGCCCCATCTCTCTCCCCATCCCCTCCCCGGCCCGCCCAATCGCAAACGTCGCTTGCGCGACCTTCCCCTTGTCCCAAGGGATACCGTCCCTGCGGGACATAAAGGGGAGGGAGTGGGGGGCGTGCCTGATCGTGCTCTCCGCTCACGGCTCGCGGTATAGTTCCGGGATCGGCCCCGCGGGCTTGTCGGGAGTTTCCATGTCTTCGTTCAGCGACCTCAACGTGCTTCTCGTCGAGCCTTCGGCGGTGCAGGCGCGCATCATCCGCGACCAGCTCGCCGGCCTCGACGTCACCCGCGTCGATGTCGTCGACAGCGGTGCCGCGGCGCTGGAGCGGCTGCGTAGCCGGCCGCCGTCGCTGACGATCAGCGCCTTCTACCTGCCGGACATGACCGGCGTCGACCTGATCCACGCAATGCGCGCCGACGAGGCGCTGGAGGATCTGCCCTTCGTGCTCATCTCCAGCGAGACGCGGCCGCAGGTGCTCAATCCGGTGCGCCAATCCGGCGCCTGCGCGCTGCTGCCGAAGCCGTTTTCGCCGCTGCAGCTGGAGAAGGCGCTGCGCTCGGCGGCCGACCTGATCGAGCCGCGCGAGATGCTCAACGTCGACGGCGACCTGGAAAGCCTGCGCGTGCTGATCGTCGACGACAGCGCCAACGCCCGCCATTTCATCCGCCACGTGCTCGGCAACCTCGGCATCGAGGAGTTCATCGAGGCGGCGAGCGGCACCGAGGCGGTGGCCATCCTCTCCGAGACGATGGTCGACCTCGTCATCACCGACTACAACATGCCGGAGATGGACGGCCGCGCGCTGGTCGAGCACATCCGCCAGCAGAGCTGGCAGAGCTCGGTGCCGATCCTGATGGTGACCAGCGAATCGAACATGAGCCGGCTGGCGGCGGTCGAGCAGGCCGGGGTCTCGGCGATCTGCGACAAACCCTTCGAGCCGCAGATGATCAAGCGGCTGATCGAGCAGGCGCTGCAAGGGCGCGAGCGCTGATCCGGCCGGGGGGGGTGTCATTCCGGCGCAAGCCGGAATCCAGGGAATGCCCGCTGTCGCTTGCCGCACTGGATTCCGGCGCGGGCGCAGCCCGGCCAGTTCTGAGCTTGCCGAAGGGCCGGAATGACAGGGTTTTCATTGCCGCGTCAGTAGTCGGCGAGCCGCGCGATGTCGATCTGCCAGCGCTGCGGATCTTCGTGCCCGACGATGCCTTCCCTCTCGGCCCAGTGCGGGCTGGCCAACTCGATGTCCAGCGGCGGCAGGTAGGCCCGGCGGCGAACGTCGAAAACGACGCGGACGCGGGGCTGGATCAGGTTTCTCGGGTTGTGGCGGAGGACGATCGCAAGCCGCTCGCTCTTCAGCCGGACCAGCGAGCCGACCGGATAGATGCCCAGGCAGCGGACGAAGCTGTTGACCAGCGCCGGGTCGAAGTAGTGCTGCCAGTCGAAGATCCGCCGGATTGCTTCCGGCGCCGGCAGGGCCTGGTGATAGACGCGTTCCGACGAGATCGCATCATAGACATCGACGATCGCGGCCATGCGGCCGATCAGGGAAATGTCATCCTGCGTTGCCGACAGCGGGTAGCCGCTGCCGTCGCGCCGCTCATGGTGCTCCCGGATGACGGCCAGCGTCGCTTCGGGCAGGCGGTACGGCTCGACCAGCGCCAGCCCGCGCGTGACGTGGGTCTTCATGTGGTCGTACTCGTCGCTCGTCAGTTTCCCCGGTTTGTTGAGGACCTCCCGGTCGACCGACATCTTCCCGATGTCGTGCAGCAGGCCGCCAAGCGCGACTTGCCGGGTGATTTCCGGCGTGTTCCCCAAGTGGTGGCTGAAGCGCGCGAGCAGGACGCTGACGTTGAGCGAGTGGCTGAAGGTGTATTCGTCGCATCGGCGCAGGCGGCAGATTAGCGCCAGCGCGTCGTCGTTGCGGATCACCGCGGCGGAAATGTCCTCCGCCGACTCCCGCAGCGCCGGGATGTCGATCGGCTTGCCCAGCCTGACCTCGGTCATGGCCTTGCGCAGGCGCTCCGCGGCGAGTCCCAGCGCCTGGCGCGCCCGCCCGATTTCCCGGGCGGTCGGCGGCTGGGCAGGGACTTTGCCGTCGCTTCGCTGGGCGGCCTCGCGGGCCATGCTGTCGAGCATCCGGTGCCGCGTGCTGGTGACCACTTCCGCCAGCGTCGGGGCGTGCTCGACATCCGCGCCCTTGCGCGTATCGATGAAGACGGTGCGAATGCCGCAGCCGGCGATCTCCTCGACTTGCTGCGCGTTGCGCACGCGCAAGTGGTTCAGTGCAAACGGGTGGGCCATCCAGCCGGCGTTGAAGTCGCAGATGAACATGCCGGGGCGGAGCGCCGCAACCGGAATCTGCTTGATGTGTGCGGCTTCCGCAGCATCTCCGGCGAGCGCGGGGGCGGTCGGGTCGCCTTCCTTCTGTCGCTGGCTTTCCCGGTCATCGACAGGCATTGGGGGTGTCCCGGAGTTGGCGCATGGGGGTGATGGATTTCAGTGATTTGTTTGAAAATGGGGTGGGCGGCGGTGCCGGCGGTGGGTTTCAGATTTTCCAGCGTCTGTTTCACTTTTATCAAAGTCGCCCGAATCAGTCTTGTAAAATATGAAAAAAATGATAGCATCGAAAAATATGGAACCGCAAGCAAGCTCGCTTTCTGTTGTTGACCCCGAGGTCGGCGCCGCTTCCCAGGTGTATTCCACCCGTGAAGCGAGCGAGATTCTCGGCGTCTCCCTGCGCACCGTTCAGCTGTGGGTGGACGGCGGCATCCTGGAAGCCTGGAAAACGGCGGGCGGACATCGGCGCGTCAGTCGCGCCTCGGTGGAGGCGTTGCTGAAAGGCGGCGCGCCGGCCGCTCGCCCCGCCGACAGCAGCCCCGCGGCGGCAACCTCTCCCCTGCTGGCGTACCAGCCGATCTTCGACAAGGAGAACCGGCCGTTCGGCTACGAGCTGCTTTACCGGCGAGGCGGCATCGACGCCGCGCGCATCGACGATCCGGTGAATGCCACCTCCCGGGTGATCCGCGTGGCCTTCGGCGAACTCGGTTTTCTCGGGGCGATCGGCGATGCGCTCTGTTTCATCAACATCGAGGAGGAAATGCTGCACGAGGACATCCTTCTCGCACTCGATCCGGGAAAGATCGTTCTCGAATTGCCGGCCGACGTCGTTCCCGACGAGCGGATGATCGAACGCTGCTATTTCCTCAAGCGCACCGGATTCCGCCTGCTGCTGGAAAACCTCCGGCCCGACCACGACTGCGAACGGCTGCTGCCGCTCGCCGACTTCGTCAAGGTCGACATGCGGGGCGGGGAGGACGCGTTGCACGTCGCCGGCCGCGTCGCCTCCGCAGCCTGCTCGGCCAAGCTCATCGCCGGCCGCCTGGAGACGATCGAGGCCTACGAGCTGGCACGGCGGCTGGGCTATGACTATTTCCAGGGCTTCTATTTCGCGCGCCCGATCGTCAGTCGCGGCCGCCAGATCTCGCCGCAGAAAATGGCGCTGCTCGACTTGTTGCGCCTCTTGCTCTCCAGCGACGCCGTCAACGCGGAGATCGAGCGCCGGCTCAAGCTCGACCCGGCCTTGTGCCTGAGCCTGCTGCGCCTGGTCAATTCCGCCGCCGCCGGGTTGTCGCGGCGGATCAGCACGATGCGCGAAGTGTTGTTGATGCTCGGCCGCCAGAACCTGTGCCGGTGGATACAGGTCCTGCTCTATGCCAGCGACGACAGCCTGTCCGGCGCACCCAATCCCTTGATGCAGCTGGCGGCATTTCGCGGCCGCTTCCTCGAATACCTGGTGGCGCTGCTGCCCGGGCAGGCGGGGCTCAAGGATCGCGCCTTCATGGTCGGTCTGCTGTCCCTCGTCGACGCCTTGCTCGGGGTGCCGCTCGACCAGGTGCTGGCGCAACTCAATCTCACCGACGACGTCGAAGCGGCGCTGCTCCGCCGCGAGGGCGTGCTCGGCGGTCTCCTGTCGCTGGTCGAGGCGCTCGACGCCGGAAAATTCGCCGACGCGGATGCCGTTGCGGAGAAGCTGCGGCTGGATACGGCCTACCTGCGGCAGGGGATGGTCGAGTCGCTCGGTTGGAGCAATGCCTTGAGTCGTGGCGGATAGCGATGTTTCCCGCGGAGGAGGGGCGACAGGTGCAGCTAATAACGAATAATCGTATCGCCGAAAACAACGAGCCGACGCCGCCTGGTGCGCCGGCCGCGCAGCCGGGTGTCCGGGCGGGGGCGCCGCGGGCTGGGCTGGTGAGCAATCTGGTGCCCGTCCAGGCTTCCGAAATTGCCCTCGGCCGGCCGCTGCGCCATTCGGTTTATGACCGGAACGGCCAACTGCTGCTGCGCGCCGGCGCGACGATCGCCATCCCGCACTACCTCGACGCGCTGCTTGCCAACGGTCTTTTCTTCGATCAGGCCGAGGTCGACGGCGAGCGCTGCGCGGCCGAGGCGCCTTCGGCGTTTGCCCAGGCGGAGAAACTGCTGCGCAGCCTGCAGCAGGTGTATGTGCAGTTTGCCGAGGACGCCGATCGCGGCGACCTGCCGGAGCGCATCCGGCAGATCGCCGGGCAGCTGATGCGCGCTTGCGGCGAGGATGGCGACGCGGTGCTGGCGGCCTTGCATCTGGACCGTTTGACGCCCTACCGGGTGCATCACCAGATGCTGGCGGCAACGATCATCGAATTGACCACGCGAACGATGGCGCTGGCCGAGGGGGAGCGCCTGCCGCTGGTCTGCGCGGCGCTGACGCACGATATCGCCCTGGTCGGGTCCGACCCTGTGCTCGAAGGTCTGCGGACGCCGTTGACGGAGGAGCAGCGTGCCGTCATCCGCGCGCATCCGCGATGCGGTGTCGAAGTCCTGTCGAGCCGGGGCGTGGTCGATGCGATCTGGCTCGATGCGGTGGCTCAGCATCACGAGTGCATGGACGGCAGCGGCTATCCGCAGGGCTTGCGCGGCGACGCGATCGGGCGCGGCGGGCGCCTGCTGGCGATTGCCGACGTCTATAGCGCGATGATCCGGTCGCGCCCCTATCGCGGCAACGCGTTTTTTCCGCAGAATGTGTGGCGCGACATTTTTCTCAATCGGCACAAATACGTATCGGAGCTGACGCAGCTGGTCGTCAGGAGCATCGGCATGATGCCGCCGGGCAGCCTCGTCCGCCTGGCAAACAACGAGATGGCGGTCGTGCGTTCGCGCGGCAGCGGGGCGCTCGGCGCCCGCGTCGTCAGCGTCTGCAGCCTGGCCGGGGTGCCGCTGCCGGCGCCGGTCGAGCGCGACGTCACCAATCCGGCCTACGCCGTCGTCGGCAAAGCGAACAACGACCAGTTCCGGTCGGTCGAACTCATCATGCGCCGCCTGTGGCTGGCGGGATAGGCGAGCCCGGCCGGAAGCCACGGGCGCTGCAGGCGGGCGCCGCCTGTTGAAGGTTTCCGCAGCGCCGACCGCAGGAAGGAGCGTTTGCATGGAAGATGAACCGATCGAATCGCCGGGAGTGGCCCCGGTGCGCTGGGTCACCGTCGATGCCGCGGAGCCGGGAATGGTCCTGGCCCGGCCGGTGGTGGTCGCGCGGCAAGGCGTGCTGCTGCTGACGCTTGCGGCGGGCGCGGCGCTCACGGCCGACATGCTGGCCCAGTTGATCGCGCGCGGCGTCGAATGTGTCGGCATCGAAGACGACCTGCCGGCGGACTCCGCGGAAGCGCAGCGGCGCCGCCAGCTACGCCACCAGCTACGCCACCAGCGGCTTGAGGCGATCTTCGGCGATGCGCGCGAGAACCTTGATGCGGAGCGACGCACGCTGTTCGATGCGCTGCTCGCGGGGAGCACCTGACCATGCCCGGAATGCAAGGCGTCGCCTGGATCGACGAGGCCGCGCGTCGGCTGCCGCCCTTCCCGCGCATCGTGCTCGACCTCCTGCGTCTGCTGCGCGACGAGAATGCGTCCCTCGATGCGCTCGCGCGCATCGCGCGCAACGATCCGGTGATTTCCGCGTCGGTTCTTACCGCGGCCAATCGGATGCGCCGCCTGCGGGCATTGCCCGACCTCAAGGATTCCTATGTGGCGGCCTCCTGCATCGGCACCGACAAGCTCCGCGCCATCGTCGTTGCCGCGGGAATGAACCGCTTCCTGGCGGAAAGCGCCGCCGAAACTTTTTTTTTCGGGCATTCGCTGGCGGTGGCGATCGTTGCCCACGAGCTGGCTACACTCTGCTCGGTTCCCGCCGAAGAGGCCTATGTCGCCGGGGTCTTGCACGACATCGGCCAGCTGGCCTTTTTCGTCGCCGATGCGGACGGCTATCGGGAAGTGTTGCGGCGGGCGGCAAGCGAGGGGGACCTGTTGCGGCACGAACGCAATCATTTCGGCGTCGACCACTGCCAGGCCGGCGTCGCGCTGGCCGCCATCTGGGAGCTGCCGCCGGAAATCGTGCAGGCCATCGCCGCGCATCACGAAGCAGGCGGTAGCTTTGCCAGCAAGGTACAGGCGCTCGTCAATGTCGCGGAAACGGTGGCGCGGGGGCTGGATCTGCCGCCGTCGCCGGCGAATCGCATCGATGCGGTCAACGCGGAAGCGCTGTCGTCGCTCGGGCTGCACTGGAACATGTCGGAAGTGGTGGATTGCCTCGGCCGTTCCCAGGCGCGCTTTTTTCATGCGCTTGCCTGAGCCGGTGCAGGGGCGCCCCGGCCGGTTCGCGTCGTAACGCGGAAAGCCCCTGATTTCCGGGCCGGCGCGCCGGACGCCCTTTCTGATCCTGAAATTCCCTGGAGCGGGTTGCACGAAGGGGTAAAATTACGGGCCTATGTCCGACCCACGTTTCGTCCACCTTCGCCTGCACAGCGAGTATTCCGTCACCGACGGCATCGTCCGCATCGATGACGCGGTCGCCCGCGCCGTCGCCGACGGCATGCCGGCGCTGGCGCTGACCGACCTCAACAACTTCTTCGGCCTGGTCAAGTTCTACACCGCCGCGCGCGGCAAGGGCGTCAAGCCGGTGCTCGGCGCCGATGTCTGGCTGACGCACGAGGCCGACCCGGACCGCCCGTCGCGCCTCTTGCTGCTGTGCCGCAACCGGCAGGGCTACCTGCAGCTGTGCGAGATCCTCTCGCGCGCGCAACTGGCGCCGCGCACCCGCGGCCGTGCCGAGGTGTCGCGGCTGATGCTGCGCGAAGTCGGTACCGATGGCCTGATCGCGCTCTCCGGCGCCGCGCTCGGCGACGTCGGCGAGGCGCTGCTCGGCGGCAACCGCCTGCTCGCCGAATGCCGGGCGAAGGAATGGGCCGAGATGTTCCCCGGCGCCTACTACCTGGAAGTGCAGCGCGCCGGCCACGCGCAGCAGGAGGCGCTGGTCGCCGCCTCCGCCGACCTCGCCGCCGGGCTGGGCCTGCCGCTGGTGGCGACGCACCCGATCCAGTTCCTGAATCCGGACGACTTCAAGGCGCACGAGGCGCGCGTCTGCATCGCCGAAGGCTACGTGCTCGGCGACACGCGGCGGCCGAAGTCGTTTACCGATCAGCAGTATTTCAAATCGTCGGCCGAGATGGCCGAACTGTTCGCCGATCTGCCCGAGGCGCTGGAGAACTCGGTCGAGATCGCGCGCCGCTGCAACCTGGAGATCACGCTCGGCAAGAACTACCTGCCGCAGTTCCCGACGCCGGAGGGGGTGACCCTCGACGACCACCTCTGCAACGAGGCGGCGAAGGGGCTGGAAATCCGCCTGGCGCAGCTCTTCCCCGATCCGGAAGTGCGCGAGAAGGAGCGCCCGGCCTACGACGCCCGGCTGAAGATCGAGACCGACACCATCGTGCAGATGGGCTTCCCCGGCTACTTCCTGATCGTTGCCGACTTCATCATGTGGGGCAAGAACAACGGCGTCCCGGTCGGCCCCGGTCGCGGTTCCGGCGCCGGCTCGCTGGTCGCCTACTCGCTCGGTATCACCGACCTCGACCCGCTGGAGTACGCGCTACTGTTCGAGCGCTTCCTCAACCCGGAGCGGGTGTCGATGCCCGACTTCGACATCGACTTCTGCCAGGACAACCGCTGGCGGGTGATCGAGTACGTGCGCGAGGCCTACGGCAAGGACGCGGTGTCGCAGATCGCCACTTTCGGCACGATGTCGTCGAAGGCGGTCATCCGCGACGTCGGGCGCGTGCTCGACATGCCGTACACCTTCTGCGATTCGCTCTCGAAACTGATCCCGGTCGAGCAGAACAAGCCGCTGTCGCTGGCCAAGGCGCTCGACGCCGAGCCGCAGCTGCGCGAGAAGATGGAGGCCGAGGAAGAGGTCAAGGAGCTGTTCGACCTAGCCGAGAAGCTGGAGGACCTGACCCGCAACGTCGGCATGCACGCCGGCGGCGTGCTCATCGCGCCGGGCAAGCTGACCGACTTCTGCCCGCTCTATTCGGCCGACGGCGGCGCCTCGGTGGTGTCGCAATACGACAAGGACGACGTCGAGAAGGTCGGCCTGGTGAAGTTCGACTTCCTCGGCCTGCGCAACCTGACCATCATCGACCTCGCCGTGCGCTACGTCGAACGGCTCACCGGCACCAAGCCCGACCTCAACGCGCTGCCCTTCACCGACCCGGCCGCCTACCAGATTCTGAAGGACGCCAACACCACGGCGATCTTCCAGGTCGAATCGGAGGGCATGAAGAAGCTGCTCAAGAAGCTGGCGCCGGACCGCTTCGAGGACATCATCGCCGTGCTCGCGCTCTACCGTCCCGGCCCGCTCGGCTCGGGGATGGTGGACGACTTCATCCTGCGCAAGAAGGGCCTGCAGGCGATCGACTACTTCCACCCGGACCTGAAGGCCTGCCTGGAACCGACCTACGGCGTCATCGTGTATCAAGAGCAGGTGATGCAGATCTCGCAGATCATCGGCGGCTACACGCTGGGCGGTGCCGACATGCTGCGCCGGGCGATGGGCAAGAAGAAGCCGGAGGAGATGGCCAAGCACCGCGAGACCATCGCCGACGGTGCCAAGCAGAAAGGCTACGACCCGGCGCTGGCCGAGCAGCTGTTCGACCTGATGACCAAGTTTGCGGAGTACGGCTTCAACAAATCGCACACCGCCGCCTACGCCGTCGTCACCTACCACACCGCCTGGCTGAAGGCGCACCACTGCGCGGCGTTCATGGCGGCGACGATGTCGTCGGACATGGACAACACCGACACGGTGAAGATCTTCTACGAGGATACGGTGAAGAACCGCATCACCGTGCTCGGCCCGGACGTGAACGAGTCCGACTACCGCTTCGTGCCGGTCGACGCCAAGACGATCCGCTACGGCCTCGGCGCGGTGAAGGGCACCGGCCAGCAGGCGGTCGAGTGCATCCTCGAAGCGCGCCGCTCGGGCGGGCCGTTCACCGACCTCTTCGATTTCACCAAGCGCGTCGACAAGCGGCTGGTCAACCGGCGCACGATCGAGGCGCTGATCCGCGCCGGCGCCTTCGACGCCATCGATTCGGCCAAGGGCGGCGAGCCGCACCGCGCGCGCCTGCTGGCGTCGGTCGGCATCGCCATGGAGTGGGCCGAGCAGGCCGAGCGCAACGCGATGCAGGCCGGCCTCTTCGACATGGGCGCCGCCGCCGAGGAGCACGCCCCGCAATACGTCGAGGTGCCGCGCTGGAACGAGAAGCAGCGGCTGATGGAGGAGAAGACGGCGCTCGGCTTCTTCTTCTCCGGCCACCCGTTCCACGCCGTCAAGGCCGAGGTCGGCCGCTTCGTGCGGCGCACGCTGGACCGGCTGGAGCCGTCGCGCGACCTGCAGATGCTGGCCGGGCTGGTGACGGCGACGCGCACCAAGCTCACCGCGCGCGGCAAGATGGCCTTCGTCACGCTCGACGACGGCACCGCGCCGCAGGAGATCGCGGTCTACAACGAAGTGCTGGAAGCCGAGCGCGGCAAGATCCGCGAGGACGAGGTGCTGATCGTCGAAGGCAAGGTGTCGAAGGACGACTTCGCCGGCGAGGGCAAGGTGCGCGTCACCGCCGAGCGCGTCATGACGCTGGCCGAGGCGCGCGGGCGCTTCGCGCGCGAGCTGCGCGTCTCGCTCAACGGCCAGGTCAGCAACGACCGCGCCGCCGCGCAGCGGCTGAAGACGCTGCTCGCCGCCTACACGCCGGGCGTCTGCCCGGTGCGGCTGGCCTACCGCAACGGCGAGGCGCAGTGCGAGCTGTCCTTGGGCGACAGCGCCCGCGTCCGCCTGGAGGACGAACTGCTCAACGCGCTCGGCGAATGGCTGAGCGCCGAGGCGGTCGAAATCCGTTACCAATAACCGTCTGCCGGAGAAAGCCCATATGCGCCGCCCGCTGCCGATCCTGTTGCTTTCCGTCTTCCTGCTCGCCGCCTGCAGCAAGGTGAACATGGAGAACTACAACCGCCTGAAGACCGGGCAGGGCTACGACGAGATCGTCGCCGTGCTCGGCCAGCCGACGCGCTGCGATGAGATCCTCGGCGTCCGCCAGTGCGTCTGGGGCGACGAACAGCGCAGCATCAAGGTCGGCTTCGTCGGCAACACCGCGCTGACGCTGTCGGCGAACAACCTGAAGTGAGCGCGGCGATTCGCCTGATCGACGGCGCGCTGCTGACGGCGGTCAGCGCCGATGCGGCGGCACGGCCGCGGCGGCGCGCCAACCACAACTTCCACCCGGCCGACGATTTCCCGGCGCACCGCCTGCTCAACGCGATCGAGCCGGATTCCTACCTGCCGCCGCACCGCCACCTCGACCCGGCGAAGGACGAGTCGATCATCGTCCTGCGCGGCGAACTCGGCGTGCTCCGTTTCGACGACGCCGGCACCGTGCTCGACGTCTGGCGCCTGTCCGCCGGCGGCGACCGCGTCGGCGTCGACATTCCGCACGGCACTTGGCACACGGTGATCGCGCTGCAGCCGGGGACGGTCATCTTCGAAGCCAAGTCCGGCCCGTACCGGCCGCTGGGCGACGCCGAGAAAGCGCCGTGGGCGCCGGCCGAGGGCGATGCGGCTGCCGCCGACTACTGGCGCACGCTGCGCCAACGGTTTTCCGACGCCTCCTGAGCCGGCGTCCTGCCGCGCTCTTCCTTTTTCTTCGCCGCAAACAAAAAGGGCCGGACCTGATGGTCCGGCCCCGCGCTTGCTGCCGGCGCCCCCCAGCGCCGGCAGCGCGCCGATCAGAAGCGCCAGCCGAGGCCGACGCCGACCAGCAGCGGGTCGACCTTGACGCGCGAGACCTTGCCCAGGCCTTCCGCTTCCAGGTCGCTGCGTACGTGCGCCTTCTTCACGTCGAGGTTGAAGAACAGGTTCTTCGTCAGCTTGTAGTCGAAGCCGACCTGGACCGCCGGGCCGAAGTAGTCGTTGTCGAGCTTCAGCTTGGCGACGCCGGGAACGCTCAGCTTGTTCGCCGAGTAGTCGGAATAGGTGACGCCGAGGCCGACGTACGGGCGGAAGTCGCCTTCCGGATTGAAGTGCCATTGTGCGGTCAGCGTCGGCGGCAACAGGTGGAAGCTGCCGGCCTTGAAGGCGCCGAGGGCGCTGCTGGTGACCTTGACGTCGTGCTTCTGCGGCACGGTCAGGATCAGCTCGGCGGCGATGTTCTTGGTGAAGAAGTAGCTGATGTCGAGCTCGGGAATGGTCTTGCTCTCGACGTGGATGGCGTTCGACGGCACGCCGAGGGCGGCGATCGGCGTCGAGCCGTTGGCGGTGTCGACGTTCACGGCGCGGACGCGGACGAGCCAGTTGCCTTCGGCGGTCGCTTGCTGCGCAGCAGCAGGCAGGGCGGCGGCAAGCGCCGCGGAAAGAGCGAGAAGCTTCAAGCTGGAATGCATGGTGATCTCCCTGATCGGTTGGTTGATAAGTAATTTTGATTAGCGGAGGGTATAGCCCTACGGTTCGTAAGGTTTTGATCTAAGTCAACGGATTTTGATGTGAGGCAACAAATATTGATTTATGCACGGTTTAATTCCATCACAACGTGTTGATTTGCAACGGTGTGATAGAAATTGTGCGTCGCGGCAATCGTGCCGAAGGGCGAGGAATGGCGGCCGGCAGCAGGGGCCGGGAGAGCGGGGAGAGCGGGGAGAGCGGGGGAGGGGGACTGGCGGGCGCCGGGCTCAGGCCGGCTGGCGGCAGAGCAGGGTGTCGATGTCCTGGCCCGGTATCGGGCGGCCGAGCAGGTAGCCCTGCACGTCGTCGCAGCCGGCATGCAGCAGCGCCGCACGCTCGGCTTCGGTCTCGACCCCTTCGGCCAGCGTGTTGAGGCCGAGGCGGCGCCCCATGCCGATCACCGCGCTGACGATCACCGCGGCGTCCGGCTTGCTGTCGATGTCGCGGACGAAGGACTGGTCGATCTTCAGCCGGTCGACGTTGAAGCGCTTGAGGTAGGCGAGGTTGGAATAGCCGGTGCCGAAGTCGTCGATCGCCAGCTTGATGCCGAGCTGCTTCAGCGCCGCCAGCATTTCCAGCACCTGCGGGTCGTCGCCCATCATCAGCGATTCGGTGATTTCCAGTTCCAGCGCGTGCGCCGGCAGGCCGGTGCGTTCGAGCACGTTGCGGACGCGGGCGACCATGTCGTCGCGGCGCAGCTGCACCGGCGACACGTTCACCGCCATCGTCAGGTCGTGCCCCTGCCGCCGCCATTGCTCCGCCGCCCGGCAGGCCTCCTCGAGAATCCAGGCGCCGAGCGGGATGATCAGGCCGTTGTCCTCGGCTACCGGGATGAAGCGCGCCGGCGACACCACCTGACCCTCCCGACGCCAGCGCACGAGCGCCTCGACCCCGGTCAGCCGGCCGTCGGCAAGCGACCACTGCGGCTGGAAGAACAGCTCGAATTCGCCGGCGGCCAGCGCCTCGCGCAGCTTGCCGTCGAGTTCGAGGCGCTCCACCGCGCGCGCATTCAGCTCGGCGGTGAAGAAGCGGTAGGTGCCGCGCTCGCTCTCCTTGGCGTGGTACATCGCCAGGTCGGCCGCCTTCAGCAGCGCCGAGGTGGTGTGCCCGTCCTCCGGGAAGAGCGCGATGCCGATGCTGAACGAGGTGTGCACCAGCTGCTCGCCGACGTCGATCGGCTGCCCCAGCGCGTCCATGATCTTGCGCGCGGCGTGGGCGGCGTCGGTGGTGCTCTTCAGCTCGGGCAGCAGCACGATGAATTCGTCGCCGCCCTGGCGGCAGACGACGTCGGATTCGCGCAGGCAGCGGCGCAGCCGGTTGGCCACTTCGCGCAGCAGGCGGTCGCCGACGGCGTGGCCGAGCGAGTCGTTGACCGTCTTGAAGCGGTCGAGGTCGAGGAAGAGGACGCCGACCTTGCTCTCGTTGCGCCGCGCCCGCCCGATCTCCTGCTCCAGGCGTTCGCGCAGCAGCGAGCGGTTGGGCAGCCCGGTCAGCGGGTCGTGGTGCGCCAGGTACTCGATGCGCGCCTGCGCCGCCTTGCGCTCGGTGATGTCGGAGAAGATCGCGACGTAGTGCGTGATCTCGCCGGCCGGGCTGCGCACCGCCGAGATGTTCAGCCACTCCGGGTAGATCTCGCCCGACTTGCGCCGGTTCCAGACCTCGCCCTGCCAGCTGCCGGTCGCCGCCATCTGCGACCACATCGCGGCGTAGAAGGCCTGGTCGTGGCGGCCCGACTGCAGGATGCGCGGGTTGCGGCCGATCACTTCGTCCTGCGCGTAACCGGTGACCTCGGTGAAGGCACGATTCACCGAGACGAAGTTGCCGCGGGCGTCGGTCACCGCGATCGCTTCGCCGCTCTCGGCAAAGACGCGCGCCGACAGCCGCAGCTGCGACAGCGCTTCCTCCTGCAGGATGAGGTGGCCGACGTCGGCGGCGACCGTCTGCAGCACGTCGCATTCGCCCTCCTCCCAACGCCGCGGGAGGCGCGTGTCGCAGAAGGCGACCAGCCCCCACAGCCGGCCGTCGATGCAGATCGGCAGCGCGATCACCGAGGCGATGCTGCGTTGCGCCAGCCAGTCGCGCTCGCTGTCGGTGGCCTCGTCGAAGGTGGTGGTGAACGGGCGGCCGGCGGTCAGCGCCGCGTGCCAGCGCGGCAGCACCTGCCGCCAGTCGATGTCCTGCGTTTCCTCGCGGCCGAGGAAGGATTCGATGCCGTCCGCACACCATTCGTGGCGCAGGCTGGCGCGCGAGCCGCGGCCGTCGCCGGCGTCGTGCGTCTCGATGATGTTGCCGCGGTCGGCGCCGATCGCCGTGCCGATCAGGCGCAGCGTCTCCGGGATCGGGTTGTCGTCGCGCCGCGTCAGCAGCAGGCTGCCGGCGGCGGCGACCGCCTGCAGCAGGCGTTCCCGCCGGCGCAGCGCAGTCTCGGTCTGCTTGCGGTGCGACAGGTCGGCCAGGCCGATGACCAGCCCGGCGCCGCCGATCTGCCGGTCGAAGATGTCGGAGGTCGACACCAGCACCGGTATCCCGTGCCCGTCGGCCGCCCGCCACAGTCCCTCGTTCTCCTGGCTGCCTTCGCTGCGCACCAGCAGCAGCTCGATGCGTTCGCCGTCCGGACTGGCGCCGTGCAGCTCGCGCGCGCTCAGGTTGCTGCGGCGGACACGCTGGTCGGGGCCGACGATCAGCAGCGCCAGCGGCGCGGTATCGAACACCCGGTCGACGAAGGCGCGCGAGACGCCGGCTTCCTGCAGGCGGTCGAGCAGCGTATTGATGCCGGTGCCGAGTGCCGAGATCTCGTCGCGATGGCGGCCCTGGTAGCGCTCGGCGATGTCGAGCGGGGCGCGCTTGGCGCGCATGACGAAGTCGAACAGTTCGCGCGTCGGGCCGACCAGCCGGGAGGATAGAAAGAAGAAAAAGCCGCCCATGGCGACCAGCGCGACGGCGATCGAAATCTGCTGCTGCTGGCGCGCCTTGGCGATGCGCTGCTGGGTGGCGGCGACGACCTCGTCGATGTCGCTGGCGAGGATGCCGACGAAACGGCTCAGTTCGTCGGTGAGCGCCGCCGTCGAGAAGCGCAGGTTGGCCAGGTCGGCCTCGGTCGAGCGCCCCGTCCGCGCGTTGTCGGCCAGCAGCGACAGCGCCGAGGTGGTGACGTGGCGGAAGCTGTTGCCGATGCGTCCGTGGTGCGCCAGCGTCTGCGCGTAGTTCGGCCCGTCCGCCGGTAGCGCGCGCAACTGGACGCCGAGCGCCTCGTGCGCGTCGAAGAAGGCGGCCGCCTGGGCGCCGGCTTCATAGAGCAGGGCCTCGTCGCGCTCGAAGCTGGCCTGATAGACCAGCCGCATCATGTCGACGACCACCTGGCGCAGCTTCTCAGCGCGCTGCTCGGCGAGCAGGTTGGGGATCAGCCCCTTTTCGAGGAACTGCTGATCGGCGCGCAGGTTGTAGAGGCTGAACAGGGCGCTGCCGGCGATGAACAGGCAGAGCGCGGAAAAGATCGCCCACAGCCGGGTGCGCAGCGACTGGGTGCGGGAGGGATTGGCCACGACGCTCACGGCGCGACCGCCGGCGCCGCGAAGCCGTGGCGGACGAAGAGGTCTTCGCCGAGCGGGCCGCCGAGCGTCGCTTCGAGCAGCATCAGCTCGCGCGTTGCCGGCGCGTGCCGGCGCTTGACCAGCAGCAGCGGCCGGCACAGCGGATAGTGGCTGCCGACGCAGAACTGCGCGCTCGGCGTAAACCCGCCGAGGCGCACCGCCTTGATGCCGACGCCGCGTTGCCGTGCCCGCTCGTAGGCGCCGGACGAGACGTAGCCGATCGCCTGCGGATCGGCAGCGACGTAGAGCACCACCGCCAGGTTGGTGCCGAGCTCGACGATGCCGGCGGGAACCACGCGGCCGATGCCGAAGGCGGTGTCGACCACCGTCCGCGTGCCGTTGCCGAGGCCGCGCGTGACCGGCACGATGGCGCCGCCGTTGCCGGCGCCGATCTGGCTCCAGTCCGATACCTGGCGGGAAAAAATCGCCCGGACTCCGGCATCGTCGATCTGCGTCAGCGGATTGCGTTCATGAACGACCAGCAGCAGGCTGTCGTGGCCGACGATACGGCCGTCGAGCAGGCGCGATTCGCCTTCGCTGAGCGACCGCGAGATCAGGGCGGCGTCGGCCTGGCCGGCGCTCAGCTGCTCCAGCGCCACTTCGCTGCCGACGACGTTCAGGGCGATGCGGCCACCCTTGCGCTGCACCGTTTCCACGACTTCGGCGGCCAGCGGTGCCAGCGTTGCCGACGCGGTCAGCCGCAGCATGCCCCGGTTGCCCGGGGGCGCCTGTTCGGCGGCGGCTGCCAGCGAGGTCAGCACCGACAGGACGAGCAGGCCGAGCCAGCGGAAGATGCGGTGCGCCATGGAGTACACGAAGAAATGGTTTCGGCATTGTGTAATTCCGCTCGCTGCCGGGCTTTGATCTCCGTCAAGTGAGTCCCGCCCGACATATCCGTGCCGGGGAAAAGAAAAGCCGCCTGACGGCGGCTTTTCGCGGGTTGGGTGCGGCAACGCTCAGAGCGTGTCGGCGTGCTCGGCCAGGTATTGGGCGACGCCGTCCGGCGAGGCGGTCATTCCCTTCTGGCCCTTTCGCCAGCCGGCCGGGCAGACCTCGCCGTGTTCCTCGGTGAATTGCAGCGCATCGATCACGCGCAGCAGCTCGTCGACGTCGCGGCCGAGCGGCAGGTCGTTGACCACCTGGTGGCGGACGACGCCGTTCCTGTCGATCAGGAAGGAGCCGCGGAAGGCGACGCCGGCTGCCTCGAACTCGACGTCGTAGGCGCGGCAGATCTCGTGCTTGAGGTCGGCGACCAGCGGGTACTGGACCTGGCCGATGCCGCCCTTGTCGACCGGGGTGTTCTTCCAGGCGAGGTGGGTGAACTCGGAGTCGATCGAGACGCCGACGACCTCGACGGCGCGCTTCCTGAAGTCTTCCAGGCGGTGGTCGAAGGCGATCAGCTCGGACGGGCAGACGAAGGTGAAGTCGAGCGGGTAGAAGAACAGTGCCACGTACTTGCCCCGGTAGTCCGAGAGCTTCAGCGGCTTCATTTCGTTGTTGCCGAAGACGGCGGTGGCGGTGAAGTCCGGCGCTTGCTTGCCGACGAGAACGGCCATGTTTTTCTCCTTGTTGGGGGGCAGACGGGGCCGCCAGCATACTGCGCTTTCCCGCCTCCGGGGAAGGCCGGCCTATGCCGTGGGCAACTGCGCGAAGCCGACGAGGGTCGGGTCGGCCGCCTCCGGAATCGATTCAACGGCGCTGACGCGGGCCGCCGGCGGTCCGCGGTGCGCCCAGGCGACGAGCGCCGCGACGGCCTCCGGCGCGCCTTGCAGCAGGGCCTCGACGCTGCCGTCGCGGCGGTTGCGGACCCAGCCGTCGAGGCCGAGCACCTCTGCCTCGGCGCACAGCGACCAGCGGAAGCCGACGCCCTGGACGCTGCCGCGGACACGCAGACGGCGTGCTTCCAGCATCACTGCCTGGGCGGCATGCGTTTGCGGCGGTTTGCTCATTCCGTCGTCTTCCTTCACCGTGGCGGGGGGCTGACGTAATCGTCGGACATCAAATGGATAAGTGCAAGGAGGCGGCGCGGCCAGGGGGCAGCGCCGCCTGGGTGTCGCTGCGAAGGCCCTTGCCGCTTGCACCTTCAGCGCTGCGCCGCCGCCTTTCTGGCCGGCGCCGCCGCTTCCGTGTCCTGCGGCTTCCGCCCGCGTGGCGTGGCCGATCCGCTTGCCTCCGGAAGGCTGGCGCAAAGCAGGTGGTTAATCGAGGGGTACCAGCGTTTCGCCCCCTTGCCGAAGCCGTCGGTGGCCAGGCACGCCTCGCGCGAGCCGCCGCAGACGATGAGTTCGCGGGAACTCTGCCGGCAGGCGCTCACTATCGCCTGATAAACCTTGCGCTGGCTTGACGACAGTTCCGGCGAGTCGATCGACAGCGCCACCGTCGCCCGATCGCCGTCGCCGAGCGTGCGTTGGAGGATGCGGAGGGCCGCGTCGGGGGAGCGTCCGAGCAGGCGGAAAACGGTCAGCGGCGGTGCTGGCTCCGGATGCGGCCCGTCGCCGAGCAGGTGCCGGCGCACCGAAATACGGGCAATCAATTCCATGGCGCAGTCCTTTCGGGCGAGGTTTTGCGAGCGTCGGGATGCTCGCGGCCGTCGGCATGCATTTCTAGTGTGATGCCGAGAACATTATCATTGTAGTTAAACGTAAAGCAAATATAATGTAAATCGATCGTTGCTCTCGATGATGCAGGCGGCCGTCTCCCCTCTTCTGGAAAAGAGCCGTGTCGCACGCGCGGGCGCTGCTCGACGGGGCGGCTGCACTGCTCCGTCACGATGGCGGGCGGTTTGCGCAGCGGGGCCGGGGCGGGCGATATGGCAAGGGGTTCGCGGATCGTGCCGCTGCCTGTATGCTTTGGGCAGAAACCGAAAGGGGAAAAACAATCGTGGGGCTGGTGCGTGCGGAAGTGTCCGGAACGTCGGAGGGCCGATGCTGAGTCTGCTGCCGATCGACGGCGTTCTCGCCGTCATTGCCGCGTGGTTGTCGATCGGCATTTGCGGGGTGTTCGCGCTGCGGCGCTTTGCCTTCGTCTCGCGTGTGCTGTTCCCCGCCGGCGGCCTGGTCTGTCTGGCGCTGGCGCTGTTCGCCCTGCAGGCGCTGTTTCAGTCGCCGCAGGTCGCGGTGCTGCCGCTTGGACTGCCGGGCCTGCCCTTCCATCTTCGGCTCGATGCGCTGGCCGCCTTCTTCCTGCTGGTGATCGGCGGCGCCGGCGCCGGCGTCTCGATCTTCGCCGCCGGTTACTTTCGCCAGGGCGAGGGCACGCCGCCTGGCCTGCTCTGCCTCGAATACCACGTGTTCCTCGCCAGCATGGCGATGGTCGTTCTCGCGGACGATGCCTACGCCTTCATGGTGGCGTGGGAGACGATGGCGCTCTCCTCGTTCTTCCTGGTCACTGCCAACCACAAGGTGCCGGAAATCCGCGACGCCGGCTTCCTCTACCTGCTCGTCGCGCATGTCGGCGCGATCGCGATCCTGCTCTGCTTCGGCGTGCTGCAGGCGAATACCGGCGACTACACCTTCGCCAACATGCGGGCGCAGTCGCTGACCCCGTTCTGGGCGTCGGCCGCTTTCCTGCTGGCACTTTTCGGTTTCGGCGCCAAGGCCGGCATCTTTCCGCTCCATGTCTGGCTGCCGGAGGCGCACCCGGCGGCGCCTTCGCCGGTTTCCGCGCTGATGAGCGGCGTCATGCTGAAAACCGCGGTGTATGGCATGGTGCGCGTGAGCTTCGATCTGCTGCACCTGCAACTCTGGTGGTGGGGGGCGCTGCTGCTGGCGGTCGGGTTGGCCACCGCGCTTTTCGGCGTCGTCTTCGCGACCGTGCAGAGCGACATGAAACGCCTGCTCGCCTATTCCTCGATCGAGAACATCGGTCTGCTGTTCGCTGCCATCGGTCTCGCCGTGATCTTCAACGCTTACGGGATGCGCGCGCTGTCGGCGCTGGCGCTCACCGCCTGCCTGTTCCACGTGGCCAGCCACGCTCTGTTCAAGAGCCTGCTCTTCGTCGGCACCGGCATGGTGCTGCATGCCACCGGGCAGCGTAACCTCGGCCGCCTCGGTGGCCTAGTGCGCTTCATGCCGTGGGTCGCCTGGCTGGTGCTGATCGGCGTCCTGGCGAGTTCTGGGCTGCCGCCGTTGTCGGGGTTTGCGTCGGAATGGCTGCTGCTGCAGACCTTCCTGTTCACGCCGGGATTGCCGCACCCGTTCCTCAACATGGTGATTCCGGTGCTTGCCGCCGCCGTTGCCCTGATCGCGGCGCTCGCCGGTTACGCCATGGTGAAGTTCTTCGGCGTCGTCTTTCTCGGCCAGCCGCGCGAAGAGACGCTCCGCGAGGCGCACGATGCCGGTTGGCTGGAGCGGATCGGCATGCTCTGGCTGGCGGCCGGCTGCGTCGTGCTCGGCTTGCTGCCGACACAGTTCATCGTGCTGATCGACCGCGTCACGATCGACCTCCTCGGCTGGGGGCTCGGGCGCCAGGTGGCGCAAACCGGCTGGCTGATCCTCGCGCCTTTCTCGGTCGAGCGCGCCAGCTTTTCGCCGCTGCTGTTCTTCGGCGGCGTGCTTTTCTGCAGCGTGCTCGCCTTCCTGCTGGTGCGGGCGATTTATCACGGCCATATGCGCCGCGCACCGCCGTGGGACTGCGGCTTCGCCTGGCAGACCGCACGCATGCAGGATACGGCAGAGGGCTTCGGGCAGCCGATCCGGCAGATTTTCGAGCCGCTGCTCCGCCTTGAGCGGCATCTGCCGACCGCCGCCGATCGCGAGCCGAGGTACCGGGTCGTCGTCGGGGACCATTCGTGGTTCCGCCTCTACCTGCCGATCGCGCATGGCGTCGAGTTTCTGGCGCGGCAGGTCGGGCGTTTGCAGCGCGGCCGGATCTCGATCTACCTGCTCTACAGTTTTCTGACCCTGCTGTTCATGCTCTTCCTGGTGCGCTGATGACGTTGTCCGGACTCCTCTCGCAATGCCTGGCCCTGGTTCTGGCGCTCGTGCTGGCGCCCTTGCTGACCGGCTGGGTGAACCAGTGGCGGGCGTGGCTGCAGAATCGCTCCGGCCCGGGCCTGCTGCAGCCCTACCGGATGCTGCACAAATTGTTCAACAAGGAATCGGTGCTGGCGGAGAGCGCGTCGCCGTTCTTCCGTGCCGCGCCGTACATCATCTTCGGCTGCATGACGCTCGCTTGCGCCATCATCCCGATGCTGTCGACCGACCTGCCGCTGTCAATCGCCGCCGATGCCATCGCGCTGGTCGGGCTGTTCGCCGTGGCCCGCGTCTTCCTCTCGCTGGCGGCGATGGACATCGGCACCTCGTTCGGGTCGCTCGGTGCGCGCCGCGAGATGCTGGTCGGCTTCCTCGCCGAGCCGGCACTGCTCGCCGTGCTGTTTACGGCCTCGCTGATCGCCAACTCGACGGCGCTGACGACCATCGTCACCAGCCTCGCTCATCGCGAGTTCGCCATTTACCCGAGCCTCGCCTTCGCCGGCATCGCCTTCACCTTCGTGTCATTTGCCGAGAATGCGCGGGTGCCGGTCGACAACCCGGCCACCCACCTCGAACTGACGATGATCCACGAGGCATTGATCCTCGAATACTCCGGCCGCCATCTGGCGCTGATCGAATGGGCGGCGAGCCTCAAGCTCTTCGCCTATTCCTGCATCGGCCTGGCCATCTTCTTCCCGTGGGGCATTGCCGAGGCCGAGGCGCCGCTGGCGCTGATCTTCGCCATCCCGGCGCTGGTCTCCAAACTGGCGATCGGCGGCTTCCTGCTCGCCCTGATCGAGACGCTGTCGGCCAAGATGCGGATTTTCCGCGTTCCCGAGTTCCTGGCGTCGGCCTTCATGCTGGCGGTGATCGGCATGCTGGTGCACTTGCTGCTGGGGGTTTGATGAACGCGCTGATTTCCCAACTGGTCAATCTCTTCGCCGCCGTGATGCTGATCCTCGCCTTCGCCATGCTCAGCCAGCGGCGGGTGATCACGCTGATCCATCTATTCGCCATGCAGGGGCTGGCGGTGGTCGGGGCGACGACGGTGGTGGCCTATGTCACGCACCAGCACCACCTGTATTACTCGGCGTTGCTGACGCTGGTTCTGAAAGTCTTCCTGATTCCCTTCCTGCTCCATCGCGTGATCGACCGCCTCAACGTCAAATGGGACATCGAGACCCTGTTCAACATCCCGACGCAGATGATCGTCGGCATCGGCCTGGTCATCTTCGCCTTCAATGTGTCGCTGCCGATCGCCCGCTTCTCGGAGACGATTTCACGCGGCACGCTCGGCATCGCGCTGGCCTGCCTGCTGCTCTCGTTCCTGATGATGATCACCCGCGCCAAGGCGGTGCCGCAGGTGGTCGGCTTCCTGGCGATGGAGAACGCCCTCTTCTTCGCGGCGACCTCGGCCACCTACGGCATGCCGATGGTGGTCGAGCTCGGCATCGCGCTCGACGTGCTGGTCGGCATCCTGATCATGGGGGTGTTCATGTTCCAGATCCGCGAGCAGTTCGAGAGCCTCGACATTCGCCACCTTGAAAAGCTCAAGGAGGACTAGGCGCGTGGATCCCCTGTTCCTCGTCTTCGTCGTGCCGCTGCTCGGCGGCTTCGTCCTCGCCGCCTGCGGCCATCGGCCCTATGCCCGCGACGTCAACGTCGTCTTCAGCAGCGGCACGTTGCTGGCCGCGGTCTGGCTGACCGTGCGCGTCGTCGCCGGCGGTCCGATGTTCGCGCTCGACCAGCTGTTCTTCATAGACCCGCTGAACGTCTTCCTGGTGGCGCTGACCGCCTTCGTCGGTCTGACCACGGCGATCTTCTCGCGCCCCTACATGCGCGTCGAAGAAGACAAGGGCAAGATGACGCCGAAGCGCATGCGGCTCTACCACAGCATGTACCAGTTCTTCTCCTTCACCATGCTGGTCGCGCTGACGACCAACAACCTCGGCATCCTCTGGGTGGCGATGGAGGCGGCGACGCTGACCACGGTGTTGCTGGTCTCGGTGTACCGGACGCCGGCCAGCCTGGAAGCGGCGTGGAAGTATTTCATCCTGTGCGGCGTCGGCATCGCGCAGGCGCTGTTCGGCACCATACTGCTCTACATGGCGGCCGAGCGGGTGATCCCGCAAGGCAGCGACGCGCTGCTGTGGACCAATCTGGCTGCCGTGAAGGCGCATCTCGACCCGACCATCCTGTCGATCGCCTTTGTTTTCCTGCTGCTCGGCTACGGCACCAAGGTCGGCCTGGTGCCGGTGCACAACTGGCTGCCCGACGCGCACGCCGAGGGGCCGACGCCGATCTCTGCCGTGCTCTCCGGGCTGCTGCTCAACGTCGCGCTCTACGCCGTCCTGCGCTGCAAGGTGCTGACCGACGGTGCGCTGGGGCCGGCCTTCGCCGGCAACCTGATGCTCGGCTTCGGCCTGTTGTCGGTGGTCGCCGCGGCCTTTTTCCTCTCCCGGCAGCGCGACGTGAAGCGGATGTTCGCCTATTCGTCGATCGAGCACATGGGGCTGATGACCTTCGCCTTCGGCATGGGCGGCCCGGTCGCCAACTTCGCCGGGTTGCTGCACATGACCGTGCATTCGCTGATCAAGTCAGCGATCTTCTTCGCCGTCGGCCACGCGACGCAGAAGGCGGGTTCGCAGATCATGGACGACATCCGCGGCTTGATTAAGGTGAGCCCGACCGTCGGCTGGGGGCTGATGCTTGGCTCGCTGGCGATCCTCGGCATGCCGCCGTTCGGCGTTTTCGCCAGCGAATTCCTGATCCTGACCACGGCCATGCGCCAAGAGCCGTGGGCCACGCCCTTCCTGCTGCTGGCGCTGGGCGTCGCTTTCGCTGCGGTGTTCGGCCGCGTGCAGCCGATGGTGTTCGGCGCCACCGAGCTGAAGCCGCTCGCGCACCCGCCGGCGCTGCTGCCGGTCTTCCTTCATCTCGGCCTGGGCTTGATGCTCGGGCTGTACATTCCGCCCTACCTGAGCGACTGGTATCAGCAGGCGGCGCGGCTGATCGGAGGCTGAGCAATGGATTTCGGAGGACTCGCGCTCGACCTGACGCAACTGGATGCGCCGCTGCCGATCTGGCGGGTGTCCAGCCGCGCCGAGGACTGGTCGGAAACGGCGCTGCTCGTCGCCGAATCCGGCGGACGCCTGGTCAGCCTGTGGGCGAGCGACCGTCGGCAGGGCGCGTCGGGGAGCTTCACGGTCAGCGCAGCGTATGCGACGTCGAGCGGTCTGCTCTGCTTCGAATTGCCCCTGGACGGCGCGCACATGAGCTATCCGTCGCTGGCCGGCATCTTCCCCTGCGCGCTACGCATGCAGCGCGCGATCGCCGACCTGCATGGCCTCGTCGCCGAGGGCGCCGAGGATACGCGGCCGTGGTTCAACCACGGGGCCTGGCCCGAGGACCGCTTTCCGCTTCGCCGGGATTTCGACGGAGCCGAGTCCTTCCCCGCTTGCCAGGTCCGCGACTATCTCTTCGTTCGCGTCGCCGGCGACGGAGTGCACGAGATCCCGGTCGGGCCGGTTCATGCCGGAATCATCGAGCCCGGGCACTTCCGCTTCTCCGTCGTCGGCGAGAAAGTGCTGCGGCTGGAAGAGCGGCTGGGTTATACGCACAAGGGCATCGAAAAGCGCTTCGAATCCCTACCGGCGCAGGCAGGGTATCGACTCGCCGGGCGCGTCTCCGGCGACGCCACCGTTGCCTATGCGTGGGCCTACTGCATGGCGCTCGAAGGCGCCGTTGGCGGGAATGCGCCGGAACGTGCGCGCTGGCTGCGTGCCATGCTGCTGGAGCGCGAGCGCATCGCAAACCACCTCGGCGATCTCGGCGCGCTGGGCAATGATGCCGCGTTCGCCTTCGGACTGACGCACTTCATGCGCCTGAAGGAGGATTGGCTGCGTTTGAACAAGAGGCTGTTCGGGCATCGTTTCGCCATGGATCGCATCGTTCCGGGCGGCGTGGCCTTGGACGTCGATGCGCCGGGCGCGGCTTGGGTCGTCGAACAATGCGATGCCGTCGAGCGCGAGGTGCGCACCCTGCGCCGCATCTATGACGACCACGCCGGCCTGCAGGATCGCTTCGTCACCACCGGGCGGGTGACGCCGGCGCTGGCGAAGGAACTCGGGCTGACCGGGCTGGCAGGGCGGGCGAGCGGCTTCGGGCATGACCTGCGCGCCGACCTGCCGATGTCGCCCTATGCCGAGCTACAGGTCAGGAAGGCGAGCCACAGCAACGGCGATGTCGCGGCGCGCGTGTTCGTGCGCTTCGAGGAGATACTGGAGAGCCTGCGCCTGATCCGCGAAATCGTCACCGCGCTGCCGCCGGGCGAAGTGCTGGCGCCGCTGCCGTCGCTGGAGGAGGACGGCTTCGGTATCGGCTGGGTCGAATCCTGGCGCGGCGAGGTGCTGGTCGCGCTCGAAACCGAGGGTGAGCGCATCCGCCGCTGCCATTGCCACGACCCGTCCTGGCAGAACTGGCCGGTGCTGGAGCATGCGGTGATGGGCAACATCGTCCCCGACTTCCCGCTCATCAACAAATCCTTCAACCTCAGCTATTCGGGACACGACCTCTGATGTGGAAAACGCTCATTCAGATCGTCAAGGTAGGCCTCCCGGCCGAAGCGCCGCCGGTGCTTCCCGCCGCCGATGCCGGCGAGGCGCGGCGGATCGAGGCCGAAGTGCTGGCGGTTCTCGGCCGCGCGCTGACCATCCGCGAAGTGGACGCCGGATCGTGCAACGGCTGCGAACTGGAAGTGCACGCCGTCAACAACGTCTACTACAACCTCGAAGGCTACGGCATCAAATTCGTCGCCAGCCCGCGCCACGCCGACATGCTGCTGGTGACCGGACCCGGCGCGCGGAACATGGCGGTGGCGCTGAAGCGGACCTACGATGCGACGCCCGCCCCCAAGCTGGTGCTGGCCGTCGGCGACTGCACCCGCGACGGCGGCATTTTCGGTGAGACTTACGCGAGCGCCGGCGGCGTCGGCGGCATCGTGCCGGTGGATCGCTTCGTGTCCGGCTGTCCGCCGGAGCCGATCGAAATCCTGCGCGGCATCCTTGCCGCGGTGAAGGCGGGGCAGCAGCGTCGGGATGTCTGAGGATGTCGCAGGCGCCGGCGTTCGCGGGGAGCTACTCGAACTGCCGAGCCCGTATTCGATCGTTCCCGGAATCTTCAAGCTGATTGAGAAGGGCGAATGCGCCGACCCGGATACGCTGCTCGAGCGCATCGTCAGCGGCAATTACGACCGCCCCTTCGTCGTCGATGACGGCACCAGCCGGGCACTGCATTTTTCTCTGGTGTATATACAGAGCGAGATGCTGGTCGCACGACCGTTCGAACTTGCGCTTGCCTACACGCGCAAGATGATGGGTTTTCTGCTCTTCGTTGCGCAGCCGCGGAACGTATTGTTGCTGGGGCTGGGCGGCGGCTCGCTGGCAAAGTACTGCCACCGTCATCTGCCGCTGGCGCGAATTACCGTTGTCGAGATCAGCCCCGATGTCATCGCCTTTCGCGACGAGTTCCACGTTCCCCGCGACGACTCCCGCTTCAAGGTTGTCTGCGCGGATGCCGCCGATTACATCCATGCCTGCGGGGAGCAGTTCGACGTGATTCTGACGGATGCATTCGATCGCTGCGGTTTTGCCGAGTCGGTCTCGGCGCCGAGGTTTTATGCGTCGGCATGCCAGCGCCTGTCGCCGAATGGAATGCTCGTCGCCAATCTCGCCGGCTCGAAGGACGAGCGGGTCGCGCACCTCGGGATGATCCACGAAACTTTTGGCGACAACATTCTTGCCGTGCCCGTCGCGGATGAGGCCAACCAGGTTGTTTTTTCCTTCCGCAACCGGGATTTTCAGCCCCGCTGGCCGCAGGTCGGCAGCCAGGCGCAATCGATGCGCAGCCGCTTCGGCATCGACTTCCCGTATATCGCCAGCCGCATGGAGTTGAGTCGGAAGTTGCGCTACCTGGAGCGTTGCCTGGGCGGGGAGTGCGGCAAAGCAAGCGCGGCTGCCGGCTTGCGCAAGAAACGAGACAGCCGCCGCTGAACGCGGCGGGCGGAATCAGGCGTCGTCGCCGCCGCCCCGCACGCCGCGGGTCGGGCCGGTCAGCCATTCGGGCAGCTCCCGCCCCTCGGCGTTATCGACGATGTACTGGCGGATCAGCCGGCGCACGACCTGCGATGGCGTCAGATCATGGGCGGCGCAGATTTCCTCGAACAGCTTTTTCTTGGTGGGGTCGATCAGAATCGTCAGTCTGGCGGTTCTGTTTTCCATCGGAAGTTCTCCCTGTGTGGCCGCAGCACGGTGTTTGGGGCGTCAGCCTGAATCGAGCTTGCAAGGATTTCATTGTAATTCAATGAAAATTAAATTCAAATTGCAGTTGAACTTGTTTTTAATAGAATAGCAAACGGGTTGGTGTTGCGTACGAACCTGTCCTGTCGGAAGTCTGGTGGCTAGCCTTGCGACGCAGTGCGACCTACAGGTCTTGGCGCCCCGCGATGCGGGGCGTTTTTTTCATTTCGGCGATCGCCGGGCATGTTCCGGCCGAAAAATCAGCGAGGACGCACCTCCGCTCGGCGCGGGCGCCTTGGCTGCTCCGTTGTCGTCGTCGATGCCGGTGCTGTCGCGCGACACCCGGTCAAGCGACGAGGCGTCGCACCGGCGGTCCCGGCGGCGCCGCCTCTTGGGGGCGGGGACTCTAGGGCGCGTCGTCGTTGGTGAGATGCGGCTGCTTCAGCATCTCGCGCAGGATGTTCGCGGCTGCCCAGAGCATGATGCCGACGCCGACAATGAGCGTGACTGCGGCTTCGCCGCCGGTGCCGGGAAAGGTCTTGAACACCTTGCCCGGCCCGTAGATGAAATACGCCGCACCGAGCGACATCAGCAGCATGCCGACCACGTCGACCAGGCCCCAGAGAAAGATGCGCAGCGTCAGCTGCGGCTTGATGCGCGGCTTCTTCCTGCCGAACATGCTCATTTGACGCGCATGCCGGGCTGGGCGCCGGAGTCCGGCGACAGGATGTAGAGGCCGCCGTGCTTGTCGTCGGCGCCCGAGGCGGCGAGCACCATGCCCTCGCTCATGCCGAACTTCATCTTGCGCGGCGCCAGGTTGGCGACCATAACCGTCAGCCGGCCGACCAGCGCCGCCGGGTCGTAGGCCGACTTGATGCCGGCGAATACCTGCCGCGGTTTCTCCTCGCCGATGTCGAGCGACAGGCGGATCAGCTTCTCGGCGCCTTCGACGTGGCCGGCTTCGACGATCTTCGCGATGCGCAGATCGACCTTCATGAAGTCGTCGATGGTGATGTGCGGGCCAGCCTCGGCCTGAGCGGTAGCAACGGCCACGGCCTTCTCCTGTTTCTCTGCGTGTTTCTGCGGCGCCGGCTCGGTCGGGGCCAGCGATTCCTTGTTGGCTTCCACCAGCGCGACGATCTGCTTCGGGTCGATGCGCGTCATCAGGTGGCTGTAGGCGTTGATGGCGTGGCCGGCCGGCAGCGCGCTGGCGGCGTCGGCCCAGGTCAGGGGCTGGATGCCGAGGAAGGCCTCGACCGCCTCAGCCACCTTCGGCAGCGCCGGCTTCAGGTACAGCGTCAGCAGGCGGAAGGCCTCGATCGCTTCCGAGCAGGCGGCATGCAGCTCGGCTTCCCTGCCTTCCTGCTTGGCCAGTTCCCACGGCTTGCGGTCGTTCACCACGACGTTGGCGGCATCGGCCAGCGCCATGATCTCGCGCAGCGCACGGCCGAAGTCGCGCTCCTCGTAGGCGGCGGCAATCGTCTCGGCGGCATCGCGCAGCGGCTTCAGCCAGGGGGCGTCCGTCGACGCCAGCTTGCCGTCGAACTTCTTCGTGATGAAGCCGGCGCAGCGGCTGGCGATGTTCACGTACTTGCCGACCAGGTCCGAATTGACGCGCGCGACGAAGTCGTCGAGGTTGAGGTCGATGTCCTCCATCGTGCCGTTCAGCTTGGCGGCGTAGTAGTAGCGCAGCCATTCGGGGTTGAGGCCGGTCTGCAGGTAGCTCTCGGCAGTGATGAAGGTGCCGCGCGACTTCGACATCTTGGCGCCGTCCACGGTCAGGAAGCCGTGCGCGAAGATCCTAGTCGGCGTGCGGTAGCCGGCGTGCTCCAGCTCGGCCGGCCAGAACAGCGCGTGGAAATAGAGGATGTCCTTGCCGATGAAGTGGTACAGCTCGGTCGTCGAATCCGGCTTGAAGTACTCGTTGAAATCCAGGCCCTGCTTGTCGCAGAAATTCTTGAATGAGCCCATGTAGCCGATCGGCGCGTCCATCCAGACGTAGAAGTACTTGCCCGGCGCGCCCGGAATCTCGAAGCCGAAGTAGGGCGAGTCGCGCGAAATGTCCCAGTCGGTCAGCTTGTTCTCGCCCTCCGCGCCGAGCCACTCCTGCATCTTGTTCGAGGCTTCCGATTGCAGGCGGCCGGCTTCGCGCGTCCAGCGGCGCAGGAAGGCCTGGCACTTCGGGTCGGAAAGCTTGAAGAAGTAGTGGTCCGAATTGCGCAGTTCCGGCTTGGCGCCGGACACCGCCGAGTACGGGTTCTTCAGGTCGTTCGGCGTGTAGGCCGCGCCGCAGCTCTCACAGTTGTCGCCGTACTGGTCCTTGGCACCGCATTTCGGGCACTCGCCCTTGATGAAGCGGTCGGGCAGGAACATCTGCTTCACCGGGTCGTAATACTGCTCGATGGTGCGCACCTCGATCAGCCCGGCCGCCTGCAGCTTGCCGTAGATGTCCTCGGCGCAGGCGCGGGTCTCGGGCGAGTGCGTGGTGTAGTAGTTGTCGAAGCCGACGTTGAAGCCGGCGAAGTCGCGCGAATGCTCGCCGTGCACGCGCTCGATCAGCGCCTCCGGCGTGATCCCCTCCTTCTCGGCGCGCAGCATGATCGGCGTGCCGTGCGTGTCGTCGGCGCAGACATACCAGCACTCGTTGCCGCGCATCTTCTGGAAGCGCACCCAGATGTCGGTCTGGATGTACTCGACGAGATGGCCGAGGTGGATCGCGCCGTTGGCGTAGGGCAGGGCGGAGGTGACGAGGATCTTGCGGGGCATGGGGTGGGGTTGCCGGAATGGGGAAAGGCGCAATTCTATCAAAGGGGTGGCTGAGGCGCCGGGGCGTCGTCTGGCGAAGGTGACATCGGAAGGTGAAGCTCCCCGACCTGAAGGTCCGGGGAGCTTCACGATTCGCGGTGTGCTGCCTGTCCGGAAAGTGTTAATAACAACATTGTTGTTAACTGTTTTTCGTATAAAGTGTTAACAACTCCTGTGGGTGTTAATACTTCGAATGCGCAAGTCCGATCTTCATCCGTCGCTGCAACAGACCTGCGTTCCCGTTTTCGGCAAGGGCGGGTGCTATGCCGTCGTGCCGCCGCCGGTGCCGATGCAGGTGGACGCGCCGTCCTGTCATGTGCTGTTCGTGCTTGCGGCTCGCGAATTGGAGGTCTTGCGCGAAACGATCGCGCGGCACCCCGATATGGCCGACTTGCTCTTGGCGATGCTGAATCGGCGCGAGGCGGTCGATAGCAGCCAGATCGAGGGAACGCATACTGGTTTTGACGGGCTGCTGCTGCACGAAATCGAGCAGGGAAATCCGGACGGAGTCTCCGCGAGCGCCGATGCCGACGCGCAGGAAACGTTCGCCTATGTACGGGCCTACATGGCCGGACGTGCGGACGTCGAGCGCGACGGTGTGCGGGCCTTGGGGCGGGAATTGATTTCCACGCTGCATCGCGTGCTGATGGCTGATCAGCCGCGCGCGACGCCGGGTGAATTGCGTACGGTGCAGAACTACATCGGTATGCCGCCGGAAATGGCGCGCTTCATTCCGCCTCCCCCGGATCGGGTACCGGCCCTGCTCGATGATCTGGTGAGGCTGTTGCAGTACGAGCCCGAAGGCGTGATGCAGGTTTCGGTGCTGATGCGCGCCGCCATCGCACACGCGCAGTTCGAGACGATCCATCCCTTTCTCGACGGCAACGGCCGCACCGGGCGCCTGTTGTTGCCGCTGATGTTCATGGCGGCGGGCGAACCGGCGATCCATCTGGCGACCTTTCTCAAGGTGCGCCAGCGCGACTACTATGACGCACTGCTCGAAGTGCAGATGCGCCTGAACTGGGAACCCTGGTTGCGCCTCTTCCTGGAATGCGTGATCGCCTCGGCGCGGCACACAGTCCAGCTGTTTGCGGTGCTGGCCTCGATCCGCGAGCGCTGGCGGTCGATGCTGACGGAGCGGAAGAAGCGCCGGCACGCGACCATCTGGCGTGCCGTGGCCGTGCTGCTTGGGCAGCCGATCATTACCGTCGGTGAGCTTGCGCGACGGCTGGAGACTGCTTTCCCGGCAGCGAACGGCGCCATCGAGGAACTCGTCGAAATGGATATCCTGCGGCCGACGAACGACCGGCGCCGTAACCGCGTCTATGCTGCGCACGAAGTGCTTAACGCGCTCTATACCGGACTCGACGCGGTGCTGGCGGACGCCGGTCGTGCCGGGCGCGGGTAGCATTGCTCGATACCATCGAGCTTAGCGGCTGAAATCGGTTAGAATCCGTCGATACCGTACAAAATTACTCAAGTATTTAGGAGCGAGAAAATGGCAGTGACTGTCGAGGCCGTGAAGGCCGCCCTGCAGGGCCTCATCGATCCCAACACGCAGAAGGACTACGTTGCCGGCAAGGCGGCGAAGAACATCAAGGTCGATGGCGACGACGTGTCGTTCGACATCGAACTCGGCTACCCGGCGAAGTCGCAGATCGACGGCATCCGCAAGCAGGTGATCGGTGCCGTCAAGGCCATTCCGGGCGCCGGCAACGTCAGCGCCAACGTCTATGTGAAGATCGTCTCGCACGCCGTGCAGCGCGGCCTGAAGCCGCTGCCGGGGGTGAAGAATATCATCGCCGTGGCCTCGGGCAAGGGCGGCGTCGGCAAGAGCACGACCGCCGTGAACCTGGCGCTGGCGCTGGCGCAGGAAGGCGCCACCGTCGGCATGCTCGACGCCGACATCTACGGCCCGTCGCAGCCGCAGATGCTGGGCCTGGCCGGCCAGCAGCCGGAGTCGACCGACGGCAAGTCGATGGAGCCGCTGCAGGCCTATGGCGTGCAGGCGATGTCGATCGGTTTCCTGATCGACGTCGAGACGCCGATGGTCTGGCGCGGCCCGATGGTGACGCAGGCGCTGGAGCAGATGCTCAACGAGACGAACTGGAAGGATCTCGACTACTTGGTGGTCGACATGCCGCCGGGCACCGGCGACACGCAGCTGACGCTGGCGCAGAAAGTGCCGGTGACCGGCGCGGTGATCGTCACCACGCCGCAGGACATCGCGCTGATCGACGCGCGCAAGGGACTGAAGATGTTCGAGAAGGTCGGCGTGCCGATCCTCGGCATCGTCGAGAACATGAGCATTCACATCTGCTCGAACTGCGGCCACGCCGAGCACATCTTCGGCACCGGCGGCGGCGAGGCGATGTGCAAGGACTACGACATCGAGTTCCTCGGCGCGCTGCCGCTGGAGCTCGCCATCCGCGAGATGGCCGACTCGGGCAAGCCGACCGTGGTCGGCGCGCCGGATTCCAAGGCTGCCGACATCTACCGCACCATCGCCCGCCGCGTGGCGGTGAAGGTCGGCGAGACGGCCAAGGATATGTCGGCGAAGTTCCCGACCATCGTGGTGCAGAACACCTGATTGCTGCCTCAGTGACGTCAACTCGGCTCCCCGGTCCGCCGGGGAGCCTGTGCTCGCCATGTAAGGCACTGATTTTGCAGGGTTAAAAAACTCCCCGGTGGGGGGGTTCTGCCGTTAAAATTGCGCCTTTATTTTATCGGCACACGGAAGTCCGCCCCATGTCCATCAAGTCCGACAAGTGGATCCGCCGCATGGCGGAGCAGCACAAGATGATCGAGCCGTTTGCGCCGGAGCTGGTGCGCGAGGCGAACGGCGAGAAGATCGTTTCCTACGGCACGTCGAGCTACGGCTACGACATCCGCTGCGCCGACGAATTCCGCGTGTTCACCAACATCAACTCGACCATCGTCGATCCGAAGAACTTCGACCCGAATTCCTTCGTCGAGGTCTCCGGCAAGGGCTACTGCGTGATCCCGCCGAACTCGTTTGCGCTGGCGCGGACGATGGAGTACTTCCGCATTCCGCGCAGCGTGCTGACGGTGTGCCTGGGCAAGAGCACCTACGCCCGCTGCGGCATCATCGTGAACGTGACGCCGTTCGAGCCCGAGTGGGAAGGCTACGTGACGCTGGAGTTCTCGAACACGACGCCGCTGCCGGCCAAGATCTACGCCGGCGAAGGCTGCGCGCAGGTGCTGTTCTTCGAGTCCGACGAGGTCTGCGAGACCTCGTACAAGGATCGCGGCGGCAAGTACCAGGGGCAGGTCGGCGTGACCCTGCCCAAGATCTGACGACGCGCCAGAAACAGCCGCCTTCGCATCATTCTTTTGTCTTATCCTGTGACCCGCTACGGCGGGTCGCCGCTTTTTGAGGAACAGCCATGCGCTTCCACTTTCCGGTCATCATCATCGACGAGGACTTTCGCTCGGAAAACGCCTCCGGTCTCGGCATTCGCGCACTGGCCGAAGCCATCGAAAAGGAGGGCATGGAGGTCCTCGGTGTCACCAGCTACGGCGACCTGACCTCGTTCGCGCAGCAGCAGTCGCGCGCCTCGTGCTTCATCCTGTCGATCGACGACGAGGAACTGGCCAACGAACCGGAGGAAACGCTTTCCGACCTGCGCGCCTTCGTCGAGGAGATCCGCTACAAGAACGCCGAGATCCCGATCTTCCTGCACGGCGAGACGCGCACCTCGCGCCACATCCCGAACGACATCCTGCGCGAGCTGCACGGCTTCATCCACATGTTCGAGGACACGCCGGAGTTCATCGCGCGCAACGTCGTGCGCGAGTCGAAGGCGTATCTGGACTCGCTGCCGCCGCCGTTCTTCCGCGCGCTGGTGCACTACGCGGCCGACGGCTCGTACTCGTGGCATTGCCCCGGCCACTCCGGCGGCGTCGCCTTCCTGAAGTCGCCGGTCGGGCAGATGTTCCACCAGTTCTTCGGCGAGAACATGCTGCGCGCCGACGTCTGCAACGCGGTAGAGGAACTCGGCCAGCTGCTCGACCACACCGGGCCGGTTGCCGCTTCCGAGCGCAACGCGGCGCGCATCTTCAACTGCGACCACCTGTACTTCGTCACCAACGGCACCTCGACCTCGAACAAGATCGTCTGGCATTCGACCGTGGCGCCGGGCGACATCGTCGTCGTCGACCGCAACTGCCACAAGTCGGTGCTGCATTCGATCATCATGACCGGCGCGATTCCGGTGTTCCTGATGCCGACGCGCAACAACTTCGGCATCATCGGCCCGATCCCGAAGAGCGAATTCTCGTGGGAAAGCATCCAGCGGAAGATCGCTGCCAACCCCTTCGCCGCCGACAAGAACGCCAAGCCGCGCGTGCTGACGATCACCCAGTCGACCTATGACGGCATCCTCTACAACGTCGAGGAAATCAAGGAGATGCTCGACGGCCGCATCGACACGCTGCACTTCGACGAGGCCTGGCTGCCGCATGCCGCCTTCCACGATTTCTACGGCGACTACCACGCGATCGGTGCCGACCGGCCGCGCTGCAAGGAGTCGATGGTGTTCTCGACGCAGTCCACGCACAAGCTGCTGGCCGGCCTCTCGCAGGCCTCGCAGATCCTGGTGCAGGACTCCGAGGACCGCAAGCTCGACCGCGACGTGTTCAACGAGGCCTACCTGATGCACACCTCGACCTCGCCGCAGTATTCGATCATCGCCTCGTGCGACGTCGCGGCGGCGATGATGGAGGAGCCGGGCGGGACGGCGCTGGTCGAGGAATCGATCAAGGAAGCGCTCGACTTCCGCCGCGCCATGCGCAAGGTCGACGAGGAATGGGGCGCCGACTGGTGGTTCAAGGTGTGGGGCCCGGACGACCTGTCCGAGGAAGGCATCGAGGAGCGTGAGGCGTGGATGCTCAAGCCCGGCGAGCGCTGGCACGGCTTCGGCAAGCTCGAAGACGGCTTCAACATGCTAGACCCGATCAAGGCGACGATCATCACCCCGGGCCTCGACGTGGACGGCGACTTCGCCGACTCCGGCATCCCGGCGGCGATCGTCACCAAGTACCTCGCCGAGCACGGCGTCATCGTCGAGAAGTGCGGCCTCTACTCGTTCTTCATCATGTTCACGATCGGCATCACCAAGGGCCGCTGGAACACGATGGTCACCGAGCTGCAGCAGTTCAAGGACGACTACGACAAGAACCAGCCGCTGTGGAAGGTGCTGCCCGAGTTCTGCCAGAAGCACCCGCGCTACGAGCGCGTCGGCCTGCGCGACCTGTGCCAGCAGATCCACGATGTCTACAAGGCCAACGACGTCGCCCGCCTGACCACCGAGATGTACCTCTCCGACATGGTGCCGGCGATGCGCCCAGCCGATGCCTTCGCCAAGATGGCGCACCGCGAGATCGAGCGCGTCGCCATCGACGGGCTTGAAGGCCGGGTCACCAGCGTGCTGCTCACCCCCTATCCGCCGGGCATCCCGCTGCTGATCCCGGGCGAGGTCTTCAACCGCACCATCGTCAATTACCTGCGCTTCGCACGCGACTTCAACGCCCGCTTCCCCGGCTTCGAGACCGACATCCACGGCCTGGTCAAGGGTGAGGACGGCCGTTACTACGTCGACTGCGTGAAGTAGGCGGCGCTTGTGCCGGATCGGCATCAGGTGCATGATTTGCCGATGATTTTCCGATCCGCTCTGCGTCGTTCCGGGGTCCGGTTGCTGCTCTCCCTGCTGCTGTTCGCCGGTTTTGCGGCGGGCGCGGCGGCGCAGCAGGCGGCGACGGTCGTTTTCGCGACCGGCGGCACCAGCATCCTCGCGGCCGACGGCGCGGTTCGCCGTGCCGAGCGCGGCGCGGCGGTGGCGGTTGGCGAAACCGTCGATACCGCCGATGGCCGGGCGCAGCTGCGCTTCCTCGACGGCGCGGCGATCTCGCTGCAGCCGGGAACGCAGTTCCGCGTCGAGCAGTTCCGCTTCGCCGACCAGGGGGGCCGCGCCGCCGCCGACGACCGCGTCGTCATGCGCTTCCTGAAAGGTGCGCTGCGCGCCGTCAGCGGCCTGATCGGCAAGCAGCAGCACGAGCAGTACCGGATGGATACCCCGGTCGGCACGATCGGCATCCGCGGCACCGAATACGGCGCAACACTGGGCGGCGGCGGGCTGTCGCTGACCACCTACGCCGGCCTGGTCGAAGTGTGCAACTCGGCCGGCTGCGCGCAGGCGGGGCCGGGGCAGACGCTGCTGGTGGCCGACGGCAACACCCGACCGCGCCCGCAGGGCGGAAGCGGGCAGGCGCCGGCGACGCCGGGTTCGGCCGTGCCGGACCTGCCGCCGGCACAGGTGGCGCCACAGGTGCCGACGGCGCCGCCACAGCCCGCGATGCCGCCGCCATCGCCGCCGCCGTCGACGTACGTGCCGCAGGACAGCGGACGGCTTTATTAGCGGATCAATGCGGATTCAAGGGGGAAACGTGGGAGCGACGAACAAGATCAAGACCCTGGGCGCCGCGCTGCTGGCGGCGTTCGTGCTGCACGCACCGGTGGCGCTGGCGGATGAACTGACCGACCGCGCCGGCGCGCTGCTCAACGCCGGCAAGGGGGCCGAGGCCTATCAATTGCTCGAACCGGCGGAGTCGGCGCGCGCCGGCGAGCCGCTGTTCGATTTCCTGTTGGGGCGGGCGGCGCTGGAAGCCGGGCAGAATACCCGCGCCGTCTTCGCGCTGGAGCGCGTGCTGGCGATCGAGCCGAACAACGTCCGCGCCCGCGCCGAGATCGCCCGCGCCTACCTGGCGCTGGGCGAGACGCAGACCGCCCAGCAGGAATTCGCGACGGTGAAGCGGCAGGGCGTGCCGGCCGACGTGTCGATGACGGTCGACCGCTACATCGCGGCGATGCGCCAGGCCGACGAGCCGGCGGCGCTGACCGGTTACGTCGAGGCGACGGTCGGCTACGACAGCAACGTGAACGTCGGCCCGAACCGGTCGACGATCGCCATTCCCGGCTTCGGCAACCTGCCCTTCGAACTCGACCGCGACACCAAGGCCAACGCCGACGGCTTCGGTTCTCTCGGCGGCGGCGCAAACCTGCGGGCGCCGCTCGGCGCTGGCTATACGCTGCTCGCTGGCCTCGCGGGATCGACGCGCAACAATTTCGGCAAACAGCAGTTCGACACGCAGAACGCTGATGCCAGCCTCGGCATCACGCGCACTGCCGACCGCGACGTCTACACGCTGATGGCGCAAGGCGGCGTCTTCTACCTCGACCACGGACGCTTCCGCGACCACCTCAGCCTGACCGGGCAGTGGCAGCGCAACCTCGATGCGCGCAACCAGGTCGGCGTCTTCGCGCAGTACGCCGACCTGCAGTATCCCGACCAGGAGGTGCGCGACGCCCGGCGCTGGGTGGCGGGCGCGACCTATGCCCATCTCTACCGCGACGGGCTGCTGGCCTTTGCCAGCGCCTACGGCGTCAGCGAGCGCACGCAGAACGGCGACGCCGACTGGCTCGGTTTCGGCGGCGGCGGCCTGCGCGCCGGTGCGCGCCTGAACTACGACGCGCAGACCGTGCTCTTCGGCGCAGCCAGTTGGGAGTATCGCGGCTACCGGGAGGACGATCCGCTGTTCCTGAAGAAGCGCCGCGACAACCAGTTCGGCGTGAACCTCGGCGCCACCCGCTACTTGACGAAGGAGTGGAGCGTCACGCCGCAGCTGTCACTGACCTACAACGACTCGAATACCAAGCTCACCGACTACCACCGGGAAATGTTCTCGGTCACGGTTCGTCGCGAGTTCTGACGCTCTGACCGCGAGGTGCGAATGATGCCGATGCCTACCCTGTTCCGCCTGAAGAACCCCGCGTTGCTGATCGCGCTGGCCGCCGTCTATCCGCTCGCCGCGCACGCGGCCGGCGCCGCGAAGGTCGACTTCGCGCATGGCAGTGTCACCGCGGTCGGCGCCGCCGGCGCCGCACGGCCGTTGCAGAGGGGCGGCGAGATTGTCAGCGGCGAGGCAGTCGTCACCGGCGACGGCGGTCGCGCGCAGCTGCGCTTCACCGACGGCGGCATGGTCTCGCTGCAGCCCAGCTCCGAATTCAAGGTCGACGACTACCGCTTTTCCAGCGCGGCGGGCGGCGAGGAGAAGGGATTCTTCAGCCTGCTCAAGGGCGGCCTGCGCGCGATCACCGGCCTCGTCGGCAAGGGCAACAAGAGCGCCTACAAGGTCACCACCTCGGTGGCGACGATCGGCATCCGCGGCACCGAGTTCACGCTCGCCTACTCCGGCGCCGACAGCGTTGCGGTGTGGACCGGCGAGGGGGCGATCGAAGTCTGCAACAACGCCGGCTGCACGACCGTGCCGGCGGGCGCCTCGGCGCTCGTCAGCGGTCCGAATTCGGAAGTGAAGCGCAGCGAGGCGAAGCCGCGCATGGACCCGCCGCCGCCGACGCTGTCGGTGCTGCCGGTGTTCTCGTCAACCGACGTCTTCGCCGGCGACTTCGTCCCGACCTCGCCGATGCCGACCATGGGCTCGGCGACCTACGCGACGATCGTCTCGCAGGCGAGCGGATCGAGCCAGCTGAACTCGGCGTCGCTGTCGGTGAACTTCGGCTCGCTGGCCTTCAGCACCAGCCTGAGCGGCACCGTCGGCGCGCAGACCTTCAGCGTCTCGGGCTCCGGCTCGATTGCCGGCAACACGCTGCCGGAAACCAGCCTCTCCGGTTCCGGTTCCTTCTGCTCCTGCACCTGCGGCGGCAGCGTCGCCGGCACCTTCTACGGTGCCGCGGCGGAACGGGTCGGCCTCTCCTACTCGGTCGACAACGCCACCGTCAGCCCGACGGCGACGGCCAGCGGCTCGGCGCTGCTCACCCGCTGACGCGGCGCGTGGCCCAGGCTGCAGCGCTGGCGGGCGCTCGCGCCCGTCTGCAGGCAGGGGATGCCGCCGGCGCGGCGGATGCCCTCGCGGCGTTCCTGCGCGACCGTGCGGACGACGGCGAGGCCTGGTTTCTGCTCGGCGCCGCCCGCCACCGCCTGCACGACGCCGCGGCCGCGCGCGACGCCTTCCAGCGGGCGGCCGAAGTCGACCGCCATCACCTCGAATGCCGCTACGCGCTGGCGGCGCTTTCCCTCGAACTCGGCGATCCCGAACGCGCGCTAGCCGCCTGCCGGGAAGCGGTGCAGCTCGCGCCCGCTGCGCCGAAGGCCTGGTTCAGCCTGGCGGTAGCCGAGGAGGCTGGCGGGCTCGCCGACGACGCGTTGGCCAGCTACGGCCGGGTGCTCGCACTGCAGCCGGAGCACAGCGAAGCGCTGACCAACCGCGCGGCGTTGCTGCTGGCGCAGGGGCGGATCGACGACGCCATCGCCGACAACCGCCGGCTTGCCGGGCTGCGTCCGTATGCGTTCGCCGCGCAGTTCAACCTCGGCGATGCGCTGCTCCGCGGCGGGTGCCATGCCGAGGCGGCGGCGGCGTTCGGGCGGGCCGTGCGGCTGGCGCCGGGCAATGCCAAGGCGCTGCTGCACGCCGGCTTCGCGCTGGCGCAGTGCGAACGCTTCGCCGACGCGCAGCGCTTGCTCGACCAGGCGCGGACGATCGACCCGGAGGCCATCCGTGCTTACCGGCGCGGAATCTTCGGCGACGCCGCCGGCGATGCGCTCGACGCCCGCGTGCTGTTCCTGCTCCGCCACTACGACGCGATCGAGCGCTGCGACTGGCGCGAGCGAACGCATTTCATCGACCGTTTCACGGCGTTGATCCGGGATGAGACGGCGCCGCCGCTCGCCGAGAAGGCGCTGGGCTTCCGCGCGATGGCGATGGGGCTCGGCGCTGCCGACCAGCTGCGGCTGGCGCGCAACATCGCGGCGGCGGCGAGCGCCGGCGTCGCCACGCCCGCCGCCGCGCCGCGCCGCCCGGCGGCGACCGCCGGCGGCACTCGCCGCATCCGGCTGGCGTACCTGTCGCAGGATTTCCGCGTGCATCCGACCGGGCTGCTCACCGCCGACCTCTACGGCGGGCACGACCGCAGCCGCTTCGAGGTCTTCGGCTACGCGCTCGGCGGCGACGACGGCAGCGAGGTCCGCCAGCGGATCGCCGTCGGCTGCGACCGTTTCGTCGACCTCGGCGAGCTGGATGACGCCGCCGCCGCTGCCCGTATCGCCGCCGACGCACCCGACATCGCGATCGACCTCTGCGGCTACGCCGACCGTTCCCGTCCTGGCGTCCTGGCGCACTGCCCGGCGCCGCTGCAGCTCGCTCTCCTCGCCTACATGGCGACGATGGGCGCGCCGTGGATCGACTACTTCGTCGGCGACCGTTGCAGCCTGCCGCCGGGTAGCGACGCCGGCTTCAGCGAGGCGCTGCTGCGCCTGCCGGGCGCGCCCTATCCCTGTGGCTACGCGGCGCAGCCGCTGCCGGCGCCGCCGGCGCGCGGGGAGCTCGGCCTGCCGGCGGATGGCCTCGTCCTCGCCGCGCTGCACAACCCGTACAAGATCGATCCGGCGGTGTTCGCGGTGTGGATGCGCCTGCTGCAGCAGATCCCCGCCGCCGTCCTCTGGCTCGCCGACGCCGGTGCTGGGGCGACGGCGAACCTGCGCGGCACGGCGACCGCGCACGGCATCGATCCCGGCCGCCTGCGCTTCGCGCCGCGGCTGCCGCTGGCGGAGCACTTGTGCCGGCTGCAGCAGGCCGACCTGTTCCTCGATACGCCGCAGTACAACGGCGGCACGACGACCGCCGACGTGCTGACGGCCGGGGTGCCAGTGCTGAGCTGCGCCGGCGGGCTGCTGGCGCAGCGCATGGCGGCTTCCCTGCTGCGCGCGGCCGGACAGGCGGCGCTGGTCACCGACGATCTGGCCGCCTACGAGGCGCGTGCGCTGTCGTTGCTGCAGGTGCCGGCGCGGCTCGGCGAGGCGCGCCGGGCGCTCGCTGCCGCCCGCGCGAGCGCGCCGTTCTTCCGGCCGCAGCGCTGGCTGCGCGATTTCGAGCGGGGACTGGAACAGGTCTGGCGACGGCATGGCGACGGCCTGCCGCCAGCGGCGATCGACGTCGGCGCCTGAGCGATGCGGAATACGCATTGCGAAGAAGTGCCCTTGGGGTGCGTCTGAGCGTCTGGACGTTCGCCAGGATTGCTTCACCCGCGCCGAGCGCGGGTCAGGGCCAGGCGCGTGCGCCCCAGATCATCCGCCCGGCGACGAAGCGCCGCGCCGGCGGGCAGAGGTCGAGGGCGAGCAGGCCAAGGCCGCGCGCCATGCGCAGCGGCGCGATGTCGTTGGAGAAGGCGCGCACGATGCCGTCGGTGAAGGCGACGCTGCCGCGGCGGTCGAACTGGCGGCCGCGCGCGTAGCGGGCGAGCAGTGCGGCATCGCCGGCATCGGCGGGGCCGGCGAGCAGCGCCTGCGCCAGCTCCCAGGCATCGCGGATGCCGAGGTTGAAGCCCTGGCCGGACACCGGGTGCAGCGTCTGCGCGGTGTTGCCGATCCACACCTGGCGCGGCGCCGTCAGCTGCCGGCGCAGGCGCAGCGCCAGTGGATAGCGGGCGCGCGGCGAGGTCGCGGTGAAGGCGACGCGCGGGCCGAATTGCCGCTGCAGCGCGGCGAGGAAGGCGGTGTCGTCCATCGCGAGCAAGGCATCGGCCTTTTCCGGCGGCACCGTGAATACCACCGAGTAGTCGTCGCCGAGCGGCAGCAGCGCCAGCGGGCCGTCCGGAGTGAAGCGTTCCCACGCACGGTGGCCGTGCGCCGGCTGCGGCCGGACTTCGGCGAGCACCGCGTGCTGGCGGTAGTCGCTGACCGTGACGTCGGCGTCGGCGGCCGGCGTGCCTTCGGCGTGCACGACGAGGCGGGCACGGAGCGTGACTTCCGCCCCGTCGCGGCGGATCGTGGCGGTGGCTGCCGCTCCGCCGACCTGCAGCGCGCGCAGCTCGGCGCGGTCGAGCAGCGCGTCGCCGGGCAGGCGCGCGTCGAGTGCGGCGGCCAGATCGCGGTAGCGCATCACGTAGCCGAGCGCCTCGACTGCCATTTCCTCGCGCGTGATCTGCGTGCGGCCGAAGCCGCCGCGCTGCGAGACGTGGATGTCGTGGATCGCCGTGCCGGCCGCGGCGTTCCAGGCGCCGAGCGCTGCCAGCAGTTGCCGCGTGCCGTGCGCCAGCGCCAGCGCACGCGGGTCGTTGGCGTAGGCGCCGCGCGGCCGGCGGTCGAGCAGCGTTACCCGCAGCCCATCGCCGGCGGCGAGCGCCAGCGCCAGCGTCATGCCGACCGGGCCGGCGCCGACGATCAGGACGTCGGTGTCGACCGCCGCGTTAGTCATGGCGCAGCGGTTCCTCGCGCATCACCTCTTCGATTTCGGCGACCGTCTTCGGCGCGTCGGTATAGACCTCGCAGCCGTCGGCGGTGACGATCACGTCGTCCTCGATGCGGATGCCGATGCCGTGCAGCGCCGCGGGGATGTCCGCCGCCGGACGGATGTAGAGGCCCGGCTCGACGGTCAGCGTCATGCCGGGGGCGAGCTTGATCCATTCGCCGCCGGCGCGGTTTTCCTTGTAGTCGCCGGCGTCGTGCACGTCGAGGCCGAGCCAGTGGCCGGTGCGGTGCATGTAGAAGCGCTTGTAGGCCTCGCTCTCGATGACGCCGTCCACCGTGCCGGCGACGAGGCCGAGGTCGATCATGCCTTCTGCCAGCACGCGCACGGCGGCATCGTGGTAGGCCATGAACGAGGCGCCGGGGCGGATCGCGGCGACCGCCGCCGCCTGTGCGGCGAGCACGATTTCGTAGGCGTCCCGTTGTGCCGGCGAGAAGCGGCCGTTGATCGGGAAGGTCCGCGTGATGTCGGCGGCGTAGCCGTCGACTTCGCAGCCGGCGTCGATCAGCACCAGGCCGCCGTCGGGCAGCAGGCGGTCGTTGTCGACGTAGTGCAGCACGCAGGCGTTGGCGCCGCCGGCGACGATCGGCGTGTAGGCGTGGCCGTCGGCGCCGCGGCGGCGGAATTCGTGCGTCAGCTCGGCTTCCAGTTCGTACTCGGCCAGCTGCGGCCGGCAGTGGCGCATCGCGCGGGCGTGGCCGGCTGAGCTGATGGCGGCGGCGCGGCGCATCGTGTCGAGCTCGCTGTCGTCCTTGCGGAGGCGCATCTCGTCGAGTGCCGCACGCAGGTCGCGGATCTCGCGCGGCGCCCGCCTGCCGGCGCGGGCCTGCGCGCGCACGGCGTTGAGTGCGGCGGCGATGCGCGCGTCCCAGTCGGCGTCGTGGCCGAGCGAGTGCCACAGCGCGCCGCGGTCGGCGATCAGCTCGGGCAGGCGCTGGTCGAGTTCGCCGATCGGATAGGCGGCATCGAAGCCGAAGGTCTCGCAGGCGGTGGCCGGGCCATGGCGGTAGCCGTCCCAGATCTCGCGTTCCTCGTTCTTCTCGCGGCAGAAGAGGATGCTCTGCGGCCGCTCGCCGCCGCAGACGACGAGCACCGCCTCCGGTTCCGGGAAACCGGTGAGGTACCAGAAGTAGCTGTCGAAGCGGTAGGGGTGGTGCGTGTCGCGGTTGCGTACGCGCTCGGGCGCGGTCGGGACGACGGCGACGCCGTCGCCGAGCTGCGCGGCGAGACGCTGGCGGCGGGCGGCGAAAGGCGTGTGGTGGGCGTGGCTCATGACAGCTCCCGGTCGAGGGCGGCGAGGCGTTCGGGGGTCCCGACGTCGACCCAGCGGCCCGTGTGGCGTTCGCCGCTGACGATACCACGCGGGATGGCCGCATCGAGCAGCGGGCGCAGCTTCATCACGCTGCCGCGCGGAACGCCGGCGAAGAAGGCCGGGTGGAAAACGCCGATGCCGCAGTAGGTGAGCGTTGGACCGCCGCCGGCGAGCGTCAGTTGCGCCGGCGTGCGCGTCTCGTCGAGGCCGAAGTCGCCGCCGGCGTGGTGCGCCGGGTTGGCCATCATCACCAGATGGGCCAGGTGTGCCGGCGCGAGTCCGAGGGCGAGCGCGCGGCGGAAATCCCAGTCGCACCAGATGTCGCCGTTGACCACGAGGAAGGGCGCGTCGCCGAGCAGCGGCAGCGCCTGCGCGATGCCGCCGGCGGTTTCCAGCGCGCCCGGCGGCTCCGCCGACCAGGCGATGTGGACGCCCCAGCGGCGACCGTCGCCGAGGACGAGCTCCAGCTGCTCGCCGAGGTGGGCGTGGTTGATTACGAGTTCCGTGAAGCCGGCGGCGGCCAGCCGCTCGATGTGCCAGACGATCAGCGGCTTGCCGCCGGCGACCAGGAGCGGCTTCGGCGTGCGGTCGGTCAGCGGCCGCATGCGGTCGCCGCGGCCGGCGGCGAGGATCATCGCTTTCATTGCGGCGCCTGCATCGTCAGAAGGTGTAGCCGGACTGCACCTGCCGGTTTTCCAGTTCGTCGAGCAGCAAGAGCAGCGGCTTCAGGTCGATGTAGCGCTCGCAGGCGCGGCGCAGGTAGGCCATCACGCGCGGCATGTCGGCGAGGTACTGCGCCTTGCCGTCGCGGTAGTTGAGGCGGGCGAAGATGCCGAGCACCTTGAGCTGGCGCTGCACGCCCATCCACTCGTAGTCGCGCCAGAAGTCGTAGAAGTCGGCGTGCACCGGCAGCTTTTCCTTGCGTGCGGCTTCCCAGTAGCGGATCACCCAGTCGAGTTCCTGATCCTCTTCCCAGGTGATGTAGGCGTCGCGGTAGAGCGAGACCAGGTCGTAGCTGATCGGGCCGTAGACGGCGTCCTGGAAGTCGAGGACGCCGGGGTTCGGCTCGCTGACCATCAGGTTGCGCGAGTGGTAGTCGCGGTGCACGAAGACCTGCGGCTGGGCGAGGTTGCTCACCAGCACCTTGTCGAAGGTGGTGGCAAGGACCGCCTGCTGCGCTTCGCTCAGCGTGGCGCCGAGGTGTTTCGCCACGTACCAGTCCGGAAACAGCTGCAGCTCGCGCGTCAGCAGCGCACGGTCGTATTCGGGCAGCACGCCGGGGCGGCTGGCGAGCTGCATCCTGACCACGGCGGCGTTGGCTTCGCGGTAGAGCGCGGAGGCGCCCTCCGGGTGCGCGGTGAGCGCCGCCAGGTAGGTGGTGTTGCCGAGGTCGGAGAGGAGCAGGAAACCCTGTTCCAGATCGTTGGCGTAGACCGTCGGTACGTGCACGCCGGCTTCGCCGAACAGGCGGGCCACTTGCAGGTAGGGGCGGCAGTCCTCGTGCTCGGGCGGCGCGTCCATGACGATGCGCGTCGTGCCGTCGGCCAGCGTGACGCGGAAATAGCGGCGGAAACTGGCGTCGGCCGAGGCCGGTGCCAGCGTGAACGGCTGATCGGGGAGATGCTGCTTGATCCAGTCTTGCAGCGCCTGAGTTCGGGGCATCCCGGGCTCCTTGATGCTAAAATGACGCGATTTTAACACCCGGCCCGCCTGCCTCCCGGTTGCGGCCGATAACGAAAGCCTTCGCTTCCCCTATGTCCTGCGCGCGCAAAAATCCGCTGGCGTTGTTCGTTTGCTGCGGCGTGGCCGGCCTTGCCGGGCTGGCTGCCGACGATGCGGTTGCCCAGGGCATGACGCCGCTGCGCGTCGACCCGGTGCTGCTGGGGCTGCCTCCGGCAGAGAAGAAGCCGCCGGCGGCGCCTGAGAAAGCGACCGAGCCTGCTGCGGAAAAAGCGCGGGCCGAGGTGAAGCCGGTCGATACGCAGGCGGTGGAAAGCAAGTCGCTGCCGACGGATGCCGAGGCCGAGGCGGCTGCCGCCAGCAAACCCAAGGCGGCGCCTGCCCGCGCCGCCTCTCCCGACAAGATCCCCGCGCGTGCGGTGGCTCCCGCCGAAGCGCCGGCCGCCGTGGCTCCCGCGCCGTCGGCGCCGATGCAGTCGAGCTCGCCGGTCGTCGCCGCGCCGGCGCCGCGGCCGCGCGAACAGGAAACCGTGCCGGCGACACGCGGTGCGCCGGGGTCGACGCAGCCGGTGTCGCCAACGCGCGCTGAGCCTCCCGCCGGTAAGGTGACAACGCTGGCGCCGCTGCAGGTGCATCCCGGCCTGCTCGACCCGTCCGCAGTGGCAGCCGCACCGGCGCCGGTGGCCGCCGGTGGCGCCGCGCCCAGCAAGGTGGCCGGGCGTCCCGCCAGCGCGCCGACGCTGCCGCCCGGCGTGAGCAAGGTGACGACGCTCGCTCCGCTGCGCGTGCATCCCGGTCTGCTCGGCCTGCCGGCCATGGCCGGTGCCCCCGTTCCCGGGGCGGTGGCGGCGGGCGCCCCGGCGACGCTTGCCGGCCTCGCGCAAAACGAACAGGATGCGTGGCGCGCCGGCCGGCCGCCGGTGCTGAATTTTCCGCGAGAGTCGATCGAGCTGCCCGATGGCGCCGTCGGCGTGCCGGCGCTGCGCGCGGCGAAGACGCTGGCGCCGCTGCAGTCGGGCGGCTTGCCCCGGCCGATGTTCCTTACCGCCGATGAGCTGGCCGGCATTGCCGATCGCGAGACGGTGGCGACCGGCAATGCCGAGGCGCGGCAGGCCGGTACGGTGGTCAACGCCGATCGCCTGACCTACTGGCCGGTCGAGGACGAGCTGGAAGCAGCCGGCAACGTGCGCATGGCACAGGCCGAGGACCTCGTCACCGGGCCGCGCATGCGCATGAAGCTTGGTTCGCAGACGGGCGTCTTCGACGAGCCGACCTATTCGTTCAAGCGCGAGGCGAAATGGGCGGCGAAGGAGCGCGAGCGGCAGGAGAAGGGGGTAAAGGGATCGACGCCCGTGAATGCCTCCGGGGAGGCAGCTTGGCAGCAAGCTGCCACAGCATTCAAAATGAGCCGCCCTGAGCCCGGGTCGCTGATGAACGTGCTTGGCGTCTCGGCGGAGGAGCCGGACGAGATCCCGAAGACGACAGCGACGGGCAATGCCGAGCGCATCGACTTCGAGGGCGAGAACAAGATGCGCATCTTCAACGGCAACTACACCACCTGCCAGCCGGACGATCCGGGCTGGTACGTCCGCTCCGACGAGCTGGCGCTCGACTACGACCGCGAGGTCGGCGAGGGCAGGAACAGCACGGTGTACTTCCAGAATACGCCGATCTTCTGGACGCCATGGATGTCGTTCTCGCTGAACAATAACCGCAAGTCGGGGTTCCTCTCGCCGACTTTCGGCTCAAGTACGGTCAGCGGCCTGTCGCTGTCGACGCCGTATTACTGGAACATCGCGCCGCACATGGACGCGACGATCTCGCCGCGCATCTATTCCAAGCGCGGCCTGCAGATGGCTGGAGAATTCCGTTACCTCGACTACAATTTTTCCAGCAACGTCCGCGCCGAGTACCTGCCCAACGACCGCCAGGCCGACGGCGACAACCGCTACGGCTACTCGCTGCGCCATCTGCAGAATTTTGGTCGTGGTGTTACTGGGACCTTGAATATTTCGGGCGTCTCCGACGACAAGTACTTCACCGATCTTTCGTCTCGCTCGGTGTTGTCCTCGCAGCGACAGCTGTTGCGCCAGGGGGTGCTCAGTTACGGCGGCGAGTTGTGGAGCGCCAACGTCATCGGCCAGTCGTACCAGGCGCTGAACCCCGATACCGATCCGGCGCAGCGCATTGGCAAGTCCTACTCCTACGCGCCGCAGGTCAACCTGACCGCGCGCCGCCCCGACTTCTATTATTCCGATCTGGCGTTCACCGGCCAATACACGGTGTTCACGCATCCCGACGCCAACCACTCGGACCCGAGCCAGCGCAAGGACGAAGGCCGGCGTCTGGTCGCCTACCCGCAGCTGGCGCTGCCGATCGTGCAGCCGGGCTGGTACGTGACGCCGAAGGTCGGCATGCACATGACCAGCTATTCGCTGGACCGCCGGGCGCCGAATTCGGTCGGTTCCGAGTCGATTTCCCGCTCGCTGCCGATCTACAGCGTCGATGCCGGCATGACCTTCGAGCGGGAGACCAGTTGGTTCGGTGCGCCGGCGACGCAGACGCTGGAGCCGCGGCTGTACTACCTGAACGTGCCGTACAAGAACCAGAGCCTGATCCCGAACTTCGATTCCGGAGTTGCTACCTTCGACTTCGCGCAGATTTTCGGCGAGAACCAGTTCGCGGGCTACGACCGCGTCAGCGACGCCAACCAACTGACCGCCGCCGTCGTCTCCCGCCTGATCGATCCGACCAGCGGCGCCGAGGCGATGCGGGCGATGTTCGGCCAGCGCTACTACTTCCAGCGCCAGCGGGTCGACCTACAGGGGCAGACGATCCCGGGAACGACGCGCGACAAATGGAACCGCTCCGACTTCCTCGCCGCCTTCAGCGGCCGCGTGCTGCCGAAGACCTGGCTCGACGCCGCGCTGCAGTACAACCCGGCGGACCAGCGCATGGAGCGCTCGTCGATCGGCGCGCGCTACCAGCCGGAGCTGGGCAAGACGCTCAACGTCAGCTATCGCTTCGCCAGCAACCAGATTTCCAGCGGCGCGCTGAAGAACGTGGACGTCGCCGGTCAGTGGCCGATCTGGGGTGGCTGGTCGGCGGTCGGTCGCTACAATTACTCGATCCTCGACCACAAGCCGGTCGAGACGGTGGCCGGCCTGGAATACAACGCCGGCTGCTGGGCGGTTCGTTTCGTCAGCCACCAGGTGGCGACGCTGTCCGAACGGACCAACACCTCGTTCTTCGTTCAGCTCGAGCTGAACGACTTCGCCCGCATCGGCTCCAACCCGATTGATCTGTTGAGGCGCAACATCCAGGGCTACGGCCTTGCCAACCAGCCGGTCGCCGATCCGGTGTTCGGCGAGTAGGGGTTTTGTTCATGACATTGCTGTCCCGCATCCTTCTGGCGCTCGCCGCGAGCGCCGCTTTCATTTCTGCCGCGCACGCGCAGTCGGACCGGGCGACCGTGGTTCCCGCTGAGGTGGACCGCATCGTCGCGGTGGTCAACGACGAGGTGATCACGCTCGGCGAATTGCGCGGCCGGCTCGATTCCGCGCTGGCGCAGCTGAAGCGGCAGGGAACGCCGTTGCCGCCGCGCGAAGTGATGGAGCGGCAGATGCTCGAGCGTCTGATCGTCGATCGCATCCAGCTGCAGACTGCGCGCGATACCGGCCTGCGCATCGACGATGCCCAGCTCGACCAGGCCTTGAACCGCATTGCCGCCGGCAACAAGATGAACGTTTCGCAGTTCCGCCAGGCACTGGAGAAGGATGGCATCCGCTTCGCCAAGTTCCGCGAGGAAATCCGCGACGAGATGACGGTGGCCCGCCTGCGCGAGCGCGAGGTGGATAACCGCCTGGTGATCAGCGACGCCGAGGTCGACAACTTCATCGCTGCGGAGACGGCCAAGGGCCCTGGCGGCGACGAGGTGCAGGTCGCCCACATCCTGCTGCGCGCACCGGAGTCGGCCTCTCCCGAGCAGTTGCAGAAGCTCAAGGCGAAGGCTGACGAGATCCTGCAGCGGCTGGCCAAGGGTGAGGATTTCTCGCAGCTGGCTGCGTCCTATTCCGATGCGCCGGACGCGTTGCAAGGGGGCAACATGAGCCCGCGTCCGGTAGATCGCCTGCCGGGACTCTTCGTCGAGGCCGTGGCGAAAATGAAGGCAGGCGAGGTGTCGCCGATCCTGCGCAGCCCGAACGGTTTCCACATCGTCAAGCTGGTCGCCCGCAAGGGAGGAATCTCGCTGCCGCCGGTCCAGCAGACGCGCGCCCGCCATATCCTGATCCGCGTGAACGAACTGGTCTCCGAGTCGGAGGCGCTGCACAAGCTGACCGGTTTGCGCGACCGCCTCGTGCACGGCGGCGATTTTGCCGAGTTGGCCCGTCTCTACTCGCAGGACGGATCTGCGGCCAAGGGTGGCGACCTCGGCTGGCTCTACCCAGGCGACACCGTACCCGAATTCGAGCGCGTGATGGACCGCCTGGAACCCCAGGAAATCAGCCAGCCGACGCAGTCGCCGTTCGGCTTCCATCTGATCCAGGTGCTTGAGCGGCGCGTCCAGGATGTCTCCAGCGACCGCCAGCGCATGTCGGCCCGCCAGGTGCTGCGCGAGCGCAAGCTCGACGAAGCCTATCAGGACTGGCTGCGCCAGATTCGCGACCGCGCCTACGTCGAGTACCGGCTGGAGGAACGCTGACGTGGATTCCCGTCCGGTGATCGCCGTCACTTCCGGCGAGCCGGCCGGCATCGGTCCCGAGCTCTGCCTGCGCCTGGCTGACGAGCGCTTCCCGGCGCGCCTCGTCGTCCTCGCCGACCGCGACCTGCTGGCGGCGCGCGCCACGGCCGTCGGCTGGCGGGGGCGTTTCCGCGATTATGCCGCGGACGCTGCGCCGGCCACGGCCGACGCAGCCGCGGTGCTTGAAATCCTGCATTGCCCGCTTGCCGTGCCCTCCGTTCCCGGCCGTCTCGATCCGGCCAACGCCCCGGCGGTCCTCGCCATGCTCGACCGCGCCCTCGCCGGCTGCCGTTCCGGCGAATTCGCGGCGATGGTCACGGCACCGGTGCACAAGGGCGTCATCAACCAGGGCGGCGCGCCGGGGACGTTCTTTTCCGGCCACACCGAATACCTGGCCGAGCATACCGGCACGCCGCGCGTCGTCATGATGCTCGCCGGCGGCACGCCGCAGGGGCCGTTGCGCGTCGCGCTGGCCACCACGCACCTGCCGCTGCGCGCAGTAGCCGATGCGATCACGCCGCAGCTGCTGGAAGAGACGCTGCGCATCCTGCACGCCGACATGCGCGTCAAGTACGGCATCGCCGAACCCCGCATCCTGGTCGCCGGCCTCAATCCGCACGCCGGCGAGGACGGCTACCTCGGTCGCGAGGAAATCGAGGTCATCACGCCGCTGCTCGACCGCCTGCGCGGCGAGGGCATGCGTCTGCTCGGCCCGCTGCCGGCGGACACGATGTTCACGCCGCCGCAGCTGGCGCAGGGCGACTGCGTGCTGGCGATGTACCACGACCAGGGACTGACGGCGCTCAAATACGCCACCTTCGGCCACGGCATCAACGTCACGCTGGGCTTGCCGATCATCCGCACCTCGGTCGACCACGGCACCGCGCTGTCGCTCGCCGGCCGTGGCACGGCCGATTCCGGCAGCCTGTTCGAGGCGGTGCGCGAGGCGGTCCGCATGGCCGCCTGCGCGCGGCAGGGAACAGCATGAAGCACATCCCGCGCAAGCGCTTCGGGCAGAACTTCCTCGTCGATGCGCAGATCGTCGCCGACATCGTCGGCGCCGTCGCGCCGCGGCGAGACGACTGCGTCGTCGAGATCGGGCCCGGCCTCGGCGCGCTCACCGAGCCGCTGCTCGAACGCGTCGACCTTCTGCACGTGGTCGAAATCGACCGCGACATCGTCGCCCGCCTGAAGAAGCGCTATCCGCCGGAGCGGCTGACGATCCACGAGGGCGATGCGCTGGCCTTCGATTTCGGTGCGCTCGCTGTGCCGGGCCGGGGCTTGCGCATCGTCGGCAACCTGCCTTACAACATCTCGACGCCGCTGCTGTTCCACCTCGCCGGCTACGCCGGCTGCGTGCACGACATGCACTTCATGCTGCAGAAGGAAGTGGTCGAGCGCATGGTCGCCGAGCCCGGCGACAGCGAACGCGGCCGCCTGTCGGTGATGCTGCAGTACCGCTTCTGGCTGGAGTGGCTGATCGACGTGCCGCCGACCGCCTTCGACCCGCCGCCGAAGGTCGACTCGGCGGTGGTACGGATGATTCCGCACGATCCGGCCGAGCTGACGGCGAGCGACGAGGCGTTGCTCGGCAAGGTGGTTGCCGCCGCCTTCGCGCAGCGGCGAAAGATGCTGCGCAACAACCTCAAGGGACTGCTCGACGACGCGGCGTTCACGACGCTGGGCATTGACCCGACCCGTCGCGCCGAAGATCTGTCGGTCGCCGACTACGTCCGCATCGCCAACTTCCTGGCAAAAAAATAGCGGCACCTGTGCCGGGTGCCGCATGTCGAAAAGGGAAGCGGAGAGGAGGGGGCCGCTTCCCGACGCCTTTCTATTCCTTCAGCGGACAGGTATTCAGCCCGAGCAGGGTGTAGGCCGGGCACCAGCCCATCAGACCGGTGGCCAGCGGGACGATGCCGAGCCAGCCCCAGACGCCGACCGTGCCGGTCGCGGCGAGGCCGATGAGGACGATCCCGGCGAGGATGCGGGCGATCTTGTCGAAGCCGCCGACGTTTGCTTTCATGCTTTTCTCCTTGAGCTTGGGATAGTCCAAAGAATAAGCGGCGGCTAATGCGTTGTCTGTAACCTGGGTCACACAGCCGGAAAAATTCGGCGAAGCGGCCGCGCTGCGGTTAGGCGATGCCGCCTTCGGCGGCGCGGCGCAGCCCGTCGCGGTCGACCAGCGTGATCCGCTCCCGCCCGAGTTCGACCAGCCCCTCAGCGGCGAATCCCTTGAGCAGCCGGCTGACGATCTCGCGCACGCTGCCGAGTTCGTCGGCGAGCGCCTGGTGGGTGGCGTGGATGTCGCTGCCGCGTGCCAGCAGCAGGCGGGCCAGGCGCTGGTCGAGGCGATGGAAGGCGACCTCCTCGACCAGTTGCATCAGGTCGGCGATCCGTTCGGCGAGCAGGTGGAAAACGAAGTCGCGGAAAGCCCGGTTTTCGGCGAGCAGCTTCGCGAACAGCGTGTCCGGAAGGATCGCCAGCGTCACCGCCGTTTCGCTCTCGCCGCGCGCCGTGTACGGCGTGTGGCCGAGCAGGCAGCTCGAACTGATGATGCACGAGTCACCCGGCTCGACGCGGTAGAGCAGCATCTCGCGCCCGGACGGCGCCGTCTTGACCACCTTGATCGAGCCTTCGACGACCAGCGGAAACCCCTGGCAAGGCTGTGCTTCGGCAAAGAGGCGCGCGCCCGCGGGAATGCGCAGTAGCGCTGTCGGCTGCAGCAGTCGGTCGAGCTCGGCGGCGGGCAGGTCGTGCAGCGCCGGGTAAAGCGCCAGCAGCCGTTCGTGCGTCACCGTGCCCATGCGCCGCTCAGCGCTCGATCTCGGCGATCACCGGCGCGTGATCGGAGGGGCGCTCCAGCTTGCGCGGCGCCTTGTCCACGTTGCAGGCGCGACAGAGGGCGGCGAGCGGCGGCGAAAGCAGGATGTGGTCGATGCGCAGGCCGAAGTTGCGGCGGAAGGCCATCATCCGGTAGTCCCACCACGAGAAGATTTTCTCCGGCTGCTCGAACAGGCGGAAGGCGTCGGTGAGGCCGAGCGCCGTCAGCGCCCGGAAGGCCTCGCGTTCGGCTGGCGAGACATGGATTTCCTCCTTCCAGTCCGGGTGCGCGTCGCGGTCCTCGGGGGCGATGTTGTAGTCGCCGAGCAGCGCCAGCTGCGGGTGGCGCGCCAGTTCGTCGCCGAGCCAGGCGGTCAGCGCGCGCAGCCAGTCGAGCTTGTAGGCGAACTTGTCGGAGCCGACGGCCTGGCCGTTCGGGAAATAAGCGCAGACCACGCGCAGGTCGCCGATGCTGGCAGCGATCACCCGCTTCTGCTCGTCGGCGAATCCCGGGATGCCGCAGCTTACGTCGCGCAGCGGTTCGCGCGCGATGATGGCGACGCCGTTGTAGGTCTTCTGGCCGCTGCAGGCCGCGTGATAGCCGGCAGCCTCGATCTCGGCGAGCGGGAAAGCCTTGTCCTCCAGCTTCAGTTCCTGCAGGCAAAGCACGTCCGGCCGCTCGGTCGCCAGCCAGTCGAGCACCTGCGGCAGGCGCACCTTCAGCGAGTTGACGTTCCAGGTGGCGAGCTTCACTGCGCGGGAGGAGTCAGCGGGCTGCTCGGCTTGCTGCCGAACGGCGCGGTCTTCGGATAGCCGGCGAGGTCGAGCAGGTTGTTCCAGCCGGCGGCTTCGAATCCCTTCACATGCTGACGGCCTACGAGGATCACGGGCACAAAGGCTTCGCCGCCGGTTACCTTCTTCAGCTCCTCAAGTTCCGGGGTTCCGCCCTGCACCATTTTTTCCTGGAAGGGAGTCCCTCGTTCGTTGAGGAGGTTGCGTCCCTTGTTGCAGGCTTCGATGCAGTCGGCCGAGGTGTAGAGAACGACGGGGAATTTCTCGGCGGCGACGCGGGCGGCATAGGAGATCGGGCCTTCGTCGCTCGTCTCTGCAGCCTCTCGTTTGCCGGCCGGCTTCACCCCCGCCGGCGGCGGCTGGTCGGAGAAGATGGTGCGGCCGGTGGCCGGGTCGACCCAGCGATAGGTTGTCTGGGCCTGTGCGGCGAATGATGCGAGCAGGGCGGCGATGAGCGCGATGGTCAGCCTGCTGTTCATGTCAGCTCCCTCGGGGGTCGGTCATGCGCCGATCATACCACTGTGCCGGAGCAGGGCATCGACGCTGGGTTCGCGGCCGCGGAAGGCCTTGAACGAGTTGAGCGCCGAGCGCATGCCGCCGACGGCGAGGATCTCGTCGAGGAAGCGGCGGCCGGTCTCCGGGTCGAACGGATTGCCGGCTTCCTCGAAGGCAGCGTAGCAGTCTGCCGACAGCACTTCCGCCCATTTGTAGCTGTAGTAGCCCGCGGCGTAGCCGCCGGCGAAGATGTGCGAGAAGCTGTTCGGAAAGCGGTGCCAGTCCGGCGGGAAGACCACCGCCACCTCGTTGCGCACTTCCTCCAGCAACTGCAGCACGTCGCGGTCACCTTCCGGGTCGAAGTCGTTGTGCAACAGCAGGTCGAACAGCGAGAACTCGATCTGGCGCACGGTCTGCATGCCGGAGAGGAAGTTGCGGGCAGCCAGCATCTTGTCGAACAGCGCGCGCGGCAGCGCCGCCCCGGTGTCGACGTGTGCCGTCATCTCCTGCAACACCGCCCATTCCCAGCAGTAGTTCTCCATGAACTGCGAGGGCAGCTCGACGGCATCCCACTCGACGCCGTGGATGCCGGAGACGCCCGGTTCCTCGATGCGCGTCAGCATGTGGTGCAGGCCGTGGCCGGTCTCGTGGAACAGCGTCGTCACTTCGTCGTGGGTGAACGTCGCCGGCTTGCTGCCGACCGGTCGCGAGAAATTGCAGTTGAGGTAGGCCACCGGCGTCTGCACGCCGCCGGCCGTGCGTCGCCGCGTCAGCGCCTCGTCCATCCAGGCGCCGCCGCGTTTCTCCTCGCGCGCATAGAGGTCGAGGTAGAACTGGCCGACCAGTTCGCCGGCGCGGTTCTCGATGCGGTAGAAGCGCACGTCCTCGTGCCACACCGGCGCCGTATCCGGCTTCACCGTCACCGAGAACAGTGTCTCGATGACGTGGAACAGCCCGGCGAGCACCTTCGGCTCGGTGAAGTACTGCTTCACCTCCTGGTCGGAGAAGGCGTAACGCTTCTGCAACAGTTTCTCCGACACCCAGGCCATGTCCCACGGCTCCATCGCCTTGATGCCCAGTTCGTCGCCGGCGAAGGCGCGCAGTTCGGCGACATCCTTCTCGGCGAAGGGCTTCGCCTTGCGCGCCAGTTCGCGCAGGAAAGCGAGCACCTGTTCCGGCGACTCGGCCATCTTCGGCACCAGCGAGATCTCGGCGAAGTTGCGGTAGCCGAGCATCTTCGCCTCCTCGGCGCGCAGCTTGAGCAGCTGGCGGATCAGCGGTGCGTTGTCGTGCTCGGGTTTGCCGAATTCCGAGGCGCGCGTCGCGTAGGCGCGGTAGATGCGGGCGCGCAGGCCGCGGTTGTCGGCGTACTGCATCACCGGTCCGTACGACGGGGCGTGCAGCGTGAAGCGCCAGCCCTTGACGCCGGCCTTTTCGGCGGAGGCACGGGCGACCTCGATCGCGTCGGCGGGCAGGCCGGCCAGGTCCTTCTCGTCGGCAACGACTTCGGCGTGGGCGTTGGTGGCGTCGAGCAGGTTTTCGGAGAATTTTGCCTGCAGCGCCGCCGTTTCTTCCTGCAGCGCCTGGAAGCGCGGCTTCTGTGCGTCGGGTAGTTCGGCGCCGGACAGGCGGAAGTCGCGGATCTCGTTATCGATGATGCGCTTGCGCGCCGGCGACAGCGTCGCGTATTCCGGGCCGGCGGCGAGCGCCTTGTATTTCGAGAACAGCGCCAGGTTCTGGCCGAGTTCGGAATAGAAGGCGGTTACTTCCGGCAGCAGGTCGTTGTAGGCCTCGCGCCACGGCGGGATGTCGTTGACCGAATGCAGGTGGCCGACGATGCCCCAGGCGCGCGAGAGGGGCTCGATGCCGTCGGCGAAGGGCTCGGCGAAATCGGTCCAGGTGGCGGCGACGTCGTCGCCGGTGAGGCGTTCGACCAGCGCGCGGCTCTCGCCGAGCAGCTGGGTGATGGCCGGGCGTACATGCTCGGGACGGATGGCGTCGAAGCGGGGCAGGCCGGAAAAGTCGAGCAGCGGATTGTCGGTCATGTCGGTCGGGAAGTCGGGGGAACGTGAAGCGGGCAGCGAGGCCGCCCGCGGGAGGATGAAAGGATGGCCGCTATTCTACAAGGTCGCGGTAGGCATGCCATGAGGCGTGGCCGAGCAATGGCATCAGCACGATCAGCCCGAACAGCAGCGTGGCGAAGCCGAGCAGCGTCAGCGCGACGATCGTCGCCGCCCACAGCAGCAGCGGGCCGGCGTTGGCGCCGAAGGCGCGCAGGCTGGTCATTGCCGCCGTGACGAAATCGCCGCCGCGGTCGACCAGCAGCGGCACCGAGACGACGCTGAGCATGAACACCGCCAGCACGACGATGGCGCCGGCCAGCAGCCACGAGAACACGAACCCGCTGCCGCCGTCGGCGGCGACCCGCAGGGCGAAGTCGACGACATTGCCTGTCGCCCCGCCCGCCGCCATGCCCACGCTGGCGAAAAGCGCCGCCGACAGGCGTTCCCAGGCGACCCACAGCACGACCAGCAACAGCCCGAACAGCGTCAGCCCGTCACGGCCGCGTGCGAAGGCGGCGAGCGAGTCGGCAAAGCGCGAGGCGAGGCCGCGCTCGCTGCGTCGGCTGAGTTCGTAGAGCCCGGCACAGAGCAGCGGGGCGACGATGAAGAAGCCGGAGACGGCGACGGCGAAATGCTGTGGGCTGCGCCACAGCGAGACCAGCAGCAGGTCGCCGGCGATCGCGAAAAGCAGGCCGTAGGCGAGGCTGGCGATCGGCGTCTGCTTGAAATCCTGCCAGCCGGCTGCCAGCCAGTCGGCAATGCGCGTCAGCGGAAGCTGCCGGATGCGCGGCAGCGGGAAATGCCGGTCGAGCGAAGCGAAGGGGTGTGCCATGGCTGTCCTCCCGGTTCCGACGTGTGGTCACCGGATGGACAGCAGGCGGCCGCGGAAAGTTCTGGCCGGCGGCCGGTCCGGCGGGTCAGTCCAGCGGCTTGCCGGTCAGTCGCTCGTAGGCTTCGCGGTACTTGGCGGCGGTCTTCTCGACGATCTCGGCCGGCAGGCTCGGGCCGGGCGCGGTCTTGTTCCAGTCCAACGTTTCCAGGTAGTCGCGCACGAACTGCTTGTCGAAGGACGGCGGGTTCTTGCCTTCGACGTACTGGTCGGCCGGCCAGAAGCGCGACGAATCGGGGGTCAGCGCCTCGTCGATCAGGTGCAGCGTGCCGGCCTTGTCGATGCCGAATTCGAACTTGGTGTCGGCAATGATGATGCCCTTGGTTGCCGCGTAGCGCGAGGCTTCCTCGTAGATCTGCAGCGCCACGCTTTTTGCCTGCGCGGCGAGTTCGGCGCCGTTCTTGCCGGTGCCGTAGAGGGCGTCGGCCAGCACCTTGGCGCAGTGCGCCTGCGACTGTTCGAAGCTGATGTTCTCGTCGTGCTCGCCGATGTCGGCTTTGGTCGCCGGCGTGAAGATCGGCTGAGGCAGCTTCTGCGCCATCTTCAGCCCGGCCGGCAGCGCGATGCCGCAGACGGCACCGGTCGCCTGGTAGTCCTTCCAGCCGGAGCCGATCAGGTAGCCGCGCACCACCGCCTCGATCGGCAGCGGATGCAGGCGCTTGACGACGACGGCGCGGCCCCGCACCTGCTCGCGCTCGTCGGCGGCGACGACCGACTCCGGATCGACGCCGGTGAGCTGGCCGGGGACGATGTGCGCCAGCCTGTCGAACCAGAAGTTGGCGATCTGCGTCAGCACCTTGCCCTTGTCCGGGATCGGATTCGGCAGGATGACGTCGAAGGCCGACAGCCGGTCGCTGGTGACGATCAGCAGCTGCTCGTCGTTTACGGCGTAGATGTCGCGCACCTTGCCGCGCGAAAGCAGCGGCAGGCTCTTGATGGTCGATTCGAAAAGGGGAGCGGTCACGGCGGGCGTCCTGAAAGCGGGGAAGAACAAAAAAGCGTCGGAAAAACGTGATTATAGGCTAGTGGGCGGCATTCTCTTCCGCCGCCAGCACCTTGCGCATGCGCCGGATGCCCAGCGCGACGGCGGCGGCGATCAGCGGAATCGACACGGCGGCGGCGATTTCCGGCGACAACGCCGGCAGGGCCGCCTTCTGCGCGCCCTTGGCCAGGTACTGCACGAGCTGCGACCCGTAATAGGTGATCGCCACCACCGACAGGCCCTCGACCGTTTCCTGCAGGCGCAGCTGCAGCCGGGCGCGGCGGTTCATCTGCGCCAGCAGCTCCTGGTTCTGCCGCTCCAGCTCGATGTCGACGCGCGTGCGCAGCAATGCGCTCTTGCGCGCGATGCGGGTCGACAGGTCGGCCTGCCGCGCGGCGATCGACTGGCAGGTGCTCATCGCCGGCGCCAGGCGGCGCTCCATGAATTCGCGGATCGGCGGGAAGCCGGCCAGGCGCTGCTCGCGCAGATCCTCGACACGCTGCCGGACCAGCCGGTAGTAAGCCGCCGCGGCGCCGAAGCGGTAGGCGGTGCGCGTCACCGACTGCTCGACCTCGGCGGCGAGGCGGGTCAGGCGGGCGAGCAGGGTGCGCTCGTCCTCCGGCGTGTCGGCGACGCTCATCGCGTCCATCAGCCCGGACAGGTCCTTTTCGCACTGGCCGAGGAAGCGGCTGGTTTCCTTGGCCACCGGGAAGGCGAGCAGGGCCATCATGCAGTAGGTCTCGATCTCCAGCAGGCGCTGCACGGTGCGGCCCGCCTGGCGGTGGCGCAGGTGCTCGTCGATCACCGTGAAGCGCGAGAAACCGTCGTGCAGCTCGAAATCGGAGACGACCCACGCCGCGCCTTCGGCGACGCGCGTCGCGACCATCGCCTCGCCGGAACGGGCGATGCCGTCGAGCACTTCCTCCGGCGGGTTCTGCGCGGCAGCGCACAGCTCGATATGGCTGGCGGCGATCACTTCGCCCGGAATGCCCTTGACCCAGTCGACCGGGAAGGCAACGAGCGCGGTGGTGTCCGGGCCGTCGCCGGCGACGCGGCGGCGGAAGAAGGTGTAGCCGGAGAATTCGGTATGTCGCTCCCACTTCAGGCGTAATCCGCAGATTCCGCCGGCGTCGAGTACCCAGTGGTCGCCGTCGACGAGCGGGCAGACTTCGGTGCCCAGTGTGCTGCACAGTTGCGCCAGATGCGTCCGCTCGTCGGCGGCGCTGCCGCCGGTATGGGTGACGGCAAGGTAGCTGATCCATTCCGGCCCCGGGATGGCGACCGGCGGGCGCGAATGGATTTCGGCGTTGAGGCGGCGGCGCAGCGAATGCTCGGGGAGCGGCAGCATGATGGCGGGCGGGAAAAAGAAAACGGCACCGAGTCTATCACCCGGTGCCGTTCGCAGGGTCTTGATTAATTGACGATCTGGTTCAGTTCGCCCGTGGCGTAGCGCTCCGCCATCTTGTCCAGCGGGATCGGCTTGATCTTGCTCGCCTGGCCGGCGCAGCCGAAGGCCTCGTAGCGGGCGAGGCAGATCTTCTTCGCCGCTTCGCGCGCCGGCTTCAGGTAGTCGCGTGGGTCGAACTTCGACGGGTTCTCGGCCAGGTAGCGGCGCACGGCGCCGGTCATTGCCAGGCGGATGTCGGTGTCGATGTTCACCTTGCGCACGCCATGCTTGATGCCGTTGACGATCTCCTCGACCGGCACGCCGTAGGTTTCCTTCATGTCGCCGCCGAACTGGCGGATCTCGGCCAGCAGCTCCTGCGGCACCGACGACGAGCCGTGCATCACCAGGTGGGTGTTCGGGATTCGCGCGTGGATTTCCTTGATGCGGTCGATGGCCAGGATGTCGCCGGTCGGCTTCTTGGTGAACTTGTAGGCGCCGTGGCTGGTGCCGATGGCGATCGCCAGCGCGTCGCAGTTGGTCTGCTTGACGAAATCGGCGGCCTGGTCGGGGTCGGTCAGCAGCTGCTCGCGCGTCATGTGGCCCTCGGCGCCGTGGCCGTCTTCCTTGTCGCCCTTCATCGTCTCCAGCGAACCGAGCACGCCCAGTTCGGCTTCGACCGAGACGCCGATGGCGTGCGCGAACTTGACCGTCTCGCGCGACACGGCGACGTTGTATTCGTACGACGAGGTGGTCTTGCCGTCGGCTTCCAGCGAGCCGTCCATCATCACCGAGGTGAAGCCGGAGCGGATCGCCGCCATGCACACCGCCGGGCTCTGGCCGTGGTCCTGGTGCATGACGATCGGCAGCTGCGGGTAGGCTTCGAGCGCGGCCAGGATCTGGTGGCGCAGGAAGGGCTCGCCGGCGTACTTGCGGGCGCCGGCCGAGGCCTGCATGATCACCGGCGCGTCGATCTGGGCGGCAGCCTCGCAGATGGCCCAGACCTGCTCCATGTTGTTCACGTTGAAGGCGGGCAGACCGTAGCCGTTTTCGGCGGCATGGTCGAGAAGCTGGCGCATGGATACGAGCGGCATGATGACTCCGGAATTCAGGGGCGGCGCCGCATCGCGTCCGGGCGCCGCCGTTCGTGGGAAAGGCGTTATTTTATCGCGATTCGCCGGTGCTCAGACATCGAATCGGCGGTGTGTCGCGGCGGTTTCCTGTGCCTCCCGCAGGGCCGCTTTCAGCGCCGCGTCGCCGGAGGCCTCGGTTTGCCCCCACTGCTCGAAATGGATCAGGTCTTCGAGCGGCAGGCGCGGCCGCCAGCCGGCCGCTTCCAGCTCCGGCTTCTCGTAGAAGTGGCTGACCTGGCCGAGGCACAGGTAGGCGATCGGGATGATCCGCTCCGGCAGGCCGAGGATTTCCTTCAGCGCCTGCTGGTGGAAGATGCTCACCCAGCCGACGCCGAGGCCCTCGCTGCGCGCCGCCAGCCACAGGTTCTGCACGGCGCAGACCGAGCTGTAGATGTCCATCGCCTTGATGTGCGTGCGGCCGATCACCACCGGGCCGGCGCGGTCGCGGTCGCAGGTGATCAGCAGGTTGACCGGCGACTCCAGGATGCCTTCCAGCTTCAGCTCGCGGTAGATCTCCTGCTTGGCGCCTTCGAACATGTCGGCCGCTTCGGCGTTGGCCTGGGCGAAGGCCGCGTGGATGCGCTGCTTGATCGCCGCGTCGCGGATCAGCACGAAGCTCCACGGCTGCATGTAGCCGACCGAGGGCGCGAAATGCGCGGCGGTGAGGATGCGCGCCAGCGTTTCGTCCGGAATCGGATCGGGCAGGAACTGGCCGCGCACGTCGCGGCGGGAGAAGATCGCCTGGTAGACGGCATCGCGGGCGGCGTCGGCGAAATGGTGGTTGGCTTGCTGGGCGTTGTTCATGGTTTCCCCTTCAGAACAGACGTAGGCGACCAAGGTCCAGGTGGTCGCGGAAAGTGCTCGCGGCCGGTCTTCTGACTTGGGTTCGTCCGCAACCGGCGCCTTCCCGAAGCATCCGCTTCAGTGGCGTTGTTTCTGCTGCGGGTTGCCGCAGCAGGCCGATTCCGTCCCCCTTACAGCGCTGGGCACGTTGCGGAATAGGCCGCAGTTTGCAAACCGCCGCCGCACCGCATTCCCGATTCTCCTGCGAGGCAGGCACCGGAGCACAAACAGCCCGGCCGATGCCGGGCGCGAGAATTCTAACAGGCGGCCGGCAGCGCGTGCTCGCCGACGCGGACGATCTTCAGCGTGTTGGTGCCGCCCGGCGTGCCGATCGGTTCGCCGATGGTGAGCACGATCAGGTCGCCGTGGTCGACGACGCCGGCTTCGATCAGCAGCTGCTCGGCGTCGTAGAGCAGTTCGTCGCGGTTGGTGTGCGTCTGCTTCATCAGCAGCGGATAGACCTCGCGGTACAGGCACATCTTGGTCTGCGCCTCGGCCGACGGGGTCAGCGCATAGACCGGCACGCCGCAGTTGAGGCGGCTCATCCACAGCGCCGTCGAGCCCGACTCGGTGAGTGCGGCGATCGCCTTCACCTTCAGGTGGTGCGCGGTCCAGATCGCCGCCATGGCGATCGACTGGTCGATGCGGGTGAACACGCGGTCGAGGAATTCGCGGTCGAGCGTGACTTCGTGCGACTTCTCGGCTTCGAGGCAGACGCGGGCCATCGCCTCGACCGTCTGCACCGGATATTTGCCGCTCGCCGTCTCGGCCGACAGCATTACCGCATCGGTGCCGTCGAGCACGGCGTTGGCGACGTCGGAAACCTCGGCGCGGGTCGGTACCGGCGACAGGATCATCGACTCCATCATCTGCGTCGCGGTGATCGCCAGCTTGTTGCGCTCGCGCGCCATGCGGATCATCTTTTTTTGCAGTGCCGGCACCGCGGCGTCACCGACTTCGACGGCGAGGTCGCCGCGGGCGACCATGACGCCGTCGGAGGCATCGAGGATCTCGTCGAGCGCAGCGACCGCCTCGACCCGTTCGATCTTGGCGATGGTCAGCGCGCGGCCGCCGGCGGCGCGCATCAGCTGGCGCGCCATGTACATGTCGGCGGCGCTCTTCGGGAAGGAGATGGCGACGTAGTCGACGCCGATGTCGGCTGCCGTCTTGATGTCGTCCATGTCCTTGGCGGTCAATGCCGGCGCCGAGAGACCGCCGCCCTGGCGGTTGATGCCCTTGTTGTTCGACAGCTCGCCGCCGTGGCGGACGACGGAATGGATCTCGCTGCCGCGGACCTGGGTGACGTCGAGCACGATGCGGCCGTCGTCGAGCAGCAGCACGTCGCCGTTCTTGACGTCCTTCGGCAGGTCCCGGTAGTCGAGGCCGACCCGCTCGATGCTGCCGACGGCGCACGCGGCGTCGAGGACGAAACGGGCGCCGGTTTCAAGCAGAACCTTGCCGTCGGCGAACTTGCCGACGCGGATTTTCGGCCCCTGCAGGTCGGCGAGGATGCCGACCGGGCGGCCGACGCGCCGGGCGGCGTCGCGCACCATCTGGGCGCGAGCGACGTGGTCGTCGGCGCTGCCGTGCGAGAAATTGAGGCGGACGACGTCGACGCCGGCGCGGATCAGTTTTTCGAGAACGTCCGCATCGTTCGAGGCGGGGCCGAGGGTGGCGACGATCTTGGTATGGCGGGTCATGGCGGGTCCTTGGTTATTCCGCACATTCTAGCGGTCGCCGGGGAATCGAAACACCCGGCGGAGCAAATCAGCGGCGCCGCCGCTGGGCGACGGTGCCGGTCGGCATCGCGCTGATCAGCGTCCGTCGTGCTCCTCGCGTGCGCGGCGCTCGAAGCTGCGCTCGATTTCGTGGAGCGGCAGGCCGAAGCGGAACTCCCGGTCCAGCGTCTTCAACAGCGGCATCAGATGCAGGCCGACGGCGCCGAGTTGCAGGTTGGCAGTCTGCGGGCAGTAGAAGCGAAGCAGCTCGGTGAAGTATTCCGGCCGGAACCCGAGGCCGGGGGCTGTGCCGTCGTCGTTGACGACGCGATTGCCGCCGGCGCTCTGCGCCAGCGCCAGGCGTTGCGAGGCGAGGGCGATCAGTTCCGCCGCCGAGCGCTCGGCGTCGGCCGGCATGCCGGCGATGCCGGCACTGACCTGCAGCGTGAAGAACTCGCCGCCGATGCCGACCTGGCTGTTGGCGAGGCCGCGGCAGACGCGCTGGGCGAAGGCAGTGCAGCTGGCGAGACTGGTTCCCGGCGAGATGATCAGGCACAGCCCCCGCTCGTCGTGCCCGATGCTGTCGCCCTGACCGACCTTCGTCTGCAGCACGTGCGCGACATGCGCGGCAACGGCCGAGGCCGTTTCCCAGCCGAAGCGGGTCACCAGGTCGGCGTGGTTGTCGAGGTTGAAGGCAATCACGCCGACCATGCCCGATGTGCTGGCCTGAAGCGCCAGCGCGTTCTCCAGGCGGTGGCCGATGGCGCCGGCGTCGATGACACCGGCCGGCGCCTTGCCGGCAGCGGCCTTGTTGGCGGCGTTGCCGGCGCGCGAGGGGGGCGGCAGCGGCGCGAGGTCGTTCGCCAGTTCCCAGTTAACGAGGCGGCCGATGCGCGCCAGGATTTCCTGGCGGGGCATGCCGCGCTCGATGAAGTCGGTGACGCCGTGTTCGCGCGCCCGTTGCCGGTCGCTTTCGGTTTCGTGGCCGGAAATGACCAGCAGGAAGGGAATGTCGCACAGGCGGCGCAGCTTGTTGATGCGCAGCCTCGCCAGCAGGTCGTAGCCGCTCAGCCGCGACAGCTGGGCGCCGGAAACGACGGCGATGATCGAGGGGTCGAGAACGAGCGTCTGCCATGCGGATTCGCCGTCCGCCTCTTCGCGTACCTCGAAATGGTCGCGCAGATGCTTGGCGAGCGCGGACCGAACCACCCGGGAATGGTCGATGACCAGTACCCGGCGCAATACCTCATCCATCGTCCCCTCCCTCCGCTCGTTGTCGAAGAGTGTGATCTATTGCCTACGCAACCGGCGATTCTCGCCGATGTCATGACGCGAGGCAATGGGGGGCGGGGGGCATCGCGGCGCCCCGGCCAAGGGGGCGGGGCGCTCAATACAATGCGGCCGGGAGCGGCAGAGCGGGCAGCTCGGCCGGCAATGCGCTGCCGTCGCCGGCGACGAAGGCAACGGCAGCCCGCACCACCGCCGGGTCGCGCAGCAGGCGGAAGTGGCCGAGGCCGTGCGTGCGGATCAATTGCGAGCCGGCGAGGCAGGCGGCGATGCGCTCCGAGTGGGCGTACGGAACGTGGCGGTCGGCGCTGTCGTGCACCAGCAGCGCCGGCAGTGCCAGGCGGCCGAGGTCCTCGATCCGGTCGATTTCGTCGAAGCGTTTGCCGTAGCGGAGCTCGATGCGTTGCCGCAGGCGCTCGCGAACGGCCGCGGTGATGCCGAGCTGGCGCGCGAAGCTGTGCATGTAGCCGGAGATCGACGCCGGCGTGCCGAGCAGGACGATCCGTTCCAGCGCGAGGCCGTCGCGCAGTGCGAGGCACATGGCGGCGGCGCCCAGCGAATGGCCGATCGCCGCCTGGAAGGGGCCGCAGGCGGATTCGATGGCGCTGATCGCCCGCACCAGGTCGGGCAGCGCGACGCGCCGCCGCCCGCTTTCCCCGTGCCCGGGGTGGTCGAACCAGACGACGCGGAAGCCGCGCGCCAAGAGCGGCGCGACGAAGCTGCCGAGCTGGGCGCCGACGCCGCCCCAGCCATGCACCAGCAGGACGGCCGGCGCGCCGGCCGGGCCGGCCTGCCAGAGCGCGACGTGGCCGGCCGCGGTGAGCACCGTCTCGCGCCGGGCCGCGGCCGGCACCGGGTAGTCGGTCGGGTGGCGCGGCGGCGTCGTGAACAGGCGCTCCGCCTGGCGGCGGGCGAGCTCCGGGCGCAGGCGGGAGAGCAGCGCGAAATAACTGCGCGTTGCCGCCAGCGACGCCGCAGATACGGAACGAACGATCGTGCTATTGAATTGCGAAAACGTTGGGGTGAGCGTAGTCATGTGAGTCTCCTCGGGGTGATCAGGCTGCCGTGCCGGCAGCCGACAGAAGGCGGTCGAAAGCGGTGCGGGCGCGCGTCGCAGCGTCTGCGCGCCGCAACAGCCGGGTGCTGTGGTAGTAGGCGAAAACGATGCCGAGCGCTTCAAAGGCGAGTTGGGCCGCGTCGGTGCCGACCGGCAGCTGGCCTTCCTCGATGGCGAGGGTGAGCGCCCGCTCCAGGTTGCGTTGTAGGCGGTCGAAGTGGGCGACCAGGTGCTCGCGGATCGGCCCCGGCTTGTCGTCGAATTCGATCGCCGCCGCGTGCAGCGGACAACCGTAGGCAAGGCCGCTATCGTCGGTCCATTGCAGCCAGTGTTCGAAGATCGCGCGTACTCGCGGCAGGCCGCGTCGAGCCTGCAGCGCCGGCGCAAAGACGGTCTCGGCGAAAAGGTTCGCCGCCCGGTCGATGGCGGCGATCTGCAGTTCCTCGCGCGAGCCGAAATGGGCGAACAGCCCGCTTTTCGACAACCCGGTGCGGGCCGCCAGCGTGCCGATCGTCAACGATTCGAAGCCGCTCTCGCTGGCTTGCGCCAGCGCGGCATCGAGGATCATCGAACGGGTATCTTCACCTTTTCCCATGGAATTACTTTACGAACGGTCGTGCTATTTGTCAAGGGTGGTCTGCAATGGATTCGCCGAACAACAAAAAGGCCGCCCGCAGGCGGCCTCCTTGCTTGGTGTGTGCGCGACTCAGCCCCCGGCGCGGTTCTCCAGCACCTCGATCGCCGGCAGCGTCTTGCCTTCGAGGAATTCGAGGAAGGCGCCGCCGCCGGTGGAGATGTAGTCGACGTCCTGGGCGATGTGGAACTTGGCGATCGCCGCCAGCGTGTCGCCACCGCCGGCCAGCGAATAGCCGGTCGAGTGGGCGATCGCCGAGGCCAGCATCTTGGTGCCGCCGGCGAACTGGTCAAGCTCGAAGACGCCGATCGGGCCGTTCCAGACGATGGTGCCGGCGTGGGCGATGATCTCGGCGAGCTTGGCGGCGGTCTTCGGGCCGACGTCGAGGATACGGTCGTGCGGCGCAACTTCGTCGACCGAGACCTTGGCGCCGCGGGCCAGTGCCGAGACTTCGTCGGCAACGACGACGTCGATCGGCAGCGGCACTTCGGCGCCGCGTTCCTTCATGATGTCCATGATCGCGTGCGCTTCGTTGACCAGGTTCGGCTCGGCCAGCGAGTCGCCGATGCGCTTGCCGTTGGCGAGCAGGAAGGTGTTGGCGATGCCGCCGCCGACGATCAGCTGGTCGACCTTGTCAGCCAGCGACTTGAGGATGGTCAGCTTGGTCGACACCTTGGCGCCGGCGACGATGGCCACCAGCGGCCGGGCCGGCTTCTCCAGCGCACGCGACAGCGCGTCGATCTCGGCGCCCATCAGGAAGCCAGCGCAGGCCACCGGCGCGTACTTGGCGATGCCGTGCGTGGTGGCTTCGGCGCGGTGGGCGGTGCCGAAGGCGTCGTTCACATAGATGTCGCACAGCTTGGCCATCTTCTGCGCCAGTTCGTCGCTGTTCTTCTTCTCGCCCTTGTTGCAGCGGCAGTTTTCGAGCAGCACGATCTCGCCCGGCTCGACCTTGAAGCCGCCGTCGACCCAGTCGGCGACCAGCCGCACCGGCTTGTTCAGCAGTTGGCCGAGGCGCACCGCGACCGGCGTCAGCGAATCCTCCGGCTTCAGCTCGCCTTCGGTCGGGCGGCCGAGGTGCGAGGTGACCATCACCGCCGCGCCGTTCTCCAGGCAGTACTTGAGCGACGGCAGCGCGGCACGGATGCGCGTGTCTTCGGTGATGTTGCCGGCGTCGTCCTGCGGCACGTTGAAGTCGGCGCGGATGAAGACGCGCTTGCCCTTGACGTCGAGGTTGGCGAGCTTGAGAACGTTCATAGCTATCTCCAGAAGGAACGAAAACACATTCGACGCAGAGCGCGCAGAGGCGCAGAGGGCGCAGAGAAACCCCCCGAATTCTCTGCGTTCTCTGCGTCTTTGCGTCCTCTGCGTTTAAAGAGGTTCATGGGTGATTTTGCTGCGCCAGTGGCAGGCGACATCGATCATGCGGTTGGCGAAACCCCATTCGTTGTCGAACCACAAGAGCAGGTTGAGCAGATGCTCGCCGGCGAGCCGCGTCTGGCTGCCGTCGATGATCGCCGAGTGCGGGTCGTGGTTGAAATCGACCGAGGCGTGCGGGTCGGCGGTATAGGCCAGCAGCTTCCGCCAGGGGCCGGCGGCAGCGGCGGCGAGCAGCTTGTTCACTTCCGTCGCGGTGACCGGGCGGGCGGCATCGATGACCATGTCGATCGCCGAGACGTTCGGCGTCGGCACGCGGATCGCCTTCGCCTGCACGCGGCCGGCGAGCTGCGGCAGCAGGCGTTCGACGCCGCGCGCCAGGCCGGTCGACACCGGGATGATCGACTGCATCGCCGAGCGCGTGCGGCGCAGGTCGGCATGGTGGTAGCCGTCGGCCAGCGGCTGGTCGTTCATCACCGAGTGCAGCGTCGTCAGCAGTACGTGGTCGACGCCGATCTCGCGGGCGAGCAGGTCGAGCACCGGGACGACCGCGTTGGTCGTGCACGAGGCGTTGGAGACGAGCTTTTCGCCGCCGGCCAGCGATTCGTGGTTGATGCCATAGACGATGGTGGCGTCGACGTCGGCGGCGCTGTTGGCCGGATGCGACAGCAGCAGGCGCGGGCAGCCGGCGGCGAGGAAACGTTCGAGCTCGGCGCGGGTGCTGTAGCGGCCGGAGCATTCGACGACGAGGTCGATCCCGAGCCCGCGCCAGTCGACTGCCTCCGGCGTCGTCGCGTGGCTGACGGCGATCGACTCGCCGTCGACGATCAGATTCTGTCCCAGCCGTTCGACCGACCACGGGAAGCGGCCGTGCGTCGAATCGAAGCGGGTCAGGTAGGTGATGCTCTCCAGTTCGGCCGGCTCGTTGATGGCGACGACCTGCAGCTCGTTGCGGCAGGGCGACTCGTGCAGCGCGCGCAGGAAGCAGCGGCCGATGCGGCCGTAGCCGTTGATGGCGAGACGGAGAGGTTTCAACGCGGGCCCCGGAAAAGAAAAAGGGCAGGCCCGCGGCCTGCCCCTTGCGGACGATTTACTTGGCGTTCATCCAGGCACGCGCCGCGTCGAGCATGCGGCAGGAGTAGCCCCACTCGTTGTCGTACCAGGCCAGCACCTTGACCAGCACCGAACCGTCCTCCCCCTTGATGACGCGGGTCTGCGTCGCATCGAAGGTCGACGAGACGGAGGTGTGGTTGAAGTCCGACGACACCAGCGGCTCATTGTTGACGTCGAGGATGCCCTTCAGCGGACCGTTGGCGGCGGCGGTCATCAGCGCGTTGATCTCTTCCTTGGTGGTGGCGCGCTCGGCGGTGAAGGTCAGGTCGACCAGCGAGACGTTGATCGTCGGCACGCGCAGCGCAAAACCGTCCACCTTGCCGACCAGCTGCGGTAGCACCAGGCCGACGGCCTTGGCGGCGCCGGTCTTGGTCGGGATGATGTTGGCGGCGGCGGCGCGGGCGCGGCGCAGGTCCTTGTGGCGGACGTCGACGGTGACCTGGTCGTTGGTGTAGGCGTGGATGGTGGTCATCAGGCCCTGCTTGATGCCGATGTTATCGGCCAGGATCTTGGCCACCGGGGCCAGGCAGTTGGTGGTGCAGGAAGCGTTGGAGACGACGGTCATGCCGGCCTGCAGCGCCCCTTCGTTGACGCCCATGACGATGGTCGTGTCGACGTCGTCGCCGCCCGGCGCGGAGATCAGCACGCGCTTCGCGCCCTGGTCGAGCAGCGCCTGCGCCTTGGCCTTGGTGGTGTAGGCGCCGGTGCATTCGAGCAGCACGTCGACGCCGTGCGTCGCCCAGTTGACGCCCTTCGGGTCCTTGGTCGAGTAGAAGGCGATCGGCTTGCCGTCGATGATGATGCAGTTCTCGCCTTCGGTCTCGACCGAGGTGCGGAAACGGCCGTGCGTCGTGTCGTACTTCAGCAGGTGGGCGTTGGTCGCCAGGTCGCCCGAGGCGTTGATCGCGACGACCTCGAACTCGTTCTGCAGACCCTGTTCGTAGATCGCGCGCAGCGTGCAGCGACCGATCCGACCGAAACCGTTGATGGCGACTTTGATACCCATTGCTTTGCTCCTGAAAAGAACCGAATAAGCGATTAAAGAATGCCTTTGACCGTGGCGACGACGTTGGCCACGGTGAAACCGAAGAATTCGAACAGTTTGCCGGCCGGTGCCGACTCGCCGAAGCGGTTGATGCCGACGATGGCCCCCTTGAGGCCGACATACTTGTGCCACAGATCCGGATGGCCGGCCTCGATGGCGACGCGCTTCTGGCACTTGCCGAGGACGCCGGCGCGGTAGTCGGCATCCTGGCGGTCGAAGACGTCGGCGCAGGGCATCGAGACGACGCGGGCGGCGATGCCGTCGGCCTTGAGTGCGGCCTGCGCGTCGAGCGCCAGCTTCACTTCCGAGCCGGTGGCGATCAGCACCACCTGCGCCTCGCCGGCGCAGTCGGAGAGCACGTAGCCGCCGCGGCGGATGGTGTCGGTCGAAATGCCGGCGGTGACCGTCGGCAGGTTCTGGCGCGACAGCGCGAGCACGCTCGGGCCGGCAGTGTTGCCAACCCCGCGCTCGATGGCGGCGGCCCAGGCGACGGCCGTCTCGGTGGCATCGGCGGTGCGCCAGACGTCGCAATTGGGGATCAGGCGCAGGCTGGCGACGTGCTCGACCGGCTGGTGCGTCGGGCCGTCTTCGCCGAGGCCGATCGAATCATGGGTGTAGACCATGATCTGGCGCTGCTTCATCAGCGCCGCCATGCGGATCGCGTTGCGCGCGTAGTCGGAGAAGACGAGGAAGGTCGCGGTGTAGGGGATGAAGCCGCCGTGCAGCGCGAGGCCGTTGGCGATCGCCGTCATGCCGAATTCGCGCACGCCGTAGTAGACGTAGTTGCCGCCGGTGTTCTTGCTGACGCCCTTCGAGCCCTTCCACAGCGTCAGGTTCGAGCTGGCGAGGTCGGCCGAGCCGCCGATCAGTTCCGGCAACAGCGGCGCGAAGGCGCCGATGGCGTTCTGCGAGGCCTTGCGCGTCGCGATGTTTTCGGCCTTGCCGGCGATCTCGGCGATGGCGGCGGCGGAAGCGGTCATCCAGTCGGCCGGCAACTCGCCCGCCATGCGCCGCTTGAATTCGGCGGCTTCGGCCGGGAAGGCGGCCTGATAGGCGGCGAAGCGCGTGTTCCATTCGCTCTCGATGGCGCCACCGTTGGCCTTGCCGTCCCACGCGGCATAGACGTCGGCGGGGATCTCGAACGGCGCGTGGTGCCAGCTGATGTGCGGCCGGGTCGCGGCGATTTCGGCTTCGCCGAGCGGCGCGCCGTGCACGTCGTGGCTGTCGGCCTTGTTCGGCGAGCCCATGCCGATCCGCGTCTTGCAGCAGATCAGCGTCGGCCTGTCCTGGTCGGCGCGGGCGGCGAGCAGGGCCTGCTCGATGGCGTCGGCGTCGTGCCCGTCGACGTCCGGGATCACCTGCCAGCCGTAGGCTTCGAAACGCTTCGGCGTGTCGTCGGTGAACCAGCCTTCGACGTCGCCGTCGATCGAAATGCCGTTGTCGTCGTAGAAGGCGATCAGCTTGGAGAGGCCGAGGGTCCCGGCCAGCGAACAGGCCTCGTGCGAAATGCCTTCCATCAGGCAGCCGTCGCCGAGGAACACGTAGGTGTAGTGATCGACGATTGTGTGGCCCGGCCGGTTGAAGTCGGCGGCCAGCACCTTTTCGGCGAGCGCCATGCCGACGGCGTTGCTGATGCCCTGGCCGAGCGGGCCGGTGGTCGTCTCGATGCCCGGCGTGTGGCCGACTTCCGGGTGGCCCGGGGTGCGCGAGCCGAACTGGCGGAAGTTCTTCAGGTCATCGATCGTGACGTCGTAGCCGGTCAGGTGCAGCAGCGCGTAGAGCAGCATCGAACCGTGTCCGTTCGACAGCACGAAACGGTCGCGGTCGGCCCACGCCGGGTTGGCCGGGTTGTGGCGCAGGTAGCGACGCCACAGCACTTCGGCGATTTCGGCCATGCCCATCGGCATGCCGGGGTGGCCGGAGTTGGCCTTCTGCACGGCATCCATGGCCAGTGCGCGAATGGCGCTGGTGAGCGGGGAAAATTCGATGCGGGGGGAAGTGCTGGAAGACGCGGACACGATGGTTTGCCGGGAAGCGGAAAAGGCGAAATTATCCGCTAAAACAGGGGGTTTTTCCAGTCAGCGGGGCGCCGGGGCGCGGCGGGAAGGACGCGCCGGGCTGGATTCGCCGGCCGCTAAAGGCGAAAATGCCGGCCTGATCCCCGTTCCGCTATCTTCCCATCCTCTTTTCCGCGCACCGGCCGAACCGCCGGCGCGCACTGCCCAGAGAATCCATGCTGCGACTCACCGAACTCCGTCTGCCGATCGACCATCCACCCGAGGCGCTGCCCGCGGCAATCGCCCGGAAACTCGGCCTTGGCGCGGAGGAGATTGCCGATTATTCGGTGTTCAAGCGCGGTTACGACGCGCGCAAGCCGGACCGGCTGTCCTTCATCTACACCATCGACGTCACGGTGAAGAACGAGGCGGCGGTGCTGCAGAAGCATGCCAAGGACCGCAACGTCGGCAAGGCGCCGGACACGTCGTATCACTTCGTCGCCAAGGCGCCGGAACACCTCAAGTCGCGGCCGGTGGTCGTCGGTTTCGGCCCCTGCGGCATCTTCGCCGCGCTGCTGCTGGCGCAGATGGGCTTCCGGCCGATCGTCGTCGAGCGCGGCAAGGCGGTGCGCGAGCGCACGCAGGACACCTGGGGGCTGTGGCGCAAGCACGTGCTCAATCCGGAGTCGAACGTGCAGTTCGGCGAGGGCGGCGCCGGCACCTTCTCCGACGGCAAGCTCTACAGCCAGATCAAGGACCCGCGCTTCCTCGGCCGCAAGGTGATCGACGAGTTCGTCAAGGCCGGGGCGCCGGAAGAGATCCGCTACGTCTCCAAGCCGCACATCGGCACCTTCCGGCTGGTCGGCATGGTCGAGCAGATGCGCGCCGAAATCGTCGCGCTGGGCGGCGAGATCCGCTTCCAGCAACGGGTGACCGGCCTCGCCATCGAGCGCGGCCAGGTGCGCGGCGTGCAGCTGGCCGGCGGCGAGGCGATCGCCACCGACCACGTCGTGCTGGCGCTCGGCCACAGCGCCCGCGATACCTTCGAGTCGCTCTTCGCGCAGGGCGTGTTCATGGAGCCGAAGCCGTTCTCGGTCGGCTTCCGCATCGAGCACCCACAGTCGCTGATCGACCAGGCCCGCTTCGGACCGCACGCCGGCAACCCGCTGCTCGGCGCCGCCGACTACAAGCTGGTGCACCACGCCGCGAACGGCCGCGCCGTCTACAGCTTCTGCATGTGTCCCGGCGGCACCGTGGTCGCGGCGACCTCGGAGCCGAACCGGGTGGTCACCAACGGCATGAGCCAGTACTCGCGCAACGAGCGCAACGCCAACGCCGGCATCGTCGTGAACGTGAATCCGGAGGACTTCGGCGCCGACGCCGCGCATCCGCTGGCCGGCATCGCCTTCCAGCGCGAACTGGAGTCGCGCGCCTTCGAACTCGGCGGCGGCAACTACGACGCACCGGCGCAGCTGGTCGGCGACTTCCTGGCCGGCCGGCCGTCTACGCAGCTCGGCTCGGTCGAGCCGTCGTACAAGCCGGGGGTGAAACTGACCGACCTGGCGACGGCGCTGCCGCCCTACGCGATCGAGGCGATGCGCGAGGCGCTGCCGGCCTTCGGCCGGCAGATCAAGGGCTTCGACATGGCCGACGCGGTGCTCACCGGCGTCGAGACGCGCACCTCATCGCCGCTGCGCATCACGCGCGGCGACGATTTCCAGAGTCTCAACGTCAAGGGGCTGTACCCGGCCGGCGAGGGCGCGGGGTACGCCGGCGGCATCCTCTCGGCCGGCGTGGACGGGATCAAGGTTGCCGAGGCGGTGGCGCGCGACATCGTCGGCATTGCCGGCTAAGGGCCGGCCGCGATGCCCCGGCGGCGATCCTTGGCAACATCCTCCGGAATCCGTCGGTGTTCCAGCACCTGAAATTCGCCGTCCGCTACTGGTCGTCGCTGCTGCCCGGCGGCTACTGTGCGCCGGACACGGCGCCGCACTGGGTCGATCACTCGCTGCATCCGGCGAGCAAGCTCGGGCTGCACAACGCCCTGCTGGTCAGGCACGACCGCCTGGAAATCCTTGCCGCCGACGGCGGCTACTACGACTGCGCGGTGTTCGCGGTCGGCGACGGAGAGGGCGAGATGCTGTCGCCGGCGATGGCCGAAAAGCTGTTCGCCGCGCTGCCGCATGGCGACATCCGCTGGCTGGCGCTCGGGCATTGCGGCGCCGCCGTTGCCACTGGGCTTGCGGGCGGTCGCGAGCCCCCGCCGCCGACGTCCCAGCTGTCCCTGTTTCCGCACGTCCATACGCCCTACGACGACCTCGACGTGCCGCTGCATCGCTTCGACCTCGACGCCTGATGGCGTTGTCGTGCGGGTGCGCGACCAGCTGCGCGGGGCGTTCGCGGTCGGTTCCGTGCACGGCTATTGAGCCGGTCGTCAAATAACCAAGCATTGTTGGTTATTCTGGCTTTTAGTTATTAGGCATGTTTATGCCAATCCGTTTCTGCGCGCATTTGTCGCTGCGGCAATACCATTTGGGTGATACTGTTGTTGCATCAATTTATGATGAGTGCTGTATTTGTTGCGATGGGTCGGCTCTGGTACAGGTTCGTAAAACGCTGGGCGACAATCTCGGTGCGATGCCCAACGGAGCGCCGGATGCAGCTCGACCCCCCGCAGCTGCGAGGGGGCTTGGCTGCGGCGGAGCGGAGAGGGCGTGACCCCGACCATCAATGCCGCAATGATCGAGCCGCAGTTGGCTGCGGGCCTCTTGCGCCAACACCTTGAATCGAGATTCCCATGAACGAAACGGTAGCGGTGGCGCCTTCCTCTGCGAGCAAGAACTATCTGTTCGCCTACCAGCCCATTCTTGACCGGAACCAGACGGTCGTCGCCCAGGAGTTCCTCTATCGGCGCCAGCGCGAAAGCGGCGCCCAGATCGACTGCCCGACCGAGGCCACCGCCACGGTGATCATCAACGCCTTCGCCCAATACGGCGTCAGCGAGTTCCTCAAGCGGCGCAAGGCCTTCGTCAACGTCGGCGAGGATCTGCTGCTGTCGGACATGATCACCTTGCTGCCGCGCTCGCAGGTGGTGATCGAGCTGCTCGAAACCAACCCGGTCAGCCAGGAGCTGGTGGACCGCTGCCACAAGCTGAAGGCGATGGGCTTCTCCTTCGCCCTGGACGATTTCGTCAACGTCGATTACTACGAGCCGATCCTGGACGTGGCGGACTTCGTCAAGGTCGACCTGCTGCAGGTCGGGCCGGATCAACTGGCCGACACGGTGCGCCGCCTGAAGCGCTGGCCGGTGCAGCTGCTCGCCGAGAAGGTGGAAACGGCGGACGACTTCGCCCGCTGCAAGGAGCTCGGTTTCGAGCTGTTCCAGGGCTACCACTTCGCCCGGCCGGCGCCGGTGGTCGGCAAGCGCGCCGACCCGGCGAGGATGGCGGTGCTCGACCTGCTCGGCAAGCTGAACCGGGATCTCGACGATCAGCGGCTCGAACAGATCTTCAAGGAAAACATCGGCCTCTACCTCAACCTGCTGCGCCTGGTGAACTCCGCTGCCTTTGCCTCGCATGCCAAGATCACCTCGATCCGCCACGCAATCATCATCCTCGGCCGGCGCCAGCTGACCCGCTGGCTGCAGCTGCTGCTGTTTACGCTGGAAGACAGGGGCGACTGCCCGTCGGCCCTGTTCGAGACCGCTGCCCGCCGCGGGCGTTTCATGGAGCTGGTCGTCGAGAGCCTGGCCGGATTCGTTCCGCGCAAGCTGGACCAGGCCTACATGGCCGGGGTCCTGTCCATGGCCGACGCCTTGCTGCTCGAACCGATGGACAAGCTGGTCGCCAAGCTCAGCCTGACCGACGAGGTCAGCCTGGCGTTGACCGCCAGGAAAGGCCTGTTCGGCCAGCTGCTGCTGTTGTGCAGCGCGCTGGAAGGTGCCGATTTCGATGCTGCCGCCGATCTGGCGGAGCAGTTGAACGTCGATTTCGATCAGGTCATGAAAGCGCAGGATCAGGCGCTGGCCTGGGTCTGCCAGCTGGGCGGCGGCTCACCGGGGCCGGCGGCCTGAGCCAGGGGGCGTTTCCGGCCGCTGCCGCCGGCCAATGGTTGGGCGGAACGCGGTACTAACCCCGCGTCCCGTTGCGGATCTTCCGCCCCTGCTCGACCAGCTTCCAGATCAGCGGCGTCAGGATCAGCTGCATCGCCAGCGGCATCTTGCCGCCGGGGGTGACCAGGGTGTTGGCGCGCGACATGAAGGCGCCGTCGATCATCGACAGCAGGTAGGGGAAGTCGATGCCGCGGGGGTTGGCGAAGCGGATGACTACGAAGGACTCATCCTGGCTCGGCACGTCGCGGGCGATGAAGGGGTTCGAGGTGTCGACCACCGGCACGCGCTGGAAGTTGATGTGCGTGCGCGAGAACTGCGGCGTCATGTAATGCACGTAGTCCGGCATGCGGCGCAGGATGGTGTTGGTCACCGCCTCGCGCGAATAGCCGCGCAGCCGCGTGTCGCGCAGGAGCTTCTGGATCCATTCGAGGTTGATCGTCGGCACGACGCCGATGAGCAGGTCGGGGTAGGTCGAGACGTCCACGCTGTCGGTCTTCACCGCCCCGTGCAGGCCTTCGTAAAAAAGCAGGTCGGTGTCTTCCGGGATTTCCTCCGGCTGCGTGAAGCCGCCGACCTCGCCGCCCCAGCGGGCGGCCTCGACCTCGTCGTGGATGTAGCGGCGGAAGGTGCCGCGGCCGGTGTCGGCATATTCGCGGTAGAGCCCTTCCAGCGCCGCGAAGTCGTTGCCTTCCGGCCCGAAGTGCGACGGTGCCGGACGGCCCTCGCGTTCGGCGGCGACGATGCGCTCGGCGATCTCGGCGCGCGTGTAGCGATGGAAGCTGTCGCCCTCGACGAAGGCGGCGGTCACGTACTCGCGCCAGAAAATCTGCTCGAAGGTTTCCTTGACCGTGGTCGTGCCGGCCCCGGACGAGCCGGTGACGGCGATGATCGGATGGCGGGCGGACACGCGCTCACCCGCCGTGGTAGGAAGTGACGCGCTCGACCTCGTTCTTCGAGCCGAGGATTACCGGGACGCGCATGTGCAGCCCGGTCGGCTGCACCTCGAGGATGCGCTGGCGGCCGGTGGTGGCGGCGCCGCCGGCCTGCTCGACGATGAAGCTCATCGGGTTGGCCTCGTACATCAGGCGCAGCTTGCCGCCCTGGTTGCGGATCTTGGCATCCATCGGGTACATGAAGATGCCGCCGCGGGTCATGATGCGGTGCACGTCGGCGACCATCGAGGCCACCCAGCGCATGTTGAAGTCCTTGCCGCGGACGCCTTCCTTGCCGGCCAGCATCTCCTCCACGTAGCGCCGCACCGGCGCTTCCCAGTGGCGCAGGTTCGACATGTTGATGGCGAACTCCCTGGTGTCCTCCGGAATCCGCATCTGTTCCTGGGTGAGCACGAAGGAGCCCTGCTCGCGGTCGAGCGTGAAGCAGGCGACACCGTCGCCGACGGTCAGCACCAGCAGCGTGGTCGGGCCGTAGACGGCGTAGCCGGCAGCGACCTGCCTGGTTCCCGGTTGCAGGAAGGCTTCCGGCTGCGTCGGGTCGGCGCCGTCCGGGCAGCGCAGCACCGAGAAAATGGTGCCGACCGAGACGTTGATGTCGATGTTCGACGAGCCGTCGAGCGGATCGAACAGCAGCAGGTATTCGCCCTGCGGGTAGCGGTTGGGGATAGCGTGCGGCAGCTCCATCTCCTCCGAGGCCATGCCGGCGAGGTGGCCGCCCCACTCGTTGGCTTCGAGGAAGATCTCGTTGGAGATGACGTCGAGCTTCTTCTGTGCCTCGCCCTGCACGTTGTCGCTGCCGGCTTCGCCGAGCACACCGCCTTCGCCGCCGAGCCCGCCCTTGCCGATGGCGACGGCGATGGTCTTGCAGGCACGGGCGACGACTTCGATGAGCAGGCGCAGGTCGGCGTTGATCTTGCCCTTCTCGCGTTGTTCCTCGATCAGATAGCGGCTGAGGGTGATACGGCGCATGGTTATTCCTGGTTGGCGATGGCAGCGTCGGGGGCTGCGAAGCCTGCATTTTAATGCAGGCGCCGCGCCCGGTCTTCCTGCGTTCGCTGCAGGAACTTTGTCGCCGCCTCGGCCGGCAGCGGACGGCTGAAGAAGAAGCCCTGCACCTCGTCGCAGCCGTGCCGCCGCAGCATCTGCAGCTGGGCCAGCGTTTCCACCCCTTCGGCGACGACGCGCACGCCGAGGCTGTGCGCCAGCGCGATGGTGGAGACGGCGATCGCCGCGTCGTCCGGATCGCGCTCGATGTCGCGGACGAAGGAGCGGTCGATCTTCAGGTGGTCGATCGGAAACAGCTTGAGGTAGGCGAGCGACGAATAGCCGGTGCCGAAGTCGTCGATCGCCAGCGTCACGCCCATGTGCTTCAAGGCCTGCAGCACCTTGATCGCCTCTTCCGGCTTGTCCATCACCGCGCTCTCGGTGATTTCCAGTTCCAGCAGTTGCGGCGGGATGCCGGTCTCGGCCAGCACCTCGCGCACGGTCAGGATCAGGTCGGCGTTGCGCAGCTGCCGTGCCGACAGGTTGACCGCCATGCGCAGTCGCGGCAGGCCGGCGTCGAGCCAGCGTCGGAGCTGGCGGCAGGCTTCGCCGAGCACCCAGGCGCCGATCGGCACGATCAGGCCGGTCTCCTCGGCGATGGTGATGAAGCGGTCTGGCGGCACCAGGCCGTCGCTCGGGTGCTGCCAGCGCAGCAGCGCCTCGACGCCGGTGGCGCGCTCGCCGTCGGCGGCGAACTGCGGCTGGTAATGCAGCGACAGCTCCTTGCGCGCCAGCGCCTGGCGCAGCCGCGCCTCGATCGTCAGGCGCTCGCTGGCGACGCGGTTCATCTCCTCAGCGAAGAACTGGTAGTTGTTCCTGCCGAGCGCCTTGGCGTGGTACATCGCGGTGTCGGCGTTCTTCATGATCGTATCGACGTTGAGGCCGTCGTCCGGGTAGAGGCTGATGCCGATCGACGGGCTGGTATGCAGGTCGTTGCCGCCGACGACGATCGGCGTCAGCAGCGCGGAGATGATCTTCAGCGCGACGTCGGCCGCCGCGTCGGCATTCGGCAGGTCGGGCAGGACGATCACGAACTCGTCGCCGCCGAGGCGGGCGACCATGTCCGACTCGCGCACCTTGTCGCGGAAGCGCCGGCTGACCTCGATCAGCAACTGGTCGCCGACGTGGTGGCCGAGCGTGTCGTTGATCACCTTGAAGCGGTCGAGGTCGATGAACAGCACCGCGACATGCCAGTTGTGCCGGCGGGCGTCGATCAGCGCGTGCTCCAGGCGGCGTTCCAGCGAGAAGCGGTTGGGCAGCTCGGTCAGCGCGTCGTGGTGGGCGAGGAAGTGGATGCGCTCCTCGGCCGCCTTGCGCTCGGTGATGTCGGCGAACATCGCCACGTAGTGGGTGAGCTGGCCGCTGACCTGGTCGGCGACGGCGTTGATCGTCATCCACTTCGGATAGATGTCGCCGCTCTTCTTGCGGTCCCAGATCTCGCCCGACCAGTAGCCGGTCTTCTGCAGCGAGGCCCACATCTGCCGGTAGAAGTCGCGGTCGTGGCGGCCGGAGGCGAGTATGCGCGGGTCCTGGCCGATGACCTCGCCCGGCGCGAAGCCGGTGATCTGCGTGAAGGCCTCGTTGATCGACACGATGCGGTTGTGCACGTCGGTGATCATGATCGCTTCCGGGCTGTTGTCGAACACCTTCTCGGCCAGCAGTAGCCGCTCCTCGGTGCGCTTGCGCGCGGTGATGTCGGTATAGATGCTGACGAAGCCGCCGCCCGGCAGCGGCGCGCCGCGCACTTCGAGGACGACGCCGTTCGGGCGCGTGCGTTCGAAGATGTGCGCCTGCGGGATGCGCGCCCGGTCGACGATCGCCGCCGCGACCTGCTCCGGATCGCCGGGGCCGTATTCGCCGCGACGGGCGTTGAACAGCGCCAGGTCGGCCATGGTCAGCGGCGTGCGCGCGAGCAGCTCGTCGGGAAAGTCGAGCAATCGGCCGAACTCCCGGTTGAAGGCGACGATGTGCATCTGGCCGTCCATCAGCGACACGCCGCCGGGGATGTTCTCGATGATCGTGTGCATCAGCTCGTTGCGCCGCAGCAGCTCCGCCTCGCTGCGCCGGCTCTCGGTGACGTCCTGCGTCGTCCCCGCCGCCCGCACGGCGCGGCCGTCGTCGTCGAAGACGATCTGCCCGACGTTCTGGTAGATGCGCGAGTCGCCGTCGGGCAGGGCGACGCGGTAGTCTATGGTGAAGGGCTGGCCGCTGCGCATCGCGCCTTCGAGCATCAGCTGCATGCCGTCGCGGTCGTCGGGATGCACGCGGTCGAGGAAATCCTGCAGCGTCGGGCTGGGCAGGGTCTCCGGCGCGTAGCCGAACAGCCGGTAGGTTTCTTCGGACCACCACAGCGTCTCGGTCTGCAGGTCGCGTTCCCAGCTGCCGATGTGGCCGATGCGTTGCGCGTCGACCAAGCGTTCCTGCGTCTTCCGGATTTCCCGGCTGGCCGCCTGGTCGCGCGCGTGCTGGCGCTCGATCAGCTCGCGCTGGGCCTGCCACAGGTGCAGCGTGATGCCGCCGGCGAGAATGACCAGCAGCACGCTGACGAAGATCATCAGTCCGATGCGCTCGTGCTGCGGCGCCATCACTTCCCCAAGGTCGATCTTCGCGACCAGCCCCCACGGCGTGCCGGGAACCGGCTGCGTGGCGGCGATCACGGTGACGCCGCGGTAGTCGATGCCTTCCATCACCCGCGTCTCGCCGCGCGCCGCGTAGGTCGCCGGCAGCGTCTGTTCGTCGAGCGGGCGCGACAGGCGCAGCGCGGTGTCCGGCTTGTGGCGCAGCGCGTTGAGGAAAAGCACGTCCTGGCCGCGCTGTTCGACGAGCAGGAACTCGCCCGTGTTGCTGCTCCCCGGCCAGGACTGGATCATCGGAAAGAGCAGCTTGCCCGGGTCGATGCGCAGCATGACGAAACCGAGCAGCCGCTTCGGCGGGCCGGAAAAGACCGGGATGAAGAGGTCCAGATTCTTCTGGCCGTCGGCCTGCGCATGCAGCTCGCCGAAGACCGGCGAGCCGCCGGCGGCGCGGTCGAGCAGCTTCCGCTCCGCGGCGTACTGTATGGCGCTCGGATTGGCGACGAGCAGGTTGCCGTCGCGGTCGAGCAGCGCCGCTTCCCGGTAGTCGTAATGGCGCAGAAAGACCGCCAGCCAGTCGCGGGCTTCCTGCCGTTCGCGCGGTGCGAAGCGCTTTTCCTGCCAGCGCGCGAACGCCGCGGCGAAGGCCGGGTTGTCGCGGAAGGTCGCGGCGTCGCCCAGGCGCTCGTTCCGCCAGTTGCCGATCTGCTGCACCTTCAGTTCGGCGATGGCGGTCAGCTGGGCGCGCGTTTCCTTCATCGCCGTGTCCGCTTCGGCCCGGAAAAAGAAGGTATTCGCCGCGGCGATCCCGATCAGCAGGACCGAGAACACGGCCAGGAGCACTACCCTCAGATTGGGTTCGCGTTCTGCAGGCATGGTGGGCGGGCGCCTCGCGCTTCGGGGTACTCCGATCCTACACCCGCCGGCCGCCGCCGTCAGGCGGCTTCGATCAGCGGCCGCCGGCGCGCAGCCAGCTTTTCCAGGTGGCGAACACCTGCGGGTCGAGCGCCGCGACCACCGGCCGCCGCCAGACTTCGGCGGCGTCGAAGTCGTCCTCGCTCAGCGTGCACACCTGGCCGCCCGCTTCGCGCAGGATCAGGCTGCCCGCCGCGTAGTCCCACAGCATCTGTCCGCCGTGCAGGTAGAGGTCGAGGCGGCCGGCGGCGAGGTTGCACCATTCCAGCGTCGAGCAGCCGAAGTTGCGCTGCGAGTAGTACGGCGGATCGACCGCGATGCGGTCGGCCAGGCCTTTCGGGATGCGCTTGAAATCGACGTCGGCGACGGCGCGGGCGATGTCGTCGGTGACCTTGCGCAGCGGCAGGCGCCGCCCGTTCAGGTAGGCACCGTGCCCCTCGCGGGCGTAGAACATCTCGTCGGTGATCGGGTTGTAGGTCACCGCCAGCCGCGTCCGCCCTTCCTTCAGCCAGGCCAGCGAGACGGCGAACCATGGGATGCCGTTGATGAAGTTGGTCGTGCCGTCGATCGGGTCGATGCACCACAGGCCGTCGGCACCGGCGTTCCAGCCGGCCCGCTGCTCCGCGCGTGTCATCTCCTCGCCGATGATCGGGCAGTCCTGGATGCGCGGCAGGTGGCTGGCCAGGTAGTGTTGCGCCGCCAGGTCGGCTTCGGAGAACAGCGAGCCGTCGTCCTTCAAGGCGTGTCGCGCGCGCAGGAAGCGCGGAATCACCTCCTGTTGCGCCACCTCGCGCACGAGCACGATGGCGGCGTCCTGCATCCGCTTCAGCTGGGCGGTTATCGGCATCGCGTCAGTTCCCGTCCTTCCACTTCAGCGAACAGCCGATGCTCGGCGTCTGCGCCTGCGGGCCGCAGCCACTTGCGGCAACCTGGCGCATCGCGTCGAACAGCTCGCGGCGCGCGTCGGGGCGTGCCGGACCGCGGCCGGTGTCGTCGAGGCGGCCGCGATATTGCAGTGCCAGCGCGGCGTTGAAACCGAAGAAGTCCGGCGTGCATACCGCCCCGTAGGCGCGGGCGACGGCCTGCGTCTCGTCGTACAGGTAGGGGAACGGGAACGCGTGCTGTTCGGCGAAACGCGCCATCTCCGGGAAGGCATCCGCCGGGTAGGCGGTGGCGTCGTTGCTGGAAATGGCGACGACGCCGATGCCGAGCGCCTGCAGCTCGCCGGCATCGCGCACCAGCCGGTCGATGACGGCCTGCACGTAGGGGCAGTGGTTGCAGATGAAGACCACCAGCAGGCCGTTCGGCCCGCGGCAGGCGTCGCGCGTATGCCGTTTTCCGTCGGTGCCGGGAAGGTCGAAGTCGGGGGCCGGCCAGCCGAAATCGCAGACCGGAGGGTTCAGGGCAACCATGTCGAAATCCTGATTTGACGCCGTTTGCAAGGCGATATGCCTATAATAACACGATGAATTCTCCCCGCTTTTTCTGCCCGGACGCGCTGGCGCCGGGGGCCGTACTGGCCCTGCCCGAGAACGCTGCCCGCCATGCGGCGCGGGTATTGCGTCTGATGCCGGGGGCGGCGGTGACGCTGTTCGACGGACGCGGCGGCGAGTACGACGCGCGCATCGTCGCCGTGCGCAAGGACGCGGTCGAGGCGGAGGTGCTCGCCTGGCACGATGCCGAATGCGAGTCGCCGCTTCGCATCCGGCTGGTGCAGGCGCTGCAGTCCGGCGACAAGATGGATCTGACGGTGCAGAAGGCGGTCGAGCTTGGCGTCTGCGCCATCCAGCCGGTCGCCAGCCGGCGCAGCGTGGTGCGCCTGGACGGTGAGCGGGCGCTGCGGCGCGTCGAGCACTGGCGCGGCGTGGCCGCTTCTGCCTGCGAGCAGTGCGGGCGCAACCGGGTGCCGGAAGTCGCCGCCATCGAGGCGCTCGACCGCTGGCTGGCGCGGCCGGCCGAGGCGCCGTTGCGGCTGATGCTGTCGCCGCAGGCCGGGCTGACGCTCGATGCGCTGCCGCCGGCGCGTTCGCTGGAGCTGCTGATTGGCGCCGAGGGCGGCCTTGATCCGCGCGAGGTGACGATGGCCGAGGCCGCCGGCTTCGTCGGCGTGCGCCTCGGGCCGCGCGTGCTGCGTACCGAGACGGCGGGGCTGGCGGCGCTGGCCGCGATCCAGACGCTGTGGGGAGACTTCAGGGGGGAGTGCAATGTTTGAATCGGCGGAACTGGGCCACAAGATCGACCGCAAGACCTTCCAGAAGGAAGTGCCGAAGCTGCGCGCCGAGCTGCTCGACGTGCAGTACGACCTGCTCGAAAAGCGCGATTTCCCGGTGGTTATCCTGATCAGCGGGGTCGACGGCAGCGGCAAGAGCGAGACGATCAACCTGCTCTACTCATGGATGGACCCGCGCCACATCTCGACGCTGTCCTTCTCGACGCCGACCGACGAGGAGCGCGAACGGCCGTTCATGTGGCGCTACTGGCGCGCGCTGCCGCCGAAGGGCAAGGTTGGCGTGTTCGCCGGCTCCTGGTATTCGCAGCCGATCGCCGACCGCATCCAGAAGAAGATGAAGCGCGCCGAGATGGAGGAAGTCCTCGACGAGATCAACCGCTTCGAGGCGATGCTGGTCAACGAAGGGGCGCTGGTGCTCAAGTTCTGGTTCCATCTCTCGAAGGACGGGCAGAAAACGCGGCTGAAGGCGCTGGAGAAGGACCCGCGCACCGCCTGGCGGGTGACCCGGGAAAGCTGGGACCGGCTGAAGACCTACGACGAGCTGCAGTCGGTGGCCGGGCACGTGCTGCGCGTGACCAACACCGCGCATGCGCCGTGGACGATCATCGAAGGCACCGACGACAACTACCGCTCGCTGACCGTCGGCCACATCGTCCGCGACTCGATCCGCAAGCACCTGACGCAGGCCGGCAATGGCCGCGTGCCGGTGGCGCCGCCGATCGTGCCGACGATCGACCGGCGCACCGTGCTCTCCGAGCTCGACCTGGCGCAGACGCTGGAGAAGAAGGCCTACGAGCGCGAGCTGGCGAAGTGGCAGGGGCGGCTGTCGCAGCTGACGCGCGACCCGCGCTTTGTGCAGAACCATTCGCTGATCGTCGCCTTCGAGGGCTCGGATGCGGCCGGCAAGGGCGGCGCCATCCGCCGCGTCGTCGCCGCGATGGACGCCCGCCAGTACCAGATCGTGCCGGTCGCCGCGCCGACCGACGAGGAGCGCGCGCAGCCCTACCTGTGGCGCTTCTGGCGGCACGTGCCGCGCCGCGGGCGGACGACCATCTTCGACCGCTCGTGGTACGGCCGCGTGCTGGTCGAGCGCGTCGAGGGCTTCTGCGACGAGGACGACTGGCTGCGCGCCTACGCCGAGATCAACGACTTCGAGCACGCGCTGGTGCAGTCGGGGGCGATCGTCGTCAAGTTCTGGCTGCAGGTGAGCAAGGACGAGCAGCTGCGCCGCTTCCAGGAGCGCCAGGACACCGAGTTCAAGCGCTTCAAGATCACCGAGGAAGACTGGCGCAACCGCGAGAAGTGGGATGCCTACGCGCAGGCCGTCTGCGACATGGTGGACCGCACCTCGACCGGCCGTTCGCCGTGGACGCTGGTCGAGGCCAACGACAAGAACCACGCCCGGGTAAAGGTGCTGCGAACGCTCTGCGAGCGCCTCGAACAAGTACTGGAGGGGAGATGAGCAATCCGCAAGTCAGGAGCGAACATGCCCGCACGGCGGCGCATGCCGAGGATTTCGTCGCCTGGTTCCGTTCCGTCGCGCCGTACGTCAACCTGTTCCGCGGCAAGACCTTCGTCATTGCCTTCGGCGGCAAGGCGATCCTCGGGCCGCTGGCGTGGACGCTGGCCTATGACGTCAACCTGCTGGCCGCGCTCGGCATCCGCCTCGTGCTGGTGCACGGCGCGCGCCCGCAGATCGAGGAGGAGCTCGCCGAGAAGGGGCTGCAGTCGCGCTACCACGGACGCTACCGGATCACCGACGCGGCTGCACTCGACTGCGTGATCGACGCCGTCGGCAGCGTCTATCTGGAGCTGGAGGCGCTGCTGTCGCAGGGCTTGCCGGACACGCCGATGGCCAACAGCACGATCCGCGTGATCGGCGGCAATTTCATCACCGCCCGCCCGGTCGGCGTCATCGACGGCGTCGACATGCAGTACGCCGGCGCCGTGCGCAAGGTCGACGCCGAGGGCATCCGCGCCCAGCTCGGGCTGGGCAACATCGTGCTGCTGTCGTGCCTGGGCACCAGCCCGACCGGCGAAAGCTTCAACCTGGCGATGGAGGAAGTCGCCGAGGCAACGGCGGTGGCGATCGGCGCCGACAAGCTGATCTTCCTCTCCGACAGCCGCGGCGCCACCGACATCGACGGCAGCCTGCTCGACGAGCTGACCGCCGACGCCGCCGACCGCCTGACGCGCATCGGCGAGTGGCTGTCCGCCGACCTCAAGCGCTACCTGCCCTGCGCCGTGCGAGCCAGCCGCGCCGGCGTCGGCCGCGTACACGTGATCGGCTACGACGAGGACGGCACGCTGCTGCGCGAGCTGTTCTCCCGCGACGGCGTCGGTACCGTGATTACCCGCGAATCGCTGGAAAAGCTGCGCGACGCACGGCCGGACGACATCGGCGGCCTGATCGCGCTGATCGAGCCGCTGGAAGAGGACGGCACGCTGGTGCGCCGCGAGCGCGACCTGCTCGAACGCGAGATCGGCCGTTTCTCGGTGGTTGAGCACGACGGCCTGATCGTCGGCTGCGCCGCGCTCTATCCCTACGACGAGGGCAAGGCCGAGCTGGCCTGCCTCGCCGTGCATCCGCAGTTCCGGCGCTGGGGCTACGGCGAGCAGCTGATGAAACACATCGAGGCGCGGGCGCGGGCGGCCAGCGTCAAGCAGCTGTTCGTGCTGACCACGGTCACCTCGCACTGGTTCATCGAGCGCGGCTTTGCCGAAAAGACCGTGAACGAACTGCCCGGCGAGAAGCGCCTGGTCTACAACCTGCAGCGGCGTTCCAAGGTGCTGATGAAGCCGCTGTGACCACGCGTCGAGTGTAAGCCCCGGACCTTCAGGTCGGGGAGCTTCACAGCCGCCGCGCGCCCGGCGGAGTCACCGGCGCGGGCGCCGGCCGCTGGGCTATAATCGGCCACCTGGCAGCGCAGCTGTCCGCACAAACCGCAACTCCGGAGCAAAGCAATGGCACGTACCGTCAACTGCATCAAGCTCGGCCGCGAGGCCGAAGGTCTCGATTTCCCGCCGATGCCCGGCGATCTCGGCAAGCGCCTGTTCGAGAACGTCTCGAAGGAAGCCTGGCAGCAGTGGATCCGCATGCAGACCATGATCATCAACGAGAACCGCCTCAACCTCGCCGACGCGGCGCATCGCAAGTACCTCAGCGAGCAGGTCGAGAAGCACTTCTTCGGCGAAGGCGCCGATCGCGTCCAGGGCTACGTGCCGCCGGCCCGCTGAGCCTCGTCTCCAGCGACAACGGCCCGCCGGGAAACCCGCGGGCCGTTTTCTTTGGCTGCGGCGGTGCAGCTCAGGGCTTGCTGAAGGTGTCGACGCCGTTCGCCGTGCCGAGCAGCAGCACGTCGGCGCCGCGCAGCGCGAACAGGCCGTTGGTGACGACGCCGACGATCTGGTTGATCTCGGCTTCGAGCAGTTGCGGCTCGGTGATCGCCAGCCCGTGTACGTCGAGGATGACGTTGCCGTTGTCGGTGACGAAGCCCTCGCGCAGCTTCGGTTGCCCGCCCAGTTTCAGCAGCTGGCGGGCGACGTGGGCGCGCGCCATCGGGATCACCTCGACCGGCAGCGGGAAGCGGCCCATTACCTCGACCTTCTTCGAGGCGTCGGCGATGCAGACGAACTTGTCGGCCACCGCCGCGACGATCTTTTCCCGCGTCAGCGCGCCGCCGCCCCCCTTGATCATGTGCAGGCGAGCATTCACTTCGTCGGCGCCATCGACGTAAACAGGCATTGAATCAACCTCGTTGAGATCGAGGACGCGGATGCCATGGCCTTCCAGACGCTTTTTCGTTGCTTCCGAGCTGGCGACGGCGGCCGGGATGCGGTCCTTCATCTCCGCCAGCGCGTCGATGAAGTAGTTGGCGGTCGAGCCGGTGCCGACACCGACGATGGCGTCGGGCACGACGTGGGCGAGGGCGGCGCGGGCGACGGCCTGTTTCAGTTCATCCTGGGTCATGGCGGGGGTCCGGGGAAGGGTGGCGAAGGCCGCCATTTTACCGCTCGGCGGATTGTTACAGCGTGTCATCGCTTTGTAACATTGCTCGGCGACACTCCGTAGCGTTGTTCTTCCCACCGGTTCTTCCACCGACTCACAGGAGTGAAATCAATGCTGAAGAAAACCCGTCTCACCGCCGCCCTCGGCCTTGCCGGCCTGACTATCCTCGCCGCCGGCGCTGCCCAGGCCCAGGTCATCAAGATCGACGGCTCGTCGACGGTCTATCCGATTACCGAGGCCGTCGCCGAGGAATTCCAGAAGGCCAAGAAAAACGCGATCAAGGTCACCGTCGGTATCTCCGGCACCGGCGGCGGCTTCAAGAAGTTCTGCCGCGGCGAGACCGATTTCTCGAACGCCTCGCGCCCGATCACCGCCAAGGAAATGGAAGACTGCAAGGCTGCCGGCGTCGAGTACGTCGAGATGCCGGTCGCCTTCGACGCGCTGACCGTGGTCATCAACCCGAAGAACACCTTCCTCAAGCAGGCCACCGTCGAGGAAATGAAGAAGCTCTGGGAGCCGGCTGCGCAGGGCAAGATCACCAAGTGGAACCAGATCAACCCGGCCTGGCCGGACGCGCCGGTCAAGCTGTTCGGCGCCGGCGCTGACTCCGGCACCTTCGAGTATTTCACCGAAGCGATGGTCGGCAAGGCCAAGTCCTCGCGCGGCGACTACACCGCCTCGGAAGACGACAACGTGCTGGTGCAGGGCGTCTCGCGCGACGTGAACGCCATCGGCTACTTCGGCTACGCCTACTACGCCGAGAACACCGCCAAGCTGAAGGCGCTGCCGATCGTCTCGCCGAAGACCGGCAAGGCGGTCGAGCCGTCCGCCGCCAACGTCGAGAACGGCACCTACCAGCCGCTGTCGCGCCCGATCTTCGTCTATGTCAAGGCGGCCTCGCTGCAGAAGCCGGAAGTGAAGGAGTTCATCGAGTTCTACATGAAGAACGGCGCCAAGCTGACCAAGGAAGTGAAGTACGTGCCGCTGCCGGCCTCCGCCTACACCGGCAACCTTGATCATGTTGCCAAGAAGAAGCTCGGCACCGTCTTTGGCGGCAAGAACGAGATCGGCATCACCATCGAAGAACTGATGAAGCGTGAAGCCAAGCTGTAACGCTGTCGCCGGCAAACACTTCGCCGGCAGAACGAACGCCGGCCCCGGCAGGGGCCGGTGTACCATCGAGGGTCATCCAGAGTGAACGCTTACGCCATGTCCGCCAGCCCCGTACCCGATACGCACGTCGTCAGCGACCGCCTGTCGAAGAACGCCATGCGCCATGCCAGCGAGCGCGTCATCGAGGCGCTGCTGTTCGCTGCCGCGGCCGTCTCCGTGCTGACCACGGTCGGCATCGTCTATGTCCTCGTCTCGGAGTCGATCCAGTTCTTCGCGAGCGTCAGCATCGTCGACTTCCTCACCGACACGCAGTGGACGCCGCTGTTCGACGACGCCCACTTCGGCATCATGGTCCTTGTCTCGGGAACGGTCGTCTCGTCGGCGGTGGCGCTGGCGGTGGCGATCCCGATGGGCACGGTGATCGCGATCTACCTTTCCGAATTCGCCAACCCCAAGGTGCGCGAGCTGGCCAAGCCGATCCTCGAACTGCTCGGCGGCATCCCGACCATCGTCTTCGGCTACTTCGCGCTGCTCATCGTCACCCCGCTCCTGCAGAAGATCTTCCCCGAGCTGCCGGGCTTCTCGCTGCTCTCCGCCGGCCTGGTGATGGGCATCATGATCGTCCCTTACGTCGCCTCGCTGTCCGAGGACGCCATGCGCGCGGTGCCGATGAGCCTGCGCGAGGGCTCCTACGCGATGGGCTCGACGCGGCTGCACACCGCACTGCACGTGGTCGTGCCGGCCGCCTTCTCCGGGCTGGCCGCCTCCTACATCCTCGGCATCTCGCGCGCCGTCGGCGAGACGATGATCCTCGCCGTCGCCGCCGGCATGCAGCCGAACCTGACCTGGAACCCGATGGAGCCGGCGGCGACGATCACCTCGTACATCGTCCAGGTGGCGCTCGGCGACCTGCCGCATGGCTCGATCGGCTACCAGACGATCTTCGCCGCCGGCCTGACCCTGCTGCTGATCACGCTCATCTTCAACATCCTCGGCCAGTGGCTGCGCCGCAAATTCCGGGAGAACTACTGATGTCCTCCGATCAATCGACAAACCCGACCTTCAACCAGGAAAAGATCCGCGCGCTGATCGCCCGCGGCAAGCTGAAGGACACGCTGTTCGCGGCGCTCGGCATCATCTGCCTGGGCATCGGCCTGGTCGTCATCTTCGCGCTGGTCGCCGACATGGCGATCAAGGGCTTCGACCGGCTGAACCTCGACTTCTTCACCAACTTCGCCTCGCGCCGCGCGACGCAGGCCGGCATCCTCTCCGCCTGGGTCGGCTCGCTGCTGGTGATGCTGGTCACCGCGCTGACCGCGGTGCCGCTCGGCGTCGCCGCCGGCCTCTACCTGGAGGAATACGCCAAGCGCAACTGGATCACCGAGATCATCGAGATCAACATCACCAACCTCGCCGCGGTGCCGTCGATCGTCTACGGCCTGCTGGCGCTCGGCATCTTCGTCTACACCTTCGGCTTCGGGCAGAGCATCCTCTCCGCCGGCTTGACGCTGGCGCTCTTGATCCTGCCGATCGTCATCGTCGCCACGCGCGAGGCGATCCGCGCCATCCCGGCGATGATCCGCGAAGGCTCGATGGCCGTCGGCGCGACGCGCTGGCAGACCTGCCGCTACCACATCGTCCCCTACGCCATGCCCGGCATCCTCACCGGCGTCATCATCGGCCTGGCGCGCGCCATCGGCGAGACGGCACCGATCATCACCATCGGTGCGCTGACCTTCATCGCCTTCCTGCCGCCGGTGCCCTTCACCGAAATCGGCGAGGGCGCCCGCGCCGGCCTCTTCGACTGGGTGATGTCGCCGTTCACGGTGATGCCGATCCAGATCTTCAACTGGACCTCGCGCCCCGACCCCGCCTTCGAGGTGAATGCCGCCGCCGCCGGCTTCGTGCTGATGGCCATGGTGCTGACGATGAACGCCGTCGCCATCTGGCTGCGCTACAAGCTGCGCAAGAACATCAAGTGGTAGTTTCAACCGCAATGAACAGAATGGAGCATTCCATGCCAACCAACGTCATGCCGCCGCTGAAGGCGGAGGCCCGCGACCTCAGCTTCCACTATGGCGAAGTCCGGGCGCTGAAGAACATCAACATGCCGATCTACGACAAGAAGGTGACCGCGCTGATCGGGCCCTCCGGCTGCGGCAAGTCGACCTACCTGCGCAGCTTCAATCGCATGCACGACCTCTATCCCGGCAACCGCTACGAGGGCGAGATCCGCTTCTATCCGGACAACACCAACCTGCTGTCGCCGGACGTCGACCCGATCGAGGTGCGCATGCGCGTCGGCATGGTCTTCCAGAAGCCGAACCCGTTCCCCAAGTCGATCTACGAGAACGTCGCCTACGGCCTGCGCGTGCGCGGCGAGAAGAACCGCCGCGACCTCGACGGGAAGGTCGAGCAGGCGCTCCGGGGCGCCGCCATCTGGGACGAGGTCAAGGACCGCCTGCAGGACCTGGCGACCAACCTCTCCGGCGGCCAGCAGCAGCGCCTGTGCATCGCCCGCGCCCTGGCCACCGACCCCGAGCTGCTGCTCTTTGACGAGCCGACCTCGGCGCTCGATCCGATCGCCACCGGCGCCATCGAGGAGCTGGTGCACGAGCTGAAGCAGCGCGTGACGATCCTCATCGTCACCCACAACATGCAGCAGGCGGCGCGCGTCTCGGACTACACCGCCTACATGTACCTCGGCGAGATGATCGAGTTCGGCAAGACCGACGACATCTTCATCAAGCCGCAGGACAAGCGCACCGAAGACTACATCACCGGCCGCATGGGCTAGGAGGAAAAAGATGAGCGACAGCATTCACGTCTCCCGCCAGTTCGACGAGGACCTCAGCGGCCTGCGCACGCACGTGCTGGAGATGGGCGGCCTGGTCGAGGCGCAGATCCGCGCCGCGGTCGAAGCCTACGCCACCGGCGAGACCGGCATCGTCAAGGACATCGTCGAGAACGACCACCGCGTCAACGACTTCGAGAAGATCATCGACGACGAGACCATCCACGTTGTCGCCCGGCGCCAGCCGACCGCCTCCGACCTGCGACTGGTGATGGGCGTCACCAAGATCGTCACCGACCTCGAACGGATCGGTGACGAGGCGAAGAAGATCGCCAAGGGCGCCCGCCGCGTGCATGAGCAGGGCATGCTGCAGATCCCGCGCGCGACCGACGTGCGCCACGTCGCCGACGAGGCGGTGGTGATGCTGCGCCAGGCGCTGGACAGCTTCGCCCGCCTCGATTCGGCGCTGGCCGACGCGGTGATCCACGCCGACGCCAAGGTCGACGCCGAGTTCAAGGCCATCGTCCGCCAGCTGATCACCTACATGATGGAAGATCCGCGCACCATCTCCACGGCGATCGACATCGTCTGGATCGGCCGCTCGATCGAGCGCATCGGCGACCATGCAAAGAACATCGCCGAGCACGTGATCTACATTGCCGAAGGGCGCGACATCCGGCATTCCGGCAAGGAGGAATGACTTGACTCCGACGATTCTGGTAGTCGAGGACGAACCGGCGATCCAGGAGCTGCTCGCCGTCAATCTGAAGCACAACGGCTTCCTCGTCGTCCGTGCCGGCAGCGCGGAAGAGGGCGAGTCGGCGATCCGCGCCGCGCTGCCCGACCTGCTGATCCTCGACTGGATGCTGCCCGGCCAGTCCGGCGTCGCGCTGGCCAAGCGCCTGCGCGCCGACGAGCGCACCCGCGAGCTGCCGATCATCATGCTCACCGCGCGCGTGCATGAAGAGGACAAGGTGATCGGGCTGGAAGCCGGTGCCGACGACTATGTCACCAAGCCGTTCTCGCCGAAGGAGCTGGTCGCGCGCGTGCGCGCCGTGCTCCGCCGCCGCCAGCCGCACCTCGCCGGCGAGGTCGTCGAGATCGGCACGCTGTCGCTGAATCCGGCGACGCACCGGGTGATGGCCGGCGGCCAGCCGGTCGAGCTCGGCCCGACCGAATTCCGCCTGCTGCTCTTCTTCATGAGCCATCCCGAGCGCGTATACTCGCGGGCGCAGTTGCTCGACGAGGTCTGGGGCGACCATGTCTTCATCGAGGAACGCACGGTCGACGTGCATATCCGCCGCCTGCGCGCCGCCCTGGAGTCCACCGGCGAGCACGAGCGCATCGAGACCGTGCGCGGCGCCGGCTACCGCTTCCGCGGCGCCTGAGTAATGCGCGCTGAGCATTGCGAAGAAGTGCCCTTGGGGTGCGCCTGAGTAATGCGCGCTGTGCATTACGAAGCGAAGGGGCCTATGGCTCAAGTGCCCTCGGGGTACAACTGACCGGGCGATCCGGGTGGCATACTGCGGCAGCCGCCGTGCAGAAAGGGAGAACACGTGAGCCGGGCCGGGAATAGCGCATGTCGACCGCACTGATCCAGACGCTGGCGCTGACCCTCGGCGGTGCGCTGCCGGCGCTGGTCGTCGGCGTCCTCATCTCGCCGGCGCTGGGTTGGGCGATCTTCTCCAGCGTGCTGCTGCTGCAGTTGCTGCTCGGCCTCCGTTATTTCTCCCGCCTCGAAGCCTGGTCGCGCCATCCGTCGCCGACGCATGCGCTGGAAGGCGCCGGTGTCTGGGACGAGGTGTTCGCCCGCCTGCATCGACACGAGCGTGAGCTGCGCGGGCAGATCGCCCGCCGCGAGCTCGACTTGCGCCAGGTGGCGGCGGCCGGCCAGGCCATCGTCGACGGCATCATCACGCTCGACGCCGACAACCGCATCGGCTGGTGCAACCGCACCGCCGAACAGCAGCTTGGCCTCGACCTGCGCTCCGACCGCGGCCAGCCGATCGCCAATCTGGTGCGCCAGCCGGCCTTCGTCGCCTACCTCGCCGCCGGCGATTTTTCGCGGCCGCTGCGGCTGATCCCGGTGCGCAACGAGGAGCGGGTGCTGTCCATCCACGTCCTGCCCTATGCCGGCGGCGACCGCCTGTTGCAGGTGCGCGACGTGACGCAGGCCGAACGTCTCGACCGCATGCGCCGCGACTTCGTCGCCAACGTCTCGCACGAACTGCGCACGCCGCTGACCGTCCTTTCCGGCTTCCTCGAAACGGTGCGCGAGCTGCCGCTGGCGCCGGAGGAGCACGACCGCTACCTGGCGCTGATGGCCGAGCAGTCCGACCGCATGCAGCGCATCGTGCAGGACCTGCTCACCTTGTCCACGCTGGAGTCCTCGCCGCCGCCGCCGGAGAACCAGCGCGTGGCGATGGCGGAGCTGCTGGCGAAGCTGAAGCGCGACGCCGAGGCGCTGTCTGCCGGCCGGCACGCGATCACGCTCGCGGTCGATGCCGGCGACCTGCTCGGCGCCGAGTCGGAACTGACCAGCGCCTTCGGCAACCTGATCTCCAACGCCGTCCGCTACACGCCGGCCGGCGGCCACATCGCCATCGCCTGGCGCCCGCTCGGCAGCAGCGCCGAGTTCTCGGTCACCGACGACGGCCCCGGCATCGACCCGGCGCATATCCCGCGGCTGACCGAACGCTTCTACCGCGCCGACCTCGGCCGCTCGCGCGAGACCGGCGGCACCGGCCTCGGGCTGGCGATCGTCAAGCATGCCCTGTCCCGGCACCAGGCGCGGCTCGACATCGCCAGCACGCCGGGTTCCGGCAGCCGCTTCAGCGCCCACTTCCCGCCCGCCCGCCTGGCACCCTGACAGCGCCCGTTACCGGCGAGCTCGCCCCGGTGGCTCGTCATCGGCGCTAAAAGGTGCGATTCTTGCAAGGAATTTTTCGTTCCGACCGGGGCAGTCTCCGCCATCGCCGCTGCGACGCGGGGATTCCGCGCTGGTCGCCTTTTCCGGAATTTCCCGAGCGAGAGAAATCACGACCATGGCCAAGACCAGCGAAACCAAAATCGAGAAAACCGCCACCGGCGTCCGCCGCAGCAAACCGGCGGCAGCGAAGGCACCTGTCAGGACCGTCGCCAAGCCGGCGGCAGCGAAACCCGGGGGGAATGCGGCGCCGCCGGTCCGCCGCGCAGCGAGCGGCGACGTCGCGCCGCGAGCAACGGCGGCCGGCCTCGAAGGCTTCGCCGTCGGCGAGGCGGTCGAGGCGGCGCAGGAGGCGCGGCTGGCGGCGATGCGCGACATCGTCTCCGGCGCCCCGGCCAGCGAGGCCGCGACGCTGCTGAAGACGCTGCAACGCCAACTGCGCGCCGCCGCCGACGACGGCCAGGCGCACCCCGACGACGAGCTGACGCCGGACTGGCGCGACGGCGGCTATCCCTACCGCAACCTGATGCAGCGCCGCACCTACGAGCGGCAGAAATACCGCCTGCAGGTCGAACTGCTGAAGCTGCAGGCCTGGGTCAAGGAAACCGGGCAGAAGCTGGTGATCCTGTTCGAGGGCCGCGACGCGGCCGGCAAGGGCGGCACCATCAAGCGCTTCATGGAGCACCTCAATCCGCGCGGCGCGCGCGTCGTCGCGCTGGAAAAGCCGACCGAGCTGGAGCGCGGCCAGTGGTACTTCCAGCGTTACGTGAACCACCTGCCGACCAACGGCGAGATCGTCCTCTTCGACCGCTCCTGGTACAACCGCGCCGGCGTCGAACGCGTCATGGGCTTTTGCAGCGACCAGGAATACGCCGAGTTCATGCGCCAGGTGCCGGAGTTCGAGCGCATGCTGGCGCGCCAGGGGACGCACCTGATCAAGTTCTGGTTCTCGGTCAGCCGCGAGGAGCAGCGCCGCCGCTTCAAGGAGCGCCGCGTGCATCCGCTGAAGCAGTGGAAGCTGTCGCCGATCGACATGGCCTCGCTCGACAAGTGGGCGGACTACACCAAGGCCAAGGAGGCGATGTTCTTCCACACCGACACCGCCGACGCGCCGTGGACGGTGATCAAGTCCAACTGCAAGAAGCGCGCGCGCCTCAACGCGATGCGCTACATCCTGCACAAACTGCCGTACTCGAACAAGGACGTGCAGCGCATCGGCAACCTCGACCCGCTGGTCGTCGGTCGCGCGCACGTGGTGTACGAGCGCGGCGAGCACCAGGGGGCGCCGATCCTGTGACTCCCGGCGCCGTAGCCAAAACGTAACCGGAGCGTCATCGACCTGTTACGCGCATGACGGAGCATCTCCGTCATGCCTCAGGTCCGTTCCCTCTTCCTCTCGGACATCCACCTCGGCACCCGCGCGTGCCAGGCGGAACGTCTGCTCGAATTCCTCCGCGAATACCCCGCCGACAACGTCTTCCTGATCGGCGACATCGTCGATTTCTGGGCGATGCGGCGCGGCATCCACTGGTCGCCGGCGCAGAACACCTTCGTCCAGAAGATCCTCCGCCGCGCCCGCCATGGCGAGCGCGTCGTGCTCATCCCCGGCAACCACGACGAGGCGCTGCGCGACTACGTTGATGCCGCCTTCGGCGACATCGAGCTGGCCGCCGAGCACGTGCATGCCACCGCCGACGGCCGCCGCTTCCTGCTCATCCACGGCGACGAGTTCGACCAGGTGACGCGCCACCACCGCTGGGTGGCGCTCTTGGGCGACCTGGCCTACGACTGGCTGGTGCGCTGCAACCTGATCGTCTCCTGGGCGCGGCGCAAGCTGGGCCTCGCCGGCTACTGGTCGCTCGCCGGCTACGCCAAGCGCAAGGTGAAGAAGGCGCTGCAGTTCGTCCTCGACTTCGAGGACTCGGTGATCCACGCCGCGCGCCAGCGCGGGCTCGACGGCGTGATCTGCGGCCACATCCACTGCGCCGCGCTGCGCGAGGTCGGCGGCCTGGTCTACGGCAACTGCGGCGACTGGGTCGACTCCTGCACCGCGCTGGTCGAGCACCTCGACGGCCGCCTCGAAGTCGTCCATTGGTCGCAGCCGGCCGCGGCCCTTTCCCGCAACGAACCCACGGAGGAATCGCGATGCGCGTCCTGATGGTTTCCGATGTCTATTTCCCCCGCATCAACGGCGTCTCGACCTCGATCGAGACCTTCCGCCGCCGGCTTGCCGGCGCGGGCGTCGAGGTCCGCCTGGTGGTGCCGCGCTACGGCGACGAGGGCGACGAACCGGGCATCGTCCGCGTCGGCGGCCGGCCGGTGCCGGGCGACGCCGAGGACCGCCTGCTGCGCTGGCGGGAAATGCACCGCGCGGTCGCCGCCGCCGCCGCCGACTGCGACCTGATCCACATCCAGACCCCCTTCGTCGCGCATTACGCCGGCCTCGCCGCGGCACGGCGGCTGGAGCTGCCGGCACTGGCCACCTACCACACGCTGTTCGAGGAATACCTGCAGCACTACGCGCCCCTGGTTCCCGCCGGCTGGCTGCGCGGCGCCGCGCGCCTGCTGTCGCGACGGCAATGCAACGCGCTCGACGGCGTCGTCGTGCCCTCGTCGGCGATGCGCGAGCGGCTGCAGGACTACGGTGTGCAGGCGCCGCTGCGCGTGCTGCCGACCGGCATCCCGGTCGAACGCTTCGCCGGCGGCGACGGCGAGGCCTTCCGCGCGGCGCACGGCATCCCGGCGGAGCGGCCGCTGGCGCTCTACGTCGGTCGCGTCGCGCACGAGAAGAACATCGGCTTCCTGATCGACGCCGTGCAGCGCGCGCTGGCGGCGGTGCCCGATCTGCTGCTGCTGATCGCCGGCGAGGGGCCGGCGCGCGCCGAGCTGCAGCGCCGCGTCGACGCACTCGAACTGAAGCGCTCGGTGCGCTTCCTCGGCTATCTCGACCGGACGCGCGGCCTGCCCGACTGCTATGCCGCCGCCGACCTGTTCGTCTTCGCCTCGCGCACCGAAACCCAGGGGCTGGTGCTGATCGAGGCGATGGCTGCCGGCACGCCGGTGCTGGCGCTGTCGGCGATGGGCACCGCCGACATCCTGGCGCCGCGCAAGGGCTGCCTGGTCGCGCCGGACGACTCGCAGGCCTTCGCCAATGCGCTCGCCCACTTCTTCGTCCATCGCCAGGCCTGGGCGCACCTCGGCGCCGAGGCGCGCGCCTATGCGCAGACCTGGTCGGACGAAGTGATGGCCGAGCTGCTCGCCTCGCACTACCGCACGCTGCGCCGCGACCACCGCGCGCGGACCGCGGAAACCGTGGCGGTCGCCGGCCTGTGAGCGCGTCTGCCGTTTCACGGCGCTGTAACAGTCGCCGGCTAGCATCGGCGCCACCTTGCCCCAATCCACCTGACATGCGCCCCCGTCGCGGGGGGCGGAAATCCGATCCGTCACGATGAAATCATTCCTCTCGCTGTCCGCCGGCCTCTCCGGCCGCCTGTCCTTCCGCGCCAAGCTGCTCGGCGCGGCGCTCTTGTTCGGCCTGCCGCTGGTGGCGGTGTCGCTGCTCTACTTGGCTGAGCAGGGCGAGCGGGTTGCCCGCGTCCGCGCCGAACAGGTCGGCCTCGCCCGCCAGCTGCCGCTGCTGCGCCTGCTCGACCGCGTCGAGGCCTATCAGGCCGCCCGCGCCGCCGTCGACAAGGGCGCTGCCGAGGCGCAGCCGCTGCCCGGCCAGCGGGCGCAGGAAGTCGGCCAGCGCGCCGGCGAGCTGGCCGCCGCTGCGCCGGGCGTCGCCTGGGGGGGCTTCACGCAGGCCTGGTCGCGCCTCGCCGGCGACGGCGGCGATGAAGCCCACGCCGCCGCCGTTACGGCGCTGCGCGAGCTGCTGGCGCAGAACGTCGACGGCAGCGGCCTGCGCATGGATGCGGAGGTAGACAGCAACGCGCTGCTCGGCCTGCTCGTCGACCGCCTGCCGCCGTTCGCCGAAGCGCTGGCCGAGGCTCGCCGGCTCGGCGGCGAAGTGCTCGCCGGCAAACGCCTGCGCCCGGCGCAGCGGCGCGAGCTGGAGGCGCTGCGCGCCGGCTTCGACCCGATGATGCGCTGGCTCGACGAGAACATCGCGCGTGGCTGCCGCCGGGGCGAGGCGGCCTGCGCACCGCTGCGCGAACGCTACGCGCAACTGAACGAGGCGCTGCTGCCGTTCATCGAGACGCTGACCATCCGCGTCATCGACACCGCCGAGCACGAGCTGCCGGCGGCGGAATTCCTGGTCCGCGCCGACGCCGTGCAGGGGGCGCTGTTCGCGCTCGGCGACGCGGTCGCGGCCGAGGCCGGTCACCTCGTCGGCGCCCGCCAGGCGGCGCTGGAGGTGCGGCAGACGCTGGTCGCCGGTCTGCTGGCGGGTGTCCTGCTGCTGGTCGCCTACGCCTTTGCCGGCGCCTACCGCTCGATCATCGGCGCGCTGTGCGACCTGCGCGAGGTGGCCGAGGCGATGTCGGCCGGCGACCTGCGCCGGCGTGCGGCGGTGGCGACCCGCGACGAGCTGGCGACGCTCGGGTGCGCCTTCAACGATGTCGCCGACGCCTTCGCCCGCGTCATCGGCGAGGCCGACGGCTCGGCGCGCCAGGTCGACGCCTCGGTGCGCCAGGTCAGCGACGCCGCCGGCCAGGTCGGCATTGCCACCGACCGGCAGAGCGCCTCGTCGGCGCAGGTTGCGTCGGCAGTGCAGCAGCTGACGGTGAGCATCAGCGAGGTGGCCGACCACGCGCAGCAGACGCTGGAGGTGTCGGAGCGTGCCGGCCGGCTCGCGGAAGCCGGCATGGACGAGGCGCGCAAGGCGACCGCGGCGATCCGCGGCATCGATACCACCGTCCGCCAGGCGGCCGATACCGTCCGCCGGCTGGAGGTGCGCTCCGGCCAGATCAGCGCCATCGTCGGCGTCATCCAGGAGATCGCCGAGCAGACCAACCTGCTCGCGCTGAACGCGGCGATCGAGGCGGCGCGCGCCGGCGAGCACGGCCGCGGCTTCGCCGTCGTCGCCGACGAGGTCAGGAAGCTGGCCGACCGCACGCGCAAGTCCACCGGCGAAATCGCCGAGACGATCGCCGCCATCCAGGGCGAGATCCACGCCTCGGTCGACGAGATGGCGGCGAGCACCGAAGCCGTCGGCTGCAGCGTCGCCAGCGTGCAGTCGCTGATCGACGCGCTCGATCGCATTCGCCGCGAGGTCGGCGATTCGCTGACGCACCTGCGCGAGATCGAGGCTGCCACCGGTGCCCAGGCCGGCGCCAGCGAATCGATCGCCCGCGATGTGCAGGAGATCGCGGTGATGTCCGAGCAGAACCACGCCTCGGTGCGCTCGGTCGGCGACCTGCTCGCCGACCTGGTCGGCATGTCGCGCAGCCTGTCGGCGGCGGTGGCCGGGCTGCGCGTGTAGCGGCAGCCGCCGGCCGGCGGCTCTATACTTTCCCCGGCGCAATACTGCCGTAACAGGGGATCGCTAACATGCCGGCTTCCGACAACGAAGGAACATCCATGGATCTGCTGCTGTGGCGCCACGCCGAGGCCGAGGAGGGCGACAACGATTTCGAGCGGGCGCTGACCGGGCGCGGCGAGAAGCAGGCCAGGGCGATGGCGCGCTGGCTGCAGCAGAACCTGCCGCGCCACCTGCGCATCGTGGTCAGCCCGACCGTGCGCACGCAGCAGACCGCTGCGGCGCTCGACCTGCCCTTCGAGACCGAGCGCAGGATCGGTCCCGACGCGCTTTCTTCCGACCTGATGGCCGCCGCCGGCTGGCCGGCAACGCGCGGTGCGGTGCTGCTGGTCGGCCACCAGCCCGGCCTCGGCCAGCTCGCCTCGCTGCTGCTCGCCGGCCAGGAATCCGAATGGACGATCAAGAAGGGCGCGCTGTGGTGGCTGTCGCGGCGCATCCGAGAAGGCGAGCCGCAGACCGTGTTGCGCACCGTCGTCTCGCCCGACTTCCTGGTCGGGATGAAGTAGTTCCCCTTTCCGCAATCCGTTCCGCCGCCGTCATCATCCTGCCCGGCGGCTGCCACAGTCCTGCAACATCGGCGCCCTAGACTGGCTGCCATTACCTGTTGCAGGAGAAGAACAATGAACCCGTGCATTGAAAACGAGCTCGACGAGCTCTCGCGCATCGTCCACGAAGGACTGCTGCAGCCGGTGTTTCAGCCGATCGTCGATTTTCGCGCGCGCACGCTGCTCGGCTACGAGGCGCTGATCCGCGGGCCGCTGCATTCGCCGCTGCAACGCCCCGACGTGCTGTTCAGCGCCGCGCGTGCCGCCGGCCTCGGCCTCGACCTGGAGCACGCCTGCCGCGAAACCAGCCTGCGCGCCTTCGCCCGCCTGCAGCTGCCCGGCAGGCTGTTCCTCAACAGTTCGCCGGGCGCGCTGCTCGACGAGCGGATGATGAACGGTGCCACCCGCGCGCTGCTCGGCGAGCTCGGCATCGCCGCCAACCGCATCGTCATTGAGCTCACCGAGAACGAGCAGATCACCGACCTGCCCGGCATCCAGGAAGCGCTGCTGAACTATCGAGGGCGCGGCTTCCAGATCGCCATCGACGACCTCGGCGAGGGCTTCGCCAACCTGCGCATGTGGTCGGAGATCCGCCCCGAGTTCGTCAAGATCGACAAGCACTTCGTCCACGGCATCGCCGACGACCGCATCAAGTACCACTTCGTGCGCGCGATGCAGGATCTCGGCGAAATCTGCAACGCCGCGCTGATCGCCGAGGGCATCGAGCGCGTCGAGGATTTCGAGTGCATCCGCGACATGGGCATCGCCTGCGGCCAGGGCTTCTTCATCGCGCGGCCGGACAAGGCGCCGGCGCGCAAGCTGCCGGCGGCGGTGGCCGAGGTGCTCGACCGGCATCGCGTGACGCTGTCGCCGACCGCGCTGCACGCCGGCAAGACGCGCACGGCGCGGCTGCTGCTGCGCCCGATCGACCCGGTCTCCGCCGACGCCAGCAACGAGTGCGTGTTCGCCCGCTTCGAGGCCGACGCCTCGCTGGAAGTGCTGCCGGTGGTCGAGGGCAGCCGTCCGATCGGGCTGATCAACCGGCACAGCATGGTCGACCGCTTCGCCCGTCCGTTCCAGAAGGAGCTGTTCGGCCGCAAGTCCTGCCACCAGTTCATGGACCCGGCGCCACTGATCGTCGACCAGAACGCGACCATTCCCGAGCTGGCGATGATGCTGTCGGTGGCGCCGCGGCACTACCTGTTCGACGGTTTCATCATCACCGGCGACGGCGGCCGCTACCTCGGCATCGGCAGCAGCCACGACCTGGTGGCGATGATCACCGAGATGCAGATCAGCGCCGCCCGTTACGCCAACCCGCTGACGCAGCTGCCCGGCAACGTGCCGATCAACGAGCACATCGACCGCATGCTGGCCACCGGCAACGGCTTCGTCGTCGCCTACCTCGACATCGACAGCTTCAAGCCCTACAACGACACCTTCGGCTACCGCCGCGGCGACGACGTCATCCAGCTGCTCGGGCAGCTGATCTGCGAAGCGGTCGATGGCCGCCAGGACTTCGTCGGTCACATCGGCGGCGACGACTTCTTCGTCGTCTTCCAGAGTGCCGACTGGGAGGTGCGCTGCTGGGAGGTCGTTGGCCGCTTCGCCGAGTCGATGGCGACGATGGCCGACGATGAGCTGCACGCCAGCGGCGGCTACCTGGCCGAGAACCGGCGCGGCGAGCTGGTCCAGCAGGCCTTGCCAACGCTGTCGATCGGCGTCGTCCGCGTCGATCCCGGCGAGTTCGAGTCGCACCGCGAGGTGGCTGCCGCCGCGTCGACGGCGAAGAAGCAGGCGAAGAAATCGGCCAAACAGGCGGCCGCCGGCATGACGCCAGGCCAGGCGCAGGGCGCGGTGTTCGTCGAGCGGCGGCGCCCTGCCGGCGAAGCGGCTGCACAACGGCTGAACTGACGCCCGCCGGCGATCCTCGTGTCGCCGTATGGGGACGCCGCCGCGGGGGGCAGGGAAAAAGGTCGCCGGAACCCCCCTCCATGATCTAAAGTCGAACTGTTGTCAGCGTTTCTTCAAGACGCTTCCGTCGGCGGCGGGTTGAAGGAGTCGCTTCGCTAATAGGGTGTCGCGCCGAGCAAAGGGGGCTGCCATGTCGGATAGTTCGAAACCCGGCGCTGCCGCGCCGGCCGCAACGGGACCATGGCTTGCCGTCAGGAAGGCCGCCAGCCGCCTGCAGGACTGGTTTTCCATCCAGCGAACGGCAGTCAAGTTGCTGGTGCTGGTGATCGCCTGGCTGATCCCGCTCTCCGCCCTCTACTCGATCTCGCTCAGCAACAAGCAGGCCGCGCTCGCCGAACAGGTCAAGGCGATGACCGTCGCCGGCCCGGCCGGCGAAGGGGTGTGGGCCTTCAACAACAAGCTGCCGGTGGTGTTCGGTACCGGCGCCATGCTGCAGTTCCTCGACAACAACCCGGTCGAGCGCGTGACGGTGATCTACCAGCCGCTGATCTGGAACTTCTCGGAGCGCATCGTCCTCGTCGAATCGCACGGCCGGCAGCACGCCTATTACCCGAGCGACCTGGAAACCCGCATCTTCACCGAGCGCGCCGCCAGCGCGCCGTGGGGGAGAAAGCTCCATTTCATTCCGCGCAGCGAACTCGGCGCCGGCAACGGCGATCTGCTGGAACGCCTCGACCAGCGCTTCGCCAGCGCCCGCCCGATGTCGGAGAAAGACAGCTGGAAGGCCGGTATCAGCGGTTCGCTGTCGGCCGCGCTGATGCTCGGCCTGCTGGTCTTCCTCTTCCTCCAGCTGAAAGGGCAGTTCAAGTCGCTCAAGTTCATCGAGCCGGCGCAGGTCAGCGGCTCGATCGACGACCTGGTCGGCATGGACGACATCAAGGCCGAGCTGGCGCAGATCAAGGACCAGTACCAGCGCCGCGCGCTGTACGCCGAGTACGGCATCGTCAAGCCGTTCAACGTGATGTTCAGCGGCCCGGCCGGTACCGGCAAGACCAAGCTCGCCAGCTACCTGGCCAAGGAGCTGAAGCTGCCGATCCTGTTCCACTCGGCGACCAACCTGGAAACCGGTTTCGTCGGCGGCGGCTCGAACACGCTCTCGCGCATCATCACCATGGCCAAGCGGCGCCGGCACTGCATCATCTTCCTCGACGAGGCGCAGGATCTGTTCATGAAGCGCGGCGGCCGTCGCAAGTTCGACGACGACACCGCCAACACGCTGCTGTCGGTGCTCGACGGCGTGCGCAGCCGGAGCGACGCCGAGATCATCTGGATCGTCGCCAGCAACTTCAACGCCGAGACGATGGAGATGGACGAGGCGATGCTGCGCCGTTTCCAGATGAAGGTGGATTTCCGCTTGCCCAACCGCGAGGAGCGGCTGGCGATCATCGAGCACTACCTCGCGCAGCGCGCCGACAAGGTGCTGCCCGATCTCGACCTCAGGCACCTGGTGGCGGTGACCGAGGGGCGCAGCCCGGCCGACCTGGAGACCATCGTCAACCAGGCCGGCATCAGCGCCGTGCAGAGCGGCGACATGATCGGCGCCGACACGCTGATGCAGGCCGCCGAACGCGTGCTGGTCGGCAACGTCAACGCCGACACCACCGATGAGCGCGAGCGCGACCGCCGCATCATCGCGGTGCACGAATGGGGCCACTTCCTGGTCGACTTCGAATACGAGCGCCAGCGCACCAACGGCAGCTGGGAGCAGATCCTCGCCGATATGAAGACGATCAAGATCTCGCTGAAGGCCAGCCCGCGCAACAACGCGCTCGGCTTCGTCTTCCACAAGCAGGGGCCGAACCTCTTGAAGACCAAGGGCGACATCGAGCACGACGTGCGCGTGCTGCTCGGCGGCATGGCCAACGAGGAGCTGTTCTTCGGCGAGGACGGCACCAGCAATGGCGCGCACAACGACATCACCCGCGTCACCCGGCTGCTGCACCACGCCGTCGGCGAGATGGGGATGTACCGCAAGACCCGCCTGAACTACGGCGCGCTCACCGACAGCCGCCCCGGCAGCGGCCAGCCTGACGAGGAAACGCGCGGCATCATGGAAGCGCAGAGCGAACGCCTCTATAGCGAAACCAAGGCGATCCTGGCGCGGCTGAAGCCGCTCACCGAGCATCTGGCCGACAAGCTGCTGCAGGCCGGCGAGATGAGCCTGGACGAGGCGCTGGCCGAGATCCGCCGCTTCGAGAGCAACGTGGTGGTGCTGCAGCCGCCGGCGGATGCCGCCGCAGGCGGCGACGGGCGGCGGCCGGCAAGCCTCGGTTGAACCTAAAAACCGCAGTTGGCGCCCGTTCATGGTTCGATACGCCTTGCTCCGCAAGGCTACTCACCACGAACGGGGAGTCACCCAGCGGGTGAAGCTCCGTTCGCCCTGAGTAGCCCACGTAGTGGGCGTATCGAAGGGCTTGGCCGCGTCCAACTGCGGAAAATAGGTTGAATTGCGGGGGGCCATGACGGCGCCGGTCCGGCCCGCGCTGGCGGCGTGCGCTACTTGAAGTGGTAGAAGCGGTCGTTGAGGAACTTCGTCATGTCCCGCACTTCGCTCGGCGTGAAGGTCTTCTTCGTCATGTGGGCGCAGGTCTCGAACTGCAGGTTCAGCGCCTCCAGCGAGCCGATTCGGCGGTCCTTCCGCGTATAGACGCCGGTGTCGTGGCAACCGGTGCAGTTCGCGGCGTGCAGCCGCTCGCCCGCGGCGGCGTCGCCGGGCGGCGCCGCCTGCGCCGTGGCGGCCAGCAGCCCGAGTGCCAGACTGACGATCAGCAAGCGTCGCATCGGTATCCTCCTCGGCAGCGGTAGTTCCACCGACTCAGGCTAGTGCCTGGGTCAGTGGATGGCAAGGCCGGCGCTCCCCGCGCGGCATTCCCGATCGTCTCCGCCGTGCTTCGGTCAGCGCGCGACCTTGAGCAGCTCGACCTCGAAGGTCAGCGTCGCATTCGGTGGCACGACCGAACCGGCGCCGCGCGAGCCGTAGGCGATCTCCGGCGGGCAGGTGAGACTGGCTTTGCCGCCTTCCTTCATCTTCGACACGCCCTCCGTCCAGCACGGAATCACCCGGTTGAGCGGGAAGGCTGCCGGCTGGCCGCGCTTGTAGGAACTGTCGAACTCGCTGCCGTCGGCCAGTGTGCCGCGGTAGTGGACCTGGACGGTGGCCTGCGGCGACGCCTGCGTGCCGGTGCCGTCCTTCAGCGATTCATAGACCAGCCCGGACGGGGTCTTTTCCGGTGTGCCGGCGTACGCCGCCGCCGTTGCCACGGCCATCAGGCCAGCCCGGACGATTTTCTTCCACGGTTGCATCGATCTCTCCATCGTGTTGGCGAACCTGTTGAACGAGTGCGGGAAGCTACCGGGAAGCCGCCCGCCCGGCAAGATGTTGGCGTGTGATAATGCGCGCGTAAGTCCTGCTTGAAGGCAATCGCGGCGCGCGGCGGCGATCTTTGCGTCTTCGCCGACGCCGCTGGCATGGAAGAAGCGCCCGCCCGGGCATTGCGGCCGGCTGTCGCCGGTGCCGCACGTCGTGCCGCGACAGGACGACGCTCTATGACCACGCGTCGAGCGCAGGCCCCGGCATTCATGCCGGGGTGAGCGAGACGAAGACACAACCAGGGCGCGCGCCGCGCGCCCGCTCTGTATCGTGGGAAGCCCCGGACCTTCAGGTCGGGGAGCTTCACAGAAAGGGATGAGCATGATGCGTAGCGGAACCCCTCATGGCTCTTTTTTCCCTCGCCTCGGTTGGCGAGCCTGGACGCTGGCGGCTATTGCCGCTTGCCTGGGGGCGGTGACCTCGGCCAGCGCCCAGGCGCCGCTGCCGCTTCACGAAATGCAGCGGCAGGTCGCGGCGGCGAGCGCGCCGCGGCCGCCCTGGGACGGTCCGCGCACCGGCCCCGTCGGCCAGGGCGGGAAGACCATCGCCATCCTTGCCGAGGATCTGCGCAACGGCGGCATCCTCGGCGTGGCGCAGGGCGTCCGCGAGGCGGCCAGGGTGCTCGACTGGCAGGTCAAGGTGTTCGACGCTGCCGGCACGCCGGCCGGGCGCGCCAAGGCGGCGGCCGACTCCCTCGCGGTGCGTCCCGACGGCGTCGTGCTGGTCGGCGCCGACGCGCGCGCGATGCAGGCGCATCTGGCGCCGATCGCCGCGCGCGGCATCCCGGTCGTCGGCTGGCACGTCGGGCCGGTTGCCGGGCCGGTGCCCGACAGCGCGGTGGCCTTCAACGTGTCGACCGATCCGCTGCAGGTCGCCCGCATCACCGCCATGGCGGCGGTGGTCGCTGCCAGGGGGCGTGCCGGCGTGGTGATCTTCACCGATTCGAATTTCGGCATCGCGATGGCCAAGGCCGACGCCATGGCCGAGGTGATCCGCGCCTGCAAGGAATGCAGCCTGCTTGAAATTCGCGACGTGGCGATCTCCCGCAGCGCCCAGGCCATGCCGGCGGCGACCCGCGAGCTGCTGGCACGCCATGGCAAGCGCTGGACCCACGCGCTGGCGATCAACGACATCTATTTCGACTACGCGGTGCCCGAACTGATCCGCGCCGGCGTCTCCGGCGAGGCGCTGCAACTGCTCTCGGCCGGCGACGGCAGCGCGGCGGCCTTCCTGCGCATCCAGGCGCGCGCCTTCCAGACCGGGACCGTTGCCGAGCCGCTCAATCTGCACGGCTGGCAGCTGGCGGACGAGTTGAACCGCCTGATGGCGCGGCAGGCGCCGAGCAACTACGTGGTGCCGGTGCATCTGGTGACTGCGGACAACATTGCCGACGACGGCGGGCCGCGCCTGCTGTACGACCCCGACAACGGCTACCGCGAGATTTACCGGAGCATCTGGAAGCGCTGACGCCATGGCCGGCGCGTGGTTTCCCCGCTCGTTGCGGCGCCAATTCATCGCGGCGCTCAGCGCGCTGGCGCTGCTGATCCTCGCCGGCAGCCTGGTCGCCATCCACGCGCTGCGAGTTTCTGCCGCCGCCACCCGGCAACTCGCCGAGGAGCGCCTGGTGCGCCTGCAGGATGCCCAGGATATCGTGCGCGGCACGCTGCTGGTCGAACGTGAAACGCAGCGGATGCTGTTCGCGGCGACCCCCGCGGAGATGCGCGACCGCTATGCCGGCCTGATGACGGAAATGGACGCCCTCGACCGGCTGGTGGAGCGGCTCGGTGCGGCCAGCGACGACGTCTCAGTGCTCGCGCTGCACCAGGCGGCGCAACTGCAGCGCAACACCGTGCACGTGGTCGCCAGCCTGCTTGAAACGGCCGGCGCCCGCCCGGATGGGGGCGGACGGACCCTGGGCCGTTTCCACCAAGCCCTGCAAACGCAATCCACCGCGTTGGTCGATGCCGCCGATGAACTCTCCGGGCGCGTCACCGACGACTACCAGCGCGCGGTGCGCCAGCTGGCCGAGTCCTCTCGGCGCATGCAGCAGTGGGTGCTGGCGCTGCTCGCCGGCAGCCTGATCCTCGCTTTTCTGGTCTCGCGCTATTTTCTCGGTCGCCATGTGCTCGACCGTCTGCGGCAGGTCAGCCATTATCTGCGCGGCGGCGGCGGCGCCGAGCCGACGCGCATCCCGGTGCGGGGCGACGACGAGATTGGCGAGATGGCGCGCGCCGTCGAACAATTCCTCGATGATCGGCACCAGCTGGCGCTCGCCAATGTCGCGCTGGAGGAGGAACGGGTGCGTCAGGCGGAACTGATCCGCAAGCTGGCCGAGGCCCACAGCCAGCTGCTGCAAGCGGAAAAGATGGCCTCGATCGGCCAGCTTGCCGCCGGCGTCGCGCACGAGATCAACAATCCGCTGGGCTTCGTCAGTTCCAATCTGGGCACGCTGCGCGACTATGTGGAGCAACTGCTGCGGCTGGTGGCCATCTACGAAGCGAAGGAGTCGGAGTTGTCGGCGGCGTCGCGCACCCTGCTGCAGGAAGCCAGGCGGGAAGCCGATCTCGACTTTGTCCGCAACGACCTGCCCGGCATGCTGGCGGAATCGGCCGAGGGCCTGCAACGGGTCAAGCGCATCGTCCAGGACCTCAGGGATTTCTCCCGCGTCGACGCGGCGGAAAAACAACTTGCCAGCTTGGAGCAGGGGCTGGACAGCACGCTCAACGTGGTCTGGAACGAACTCAAGTACAAGGCCGAGGTCGTCAAGGAATACGGCGGCATTCCGGAGATCGAATGCCTGCCCTCGCAGCTCAACCAGGTGTTCATGAACCTGCTGGTGAATGCGGCGCAGGCGATCCCCGAGCGCGGACGCATCGTGCTGCGCACCGGCCGCCAGGGCGACGCGGTCTGGGTCGAGGTGGAGGATGACGGCGCCGGCATCGAGCCCGAGCATCTGAACCGCCTGTTCGACCCGTTCTTCACCACCAAGCCGGTCGGCAAGGGCACCGGACTCGGCCTGTCGCTGTCCTACGGCATCGTGCAGAAACACGGCGGGCGCATCGAGGTGCGGAGCGAACCGGGCGCCGGCGCAGTGTTTCGCGTGGTGCTGCCGATGCGCATGCCGGAAACGGGGTGAGCGGCCGGCACCGACGGTCTCCCGGGAAAGGGGGCGCCCTCTGGCCGACGCCTCCCTTTGCCGCCGATGCCCGGCTTATCGGGGGGAATGCAGCCCGACCCGATTGCCCTCGCAATCGAGGACGATCGCGAAATAGCCGATCTCCGGCGTGATGATGGTCTTCGGCACCAGCACCTTGCCGCCCAGGGCTTCGATGCGTCCGAGCGGCACCGAGAGGTCCTCCCCGGCGTTCAAGTAGATCGCCGCGCCGTCGGCGCCGGGCTTGAGCATCGGCATGTGCACCACCGCCCCGCCGACGCCTTCCTGGTCGCCGTGGGGAAAGACCGCCATCTTGCCATCGGCCGCGTAGCTGTCCCGCCGCAGGGTGATGCCGAATGCCTTCTCGTAGAAATGGATGGCCCGCTCGAAGTCGGTGGAAGGGATTTCAAACCAGGTGATTGCGTTGTTCATGGGCATTTCCTCGGTTGGGGATGGGGGGCGTCGGGCCGCGGGAGCGGGCGCGCGACAAGGGTTTCGCAGACTCCAACGCGCCCGGGCCAATGCCGGCATGGCCCAGGCTCCCGAGCGCTTGAAGACGGGCGCCAGATTAGCCCCCCGCTCCTGACAGGGTGGTGTCAGGAGGCTTTCATGACGCGATCCGGAGGAGTGCTATCCTGCCAGCCCGATGTCGAAAGAGTGACCCGAGATGCGCCGTGCCGACCGTCTCTTCCAGATCATGCTGCTGCTTGGCCGGGGCAAGGTCACGACCGCCCGGGATCTCGCCGGCGAGTTGGAGGTGTCCGAGCGCACCGTCTACCGCGACATGGCCGACCTGATGGCTTCCGGCGTTCCCATCGACGGCGAGGCCGGCGTCGGTTACCGGCTGCGCAAGGGCTACAACCTGCCGCCGATGATGTTTTCCCGGGAGGAGCTGGAAGCCCTGGCCTTTGGCATGCGCATGGTCGAAAGCCGCTCCGATCCGGCCTTTGCCCGCGCCGCGCGCAGCGCCCTGGCCAAGGTCGAGGCGGTCCTGCCCGCCGCCCTCAAGCATGGCGCCGAGGCGCCGCACCTGCTGGTTCCCGACTTCCACATCCCGGAAAAATTCACCGCCCCGATGGGCATGCTGCGCGAGGCCATCGGCGGTCATCGCAAGATCCGCCTGCACTATCGCAAGCCAGACGGCGAAGCGAGCCGGCGCGTCATCTGGCCCCTCGGCCTCGTCTATTGGGGGCCGACCTGGACCCTCGCCGCCTGGTGCGAGGCGCGAAGCGACTTTCGCACCTTCCGTCTCGACCGGATGGAAGCCGTGGAATTGCTCGATGTGCCTTTCGATGCCCAGCGGGGGCGGCTGCTGAAGACGTATCTGGAAAAGGCGCAGGGCGAGTGAGCCGCAACAGGCCGGCAAGCTCCCGGCTTGGTGGCGCTGTGCCAGCGGCCGCGGTTCTCCTGGTCACAATTTGCGACCACCTCTACTTTGCTCTTCAGGGGTACGAAAATAATCGTGGTCTGTCGCTGTCGATTCCGTGTCCTTGGCCTGAGCTTGCTCCCTTGTCACTCCACTCCAGTTTGTCCATGCCTTGCTGATTCCCATGCATGAATTGCTTGTTTTCTGGTGTCCCCCCAGTGGTATCCGCCAAGCTTGCCGCTCTGCTGAATTACGCGGTGACAGGGGATCAGGAATGCGACTGGGTTTGCGCCTGCCGCTAGCCCCACCGCTCTAGCCGACTTCGGGTGACCGATTGCGCTTGCCACCTGCGAATAGCTGGCAACAGTGGCGGGGGCTATCTGCAGCAGTGCTTTCCAGACGCTGACCTGAAAGTTCGTTCCTGAAACATGCAAAGAGATCGGCAGCGGGTGGTTCGGTTCAATTTGCTCGCCAAACATGGTGCGGACCACCGCGAGGGTCCTGTTATGGTTTTCTTGCACCAGCGCCCGCGGCCAGCGCTTTCGCAGATCGGCCAAGTTGTCATTGGCATCGGCGCCGTCCATGAACGAAAAGTTGCAGATGCCTTTCGGGGTAACGGCAATGAACGCTTTCCCGAACGGAGTTTCATGCGCCCCGTATTCGATGGTTAAACCCTCGCCCCTCCGCTTGTATTCGCCGGGGGTGACTGCTTCCAGATGGACGAAATGGTCATATAGCCGCGAGCCGCTGCTCAGCCCCAAGGAGTCGGATACTTCGAGCAGCGGCCTCGATTCAGTCAGCAGTTGCTTGGCACGCTCCACCGTAAGAACCTGCAAGAACCGTTTGGGGGTCACGCCGGCCCAGCGACAGAACAGACGCTGAAAATGAAACTGGCTCAGATGCAAGTGAGCTGCGATTTCTTCCAGCGTCGGTTGGCTATCCACCCTGCGGGCAATGAAGTCGATAGCGCTGGCGATGCGTTCGTAGTCGGTCATGCGCTTATTCCATCGGCAGGCCGCGTCAAGCACTCAGCGGTGCAGATGCCGTGCCATTTCCATGTCCGGGCTGCGGTACGTGCGCTCCGGAATGGTCCCCAGTTTTGAATCCTGCAGCTGCGGGCCGAGCCCGTAGAACTGTTGAAAACTCATGATGAGGGGGCGCCATTTGTCTGGGTCGATACGGTTTTCGTCCCCGCCCATTATGATCGACTCGTCCGCATGCACGCGCTGAATGCGCGTCTCGATGCAGAGGATGAAACCCCGTTGTGCGGGATTGTCGTCGCCCACGCGGTGGGTGGCCGCAACGCGCGCCTCGAGTTGTACCGGGCATTCTTGTACGCGCGGCGGCGCTACCGTTTCAGATGCCATCGGCGTCAGCCCCGCCACCCCGAATTTGTCGGCTTCATGCCTGTAGCCCTGACTAGCCTTGAACTCCGGAACGGGGTTGGAGCCGGTGGTCAGAGCGAGGTGATTTACTGCCGCTACCTCGTTCACGGAGGGGAGGTTAAGAACGCATTCTCCGGTGCGGATCAGGTTCTGCGTGGTCTTGGAGAATGCCGCCAGGCCGAGCATGCAACGCCACCCCAGCCAGAATGCCGAGGACATCGGCGCCAGGTTGCAACTTCCGTCCTCGTTGAGGGTGCTGATCAGGACGACAGGGGTGCCGAAATACAGGATCGGCGGTTCGCTGTTTACATGCATTGTCATTTCCTTGGATGGATTAGTGTTCGTGCGGAGAAAGATTTGTTCAGGTGCGAGCAAAGTATGGAGGTTCGAGCGGATAGTTTCGACCCGAATCTTGCTCACCCATCTCTATTGAAACGCGCTGGGTGTTTCTGCCGGGAGCTACAATCGAGTAGGGGACGGGGTTACCCCCGTCGCCCTCTCACACCACCGGACGTGCGGTTCCGCATCCGGCGGTTCATTGAACACACTGGAGTCGTCGCATTGTATCGAGCAGCGACACCAGACCTAAACGATCAAAGAAGGAC
>JACPEH010000025.1 GCA_016183655.1 Rhodocyclales bacterium
AAGGACTGGAAGGAGGCGATGAACCAGTTCGCCATCTTGTATGACGATCGCTTTGTTCGCGCAGTCCATTAAAATAGCTCTCGACGAGCCCCATTGGGGGACGTCTCAAACCGCCTCACACACAGAAATTCTGACACCCCCGGTCATTCACGATCACTCTTAATCGCTCATAGGTGACCTCATCAAGACCCTGAAACAATTTCCCATTTGCGCATAGCAACGAGACGACAACATTCCAATACTTCTTATCTGCTACACATTTTTCAACAACATATTTTTTCAAAGCCGGTAACGCTTCAGGGGCCCCTCCCCGCGCCAATCCATTCAAGAAAAATTTTGCGTTCTTTGTAGCGCTATTATCTCCGCCTACGGTCTTCTCAAGCAGTTTGGAAATCAAATATGGGAAAGTTTCAGGATGGATATTTTGCAGCTCTTTGGTCGTTACTTTCGCTATAACGTTGATGCTAATTGACGGAAACAGGTTTTCATTTCCAAGACTCGCCAGCACTTCGTCTGCAAGCTGTGTGGTAGATAGTATTGGCTTTGAAAGAAACCTTGATATTGCTTCGTGGAACACGAACCGCGCCTCTTCCGCTGACGCATGGTGTCCGGACGGATGCGCGGACTTATTCCTAAGGACTCTTAATGTTTCCAAGAACGTGGAGTCAAGCGAAGATAGCAATGCGTTCGCCTTTAACTGATCGATCAAAAATGTCTCGAACACTTCCTGATCGGCTTTTTTCTGGCTTGCGCTATCAGAAATTACTTTCGCTTTTTTGTTTACTTTACCGAGCTCGGCGAGCTTAGAAAGTATGTCGTCGAAAAGGGCAATGAACGTAAGAACTACAGAGGCCCGATAGGCGCCCGCCATGTAGCAAGCCAAAGATTCCATCATGTAATCTCGTATCAGCGGGCTCTGAATAGACCCTACAAGCTCTTCCATATCAGTCAGATGCGCCAAAACAGTTCCTTTCATCAGCATCCATATTCACACCGTCGATATACCGCACACACAGTAGGCGACTCATAGTCACCTCACCTTGAACACTATTGTTTTGACATTTCAGACTTTCCGTCTTCGACTAATCGATTCTCTCCGCCCCCCGCCAACCCATAAACCATCGGCTGGTACATATCCTCCGCGTAGGTCGGCGGCATCACGAACTTGCCGGGGGTGACCACGCGCACGCGGTAGAAGAAGTTCATCTCGCCTTCGAGGCGGGCGGCAACCACGAAGCGGTCGTCGCGGAACTCGACGTGCTTGATACGCGTGTCCTGCATGGCCTGGCGCATGTCGACCTTGGCGATCTCCATGCCGTTGTGCTCGCCCTGCACGATGTTGGCGTTCTCGATCTCGACGCCGGCCGGCACGTAGTCGACGACGAGGCCGTTGGCGTAGCGGCCCTTGGTCTTTACGTTCAGGCGCACGATCAGGGTTTCGCCGACTTTCAGTGCTCTGTTGCCTAGTTCCTTGCCGTCGGCGGTGTACCACTCGCGCTTGATGTTGAAGACGTCGCGGCGGGCTTCCGGGGCCTTGGCGGGGTTGCCGGCGTAGTTGAGTTCGATGAAGAGGCGTTCTTTGTGGGTGTTCTTCAGCTTCACACCGGTGCTTAGGTCGGGTGCGGGCAGGGGCAGGAAATGGGTGCCTTTCGTCGTGATCGTGATGGACGAACTGGATCCCGGCACCCCAAGGGTACTTCCTGCGGGGCGCGTGCGCCGGGATGACGGGGAGGCGTCAGATGGGGCGGAAGCGATGATGCCCGCCAACCCTGTTACTTCTGCGGTCCAGTCCCCCGTCTGCTGGTTGGCAAAGCTGCGGCCGAGCAGGAAGAGCGAGAGCTTTTCCTGCGTGCTGATGTAGCGGTTCTTCTCGATCTCGCCGGCGACCATGCCGACCAGGTTCTCGCGGCCTTCCGGCGTCAGCTCATGCTTCTGCAGCAGCACGTACATCTGCGCCCAGTCGCGCAGGTTGGTGCCGTAGTCGCCCCACCAGTAATTGTTCACGCGCGGCTTCTTGAGGCCGGCGTCGATGGCGGCCTTGCTGCGCGCTTCGTCGCCCATCAGCTTGAGGGCGAGGCCGAGGTGCACGAGGCCGAGGCCGGAGTGCGCCTGTTCGCTGGCTTCCGCCAGTGTGCGCAGCGTGGCGAGCGGCGCCTTGCCCTGCCGCGCCAGCACGTAGGCGCCGTAGGCGAGCACGCCGAAGCGGCCGGAGCCGGCGTAGCGCCAGTCGTTCCAGACGCTGTTCTCGTTGTAATTGAGCGGGCCGCGCGGCAGGCCGGCAACGCCCTGCTGCAGGCCGGTGAGCAGGAAGTCGACGGCCTTCTTCTCCATTTCCGCCGGCACCGTGAAGCCCTGCTCGCGCGCATCGAGCAGGAAGTTGGTGATGTAGGCGGAGAGCCAGTACTGGTACTCGTTGACGTTGCCCCACAGGCTGAAGCCGCCGTTCGGCGCCTGCATGCCGGCGAGCCGGCCGATGGCCTTGTCCAGCATCTCGGCGCGCTGCGCCTGCGTGTAGGCCTTGAGCCCGAAAGCTTTGGCCGCCGCCTCGTCGATGAAGACGTGCGGGTAGGCGGTGCTGGTGGTCTGCTCGGCGCAGCCGTAAGGGTAGGTCAAGAGGCCCTGCACGGCACTGCGCACGTCGATCGGCGCCTTGTCGGAGACGGCGAGCGTGGCGTTGACCGTCTGCTTCAGGAAGCCGGAAAGGTCGGCCTCCTTCACCTCCAGCGTTTCGCCGGGGTTCACGGTGAAGCGCTTCAGCACCGTCTGCCGCGGCGTGGGCGCCTGCACCTGCAGCGGGAAGGTGCGATCCAGCTTCATCAGCGGGCTTTCGATCCTGACCTGCACTTCGGTGAGGCCGATGGCCGTGCCGGCTTCGAGCGGGATGCGCAGGATGCGCTTCTGCTGGTCCTTGAGACTGACCTTCTGCTCGCCGTTCTTGATCACCAGGCCGTCGCCGTTGCTGACCTTGATCTTCACCTCCTGCTCGGCGCCGGCGAGGTTGTGCACGTCGAGCGCCAAGAGCGCCGAGTCGCCCACCGAGAGGAAGCGCGGCGTCGCCAGCTCGACGACGAGCGGCGCGGCGACGGTGACTTCGGCCTCCTGCATGCCGAAGCGCTCGCCGCTGGCGGCCACCGCCATCAGGCGCAGGCTGCCGTTGAAGTCGGGCACCGCCAGGCTCACTTCGGCTTCGCCGTTCGCATCCAGCGCCACCGGGCCGCTGAACAGGTCGACCAGGCGCACCTTCTTCGGCAGGCTCTTGGTCGGTTTGGGCGCGGCGTCGCCACCCCACTTCAGCTTGCCCTTCTGGCCGTCCATCTTTTCGATCAGGCGGCCATAGACGTCGTAGAGGTCGTGCCCGTAGCGCAGCTTGGCAAAGAAGAAGCCGTGCGGGTCGGGGCTCTTGAAGCTGGTGATGTTGAGGATGCCGACGTCCACCGCCGAGAGCGTGACCATCGCCGTTTGCCCCTTGGCCTCGGGGACTTTCACCTTCACCTTGAGCGGTTGGTCGGGGGCCATCTTCTTCGGTGCTTCCATCGCCACATTCAGCTTGCGGCTGCCGCGGTCGAGCGGCAGGTGGGTCAGGCCCAGCGCACGGGCGGGGGTGACGCCGGCGCCGCCCTTCTCACCCGCACTGCCGGGGCGCAGCACCATGGCGGTGACGTAGAGGTCGTGGCGCTTCCACTCGGCGGCGATGGGAATGTCGATGGTGCTGCCGTCGGCGGGAATGCTCATGCGGCGCGACCACAGCAGCTTGTCGCCTTCTACCGTAATCAGCGCCTCGCCGGCATGCGGCGGGGTGATGGTCAGCTTGGCGGTGTCGCCGTCGGCGTAGGCCGGTTTGTCGAGCTTCAAGGCCACGCGGTCCGGGCGCACGCCCTGGGTTTCGTCGTCCTTGGCAGCCCAGCCGGCGTAGAAGCGGTAGCGCGTGGTCAGCCGGGTTTCCGGGTCGAGCACTTCGACCCGGTAGCGGCCGTACTTCACCGGAAGCGAGAGCTTGCCGCGCCCGCCGGCGGGGATGCTGACCTGCGTCGTGGCGACCAGCTCGTCGGATTCGGAGAAGCCGGAGTGCCAGCCGCGCTGGTCGTCGAAGCGCCAGTACCAGTTGCGGTTCTCGCGGAACAGGCGCACCGGCAGCGCGGTGCCGGCCTTGAGGTTGGCCGCGCCGCCCTTGCCCATCTCGGCGCGGGCGATCTCGAACTCGGCGTTGCTGCCTTCACGGGCATAGGCGCCGACGAACATCGGCCGCAGGCCGACCAGCACCGGCGCCGGCCACCAGGTGCGCTCGATGCTGCGCACCACCGGGCGGCCACCGCTTTCGAGCAGGCTCAGCGTGGCGCGCACGGAGAACGGCGAGCGGCGCTTGTGCACCGGGGAAAGGTCGACGGCGACACTGGCCTTGCCGTCGCTGTCGAGTTCGCTTTCCGGTAGTTCGACGCGGGATTTGACGCTGTCTTCGTCGGCGTCGCCGAAGACGAAGCCGGGCAGCTTCTTCTCCAGCGGGTTCCTGTTGCGCTCGGCGTTGACCACGCCGAGCAGCTTGTTGTTGGCCGCCGGCGCGCCGTAGAGATAGTTGCCGGCGACGTCGATCTGCCAGCCGGACGTTGCTTCGAGCCGGTCGGCCGAGGTCGTCAGGTCGAGCTTCATGCGCTCGGGCAGGAACTCCTCGACGTTGAAGCGCAGCACCGTGCTCGCCACCCTGGCCGCCGGGTCGGCGCGCAGTTCGAGGTTCCAGAAGCCGGTGGCGGCATCGGCCGGCAGTTCGATCGCCTTGCGGTAGTAGCCGGCGAACTTCTCTTCCGGCGCCCAGCTGGCGGTCCATTGCGCCTTGCCGTCCGGCCGGCGCAGGATAGCCTGCACCGGCTGCGCCGGCACGCTGCGGCCGTCGGCGTCGCGCGCCATGACCGAGACGTCGAAGGTCTCGCCGGGGCGGTAGAGGTTGCGGCCGCTGTAGGCGAAGAGGCGCACCGGGGCCGAGGTGAGGCCGCCGATGTCGAACTCGGCGAGGTCGAGCGCCGGTTCCTTGAGGGCGATCAGCGACAGCTGTTCGCCCTTCTTCGCGACGACGACTTTCGCGTCCTTCGGCCGTTCGGCGAAGTTGGCGCGGCCGTCGCCGTCGGTCTCGGCCCGCGCCAGCACCTTGCCTTCGGCGGAGAGCCAGCTGATCTCGACGCCGCCGACGCCCTTGCCGCTGGTCAGCGAGCTGACGAAGGTGTCCGCCCCCTTGCCGGCGTACTGGCGCACGTGCAGGCCGAGGTCGCTGACGTAGTAATAAGTAGTCTGGTATTCGTGGCGGAAGCGGTTGGGCTGCGACATCACGGCGACATAGACGCCGGGCTCCTTCAGCGCCGGGATGCTTTCCACCGGCAGGAAGGTGACGGCGCGGCGGTTGGCCTTTTGCTCGGTGACGAAGCGGCCGAGGAAGGCGCTGGTGGTCAGCTTGTTGATCGAATCGAGCGTCCAGCCATTGACCGCGCCCTGCAGGCGGGTGGCCCGGTCGTAGTAGTAATAGCCGCCATCCTCTTCATCATCCTCGCCGCGCGCATTGACCTGTCTGGTCGGGCCGGCGATGACCATTTCCAGGAACTTGGGCAAAGCGTCGGGTTTGACCTTCAGGAACTGCACGTCGACTTCCGGCACGTTGACGGTGGTCACCGGCAGGCCGCCGTTCTGCGCGGCGGGCAGCACCATGCCCTTGCTGGCGAAGTAGAAGGCCGGGGCGACGGCGGCGGTCTGGATCGAGAAGCGCTCTTCACTGGCCAGCCTGGCGCCGCTCTTCGCCGGCAGGCCGGCCTGCACGCGCACGACGTAGCGGGTCTGCGGCTTGATGTGCGGGAAGAACAAGAGGCGGGGGTTGTCGCCGACCACCCAGGCGCCGGAAACCGGCTTGCCGTCGTCGAGCCGGGTGTCTTCGGGGGCGCGGCTGACGCCGGTGCCGAGCGCCGCGTCGGAGTGGCCGCTGTAGTCGTCGTCCTCGTCGTCGCGGACGCGGGCCTTGTGCGAGTTCGGCCCCGGCGGCATTTCGAGCACCTGCACGAACTGGCCGACGTCGGCTTTCGCGTCGAGCGGCAGGCTGAAGGAGAGCGCCAGCGCCGGCGAGCCGTCGAACTCGCGGTGCGCGGCATCGACCACCTCGAAGGCGACGCCCTCGCTGGAGAGTTCGTCGGCGCCCTGGCCCGGCTGCTGGCCGGAGAAGAACCAGCCGGCAAAGGCCAGCGCGATGAAGACCACCGCCGCCAGCGGCGCGATCGCGAAACCCAGGAAGCGCTTTGCAGATGCCATGACATCCTCCGTGAATATGCCGGGAGGATTCTAGCCGAGGAACGGGGGGAGCGGTTTCCGGATTCTGCTTCGGCCCGCATTCCGACCGAATTCCGACCGCACTCCTGCCACATTCCACCTCACGTCATTCCGCCCCACCGTCATTCCGGCCCTTCGGCAAGCTCAGGACAGGCCGGGCTTCGCCCGAGCCGGAATCCAGTCGCAGCCCACGGGAAATCCGGCGACAGGATCGCGCCTCCCTGGCGCCTTTGACCAATAGCCCCCCCTAGCCGATACTTCCCGGCATGAGCACACCCGAAGACATCCTCGATTTCTGGTTCCTGCCGGCCGGCACGCCCGGCCACGGCGAACCGCGCACTGCATGGTTCCGCAAGGACGCGGCCTTCGATGAGGAGATCCGCGCCCGCTTCCTGCCGGCGGTCGAGGCGGCGCTGGCCGGCGGCCTGGCCGACTGGGCGGAGACGCCGCGCGGCGCGCTGGCGCTGCTGATCCTGCTCGACCAGTTTCCGCGCAACCTGTTTCGCGGGCAGGCGAAGGCGTTTGCCGGCGACGCGCGGGCGCGGCAGATCGCCGAGGGGCTCGTCGCCCGTGGCGGGGATCGTGCGCTGAACGGGGTCGAGCGGGTGTTCGCCTACCTGCCGTTCGAGCACAGCGAGGCACTGGCCGACCAGGAACGCTCGCTGCAGTTGTTCAGCCGGCTGGCGGAGGAGGCGGACGGGTTCGCCGGCACGCTCGACTACGCGCGCCGGCACCACGAGGTGATCGTCCGCTTCGGCCGCTTTCCGCACCGCAACGCGGCGCTCGGGCGGGCCTCGACGGCCGCGGAGGCCGACTACCTGGCGCAGCCGGGGAGCGGGTTCTAGGGGGCTGCGGCAGCCGGGCGCCCCGCCGGCGGCTGCCGTTCAGAGGCGCAAGACCGGGGCCCCGGGCAAGCCCGGAACGACGGGGCCTGGATCAAGCGGTTTCGGGGAGCGCTTGCCAGCCCGGGGCCTGCCAGTCGGCCGGAACGATCTTCCGGGCTGGCTTGCCGATGTAGTAGCCCTGCGCCAGATGGATGCCCATCTTGTGCAGCTCGTCGAGCACCTCCTGCGCCTCGACGTACTCGGCGACGATGGTGATGCCCATTTCCTGCGCCAGCGACTTGATGCTGGTGACCACCGCGTGGTCCTTCGCGCTGGTCAGCATGTTGGCGATGAAGTCGCCCTCGATCTTGAGGAAGTCGATCGGGAAGCGGCGCAGGTAGTGGAAGGAGGAGAAGCCGGAGCCGAAGTCGTCGATGGCCAGCTTGAAGCCTTCGATCTTCAGTTCGTTGAGCAGGCGTTCGAGCATCGACAGGTTCTTCACGGTGTCGCGCTCGGTGATCTCGAAGACGATCTGCTCGTTGCGGAAGCCGCTGTCGGCGACGATCTGGCGGATGCTGCGGCCGAACTCGCTGAGCACCAGCGCGCGCGGCGAGAGGTTGATGAAGACCTCGCCGTCGTGCCCCATCTCGTGCAGGCGGGTCAGCGCGCGCTCGATCACCAGCGCGTCGAGGCGGTGGATGACGCCCATCTTCTCGGCGATCTCGACGAACTCGTCGGCGCGCATGATCTCGCCGTTCACCTCGATGCGCGACAGCACCTCGTAGGCGACGACGCGGCGGGTGGCCACGTCGAGGATCGGCTGGAAGAAGGGGATCACCCGCTTCGACTCGATCGCGTCGAGCACCAGCGCGCTCTTCTCGGTGATGTCGCGGAAGACGTCGACGACGTCGTCGGCGGTGGGCACGGCGACGCGGTCCTTGCCGCCGGCCTTGGCCTTGTACATCATGTTGTCGGCGAAGAGGAACAGGTCCTTGGCGTTGTCGGCGTGGTCGGGGTAGACGGCCAGGCCGATCGAGCCGGTGCCGCGCAGGCGCAGGCCACCTTCGAGTTCGAGCTGCATCGTCTCGATCGCCGCGCGCACGCGCTCGGCGACGATGGCGACGCCGTCGAGGTCGGCCTCGGGCAGGATGGCGACGAACTCGTCGCCGCCGTAGCGGGCGAAGATGTCGCCATCGCGCAGCGCTGCCTGCACCTCGCGCGCGAAGTGCTGCAGGTACTTGTCGCCGACCGGGTGGCCATGGCTGTCGTTGATCACCTTGAAGTTGTCGAGGTCGATCAGCAGCATGCCGAACTTGTAGCCGTGGCGGCTGGCGCGGCCGATCTCGTAGGCGGCCAGCTCCCAGAAGACGCGCTGGTTAAAGAGGTCGGTGAGCGGGTCGCGCGTGGCGTAGTACTCGAGGTCGCGGGTGTACTTGTAGATCGCCTTCACCGAGCCGACCACGTTGAGCAGCGTGGACAGCACGCTTTCCATGACCAGCTGGCGGGTTTCGTCTTCGAGGACGTCGGAATGGACGCCGATGCCGACGATGCCGCCGATCTTCGGCGAATCGACGAAGAAGGATTTGACGCGGACGGCGACCGCATCCTGGTTGAGCACCACTTCCGCGGCATGGCTGTCGACGATGTGGTGGTTGAGCGTGCATTCGGCGATGTCGGAGAACTTCGGGCTGTTCACCAGCGCCGCGCGGATGTGCTCCTCCATCATCCCCCGCGTCTGCAGCGACGGCGGGCCGCGCCAGAAGATCTCCAGGTCGAACAGCTCGTCGTCGATCTTGAACACCGAGAACAGCACGTGCGCCGGCATCACGCGGTTGATGTCGGTGAGCAGCTGGCCGACGTACTCGCGCCAGTCGCGGACGACGTCGGAGGTGATCACGAATTTTTCGAGCAGGCCGATCTCGAAGGTGAGGATGTCCTTGTCGACGGCAATCATGCGCAGCTTGTTCACCATGACGTCGATGGCACTGACGATCTGGTTGAACTCGGTGAAGCCGAGGTCGTGCTTGGTAAGCGCGACCTCGCGCAGGTCGCGGACCGAATTGACCTGCTCGAAGCTCTCGCGCATCGCCTCGGCCGAGCCCTCGATGCGCCGGCACACCCACCAGACGACGATGGCGGCGAAGAAGGCGACCATCGGCAGCAGCACGGTCAGGGCGACCAGCAGGTCGCGGCGGGCGGTCTCGATAACCGGGCCGAATTCCTGGCGGATCTCGATCGCGCCGAGCACCGAGCCGACCTCGGCATTGCGGTGGCAGCGCAGGCAGCGCTCCTCGGCGGCCAGCGGGTAGATGTGGCGCACCGAGGTCTCGGTGTCGATGTGCCGCGACTTGCCGTCGGCGAGTGCGGCCGTGACTTCGGCATCGAGCGGCGCCTGTTCGATTTCGTCGTAGATCGCCGAGACCAATGCACCGCGGTAGATCTCGATGTTCAGCCCGGAGCCGGCGCCGGCGCCCTGCGTCGCGCGCAGGAAGGCTTCGGCCTGCGAGCGCTTCCAGCCGGCGCTCATCACCTGGTACATCGAGCTGAAGGTGACGCGGGCAACGGCGTCGGAGGTGCGCACGGCATTGGCCTTGACCACCCGGTCGAGGATGTCGCCGATGGTCAGATAGGTGCCGCCGAAGAAGAGAACCCCGACCGCTGCCGAAGCGGCCAGTATGAACGTCCTGATGCGCATAACCCCCCCGAGTTGCTGCGTGCGTGGTTGCCGTCACGTTTAGCGCCCGTCGGCGAATTCCGGGAAGCGTAAGCCGCCCGCCCTCGCCGGACCTTGATCTGCATCAGATGCACATCATACACACTTGTCATAGATCAAGGCCAAAACGCGGCAGCGGGATGGACAGGCCGCCCCGATTTCCCGGAAGGCACCCCGGCGGACGCGCCGTTATTTGGCCCGCCCTCGCCGCGGCGGGATTAGAATCGACGGCATCGCGCGGGGGGCAGAACACCCGCAACAGGAAAAACAGATGGACACCAACAGCAAACTGATTTCCGCCGTGATGACCAGCAAGGTCTGGCAAGTCGGCGCCGACGACACGGCCGAGGCGACGCTGGCGCTGATGCAGCACCGCAAGGTGAGCTCGGTGCTGGTCACCGACGGCGACCGGATCCTCGGCATCATCACCGAACACGACATCGTCCGTGCGCTGCACGAGGGCGGCAACATCAAGCAGCGGACCTGCGCCGACCTGATGCAGGCGCCGGTGATCACCGTCACCGACACGACGCTGTGCATCGACGCCTATCACCTGATGGTCGGCCGCGGCATCCGCCACCTGGCGGTGACCGACGCCGCCGGACACATCGTCGGCGTCGCCAGCGAAGGCGACCTGATGCGCGACTTCGGCATCGAGTACTTCATGACCTTCAAGGACATCGGCAGCGTCATGAGTCGTCGCATCTGCCGCCTGCCGCCGAACGCGACCGTCGCCGACGCGGTGGCGCAGATGCTCGCCGAGCGCCAGAGCTGCGTCGTCGTCGTCGATGCGCAGGGCGGCCCCGCCGGCATGCTGACCGAACGCGACATCGTCCGCCTGTGCAACCAGCAGGAGAATCCGGAACGGCTGACGCTGGCCGAGACGATGTGCGCCCCGGTGCGGACGGTACGGCCGCACGGGCTGCTGCACGAGGCGGTCGGCCTGATGGCCGCGGCGCACATCCGCCGCCTGGTGGCGGTCGACGACGGCGGCGCCGTCTGCGGCCTGCTCACGCACCATGACATCGTGCTCGGCCTGGAAGGCGGCTACGTCAGCTACCTCAAGGAGATCGTCGAGAAGCAGGCGCACGAGCTGAAGCAGGCGGCGCTGATCATCGACGAGAAGCTGCTGCTGACCAACATCCTGCGTTCGGCCACCGGCACCGCGCTGCTCGCCGCCGACCTCAGCTACCGCATCTCCTACGCGACGCCGGCGGTCGCCGACGTGCTCGGCGTGCGCACCGAGGACATCGGCGGCCAGGACCTCCGCGGCATCCTCAAGCTGCTCGGCTGGGCCGCGGTCGACGGCGCGCTCAGCGAGGCCGCCCTCGCCGACGGCGCCACCCAGCACACGGTGGCGACGCCGGATGGCGGCATCGATCTGCAGGCTTCGCTGCTGCTCGACGCGCAGGACAAGGTGCAGGGCTACCTGGTGCTGGCGCAGCGGGCCTGAACGCCGGCGCCGGCCGAAACGGTGCGCCGGCGGCCAGTCGGTGCGAAAATAATGCTTTCAACCAATCGGGCATAGGCGATGGCCGGAGGCTGGGGCTGCCCCCACGAAGTGAACGACCGCTGCACGAAGGTGAACAACCTGCCGTGCAATCCGGGCATGAAAGGCTGCGAACTGGCCGGCCGCTTCCGCTTCGCCAACGAGGACAAGAACGCCCGCTTCAACGAGAAGCAGGCGCGCCAGGCGGCCGCCGGCGACAACAAGAGCAAGGACGGACCATGACTTTCATCCAATCACTCCAGGCTGCGTGGCAGCGCAACGATTCCCTGCTCTGCGTCGGGCTCGACCCGGACCCGGCGAAGTTCCCGGTGCACCTGTGCGGCCGCGGCGCGGAAAAGAACGGCTCGATCTTCGAGTTCTGCCGCAGCATCGTCGACGCCACGGCCGACCTCGTCTGCTGCTTCAAGCCGCAGATCGCCTACTTCGCCGCGCACCGCGCCGAGGACCAGCTGGAAGCGCTGGTCGCCCACATCCACCTCACCCACCCCGGCATCCCGGTGATCCTCGACGCCAAGCGCGGCGACATCGGCAGCACCGCCGAGCAGTATGCGATCGAGGCCTTCGAGCGCTACGGCGCCGACGCCGTCACCGCCAACCCGTACATGGGCCGCGACTCGGTCGAGCCCTACCTGGCGTACAAGGACAAGGGCGTGATCCTGCTCTGCCGGACCTCCAACCCCGGCGGCAGCGACCTGCAGTTCCTCGACGTCGGCGGCGGCATGAAGCTCTACGAACACGTCGCCCGACTGGTGGCGGAAGACTGGAACAGCAGCGGCCAGTGCGCGCTGGTGGTCGGCGCCACTTTCCCCGCCGAGATCGCCCGCGTGCGCGAGCTGACCGGCGACATGCCGCTGCTGGTGCCGGGCATCGGCGCCCAGGGCGGCGACATCGAGGCGACGGTGAAGGCCGGCCGTACCGGGAATGGCGACCGACCCGGCACCGGCCTGATGATCAACTCCTCGCGCGCCATCCTCTACGCCGGCAAGGACGAGCACTTCGCCGACGCCGCCCGCCGCGTCGCCAGCGAGACGCGCGACGCGATCAACCGCTTCCGCTGAGCGGCGGCCGGGCGGTGGCGCCGCCGGCCTCAGCAACGGCCCAGGGCTCGCCGGCCATGACGACGGCACCCCACGCGACGCGCGGCAATGCGACAATATCGCCGTTCGCTAATTCACCCGCGGAAAGACCGACCCGATGAAACCCGGCACCCTGACCCGTCGCCTGCCGATCGCTTTGGCCGTGATCGGCCTCGTTGCTGCTGCCGTCTGGTGGGCCGGCCGGCCGAAGCCGGTGGCGGTGGCACTGGCCGAGATCGACCGCGGCAAGGTCGAATCGAGCATCGCCAACACCCGCGCCGGAACGGTGGAAGCCTGCCAGCGCACCAAGCTGTCGACGATCCTCGGCGGCCGCATCGAGGTGCTGGCGGTGAAGGAAGGCGACCGCGTGAAGCAGGGCCAGCTCTTGATGAAGCTGTGGAACGACGACCAGCAGGCGCAGTCGGCGCTGGCGGCGGCGCAGATGCAGACGGCACGGAAGCGGGTTAACGAAGCATGCACGCTGGCGGCGAACGCTGGCCGGGAAGCCGAGCGGCAGGCCTCGCTGCGCGAGCGCGGCTTCGTTTCCGGCTCGCGCGAGGAGGCGGCGCGCGCCGAGGCCGACGCCAAGCGCGCCGGCTGCGAGGCGGTGCGCGCCGACGTCGCCGCCGCCGAGGCCAAGCTGAAGGCAACCCGTGTCGAGCAGGGGCGCACCGTGCTCTACGCGCCCTTCGCCGGCACCGTCGCCAAGATCGTCGGCGAGGTCGGCGAGTACTCCACCCCGTCGCCCCCCGGCGTGCCGACGCCGCCGGCGATCGACCTGATCGACGATTCCTGCCTCTACGTGAAGGCGCCGATGGACGAGGTCGACGCGCCGAAGATCGTCGCCGGCCAGCCGGTGCGCATCAGCCTCGACGCGCTGCCGAAGCAGAGCTTCCCGGGCAAGGTGAAGCGCGTCGCGCCCTACGTCTCGGCGGTCGAGAAGCAGGCGCGCACGGTCGACGTCGAGGCGCTGTTCGACGACCCGCAGGCGCCGGGCAAGCTGCTGGTCGGCTACAGCGCGGACATCGAGGTGATCCTCGCCGTGCGCGACAAGGTCGTGCGCGTGCCGACCTCGGCGCTGCAGGAAGGCGGCCGCGTGCTGATCGCCGACGGCGACGGCAAGCTCGCCGAACGGCAGCTGAAGACCGGACTGTCCAACTGGGAATACACCGAAGTGCTGGAAGGCCTGGCCGCCGGCGAACGCGTCGTCACCTCGCTCGAACGCGAAGGCGTCAAGGCCGGCGCCGCCTGGATCGCCGAGCAGCCGAAAGACGGCGCCGGCAAGTGATGGCGGAAGCGAGCACCGCGCCGCTGATCGCGCTCGCCGACATCGAGCGCGTCTTCCACCTCGGCGACAGCGAGGTGCATGCGCTGCACCGCCTCGACCTGCAGATCGAGGCCGGCGAGTACGTGGCGGTGATGGGCCCCTCGGGCTCCGGCAAGTCGACGCTCTTGAACCTGCTCGGCCTGCTCGACCGCCCCAACGCTGGCACCTACCGGCTGGAAGGCCGCGACGTGACGACGCTCAGCCCGGAGGAACAGGCGCGCGTCAGGAGCGAGCGGATCGGTTTCGTCTTCCAGAGCTTCCACCTGGTGCCGCGGCTGACCGCGGCCGAGAACATCGCGCTGCCGATGACGCTGGCCGGCATCCCGCCGGCGCAGCGCGCCGAGCGCGTGGCGCAGGCGCTGAAGGACTACGGCCTCGCCGACCGCGCCAGCCACCGCCCGGATGAGCTGTCCGGCGGCCAGCGCCAGCGCGTGGCGATCGCCCGCGCGACGATCATGCAGCCGGCGGTGATCCTCGCCGACGAACCGACCGGCAACCTCGACCGCGCCACCGGCGACGAAGTCGTGCGCCTGCTCGAAGAACTCAACGCACAGGGCGTGACGCTGATCGTCGTCACCCACGACGCTTCCCTCGGCAGCCGTGCCCGGCGCCAGCTGCAGATGGAGGACGGGTCGTTGAAGCGGGATTCGCGATGCGCACCCCCGACCTGATCCGCTTCGCGCGCGACGCCGCCACCGGCAACCCGCTGCGCACGGTGCTGCTGGTGCTGGCGATGGCGATCGGCGTCGCCGCGGTGGTGGTGCTCACCGCACTCGGCGACGGCGCCCGGCGCTACGTGATCAACGAGTTCTCGGCGATCGGCAGCAACCTGGTGATCGTCCTCCCCGGCCGCTCGCAGACCGGCGGCTTCAACCCGGGCAACGCCATCACCAGCACGCCGCGCGACCTGACCGTGGACGATGCCGAGGCGCTGCAGCGCGCGCCGGCCGTGCGCCGCGTCGCGCCGCTGGCGATCGGCACCTCCGAAATCAGCATCGGCGGCCGCCTGCGCGAGGTGATGGTCGCCGGCACCACCTCGCAGTTCATCGAGGTGCGCCGGATGACGCTGGCGCAGGGCCGCTTCCTGCCCGCCGACGACTGGCGGCGCGGCGCCAGCGAGGCGGTGATCGGCGCCAAGATCCGCGACGAGATGTTCGGCGCCGAGCCGGCGCTGGGCAAGCTGGTGCGCATCGGCGACCGCCGCTTCCGCATCGTCGGCGTGCTCGCGGCGGGCGGCCAGGGGCTGGGGATGAACACCGACGAACTGGTGATCGTGCCGGTGTCGCTGGCGCAGGCGATGTTCAACAGCAACACGCTGTTCCGCATCCTGATCGAGGCCAACAGCCGCGAGGCGATCGAGCCGGCGAAGGCGCAGGTGACCGAGATCATCAAGGTCCGCCACGACGGCGAGCTGGACGTGACGGTGATCACCCAGGACGCCGTGCTGGCCACCTTCGACCGCCTGCTCGGCACGCTGACGCTGGGCGTCGCCGGCATCGCCGCGATCAGCCTGGCGGTGGCCGGCATCCTGGTGATGAACGTGATGCTGGTCTCGGTGACCCAGCGCACCGCCGAGATCGGCCTCCTGAAGGCGCTCGGCGCCACCGGCGACACCATCCGCGCCGCCTTCCTGACCGAAGCCGGCATGCTCTCGCTGGCCGGCGCACTGCTCGGCTACGCGCTCGGTCACGCCGGCGCCGCGCTGATCCGCCACCTCTACCCGGCTTTCCCGGCCTGGCCGCCCGGCTGGGCGGTGGTCGCCGGGCTGGGCACGGCGCTGGTCACCGGCCTGCTCTTCGGCGTGCTGCCGGCGCGCCGCGCGGCGCGGCTGGACCCGGTGCAGGCGCTGTCGAAACGTTAAAACAGGAATGGGGAGAATGACTTCATGACCGCCAGTTTCACCGTCTATGTCGATGAATCCGGAGATGAAGGTTTTGTGTTCCACCCGGAAGAACGGGGCAGCTCGCGATGGCTGGTTCTCTCCGCAGTGGTACTACGCAAGCAGAACGATCTCCTGGCAGTACGCCTGATGCGTGACATTCGCACCTTGCTGAAAAAAGATGCAAAAAAGGCCCTGCATTTCAGGGAGATGCGGCATGAGCAACGGATTCCCTATGTTCGGGCAATCGGCGGAGCAAAGCTGCGCACCGTTTCTGTCCTGATCCACAAGCCGTCGATCAGCGAGCCCGAGCGTTTTCAGAGCGAAAGCTTCAGGCTCTATCGATACGCCAGCCGGCTTCTGCTGGAACGCGTCTCATGGCTGTGCCGAGACCATCATCGACAAGGAGAAGGCGATGGCACCGCGGAAATCACCTTCTCGAACCGCAGCGCAATGTCATATGACGACCTGCGCACTTATCTGGGCCACTTGCGAGAAAGTGCGGAATCGAGCGATGTGCGAGTGGACTGGAACGTTGTACGACCGGAGCAGGTAAGAGCGATCAATCATGACCAACTCGCTGGCCTGCAGATTGCCGATGCCGTCGCATCGGGCATCTACTTCGCCGTCAATCTGAACCCCTACGGCGAGGCGGAAGACAGATATCTTCGCTTACTTGCGCCGACGATCTATCGTCACGCAAAAACCCGGACGGCAATCGGTTACGGTCTGAAGTTCTGGCCGGATTCATTTGAGGCGCTGGCAGAAAAACTGCAGCATCTGGAAGCCTTCGCTCCCTACAAATGAAAATGCAGACCCCAGGTTCGAGTTTCCCACCCTTCCGGGCTGCCACCGTTACCGGCGACCTCTACAATCCCTGCGCTTGTCTGCACACGGGATACTATGCAACAAGCCCCCGTCAGTCAATGGATTCCTCAGGCAAAGACCGATGATCCGTCCGGCCGACTCGCTGCAACTGGCATTGCGCGCGATCACCGCGCACCGCCTGCGCAGCTTCCTGACGCTGCTCGGCATCGCCGTCGGCATCGCCGCGGTGATCCTGCTCACCTCGATCGGCGAGGGCATCCACCGCTTCGTGCTCGCCGAGTTCACGCAGTTCGGCACCAACGTCATCGCCGTCGGCCCGGGCAAGACGAAGACCGCCGGCCCGCACCCGTCGGGCATCCCGACCTCGGTGCGGCCGTTGACGCTGGCCGACGCGCAGAGCCTCGCCCGGCTGCCGCACGTCGCCGCGGTGACGCCGACGGTGTGGGGCAACACCGAGGTCAACGCCAACGGCCGCCTGCGCCGGACCACGGCCTACGGCGTCAATGCCGACATGGCGCGGGTGTTCAGCATCAAGGTGAAGAGCGGCCAGTTCCTGCCGGACGAGGACGCGGAAAGCGCACGCGCCTTCGTCGTCCTCGGCTCGAAGCTGAAGGAGGAGCTGTTCGGCAGCGCCAACCCGCTCGGCGCCAAGCTGCGCATCGGCAACAACCAGTTCCGCATCATCGGCGTGCTGGAGAGCAAGGGCCAGTTCCTCGGCATCGACCTCGACGACACCGCCTACATCCCGGCGGCGCGCGCGCTCGAACTGTTCAACCGCGACGGGCTGATGGAGATCCACGTGTCCTACGCCGAGGGCGTGCCGGCGGCGCAGGTGAGCGCGGCGATCAAGGCGACGCTGACGGCGCGCCACGGCCGCGAGGACTTCACGATCACGACGCAGGAGGACATGCTGAAGACGCTGTCGAAGATCCTCGACATCCTGACCATGGCGGTCGGCGCGCTCGGCAGCATCTCGCTCCTGGTCGGCGGCGTCGGCATCGTCACCATCATGACCATCGCCGTCAGCGAGCGCACCGGCGAGATCGGCCTCTTGGTCGCGCTCGGCGCGCCGCGGCGGACCATCCTCGGGCTGTTCCTCGGCGAGGCGGTGGCGCTCTCCGCGCTCGGCGGCCTGTTCGGCCTCGCGCTCGGCGTCGGCCTGGCGCAGCTGATCCACCTCGCGGTGCCGGACCTGCCGGTGCATACGCCGCTCAGCTTCGTGCTGCTGGCGGAAGCGGTGGCGGTCGGCATCGGCCTCCTCGCCGGCGTGCTGCCGGCGCGCCGCGCGGCGCGGCTGGACCCGGTCGAGGCGCTGCGGGCGGAGTGAGCTCGGCATGCATACGCAACTCATCCACTTGCACCGAGCGGCGCCGGCAAAACCGGCAAAAAGGACGTCCTGCAACGGTTGCGGCGTGTGCTGCGCGGCAGAGACCTGCCCCGCCGGGATGATCATCTTCCGCCAGCGGCGTGGCCCGTGCCCGGCACTGGCATGGCACGGCGACGAAGACGGCGGCCGTTACCGCTGCGGGCTGCTGACGTCGCCCGCAAGTCATGTGCGCTGGCTACCGTACGCCGGGGAAGGCTTGGCCCGCACACTGTTTGCACGCTGGATTGCCGCCGGGACCGGCTGCGATTCGGACGCCGAAGTCGGCTAAACGCCGCCCTCACTCCTCCGCGGCGTGCATGCCGAGGCCGCCCTTGCCGAGACCGATCGAAGCGGCGCCGTGCTCGCCGGCGACGCGGTAGCGCTGGTTGCCGAGGTAGACCTCGACGCCTTCGTAGATCGCTTCCTCGGCGATGACGCGCGACTGCTGCGCGAGCTCGATCTTCTTCTCCAGCGCCTGCTCCTCCTCGCGGATCGCGGCGATCTCGGCGGCCAGCCCGGCCGCGGTGCTGCGTGCCTTCTCCAGCATTTCCGGGCGGATGCGCTGCGGGTTCTGGCGGGCGAATTCGAGCAGCTTGCTGATTTCGAGCAGCTGGTTTTCCTTGCCGTCGCGCAGCTTGGCCTTCTCCTGCGCGAGCTTGTGCAGGTTCGGGTCGACGCCGATATCGAAGCGCGTGGCGACCCGGTTCGGCGAGCCGAGCACCTTGCCCTTGATCGACAGCGTGGCCTGCGCCTTGCCGCCGATGATGTGGCCGCGCCGCTTGCCGCCGACGAGGATGTGGTTGACGGCGATCAGCTCGCATTGCATCGCGGTGTCGTCGATGAAGATGCTGTCGCCGGCCTCGATCCGGGCCTGCTGCGCATAGGCGGCGTGGAAGGAACCGCCGCAGCGCAGCGTGTGCTCGCCGCCCTCCTTGCGCCCGAGGTTGCCGACGGCGCCGCCCTTGATGACGATGTTGCCGCCGGCCTCCAGCGTGGCCGCCTCGACCATGCCGGCGATCTCGATGTCGCCGCTGGCGTGCACGGCCATGCCGGCGGCGACATCGCCCTTGATGACGACGCTGCCGTCGAAGTTGATGTTGCCGGTGGCGGTGCTGACCTCGGCGACGGAATACACCGGCTCGACGATCATGCCGCCGGCGACCTGCACCGGCTGGCCGACGATGGCGGCGAGCAGCAGGTTGGGGTTGCCCGAATCGACGCTGACGCCGGCGAGGTTGCCAGCGAACAGGAGGTCCTTGCCCGGCCGCGCCGCCATCGGCACGCCGAGCAGGGTTACCCCCGGCGTTCCCTCGGTGGCGGGATGGCGCAGCATCAGTTTCTCGCCCGGATGGACGACGGCGATGTCGCCGAGGTCGCGATAGTCGATGCGCCCCGATTCGTCGAGGTGCGGCGAGCGGTCGCGGATTTCCGGCAGCAGCCGTTCGAAGCGGCCGTCCTCGCCGTGCACCGGCGCCCGGCCGCGGGCGATGACGACGGTGTTGGCGCTGCCGGCGGCGATCGCCAGGCGGATCGCGTCGCCGTCGATGCCGCTGTTGACACCCTTGGCGGCGAGGTCGGCAAGGACGGCAGCCTCAGCGACCGGGCCGCCGCCCTGCGCCGGCGTGATGTCGAGCAGCGCCGACAGCCCGTCGGGAGCCAGGGTCACGCTGAAGCTGGCGTCGACGCATTCGGCGAGGCGCAGTGCCGCGACCGGCGCCCCGGAGTTGTATTTGCCGAGCAGCACCGTCGCCGCCGACGGCAGGTAGCGCAACGCGCCATACCCGAGTTCGACGATGCGCGAGCGCAGCCAGGTTTCGTCGATCGGTGCCGACGCGGCCACCGGCTCGACCGTCGCGATCAGTGCTTTCGCATCGGCATCGAGGCGCAGGGTCAATCCGGCGCCGCGTAGTTGTTCGTCTGCCATCGCTGTCCCCTCCTTTGTCCTGCCCGCGCCGCGCCCACGACGGAAGCGCCGGAGCGGACGAAGCAGCGACCAGGCCTGTACTGTATATTCTCGGCCTTGCCGCTCGCCCCAAACCGCAGGACGAGCTTCTAAGGTACCAGAATACAAGGACTTTCTGCCAGTCAGGCAGCCCTCGGGAGCCCCTCGCTTGGACCACCCCCACGTCACCACCGGCGGTGACCGCCATCGCCCGGCGAAGCGCCGGCCGCGCCGCTTCGCCGGCTTGCTCGTCGCGCTGCTCGTCAGCGCCGGCAGCGCCTTCGCGCTGCCGCGGCACGCGCCGGTTCCCGGCGGCATCGCCGTACTCCGGATCGACGGTGCACAGGCGCCGCGGGTACGCTTCAACGAGCGCCCGCAGCCGGTGGTGCGCGAACGCGGGCAATGGTTTGCGCTGATCGGCATTCCGCTCGACACGGAACCCGGCCTGCTGCAGGCACACGTCGAGGACGGCGCGGCACGGCGGCAGCTCGCCTTCGCCGTCCGGCCGACGCACTACCCGACGCAGCGGCTGCGCATTCCCGACGAGCGCATGGTGACGCCGCCACCGGAACTCGCTGCCCGCATCGAGGCCGAGCAGCAGCGGCTGAACGCCCTGAAACAGCACTTTTCGCCGCAACCCGAGCCGGCGACGAGCTTCGTCCTGCCGGCCGCGGGCCGGCTGTCGGCTCGCTTCGGCGTACGGCGCGTACTCAACGGCGAGCCGCGTTCGCCGCATTCCGGTCTCGATGTCGCCGTCGCCAGCGGCCAGCCGGTACGCGCGCCGGCGGCGGGTACGGTACTCGCGGTCGAGGATTTCCATTTCGCCGGCCGCACCGTGGTCATCGACCACGGCCAGGGCGTGCTGACGCTGTACGCCCACCTGTCGCGGATCGACGTCGCGGTCGGCCAGCAGCTGGCGCGGGCGGCGCGAATCGGCAGCAGCGGCGCCAGCGGCCGCGCCACCGGGCCGCACCTGCACTGGGTGGTGATCGTCGGCGGCACCAGCGTCGATCCCGAACTCTTCCTGCCCGCCGCCGGCAGATAACCGCCTCCGCCCCCCTTGGGGCGGAACGCCGCCAACCCGCCGCTGCCTAACCTCGTATCGCGCGATCGTTGTAAGGTTTTTGCGCACACCACGACTATTCGCTGCCAGCTCCGAGAACAGGAGGCCGTCATGGACACGGTGCAGCAGACGCAGTGGATACGGATTCACCCGGCAGTGGTTCGCATCACGCACTGGATCAACGTGCTGGCGATGCTGATCATGGTCGCCAGCGGCTGGCGGATTTACAACGCCTCGCCGCTGTTCGACTTCCGCTTCCCACCCGAACTGACTCTCGGCGGCTGGCTGGCGGGCGCGTTGCTGTGGCATTTCGCGGCGATGTGGCTGCTCGCCGTCAACGGCTTGGTCTATCTCGCCTACGGCTTCGCTGCCGGCCATTTCCGGCGCAAGCTGTGGCCGATCCCGCCACGCGCCATCGTCGCCGACATCCGCGCCGCGCTGCACGGCCACTTGGCGCACGACGACCTATCGGTCTACAACGCTGCGCAGCGCGCTGCCTACGTCACGCTGATCGTCGCCCTCGTCGTCCTCGTCTTGTCCGGGCTGGCGATCTGGAAGCCGGTCCAGCTGCAGGCGCTGGCGGCGCTGATGGGCGGTTACGAGGGGGCGCGGCTGGTGCACTTCGTCGCCATGGCGCTGGCCGTCGGCGTCGTCTTCGTGCACGTGCTGATGGTGGTGCTGGTGCCGCGCACCTTGCTGACGATGCTCACCGACCGGCTGAAAATCCGCTCCGGGAGGCCGTCATGAAGAAGAACAGCAGCGCCATGGAACGCAGCCTGCTCGCCCGGCAGAGCCCGTTGCTCGAAAGCGTCGAGCGCCGCCTGTTCCTGCGCCAGAGCCTGTCGCTCGGCGCGCTCGGCCTGCTCACCGGCTGCGACATCACCGACCAGGAAGACGTCGAACGCGTGCTGCTGGCAATGTCGCGCTGGAACGACCGCGTCCAGGGCTGGCTGTTCGACCCGCACAAGCTGGCGCCGGAATACCCGGAATCGGCGATCACCCAGCCCTTCCCGTTCAACGCGTTCTACAGCGAGGGCGAGGCGCCGCTGGTCGATGCCGCCGACTACAAGCTGGAACTGGCCGGGCGCATCCGCGACCGCAGGCCGTGGACGCTGCTCGAGCTTTACGCGCTGCCGCAGGCCTCGCAGGTGACGCGGCACATCTGCGTCGAAGGCTGGAGCGCGATCGGCAAGTGGAGCGGCACGCCCTTCCGCACCTTCCTCGAACGCGTCGGCGCCGACACCACGGCCAGATACGTCGGTTTCAAGTGCGACGACGACTACTATTCGAGCATCGACATGGCCACCGCGCTGCACCCGCAGACGCTGCTCGCCTTCCGCTTCGCCGACCGGATCCTGCCGGCGAAGTACGGCTTCCCGATGAAGCTGCGCATCCCGACCAAGCTCGGCTTCAAGAACCCCAAGCACATCCGCGCCATTTTCGTGACAAACGAATACCCGGGTGGCTATTGGGAGGATCAGGGCTATAACTGGTTCAGCGGTTCCTAGCGGCCGGCGACGCCGGCTGCCAGGGGCTGTTGTCTGTCGTTGCACTTCCACCACCAGCAAGGAGACCACCATGAAAAAGCTTTTCCAACTGATGCTCGCAGCCTGCATGACCCTCGCCATGGCCGGCGGCGCCTACGCCGAAGACATGAAAAAAGAGGGGACGATGAAGAAAGACGAAATGATGAAGAAGGACGACATGGGCAAGGGCGACATGATGAAGAAGGACGCCATGGGGAAAGAGGAGCAGATGAAGAAGGAGAAGGACAACATGGGCAAGCGCACCATGGGCAAGGGTGAGATGAAGAAGGAGGAAATGGGCAAGGAGATGGGCAAGGGGGAAATGAAGAAATAGGCGGACCGTGGCTCGCTGCCGCCGCTGTGCTGCGTCACCTGGCGGCAGTCCAAGGAGTCCGGGATGAGCGTAACCGAGAACAGCCGGCGCCGCCCGCGCGGAGTCGCTGCGCTTGCCGGAGCGGTTGCCGCAGCCACGACCCTTGCCGCCGCCCGACCGGCAGCGGCGGAGGCGCCTGCGGCACCGCCGCCGAGCGGGCAGAAAATGAAGATGGACGAGCCGATGTCCGGCGCGATGAAGAAGCGCGGCATGACCAAGGGCGACGTCCGCAAGGACGCGGAACGGAAATCCCGTGCGATGAAGCCGGTGATGGATACCGAAGAGAAGGCCATGCCGGCGGCGCCGAAGCCGTAGGCAGCAGCCTCCTGCCTGCACCTGCCGGCAGGGACATGGACATCCCGCGGAGGCGGCGGCGGCACGTGGCGAAGCGCGTCGGTACGCGGGCTGGCAAAATAGCGCCTGCGGCACCGTCGCTGCTGCCCCGCTTTTCGCCTTGGAGATCTGCCCATGAAGCTGTGTTCGCTGCCCCTGTTCCTGATGCTCGCCGCGCTGCCCGGCGTCGCCCCGGCCGCGGAAGTCGCCTGCCCGAGCCTGGCCAATGCGGCGCCGGTGGCAAGCTGCCCGAGCGAGGAGGAGTTGCTGTTCACCTTCAACGGCTACTGCAGCGACAACGCGCGCATCTACGGCAAGGGCGCCGAGGTGTGCACCGACTATCAGCTCTACCGCAGGAAGAAGAACGTCGCGCTGTGGGAAACGCCGGACGGCAGCTTCCACGCCTACGTCTCCTGCGACCTACCGCCCGCGGCGGTCAAGCAGGCGAAGGTATCGCAGATCACCGTCGGCAAGGACGGCAAGATGACGCGGGTGGCCTGCAGCTACGGCGAGGACCTCGTCTTCTCCTACCGCAGCAAGGAAAGCTGCCGCACCGACGGCGCCGACGCTTGCCGCAGCAACCCGGCGGCGTGCAAGGCGACCTGCGAATAGCCGGCGACAATCGCGACGGCGATTTGTGTTTTTTCCTGGCAGGAAATGAAATGCGACGCTCCGGGCGCCGCATTTCACATGCTGGAAGGTTGCGGAATCCCAGCACCTGGGTTTTTCCGGAACACTCGTTGCCCCCTTGCCGTCCGGGGCCTTGTCGCCGGGGCAAACGATTGCGGCCAGGCTGGTGGCGGCCTCTACGCAAAGGCAAGGTTCAATCGTCGTAGCGGTGGTGATGGTGCCGGTGGTGGTGGCGATGCTTGTCGTGCCCCCAGGCATGGCCGCGCGGGCGGGGCGGCTCGTAATAGTGGTACTCGACGACGCGCGGCGGGGAGTACACCCGATAGCCGCTGCCATAGGAATAGACGGGGGCCGGACGATAACCCGGTTCGCCGATCGACTGGCCGACGACGGCACCGAGCGCACCGCCGACGCCGCTGCCGACGATGGCGCCGTTGCGGCCGCCGACCGAATCGCCGATGACGGCGCCGGTGATCGCGCCGACGCCACCGCCGATGGCGGTACCGAAGTCGAGGGCGTGGGCGTTGCCGGCGAGCAGGCCGAGGGACAGCAGCAGCGCGGAAAGGGTGGGGCGGGTCTTCATTTTCGTGGTCCTGGCGAATTACGTGCCGCCACGATAGACCACGCCCAAATCCTTGTGGGGCAACGGCAACAAAGCTTTACATCTTGTTCGGAAGAGTCACCGAAGCGGCGTCAGGAAGACGCCCGCAGCGCGCGGTTCAGAAGGATTCGTCGTCGCGCAGATAACGCCACTGCCCGGTCGGCAGTTCGCCCAGGCGGACCTGCCCGATGCGCACGCGCTTGAGGCCGATGACGCGCAGGCCGACCAGTTCGCACATGCGGCGGATCTGCCGCTTGCGCCCCTCGCGCAGGATGAAGCGCAACTGGTCGTCGTTCAGCCACTCGACCTTGGCCGGCCGCAGTTGCCGGCCGTCGAGCGAAAGCCCGTGGTTGAGCAGACGCAGGCCGTCGGCGGCGAGCTGGCCGTCGACGCGAACCAGGTACTCCTTCTCCACCGACGAATCGTCGCCGATCAGCTGGCGGGCGATGCGGCCGTCCTGCGTCAGCACGAGCAGGCCGGTGGAGTCGATGTCGAGACGGCCGGCCGGGGCCAGGCCCTTGAGGTGGGCCGGGCGGAACGCCGCACCGCTGTCCGAGCGCCACTGGGTATCGCGGCCGATCAGCGACACCGCCGGCTGGAACCCCGGCTCGGGCTGGCCGGAAACGTAGCCGACCGGCTTGTTGAGCAGGATGGTGACGCGCTCTTCCTGCTTGGCGCGCGCTTCCGGCGCCAGCGTGATGCGGGCGTCCGGCGCGGCGCGAGTGCCAAGCTCGGTGACGCGCTGGCCGTCGACGAAGACCCAGCCGCGCTCGATGTAGGTGTCGGCCTCGCGGCGCGAGCAGAGCCCGCGCTCGGCCATCAGCTTGGAGATGCGGACACCTTCCGGCGCAGCCGCGGGCGTTGCGGCCGGCGACGGAGCCGCAGCGGCAGACGTTTTCCTCGGCCGCCCCGTGGCACCGGCGGCCGGGCGCGCCGGCCCCGGCACGCGCCGGGCCGGACCGGCCGCCGTGCCGGGCTTGCGCGGGCGATCGCCTTCGCTCATTCCTTGACGTCGATCAGCGCGACTTCGAACACCAGCGTGGCGTTCGGCGGGATGACGCCGCCGGCGCCGCGCGCGCCGTAGCCGAGTTCCGGCGGGATGGTCAGCTTGCGCTTGCCGCCGACGCGCATGCCCTGCACGCCTTCGTCCCAGCCGGGAATGACGTAGCGCTGCGCGAGCGGGAAGACGAAGGGGTCGTTGCGGTCGTGGCTGGAGTCGAACTTGCTGCCGTCGGTCAGCCAGCCGGTGTAGTGCACGACGACCAGCTTGCCGGGGATGGCCTCGGCGCCGGTGCCGAGCTCCAGCTCTTCGATGACGAGGCCGCTGGCGGTGGTGGTGACGGACATGGCGGGTCTCCTTGTGGGGATGATTGGAAAGAATGGGGAAAAAGCCGAGGGGGTGAAGTTTAGCCGAGAGCGCCTCGGCTGGTGTTTTTTTGCGCGGCGCGGAATTCGCACGGGGGTATTCAAGGAGGGATTGTTACCATAGAATCAGATCATCAGACAACCATAAAATGGAGACAGAGCATGAAGTTATCGCGTTTCGCCCCGGTGGCCCTCCTCGCCACACTCGCTGTCCTCGGCGCCGGCACGACACGGACGGCGGCGGCTGAGGAAACCATCCGTATCGGGGTTTTCTGCCCGTTCACCGGCGGCTCGGCGGACATGGGCATCTCGATGCGCAACGGCATCCGGCTGGCGATCGAGGAAATCAACGGCATGGCCGGCGGCGTCATCGGCAAAAAGATCGAACTGGTTGAAATCGACGACCAGGGCAACCCGGAAGTCGGCAAGCAGGTGATCGGCGAACTGCTGGCCAGGGACAAGGTGGTGGCGGCGCTGGGCGTCTGCAACACCGGCGTCGGGCTGGCGACGATCGAGCTCTTCCAGAACGCGAAGATACCTTTGATCGTGCCGGTATCGACCGGAACGCCGCTGACCAAGAAGTTTGCCGATGCGCCGGAAAACTGGATCTTCCGCGTTTCGCCGCGCGACGAGGTGCAGGCGCCGTTCATCGTCGCCGATGCGCTGAAGCGCGGCTTCCGCAAGTTCGCGCTGTTCGCCGACACCACCGGCTATGGCGAGGCGGGCAAGAACGACGTCGAGAAGGCGCTGATGGCTGCCGGCCTGAAGCCGGTGTCGGTGCAACGCTTCCCGCTCGGGGTGAAGGATTTGTCCGAGCAGGTGAAGGAGGCGAAGGCGGCCGGTGCCGATGTCGTGGTCAGCTATACCGTCGGCCCGGAGGCGGCGGTACTGGCGAAGAGCATCGAGAAGCAGAAATGGCCGGTGCAGCTGATGGGCAGCTGGCCGCTGTGCTGGCGCAATTTCATCGACGGCGCCGGCAGCGCCGGCGAGGGGGCGCTGGTCGCGGTGAGCTTCATCCAGCAGGCGAGTTTCCAGCGGCGCAACGCGTTCATCACCGCGTACACGCAGAAGTACAACACGCCGATCATCCCGGCGCCGATGGCGGCCGCGCAGGGCTACGACGCCGCGCTGCTGCTGTTCTATGCGCTGCATCAGGCCCAGAGTTCGGAACCGGGGCGCATCAAGGCGGCGCTGGAGAACCTCAACCGGCCGGTTGCCGGCGTCATCACCACCTATGACCACCCGTTCTCGAAGACCGACCACGACGCGCTGACCGGCAACATGCTGGTGATGGGCATCGTGCGCAAGGGGGCCGTGGACTACGCCTATCGCGAGGACGTGCTGCGCGGCTACGTGGTCCAGCGCAAGACGCAATAGCCCGTCCGTCGCCTTGGCCGGCGCCGGATGCTCAGCGGCGCCGGCTTCGGATAAACTTGGAACCCTGGACGTAAAGGGGGTCCCATGGATATCAGTTCGGTCATCTCGCCCAGCGTCGAGGACGTGGAGGCGTTGCAGACCTTTTTCGATGCGCTGGTCGATCACGTCCTGACCATCGAGCGCGAGGTGTCCCGGCTGAAGGACGTGCCCGGCGACCGCGAGGCGATCGCCAGCCTGTTCCGGGCGATGCACAACATCAAGGGCGACGCCGGCATGTGCAAGGTCGACCTCGCCGTCGCCATTGCCCATCCGATCGAGGGCCTGCTCTCCCGGCTGCGCGCCGGCGAGGTGGTGTTTTCCGACCTGACCGCCGAAGCCATCCTGCTCGCCACCGACCGCCTCGAACTGGCGACCGACTCGCTGCTCTCGCACCATCCGCTCGACAACCTGCGCCTGCCGCAGCTGGTGCAGGGACTGGAAAAGATGTCGCGGGCGATGCCGGAAGGCATCGACGCCGCAGCCTCGGCGCTGATCGAATCGGTCACCGGCTTCAAGGCGGCGGCCACCGTCCACCTGCCGCAGGGCAAGAGCCTGGCGACTTCGCGCAAGAACCTGCAGGTGGCGGACGACCTGCGCTTCTTCCGCGCCATCGCGCTGCAATCCGAGGCCCGCTCGCCGATGTTCAAGGGGCGCACCAACCGCATCCTGCGCCTGGCGCTGGAGACCAACCAGACCGGCGGCAAGAAGGTCGATCCGGTGCAGCTGGAAGCGGCGGTCTACCTGCACGACCTGGGCATGATGTTGCTGCCGGAACCATTGTGGCTGCACGTCGGCCGCATGAGCGACGAGGAGAAGATGATCCTGCACAGCCACCCGGGATACGCAGCGGGGCTGGTACAGCGCATGGAGGGCTGGGAAGAGGCGGCGCGGATGATCTCCCAGCACCACGAGATGCCGGACGGCGGCGGCTACCCGGCCGGGCTGAAGAACGGCGAGATCTGCGACGGCGCGAAAATCCTGGCGATCGTCGACGCCTTCGAGGCGGTGATCCTGAAACACATACATCGCGGCAAGAACCGCTCGGTGCTGCGCGCCATCGCCGAGATCAACGCCTGCGACAAGCAGTTCGCGCCGGAGTGGATCGAACCGTTCAACCGCGTCATCCGGCGCACCATCGAAAGCTGATCGCCATGTTTCTTCACGACGTCGGCAGCGTGCTGCATGGCCGCTGACTTTGACTTCGACCGCCGCTTCGGCGGCATCGGGCGCCTGCACGGGGCCGCCACCCTCGAGCGCTATCGGGCTGCACACGTCTGCGTCGTCGGCATCGGCGGTGTCGGCTCGTGGACGGTCGAGGCGCTGGCGCGCAGCGGCGTCGGCCGGCTGACGCTGATCGACCTCGACCACGTCGCCGAGTCGAACATCAACCGGCAAGCGCACGCCGTAGAGGAGAACCTCGGCAAGGCGAAGGTGACGGCAATGGCCGAACGCATCCGTTCGATCAATCCGGCCTGCGAGGTCAATGAAATCGAGGAGTTCGTCACGCCGGAGAATGCGGCGACGCTGCTCGCCGGCGGCTTCGACGTCGTCGTAGACGCGATCGACCAGGTGCGCGCCAAGGTGGCGATGATCGCCGACTGCCGCGAGCACGGACTGCCGATCGTCGTCGCCGGCGGCGCCGGCGGCAAGAGCGACCCGTGCCGCATCCGCATCGACGACCTGTCGCGGACCGAGCAGGATCCGCTGCTGTCCAAGGTGCGCGCCCAGCTACGGCGTGCGCACGGTTTCAGCCGCGACCCGCGCAAGCGCTTCGGCGTCGCCGCGGTCTATTCGACGGAGCCGGTGCAGCAGCCGATCGCTGCCGCCTGCGATGTGCCGGAAGAGGGCACCGTGATCGGCGCCGGCGGCCTCAACTGTGCCGGTTTCGGCTCGTCGATGTGCATCACCGCCAGCTTCGGCCTGTTCGCCGCCGCTGCCGCACTGCAGACGCTCGGGGAGGCCCGCTGATGGCGCGCATCAAGAAGCGCCGCTCGCAGAAGAGCGGACTGCCGCCGGGCACGCTGGTGCATATCGGCGAGGTGAAGACGCCGTCGACGACGATGGTGCTGACCTGTTTCGGCCCCGACGGACTGATCGAGCGGGAACTGACCGGCAGCGCCGACCTCGACACGATCGACGAAAGCTACCCGGTGCGCTGGCTGAACATCTACGGCGTCCACGACAGCGAGCTGATGGCCGCGGTTGGCCGCCGTTTCGGACTGCACCCGCTGGTGCTGGAAGACATCCTGAATACCGACCAGCGGCCGAAGGTCGATGCCTACGACGACTATCTGTTCATCGTCGGCCAGATTTACGACGTGGCGCGGCAGCGCGACGACCTCGCCACCGACCAGATCAGCCTGATCGTCGGCAACGGATTCGTGCTGACCTTCCAGGAACGGCGTTCGGGCACCTTCGAACCGGTGCGGCAGCGACTGCGTGCGGAAAAAAGCCCGCTGCGCCGCCTCGGCGCGGACTACCTCGCCTACGCGCTGCTCGACACGATAGTGGACGCCTACTTCAGCATCATCGAACGCCTCGGCGACAAGTGCGAGGCACTTGAGGAGGAGATTCTCGGCAAGCCGAAGCGGGACGCGCTGCAGAAGGCGCACCAGCTGAAGCGCGAACTGTCGCTGCTGCGTCGCACGCTGTGGCCGATGCGCGAGGTGATCGGTTCGCTGCAGCGCAGCCAGTCGCAATTCTTCCGCGACGAGACGCGCCTCTACCTACGCGACATCTACGACCATACGGTGCATCTGCTGGAGCAGCTGGAGGATCTGCGCGACCTGCTGACCGGCCTGCTCGACATCTACCTGAACAGCGTCAGCAACCGCGTCAATCTGGAAGTGCGCACGCTGACGCTGCTGACCACGGTATTCATGCCGGCGGCACTGGTGGCCGGCATCTTCGGCATGAACTTCCGCAGCATGCCCTGGCTGGAGTCGCCTGACGGCTTCTGGTCGGCGCTGGCGCTGATGGGCAGCGTCGCCGTCGCGCTGTTCGCGATTTTTTGGTCGCGCCGGCTATTTCGCTGAGGTGTCGAGCCAGATGTCCAGGCCCTGGGCATTGAGCTCGATATCCGACTCCCACAGCTTCAGGACTTCGGCCGGGCCAAGGCGGCAACCGAAGCGCTCGACCTCGTTGACCAGCAGGTGGGCCAGGTTGGCACGAATGCGCCCATGGCGGTCGGGGCCCGGGCGCGCCTCGCGCCTGGCGATGGCGACATGGGCATCGACCAAGCGATGCAGTTCGGCCGCATGCTGTTCAAGATCGCGCAGCTCGCTGAAATGCGTGAGGTACATCACCCGCGGCTTGAACGACATCAGCAGGTCGATCGAGGCATGCAGCGCCTGCGGATCGAACTGCACCGGCGTCGTCGTCGGGAACACGAACTGGCGCCCGTCGGTGTCGAGCTCGCGGTAGGAAAGACCGAAGGTATCGCCGGAGAAGATGACGTTGGCGCAGTGGTCGACGATGCAGATGTGGTGGCGCGCATGCCCCGGCGTGTCGATGCAGAGCAGCTCGCGGCTGCCGAGGCGAAGGACCGTGTCGTGCGGAGCTTCGATGATGCGCTCGGCGGCGATCGGCAGCACCTCGCCGTACATGCGGCGCACTTCCGAACTGCCGTAAACCGCCGCGGCCCCCGCCACCAGCTTGCTCGGATCGGCCATGTGGCGGGCGCCACGCGGGTGCACGACGAGCTTCGCGTCGGGGAAGGCGCGCATCAGCGAGCCGGCGCCGCCGGCGTGGTCAAGGTGGACGTGGGTGAGGATGACGTAGTCTACGTTCGCCGCCCCCAGGCCCATCGCCTCCAGCGCCGCTTCGACCCGCGGCAACGATTCGTTGGTGCCGGTGTCGACGATCGCGACCCGTCCGGAATCGACGATGAAATGGATGGCGGCGTGGCGCGGGCGGATGTAGCCCGCGTCGATGGCGCTGACGCCGTGTTCGTAGTGGAAAATCTCTAACATCATGATGCACCCTTTGCGGAAGCGGCGATTATAGTTGCTCTTGCCCTGCGCTTGTGACAACCTGCGCGCTTTTCCGCATACCGGAAACAGTATGGATTACTTTCTTGCCGACGACAGGGAAAAGCTGCATCTGAAGATCTCGGGAAACGGGTCGCCACTAGTGTTGCTACACGGTTGGACGGCCAGCCACGCCGAGTGGTTTCCTTACCTGGCCGCGCTCAACAAACAGCACACGGTCTATCGCTGGGATGCGCGCGGCCACGGTGGCCACCGATTGCAGACGGCGACGCCACCGACGGTCGCCAGGATGGCACGGGACCTCGCCAACCTCCTCGCGCACTACGAGCTTACCGACGTTTGTGCGGTCGGCCATTCGATGGGCGCACTGACGCTCTGGCAGTACATCCGCGACTTCGGCTGCGAGCGCCTCGGCCGCATCTGCCTGATCGACCAATCGCCGAAGCTGGTTACCGACGACGACTGGCAATTTGGAATCTATGGTGATTTCGATGCCGAACGGGCGCAACGCTTCGTCTCCCAGCTTGAAGAGGACTTCGCCGAATCGGTGCTGCGCCTTGGCGCACTCGGGTTGAACGCACGCGCCCGGCAGAAGTATGAGGAGAACGCCAAAGGCTGGGAGAAGTCGCGCGCCTGGCTGCGCCAGCTCGACGCGAAGCCACTGATCGCCTGCTGGCAAAGCCTGACCGCGGCGGACTACCGGATGGTGCTGAACGACATCACGATTCCGGCACTGCTGATCTACGGCGGAGAGAGCAACTTCTACCACGCCAGCACTGCCCACTACGTGCGCGACAACATTCCGAACGCGCTGCTGCACATCTACGAAGGCACCGACCACTCGCCGCACCAGTGGCAACGGGAGCGCTTCACTCAGGACCTTCTGGCCTTCGCGGCCACCTGACTCTCGACAAGCGAGCGTCTCGCCCAGGTGCGATGGGGGAAGAGCTGCCGATTCGGCAAAGGTGGAGAACGAGAAAACCGTTGTTCCAAAGCACAACACCCCGTTCGCATGTTGCGAACGGGGTGTTGAAGGGGGAGCCTGGCGGTGACCTACTTTCGCACACGGGAAGTGCACTATCATCGGCGCGGTTTCGTTTCACGGTCCTGTTCGGGAAGGGAAGGGGTGGGT
>JACPEH010000007.1 GCA_016183655.1 Rhodocyclales bacterium
AGCTTGACGCCGAGCTCATGGAGGTTCTGCGCCGCCGTTTCGGTCTGCCGCGTGCTCGCCACGTTCTGCCCGCTCGCCTGGCTGATGTTCTGGATCGCCAGCACCGCCTGGTCCATCCCCACCAGCTGCTGCTGCGCCGAAACCGCAATCTGCGTCGCCGCCCGCGCCGCCTCGGCAATGCTCTCGCCCAGCACCCGGATCGATTCGCCGACCTCGCCCGACAGCCGCACCCCGGCTTCCACTGCCTTGTTGCCCTGCTCCGTCGCCATCACCGCCCCGGCCGTCGCTTTCTGGATGTCGCCCAGGATGGCCCGCACCTGCGCCGTCGCCTGCTTCGACTGCTCCGCCAGGCTTTTCACTTCCTGCGCCACCACCGCAAAGCCCTTGCCCTGCTCGCCGGCCTTCGCCGCTTCGATCGCCGCATTCACCGCGAGCAGGTTCGACTGCTCGGCAAGGTCGTTGACCGTCGCAATGATTTCTCCGATCGCCTGCCCCTGCTCCGACAGCCGGACGATGCTCTCGGCAATCGTCTCCATCTGTTCCTGGATGCGGTGCATCGCTTCCACCGAGTCGTCTACCGACTTGCGCCCGTTCTTCGAGATCTCCACCGTGCGCTGCGCGCTTTCCGAGACGACGCCGCCAGAACGTCGATCCCGTCCCGGATCTCCTGCGTCATCCGCCGCAGGTTCGCCACCATCGCCGATAGCGCATTGCCCAGAACATCCTGCGGCGACTTGGGTGAGGCGACGACGGTGAGATTCCCGTCTGCCACCTGCTCGGCCACCGCCGCCATCTGCTTCAGCGAACCGGCCATTGCAGCGAACGACTTCATCAGCGCTCCCACCTCGTCCTCGCGGCCGCCCGCCGCCAGGGAGATCGAGAGGTCGCCGTCAGTGATCCGGTCCGCCACCTCGGTCACCTGCCGCAGCGGCCGCGCGATATGCCTAGTGAGAAAGACGCCGGCACCGACCACCAGGGCGGCGGCAAGCAGTACGCCGATAGCGATGGTGCGCACGGCCAGTGCCGCCGCTTGCGCCGCTTCCTCCTCGCGGCGCTTGAGCTCGGCAACCTCGTGCGCTTCCATTTCCTTGACGATCTCCAGCATGTCGCCGATCAGCTTAGCGCCGCGTTTCGTGGCGATTTCCCGGCGGGCGGCCTCGAATCCTTTCTTCTGCCGCAGCTCGATGATCTCCCTCGAATAAGCCAGGCGGGCGGCCGCGGCCGGCCCCAACCGCTCGGTGCGGCGCTGTTGCTCGGTGCTGCCCGCCACCTGGGTTCGGATTTCGCGCAACGCGCCGTCGATGCGGGCGGCGCCGGACTGATACTGCTCAAGCGCGCTTTCGTCGCCGGTGATGACGTAGCCGCGCTGCCCCGACTGCGTATCGTCCACCGCGTTCAGCAACTCCTTCAGGCTGTTCTGGAGATCGAGCGTGTGCGTCACCAGTTGCGCCGTCTCGGCAAGCTTCACCGTGCCGACATAGGAGGCGCCGCCTACAGCCAGCAGGATCGCCAGGATGGACAGATAACCGAGCCACAATTTCGCACCGATCGAGTTCCACATCTCTCGCTCCTTCGGGCGGTACGGACCATTGCTGCCGTACGGCCATTGTCAGTACTCAGCCGTTCACCGATTCCTCCACCACCATGCGCGGATCGGCCAGTAGCCGCGCCGCATCAAGCACGACCAGTGGCTCCCCGGTCACCCCCAGCAGATAATCTTCGCGGACCCCGGTCAGCGTCGGCAGCGGCGGCTGCAGCTCGCCGCGCGGCAGCGAGCGCACCCCGGTCACGGTGTCGGCGAGGACACCGAAACACATTTCCGGCGAATGCAGGATGACCACCTTGTTGAGATCGGAGAGCCTCGCTTCCGGAAGTTCGAAGAACTTGCGCAGGTCCACCACCGAGACGATCTCGCCGCGCACATTGACGATGCCCAGCACGAACGGCGGCGTAGCGGGCAAGACAGTCAGCTCGTTGAGCGGAAAGACTTCGCGCACGAAGGCGAATTCAAGGCCGTAGCGCTCGCCGGAAAGGATGAATTCGATCACTTCCAGCTGGTCGCCGGTGCGCACCGGCGCCACCGGCCGCGCCAAGGCCTCGGCGCGGGCGGAGAGGATGCGCGCCGTAGCCTCGGGGTCCTCGGTCTCGCCACGCTCCAGCACCTGCCATGCCCGATCCAGGCGGCGATGGACGTCGGCCCAGTCGATCGCCCGCCGCGCGCGAGGCTGCTTGCCGCTCACTGCACCGCCTCCTCGTCAAGAGCGCTGCGGACGATCTCGCCGAGGCGGCCGGCGGTGATACCGTCCGCGTCCGCCAGCGCCTCTGCGGGGTCGCGTCCGGCAAGCAGTTCGAGGGCGTTGCGATAGTGCCGCCGCGCCTCCTTGCACCGGCCGCGGGAACGCAGCAGGTTGGCGAGGGCGAAATGCGCCATGACGAAGTCCTGGTCCAGATAGAGGCAGCGCCGCAACGCAATGGCGGCAGCTTCCGTGTCACCCAGTTCGACCAGGATCGAGGCACGCAGATAAGGTGCCAGCGGGTCGAGCGGGTTGCCGGCGATGGTCCGTTCGCAACAGGCGAGCGCCTCCGCGAGTCGCCCGGCGTTGGCCAGCTGCCGTGCCTGCAGGATCGCCCCTCCCGCCGTTGGCTCGGCAATCTCCGGCGGCGGCGGCCGGTCGGCGATCGCCGCCGCCGACACGTGTTCCTCGCTTGCCTCTGCCGGCAGCGGCAACCACGTCATCGGCGCCACCTCTGGCGGCGCAGCGCTCGTCTTGCGATAGAGCAGGTGGTCCGGGAACCGCTGCGCGGCCAGCGACGGCACCGCCACCAGCGAGTTTTCGACCGGGCTGACCGCCAGCCACCCGCCGTCGAGCAGGCACGCGGCCAGGCGCTCGACGACCCCGGGCACCCGCTGCGGCTGGAAGTACATCAGCACGTTGCGGCAAAGCACCAGGTCCATGGCGTTGGTATTGGTGTCGAGCGACGGGTAGCGATCCTCGATCAGGTTGAGCCAGGCGAAATCAACCATTGCCTTGATCTCGGCGGCGACCTCCCGGCGGCCGCCGGGACGGTCGGCCAGCCAGCGCTGAGCCGATTCCGGCAGCGGACTGCGGAAGGACCATCGGCCATAGACGCCCTCGCGTCCGATCGCAAGCGCCTGCGGGTTGATGTCGGTGGCGAGCACGGAAAGCTGCCACTGTTCTCGATCGGGCAGCAAGGCTGCCAGCAGCATGGCGATCGAATACGCTTCCTCGCCGCTGCTGCAGCCCGCGCTCCAGACGCGGATGCGCCGCGTCGTTTCGCGCCGCTGCCGGATCAACTCGGGCAGCACCTGCTGCGCCAGTGCGGCAAACAGTTCCGGGTCGCGGAAAAAATAGCTTTCCCCCACCGTCAGGTGACCGGCCAGCACTTCCATCTCGCGATGCCCCAGGCTGCCGGAGAGCAGCCCCTCGGCGCAGGCGGTGGCATTGGCATAGCCCAACGCGGGCGCCGCGGCGGCAAGGCGCCGCGTCAGCTCCGGCCGGCACTCCGGCGGAAAATGCAGGCCCAGGCGTGCGGCGAGCAACTCGGCGATCGCTCCCCAGTGCAGGTCGCCTTCGAGGCGGAAAGGCTTATTCATGGTCCGCCAACGCTTCGTCCAGCACCGCGCGTTCCTTCTGCCCGAGGAAGGCGTCGGGATCGACGATCACGAGCAGGCCCTCGCCACCGCGGGCGACTCCTTCGAAGACCCCGCTCTCCGCCGCCAACGTCCGCGCCGGCACGAAGTCCCTTTCCTCCCACTCGGTGATTCCGATGACGCCATCGACGACGATGGCCAGGCAGCGCGACGGCGTCCGCAGCACGACCAGCAAGTCGGACAGGCGCAACGGCCGGGATTCGAGGCCAAGGCGGACGCGGATGTCGAGCACGGGAATGAGCTCGCCGTGGAAGTCGATCACGCCGAGAAGGAGCGCCGGCGCATCCGGCAGCGGTGTGACCATCGCCGCGCGCGCCACCTGCGCGACAACGGTTAACGGCAGTGCGAGGCGATGTTTGTCTACCGACACTTCAACCGTCATTCTCATGGCATCCGACAAGTTGTTGTTTGTCATTTTTTATAGCTCGTCCAGGCAATACATCAAGCTGTGAATGGAGCCGCGCCGCCGAAAGCGACTAGAAAACCGGGAGAAACCGAGAGAAACCGGGACGAACGAGGACGCCGCGAGCGCAACTTCGCGCGTTGTGACGATGGCATATCGCGCGACGATCCGCCGGACGGCAGGAAACGATCCAGAATGGGTAGCGTCCATGCGACGACGCTTCGCAAGAATTGATCGCCGTCCGCCGGGGAAGTTCCGCAGCTCAGAGCGCGGGATGGAAGCGCGGAGGCATGCGCAGGCGGCGCGTCCGCAAGGCCGGCTCAGCGCCGGTAGTGACTCCCCGACGTTACCGCCAGGTAGATCTCCCGCAGGAACACCGACAGCGAGGCGATCATCGCCAGCATCGCCGCGACGAACAAGCCGGCGACCGCCTGTGCCAGCTTGACCGAGACCATCGCGCCGATGAAGGCGCCGGCGACGACCAGGCAGACCAGCAAGGCGCTGAGCACGGCGAACAGGATCGACAGGTAGACGAGCCGGCTGCGCCGCGCCAGCAAGGCCATTTCTTCCTCGGCCTCGGCGCGGTCGTCGGTGCCGGGGTGCCGGAGCTGCTCGACCACCACCCGTCGCCGGTCAACGATGCGCCCGAGGCGGCCGTTCATGGCGTTGATCAGCGTGGCGATCGCCGTCAGCAGGAAGACCGGCGCCACCGCCAGCTGGATGACGTGCGTGATGTCGCTCAGGTCGCCGAGCATCGCTCTCTCCTTCAGGCCGCTTGGGCAACGGGGGCCGCACGTGCGGCGAGGATTTCGTCGATGCGGCAGTCCTTCGCCTGCCACATCTCGTTGACCCAGGCCGTCAGCTGGCGGCGGTACGGCGCGCTGCCGATTGTCGCCCCCGGCGCGATCGCCGGCAGTTCCAGCTCGCGCACATGCACGACGACCTCGCGCATCCGGCCGCACAGCAGGTCCCAGAAGGTCGGCACGCCGTCGGGATAGACGATGGTGACGTCCAGGTACGAGCGGAAACGGTCGCCCATGACCGACAGCGCCATCGCCAGCCCCCCTACTTTCGGTTCCAGCAGATGACGGTAGGGCGATTGTTGCTCGTCGTGCTTGGCCGGCGTGAACCGCGTTCCTTCGAGGAAATTGATCACCGAGGTCGGAATCGTGCGGAAACGTTCGCACGACTTGCGCGTGGCCGCTAGGTCGCGGGCAAAACTGCCGCCGCGCCGCATGAACGGGAAATCGAGCGCCCACCAGGCCAATCCCATGAGCGGCACGTAGATCAGTTCGCGCTTGAGGAAAAACTTCAGCAGCGGAATTTTTCCGGTCAGCGCCTTCTGCAGCACCAGGATGTCCACCCAGCTCTGGTGGTTGCTGCCGACCAGATACCAGCCGTGCCGACGCAGGCTGTCGGCGCCGTCCACCTGCCAGCGAACCGTCCCGACCAGCCCGATCCACCAGCCGTTGATCCGGATCCAGGTTTCGGCGAGGCGGTTGAGGATGCGGTCGACGGGAACCCGCACCACCGGGAAAGGAAGGCACAGCTTGAGCAGCGCGAACGGCATCATCGTCGAGAAGACAACCAAGACGTTGGCGCCGAGGAGCATCGCGGCGAGACAGCCCCTGCCGGCATCGAGCCAGCGGCGGAGCAGCGAGGTCGGACGCAGCATCAGTTCAGTTCTTCCGGTTTCTTGGGACGCGGCAGGCGCAGGACGTTGATCCCCTCCTCCTGCAAGGCCGCGCAATCGTCGGCGGAGGCAACGCCGCGGATGGGGCGTTCGGGCGACTCGTGGTAATGCATGCGGCGGGCCTCGTCGGCAAAAGCGGTGCCAACGTCGTCACTGTGGCGGATCATGTCCTCGATGAAGGCTTTGGCGACCGCCAGCGGATCCGCGGCAGCCGCCTTCTGCCCGTCCGCCGGCTGCGGATCGGAAGCCGCCGACGAGGCGACATGCACCGCCGACGGCAGGCGGCGCACCTCGTGTGAACCGCAATAGGGACAGTTCACCATCCCTTGCGCGTCCTGCTGGCCGAAGTCGTCGGCCGAGCGGAACCAGCCTTCGAAGCGGTGGTCGGCGGAACAGGTCAGGTCGAAAATGATCATATATGGGGAAACGAAGGTCGTGGTGCCCGGAACCGGGGGCGGACACATAGAAATGGTGGGGCTTTCCGGGCGGCGTGGGGAAATATTGGGGAATCGACAGGCGTCGAACCCTCATCGCGACGCGGGGGCGATTGTATCGCAGGCTCGTGGCGTGTGCGTGTGTGCATGACGCGCGTGCGCGAGCCATAGCCGGATGATTGTGGGGGCAGCGAGAAAAGGTAACATCGGTAACCTTCCGCAAGAATTGGCCGGCATCCATTGCGGCTCAAGGCTTTCAGCGAATTTGAAAAAGGTAACCTTATAGTAACTAATAGGTAATCAGGTTACCGTTATCGACAGTGATTTATATACGACTGACCGGCCCAATAAATCAATCACTTACGGAAAGGTTACCTTTTTGGTTACCAATTATTACCCATCAAAGGTAATCACAAGACTCCAATAAAATCAAAGCGATAGAAGCGGCGGCAGGATGCCGTTACCGATGTTACCGTTTTCCGATGGCGCCCCCCGGCTTTGGGCTTGGAACACCACAGCCCCCTCCTCCCTTCTGTCTGCATGACCAGGGCGCATCAATCCGCATGACTGGCGGCAGCCCCTTCTCCCGCGCCGCACCAGACGGTGCGGTCGGTCGGCCGTTTCGCATGCCTGCATGATTTGCGACCCCAAAAGCGGGCAGGCGGGGCGGGGTCCCGACTGCGCGCGGAGGGTCAAGGGCTGCCGGGGAGGGGGAAAAGGGCGAAAACGGGGCGAATTGCCTATTTTTTGGGCTATTTCGGCGGGGTTTGACGCGGCGCAGCACGGATTTGGGGCGTGAAAAAGCCGCCCGGAGGCGGCTTGAGTGTCGGCGTTGGTAGCGTCAGAAGTTGCGAATGATCAGCTCGCCGCTCTTCCCTGCCCTGCCGGCGCCGCCGACGTTGTAGGTGATGTCGGTGCGGTCGATCGTGAGGCCGTCAAAGGCGCGGCGCATCTCGGGGATGTCATTGACCGAGACGATCATCTTGCCCTTGATGCTGCGCGCCAGCGCGGCGATGCGGTCGTACTGGTCAAGGCCGAAGCCGACGCCGTAGCCTTCGGTGCCCCAGTACGGCGGGTCGAGGTAGAAGAGCGTCCCGGGTCGGTCGTAGCGCTCGATGCAGCGCCACCAGTCGAGGTGCTCGATCTGGGTGCGTGCCAGCCGCTGATGCGCGGCTGACAGGTACTCCTCAATGCGCTGCGGGTTCAAGCGTGGCGGTGTGGTCGCCGTGGTACCGAAGGTCTGCCCTTCGACCTTACCGCCGAACGCCAGCTTCTGCAGATAGAAGAAGCGCGCCGCGCGCTGGATGTCGGTCAGCGTTTCCGGGTTTTCCTGCTGCGCCAATTCGAAAAGCTGCCGGCTGACCAGCGAGTACTTGAACTGCCGGACGAACTCATCCAAGTGGTTGCGCACGACGCGGTACAGGTTCACCAGCTCGCCGTTGATGTCGTTGAGGACCTCGCAGGCCGCCGGCGGCTTCATGAAGAACAGCGCGGCGCCGCCGGCGAACGGCTCCACGTAGCAGGTGTGCTCCGGGAAGAGCGGGAGGATGTGCTTGGCCAAGCGGCGCTTGCCGCCGATCCATGGAATGATGGGTTTGAATGCCATTGGTAAGTGATTCACTTTAATGATAGCCTTCGGCCCGCCGTGTGCACGGTGCGGTGCCTTGGCCAAACGCAGGCGGTAGCTGCGGGAGGTGGCCGTGTCGGGTGCTCCAACACCCGACACGGTCGCACCGTCTCTCTTATCGACCGCCCTGCGGTTGTGGAATCACCGGCTTGGCCGCCTCCAGCGCCAGCTCATACGGCTTGAACCGGATCACCTCTTCGCCGATCCACTCGTTCAGATCCATCAGCCGCGCCTGCAGCGGCGCGATCTCGTTGGCGTTGAACACCTTGGCGGCCTTCTCGGCGTCGCCGAAGCCGCCGGTGTTGTTCGGCACGATGCCCATCAGCTGCGGCGGCACGCGGTGCGCGGCGAGCTGGTCGTCGCGGGTGACGTTCTTGATGTTCAGGAATTCATCCTTGGCCGCCACCTCGCTCACCGGGATCAGCTGGATGCCGTCTTTTTTACCGTTCGGCGCGTACATGAACAGGTTGCGGAAGTTGCCCGGCCCCTTCGCGTTCTTCAGCGCGTCGCGCAGCTTGTTGACGTCCTCCTGCTCCTGTGCCGCGTCGGTCATGTAGAGGATGAAGCCGGCGTGGCTGCCGTTCTTGTAGTACTTCCGGCGGAACAGCGTCGCCGACTCGTTCAGCCAGGCGCTGTGCAGCGCCGGGATGTACTCCGGCAGGCCGTAGATGTCCTGGTTGATGTCCGGCTCCAGCAGGTGGAACACCGCGCCCTTCTTGAACTCGTGTTCCTCGTTCCACTTCGGCACGAACCAGTATGTTTCCAGATCCAGCCCGCGCCGCGTGTACTTCGCCTTTGTCGGCTTCAGCGCCAGCGGCTTGCCGAAGCGGTTGTCGCGCCGCTCCAGATAGGCGTTGCCGAAGATCAGGAATTCGTGTGCCCAGGCGCCGAAGTCGGTGCGCGACAGCAGCCGGTGCGGCTCGAAGCAGCTGACCAGGATGTTCCGCTTCACGATCATCGCCGAGGCGTGGTGCACCGAGGCCCGCGAGCTGCGCGCGAGACCGTCCAGCGAGATCGGCGGCTCGTACCACTTCGCGCCCTGCGGGCACTCCAGATACTCGATGATCTCGCGGCGATCGAGCACCGCCTCCGGGTCGCCGAAGGCGAAGGCCTCGACGCGGCCTGCTGACGCCGCCGGCGCCGTGGTGGTCGGCGCCGCCGCCCGGTGCTGCTGTTTCCGCTGTTTCATTCGAAAATCTCCATCGAGGATTGATTGCCGGCGTGCCGCCCTTCCAGCGGCTCGTTCGCCAGCGCATGCATCGTTGCCCAAGCCAGATCCGCGTGGCTTGTCGTTTCCGAGCGCCCGGCCTCGAACGTGATCTGCCGGCCGCTCTGCGTCGTCGTCTTCTTGATCGCCATGAAGGCCGCCGCCACGTCCGTCCAGCCCGCGTCGAACTCCAGCCGGCCCTTGTTGATCACGTCCATCGACTTCAGCACCAGCCGCGTCTTCACCTCCGGGCTGTACTGGAAGCCGCGCACCGCCGGGAAGAAGGTCTTGACGATCTGATAGACCCCCTGCCCGATGCCCGTCATGTCGATGCCGATGTAGGCCACGTGGTAGGCCTCGGTCACCTTGCGGATGCGTTCCGCCTGCGCCTCGAAATCCATGCCCTTGAACTGCGCCCGGTCGAGGATGCGGAACTTGCCGCCCGGCACCAGCGGCGGCGCCACGACCACCAGCGCCGCGCTGTCGCCGGTGTGCGACGGGTCGTAGCCGATCCACACCGGCCGATGCCCCAGCGGGCGCGGCGCCAGCGGCTTGAAGTCGTCCCACACCACCCACGAATCCACCATGCAGCGCTGCATCGCCGCCAGCGGGAAAACCGACTGCCCGTCGTCGATGAACTCGCACATCAAGAGGTTGAGGAACTCGTCCGGCGAGTAGTCCAGCCGCAGCTGGTCGATGTCGAACAGGTCGCAGCCGCCGGCCACGGCATCGAGCACCGTCACGATCTGCCGCCACTGCCCGTCCTCACAGCGCCGCCCCGCCTTCAGCGCCTCGTGCGATATATCGAGCACGATCTGCTGATCCTTCGACCGCCCGCGGTTGAACAACGCGCCGGACCAGAACGGGTAAGCCTCGTGCGACTTCGCCGACGGCGTCGAGAAGTAGGTCAGCCGCCAGAGCTTGTGCATCGCCATGCCCGAGGCCACCTTCCGGAACTCCTGAAACTTCGGAATCCAGAAGTACTCGTCCATGTACAGGTTGCCGTGGTAGCTCTGCGCCGTGCGCGTGTTCGTGCCGAGGAAGTAGAGGGTGGCGCCGTTCGGCAGCACGATTGGATCACCCTGCAGGTCGACGCCTGCCACGTCCGCCGCGAACTGCTTGATGTAGCCCTTGAACACATGCGCCTGCGCCTTCGAGGCGCTCAGGAAAATCTGATTGCGCCCGGTCTCCAGCGCATCGCACAGCCCTTCCCGGGCGAAATACCAGGTCGCGCCGATCTGCCGGCTCTTCAACAGGTTGCGCACCCGCTCCACCAGCCCCGCCCGGTACCAGCCCTTCTGATACGGAAACAGCGACTCCATGAAGGCCGAGACCAGCTGCTCCTGCTGCTCCTCGCTGATCGCGTTGCGCGTAGGCTGCTTGCGCGTCCCCGCCCGAGTCTTCGCGTTTCGGTTCTCGACGGCCGGATTCAAGTCCGCCTCGTTGCCGCCGCCCTTCGAATATTTCTTCACCCGGGCGAGGCGCTCCATCTGGCGGCCGAGCAGGTCGATTTCCCGCGTGTCCTTCCCGTCCTTCTCCGGCTTCGCCACCAGCTGGATCAGCCGCGCCTCGATGCTCATCTCGACGCGCTCGACCGGATCGAACTTGTCCCACTCGTCCCGCCGCTTCCAGCTATGCACCGTCGACACCTTCTCGCCGATGTGCTCGGCAATGCGCGCGATCCGCCAGCCCTGCCAGTACAGGTCTCTGGCGCGGCGGCGCGGATCAAGGTCGGGAGGCAGGCTCATATCCATGAGACCGGAGGCTACCCGCGCGCGCGCGACGAGCAGCCGGCGGCCGGTTGTATGGCGGCAAGGCACACCCGGAACCCTTTGCCCGCGCGGGAACGCTGCCCGAAGATGGCCTCGTCATCACCGAAACCTACCGGAGCCAGACATGCCCCTCTCCAAGCCCTTTGTCATCGCCACCGAAGGCCCGACCATCGACGGCCGCAACATCAGCCGCCAGTGGATCGCCGACATGGCGAAGAACTACGACCCCAAGGTCTACACCGCTGTCGCCAACCTCGAACACTTCCTGTCCTCGCTGCCGGACGGCATCTTCAAGGCCTACGGCAAGGTCGTCTCGCTCTCCACGCAGGAGGCCGAGCTGATGGGCGAGAAGAAGCTGCAGCTCCTGGCCGTCGTCGACGCCAGCGAAGAACTCGTCGCGCTGCAGAAGAAGGGGCAGAAGGCCTTCAGCTCCATGGAAGTGCTCAACAACTTCATCGGCAAGGGCGTTGCCTACCTCAGCGGCCTCGCCTTCACCGACAGCCCGGCGTCGATCGGAACCGAGTCCATGCAGTTCAGCCTCGGCGGCACCGCCGGCGAGCGCTTCGCCAGCCAGAGCGAAACCGCCATCGAGTTCGAAGAACAGGCCCCCGCCGCCAGCCTCGGCGACACCCTCTTCGCCAAGGTCAAGGGCCTGCTGGGCTTCGAGAAGAAGGCGGCAGACGATCGCTTTGCCGACCACGGCAAAGCGATCGAAGCCATCGCCACCAGCCAGCGCGACACCCTCGCCGCCTTCTCGAAGATTGAAAAGGAAATGGCAGAGATGGGCGCCGCCGTGAAGCTCAACGCCGACGCCCTCAAGGCCCGTGCCGACGAGTTCGCCGCGCTTGAAGCAAAGCTGGCAACCACCGACGGCGACAAGAGCAAGCGCCCGGCCGCCACCGGCGGCGACGGCAAGCTGCTCGCCGAGTTCTGACCCGGCGCCGACCAAACGCTCCACGAACCCCAACCCCAGACAACACGGAGATCACCATGTCGCAAGGTCTTTCGAACATCGGCCGCAAAACCTTCAACGCCTACCTCGACAACGTCGCCCGGCTCAACGGCGTCGCCCGCGCCACCGAGCAATTCGCGGTCGACCCCAGCATCCAGCAGAAGCTGGAGTCGGCGATCCAGCAAAGCTCCGCCTTCCTCGGCTCGGTGAACTCCTACGGCGTCGACCAGCAGACCGGCGAGCGCATCGGCCTGTCGATCGGCTCCACCATCGCCGGCCGCACCGACACCACCGTCGCCGACCGCACCCCGACCGACCCCTCCAGCCTCGCCAACATCCAGTACGCCTGCGTGCAGACCAACTTCGACACGGCGCTGCGCTACGCCAAGCTGGACCAGTGGGCCAAGTTCCACGACTTCCAGGTGCGCATCAGCAAGGGCATCGCCGAGCAGATCGGCCGCGACCGCCTGATGATCGGCTGGAACGGCCAGAGCGCCGCCGCCACCACCAACCGCGTCGCCAACCCGCTGCTGCAGGACGTCAACATCGGCTGGCTGAAGAAGCTGCAGACCAACGCCCCCGCGCGCCACATGCACGAGGGGGCGGTTGCCAACAAGATCCGCGTCGGCGCCGGCGGCGACTACGCCAACCTCGACGAGCTGGTCCATGACATGCGCACCAGCCTGCTGCAGCCCTGGTACGCCCGCGACAACACCTTCTGCGCCTGCGTCTCGTCCGACCTGCTCGACGAGAAGTATTTTCCGATGATCGCCTCGCACGGCGCCACGCCGACCGAAGTGCTCGCGCTCGACATGATGTTGTCCGCCAAGAAGCTCGGCGGCCTGCACCCGGCGGAAATCCCGTTCTTCCCGTCGCGCAGCATCTTCATCACCAAGCTCGGCCCGCAGGGCGACTCGAACCTGTCGATCTACTGGCAGAACGGTTCCCGGCGCCACACCTTCATCGACAACGCCAAGCGCGACCAGTACGAGCTGTACCAGTCGGTCAGCGAAGCCTACGAGATCGAGGACTACGGCGCCGCCTGCGCCGCGGTCAACATCGTCTTCCCGGACGGCGCCGGCGGCTGGGCGTAATCGCCCGCCGATCGAGACGGGCGGCCACGCGCCGCCCGCTTCCCACCCACCGGAGAAACGACATGCGCAACAGCCCCGCCAAAGCGCACTTCCAGCGCCACGCCGCCGCCGCGATGCAGGCGGGCGGCGAGCACGGCCCGGTCGACAAGGCCATGGCCAACCAGTACGAACTCATGCTCGCCAAGCTCGCCGAAGACCGCCGCCGCCTCAAGGGCGTCCAGTCGATCGAGAAAAAGGCCGAGGTCAAGCGCCTGCTCCTGCCCGAATACCAGCCGTGGATCGAAGGCGTGCTCAAGGGCGACAGCGGCCAGCAGGACGACGTCTTCATGACCGCGCTGATCTGGACCATCGACATCGGCGACATCGCCGGCGCATTGCCGCTGGCCCGCTACGCCATCGGCCACAAGCTGGTGCTGCCGGACCAATACCAGCGCACCACCGCCTGCCTGATCGCCGAAGAAGCCGCCGACATCGCCCTCAAGGACGTCGCCGCCTCCGCCGCCAGCCTCGAATCGCTGGCGGAAGTGCTCGACCTTACCGCCGCCGAAGACATGCCCGACGAAGTCCGCGCCAAGCTGCACAAGGCCATCGGCTACGCCGCGCGGGAGCGTGCCGGCGGCGATGCGGCCGGCGAAGGCCTGGCTTATCTGCAGGGCGCGGTGGACCACCTCAAGCGCGCCCTCGCCCTGCACGACAAGGTCGGCGTCAAGAAAGACATCGAGCGCCTCGAAGTGCTCATCAAGAACTCGGCCGGAACCGGGGGCAACCCCCCGGCCGCCGGCTAAAAAGAGCGGACCCCGCAGCCGCAGGCTCGGGGGGCAGGACCGGGTTTCTACCTCCTTTTTCCCGGACCTCGCCCCCCGACCACCTGCGCACAACCGGAACTGACCCGACATGAGCTTCATCGTCCCCGCCCCGACGCCCGCCACCGAAGAGGCCGAAATTGTCAGCGGCCCCTTCTGGCCGCACATCGACCCGGCCACGGTGCGCGAGGCCCACAACATCGACCACACCGTCTCGCCGATCCGTCTGCGCGTCACGCTGATCGAAGCCATCGCCGCCACCAACGGCGAGCTGCGCGCCTGGCGTCTCGCCCGCCAGGCCGAAGGCACCGCCACGCTGGCCGAGGTCGAAGCCGAGCAGATCGACGAGACCAGCATCCTCGTCCAGCGCTACCACCGCGCCGTCGGCAGCCACGCCAAGGCCCTGCTGCTCGAACGCACGCGCGATTTCGACAGCACCGCCAAGGGCGACAAGGAAGCCGACGCCCTCGCCCCGCAAATCGACGACCACTGGCGCGACTACCGCCGCGCCATCGGCGACATCACCGGCGCCGGACGCACCACGGTGGAGCTGATCTGATGCGCCCCGAAGGAAGTCCCCTTGTGGGGCCCCGGCGAGGTCAACCGTGAGAGTCATCGCCCAGCAAGGCGACACGGTCGACGGCCTCTGCTGGCGCCACCACGGCAGCAGCGCCGCCGTTGAGGCAGCCTACGAGGCCAACCCCGGCCTCGCCGCCCTCGGCCCGGTGCTGCCCATGGGTACCCCCGTCGAGCTGCCGGACGAAGCGCCGGCGCCGACCAACGACAACCTCATCCAGCTCTGGGACTGACGATGGCCGAACCCACCTCCACCACCGGCTTCCTGCTCGGCCTCTCCAGCACCTTCGGCATCACCGTCTTCGGCGTCGCCACCGGGCTGCATCCCGCCATCCTGCTCGCCGGCTTCTCCGGCGGGCTCTGGTACCTGTCGATCGAGCAGCCGGCCGGCGCCCTCGCGCGCGTGCTCTTCCTCGGCGGCTCCTCGCTCGTCGCCGGCTACCTCGCCCCGGTGATCGCCGCGCTGGTCGCCGCCGCCGCGGCGAAGACGGTCCCCTTCTGGCCGGCGGACATCACCCGCGACGTCCTGCAGTTCCCGGTCGCCTTCTGCGTCGGCTTTCTCGGCCTGCGCTGGATCGGCCCGGCGCTGCTACGGCGCGCCCAGAAAGCGGAGGAACAACTGTGATGCTCGACCACCTGGACCACCTCTTTCGGATCGTCATCCTGCTCGCCTGCCTGGTCATCCTCTACCGCGCCGAGCCGGCGGTGTCCCGCATGAGCCCGGCCACGCCGCTGCTCATCCGCATCGCCTTCAACCTCCTCTGCTGCGCGGCCCTCGGCGGCGTCTTCTACGCGCTCGCCGGCGCCGTGCCGGCATGGCTCACCGCCCTCCTCGCGCTGGCGGTCGCCGTCCTCATCCTCTGCGAGCGGCGCGTGCAGATCCTCAGCGGCACCCGCGCGCCGCGGTTCCCGCAGCCCCCCGGCAACCACCTCTAAGGAGCCCCTCATGCGACAAGGCGACACCGGCACCGACGTCAGCCAACTCCAGCGCCTGCTCAACACCGTCGGCCTCAAGCTCACCGTCGACGGCTGGTACGGCGAAGCCACCGCTGCCGCCGTCATGGCCTTCCAGCGCCGCGTCGGCCTCGTCGCCGACGGCGTCACCGGTCCCAAGACAGTCACTGCGCTCAACAACGGTTTCGTCGACCCCCAGCACCTCCGGCAGAAAGACCTGCAGGCCGCCGCCGAACGCCTCGGCGTGCCGCTCGCCGCCATCATGGCCGTCAACGCCGTCGAAAGCCGTGGCCGCGGCTTCCTCGACGACGGCCGCCCGGTCATCCTGTTCGAGCGGCACGTACTCCATCGGCTGCTCGACGAGGCCGTCACCGGCATCAACGCGCTCGCCAGCCGGTACCCGTCGGTCATCAATCCCAAGCGCGGCGGCTACGCCGGCGGCGCCGCCGAGTGGTCGCGCCTCGCCGCCGCCCGGCAGGCCACCGTCGGTTTCGGCGAGCTGCTCGCCGAACAGTCCTGCAGCTGGGGCGCCTTCCAGATCATGGGCTACCACTGGCAGGCCCTCGGCTACGCCAGCCCGTCCGACTTCGTCGCCGCCATGCACAAGGACGAAGCCGCCCAGCTCGACGCCTTCGTCCGCTTCATCGAGGCTGACCCCGCGCTGCACAAGGCATTGAAGGGGCGCAAGTGGGCCGACTTCGCGCGGATCTACAACGGCCCGGCCTACAAGGAAAACCTCTACGACCAGAAGCTGGCGCGCGCCTTCGAGCGCTTCACGACAGCGCCCGAGGAGGATGCGGCTTGAACCCCACCGCCCTCCTCGCCCTCGCCGTCGCTTGGGGCATCAGCGCCGCCGGCGCCGCCTGGATCGGCTGGGACTACCGCGACGGCAAGGCCGCCCAGCAGCAGCTCGCCGTCGCGCAGGCCTACGCCGACTGGGCCGAGCAGGCCCGGACCAAAGCCGACACCCTCGCCGCCGACCTCTCCGCCGCGCGCACCGCGCAGGCCCCCAAGGAACGCCTCATCACCAAGGAGATCACCCGCTATGTCCAAGTCACGCCTGCTGCCGATCGCTGCACTCTGCCTGGCACTTGGCGCGTGCGCCACGATGCCGCCGCCACCGGCGTGCCCCTCGGCCCCGAGTCCGGACCCGTGGCTCTTGGAGCCGGCGGCCCCGTTGAAGACGCTGCCGCGCTCGACACCATCGGCGACAACTACGCCGCCGCCCGCGAGTGCTTCGCCAAGCTCGCCGGCTGGCAGCGCCGGTACCGCGAAGTAGAGAGAGGCCCGCGACCGTGAGAAAGCCGATCGAGCTGCGCGCCTGGCTGACCGAGCGCGTGCCCCACCTGCGCAAGCACCCGGACAAGCTGCACGTCTTCATCGACAAGGGCAGCGTCGCCACCAAGCGCGGCGCCGGCCTCGGCTTCGAATACCGCTACACCCTGCAGATCGTCGTCACCGACTACGCCGACCCGCCGGACACCCTCACCGTGCCGCTGCTCGTCTGGATCTCGACCCACCAGCCCGACCTCATCGACAACACCGACAGGCGCGACCGCGCCATCGGCATCGATGCCGAGATCATCGACCACAAGAGCGCCGACATCGGCATCACCCTCGAACTCTCCGAGCGCGTCCTGGTCAAGCCGGTCGAGGGCGGCGGCTACGAGTGCGAACACCTGGCCGAACCCGAGATGCCCGACCTGGGCGGCCCCAGCGGCTGGGAAGTCTATCTGAAGGGCGAACTGATCTACACCAGCGGCGACGGCGCGCCGCCCGCCCCGTGAGTCTCGACCCGGTCGAGTCGTTCGCCGCCGGCCTCATCGCCGCACTGGAACCCGGCGCGCGCCGCCAGCTCGCCCGCGAAATCGCCCACCTCCTGCGCGGCAGCCAGCAGCGCCGCATCGCCGCCCAGCAGAACCCGGACGGCAGCGCCTACGAGCCGCGAAAACCCCAGCTCCGCCTGCGCAACCAGAAGGGCAAGGTCCGCCGCACCATGTTCAGCAAGCTGCGCACTGCCCGCTTCATGAAGGCCAGCGCCACACCGACCGCTGCCGTCGTCGGCTTCGCCGCCGAGGTCGAGCGCATCGCCCGCGTGCACCAGTTCGGCCTGCGCGACCGCGTCAACCGGCGTGGCCTCGAAGCCGACTACCCGGCCCGCCGCCTGCTCGGCATCACCGAAGCCGACGAAGCCGCCATCCGCGACCTGATCGTCCCGCACCTCGCCAATCGGTTGTAACGCCCGCCGGCACAACCGCCGGCACGCCACCTGCGCGCGCGAGGCTGGCATGCTCGGCGGCATGGATCTCGTCGAACTCTCCCGCCGGCTCGAAAACCTCGTGCGCATCGGCACCATCCACGCCGTCGACCACGGCGCGGTGCGCTGCCGCGTCAAGAGCGGCGGGCTGGTGACGCAATGGCTGCCGTGGATTCCGCAGCGCGCCGGGCAGACCACGACATGGGACCCGCCCACCGTCGGCGAGCAATGCATCGTCTTCTCGCCCAGCGGCGAGGCCGCCGGCGGCGTCGTGCTGTATGGTCTCAACTCCGACGCCATCCAGCCGCCCAGCCACAGCCCGGACGACCACGTCACCGAGTACCCGGACGGCGCCCGCATCAGCTACAACCACGCCAGCGGCCACCTCGAAGCCACCGGCATCCGGACCGGGCTGATCCAGGCCGCCACCTCCATCACGCTCGACACGCCTGACGTCTATTGCACCGGCCGCGTCACCATCGACGGCCTGCTCACCTACAAGGACGGCCTGCGCGGCGCCGGCGGCGAGAGCAACGGCAACATCGTCACCGGCGACTTCATCCACGGCGAGAGCGGCGTCCTCAGCAGCTACGGCGTCATCCTGCACAAGCACCACCACGTCGGCCCGCCGGCCGGAGACCCGGTACCGGGAGGGCCGACGGTATGAGCAAGCTGGGAACCGACGCCCGTACCGGCCGCCGCATGGACGAGGTCGAGCACATCCGCCAGTCGGTGCGCGACATCCTCACCACGCCCATCGGCAGCCGCGTCATGCGCCGCGAATACGGCTCGCTGCTGCCCGACCTCATCGACCATCCGGGCAACCCCGCCAACCGCCTGCGCCTCATGTCGGCGACGGTGATGGCGATCATCCGCTGGGAGCCGCGCGTCTCCGTGCGTAGCGCCCGCATCGGCATCGGCATGGACGGCGCCGTCACCGTCGACATGGAAGCCGTCCGCCGCGGCGGACAGCGCACCGGCGGCCAGATCAACCTCAGCGTGCCGCTGCGCTGACCGGGACAGACCATGAGCGTCGACCTCTCCCTGCTGCCGCCGCCGAACGTCATCGAGCCGTTGAGCTACGAGGCCATCCTCGCCGAGCGCAAGGCCTACTACATTGGCCTGCACGCGCCCGAGGAACAGGCCGCCGTCGCCGCCCTGCTCGACCTCGAATCCGAACCGATCACCAAGCTGCTCGAAGAAACCGCCTACCGCGAGATGCTGCTGCGCGCCCGCTACAACGACGAAGCGCGCGCGCTGCTGCTCGCCTTCGCCGTCGGCGCCGACCTCGACCACATCGGCGTCACCTACTACCAGGAGGACCGGCTGATCGTCAGCCCCGGCGATCCGGACGCCGTGCCGCCGGTTCCGCTGACGCTGGAAACCGACGACGACTACCGCTACCGCCTCAGCCTCAAGCCCGAGAGCTACAGCGTCGCCGGCCCGCGCGACGCCTTCAGGTTCCACGCCCTCAGCGCCGACGGCCAGGTCAAGAGCGTCAGCGTCACCACGCCGCACGGCGGCACCACCGAAGTCTTCATCCTCTCGCGCACCGGTAGCGGCGTGCCCGCCGTCGGGCTGCTCGCCACCGTGCAGGCCGCGCTCAACAGCGAGAGCATCCGGCCGCTGTCCGAAGAAGTGCTGGTCAGCCCCGGCGAGGTCGTCGAGTACACGCTGGAAGTCTCGCTCACCCTCTTCCCCGGCCCCGCCGGCGAGATCGTCCAGCAGGCGGTGAATGCGGCACTGGCGAATTTCGCCGCGGCCAACCACAAGCTGGACGGCGACATCATCCGCTCGGCGATCGACGCCGCCGCGCACCAGCCCGGCGTCAAGAAGGTCGTCATCGACAGCCCGGCGGCGGACATCGTCTGCGGCCCGCACCAGGCGGCATACTGCACCGGCATCGCCGTCACCATCGCCGGCATCGAGTCCTGAGCCGTGAGCGCGCTGCCAGAGACCCTCCTGCCGCCGAGCAGCACCGCGCTCGAACGCACCGCCGCGCGCACGGCTGGGCGGTTCAACCCCGCGCGCATCGTGCCCACCCTGTGGAACGCCGACACCTGCCCGGCCGCCCTGCTGCCCTACCTCGCCTGGTCGCTGTCGGTCGACGAGTGGGACGACAAGTGGTCAGTCGAGAAGAAGCGCGCCGCCATCAAGGATGCGCCGGAGATTCACCGCCGGAAAGGAACCCCGCTCGGCGTCCGTAGGGCGCTGGCGTCGATCGGTCAGGGCAACGCGAAGCTGATCGAACGTTCCGACCACATCCGCTGCGACGGATACACCGTCTGCAACGGCGACCGAACGTGCGGCGGGCAATGGGCGAGCTATCGCATCGACCTCTTCAACCCGCTCACCGTTTCCGAGGCCTTCCTCGCCAAGCGACTGCTCAAAGCGGTCGACCGCAACTGCGTCCATCTGCAGGCGATCGATTTCAGCGCAGCCGCCTTCCGCTGCGACGGAACCATCGTCTGCAACGGCGACTACACCTGCGGTGTGGTCGACACCACCATCAACTAGGAGCCGATCATGGCAGGACTGACCGAACTCGACCGATTTGACGCCGAGGTCTACCGCATCGAAACCGATACCGTGTGGGTCGGCGGCGAGGACGGATTCGCCAACAAACAAGGCAAAGCCCTCACCAACCGCACCCGCTACCTCTACAACCTGTGTCAGGCCCTCGGTACCGGCAAGCAACCGCTCGACGCCATGCTCACCGCCCTTTCTGCGCTGGCGACCGACGCCGACCAGATGCTCTACTTCACCGGCGAGGATCTGCCGGCGCTGACGCCGCTCACCGCCTTCATGCGGACGGTGCTCGCCACCGGCGACGCCGCCGCCGCGCGCGGCGTGCTCGACGCAGTCTCCACCGGCGAACTCGCCGCCGCCGTCGCTGCCCTGGTCGATGCCTCGCCCGGCGCGCTGGACACCCTCAACGAGCTGGCCGCCGCCCTGGGCGACGACCCGAACTTCGCGGCAACCATCACCAACGCCCTCGCGCTCAAGGCGCCGCTGGCGAGTCCGGCCTTTACCGACAATCCGACCGCGCCGACTCAGGCGCAGTTCGACAACGACACGTCGCTGGCGACGACCGCCTTTGTGAGGAAGAGCGGACTACAGTCCGGCGGCGTGTCCTACTACACGGCCAACACCGCACTGCCGCTCTCTGACATGGGGAGGAGTGTGTTGATCAATTTCCCCTTCATCGGCGGCACCATCTCGATGCCCTCCCTGGCTGCCGTTCCGCCAGGAGTCGCTGTCGTGCTTTACAACTGGGGCGCAACAACTGTCGGCCTCGCCGCGCAGGCCGGTCAGTTTATTAACGACAATGCTGCCAACCAGGCGGCGTACTTTTCTCTGCCGCCGTCCTCGTCGGTGATTCTGATCGCCGAGAATGCTACGTCGTGGCTCGTCGTCGGCGGCAGCGCGCAGCTAACGAGATCCCCGCTGTTTAGCGCATCCCTCTCCGCCAACGGCTACCAGACGCTGCCGAACGGTTGTATTCAGCAATGGGGAACAACTCCGGTCATCGCATCGGGAGAAAACGCAGTCATCACGCTGCCGATCGCCTATCCGAACGCGATTTTCAAAGTGCTCACCACGTTCGCACAAGGTACCGATGTAGCCCCTGGGGGCGCATATATCGGGCAACAACGCGCCGCGGGTCTCACGTCAATAACCATTCGAAACCTCGGCCCGTCTGCTGCGCAATACGACTGGGAAACAATCGGCAAATAAACGGAGAGTCAACATGCTGTTCTATTCAGAATCCACTGGCGGCTTCTACGATTCCGCGATCCACGGCGGCAGCATCCCCCCCGACGCTATCGAGATCACCGCCAATGAGCATCAGCAACTCATCGACGCACAGTCGAACGGCAAGCGCATCGCCGCGGACGAGAGCGGCCGGCCGATCCTGCAGGACCCACCGGTCCCGGCGCTCGCCGAAGTGAAGTCCATCGCCCTGGCAGCCATCGACACCACCGCCGGCGCTGCCCGCGCCCGCTACATCACCGTCGCCACGGGGCAGGAAGCCACCTACCTGATGAAAGGCCAGCAGGCCCGCGACTACGCCGCCGCTGGCTACAGCGGCCCGGTGCCGCTGATGGTTGCCGCCGAGCAGGCCGCGGCCGGTGACGCCAGTCCGCAGGCCGCGGCGGATCGCATCATCGCCGAGGAGGCCGCCTGGTCGGCGAAGGCTGCACAGATCGAGCAGGAGCGCCGCTCGCGCAAGATCGCCGTCGCTGCTGCTGCCGATGCCGAGGCGGTGGCTGCGATCCGTGCCGCCGCCGAAACGGCGCTGCAGGCGATGTAGCCGGAGTGCAGCTCGCCCTCTACAAAGGCACGCGTCCCGGCCTCGCCGGGATCTTCAACCGCGCCGTCCGCTGGTGGACGCGCGGGCCGTACTCGCACTGCGAGCTGGTGCTGTGGCGCCTGCCGGACGGCACTGCCATGTGCGGCTCGGCGTCGAACACCGACGGCGGCGTGCGGATCAAGGCAATCGACCTCGACCCGGCGCGCTGGGATCTGGTCGAGCTGCCGCGCGTCGACCCGTTCGCCGCCTTCGACTGGTTCGAGGCCCACGCCGGCGACGGCTACGACCTGCGCGGGCTGTTCGGCTTCGTCTGGCGGCGCGGCGATGGCGACCGCGACAAGTACTACTGCTCCGAGGCCTGCGCCGCCGCCATCGGCATCGACGAGCCCTGGCGCTTCGACCCCAACACCCTCGCCGCCGTCGCCCGGTTCGCCAATCGGTTGTAACGCCTCACAGCACAACCGCCAGCGCGCGACACCCGCGCGCGCGCATGCCAGCATGGACTCCATCCCGACCCCACGGAGAAACAGACCATGCCCACCGATTACCACCACGGCGTACGCGTTCAATCCCTCGCTGAAGGCGAACGCCCTATTCGCACTGTTCCAACCGCCACCGTCGGCTTCGTCGCGACGGCTTCGGATGCTGATGCAACGGTCTTCCCGCTCGACACCCCGGTGCTGGTCACCAACGTCCGCAGCGCCTCCGGCAAGGGCGGCGAACTCGGCACGCTTGCCCGCACGCTCGACGCCATCGCCGATCAGGGCAACGCGCTGGCCGTCGTCGTCCGCGTAGCCGATGGCGAAGGCGCCGACGCCGCGGCCAAGGCGGCCGACCAAACCTCCAAGGTTATCGGCGGCGTTAGCCCCACCGGACAGTACAAGGGCGTGCAGGCGCTGCTGGCGGCCGAGGCCAAGTTTGGCGTCAAGCCGCGCATCCTTGGCGTACCGGGCCTTGACACCCTGCCCGTCGCCACCGAGTTGGCCGGCATCGCACAGAAGCTTCGCGGCTTCGCATACGTCAATGCCAACGGCTGCGCGACCAAGGAAGAGGCGGTCATCTACCGCGACAACTTCGGCCAGCGCGAGATCATGACGATCTGGCCGGACTTCGTCGGCTGGGACACCGCGACCGACGCATCGATCGACTTCCCCGCCGTTGCCCGCGCCCTTGGGCTTCGTGCCAAGCTCGACGAAGAGATCGGCTGGCACAAGACCATTTCCAACATCCCGGTCAATGGCGTCACCGGCATCAATAAGGATATCTGGTGGGACCTGCAAGACCCGGCCACCGATGCCGGGTACCTCAACGCCGCCGAAGTCACGACGCTGATCCGCCGCGACGGCTACCGTTTCTGGGGCAGCCGCACCTGCAGTGCCGACCCGATGTATGCGTTCGAGAGCTACGTCCGCAGCGACCAGGTGCTGGCCGACACCATGGCCGACGCGCACTTCTGGGCCGTTGATTTGCCGATGAACCCGTCTCTCCTGAAAGACATCATCAACGGGATCAACGCCAAGTTCCGTGAGCTTAAGACGCTCGGCTACATCATCGACGGCGAATGCTGGTACGACCCGGAGCCCAACACGGCGCAGGTCCTGTATTCCGGAAAGGCCTACATCGACTACGACTTCACGCCGGTGCCGCCGCTGGAAAACCTCAACTTCCGCCAGCGCATCACCAGCCGCTACCTCGTCGACTTCGCCAGCCGCATCGGCGCGTAATCGGCGCAGCGCAACACTCACCGGAGATAGAACATGGCACTCCCCAACGCACTCAAGAACTTCAACGTGTTCAACGAAGGCCGCTCCTTCATGGGCAAGGCCGAGGAACTCAAGCTGCCGAAGCTCGCGCGCAAGATGGAGAAGTTCCGCGGCGGCGGCATGGACGGCGAAGTCAGCGTCGACGTCGGCCAGGAGCCGCTCGAAATCGAGCACATCTACGGCGGCTTCGAGCCCGAGCTGTTCAAGCAGTACGGCATCACCAAGGCGGCCGGCGTCATGCTGCGCTTCGCCGGCGCCTACCAGCAGGACGACACCGCCGCCGTCCAGGCGGTCGAGATCGTCGTGCGCGGCCGTCACCAGGAGATCGACGCCGGCGACGCCAAGGGTGGCAATCCCGGAAAGACCACGGTGAAAAGCCCGCTCACCTACTACAAGCTCACGGTCGACAACAAGGAGGTGATCGAGATCGACCTGCTCGCCTTCGTTTTCAAGGTCGACGGCAAGGACATGCTCGAAGCGCAGCGCAAGGCCATCGGCCTGGCGTAACGGATACCCACCACGCCTGACCGGGGAGACGGCTACCCGGCCGCCGTCATCCGGCCCTTCCGCCGATCCCGAGGAAGGGGCTGGGCCACCAAAAAGAGGAAACCATGGAACAGACCAACACCACCGTCGTCACGCTCGACACGCCGATCAAGCGCGGCGACACCCAGATCGCCAGCGTCACCGTCCGCAAGCCGCTCGGCGGCGCCCTGCGCGGCGCCAGCACGCGCCGCCTGCTGGACATGGAAACCGACGACCTCGTCACCGTCCTGCCGCGCATCACCGACCCCGTGCTGACGGCGGCCGACATCCACCAGATGGACGGTGCCGACCTCCTGCAACTGGGAGGCGCCGTCGCCGGTTTTTTGCTGCCGAAGGCCGTGCTGCAGCAGGCGGCCGAGCAGACCGCGCAGGACTCCCCGACGACGTAGCCGAGGCCATGGCCGACATCGCCCTCGTCTTCCACTGGCCCCCCGAGACGATGGCCCCGATGTCGCTGACCGAGCTGGCCGAATGGCGAGAGCGCGCCCGCAAGCGATGGGAAACCAATGAGCGATAGACTCGAACTCAAGGTGGTCTTTGCCGCTGTCGACAACTTCCTGCGGCCGGTAAAGGCAATCACCGACGGCGCGCGCGCGGCGAGCAAGGAACTCAACGCCGCCAAGGATGCGCTGAAGGGCCTCAACGCCCAGCAGAAGCTGATCGACAACTACCGCTCGACCAACAAGGCGCTGGGCATCAACGCGCAGGATCTGGAGAAGGCCCGCGCCGAGGTCAGGCGCATCGCCGAGGCGATGGCATCGACGGCGGCCCCCACCGCCGCCATGCAGCGCGCCTTCAAGGCCGCCACCGAGGAGGCGCGCAACCTCGCCGGCGCCGAAACGCGGCTGCTGGAGAAAAAGCAGCGGCTGCGGCATGAACTCGCCGCCGCCGGCATCGACACCAAGCAGCTGGCCAGCCAGCAGCGCGACCTCAAGGGGCGCATCGACGCCGCCACCACTGCCGTCACCAAGCAAAGCGAGGCGCTGGAGGCCGCCAACAAGCGCATGCAGCGCCTGCACGCCGCCCGCGCGCAGCTCGACAAGACCAACGCCCTGCGCAGCAAGATGGCCACCACCGGCGCCGGCATCACCGCCGGCGGCGCCGCCGTCGGCCTGCCGGTGGCCAAGGCCACCAAGGACTTCGCCGACTTCGAGACGGCCATGCTCGGCGTCGCCCGCCAGGTGGATGGCGCGCGCGACGAGAACGGCAAGCTCACCGCCACCTACTACGAGATCGGCCAAGCCGTGAAGTCCATGTCCGAGCGCCTGCCGCTCTCCGCCAACGAGATCGCCAGGATCGTCGAGGGCGGCGCGCGCATGGGCATTCAAGGCAAGGACAACCTGCTCACTTACACCGAACTCACCGCGGTGATGGCAGCCGCCTTCGACCTGCCGGTCGACAAGGTCGGCGAAGACATCGGCAAGATCAGCCAGCTCTACAAAGTGCCGATCAAGGACATCCACCAGCTCGGCGACACGATCAACTGGCTCGACGACAACGCGCTCTCCAAGGGCGGCGAGATCATCGACGTGATGAAGCGCATCGCCGGTACTGCCGACATGGTCAAGATGAACTTCCGCGAGGCGGCGGCGCTCGGCTCGACCTTCCTGTCGCTCGGCGCCACACCGGAAATCGCGGCGTCGGCATCCAATGCGATGATGCGCGAGCTGTCCGTCGCCACCATGCAGTCGAAGCGCTTCCGCGAGGGGCTCGGCATGCTGAAGATGGACGCGAAGGCGATCCAGTTCGGCATGAGCAAGGACGCCACCGGCACCATCCTCAAGGTGCTCGACGCGATCAAGGCGCTGCCCGAGCAGCAGCAGCTCGAAGCCGCCACTCGCCTGTTCGGCAAGGAATTCGGCGACGACGCCGCCAAGCTGGCCAGCAACCTCGACGAGTACCGACGCCAGTTGAAGCTGGTGAACGACGAGAAGGCGCGCGGCTCGATGGGGCGCGAGAACAGCGCGCGCAACGACACCATCAACGCCCGCATGACGATGGCGAAGAACGCGCTGATCAACCTCTCCTCCGACCTCGGCGAGCACATGAAACCGGCGCTCGTCGCCACCATGGAAAAGACCCTCGGCATCGTCAAGGCGATGCGCGCCTGGGCAGCCGAGAACCCGCAGCTCGCCAGTGGCATCATCACCGTGGTCAAGTGGCTGGCGGTCGGCCTCACCGTGATCGGTGGCCTGACGCTCGCCGCCGCCGCGGTGCTCGGTCCGCTAGCCATGATCAAGTTCGCGCTGACCACGCTCGGCATTTCCGGCGGACTCGCCGGCGGCGCGCTGGCGCTGCTCAAGGGCGCCCTGTTCGGCCCGATCAAGATGCTGCTGTGGCTCGGCAGTCTGGCGATGGCGCATCCGATCATCGCCCTCATCGCCGCGCTGGCGGCCGGCGCGCTCTACGTCTGGTCCAACTGGGACACCATCGGCCCGAAGTTCAAGGCGCTGCTCGACGGCATCGGCAACTGGTTCGGCGGCCTCAAGGACCGCGCGATCGAGACCGGCAGCCAGATGATCGACGGCATGATCGCCGGCATCAACGCCCGCTGGGAAGCGCTCAAGGCCGCCGTCACCGGCATCGGCGACGCCAGTGTCGGCTGGCTGAAGGAAAAGCTCGGCATCCATTCGCCCTCGCGCGTCTTCGCCGAGCTGGGCAGCTTCACCATGCAGGGCTTCGAGCAAGGGCTCGCCGGCGGCGAGGACGGCCCGCTCAAGGCAGTCGGCGACATGGCCAGGAAGCTCGCCGGCATCGGCGCCGGCGTGCTCATCGGCGGCGCCGCGGCGGCCGGCGATCTGCCGCTGGACACCCGCCCGCCCATCGGCGCGGCGGCCGGCACCAGCGGCGGCAGCGTCACCTACCAGATCATCATCAACGCCGCGCCCGGCACCGATAACCAGAACCTCGCCGCCCTCGTCGCCCGCGAGATCGAACGCATCGAGGCCAAGCGCGCCGCCCAGCACCGCAGCCGGCTGCGGGATTCGGAGTAAGCGATGTACGGCCTCCCTCAAGTCTCGATGATGATGGCCCTCGGCCTGTTCGTCTTCGGCCTGCACACCGTGCCCTACCAGCAGCTGCAGCGGCAAATGAGCTGGCGGCATCCGTCGGTCAGCCGCGTCGGGCGCCGGCCGGCGCGCCAGTTCACCGGCCCCGGCGACGACGTCATCACCCTCTCCGGCGTGCTCTACCCGGAACTCACCGGCGGCAAGATCAGCCTCGCCGCGCTGCAGGCCATGGCCAACGAGGGCAAGGCCTGGCCGCTGATCGAGGGCACCGGCATCTTCTACGGCTTGTTCGTCATCGAAGAAATCAGCCAGACCGACAGCCTCTTCTTCGCCGACGGCGCCCCGCGCAAGATCGAGTTCTCGATGAAGCTCACCCGCGTCGACGACGAGCCGGACCTGCTCGGCCAGATCACCAGCAGCCTGCTGGAAATGCTCGACCTCAAGTGAGCGCGCCGTGATCGATCCGGGCACCCTTCTCGACGCCGCCGGCATCGCCCCTCATCCGCGCCCCATCTACCGCATCGAGGTAGACGGCATCGACATCACGCCGCAGATCGTCGGCCGGCTGATCAGCCTCGACCATACCGACAACCGCGGCTTCGAGGCCGACCAGGTCGATCTCGCGCTGGACGACACCGACGGCCGCCTCAGCCTTCCGGCCAAGGGCGCCAAGCTGCGAGTCGCCTTCGGCTGGCCGGAGACCGGGCTTGTCGACAAGGGCGAATACAACGCCGACGAGATCGAGCACAGCGGCCCGCCGGACATCCTCACCATCCGCGCCCGCAGCGCCGACCTGCGCGGCGGCCTCAACACCCAGAGGGAGCGCTCCTGGCACGACGTGACGCTGGGCGACGTCGTCTGCACCATCGCCGACGAGTGCGACCTCACGCCCAGCGTCGCCAAGCAGCTCGCCGGGCAGGCGATCGAGCACCTCGACCAGACCAACGAGACGGCCGCCAACCTGCTCACGCGCCTCGCGCAGCAGTTCGATGCCATCGCCACGGTCAAGTCCGGCCGGCTGGTGTTCATGCCCCTGGGCGGCGGCGTCAGCGCCAGCGGCAAGGCCCTGCCGGCGATCACCATCACCCGCCAGTCCGGCGACCAGCACCGCTTCGGCATCGCCGACCGCGAGACCTACACCGGCGTCAAGGCGCTGTACCACGACGTCGCCGGCGCCGTGAAGGGCGAGGTGATCTGGGGCAAGACCGAGGATTCCGCCGAGCGCAAGATCCCGGCGGCACCGGCGGCAGCGCCCGTCACCGGCCAGTACAAAGACGCCGGCCGCACCTTCAAGAGCCGCACCGCCGCGCAGCAGGCCGCCCGCAAGCAGTGGCGGGCGATGAAGGGCAACAAGGCCCAGCGCGCCGCGTGGATCGGTGTGCGCGCCAAGTACGACGACCGCAACCTGGGCGCCGCCGGCGAGGTCACCTACGGCCAGGCCGACGAGGACAAGGCCCGCGCCGGCGCCGCGCGGCTGGCGCAGAAGGACGCCGCCAAGCAAGCCGGCGCGCCGTCCGCCGACCCCGCCCTCACCCCCAGCGCCGACAACGTCAAGACCCTGCGCCACGTCTATTCCAGCAAGGCCAACGCCCAGCGTGCCGCGCGTGCCGAGTGGCGCCGCCTGCAACGCGGCGTCGCCACCTTCAGCATCACCCTCGCCCGCGGTCGCGCCGAACTCATCCCCGAGCTGCCGGCCACCGTGGCCGGCTTCAAACGCGAGATCGACAGCACCGACTGGATTCTGGCGAAGGTGACGCACAGCGTCAGCGACGCCGGCTTCACCACGGCGCTGGAGCTGGAGATTCGGGCGACCGAGATCCCGGGATAAAAACCGCTTGCATGTTTTGAATTGATGTGTATAATTCAACTCATGGACAGCGCGTTGCTGACCACCGCGCCTCGGGAGCAGGGGCATGGAGCAGAAAATGAAAGTCCGTCAAATCACCGATTCCCGCAACCAGCACCTCGTCGCCGTCGAGCACAACGGCGAACTCCGCTGCTACTTCAAGGACTCGTCCAGCCACACCGCCAGCGTCGCGTTCGAGACCGTCAAGCGCGACATCGCCCGCCACGGCGAATCGGTCGTCGGCTTCGCCGAACTCCCGCTGATCGTGAGCCGCACCGCGAAGACCGGCCGCACGATCTACGACGTCGCCGAATAACCCGCCCGCCCCGGCCTCGGCCGGGGCACCAACCCGAGGTTTCGCTATGGCTATCGGCGCCCCCCCTAAAGAGGGTTTCTATTTGTGCCACATCAGTCAGTCCGCGCTTGTGGCGCATAAGCCAGTTCTGTTCTGGGATGGGGTAAATTGGTGTTCCGATAGCAGCCCATCCAGGGTAGTGCAAGCCGTTCAGAGACGGTACTGGTGCCACCTATACGGCGGGTAAATCTATTTCAACGGAGGGAAGAATGGATAACCGAAATTCGCAAATCGAAACCGCCAATCCAATAGAGCAGCTGAAGAATACCAGCGCCATGTTGGCGGTACTTCTCGAGGACATCTACGACATGGCACCACCATCCGTCAAAGATCGAATCTGTGAAGAAATCGAAAGAATCAATCGCTGCATTCGTCAAGCAGCCCTCGGCGCGTAAAGGGGGGTACATGGTCAATCACCCGAACCGCGGCTGGCGCAGCCGCTGGACCGTGGATCTGGAAGCCGCCACCGCCACGCACATCGACGGCTGGGTCTTCCGCTTCGCGCCGGCGGCGGATCAGCCCGGCGCCTTCGATGGCGAGTGCATCACCCACCCGGAACCGCTCACCACGCTGCACATGCGGAAGGCCGCGCGCGTCGCCCGCGAAGCCGGCGACATCTGGATCGAGGCCCGCCATGCCCGCCACTGATCGCGTCAAGCTCAAGACCGAAACGCGCGGCGGCGCCGGCCGCGGCCAGGGGCGCAAGACCATCGCTTCCGGCGGCACCAAGCGCGTGAACGTCACCATCGACGACGCCTCGCGGGAGAGGCTGTTGCTGATCGGCGGCGGGAATCTCTCGGCGGGCATCCGCATCGCGGCCGAGGCCTACCCGCTCGAATAAAAAACGCTTGCATGTTTTGAATTGGTGTGTATAATTCAATTCATGGACAGCGCGTTGCTGGCCACCGCACCTCGGGAATCAGGGGTAGGAGCAGAAAATGACCACCATCACCATCATCAACCCGTTCAGCAAGGCCATCGGCGAGCGCGACATCACCGGCCTCACTCAAGCCGAACTCGACGCCTACCTCAATGTGATCGACGACGAGACGCTCTACGCGCTCGAAGGCGCCGGCGAGACTCCGGAAGAATGGCTCGCCGCCTACGTGGATCACGTCGGCCCGGAACAGGCCGGCATCGTCATCCTCGGCAGCTAAAACCATGGGCGGCCAGAATCGCGGCCGCCTCACGGTCCTCCTCGGAGGGCCATGGCGGCTCTACTCACACCCTCTCGCCGGCTGGGAAATGCTCGGCACCGTGCAGCGCGGCATGGAGATCGGCGCGCTCGCCAGATCGTCGGCGGGCATCTACGCGCAGATCAACGCCGGCGCCGTGCGTTCGATCGACCAGCGCAAGGTCGTGGCCGCCATCGAGGCCTGTAGTGGCGCGTAAAGCCACGATCATCGGCCAGGCCACCGACTGGCGCGGCGCTCAGTGGGACATCCGGGAGCGCCGGGAAACCCGGCACGGATTCGATGTGCTGATCGGCTGGCCGGCCGGCGCCGACCGTGGCCGTGGCGGACGAGGCGTGGCGACCATCCTCACCCCCGAGCTGGCGCGCTACCTGATGGATGCGCGCCAACGCGACATCGACCTCCCCATCGGACTCACCGCTGCGAAACGACTGCGGCGGGAAATCGGGGTCTCCTGGTCGTGGGATGCGTGGTGGGCAGAGCGTCGCGAAGACCTGATGTCGCTGACGCTCGATCAATTCTGCGCTCGGCACGGGTGCAGCATCGGCGCGGCGAGCCAGCGGCGGAACGCGATTCGTGACGAGGCGGCGCCCGCCACGGCGCGATAAAAAGGGGCCGTCCAGCCCCTACCCTTCCCCGCCTCGTTTTAACGCGCCGCAGCGCGCTACCGGAAGCCATCGGCCCACTCTTCCGGCGTAGCGACTTCTCCAGACGTCTCTGACGTCACACAGCCAACGACCCGGTCGTACCGGAAGGTGCGCGTCTCCATGACGTCGGCGTCGATCCCCTTGAAGTACTCGGCGGCGATCACATTCACGAAGACTCGCCGGCTCGAATACTCGCCCTCACCGTCGATGTAGTCGAATCGCACCACGTCCAGCTTCCGCCCTCGCACTAGCGCCACTCGTTTCTTCTTCGAGGATCGGTGCGCGCTGCCAGAGGCCGATGCACTCTGCTTCCACTTCGCCAGAGGGTCATCGACAGGAAGCGCGCGATTCCTTTCCACCAGTCGCTGGTGCTGCTCCTGCCACGATAGATCGGCCTTCTTGTCGGCAGCCCGCGCCTTCGTCGCCGCACGCATCGCGGCGAGCGATTGCTGGCGCGTGGCCTCGATCGCCTCGATGTCGATTGTCGGCGGCAATGGCGGTGGTGCGGGAGGGCTGGCGTCAGGCGCTGCCGTCACGCGCGCTACTGACGCTGCAGGGCGAACGAACAGACAAAGCGGCGCACCAACGAGCGCGGAGAAAAACACCGAGAACCATGACGGATCGGACACCAGTCCGAACGTCGCCAGAAAGATCAGCGGAGCCGCGATGGCGGACACCACGTGAGCGACGATGGGCGACCGATTCATCGACCGCCTGCGGCGGACGATTCCGTACCAGCAAAGCGGCGTGGCAGCGATGGCCGCGATAAGTCCGGCGGATGATGCGTCAATCGCCACGGGCAGGCAATTTGCCGATCGCCCCGCGCACCACCGACCGCACCTCTTCCAGCAACCGCGCGTCGCGCTCATCGAGCAGCGCGGCGAGCTGCTCGATCGTCGCCGGCGCCGGCAGAAACGAGGCCTCCAGCCGCGCGACGATCTCGGCGTTGACGGAACGCTGCTGTGCCTCGGCCTCGGCCTTCAGTCGCTCATAGAGTGGGTACGGAATGCGGTACTGGGAGCGGTGCTGGTCATTTGTCATGACCCGTATTTGATCCTGCGCGGCGCCTGCTCGTATAGTGACAGACTGCCACTATAATAACGGCGGCATATGCCACGCCGTTTTTAAGGAGAGGGAAACATGCAAGCAGCAAACGAGGAGAGGAAGCCGCTCGGCGTCCGTCTGCCGGACGACCTCAAGCAGTGGCTCAAGCACCAGGCCGTCGACAACCGCCGCAGCCTGAATGCCGAGATCGTGATGCGCCTTGAGGAATCCCGCCGGCAGGACACCGCCGGCGCGAAAAAAAAATGAGGCCATGGCCGACGAGGCGCCAGTGCTCGACGAGGCGATTGCCGCGTCGCTCCGGGTGTCGGCCTCGATCGGCCTGCTCTGCGACCTCTACGGCGGGCTCGGCGCGGCGCGCGGAGATGGGGTTTCCGCGCGGCTGGCGCGGGCGCTCGAACTTGTCGAGGCAGAGGCGGAACGGGTCGGTGAATTGCTCGCCGACCTTGAGTCGAGGCTGGCGACTCAGCGGCTCAGCCGCTGCGCCATCGCCTTCAGTAGTTCCGCGTCCTCGGCGGACAGCTTGACGTTGCGCGCGATGAACTCGGCCAGCATCTCGGCCGGCGTGTAATTCGCCCGAGGCTCGGCCAGGCCGACCGGCATGCGGGCGCCGGTGACGATGTAGAGCACATCGGCGCCCATGCGGCTGAGTTCGAGCAGCTCGGCCGCCCGCGGCGAAGTGTCGTTGTCCTCGTACTTCCTGATCGTGCGTCCGGTGGTGCTCAGGCGCGCGCCCAGCGCCTCGGCGCTGAGGCCGAGCTTCTTGCGCTCCTCCCTCAGTCGCGCACCGATATTGAATTTTTCTTCCGAAATCGTTGACACCGGAATTTTTCTTCCGCAATATGTGAAGCACTACGAACAAGAACGCATCTTCGCATGAAACGTACCGCCTACACACCGGACGGCGTCGTCACCAACCGCCCGATCAACCTCCGCCTCAAGCCGGCAGAGCTGGCCGAGGCCGAGCGCGTCGCTACCGGCGCGGGTATTTCAAAGGCGAACCTTGCCCGTCAGGCCTTTCTCAAGGGCCTGCCCGAGGTTATTGAAGAGCTGCGGGCGGCCGGCGATGCCGGTCAGCAGCAGGCCGCGTGAAGAAATCTTCTCAGGGGGAAGAAAAATACTCATGCAGCAGACAACGCACACCAAGACCGCCATCAGCATCGTCCGCGACCACGTCGAGGATTGGCGCCGCCAAAACCGCTGGAGCCGCGAGACGGCGGCGGACATGATCGTGCAGGCGCATGAGCGCATCGGCGGCCCGCGTCTCACCGGCATCGTCTTCGACCCGCCGACCCGCGACACCTTCGAGCGCATGCGGGTCAATGCCGACAAGATCTACCGCTGGCTCGACGATTCGTCGAAGGACAAGAACCTGCTCACGGTCAATTTCCTCTGGTCGATCTTCGCCGCGCTGCCAGACGAACGCCGCCTGCACCTGGTGGATGCGTTGCTGGCGCCGGTCGGCATGCACGCCGGATTCGATAGCGATCAAGGCGAGGACGAGAGCCAGCAGGCGGTTGTGCTGCTGTTCCAGGACGTCGTTGCCCACGGCGCCGAGGTGAATGTCGCCATGTCAAAGATGATCGACGGCATCGACCCGGGCGAGCCGGAGCAGGCAAAGAAGCAGCTGTCGATCGCCAAGGCAACAATGCAGCGCGCCTTGGGCGTGGTGAATCGGATTCTTCGTCGGAAGGGGAAAACATGCGCCTGAACTGCCCCCACTGCGGCACCATCGCCTCCATCCGCACCAGCCGCGAACTCGGCAGCACCGTGCGCGAGGCCGGCGCGCAATGCACCAACATCGAGTGCGGCCACACCTGGGTGGCACGCATCGTCGCCGAGCGCACCATCGCGCCGTCGATGATGCCGAAGCCCGGCGTCTATATCCCGCTTTCCCCGCGCTCGCCGGCGGCCAATGCGCCGGCCGCCAACCAGCTGGAGCTCGGCATGGATCTCCCGCCGCCGCGCATGGCCGTTCCCACCGGCTGATCGCCTGATCTGACCCAGACCCCAGCAGCACCCTGATCGCCCTTGTTTCAAGGCGCGAGGGATTTTTTTACGCCTGAATCCGGAGAAGACGATGCGCCAACACAGCCCGCGACAGCAGTTCAAGGAAGCCCAGACCATCGCCGCCGAACACAACATGTTCGTCGTCGACAAGGGCGACGCCTTCCTGCTCTACCGCAAGGCCGAGCGCCCGGTGTTCATCGGCAAGCGTTCCTCGGCCTCGGCCATCCGCACCCTCGTCTGCAACGCCGCAGGCGTCCCCACCCGCAAGAACTGAGCCCCATGCAAGCAGACATCCACCGCGAGGTTCTCAGCAACCTCAACCGCGACTTCGAGTTCAAGCCCGCCGCAAAGGGCTGGCTGCGGCAGGGCAAGTGCCCGAGCTGCTCGAAGAAGGAGCTGTACACCAACGAGGAACACCCGTGGGTGATCCGCTGCGGCCGGCTGGACAAGTGCGGCGCCGAGTTCCACGTCAAGGAGCTGTACCCGGAAATCTTCGAGTCCTGGTCGGAACGCCACCCGCCGACGCCGCAGAACCCGAACGCGGCGGCGGATGCCTACCTGCAGTACGGCCGCGGCTTCGACCTCGCCAAGATCAAGGGCTGGTACACGCAGGAGAGCTACTTCGACCGGGAGTCGAAGGAAGGCAGCGCCACCGTCCGCTTCGCCCTGGGCGGCGCGGTGTGGTGGGAGCGGATCATCGACAAGCCGGGCCGCTTCGGCAAGCGCAAGGCCACCTTCCGCGGCGAGTACGGCGGCACCTGGTGGCAGCCGCCCACCGGCATCGGCGCCCCGAAGGAAGCCCCCTCGGGGGGCACGCCGAAGGAACTGTGGATCGTCGAGGGCATCTTCGACGCCATCGCCCTGCTCCACCACAACCTCGCCGCCGTGGCGGCGCTCTCCTGCAACAACTACCCGGCGCTGTCGCTCAAGGGGCTGGCCGAGCAGTGCGCCGCCGCCGGTACCGACCGGCCGACGCTGGTCTGGGCGCTCGACGGCGACGACGCCGGCCGCCGCTTCGCCCGCAAGCACTGCGAACAGTCGCGCAAGGACGGCTGGTCTGCCATCGCCGCCGTGATCCCGCAGACCGGACGCGGCAAGCTGGACTGGAACGACATGCACCAGCGCGGCCGGCTGACGCAGGAGGCGCTGAAGGAATACCGCTACGAAGGCTCCCTGCTGATGGCCAGCAGCGCCAGCGAGAAGGGCAACCTCATGTACAGCCGGCACGGCTGGGCCACCTTCCCCTTCGACTTCGACAACCGCATCTGGTGGTGGAAGACCGACCTCGACGCATTTGCGAAGGCGCAGGACAAGCTATCGGAAGAGAACCCGAAGCTCGGCAAGGAAGAACTCCGCGCCGAGGCGATCAAGAGCAGCCACACCGTCAGCGAGATCTGCAACTGCCGGCCGGAGCCGCTCTACTACCTGAAGAACGAAGTCACCGACGAGGCCTGGTACTACTTCCGCGTCGATTTCCCGCACGACGGCGCCAGCGTCAAGACCGCCTTCACCGCCGGCCAGCTCTCGGCCACGGCCGAGTTCAAGAAGCGCCTGCTGCACGCCGGCGCCGGCGCCATCTGGTCCGGCAACGCCGGCCACCTGGACCGCCTGCTGTCGCGCTGGACCTTCAACATCAAGAAGGTCGAGACCGTCGACTTCATCGGCTACTCGATC
>JACPEH010000026.1 GCA_016183655.1 Rhodocyclales bacterium
GCCACGAAGCAATCGGCTTCATCCTCGCACGTTCGATCGGCATATCTACAAGAGCCGAAATCTGGTCGAACGCTTCTTCTGTCGCATCAAGCAATTCAGACGCATTGCCACCCGCTACGACAAACTCGCAAAATCTTTCTTGTCGTTCGTTCATCTCGCTTGCGCTTTCGTCTGGCTGGCTTAATTGTGAACACACCCTAGAGTGTGTTCACAGTAGCCAGATATAGGCGCATGCCACATGCAAGAACGCATTGAAACGGTTGGCGAGCTTGTCGTAGCGGGTGGCGAGCCGGCGGAATTGCTTGAGTCGATTGAAGAAGGGCTCAACGAGATTGCGGGCCTTGTACCGCTCCCGGTCATACTCGCGCGCGGTGCGTCGGTTGCTGCGAGGCGGAATAACGGCCTCGGCGCCCATGTCGGTGATGAGGTCGACGAACGCGTCGACCAGTGCGCGCTCGATCAGCGCCTTCTTGAAAGCCATCGAGGCAGCATTCACCGCTTCGGCAGTCATCGGGCCGTCAGCGAACTGGTCAATGAGTTCTTTCGGGATGGTCGGCAGCGTCACCGGTTTCTTCTTGCTCGTCTTGCTTGGCATACATGCTCCTTTGCGACATGGTATGCCTCAAACACAAAATTTCTGACAGGCTCTCGAGTCGATGAACAACTCTTCCAGATCGGCATCTCCCTGGAAGGCTTCGGCCACACGCGCCCAAACCCCGTTTGCCTCCCAGCGCGCGAAGCGTACATACACCGAATGCCAGTTGCCGTACTCCGCCGGCAGATCACGCCATGGATTGCCGACCCGCGCTGTATATAGCACCGCTTCGACAAACAAACGGTTGTCGGCCGCACGTCCGCCCTTGTCGGTCGGCTTGCCCGGCAGCAACTCCGAAATCCGCGCCCACTGCGCATCGCTCAACATTTGCCGATCCATTGCTTACGTCCTAATTCCAGGACGTAAACACAAATCGGCTACTGTGAACAGGTCCTAGCAGATGAGCACCTACGCCATCGGCGACATCCAGGGATGCCACGACTCCTTCCTGCGCCTGCTTGAGGCCTGCGCCTTCGATCCGGCCCGGGATCGGCTCTGGCTGGTCGGTGATCTGGTCAACCGCGGCCCGCATTCGCTGGCCACGCTGCGCTACGTGAAGGCACTCGGCGACGCGGCGCTGACCGTGCTCGGCAACCACGACCTCTACCTGCTGATGGTTGCCGAGGGCGTCGAGAAGCGCCGCGGCAAGGACGATACGCTGGACGAGATCCTTGTCGCTCCCGATCGCGACGAGTTGCTCGACTGGCTGCGCCGGCAGCGGCTGTGCCACGTCGAGCGCGGTTTCTGCCTGGTCCATGCCGGGCTGCTGCCGCAGTGGAACGTGCACCAGGCGCGGGCGCTGGCGGCGGAAGTCGAGGCGCTGCTGCAAGGCGAAACTTACCGCGAGACGCTGGCGCACATGTGGGGCAGCGAACCGGCGGCGTGGCGTGACGATCTTGCCGGCTGGGAGCGCATGCGGGTAGTGGTGAATGCGATGACGCGGATGCGCTTCTGCTCGCCCGACGGCGTCATGGAGTTCCAGACCAAGGGCGAAATCGCCGATGCACCGGCGGGATACCTGCCGTGGTTCGAGGTGCCCGGCCGGCGCAGTGCCGACCACGTGCTGGTCACCGGCCACTGGTCGGCGCTCGGCTTGCGCGTCGAGCCTAACCTGCTGGCGCTGGATTCGGGCTGTCTGTGGGGGCGCCACCTGACCGCGGTGCGGCTGGAGGACCGGCGGGTATTCCAGGTCGACTGTTCGCCGGGGGAAACCCGAGGCTGAGCGCGATCGCACCGTGCGCCGCCTGCGCCAGTTCGCGGCGGCTGCGGCCGGGCGTCGGCAGGGCCGGGGTCGGACGCAGCCGGGCGACGATCGTCCGGGTCGACAGCATCGCGGCGAGGCACTGCCCGAGCGTGGTGTCGCCGGCGTAGGCCGGGGCCAGCGCACGCTGCCCGTCCGGCGTTTCGTACGACAGCGCCAGCGGCTGGATCGGCCGTCCCGTTTCCACGGCCGGCTGCAGCAGCGCGCCGTGGAAACCGAGCAGGTGCGTGCCGTCCGTCGTCGTCCCTTCCGGAAAAATCGCGACATCCATGCCGGCATTCAGCAGCGCGTCGATCTCGGCATTGACGATCCTGGCGTGGCCGCGGCTGCCGCGGCGCAGAAAGACCGTGTCGGTCTTCGCCGCCAGCCAGCCGATCAGCGGCCACTGCCGCACTTCCGCCTTGGCGACGAAGGCGACCGGCCGCGCCGCGTTGAGCACGAAGATGTCCGCCCAGGAGATGTGGTTGGCGACGATCAGGCTGCCCGGCTCGATGCCGCCAAGCGCCGCGTCGAGCCGGATGCCGAGGATGTCGAGCAGCTGCCGCGACCAGCGCTGCTTCAGCCACAGGCGGCGGTGGCCGGTGATGAACGGATAGGCCAGCGCCACCGTCGTCGCGCCCCACAGCAGGTGCAGCGCGAGGCGGGTGGCGCGGGTGGCGCGTAGCGGCAGCGGCGTGGGTTTCGCGTTCAGTCCTTGTTCCCCAGGAAGTGGCGAGCGTAGCGGGCGTCGAGCCGGCTCATCGGCAGCAGCACCGGCAGGTCGGCGGTGTTGAAGTCCGGGTCCCAGGCCGGTGCGCCGCAGATCCAGGCGCCGGCGCGCAGATAGCCCTTGATCAGCGGCGGTACCGGCGGTCGCTGCGCTTCCGGCAGCTGGCCGTTGAGCGCCGCCAGCGGCAGCGGGCAGCGCGGGAAGACGCGGTATTCGAGCGGCGACATGTGCGCGCCGAGCTGATTATACAGGCTGGCCGCGGCGTGCCCGCCGTCGGCCATGCTGATGCTGGCGCAGCCGATCAGGTGCTCGTGTCCCCCCTCGACCATGTAGCGGGCGAGGCCGGCCCACAGCAGCGTGATCGCCGCGCCGCTGCGGTAGTCGGGATGCACGCACGAGCGACCGATCTCCACCAGTCGCGGGCGCAGGTGCTGCAGCCGGGTCAGGTCGAACTCGTTCTCCGAATAATAGCCGCCGACCCGCTTGGTGGCCTGCGGCGACAGGATGCGGTAGGTGCCGACGACCTCGGCGCTGCGTTCGTCGCGGACGATCAGGTGCGCGCAGTAGGGGTCGTAGAGGTCGTGGTCGATGCCCGGCGTGCGGGTCGGCAGGCGGGCGCCCAGTTCGCCGGCGAAGACGCGGTAGCGCAGGCGCTTTGCCTCCTCGATCTCGCGCTCGCCGCGGGCGAGGCTGACCGACAGTTCGTGTCGCGCCGGACGGGCTGTCTGCTGCTGGAGTTGGTGGTGTGTTGTTGTCATCAGTTGCTCTCCGTTGGGTGGTCGAGAGCAACTCTAGGGGGGCCGTGTTACGCGCCCTTGTCGCGTCTGTGACGGCGCGGTTTCAGTGCGTACTCGAAAGTACTTGGGCCGTCGGCCCCTTCGCTTCGTGTGATGCACATCACTCAGTGCGCACCCCAAGAGTACTTGAGCCATAGGCCCCTTCGCTTCGCGATGTGCTGGCGCACATCACTCAGTGCGTCACGCGGGTGCCGCCGGCGCCGGAGAGCAGGCGAACGCGGTCGCCTGCGCGGAATATCTCGTCGCCTTCTTGGACGATCGCGGTCATTTGCCCGTTGTCGAGGCGGACGGTGATTTCGAGGCCGGTCTTCCGGGTCACGCCTTCCTCGATCGCCGAGCCGGCGATGCCGCCGACCACCGCGCCGACCACCGCGCCGACGATCTGTCCCTTGCCGCCGCCGACGTGGCTGCCGCCGACGCCGCCGGCGACTGCGCCGGCTGCCGTGCCGACGCCGGACCTGGTGCCCTCGATCTGCACTTCGCGCACGCTCTCGACGACGCCGGTGCGTACCACCATTTCCTGCCGCGTCTGGTCGCGCGTGTAGGCGCCGCCTGACTTGCTGCTGGCGCAGCCGGCGAGGGTGGTGGCGACGAGGGCGAGGGTGAGGGCGGCGAGTTGGCGGTTCATTCGTTTCTCCGGATTACCAGGGGCGGCTGCCGAAAGCCTCGGCGAAGCGGCGGGCGATCTCTTCCCGGCTCGGGGCATGGTTCTGGCCGCCGCGGTGGGCGATCTTGATCGCGCCCATCACCGCCGCCAGCCGGCCGGTATCCAGCCAGTTCCAGCCGCGCGCGATGCCGTAGAGCAGGCCGGCGCGGTAGGCATCGCCGCAGCCGGTCGGATCGATCACGTCATCGGCCTTAACGCACGGAATCTCGTACCGTTGACCGTCGGCGAAGATCCACGATCCCTCGCCTCCGCGGGTGACGACCAGCGCCTTGACCTTGGTCGCCAGCGTTGCCAGCGATTGCCCGGTGCGCTCGCAGGCGAGCTGCGCCTCGTAGTCGTTGAAGCAGGCGTAGTCGGCGAGTTCCAGGAAATCGTTGAGGTCGTCGCCGGAGAACATCGGCAGCCCCTGGCCCGGGTCGAAGATGAAGGGCACGGCGGCGGCGGCGAAGTCGCGCGCGTGCTGCAGCATGCCCTCGCGGCCGTCCGGGGCGACGATGCCGAGCAGGGTGCCGGCGGCGTGGTGCACCTTGTTCAGGTGCGAGAAGCTCATCGCGCCGGGGTGGAAGGCGGTGATCTGGTTGTCGTCGAGGTCGGTGGTGATGAAGGCCTGCGCGGTGAAGCTGCCCGGCACGTGGCGGACGTGGTCGCGCGGCAGGCCGAGCTTGTCGAGGCGCTCCAGGTAGGGCGTGGCGTCGTCGCCGACGGTGGCCATGATGTACGGGTCGCCGTCGAGCAGCATCAGGTTGTAGGCGATGTTGCCGGCGCAGCCGCCGTACTCGCGGCGCAGTTCGGGAACGAGGAAGGCGACGTTGAGGATGTGGATCTGCTCCGGCAGGATGTGATTCCTGAAATGGTCCTTGAAGACCATGATGTTGTCGTAGGCGATCGAGCCGCAGATCAGTGTTTTCATGCCGGAGCTTTCGGAAGGGATTTCGGTTCAGGGGTAGAAGACGTACAGCCGGTAGCCGGCGGCGGCGACTTCGCGCGCCTCCAGCCAGAGGCGGATGCCGACCTCGCCATTGGGCGGGAAGAGCGTCGGATCGAGCTTGGCCGGCAGGTAGTCGGCCGGCTGCAGCACGCGCCGCAGCACGGCGTTGTCCTGCACGTCGGTGAGCGTGATTTCGAGCAGCGGCCAGGCCTGGGCGTAGGCGGCGCGGTTCTTCAGCGTCGCCGCCAGCGTCAGCAGGCCGCCGCGGGCCGGGTCGATCTGCAGGTCGGAGGATTCGATGCTGACCAGCTCGCTGTGGCGCGGCAGGGGGATGTCGCAGCCGAGCGCGCCGCAGGCCGCTTCCAGCAGCGGGCGCAGGTTCGGGCTGGCGACAGCGAGTTCGGCGCGGAAGTGGTAGGCGAGCTGGCCGGCCAGGGCGCCCAGCAGCAGGATCGCCGCCAGCGCGAACGGCCACAGCGGGCGCGTCGCCGCTTCGGCAACCGAAATCGGCGCGGTGAAGGCGCCCTCCGCCCATTTGTTGTAACCCGGCAGCTCGGTCGTTTCGCGGGCGGCGACGAGGCCGGCGGCAAGCGCCGTGTCGCGCACGGCTGCCGCCGACATCGGCTCGGCTTGCGGAATGTCGTCCGCCGACGGTTCGGCGGCAGCTTCCGGTAACGGCGGGGCAGGGGGGCTTGGCTCTGGTTCGAGCAGGATGTCGACGTTTTCGGCGGAAATGGACGCCGTTTCGTCGTCGTTCGTATCGGGCGCTGGTGCTGTCGCAGCCGCAATGACGGGGGCTTGCGGCGCCGGCGCCGGTGTCTCGGTTGCCGGCGCGGTGTCGGCCAGCGAATCGAGTGCGTTGAAGACCCCCTGGCACTTGCCGCAGCGTACCTTGCCGGCGCGCGCCTTGAGCTGTTCCGGCGTGACGCGGAAGGTCGTATGGCAGAAGGGGCAGCAGGTCAGCACGCGCTCGCTCCGGCGGCGTCCTCCGGCTTGCGGCCGGCGAGGCAGACCCAGCCCTCGCGCGTATCGGCGACGACGAGCGGAATCCAGGCGGCGTAGATGCCGATCAATTCGTCCGCCTGTTCGGCGAGGATGCCGGACAGCGCGAGTTGTCCGCCGGGGCGGACATGGCCGCAGATTGCCGGGGCCAGCGCCTTGAGCGGGTTGGCGAGGATGTTGGCGACGACCAGGTCGAACTGCCCGGTCAGCGGCGCGGCGGAGTCGGTGAAGCGGGCGCTCACCTCGTTGCGCGCGGCGTTGGCGTCGGCGGCGAGCACGGCCTGCGGGTCGATGTCGACGCCGGTGACCGGGCTGGCGCCGAGGCGGGCGGCAGCGATGGCGAGGATGCCCGAGCCGCAGCCGTAGTCGAGCAGGTCCTGCCCCGGCTGCACGGTGCGTTCCAGCCACTCCAGGCAGAGCCGGGTGGTCGGGTGCGAGCCGGTGCCGAAGGCCATGCCGGGGTCGAGGATGAGGTTGATCGCGCCGGGGTCGGGGGCGTCATGCCACGACGGCACGATCCACAGCCGGTCGGAAACGCGGATCGGCTCGAACTGCGATTGCGTCAGCTGCACCCAGTTCTGCTCGGCGACTTCTTCCGTGGTGTAAGGCGGGGCCGAGGGCAGCCCGGCTTCACGCGCGGCGGCCGCGACACAGGCGGCGACGTCGGCGCCCGGGTCGAACAGCGCGGCGACGCGCGAGCGGTCCCAGCCCGGCGTGGTGATCGAGCCCGGTTCGCCGAACTGCGGCTTTTCCTCGGCGGTGCCGGCGGCGGCGTCCTCGATCGTCGCCGACAGGGCGCCGCCCTCCATCAGCGCGTCGGCCAGCGCTTCCGCGTGCGCGCAATCCGTTTCCAGGGTTACAGACAGCCAGGCCATGCGGTCAGCGCCTACTTCTTCACCTCGCCCTTGGCGGCGAGCTTGTGTTCCAGATAGTGGATGCTGGTGCCGCCCTTGACGAAGTTGGCGTCCATCATCAGCTCCTGGTGCAGCGCGATGTTGGTCTTGATGCCTTCGACGCTCATTTCCGACAGCGCGATGCGCATGCGGCGGATCGCCTGCTCGCGGCTGTCGCCATAGGCGATCAGCTTGCCGATCATCGAGTCGTAATGCGGCGGCACGGTATAGCCGTCGTAGACGTGCGAATCGACCCGGATACCGGGGCCGCCGGGCGGGTGCCAGAAGCTGATCTTGCCGGGCGATGGCACGAACGTGAAGGGATCTTCGGCGTTAATGCGGCATTCGATCGCATGGCCCTTGAACGTGATGTCCTTCTGGCGGAAGCGCAGCTTCTCGCCGGCGGCAATCCGGATCTGCTCCTGCACGATGTCCACGCCGGTGATCGCCTCGGTCACCGGGTGCTCGACCTGGACGCGGGTGTTCATCTCGATGAAGTAGAACTCGCCGTTCTCGTAGAGGAACTCGAAGGTGCCGGCGCCGCGGTAGTTGATGCGGCGGCAGGCATCCGCGCAGCGCTCGCCGATGCGCGCGATGTGGCGCGGCGCGATGTGCGGCGCCGGCGCCTCCTCGATCACCTTCTGGTGGCGGCGCTGCATCGAGCAGTCGCGCTCGCCGAGATAGACGGCGTTGCGGAAGCTGTCGGCGAGAACCTGGATTTCCACGTGGCGCGGATTTTCGAGGAACTTCTCCATGTACACCATCGGGTTGCCGAAGGCGGTCTGGGCCTCGGTGCGCGTCATGTTGACGGCGTTGATCAGCGCCGCCTCGGTGTGCACCACGCGCATGCCGCGGCCGCCGCCGCCGCCGGCGGCCTTGATGATCACCGGGTAGCCGACGCTCTTGGCGATGCGGACAAGCTCCTTGGGATCGTCGGGCAGCGCGCCGTCGGAGCCGGGAACGCAGGGTACGCCAGCCGCCTTCATCGCGTCCTTGGCGGAAACCTTGTCGCCCATCAGGCGGATCGTTTCCGGGCGCGGGCCGATGAAGGAAAAGCCGGATTTCTCGACGCGCTCGGCGAAGTCGGCGTTTTCGGAGAGGAAGCCGTAGCCGGGGTGGATCGCCTCCGCGTCGGTGACTTCGGCGGCGGAAATGATCGCCGGCACGTTGAGGTAGCTTTGCGACGAGGCGGCCGGGCCGATGCACACCGATTCGTCGGCGAGCTTGACGTACTTCGCCTCGCGGTCGGCCTCGGAATGCACCACGACCGTCTTGATGCCCAGCTCGCGGCAGGCGCGCTGGATGCGGAGGGCGATTTCCCCGCGGTTGGCGATAAGGACTTTTTCAAACATGGGGCGTTACCCGATGATGAACAGCGGCTCGCCGAATTCCACCGGCTGGCCGTTCTCGACCAGGATGGCCTTGATCGTGCCGGAGGTGTCGGCCTCGATTTCGTTGAGCAGCTTCATCGCCTCGATGATGCACAGCGTATCGCCTTCCTTGACCGTCTGGCCGACCTCGACGAAGGGTTCGGAGCCGGGGCTGGACGAGCGGTAGAAGGTGCCGACCATCGGTGCCTTGACCGCATGGCCCTCCGGCTCGTCGTCTAGATCGAGCGACGAGGCGCCGGCCGCCGGCGCGGCCATCGGCATCGGGGCGGGCGCCGGCATCATGTAGGTCTGGCCGGCCGGGGCGGCGACATGCTTGGCGATGCGCACCTTCTCTTCGCCCTCGGTGACTTCCAGTTCGGAGATGCCCGATTCCTGGACGAGGTCGATCAGTTTCTTGAGCTTTCTGAGATCCATCAATTTCTCCCTACGAAAATACGGTGATGGCCGCAAGGCGGCCGGCTGAAGCATTGCCGGGGCGGGCCCGCGGAAACGTCAGTCGCTGTTGAGCTTGTTGAGCAGGTATTCCAGCGCGAGCAGATAACCTTCGCTGCCGAGGCCGGAGATGACGCCAATGGCCAGGTCCGAGAAATAGGAGTGCTGGCGGAACGGTTCCCGCGCGTGCACGTTGGACAGGTGCACTTCAACGAAGGGGATGGCGACGGCAGCGATCGCGTCGCGCAGCGCGACGCTGGTATGCGTGTAGGCCGCCGGGTTGATGACGATGTAGCGCACGCCCTCGCCACGCGCGGCGTGGATGCGTTCGATCAGCGCCCCTTCGTGGTTGCTCTGGAAGGCTTCCAGTTCGACGCCGGCGGCTTCGGCGCGCCGCGACAGTGCGCGGTTGATGTCGGCCAGCGTCGCTGCGCCGTAGTGCTGGGGTTCGCGGGTGCCGAGCAGGTTCAGGTTCGGTCCGTGAATTACCAGCAGCTTCGCTGCAGAGGGGGTTTCGCTCGTCTTGGAAGCGGTTTTTTGCTTCTTCATGGCGGCAAGTTTGCCGTAAATCGCCGCAACTTGTCCAGTTGCGCATCACGGGCTGATGAATCGGCATTGTTCGCTGCGTCGGCGAGCCGGTGCTGCCAGTCGGTTTTTGCGAAGGTCTTCGGCGGGATTTTCTTATGGCGGCGCGATCGGCGCAAAATGTCGCCAGATCGCCGCAGGTTCTATTTTTGCTCCGCCTGTCCGGCAAGGATTTTCCGGACGGCGGCGAGGCGGGCCCGTTCGCGCGGGCGGCCGTCGCGGCCCTTGGGGGAGGTGCGTTCGTCGAGCGCCGGGTAGATCACCAGATTGGCTACGGCGTCGTCGGAGTCGACGACCAGCACCGCTTCCGCCCGGTCGTTGCGCGGAGTGGCGTGCTCATAGGGGATGCCGCGGTTGAGCAGGAAGATCTCAACTTCCTTGGCGCTGTCGGCGAAGAGCTGCAGGTCGATCTCGGCGAAACGCCCGGCGGTTCCTTCCAGGACGGAGCCTGTCAGATAGGGGCGAAATTCCAGCAGGATCTCCATTAATTCGGCTGCTTTTTGCCGAAGATGGGTGATTCTTTCGATCTGTTCCCCGTCCTGGAAAACCGCCTGCCATTCGCGCAGCGCATCGTCCAGCTCGCCGTTGGTCGGCAGCGGCGTCCCGTCCGGCAGCCCCAGTTGGCGCAGGGCCTTGCGCTTGGCCTGGGTATAGTCGGTCATGCCGTCCTCGGCGATCAGCCGGGCGGCGGCGCTGCAGATGATGGCGCGGGTGCGGTCGAGCCGGTGGGGCATGGAGGGCGTCCGGAGGGGAGGGGCTGCTGCGACGAGTGTACAATGCGGCCTGCCTTTTGGCCATTTCTACGCGGGAATCACGGCATGCACATTCACATCCTCGGCATCTGCGGCACCTTCATGGGTGGCATCGCCCAGCTCGCGCGGGCGGCCGGGCACCGGGTCACGGGCTGCGACACCGGCGTCTATCCGCCGATGAGTACGCAGCTGGAGGCTTCGGGGATCGAGCTGATCGAGGGCTACGACCCGGTGCAGGTCGATCTCGCACCGGATGTCTTCGTTATCGGCAATGCCGTCTCGCGCGGCAATCCGCTGCTTGAAGAGATCCTCGACCGGGGGCTGCCCTACGTTTCGGGGCCGCAGTGGCTGGCCGACCACGTGCTGCGCGACAAATGGGTGCTGGCGGTGGCGGGAACCCACGGCAAGACGACGACCAGTGCGATGCTGGCGTGGATTCTTGAGGATGCGGGCATGGCACCCGGTTTCCTGATCGGCGGCGTGCCGATGAACTTCGGGGTCTCGGCGCGGCTCGGCGAAACGCCCTTCTTCGTGATCGAGGCCGACGAATACGACACGGCCTTCTGCGACAAGCGCTCCAAATTCGTCCACTACCGCCCGCGGACCGCGGTGCTGAACAACCTTGAATTTGATCATGCGGATATCTTCGCTGATCTGGCGGCGATCGAGACGCAATTCCACCATCTGGTGCGCACCTTGCCGCGTTCCGGCCTGATCGTCGCCAATGCCGCCGAGGCCAGCCTGGGGCGCGTGCTAGCGCGCGGCGCGTGGACGCCGGTCGAGCGCTTCAACGCCGCCGACGCCTGGCGCGCCGAAGGCGACGATGCCAGCGGCCGCCTGGCGCTGTTCAATGGCGCCGAGGCAATCGGCGAAACGCAGTGGGCGCTGACCGGCGCGCACAATCGGGCCAACGCCGTCGCCGCGCTACTCGCTGCGCGCCACGTCGGCGTATCGCCGGACAAGGGGCTGGCTGCGCTGTCGCGCTTCGGGAGCGTCAAGCGGCGCATGGAAGTGCGCGGCGTCGCCGGCGGCGTCACCGTGTATGACGACTTCGCGCACCATCCGACGGCGATCGCCACCACCGTCGCCGGCCTGCGGCGCAAGGTCGGGGCGGCGCGCATCCTGGCCGTGCTCGAACCGCGTTCGAACACGATGAAGCTGGGGGTGATGAAGGAGCAGCTGCCGGGTAGCCTGGCCGACGCCGACGCGGTGTTCTGCTACGCCGCCAATCTCGGCTGGGACGCTGCCGCGGCACTGGCGCCGATGGGGGCGAAAGCCTGCGTCGAGGACGACCTCGCCCGGCTGGTGGCGCGGATCGCCGAGGCGGCGCGCCCCGGCGACCACGTGCTGGTGATGAGCAACGGCGGCTTCGGCGGCATCCACGACAAGCTGCTGCAGGCACTGGCGGCCTGAGCCGCCCCGCGGCGAGCGACGGGCGCTTAGCCGCACCCCAGGAGTACTTGTTCGCGAAGGGCTCGCGCCCTTCGCTCAGGCGAACAGGCGGTCGGCGAACAGCGCCGCGAAGAGCAGCGTCAGGTAGACGATCGAGTAGCGGAAGGTGCGCTTGGCCAGCGCGTCGCTGTATTTGCGGTAGAGGGCGACGGCGTAGGCGATGAAGCCGAGGTTGAGCAGCGTCACCGCGGCCAGGTAGAACCAGCCGCTCATGCCGAGCGTGAACGGGACCACCGTCGACGCCGCCATCATGAACGTATAGAGCAGGATGTGCTGGCAGGTGAAGGGGATGCCGTGCGTCACCGGCAGCATCGGCAGGCCGCTCTTCTCGTAGTCGGCGATGCGGTAGCAGGCCAGCGACCAGAAGTGCGGCGGCGTCCACAGGAAGATGATCAGGAACAGCGCCAGCGGTTCGGCGGAGACGCTGCCGGTCATCGCCGCCCAGCCGAGCACCGGCGGCATCGCGCCGGAGGCGCCGCCGATGACGATGTTCATCGGCGTCATCGGCTTCAGCAGCGCGGTGTAGATCACCGCATAGCCGACGAAGGTGGCGAAGGTCAGCCACATCGTCAGTTCGTTCACGAAGCTGTGCAGCAGCCAGAGGCCGGCGCCGCCGAGCAGGAAGGCGAGCGTCAGCGTGGCCTTGGTCGAGGCTTCGCCGCGCGCGGTGGCGCGGGCGCGGGTGCGCGCCATCAGCGCGTCGATGGTGCGCTCGACCAGGCAGTTGATCGCCGCCGCGGCGCAGGCGACGAGGCCGATGCCGAGCGAGGCGACGAGGAACAGCTGCAGCGGCGGCAGTTCGCGCGCGGGCAGCAGCATGCCGATCATCGCCGTGAACACGATCAGGCTGTTGACGCGCGGCTTGCACAGTTCGGCGAAAGCGGCGAGCCGCTGCGCAAGCGTCGGGGTGGCGGTGTGGCTGTGGCCTTGCATGGCGAGCGGTCTACCCTATCCAGGAATATTTCAGAAGCCGTTCGAGGTCGGCGCGGACGCCCTTGGGGTCGGCCTCGGGCGCGTATTGCATCATCAGGTTGCCGGCCGGGTCAACCACAAAGAGGCGGTGCCGTGTGCCGGGCATCAGCACCGCCTGCCAGCCGGGCGGCGGCGCGCTGACGACGAGGTCCGGCTGCTGTGCCTGCAGCGCCGCCAGTGCCGGCGTCGGCGTTGCCGTGAGGACGATGCGGCGCAGGCGGCTCATCTCGCGGTTGAGCGAGACCTGGATCGCGCGCGTCTGTTCGGCGAGGGCGACGCAGGCCGCGTCGCACGGCGCGTCGCCGGCGATCAGCAGCAGCCATTTGCCGTTCGCCTGCGTCGCAACGGAGGCACCGAGCGCGGCCACCGGCAGCGGGCGCGGCGGCTGCACCAGCTGGCCGTGGTTGCTGGTCTTCGCCGGGCGCCAGCCGAACAGATACAGGCCGCCGCCGACCGCGATCGGCAGCAGGAAGATCAGCAGGGTCAGCAGCAGCGCGCGCTGGCCGGAGGTGATCCGGGCCGTGGGCGTCAGCAGCGGCGAGGCGGGGGCGCTCATCGCCTGGTCAGCCACGGGCGCAGCAGGAAGAACAGCCAGATGCCGAGCGTCGCCGCGGCGAAGCCGAACCACTGCCAGGCGTAGCCGACGTGCCGCTCGATGCGCTCGTCCGGGCGCGGCCAGTCGCGGACGAAGCCGCCGGTGCCGTCCGGGTCGAGCTGCAGCACCACCGGCTGCAGCGGGAAGTCCGTCGCCTGCCGGTAGCGGGCGAGGTCGAGGTTCTGCCAGACCGGCATCGCCGGCGATTCCCAGCCGCCGCCGGCCGGCTCGGCGGCCAGCGTGAAGAAGCGGTTGCCGGGAACGATCGCGGTGGCGGTCAGTTCGACCGCTCCGGCCGGCGTCGCGATCGCCGGCAGCTGCCGGCGGTCGGGGCCGGCCGGCACCCAGCCGCGATTGACCAGCACGCGCATGCCGTTCGCGCCGTTTGCGTCGCCGCTGCCGATGCGCAGCGGCGTCAGCACGTGGTAGCCGGCCTGTTCGCGGTGCACGCGGTTGTCGATCAGGATCTGCCGCTGCGGTTCATAAACGCCGCGCACGCTGACGCGGCGGTAGCGCATCGCTTCCGCGTCTACCGGCGTTGTCGTCAGCGGCAGCGGCGCTTCCTTGGCGCGGCTGTCGAGCAACGCCTGCCGCGCCTCCTTCACCGCCGCCTTGTTCCATTGCCACTGGCCGAGCGAGACGAAGACCGGCACCAGCAGCGCGACCAGCGCGCCGCCGCCGAAGACGACGAAGCGGCGCGAGACGGGGCGGGCCGTCGCCGCCGTGCCGCGCACGGCGCTTGCCGGAACTTCGCCCGCTGCGGCATGCTCCAACGGGTTCGACTCCTTGCGGACTTTCCCCATGATCAAGCTGCTGGTCGTCTTTACGCTGCTCGCCATCGTCGTCAGCCTCTTCTCCGGCCTGTGGTTCCTCTACCAGGACCGCGGCAGCGGCACCCGCGCCGTGCGGGCGCTCACCGTGCGCATCGGCTTGTCCATCTCGCTGTTCATCCTGCTCCTCGTCTCCTATCGCTTCGGCCTGATCCCCGGCTACAGCCAGTAGACGAAGACAAAGAGGCCGAGCCAGACCACGTCGACGAAGTGCCAGTACCAGGCGACGCCTTCGAAGGCGAAGTGGCGCTCCGCCGTGAAGTGGCCCTTCAGGCAGCGTCCGTAGATCACCATCAGCATGATGGCGCCGAGCGTCACGTGGAAGCCGTGGAAGCCGGTGAGCATGAAGAAGGTCGCGCCGTAGACGCCGGCGCCCATGGTCAGCCCGAGTTCGCTGTAGGCGTGGTGGTATTCCCAGGCCTGGAAACCGAGGAAGACCACGCCCAGCGCGATGGTCGCGAACAGGCCGAGGTTCAGCTGCCGGCGGTTGTTCTTCAGCATCGCCCAGTGTGCCCAGGTGATCGTCGCGCCCGAAGTGAGCAGCAGCGCGGTGTTGATCGCCGGAATGCCCCATGCCCCCATCGGCGCGAAGGCCGGAGCCTTCGGCCCGGCGCCGGCGGCCGGCCAGAGCAGGTCCTTGTATTCCGGGTAGAGCGTGACGTCGTGGCGCGGCAGCATGGTCAGCAGGTCCGGCACCGAGATGTTGCGCACGTAGAACAGCGCGCCGAAGAAGGCGGCGAAGAAGGCCACCTCAGAGGCGATGAACCAGATCATCCCGTAGCGGAAGGACTTGTCTTCCCAGTCGCGGTAGGCGCCGCTCTGCGATTCGTAGATGACCTTGCCGAACCAGCGGAAGAGCACGGTGAGGATGACCCCGACGCCGGCCAGCATCAGCCACGGCCCCGGCGCGAACTTGTTCATCTGCAGGATGAAGCCGAAGGCCAGCGTGAACAGGCCGCCGGAGAGGATGAAGGGGTAGATCGACGGTTGCGGCACGAAGTAGTGCGCCGCAGGGGTCGCAGCGTTCAGATCGTGCGCCGTGTCGACGGTAGCAGCATGCGTTTGCGCCATGGTCACTCCTGTTTGTTGAGCGCGGTCCGGTCCTGGACGGCGCTGAAGAAGGCATAGGAAAGGGTTACGTGCCGGATGTCCGGGTCGATTTCCGGCTTGACGATGAAGGTCAGCGGCATCTCGCGCGATTCGCCCGGGGCCAGCGTCTGCTGCGCGAAGCAGAAGCATTCGATTTTGTCGAAATGCTGCGCCGCCTGACCGGGCGTCACGCTCGGCACGGCCTGGCCGGTGACCGGCCGGTCCGAGGTGTTGCGCACCAGGTACTTCACCATCTGCATCTCGCCCGGGTGCAGCTCCAGGCTGAAGGTCAGCGGCCGCATGTCCCACGGCAGGCCGGGCATCACCGTGCCGGTGAACTCGACCGTCACCGTGCGGCTGCGGTCGATGCGCGACGGCGGCGCGTTGCCGGCCGCGGCCTGGCCCTTGATGCCGCCGAGCGAGAAGCCGCCGAGTCCCTTGTCGCCGGGCCCGCCTTCGGTCTTGCCGTTGAAGCCGGTGGCGGCGCAGAGCACGTCGTAGAGCGGCACCAGCGCGAAGCCGAAGGCGAAGGCGGCGGCGACGCCGGCGAGCAGCTTGCCGATCAGCTTGCGGTGGGAGACGGCCGGTGCGGACATGGCGGCCTCTAGCGGAACCAGAACGCCGCGCCGTAGATGAACAGCGCGACGGCGCCGATCACCCAGGCCAGCCGCCGGCTGGCGGTGCGGCGGCGGGCGAGTTCGCTTTCGGTCCACGACGGGCTCATGCGCATCTCCTCACTTGATCGCCGGCGGCGTTTCCCAGCTGTGATGCGGCGGCGGCGACGGGAGTTCCCACTCCAGTCCGTCGGCGCCTTCCCAGGCGCGGCCGTCGGCCTTCTCACCGCCGCGCATGCACTGCCAGATGTTCCACGCAAAGAGCAGCTGCGAGAAGCCGAGGATGAAGGCGCCGACCGTCGAGATCGCGTTGAATTCGGTGAACTGCAGCGCGTAGTCCGGGATGCGGCGCGGCATGCCGGCCAGCCCGAGGAAGAACTGCGGCAGGAAGGTCAGGTTGAAGGAGATGATGGTCAGCCAGAAGTGCAGCTTGCCCAGTCGCTCGTCGATCATGTGCCCGGTCCACTTCGGCAGCCAGTAGTAGACGCCGGTCATCACGCCCATGATGCCGCCGGCGAACAGCGCGTAGTGGAAGTGGGCGACGACGAAGTAGCTGTGATGGTATTGCGCATCCGCGGCGACGTCGGCCAGCACCAGCCCGGTCAGGCCGGCGATGCCGAACAGCACGATGAAGCCCTGCGCGAACAGCATCGGCGTCTCGAAGCTCATCGCGCCACGCCACATCGTCGCGATCCAGCAGAAGAACAGCACCGCCAGCGGCAGCGAGATGGCCATCGTGCTGTACATGAAGTAGAGCAGCGCCGGCACCGGCATGCCGGCAGTGAAGAAGTGGTGCGCCCAGACCACCACCGAGAGCAGGCCGATGGCGATGAAGGCATAGACCTGCGCCTTGTAGCCGTAGATCGGCTTGCGGCTGAAGGTCGCCAGCACGTGCGGCATCAGCCCCCACAGCGGCAGCAGCAGTATGTACACCTCGGGGTGGCCGAAGAACCAGAACAGGTGCTGGAAGAGGATCGGGTCGCCGCCGCCGGCGGCGTTGAAGAAGTGCGTGCCGAAGTGGCGGTCGGTGAGCAGCATGGTCACCGCGCCGGCCAGCACCGGGATCGTCGCGATCAGCAGGAAGGCGGTGATCAGCCAGCCCCAGGCGAAGATCGGCAGCTTCATCATCGTCATCCCCGGCGCGCGCAGGTTGAAGATGGTGACGATGACGTTGATCGAGCCGAGGATCGAGCTGATGCCGAGGATGTGGATGGCGAAGATGGCGAAGTCGACGCCCAGCCCGCCCTGCACCGACAGCGGCGCGTAGAGCGTCCAGCCGGTGGCCACCGCGCCGTCGCCGATGCCGAAGATGGCCAGCACGAAGGGCAGCGTCAGCAGCATCGCCGCCGGCGGCAGCAGCCAGAAGCCGAGGTTGTTGATGCGCGGCAGCGCCATGTCCGGGGCGCCGATCATCAGCGGGATCTGCCAGTTGGCGAAGCCGGTCGCCGCCGGCATCAGCGCGGCGAAGATCATCACCAGCGCATGCACACCGATCAGCTGGTTGAAGAATTCCGGCTGCATCAGCTGCAGCCCGGGCTGGAACAGCTCGGCACGCACCGCGAGGATCATCGCGCCGCCGACGAAGAACATCAGCAGCGAAAAGAGCAGGTACATCGTGCCGATGTCCTTGTGGTTGGTCGTCGTCAGCCAGCGCAGCAGGCCGGACGGGTGGGCGGCGCCGTGGCCGCCGTGCGGCGCATCGTGCGCGGCAGTCGTTGCGTGGCTCATGTGCGTTCTCCTCGCAGGCTCTTGATCTGGGCGGGCTGGATCAGGTCGCCCTTGCTGTTGCCGAGCGCGTTGCGCTCGTAGGTGATGACGGCTGCCAGGTCGACGTCGTTGAGCGTATTGCGGAAGGCCTGCATCGCCGTGCCTTCCTTGCCGTTCAGCACGCGGTCGACGTGGCTGCCCTTCAGCAGCTGGCCGTCGGCCGCGAGCAACGGGCCGGTCACCAGCTTGCTGCCGGACAGGGCCGGGAAGGCGGGCGGCAGGCCCTTGCCGTCGGCCTGGTGGCAGACCGCGCACTGCGCTTCATAGACCGCCTTGCCGTGGGCCAGCAGTTCGTCCTTGCTCCAGGTGCGTTCGGCCCCGGCGCTGGCGGCGGCGAGCTCGGTCTTCTTTCGGTCGACCCAGGCCGCGTACTCCGGCTCCGGCACCGCGCGCACCACCACCGGCATGAAGCCGTGGTCCTTGCCGCACAGCTCGGCGCACTGGCCGCGGTAGACGCCGGGCTCGTCGATCTTCAGCCAGGTCTCGCGCAGGAAGCCGGGAACGGCATCGCGCTTGACGCCGAACTGCGGCACCCACCAGGTGTGGATGACGTCGGTCGCGGTGAGCAGCACGCGCACCTTCTTGCCGACCGGCAGCACCACCTCGTTGTCGGTTTCGAGCAGGTAGTGCTCGCTCTTTTCCGCCTGGTTGACCACCTGCTCGCGCGGCGTCGACAGGTTGCTGACGAATTTGACGCCGGATTCCGGGTACTCGTACTGCCATTTCCACTGCATGCCGGTGACCTTGAGCACCATGTCCGCCTTGGTCTTGGTGTCCTCCATGTCGATCACCGCGTGGTAGGCGGGGATGCCCATCAGCACGAAATCGATGAAGAGCAGGATGGCGAACGGGACCAGCGCCCAGATCCACTGCACCGTACCGGTCGGTCCGGAGAACTGCTTCGGCGCGTGGCCGGTGCTCTTCCGGTGCTTGATCATCGAATAGATCATGATCGCGAAGACCGCGACGAAGAGCGCGCCGATGATCAGCATGAACTCGTTGTGGATCTTCAGCGTATCGCGCGCGATCGGCGTCACCGGCGGCGGGAAGTTCCAGGTGTAGTCGGCCAGCGCGCTGCCGCTGGCGAACAGGAAAGGCAAAGCGCCGAGGCCGGCGGCGAGTGCCGGGCATGGGCGCAGTCGGGTGAAGCGTGGGGTGGTCTTCAAGTTCCCTCCTCCGTTGGTGTCGAACTGCTCAATGTTTCGCCGCACCCGGCAGGGCTCCGGGGGCTGCGGCAGGTTCTTCTTCGTGTGCCGCGGTCGACTGCCGGCATCCCGGCGAGGGCGCGCCCGGGCCGTACCACCCGTAGCGGTTCCGCCATCGTCAGCCTGGCAAGCACAGTCATTGTTTTCCCCTTTTTTGCAGCGGTGCAGCCGGTGGAAAATTTGATATAGATCAAATTCCGCTTGCAGTTTAAACAAGCGCATAACTTGATGCAACAGTCGTGCGCAAGTCGCAACTCTATGATTGCAAAAGACAAAATTCGTTCTTGTGTTGCGCTGCGGCATTTCCGGAAAGGCTGCCGCACAGGGCGTCCGGGGGGCGGGGTGGTGGCTCGCGGGGAGCGTTATGTTGCGTTGAACAACGGCGAAGCGCCGCGGGAGGCTTGGGAGGGGTGGCAGACGATCGTGCAAAATCCGCCAAGCTGAAATCGCGCTGTATTTCCCTGGTGGCGGGGGATGATGGAAAAACCGTGCAAATTGCGCCAGGACGGCGGCGGCCGGCGCCGCATGAAACAAAAACGCGGCCGGTCGGCCGCGTTTCAGTGTGGAATGCAAAAGTGACGGGGTTCAGCGACTCACGCGTCCCCCGCGGGCACTTCTTCGTGGAGTGCCTTGCACTCCGCTCAGGCGCACCCCAAGGGCACTTCTTCGCAGAGTGCCTTGCACTCCGCTCAGGCGCACCCCAAGGGCACTTCTTCGCAGAGTGCCTTGCACTCCGCTCAGGCGCTGAGCAGGCCCTTCATCTTCTGCAGCGCCTTGGCCTCGATCTGGCGGATGCGCTCGGCGGAGACGCCGAATTCGGCGGCCAGCTCGTGCAGCGTTGCCGCCTCGTCCTCGGCCAGCCAGCGTGCCTCGATGATGCGCCGGCTGCGTTCGTCGAGACCGGCCAGCGCCGCCTTCAGGCCGTCGCTCTGCAGGCGGTCGTACTCGCGCGCTTCGAGCACGCGCGTCGGCTCGCTGTTGCTGTCGGCCAGCCAAGCGATCGGCGCGAACTTCTCGTCCTCGTCGTCGTTGGCTTCCAGCGCCAGGTCGTGGCCGCCGAGACGGGTTTCCATCTCGGTCACTTCCTCCGGCTTGACGCCCAGCTGCTTCGCCACTTCCTGCGTCTGGCCCGGGGTCAGCGCCTCGCTGCCCGGCTTCAGGCTGCGCAGGTTGAAGAACAGTTTGCGCTGCGCCTTGGTCGTGGCGACCTTCACCAGCCGCCAGTTCTTCAGCACGTATTCGTGGATTTCCGCCTTGATCCAGTGGATCGCGAACGACACCAGACGCACGCCGCGTTCCGGATCGTAGCGCTTGACCGCCTTCATCAGGCCGATGTTGCCTTCCTGGATCAGGTCGGCGTGCGGCAGGCCATAGCCGAGGTAGCCGCGGGCGATCGAAACCACCAGCCGCAAATGCGACAGCACCAGCTGGCGGGCGGCATCGAGATCCTGCTCGTCGCGGAAACGGCGGGCAAGCGACGTTTCCTCCGCCTCGCTCAGCATCGGAAAACGGTTCGCCGCCTGGATGTAGGCATCCAGGTTACCGACCGCGCTGGGCATCGGGAGAGCCAGGGCATTCGTCATGGGGCGTTGTCCTCCTTGGAAAGGGTCCAAAAATATTTTAGCACTCGCTGCCATAGAGTGCTAATCGGGAAATAGGTTCTTCGGACGGTGCCGCCTGGCGGCGACGGCCAGTTGTCACCGACACTTGCCGGCGGTTCGCCGCCATCCGTCGCTCCCGTTCCGGCAATCCCCTTCGGTCTATCCAATTTGGATAGACTGTCGCCTGCACGTCCGGCATGCAACGGGCGATGCCCCACCCGATTGCCGCCGTGCCGTCGGTGGGCCGTCATCGGTTCAGGGAGACAAGTTGATGGAAGCGGTTCAGTCGCTGATAGCGAACGTTGAGAAGGTGATTGTCGGCAAGCGCCCGGTGATCGAACTGGCGGTTGTGTCGATGCTGTGTCGCGGGCATGTGCTGCTGGAGGACGTTCCGGGCACCGGCAAGACCATGCTGGCCCGTGCGTTGTCGAGGTCCGTCGATGTTGAAATGAAGCGTCTGCAATGCACGCCCGACCTGTTGCCGTCCGACATCACCGGCGTCCCCATCTACAACCAGAAGACCTGCGACTTCGAGTTCCGCCCCGGCCCGGTGTTTACGCACGTGTTGCTGGCCGACGAAATCAATCGCGCGACGCCGCGCGCGCAATCGGCGCTGTTGGAATGCATGGAAGAGTTCCGCGTCAGCGTCGACGGGGTGAGTTATGAATTGCCCAAGGTCTTCATGGTGCTGGCTACGCAGAACCCGATCGACATGGCCGGGACGCACCCGCTTCCGGAAGCGCAACTGGATCGGTTTTTCGTCCGCCTGCACGTCGGCTATCCCGGGCTGCAGGAAGAGGTCCGGATCCTGGCGGCGCAGGCCCAGGAACATCCGATCGACAGCCTGGCGCCGGTGGTCACCGATAGCGACATTCTCGCCGCGCGCGACGCCGTCAAGGCGGTGTACATCACGGCCGACGTGGCGACCTATATCGCACGGATCAGCGCCGCCACCCGCGAGCATCCCGATCTGCGGCTTGGCGTCAGCCCGCGCGGCACGCTGGCGCTGGCGCGCGGGGCGCAAGGCATGGCGCTTCTGCGCGGGCAGACCTTCGTCACCCCGGATATCGTCAAGACCATGGCCGGCGCCATCCTGGAGCATCGCCTGATCGTCCGCCCGCAGGCCGCCGCCGCCGGCCGGCAGGCGCGCGACATCCTGAACGAGGTCCTGGACCAGCTACCGCCCCCCGTCTGACCGATGGCTTCTTCCCGTTCCGCTGCGTGGCTGTCGGCGCATCGCAAGGTGCTGGTTCTGCTGGCGCTGACCGCGGTCGCCTACTTCGGCGCGATCAACCGCAACCAGGCTTTCCTGTGGGTCGTTCCGGCCCTGCTCAGCGCGACCCTGATTGCCGGATTCGTCTGGCCGCGCTGGCTGGTCCGGCGACTGAAGGTGAGCCGCAGCGGCCCGAGCCGGGCGGAAGAGGGCGAGACGATCGAGTTCAGCGTCGTCGTCGAGAACGGCGGCTGGCTTCCCCGCTTCATGGTCGAAGTGGTCGACCGCCTGCCCTTCGTCGGCTTGTCGGACGCCGGGTCCCCGGCCGTCGACAAGCTGCTCGGCGTCCTGGCCTACCTGCCCGGCCGCAAGCGATCGCACTTCGTCGTGCCGGTGCTGTGCGAGAAACGGGGGTATTACCGTCTCGGTCCGGTCGGACTCGCCTCCAGTTTTCCGCTCGGGCTTGCCGAAGCCGGATGCAGCCACAACGAAGGCATTCAGACACTGACCATCTACCCCGATGTCTTTCCGATCCTGTCGTTGCCGTTGCGCGGCGCGCCCAGCCAGATCCATCGCGGCGGCTACCTGTTGCCGGAGGGCGCCGGGGCCGCCGAGTTTTCCGGCCTGCGCGAATACCGGCGCGGCGACAATCCGCGCCATGTCCATTGGCCGACCACAGCGCGCCTGAACGAGCTGATGGTTCGGGAGTACGAACCGCTGGCCTCGGCCTGCCTGTATGTCGTGCTCGACCAGGCGGCCGAGTCGAATGTCGGTCTCGGCAAGGAGTCGACCTTCGAATATGCGGTCCGTATCGCCGCATCGATGGCGCGCTCGGCGTGCACCCAAAGCATCCGCACGCGCATCGCCGGGGACGGGCAGCGCCCTCTCCGCGGCCTGGCCGGTGCCGGCAGCGGTCACTTCCAGGGCATTCTCGACGAACTGGCCGTGGTCGCCTGCGACGGCGACGTCCCCTACGCGCAGACGCTGACGCAAATCGGCCCGCAGTGCCTGCGCGGCGAGACGGTTGTGGTCTTCCTGTCGGAGCGGTCGGCGCGCTGGCCGGCTACCTTGCAAGCGTTGGCCACCCCGCTGGCGCGGCAGGCGCATCTCTTTGCCGTGGTCTTCGATCAGGCGGGCTTCGTCCCGGCCGGCACTTCACGTACCGGCACCGGCGCGGACCCGGCGGCGACTACCGCGGCGCTGCTCGAACTCGGGGCGCATTGCCTCACTGTGCGCCGCGGCGACGACCTCGTCCGCCTGTTCAATCCATGAGTGCGCCGCTGACCTATACCCCGGCCTATGTCGGCCTGTTCGCCTCGCTGTCGCTGGCCGCGGCCTGCAATGTCTTTCTCGACATCCAGTACGGCAGTTTCGGCTTTGAGGTGATCTTCTGGGCGGCCGTTTTTGCCTGGACCCTCGTCGTCGGCTGGCGGCAGCATGGCCGGGCCGACGAGCGCGGAGCCGGCCAGCAGAAAATCGTCGTGGCCGTCGGCATCGCCCTCTTTTTCTTCGTCTTCATCCCGAAATGGGGATTCCCGCGCGCCGGGCTCTATCTGCTGGCGTTCCTGCAGGCGGCGGTGAACTGCGTGCTGACCACGCGGCGGCAATTGCACTTCGGCCTCCTCGTCTCGGCGGTCATGGTCATCTTCGCCGCGTCGCACCACCGGGCCGACTGGACGATGCTGTTCTACCTCCTTCCCTACATTGTCGCCGTCGTGTTTACGCTCGTTTCGGAGCAAATCAGCCGGCGGGCGCAGGACATGCGCCAGGCGAGTCTCGGCGATCCGGGCCGTGCCGGACAGGGACTGGCCATTGCCGCAGCAACCGCGACGATTCTTGCGTTGGGGGCATTGCTCTACCTGGCGACTCCGCAGCTCACCCGTCCCTATCTGCAATGGCGTTACGGCCAGCTGACGAACATCGGCTGGTTCGGCGGGCCGGTTGAGCAAGGCGGCATGGGGCAGTCCGGCGGTGCGCAGGGCACGAGCGGAAGCGAAGGAAGCGAGGGAAGTGAGGGAAGTGAGGGAAGTGAGGGAAGTGAAGCCACGGGGCGCGGCAAGGAGGGCAGCGGCAGTGCCGGCGATGCGTCCACCGGGGAGGGCGGCGGCCAAGGCTACGGACTTGGCCCGGGGCGAGGCTGGCCCAGCCCCGCCGCGATGCGTGAAGCGGCCCGGCGCCCGGGAATGCCGGAATGGCAATCGGCGGCGATTCTGCGGATGGCCAGCCTGGACGAGGCGATCCGCGAGGCGTTGGCGCCGATCACGGAGACGCTTTCGCAGCTGTGGGACCGCTTGCGGGAGTGGTTGAAAAAGAATCGCATGACGGCCGAGGCCGGGCTGCTTGCCCTCCTCGTGCTGGCGTTGCTGGCGGCGCTCGCCCTGTTGCTGAGGGAGGTGAAGGCTGCCGTCTGGCTGCGAACGCGTGCCGACTACCTGTACCTGTTCGCGCTGTCCCGGCACCGGCAGGGGGCGGAAGGCGCCACCCAGTTTTACCGGGCGATGGAGCGGCTGTTCCTCGTTCGGGAAATGCCCCGCGCCCCGAATCTCAATACCCGTGAATTCCTGCGCGAAGCCAGCCGTTACAAGAGCGAAGTCCGCCGCGAAGCCGGCGAACTGACCCGTCTCTTCGAACAGTACCGCTATGGGCCGGAGCAGACGGATCACACGCAGTTGCAGCGGATGCGCGACTTGTACGGCGCACTCTTCCGCAAGCTTGCCTGACGGGGGCGGCGGCCCCCTCCCGGCGCGCTGCGGTCCGCCGTTCAGCCGTGCCGCATCTGTCGTTGCCGGTCGCAGCCCCGGCGGAGCGGGGGCGTGACCCGCGAACAGTATCCGGGCTAATGCCTGTTGCCGCGCAGGGTCTGTGAAGGCAGCTCGCCGAACATCAGTTTGTAGTCCGCCGCAAAGTGCGAGAGGTGCCAGAAGCCCCAGCGGGCAGCGATGTCCGCGACGCTCGCCGAGGGGGTGCCGCTGGCCGCGCGCAGCGCACGGCGGGTGCCGTTGAGGCGAATCGCACGCAGGTAGGCGACCGGATTGACGTTGAGCACCGCCTGAAAGCTGTATTGCAGGGTGCGGCGGGAAACGTTGAGGGCGGCGCAGAGATCGGCGACCGTTACCGGGTCTTCGCGATGGGCCAGTACGTACTCGCGCACCTTCTCGACGACCGCCTTGCGCGAGCGCGCGACGGTGGCGTCGGTCGTGGCGCCGGTGTCGCCGATGGCCAGAACGATGTTGTTGAAGATCTCCTGTTCCATGCCCTTGCGGATCTGCTGGTAGTTGAGCACCTTCGGATTGCTCTTGATGCTGGCGAGCAGCAGCATCAGGAACTCGCGGAGGCGGGCCGGCACCTCCGGGGGGAGCGTGAAAACGCCGAGGCGGGGAACGCCGCCGTCGGTGTCGAGATGCCAGACCGTGCTCGCGAACTCCTTGAGGGCGTTCGCATCGACCGTTACCGCCACGATGTCGAGGCTTTTCGGTGTGCGGAAGTCGAGATCGTCCCCCTCACCGAAAGTGAACACCGTGTTCCCGCTGAGCATCGTGCCGCCGATCAGCCCTTCTTCGCTAATCGCATTCGGCACGGCGATCGTGCGCGAGCCATCCCACGCCACGCCGGTTTGATGGACGATCTGATTCGTGCGCTCGCGAAAGAGCTGCACGTTGCCGAACCACACCTCGTCGAGGACGCCCTCGAAGGCGCCGGTGGACAGTTGTTCGTAGTCCTGCCGCCAGTGCTGCAAGCCCGCCGCATGGTCGTCTGCGTCGGTGGTGACGGATTCCTTCAGGGAAAAACAATCCTCCTCCAGCAGGAAATTCCGGGGCTGCACGCTTGGTGACGTGACTGTATTCATTGTCATTTTGCTTACTCCTGCCTGCTCCACTTCAGCCGCCGTAATTTAGTCGCTGATTCTCGTTTGTGCAACGGCTTGCGCAAAACATAACCGTTTCGCGGCCGGACCCCCGCCTACAGGGCCTTGCCCGCTCCTTCGTCGTGTTCTGCGGGCGGGCCGGCGCTGCCGAGCTTGCCGAAAATTGCTGTAAATCCCCCCGTCGCCTGCCGCCCTCCGCTCCGCACAAGCCTTGCCACGGCCGCAATCCGGCCGCCCGGGCGGGGAGCCGGTGCCCTCTTTTCCCTTGCCGATCTGGGTTACCTCCCTGTCCTCCTTGCCGCCAACAATGCAAGCGTGCCGCAAAGCGGTCAGCGAGCCTGCCCCGGCGGCAAACCACAATTCGTAGATGAGGGGTGTGAGACATGAATCCGATACCGAATGGCAAATTGCGCACGGCGGCCGTTATCGCCCTGTGCTGGTGCATCAACGCGCAGGCGGCAATCAGCGAGGTGGAAGCGGCCCGGCTGGGCAGGGACCTGACGCCGGTCGGTGCCGAGAAGGAAGGTTCCGAAAACGGCAGCATTCCGGCGTGGAACGGCGGCCTGAACAAGGCGCCGGCCGGCTGGAAGCCCGGCCAGGTCGATCCGTTCGAGGGCGACAAGGCGCTTTACTCGATCGACGCCGGCAACCTCGACAAGTACCGCGATCTGCTGCCGGCCGGCCAGGCGGCGCTGATTTCGGCCTACAAGGGCTACCGGATCGACGTCTATCCGACGCGGCGCAGCTGCCCGGTGCCCGATTTCGTCGCCGAGCGCTCACGCAAGAACGCGACCACGGCGCAGATGAACGGCAACGGCTGGCAGATCGAACAAGCGACCCCGGCCGGCGTCCCCTTCCCGATCCCGAAGACCGGCGCCGAAGTGATGTGGAACTACAAGCTGCGCTACACCGGCCTCGGCCGCAAGGCGCAGATCTCGGCGCTGATGCCGGAGAAGGACGGCAGCTACACCGAGACCAAGCAGTGGTCCTTCGACTACTACCCGTTCAACGATCCCAAGGCCAACTCGCTGGCCGACATCGGTGGTGTCGAGGCCAAGCTCTACTTCGACCTGCTGTCGCCGGCCTCGCGCGTCGGCGAGGGCTACCTGATCCACGCCTACGCCGACAAGCCGCAGGACGCCTGGATCTACTTCCCCGGCCAGCGCCGCGTGCGCCGCTCGCCGACCTTCGCCTACGACAACCCGGTCGCCGGATTCGACAACCTCTACTTCGTCGACCAGATCAACATGTTCACCGGTGCGCTCGACCGCTACGACTACAAGCTGGTCGGCAAGAAGGAGATGGTCGTTCCCTACAACTCCTACAAGCTGATCAACAAGAAGAACAAGTTCAAGGACATGCTCACCCCGGAGTACGTCAAGCGCGACTACATGCGCTACGAGACGCACCGCGTCTGGGTGGTCGAGGCGACGGTCAAGGCCGACAAGCGCCACTCCTTCGCCAAGCGCGTCTTCTTCATCGACGAGGACTCCTGGGCGCTGCTGCACGTCGACATGTACGACGCCAAGGGCAACCTGTGGCGCGTGCAGGAAGGCAGCCTGTGGGCGGCGCCGGACGTGCAGGCCTGCATCGCCTACGAGTACCAGATGTACGACCTGGTCGCCCGCCGCTTCATGACCGACAACTGGACTGCTGAGGGCGAGGTGATCGACCTCACCGCGGGCAAGGAAGGCCGCGTCACCAACGCAATGTTCACCCAGGACGAGATGCGTCGTCGCGGCGAGCGCTGATCCCGGATATGGCAAGGAGATTGATATGAACAAAGACAGCAAGACGGTGCGCCGGCCGCGCACGGCCATTCGGCAGTCGGTGCTCGTGCTGGCGGCTTCCCTCTGCGCCTCGCTGTGGTCCGCCAACGCCCACGCCTTCCGCTTCGGGTCGGAAGACGGGCTCTCCGGCAGCTTCGATTCGGTACTCTCGGTCGGCGCCATCCGCCGCATGTCGTCGCCGGACGCCCGGGTCATCGGCAACGACAACGGCGGCCGCATTCCCACCCCGTCGACCTCGCCCAGCGAGCTGCACCGGAAGATCAACCTGCCGGGCAACCCCGGCGGCTATGCCAACGCCGACTTCAACTACATGAACTTCGACGACGGCAACCTCAACTACAAGCGCGGCGACATCGTCTCGATGGTCCTGAAGGGGACGCACGAACTGTCGCTGAAGGCCCCCGACGGCTGGAGCAGCCTGGTGCGCGCCACCTGGTTCGAGGACAGCAAGATCGACAATACCCGGCGCACCGAGCTCAGCGCCGAGGGCAAGGACTACGCGACCGGCAAGGTCACGCTGCTCGACGCCTGGGTGAGCAAGGAGTTTTCGCTGGGCGAGAAGCGCGCCAAACTGAAGCTCGGCAACCAGGTGCTCTCGTGGGGCGAGGAGATCTTCATCCTCGGCGGCGTCAACCAGATCAATGCCCTCGACATCCAGAAGTATCACGTGCCGGGAACCCAGGTGAAGGAGATCTTCATCCCGGCGCCGATGCTGTCGATGAGTGCCGGCCTGACCGACGACAGCAGTCTTGAGGCCTATTACCAGTTCCGCTGGAACGGCTTCAAGTTCGACCCGGCCGGTACCTTCTTCTCGACCGCTGACGTCATCGGCCGCGGCAAGCGCACGGCCTTCTACCCGACCTCGATCTGCAACGACTTCGGACTGGGGCCGACACCCTGTGGCGAAACCACCGACCCGGCGGTCGAGGCGCAGCGCATCGCCGAATTCACCGCGCTGCCCTTCGCCGGCGACCGCAAGGCGAAGAACAGCGGCCAGTACGGGCTGGCCTACCGGCAGAGCCTGCCCGAGATCGACAGCGAAATCGCCTTCTATTACCAGCGCTACCACGACAAGCTGCCCTTCCTCGGGTTCAAGGCCAGCGCCGGCCTGCCCACCTCGTACTTCTGGGCCTACGGCGAGGACAAGGACCTCTTCGGCGTCTCGATGAACAGCAAGGTGGGGCCGGTGGCGGTCGGCGCCGAACTCTCGTACCGGCCGCGCGACAGCGTTGGCATCGATCCGACGGTGCCCTTTGCCGGCCGCCACTCGGTCGGCGCGGCATCGCTCGCGTCGCCGACCGGCACCGCCGAAAACCCCGGCTTCGTCGAAGAGAAGAAATGGCAGTTCCACCTGACCGGCTTCTACACCTTCTCCCGAAACGATGCGCTGGGCTGGCTGGCGAAGAGCCTCGGCGCGAGCGACGGCTTCATCCTCGCCGAAGCGGCGGTGACGCGCTATCCCAAGCTCGACCGCTCCGGCGCGACGCCGTATTTCCTGCCCGACTACTCGCTGCCGACGCGCACCTCCTGGGGCTACGTCGCCGAGATCGCGCTCAACTACCCGAACGCCTTCGACTCCGGCATCACCGTCACGCCGCAGGTCGATTGGTTCCACGACGTCAAGGGCACCAGCCCGAACACCATTCCCTTCGTCGAGGGGCGCAAGGCGGCGAGCTACTCGCTGTTCTTCAACTACCGCGACAAGTGGAAGGCCGGCCTCCAGCGCGTAGTGTTCTTCGGCGGCGGCGCCAACAACCTGATGCGCGACCGGGACTTCCTCGGCGCCAACATCTCCTACGCCTTCTGATCGGACGGGGCGGCCCGGCGGCCGCCCCGTTCCACAAGCACCGATCCAACGGGAAAGCATCGTGATCCAGTCCTTCGTCAGCAGACTAGAAAATTTCTTCTTCGGTCATCGCCAGGCGACCCTCGCCGTCATCGGCCTGTTTACCGCCGTAATGACCGTCTTTGCGCTGCAACTGAAGATGTCGGCCGGCTTCGACAAGCAGTTGCCGCAGAACCATGAATACATCAAGACCTTCAACCAGTACCGCGAGGTGCTCTTCGGCGCCAATCGCATCATCGTCGTCGTGCACGCGAAGAAAGGCGACATCTGGAATGCGCCGGCGCTGACCAAGCTCTACGACATCACCCAGGCCCTGTTCTTCATGCCCGGCGTCGACCGGCGCACCGTCACCTCGCTGTGGACGCCGAATACCCGGGCGGTACAGATCACCGAGGAGGGGATGAAGGCCGAGGACGTGATCGGCGGCGACGTCACCGTGAACGCGCTCAACGAGGCCGCCATCGAAGGCATCCGCGAGCGCACGACGATCGGCGGCTTCGTCGGCAGCCTGGTCGCCAACGACAGCTCGGGGGCGATGGTCGTCGCCGAGCTCGCCGACCCCGACCCGGCCACTGGCCAGCGGCTCGACTATATGGAGTTCAGCAAGCGGCTGGAGAGCGAGCTGCGCGAAAAGTACGCCGACGCCGACTACGAGGTGCAGATCATCGGTTTCGCCAAGCAGATGGGCGACATCTCCGAAGGCGCCAAGAGCGTCGTTTCCTTCTTCCTGCTCGCCTTCCTGCTCACCGCCGCCGCCGTCTATTGGTACACGCGCTCGGCGATCCTCACCTTCCTGCCGCTGGCCTGCTCGCTGGTTTCGGTCGCCTGGCAGTTCGGCACGATCACGCTGCTCGGTTTCGGCCTCGACCCGCTGGCCATCCTCGTCCCCTTCCTGGTCTTCGCCATCGGCGTCTCGCACGGCATCCAGCAGATCAACTTCATCGCCAAGGAAGTGTGCAACGGCGCCGACGCGGAGACGGCGGCGCGGCGCAGCTTCACTGGCCTGCTGGTGCCGGGCACGCTGGCGCTGACCACCGCCTTCGTCGGCTTCGCGACGCTGGTGCTGGTGCCGATCCCGATGATCCGCGAACTGGCGATCACCGCGTCGGTCGGCGTCGCCTACAAGATCGTCACCAACCTGATCATGCTGCCGATCAGCGCCAGCTTCTTCACCTTCGACCGCCGCTACATCGTGCGCGCGTCGGCGATCGAAGGCTGGCGCAACCGGGTCATGGACCGCATCGGCCTGCACATCGTCAGCGGCCGCAACGCCGCCTACGGCGCCGTCGTCTGCTTCCTGCTGCTCGGCGTCGCCGTCTGGCAGAGCCACGGCCGCCACATCGGCCACGTGCTGCCTGGCGCTCCCGAACTGCACGACGATTCGCGCTACAACCGCGACGTCGAAAGCGTCGTCGGCAGCTTCGGCCTTGGCCTCGACCTGCTCACCGTCGTCGTCGAGACGCCGAAGGACGGCTGCTACCGGCACGACACGATGGCCTACATCGACCGCCTGACCTGGTTCCTGCAGAACGTTCCCGGCGTCCTCTCGGCGCAGTCGCTGCCGTCGCTGACCAAGCTGGCGGCGGCCGGCGTCAACGAAGGCAGCCCGAAATGGGCGGCGCTGCCCGCCGAGGAGCTGACTCTCGGCGAAGCCGTGCGCCAGGTGCCCGACGGCCTGCGCCTGTTCAACGCCGACTGCACGGTGCTGCCGGTCAACCTCTACCTCGCCGACCACAAGGCGTCGACCATCGAGGGCGTCGTCAAGGCGATCAAGAACTACCGCGAGGTCAATCCGATCGACGGCGTCGTCGTCCGTCTCGCCAGCGGCAACGCCGGCGTGCAGGCGGCGACCAACGAGGTCGTCGAGCATTCCGAGCTGCCGATGATGCTCTACGTCTACCTGACCATCCTCGTCCTCGTCTTCCTCGTCTATCGCGACTGGCGCGCGATGTTCGCCTGCTGCGTGCCGCTGACGGTGGCCACCTTCCTCGGCTACTGGTTCATGAAGGCGCTCGACATCGGCCTCACCGTGGCGACGCTGCCGGTGATGGTGCTCGCCGTCGGCATCGGCGTCGACTACGCCTTCTACATCTACAACCGGCTGCAGATGCATCTGGCCAACGGCGAGAACACCGTCGTCGCCTTCCGCCAGGCCTTGCGCGAGGTCGGCGTGGCGACGGTGTTCACCGCCATCACGCTGTCGGTCGGCGTCGCCACCTGGTCGATGTCGGCGCTCAAGTTCCAGTCCGACATGGGGCTGCTGCTCACCTTCATGTTCATGGTGAACATGCTGATGGCGATCACGCTGCTGCCGGCCCTGGCGGTCACCGTCGACCTGCTGGTTCCGCGTCGCGGCCCGGTACGGGCGCCGATGATGGTGCACTGAGGAGAAAATATGAAAAAGTTACATCTTTCCGCGCTCGCCGGACTCGTCGCCGCCGTGCTGGCCGCATTCGCAGCCCCGGCCGGCGCCGCCGAGCCGGGCCGGGCGGCAGCGTCCGCCGCCATCCCGGCGATGCCGCTGGCGTCGCCGGAGAAGGCGCCGCTGGTGGCGGTAACCGGCAAGGGCACGCGGTGGGTCGCCGTCGGCGACTACGGCACCATCCTCCACAGCGGCGACGGCGGGGCCAACTGGCAGCAGGCGCAGAGCGTGCCGTACAGCGGCCTGCTGACGGCGGCGGCGATGGCCGACGAGCGCATCGGCTGGGCCGTCGGCCACGGCGGCACGATCCTGCGCACCGACGACGGCGGCGCGAACTGGCGCCGGCAGGCGCAGCTCGCGGGCGGTCCGGTGCTGCTCTCGGTAGCGGCGCGCGACGCGCGCAACGTGCTCGTCGTCGGCGCCTACGGCACGGCCGTGGCGACCCACGACGGCGGCGACAGCTGGCAGCCGGTACGCATCGCCGAGGGGCGCGACGGTGATCGCCACCTGAATCATGTCTTCATCGCCGACGGCTTCACCTACATCGCCGCCGAGGCCGGCGGCGCCTACCGTTCCGGCAACGGCTGGAACGACTGGACGCCGCTGTCGACCGGCGTCGGCGGCTCGCTGTGGGGCGGCTTCGCGACGGCGGAGCACGAAGTGGTGCTGTACGGCATGAGCGGCCGACTGCTCGTCAGCCGCGACCGCGGCGCAACCTGGCGTGTCGTCGACACCGGCCTCTCGCAGTCGCTGACGCACGGCATCCCGCTCGCCGACGGACGCATCGCCGTCGTCGGCAACGGCGGCGCCATGGCCAGCGGCCGGCTGGCTTCGGGCGCGCTGCGCGGCACGGTCCTGCCCGACCGGCGCAACATCAACGCGCTGGCCGTCCGGGGCGGCAACAAACTGGCGCTGTTCGGCGCCTTCGGACTGGCCGAGTACGCGCTGCCCGACTGATGGCGGGCAGCGCTGCCGTACTTTTCGTGGATGCGTTTCTTTCCGAGGTAAGCATGTTGGATCGAGTCATAAAACTTCTCAGCGGCGATCTGGAACCGGGCGGCCAGGACTACGGCCCCTTCCAGCGCCGTTTCGTCGCCGCCGCCGTCCTCCTCGTCGAGGCCAGCCAGTTCGATTCCGGATCGAAGGACGAAAACCGTCGCCGGATCATCGATTTCATGCAGTCGATGTTCCATTTCCGGCAGGAGGTGGCGGCGCAGGTGCTCGAACTCGCCGAGCTGCGTTTCGCCAATACGCTCGACGACTGGGTGTTCGCCGAGGCGGTGCGCTCCGGTTTCTCGGCGGTCGAGCGCGAAGAACTGCTGGCCATGCTCTGGGAACTGGTCTACCACGATGGCCGTCTGCTCAGGCTGGAGGCGCAGTTGATGGAAAAGCTGGCCGACGAACTGGGCCTCTTGCCCGATGCTGCCGAGTCGGCGCGGATGGTCGCGCTGGCGCGCTCGTCGCAGGTGCGCGAGCGCGACGCCGAGGACTGATCCGGCGGCGCGCGCCGTGGCCAGCCGTTCGCGCGCGGAATTCAACGGTCTTGCTTGGCCGGGAGGGCCTCCTCCTGTCGCGGGTGTGGGGCTCTCCTCCGCTGCGCCTGCGCTTTCCTGGCACCCCTTGCGGGTGCCATTTTTTTGCCGGATTCCTCCTCGCCCTGCCTGCCGTTCAACGCTCCGGTGCGATTGCCGAAATCTGCTAACGCTCGCCCGGCGCCCTGCCTAAGATCGACTCGTGTCGCAGGGGAGAGGTGCTCCCCTGCCAAAGGAGGCAGAGACGAAATGAAGCTGGATCGAAACAATCGGAAGCAGTCCGGGCTGCGGCACAAGCTGCGGGGTGGGGGGGCGAGCGCGCTGCTGGTGCTGGCGGTGGCAGGCATCGGTGAGGCGTCGGCCGCCGCCGCGTCGGCGCCGGAGATCCTGCGCAGCAAGTGCGGCACCTGCCACCTGGAGAACGGTGCGCTGCAGCGCATCGGCAATCTGCGCAAGTCGCCCGAGGGCTGGGACATGACCATCGCGCGCATGGGCGTCTGGCACAAGGTCGAGGTCAGCCGCGACGAGCGCAAGGCGCTGGTCAAGTACCTCGCCGATCGCCAGGGCCTGGCGCCGGAAGAAAGCGCGCCCTACCGCTACCTGCTCGAACGCCGGCCGAATGCGCAGGATGTGGTGCCGAACGAGGAATTTGCGCAGATGTGCGGCCGCTGCCACAGCTTCGGCCGCGTCGCGTTGCAGCGGCGCGACGCCGGCGAATGGCAGAAGCTGGTGCACACCCACCTCGGCCAGTTCCCGAGCATCGAGTATTCGGCGCTCGGCCGCGACCGCAACTGGCGCGAGCTGGCGCTCGGCCAGACCGCGCCGCAACTGGCCGAGCACTACCCGCTGCGGAGCGCGGCGTGGAAGGACTGGCAGGCGCGGCAGGCGAGCAAGCCGGCCGGCGCCGCCGGCAGCTGGCGCGTCGTCGGCAACCGTCCGGGCTGGGGCGACTACGCCGGCACGATGCGGGTGACGGCGCGCGGCGGCGACCGCTACGACGTCGACTACGAATTCGCCTACGCCGCCGGCAGCCGCGTCAGCGGTCGCGGCGAGGCCATCCTCTACACCGGCTACGAGTGGCGCGGCGACGCGACGCTCGGCAACCAGCCGGTGCGCTCGGTGTTCGCGCTGAGCAAGGACGGTTCTCGCCTCGCCGGCCGCTGGTTCCTGCGCAACGCGACCGAGATCGGTGCCAGCTTCGAGGCGGTGCGCGACGAGGCGAAGCAGCGGGGGCGCATCCTTGCCGTGCAGCCGGCGCTGCTGAAGGCAGGTGGTCCCGCCACGGTCAGCGTGCATGGCGTTCGCCTCGGCAAGGACGTCGACCTCGGTCCGGGCATCCGCGTCCTTGCCGCCGAGCAGGTGTCGCCGCACGAAGTGAAGCTGCAGCTCGACGTCGCCGCCGATGCCGCCGCCGGCTGGCGTGCCGTGCGTGCGGGAGCCGGCCGGGGCGAGGGCAGGGTTGCCGTCTATTCGCGCATCGACAGCGTCCGCGTCGAGCCGCCCTTCGCCTACGCCCGCCACGGCGGCGGCACAACGACGCCGGAGAGCGCCCAGTTCGAGGCCATCGCCTACCTCGACGGCGCCGACGGCAAGCCGGGCACCGACGACGACACCCGTCTCGGCGCCGTGCCGGCGAGCTGGACGGTCGACAACTTCGACGACAAGGCGAAGGCGGCCGAGGATGCGAAGTTCGCCGGCATCATGGCGCCGCACGGCCAGTTCATTCCCGCGTTCGCCGGGCCCAACCCGGCGCGCAAGGGGCTTAACAACGTCGGCGACCTCAGCGTCGTCGCCAGCGTCCGCGACGGCGAGCGCACGCTCGACGCCGGCGGCCGGCTGATGGTCGTCGTGCAGCGCTGGAATACGCCGCCGCTGCGCTAAGAGGAGAACGCCATGTCCACCCTGCAACTGCAGCGCCACAACTACCGCGCCGTCCATGCCGGCGGCCAGCGCATCCTGCTGCACGTGCCGACCACCTCGCTGTTCGAGCTGGACCGGGCGGCCGATGCCGTCCTCGGCCTGCTCGAGGAGAAGGGCGAAGTCCGCCGCGAGGACGTGCAGGCGCGCTTCGACGGCGCCTATTCGCCGGGCGAAGTCTGCGATTCGCTGACCGACCTGCTGTCGCTCGGCGTCCTCGCCGACGGGCGCAAGGACTACGCGATCGCGGCGCGGCCGATCGAGCGCACGCCGCTGAACACGCTGGTGCTGACGCTGACCACCGGCTGCAACCTCGGCTGCTCCTACTGCTACCGCGAAGACCTGACCACCCCGCGCGCCGCCGCGCTGCTCGAACGCGAGGTGGCGATGCGCGGCATCGACCTCCTGCTGCGCGAGGCGGTCGACCATCCGCGCGTCAACGTGGTTTTCTTCGGCGGCGAACCGCTGACCCGCTTTGCGCTCCTGCGCGAACTGGTCGCCTACGCCGAAGAGCAGGCCGCGCTCGCCGGCAAGGGCGTCGACTTCTCGCTGACGACCAACGCCACCTTGCTCAACGACGAGATCGTCGAATTCTTCCAGGCGCACCGCTTCGGCGTCTCGGTGAGCATGGACGGCGACGAGCTGAACCACGACCGCCACCGCATCACCATCGGCGGCAAGGGCACCTACAAGCAGGTGGCGCAGAATGTCAGGCGCCTGCTCGCCGGCGTCAGCGCACGGCCGGTCGGCGTCCGCGTCACGCTCGCCCGCGGCAACACCGACGTCGTCCGCCTCTACCGACACCTGCACGACGAGCTGGGTTTCGCCGAGGTCGGCTTCGCGCCGGCGACGGCGGGCAAGGATGCGCCCTTCGGCCTCGGCGACGACGAGATGCGCGTCGTCCTCGACGCGATGAAGACGCTCGGACGCGAATACGTGCAGGCGGCGCGACGCGGCGAGCGCCACGGCTTCTCGAACATGAACCAGCTCATGCAGGATCTGTGGAGCGGCACGCGCAAGACGCTGCCCTGCGGCGCCGGCATCGGCCTGCTGGCGGTCGGCACGCGCGGCGACCTGTCGCTGTGCCATCGCTTCACCGGCAGCGACTTCGGCCGCTTCGGCGACGTGGAGCAGGGCATCGACCGCGCCGCGCTGACCGACTTCCTGCAGCAGGCGCAAGAGCCGCATCCGGCCTGCCGCGACTGCCGGGCGCGCAGCATCTGCGCCGGCGGCTGCTACCACGAGGCCTACGTGCGCAACGGCAACCCGCTGTCGCCGACCTTCGCGCACTGCGACTTCGTCCGCGAATGGCTCGACTTCGGCATCGAGTGCTACGGCGAGATCATCCTCGCCAACCCGGCCTTCTTCACCGCCCGCAGCGCCGCCGACCCCGCCCGCGCCGCTGCCGCGCTCACCCCATGACCGCTTCCGAGAGGACTACGATGAAGCACCTGCGCCCCCTCAACCACAAGGCCCACAGCCTCTCCGCGCCAGCCGCCGACGGCCCGGCGGCCGACGTCTCGCCGATGAGCATCGTCGGCTGCACGACCACCTTCGACCCCGGCTGGGAGATCGACGCCTTCGGCGGCCTGGCCAGCCTCTGCCAGCCGATGGAGGCCGACCTCTACGGTTGCACCGACCCCTGCTGGTGGCCGGCGCAGCTCGCCGACAGCATGAACACCGCCCGCGAATGGACCGACGGCAAGAACTCGGCCCTGCGCGACTGGCGCGAACTGCAGACGCTCTTTCCCGAGGACTGACCATGAACCCCCGCCGCTTCAAAACCACCCTCGCCGCTGTGCTGCTGTTGGCCTCGACGGCGGCCGTCGCCGCTGCCGACTACCTGCTCACCGTCACCCGGCCGAACACGCTGCACGTCGTCGACGTCGGCGCGCGCAAGGTACTGCGCTCGATCAGCATTCCCGGCGACGGCATTCCCACCGGCATCGTCCTGCCCGAGGACGGCAAGACCGCCTACGTGCTCACCAATCGCTTCGAGAGCATCGTCGGCATCGACCTCGACAGCGGTCGCCAGGTCTTCCGCGCCGACATGTCGGAGGGCGACCTGCGCGTGAAGTCGATGTTCAGCCTCGCCGTCAGCCGCGACGGACGGCAGCTCTACGTGCACCAGATCCCGACGCGGCTGAAGCGCAGCGAGTACGAGTCGCTGGAGACCCGCATCGCCGTCTACAACACCGCCGACGGCATCGGCGCCAGGCCGGTGAAGACCTTCCCGGCGCCGCGCCGGATCTCGGTGCTGGCGCCGGGCGCCGGGCCGGACCGCGTCGTCGCGCTGGGCTGGGATGTCTACGTCTTCGACGCCGCGCGCGGCGTCATCGACAAGACCTTCCCCTTGCGCAACTGGCAGCGCGAGGGCATCGGCGAGCCGGACGTCCTCAACATGTGGTACCAGTACGAGCAGACCGGCATCCTGTCGACGCCCTATTTCGCGCCGAAGACGGATGCCTTGCCGGGGGCGCCGGATGCGGTCAAGCTCGGCATCATGACCTTCGACCTGGCCAGGGAGGAGATGACGCTGGCCGAAGTCGGCAACGCCGAATCGGCGATCTTCTCCTCGGTGGTCAATCCGGCCCGCCGCCACGAAGTGTTCACCGTGATGAACCAGATCTTCCGCATCGACCTCGCCGAGAAAAAGCTGACGCAGCGCCTCGATCTCGACCAGACCTACTACGCGATCAACATCTCGTCGGACGGCAAGGAACTGTATGTCGGCGGCGCGCTCGACAAGATCGCCGTCTACGACACGGCGACGCTGGCCAGGATCGGCGAGATCGCGATGCCCGGCGGCGCCGACCAGTCGCTGGCGTCGATGCGCATGGTGCGCCGCTAGGCGCGGCGGCAAGTGCCGGGGTGAGGTCGCGAAAATGACGGCAACGACGATCCCTCTCGCCATCGCGCCGGCCGGTGCGCCGCCGGCAACCCTGGCCGGTCTGCTGCGCTGGGTGGCGCCGCTCATCGCTGGCCGGCGCGTGTTGCTGGCGCGCATCGCGCTGCTCTCCTGTCTGTCCAGCCTGCTCGCGCTGGCGCAGCCGTGGCTGGCCAAGGTGCTGGTCGACGACGGCGCGCTCGCCGGCGACCTGCGCGTGCTCGCCGGCACCTGCCTGCTGATGCTGCTGATGCCGCTCGTCGGCCTGGCGCTGGAGGCTGGCACCCGCTTCGACTACCTGGCGCTTTCGTCGCAGGTGCTGTTCGGCCTGCGCGAGCGCGTCTTCGCCCACCTGCAGCGGCTGTCGCCGGGCTATTACGCCCGCGTCGGCTACGGCGACCTCGTCGCCCGCTTCGACGGCGACCTCGCCGAGGTCCAGCGCTTCGCCGTCGACGGGCCGCTGGCGGTGGCCAACGGCCTCTTCAACCTGGTCGCGCTCGTCGTCCTGCTCAGCCTGCTCAGCCCGGCGCTGGCGCTGGTCGCACTGGTCACGGTGCCGGTGCAGCTGGCGCTGACGCTGCGCCACCGCCGCCGCATCGAGGGCGACACCGGCGAAGTGCGCCGCCAGGCGACGCTGCTCTCCGGCTACTTCCTCGACTCGCTGCGCAACGTCAAGCTGATCCAGTCGAGCAACAACGAAGCCGCCCGGCTGGACGGCCTGAAGACCCGCCACGGCGCCTACTACGCCGCGCTGCGCGCGGTGCAGCAGAGCGGCTTCGTGCTCAGCGCGACGCAGCGGGTCGCCGGCCTCTGCGGCACGGCGCTGGTCTTCGGCGTCGGCGGCTATCTGCTGGCAACGCAGCAGATCAGCGTCGGCGTGCTGCTCGCCTTCGTCATCTACGCGGCACGCGCCGGGGCACCGGTGCAGACGCTGCTCGGCGTGCTCTCCGGCTGGCAGCGCACCCGCGTCAGCCTGGCCCGCCTGGCCGAGGTGCTGGGCGCGGGCGGCGCGGCGGAGCATGGCAAAGGCGAAGGCGGCCATCTGCCGACGCCGGTGCGCGGCGAGATCCGCCTCGAAGGCGTGCGTTTTTCCCACGACGACGCGCGCGTCGTTCTGCAGGAGGCCGACCTGCACCTGCCGGCGGGGAGCAAGACGGTGATCGTCGGCACGTCCGGCGGCGGCAAGTCCACGCTCGCCGACCTGCTGCTCGGCCACCTGCAGCCGGACGCCGGCACGCTGCGCGTCGACGGCGTCGACCTCTCCACCGTGGCGCTGGCCGAGCTGCGGCGGCATGTCGCGGTGGTCGACCAGGAGCCGCTGTTCTTCCCCGGCACGGTCGCCGACAACCTGCGCCTCGTCGCCCCGCAGGCGAGCGACGACGAACTGCGCGCCGCCTTGCGCGACGCCGGCCTGCTCCCCGCTGAAGTCGACCTGGCGACCGCCGTCGGCGCCGCCAGCGCGGCGCTCTCGCGCGGCCAGCGCATGCGCCTGGCGCTGGCGCGCGCGCTGCTGCAGCGCCCGGCCGTGCTCGTCCTCGACGAGACGATCAGTGCCGTCGACCACGCCATGGAGCGCCGCCTGCTGGCGACCGTCGACCGGCGCTTCGGCCACTGCACGCGCATCCTGATCACCCATCACCCGCTCGCCGCGGGCAAAGCCGATGCCTGCTATTGCCTCGATCGCGGCCGTTTCGTGCCGATCCAGCCGCCGGCGGTTGCCGATGCCGGTTAAGGTCGCCCTCATCGACAGCGGCCTCTCGCCGGCGCTGGCGGCGGCCCTGGGCGGGCGCCTGCGGGCCGGCGCCGGCTTCGTCGAGGATGCCTTCGGCGTCGTCCGCCGGCAGGCGGCGGTCGCCGATCCGCTCGGCCACGGCACGCAGGTCGCCGGGCTGGTGCTGGCGGCGGCACCGTCGGCCGAACTGATCAACGCGCAGGTCTTCGTCGCCGGGCGCCCGGTGTCGGCCGCCGCCGTCGCCGCGGCGCTGCACTGGGCGGTGGCGCAGGGCGCGCAGGTCGTCAACCTCAGCCTTGGCCTGCACGACGACCGCCTGGCGCTGGGCCTCGCCTGCGCCGCGGCGCAAGCCGCCGGCGTGCTGCTGGTGGCTTCGGCGCCGGCGCGCGGCGGCCCGATCTACCCGGCAAGCTATCCGGGCGTGCTCGCCGTCAGCGGCGATGCCCGCTGCGGCGACGGCGAATGGTCGCTGATCAACGGCCTGGCGCTGGTCGGCGCTTCCCCGCAGGGCGAGTCACCGGGCCGGGCGGGCGGCGCCAGCTTCGCCGCGGCGCGCATCAGCGGCCTCGCCGCTGCCCGTTTCGAAGCCGCCGGCGCGCTGTCGGCGCCGGCATTCCGTTCGCTGCTGCGCGCCGGCGCCTCATTTATCGGCCGCGAGCGCCATCAGGAGGAAAGTGCGGCATGAATGCGATGCCCCTGGAAATCGGTTTGTCGATCGTCGATCCGCGCCGTCTGGCGGCGCTGGCCGGGCATGTGGCGAATGCGGCGAATTCGGTGAATACGGCGCCGACGCGCGTGGCGCTGCTCGACTTTCTGGGCGACCCCGAGCTCGGCGAGCTGCTGCCCGCCGACGCGCGGCTCAGCCATCTCTATTTCGGCAGCGAATACTGCGAGCACCTGTTCCCGGACGATGCGGCGCTGACGGCGGCGGTGCGCCTCGCCGAGCGCTGCAGCCTGCGCCTGGTGCTGGCGACGCCGATCGCCTGCGATGCCGTCGTCGCCCGCCTGGCCGAGGCGGCGCCGCTGCTGCCGGCGGGCAGCGAAGTGGTGGTCAACGACTGGGGCATGGCGGCCTGGCTGCGCGCCCATGCGCCGCAGCTGACGCCGGTCGCCGGCCGCCAGCTCTCGAAGATGATCAAGGACCCGCGCCTGCCCGGCGCCCAGTGGATGAAGGTCTACCCGAGCAACTACGCCGCCGCCGGCCACGCCGCGCTGCTCGGCCGCCTCGGCATCGCGCGCGTCGAGCTTGATGTGCCGCCTTTCGCGACACCGGAGGTCTTCGCCGTCGACGGCCTCGGCGTCACCGTCTGGGCGCCTTACGCCTACATCGCCAAGGGCCGCATCTGCAAGGTTGGCTCGCTGCGCCAGCCGCTGGCGGAGAAGTTCGCGCCCGGCCGCCCCTGCCGCCACGAATGCCTCGGCCTGCTCGAAGCCGAGCCGGAGGGCGGGGCGCCGCGCGGTGCCGGGCTGCGCACCTACAGCCGCGGCACGACGATGTTCTACCGCCACGACGCGGCGATGCGCGCGGTGGTCCGCGCGGCGGTCGACCGCCGGCTGGTCTCCCGCCTCGTCCTCTCGGAGGTCTGACATGCACATCTCCGCTCCCATCAGCCACATCGACGAGATCGAAGCGCTCATCGCCGCCGGCGCCCACGAGCTCTATTGCGGCGTCGTGCCGCCGTCGTGGGTGGCGCAGTTCAACACCGGCGCGGTGAACCGGCGCTACTTCGGCAACCTGCCCGGCCTCAAGGAACTGGAGAAGGCGATCGCGCTGGCGCATGCCGGCGGCGCGAAACTGTTCCTCGTGCTCAACGCGCAGCACTACGGCGGCGGCCAGACCGGTGCCCTGGTCGAACTGGCCAGGGGCTTCGCGGCCAGCGGCGGCGATGCCGCCATCGTCGCCGACATGACGCTGATCGTCGCGCTGCGCGAACAGGTGCCGGAACTGGCGATCCACGTCAGCTCGGTGGCCAGTTGCCGCAACAGCGCCGCCGTCGGCTTCTACCGCGACCTCGGCGTGCGCCGCGTGATCCTGCCGCGCGACGTCACCATCGCCGAAGTCGAGGCGATGGCGCGCGCGGTGCCCGACGTCGAGCTCGAAGCCTTCGTCCTCAACGACGGCTGCGTTTTCGAGGAAGGCGTCTGCCACACGGTGCACCTGCCGTCCAAGCTCGGCGGCCCGATCTGCGTCGACAGCTACCGCTTCGACTACACCGGCGCCGGCGGCCGCGCCGTGCCGCCGCGCGTCGCCCGTCGCCTGCACCAGCACGACGAGGACTACAAGCGCTGGCTGTGGTACCGCTTCGGCTGCGGCTTCTCGACCACCGACGAGGGCTTCCCCTACGGCCCCTGCGGCCTCTGCGCCATCTCCCGCTTCGCCGCCGCCGGCCTCGCCTCGGTCAAGATCGCCGGCCGCGAGGGCGCCACCGAACGCAAGATCAAGAGCGTCGAAATGGTCCGCCGCGTGCTCGACAAGGCCGCCGCCGGCGCCACGGAAATGGCCGTGCGCGAAACCGCCGTCGGTGTGCGCAACACGCTGCCGCACTGCCGCAGCGGCTTCATGTGCTACTACCCGGAGGTGAGGTGGCCGGAGGCGGTCGGGGAGAAGGCGGGGGAGGGGGTGGGAGCCTGATTCGAGCGGCGCGGGCGTGGGGGGGCGGTTATCGGGCGTGGTCTGTGTTCGTATGTAGGTGAGTCTGATTGGGTAAGTCGACGATTGAATTTCTGGTGATCGGCTAAAGCGGTCATACACCTGATAGTGAAAGAAAGGCCGCTGAGTGGCGGTTAAGAGATGTTTGTATAGCCGTTGTGCGCAACAGCAGGCCGCTTACTGGCGCTCCAGTTGCATGACATTTGCACCTCGTGCAACACTCCCCTGAACGGCCCCTCCGGCTGTAACGTCAATCCAGGGATGATTGCAGATGGGACTCAAAAAAAATGAACCCGTGCCGCTCGGGCTACCAGAACAGGTCGATGGACTTGCAACAGCTCCCACGGACCGAGGAGACGAAACCCAGGAGCGGTTTCGTTATCAATGGGCCATCGGCGTGTGGCTACTCGCGCAGAGCTTGACCGGCAAACGTGCAATTCGAGCGTTGTGGTGCGAGCATCACGAGGACTACCTGCTGGAGTTGCCAGCCGGCCGCTACGTCGCAGTCCAGGTCAAAACAGATAGCCGCGAGAACGCGCAATGGCGCTGGAGTGACAATGCCCTGGTTGACTCTCTCGCACGGTTCTGCGTGTTCGAGAAGATGCATGGCGCAGCCATCGACGGCTACGAGTTCATTTCGAATGCGGCTCCCTACGTACCAGCTGTAACCACAAAGAGGACGGACTCACTTGCAGCGAGCCCCGTCCGCCTTATTCAATGCTGCTCCCGGGCCTCGACACATTCAGAGCTGGAAGATCCATACAAGATGGCATTCGCCGGACTTGTCAGCAAGACCGGCGGTGATGCAGCAGCACTTTTCCAAGTTCTGCGCAAACTTTCGTTCGCATTGGGTCCGGTACTTCGCGGCTATGACGACACTTTTGCGGCATCTATTGTTCCGCAACTACCTAGCTGCGCTGGGCTGACAACGGTTTTATGCTGCCGCCTCAGGGACGAGTTGATAGGTCTTGTTCAAGCCGCCTGCAGATTGCAAGTCGATGGGATAGATGGTGCGGTCGCGTATCTCGCAACGAACGGTCGCCCCGAAACTGTAATTCGAGGGAAATGCATAACCCCGGAGTCGGCAGCTGAATTGATCGCCCGGGTTCGGCAGCCAACCTTCAGGTTTGTCAACAGCGGAGCGGGCATAGACTTTGGTTCTACCAGTGGTCGGGCAGAAGTGCTCAACCGGAAGATGCGCAATGCTTACCTCGGCAGTCAGTTCGAGCCACTGCGCATGCGCATGGACTCGGCTGACCAGCGTTTGATGGAGCGGGCGTTGCTGGAGCCCGATGGCTTTGACGATATTGCGAACCAACTCGTCAGTACCGTACTAATCGAGTGCAAAGACATCGAAGCTGTGGCCTTTGATCATGCCGATGAAAAGACCCGAGGCCTTGCGATTTATAAGCAAATCCTGCAGCGGATGGACAGTCTGGCAAAAGATGAGCCGGAGCGTGTGTGTCAGGAGCCGAAGGACACGCTCATGGGAATCGCCGGGATGCTTTCGGGCGAATGCAAGTTCGCGTGGGGCACTCCGCTCGAAGAGGAGTCCCAAAATGGCGCTTGAACTTGCACGCGCGCTCGCGGCGACCGAGCGAGATGACAACCTGCACATGGCAAGGCTGTTGCTGCTGATGGCTGCGCACGCGGGTGACAAAGGCCGGCCTATCGAGGGGCTCACGAAGCTCGCAAAGCTAGACTTTCTGCTGCGCTATCCCAATTGCCTTGAGCGCGCGTTGAAGTCTGCGGGGAAGGACCCAAGCAGGGCGGCGATAGCCGAATTTGAGCGGACGACCATCGAAAGCAAAATGGTTCGGTTTCGATACGGACCTTGGGACCATCGGTATCGCCGATGGGTCGCCCTGATGGCGGCCCGTGGGCTGGTGGCCGTTGAAGTCAAGGGCAAGACGGTTCGGCTCTGGCCTACGCAGGAGGGCCAAGCCACGGCGACTGTACTTGCGGACCAAGAGCCGCTGGAGGATCTCGCTACTCGGGCGAAGCTTGTGGCAAAGAGCTTTGGCAATCGAAGCGGGTCTGACTTGAAGAACTTTGTCTACGCCACATTCCCCGAACTGACCGACATGAAGTGGGGAGAGGAAATCGCCATATGAAACTAGCCCTCAAAAGACTCCATCTGTCGCTCCGTAGGTCGACTGAGCGAATCGACCTGCCAGGTGTCGTTTACTTCTTCGGCCCCATTGGGTCTGGAAAATCGAGCATTGGGCGGTTAATCGATTATTGCCTTGGTGGCAGCTATAACTGGACGCCTGCTTTGCAGGCTGAAATGGTCTCAGCATCCTTAGAAATGTCGGTCAATGACGTACCGGTGACGTTGCATCGAGACAAGGATTCAGGTCAGGTCGTGGCGGCTTGGCGGGAGGGGGATGAGACCCTACAAGTGCTCATCCCTGCAAGAACGGGGACCAATGAAGTTCTGCCTAACTTGGGCGTTGTGGTCTTGTCGGACCTGCTTTTCTACCTCGCGAAAGAGGAACCGCCCTACGTGCGTCGCCGTAAGGGAACCCCCGACGAGCGGCTCGAACGTTTGAGTTTCCGAGACCTGTTTCGCTTTTGCTATCTCGACCAGGAGGGGATGGACAACGTCTTCTTTCGTCTGGACTCGGACAACTACCCAATCCGTGCCAAGAGTGTCGATGCTTTGCGATATGTCCTCGGCTATCGCACGGAACAGGTTGCTGAATTGGAATCGCACCTTCAGGAAGTCCGTGAGCAACGCCTAGGGCTGCTGTCCGGTGCTCAAGCCCTCGCAAAGGCGCTGATAGATGCTGGTCTGGACGATATTAACGCCTATGACGCCAAGATTGAATTGACTAAGGCTGAAATCGACCGTGCACGTGCAGCTGCGCAGGCTGCAAGGCAACAACGTGCGCCGACGCCTCATGCTGCGGAGGAGCTTCGAGAACACGCGCGGCGCCTTGCCCAAGAACAAATTGCGCTCGAGCAGGCGTCTTCGGACATCGATCTCCGCATTGCGGAGCTTGAACGTCACACAAACGAGCTGCAGATGCTATCAGTTCGCTTCCAGAGAACGGCCTCCGCACGGATGGTCCTTGGGGGTGTGGACTTCTCGTCGTGCCCACGATGTACCCAAGCTCTTCCAGCCCGCGAGGCAGGGCTTTGTTCAGTTTGTGGACAGCCTGAGCACATCACCAATGCAGTGGGGGCACTCGGCGAAACTGTGGTCAACGAGGACCTGCGCGCACGTCAAGTAGAGCTTAAGGAAACCTTGGTGCGGCTGCTTAAACAACGGCGAGCCATTCAACTTCGTGCTGCCGAAGTTGCGGCGGAGCGCAGGGCAGCGGACCATTCGCTGGAAGTTAGGCTGAAGGAGTACGACTCAGCCTTCCTGTCGCAGGCATTGCAGCACGAGCGCACTGTAGCCACGTTGGAGCAGCGGCTTGATGCGATGCTGAAATATCGAAAGTTGCCAGACGTGCTTCAAGAGCAGCAGACGCAGGCGGAGGCATTGAAAACTGACGAGGCCGAATTACGGACCAAGATCGAGACCGCCAAGAAGTCGGCTTTTAACGATCGAAAGAACGTCGAACTACTGGGAGAACTCTTCCTTGATTGCTTAGTGAGAACCAAGTTCCCGGACGTCAGAGCCAACTATCGCGTGGAGATTGACCCCGCAACCTTCTATCCACGTATACCTCTGGGAGCGGATGAAGCCCTTGTGGTGCTTTCTTTTGACAACGCTGGAAGCGGCGGAATGAAGGCGCTGTTCAAGACCTGCTACGCGCTGGCTTTGCATCGAGTCTGCGCACGAGCGGGTGACGCTAAGTTGCCGCCCGTGCTCATCATTGATACGCCGACCAAGAACGTCAGTTCGGTCGAGAACCCCGAGGTGATTGCGGCCTTCTTCCGATTGATCTATGAACTTGCCGCAGGGGAGTTGGTGGAAACACAGTTTGTCATCATCGACAACGAATTTAATGCCGTACCTGACGATATCGAACTGCCGATTAGCAGTCGTCACCTTGTTAACGGCGACTCCGATAATCCACCACTCATTCCCTATCTGGCCGGGGACTTTTCGTAGCGACATACTGCGGTCTTGAGGGGCTTAGCAACATCCTCCTTGGGACAGGAGTGCAAACTCGTCGGTGTTGGGAGCCGACAATTGTTGCTTGGCATTTCTACCGTCAGAAATGCACCAAACTGCCGACATAGCACCCTGCTCTCCCCAACGACGGCTTTGGCTGATATCCCGTCGGGCACAGACCAGTGCGCCACCCCGTCCCGCCCTGCCACTACGAGCCCCGCAATATCAAGGCCAAACGCTGCTCCTGCAGGAAGGGGCGGTCGATGTGCCGGGCGAGTTTTTCGATGCTCGCTTCGGATATTCCATTGGCCGCGAAGTGGGGCTGCCAGTTATCCACGATCCGGGCGACCTGGCGTGCTTCCGCCAGGGCGTCTCGCGGCGAGAGCCAATACTGCGTCGCGGACACTTGCCCAGCTCCAGCGTTGCCAGGTTGTCACGGGCCTCGGCGGCCACGGCAGCCTTGTCCTGACTCAACAGCAAGCGTTCGTAATACAGCGAGCCAATCTGCCTTTCCAGCGCCCGCGAACTCCAGTTCTGCGCGGCTGCTTCCTGCATGTACCACAGGCGCGCCTCCTCGCTCTCCACCCGGGTCAGCACGCGGTAATGGGTCCAGCTCAATTCGGAACGCACTGCGTTCCAAATCGGGAAGCACTGAAAAAACGCCCGCATGTGACGCTGGTTGCGCTCGTCGAAACCCTTGCCGAATTCCTGCCCCAGAGCCTGTCCCAATTGCGGCAGCAAGCGCTTGCCATACGCAGCGCGTCCCGTTTCCACCCCGCCCCGCTATACCAAGGCCAGCCGCTGCTCCAGCAGGAAGGGACGGTCGATGTGCCGGGCGAGTTCTTCGATGCTCGCTTCGGATATTCCATTGGCCGCGAAGTGGGGCTGCCAGCCATCCACGATCCGGGCGACCTGGCGTGCTTCCGCCAGGGCGTCTCGCGGCGAGAGCCAGTACTGCGTCGCGGCGGAGAGCGCGTTCTCGATGGTCGATTCGGCGCCTCGCGCGCCCACCGCCATCGACTGGTAGCCCAGGGAATGCCCGATGGGCAGGACATCGAAGGCCGGCGCCAGAACGTATTGCTGATCCTCGCGGACGAGGAGCACATGGTTCTTCTCGTGGTCGTCGGTGTTGTCGATGAGGATGTTGAACATCAGGCGCCGGAACAGCTCCCGCATCTGCTCCCGGTGCAGTTCGACCGGGCCGCGCCGGCGCAGCAGCAGTGCCAGGTTGGGATAGGAGCGCTCGGCGCCGGCGGCTTGCAGGGCGACGTTGGCGGAAAGCGCATGCAGGCGCCGTCCCGCCGCCCGGTCGAAGCGGCGGATGGCCAGGGCCACTCCGTTCGTGAACGGGATCGGGCGTGTCTCGGCGACCTTGATGCCGGCGCCGGCCGCGAGCGTCATCGCGGCGTGCTCGATCAGCGGTTCGGCGGGGCGGTCCTGCTCGGCGAACTTGAGCACCCATTCCTCGCCGTCGAGCTGAAGCAGCGCCTTCGGGCGCGCGCCCCCCATCGTGACGCCGGGAACGATCAGGCGCTTCTGGCGCGCATCGACCGGCTCCCCGGCCAACACCCGGCGCACGACCTCGTGGACGGCATCGACCTCGGCGAGGGTCGGCAGCGGGCCGATCTCGCGGGGAAGGTAGGCATCCCTTGAAATCGACACGCCGAGCGCGCCAAAGCGGTCGTCGCCGGCGTAATAGAGGTACTCCAGCAGCGACAGCCGGGGCGGGCGATCGAGCAGGCGAATGATGCGTTCCCCCCAGCGGTCGGGCCGGGCGTCATCGACCGCACCGGCGGCCGTGTCCTTTTCCCGGGGAAGGTGCTCGACATCGATGAGCGGCAGATCTTCGCTCAAGGGGAAGCCGGCCTTGAGCCAGGCGTCGGCGTACTTGAGCGAAACGCCGCGCCGGTTCATGACGAGGTTGAGTTCGCCGACCAGGGACGGGGCGCCGGGGTCGCCGAGATACCAGAGGTAGAGGGTGTCCGGAGGCGCGGCGTGCACGCTTAGCCCCCCTTCTTCCCGGCGCGCCGCGCCGTTGCGGAAGCCCGTGCCCGTGCGGCGCGCAGCCGGCTGGCTTGCCGGACATCGGACTCCAGCGCGCGCATGTCCTTGGCCGGGTCGGCGAGTTCGGCGAGGCCGCCCGATAGTCCGAGCAGCCACAGGGCGGTGGCGTACACCCCCATGCTCACGGTCGGATCTCCTTTCTCCAGGCGGATCAGCGTCGGCACCGACACGCCCAGACGGGCCGCCCATTGTTTCTGCGACTCCTGGCGGCGCAGGCGGGCCAGCGCTAGGTGTTCGCCCAGCGTCTGCAGCGAGGCGCTTGCCTCGGGAGGCACCGACGAAAGGGCGATGGAGGATTTCGACATAACATAAAGATTAGCTTAGCCCGGCTTTGCGATCAAGTTTATGTTACTTCGCCATCGGCTTCTCGCCTGCGGCGTTTTCTCTGTCCCTTGCCTTTTTCCCGCTCCCTTTTCCGATTTCGGATAACGCCCCCCGCGCGCCGCGCGCAAGAATCGCCCTCACCCCGCGAAGTGTCGTTGCCGTCAGGCGATCGCCGGCCCCGCCGTCGCCGTGCTCCGGCAGCCGCCGCACTCCGTTCCCTGAACGCAAGGTCGAACCGTAACGAGGAAAGAAGAGATGATCCCGAACGAAACTGTCAGCGTCACCCCGTGTACCCGCGAGTTCCTCTCCACGCACCACCACCGCATGCTGATCGACGGCCGGTGGGTGGACGGCAGCAGCGGCGAGACGCTCGCCGTGCTCAACCCGGCCACCGAAACGGTGCTGGCGACGGTGCCGGCCGGCAGCGCGGCCGACGTCGATGCCGCGGTGCAGGCGGCGCGGCGGGCCTTCGTGTCGCCGGCCTGGGCGAAGATGAAGCCGGACCAGCGGCAGCGCCTGCTGCTGCGGCTGGCCGATCTGGTCGAGGCGCACGCGCGCACGCTGGCCGAGATCGAGTCGCTCGACAACGGCAAGCCGGCGGCGGTCGCCGAGGCCGTCGACGTGGCGCTGGCCGCCAGCTACTTCCGCTACATGGCCGGCTGGGCGACGAAGATCGAGGGCAGCACGCTCGACGTTTCGATCCCCTTCGCGCCCCAGGCCGAGTTCGTCGGCTACACGCGCCGCGAGCCGGTCGGCGTCGTCGGCGCCATCGTCGCCTGGAACTTCCCGCTGCTGCTGGCCGCCTGGAAGATCGCGCCGGCGCTGGCCACCGGCTGCACGGTGGTGCTGAAGCCGGCCGAGCAGACGCCGCTCTCGGCGCTCTATCTCGCCCGCCTGATCCAGGAAGCCGGCTTCCCCGACGGCGTGGTGAACGTGGTCACCGGCGACGGCCCCTCGGTCGGCGCGCCGCTGACGCGGCACCCCGGCGTGAACAAGCTGACCTTCACCGGCTCGACCGACATCGGCAAGCTGATCGGCAAGGCGGCGATGGACAACATGACCCGCGTCACGCTGGAGCTGGGCGGCAAGTCGCCGGTGATCGTGCTCGAAGACTGCGATCCGGGCGTTGCCGCCGCTGGCGCCGCGCAGGCCATCTATTTCAACCAGGGGCAGGTTTGCTGCGCCGGTTCGCGCCTCTATGCGCACAGGAAGATTTTTGACCGCGTGGTCGCCGATCTCGCCGACCACGCCAACGCGCTGACGATCGGCCACGGCCTCGATCCGGCCAACCAGCTCGGGCCGCTGGTGTCGCAGGAGCAGATGGAGCGCGTCTGCGGCTACATCGACATCGGCCGCCAGCAGGGCGGCGAGATCGTCGCCGGCGGCAAGCGCGCTGCCGATATCGGCTATTTCGTGCAGCCGACGGTGATCGCCGGCGTCGACCAGAAGGCGCGCGTGGTGCAGGAGGAGATCTTCGGGCCGGTCGTCGTCGCCATGCCCTACGACGACCTCGACCAGGTCGCCGCCTGGGCCAACGACACGCCCTACGGGCTGGGCGCCAGCATCTGGTCGAACGACCTGGCGCGGGTGCACCGCCTGATCCCGAAGATTCATGCCGGTACCGTCTGGGTCAATTGCCACAACATGCTCGATCCGGCGCTGCCCTTCGGCGGCTACAAGCAGTCCGGCTTCGGCCGCGAGATGGGGCGCGCCGCGCTCGACGGTTTCCTGGAGCAGAAATCGGTGCTCATCGCCGTCTGATCCTTCATTCGTTTTTGCCCGCGACCGGCGGTGTGCCGGCCGGGCGAGGAGATGTTTCGATGACGATTCCCAGCTATGTGCATGGCGCCTCCGGGCAGGCGCTGATCGGCCAGACCATCGGCCAGTTCTTCGACGCGGCCTGCGCCCGGCACGCCGAACGCGAGGCGCTGGTGGTGCGCCACCAGAACGTCCGCCTGACCTACGCCGAACTGCGCGCCAAGGTCGATGCGCTGGCCTGCGGCCTGCGCCGGCTCGGCCTGCAGCCGGGCGAGCGCATCGGCCTCTGGTCGCAGAACAATCTGGAGTGGGCGCTGACCCAGTTCGCCACGGCCAAGACCGGGCTGGTGCTGGTGAACATCAACCCCGCCTACCGCCGCGCTGAGCTCGAATACGCGCTGAAGAAGGTCGGCTGCCGGGCGCTGATTCTGTCGCCGGCGTTCAAGTCGAGCGACTACCTGGCGATGCTCGCCGACGTCGTGCCGGAGCTGGCGGCGGCCCGGCCCGCCTTGCTGCGCGCGGCGGCGCTGCCGATGCTGGAGATCGTCGTCCGCCTCGGCGCCGCGAAGACGCCGGGCATGCTCAACTTCGACGCGCTGCTGGCGCCGCCGACGCCGGCCGAACTGGCGGCGCTGGCGGAAGTGGGCGCAACGTTGCAGTTCGACGAGCCGATCAACATCCAGTTCACCTCCGGCACCACCGGCCATCCGAAAGGGGCGACGCTGTCGCACCACAACATCCTGAACAACGGCTTTTTCGTCGGCGAGGCGATCCGGCTTGGGCCCGAGGACCGGCTGTGCATCCCGGTGCCGCTCTACCACTGCTTCGGCATGGTGATGGGCAACCTCGGCTGCCTGACGCACGGCGCGACCATGGTCTATCCGGCCGAGGCCTTCGAGCCGCAGGCGGTGATCGAGACGCTGGTCGCCGAACGCTGCACGGCGATGTACGGCGTGCCGACGATGTTCATCGCCGTCCTCGACCATCCGGCCTTTGCCGGCGCCGACCTCGGCGCGCTGCGCACCGGCATCATGGCCGGCAGCCCGTGCCCGATCGAGGTGATGAAGCGGGTGATCGGCGAGATGCACATGCGCGAGGTGACCATCGCCTACGGCATGACTGAGACCTCGCCGGTGAGTTTCCAGAGCGGCGTCGACGATCCGGTCGAGCGCCGCGTGTCCACGGTCGGCCGCGTGCAGCCGCACTGCGAGGTGAAGATCGTCGATGCCGAAGGCCGCATCGTGCCGCGCGGCATGCCCGGCGAGCTGTGCACCCGCGGCTACTCGGTGATGCTCGGCTACTGGGACGACGAGGCGAAGACGCGCGAGGCGATCGACGCCGCCGGCTGGATGCACACCGGCGACCTGGCGACGATCGACGGGGCCGGTTACTGCAACATCGTCGGCCGCATCAAGGACATGGTCATTCGCGGCGGCGAGAACGTCTATCCGCGCGAGATCGAGGAATTCCTCTACCGCCACCCGCTGGTCCTCGACGTGCAGGTGGTCGGCGTGCCTGATGTGAAGTACGGCGAGGAGCTGTGTGCCTGGATCATCCCGCGCGAACCGGGCAAGCTCACCGAGGAGGCGCTGCGTGCCTTCTGCCAGGGGCAGATCGCGCACTACAAGATCCCGCGCTACATCCGTTTTGTCGACGCCTTCCCGATGACGGTGACCGGGAAGATCCAGAAATTCCTCATCCGCGACCAGATGAAGAAGGAACTGTCGCTGGCCGAGGCGGCGACCGCGTAAAGAACAGGAGTCGATGATGTCAGTCCATGCCACCTACCAGCAGAAACGGATGTCGGCCGCCGACGCGCTGCATCCCGTCCGCGACGGCGACACCATCGTCGTCCCGACCGGCGTCGGCGAGCCGCCGACGCTGCTCACCGCGCTCTCCGAGCAGCGCCGGGACTTCCGCAACGTCGAGGTGGTGCAGATCCTGCCGCTGCGCAAGTACGGCTACTTCGACCCGGAGACCGCCGAGCACGTCCGCCACACCGCCTACTTCTACGGCGGCGCCTCGCGCCCGGGCGGCCAGGAGGGCTGGATCGACTTCATCCCGAACTACTTCTCGGAAATCCCGACGCTGATCAAGCGCGA